>JAWKWA010000017.1:0-87900 GCA_041397765.1 Hyphomicrobiaceae bacterium | reverse complement strand
GAAATACTCCTCCGCCTCCAGGACCTCGGTTCGTTGCAGATGACGGATCTCGGTTGCGAGCCGCTCGATCGAGGAGGCGATGACGGCGAGCGTCACGAAGAACATGGCGTGGCGGTCGCGCGGGATCACTTGCGTCGAGACCGGCTCGACGGCGAGGCCGAGTCTGTCCGCCACATGCGCCTCGATGCGCGGATCGATATGGGCGAAGGTGCCGACCGCGCCCGACAGCGCCGCCGTCGCCACCTCGGCCCGCGCCGCGACGAGCCGGGTCCGGCCGCGCGCGAACTCGGCATAGGCCTCGGCGAGCTTCAGGCCGAATGTGGTCGGCTCGGCATGAATGCCGTGGCTGCGGCCGATCGTGACGGTCGAGCGATGTTCGAAAGCCCGTGCCTTCAGGGCCGCCAGCAGCCGGTCGACCCCGGCGATCAGCAGATCGGCGGCGCGGGTCAGTTGAACGGCGAGGCAGGTGTCGAGCACGTCTGACGAGGTCATGCCCTGATGGGCGAACCGCGCATCGGGACCGACGATCTCGGCCAGATGCGTGAGGAAGGCGATGACGTCGTGCCGGGTCTCGCGCTCGATCGCCTCGATGCGATCGATGTCGAACCGGGCGGCACTCCCCTTCTCGCGGATCGTCCGGGCCGCACTCTGGGGAATGACGCCGATCTCGGCCATGGCGTCGGCCGCATGCGCCTCGATCTCGAACCAGATGCGGAACCGTGTCTCGGGCGACCAGATCGCGACCATCTCGGGCCGGCTGTAGCGGGGAATCATGGCAGACCTTTCAGCGGGACAGGGATCGCAGATGTCAGAGAGACAACCGGACGCGACGGGACCCCGAGCCTGATAGCCCCCCGCCCCTGCCGAGGCAACCCGTCCCGATCCGGGTCTCCCGCCCGTCCACCTGGCCCCAAACCGCCGACATGCCCGAGCCCGCAAGTGCGGAACCTATCGGCCATGGAGCGAGATCGATGGGTGGACAACCCCGAACCCGCGCCAACTGATTGGCCATCACCGCGTTCCGGACCCGGGCCACCATTCCCCCTTTGCAGCAAGGTGCTTGGCCTCGACGCCCGAAGGCCCACCAAACGCAGAAAGGGGCGCCGAAGCGCCCCTTCCCGTCTGTCCGATTTCCAATCCGTGATGGATTAGAAGGGAACGATCATGCCGGCGGTGACCGTGTCGAGATCGTCGACATTGTTGCCGATCGCCGTCTCGTCAGCCTGGTAGTGCTTCCAGCTCAGGTAAGCCGTGGCACCGACCGCGTCGATGTCCTGACCGAGGCCAACGCCATACATGTCGGCGTCGGTGGCATTGCCCATGAAGTCGTCAGAGTGCTGCCACTGGGCATAGATGTCGGTCTCGCCCATGCCCGACCAGTTCTTGCGGATACCGATCTTGCCGTACCAGGTGCTGGCGTCGATGAGCGACACGCCGCCCAGATCGTCGTCATACTTGAAGTAGCCAGCCTCGCCGTACAGGCCCGAAGCCGCGTGGTAGATACCGAGCGAGGCGCTCCACACCTTCTCCACGTCGCTGTTCACGCCCGAGTAGACGTTGCCGTCACCGTTGTCGGTGTCCTCGTAGTAGCCGACGCCGGCCGCCACATAGACGCCGTTCCAGTCCTTGGCATAGGTCAGGCCGACATCCCAACGGTCGTCCTCACCCCACGAAGCCGAGGCCGTGAAGCCCGCGAACTCGGGAGAGGTGTACTTGACGAGGTTGAGACGGCCGGGGTCGAGGTTCGGCAGACGAGCGAACCAGGAGCCGACATACGTGCCGGCGACCGAGTCATAGACGCTGATGTTGAGAGCATCCGTCGCGCCGAAGGAGTAATCCTCCCAGCCGCCGGCGCCACCAACCTCAGTCGCGCCCGTGCCGGCGCTGCCAGGATACTGCTGGCCGACCGTGATCGTGCCGAGATTGTCGTCGGTGATCGACCACCACAGCTGACGGATGCGGATGCGGGCTGCATCGTCGGCGTCATTGGCGTCCACGCCACCGTTGCGATCGGCCGAGGTGCCGAGCTCGAGGCGATAAGCGATCGACAGGCCGGGACGAACCTTGCCCGAGCCCTTCACGCCGATGCGCGACTCGGCATGAGCGTTGTCCACAACGTAGACGTCGGACTCTTCGCCGTTGTCGTACCACATGACGGCCTGGTTCACCCAGCCGTACAGCGTGACCGACACCTTGCGGTTGCCCTTGCGGACCGTCGTCGCCTCAAGCTCGGCAACGCGCTCCTCAAGGTCCGCGCAGCAGTCGCCGCCAAGGTCGGCTGCCTTGGCCGGGACGCTCATCCCACCCATCAGCATGCCGGCCGCCGCGGCGATGGCCAAGCGACTGGTCGTCTTCGTCAGTCCCCCAAACATAGTCATCTCCACTCCACCGTTACCTAAGCTTGTTCCGACCTTGCGTTTCAAGCGACCCGCTTCGGTCCACCCGACTGCCCAACCGGCTCACCGATCGAGGCGGCATCCGGAACGGACCGTTATGCGACTTTTCAGTCCGAACCTACGAGCATCACTTAACCGAGCCCCCCGCCTCCCCACAACGGCTTTGGTGCCACCGCAACTCGAATCACACCCCCCTGTGTCAGAGCAGCCACAGCACAATCCACAGGGTTATGCTCGATCCGGCCAATCCGGAAACCTTCGCCCGGATCCAGCCCGACAATCCGCCAGGAACGAGAGAAATTCGCCGGCAAAATCAGACAGTTGAAGGACTTGCGGGATGGCGACCGGTAAACGTCGCGCAGCCATTCACCCCCCGGCCATCGACATCATATCCTATCGGCAGCCCGTCCGCCCGCATCGAAGGAGGTGGCCCTCGAAGCGAACGAGAGGGTGGGCAGGCGAGGCCAAGCTCCTGCCACGAAAAGCAGAAAAGGGGCGCCAAGGCGCCCCTTTCCAATCCATCTGTCGGATGAGACGTGCCTTAGAAGGGCACGACCATGCCGGCGATGACCGTGTCGAAGTCGGCAGCGTCGATGCCGATGGCGTCGAGATCAGCCTCGTTGTGGCGGTAGCTCAGGTAAGCCGTCGCGCCGACCGCATCGAGATCCTGACCGATGCCGACACCCCACATCGTGCCGCTCGTGTCATCCGCAATCGCATCGGTGACCTTCTGGTACTCGACGTAGATGTCCGTCTCGCCCAGACCATGCCAGTTCTTGCGAAGGCCGACCTTGGCGTAGATCGACGTCGTGTCGAGATCCACCAGCTCCGGGTTACGCTTCATGTAGCCCAGTTCGCCGTAGACGCCCGAAGCGGCGTGGTAGACACCGGCAGAGGCCGAGAAGACCTCTTCCTTGCCACCCGAATAGACGTTGCCGTCGCCATTGTCGTCATCGACGAAGTAGCCGACGCCGGCTGCGACGTAGACGCCGTTCCAGTCCTTCGAGTAGGTCAGGCCGACATCCCAACGGTCGTCCTCACCCCACGAGGCCGAGGCCGTGAAGCCGGCGAACTCGGGCGAGGTGTACTTGACGAGGTTGAGACGGCCGGGGTCGAAGTTCGGGATGGCCGCGAACCACGACAGCGACGTGTAGGCACCCGCCGTCGCGTCATAGATCGTGAAGCCGCCGTAGGCATCCGAAGCGCCCTGGTTGTAGGACACCCAGCCACCGGCGCCACCGACCTCGACAGCACCCGTGCCAGACGAAGCCGGGTACTGCTGACCGACGGTCAGCGTGCCCATGCGGTCGTCCTTCCAGTACCAGTAGGCCTGACGGATGCGGATCCGCTCGAAGTCGTCCTGGTCGTTGGCATCGAGGCCGATCGTGCCATCCTTCGAGGTGCCGAGCTCGAGGCGATAGCCGATCTCGGTGCCCTGACGCAGCGTGCCCGAGCCCTTCACGCCGAAGCGCGACTCGCCGTAGCTGACGTCGGTGACGTAGATGTCCGACTCCTCGCCGTTGTCCCACCACAGGACCGCCTGGTTGACCCAGCCGTAGAGCGTGACCGACACCTTGCGGTTGCCCTTGCGGACCGTGGTCGCCTCGAGCTCGGCAACGCGCTCCTCGAGGTCGGCGCAGCAATCGCCGCCGAGGTCAGCCGCCTTCGTGGGGGTCACTGCGAACCCACCCATCAGAACGCTGGCCGCCGCGGCGATGGCAAAGCGACTGGTCGTCTTCATCAGTCCCCCAATCATTTCCATCTCCACTTCAGTTCGTTTCGAAGATCTTCGGTGGCGGCAGCGCATACGCGCATGACCCGCCGGGAACCTTGGAGACCGACGCCGCTTCGGGGCGCGCGATATCCTTGGCCGGACGCCACGCAAACAACGCAACCGTGACTGGATGACGGGTTAGTCCGTGGAGGCGCTTCACTTCGGCGGGTTCGCCGTCCCGTTGGGCGGCACCGAACCCCTACTAGCGCGTCACACGACTCGACTTGATGAACGAGTCATAGGCGATGCCCGGTGGGAGAGTAAAGCAGTGCAACTCGGGCAGCGGGGAAAACGGGCCACGTTGTGGCCGATCTGTCACTCACCCCCTCCAGTTAACGGAAATTTCAGGCTTTTTCCGTCCCCTGGCCCTGTCGGAAGCAGCTTTGATCTCCCCTCCGGGCGCCTGGAGAGTGCCATTTCCGTGGTCGCGATTCCCACTGGGATCGGTGTCTGAGGCGCCTGATCCACCGGGAATCGAGTCCTCGGTGCTGTCCGGATTCGCAACCGAAGCGCCACCGCGCCTTCCGCGTCTTCCGCCCCGTCGTGGTGCGAGAGGCACTTTGTCCGCTGCAAGCTTGCGGCGCGGGCGTGCTATCCATGATCCCGGAGAGCGGGGCGCCATCATGAGGGGCCATTCGCACGGCACCGGCTTCTTGGCCTCCGCCGTGGCGGCGCCGCCGGCCCGTGGCACCGATCTCGCGATCACTTGCCGTTGCCGGGAGCCTGCCGTGACACTCATCCATGACCGACATGAGATCGTCGTCGTCGGGACCGGGCCGACCGGCCTTGCCGCAGCGCTTGCTCTGGTGAAGACGCAAGGCCTCTCCGTGGCAGTCATCGGGCCCGAGCCCGAGGCCCCCGGCGATGCGCTCGACACGCGGACGGCCGCACTGTTCCCGACCTCGGTCGCATTCCTCGACAATCTCGGCCTCTGGCGCGACTGCGCGGCCGCGATCGCCCCGCTTGCCGCGATCCGCCTGCTCGACGACACCGGCTGGCTCCTGCGCGCCCCGGAAACGCTCTTTTCCGCTGCCGAGCTCGGCGAGAGCGCGCTCGCCACCAATATCTCGACGCCCTTCCTCGCGCGCCGACTCTACGAGGCCGTGAAGGGCCATCCGCGGATCACCCTCTATGCCGGGGCGACGGTCGCGAGCATCGCCCTGCCGGCCGCGCGCGAGCCCGAGCCGGCCGAGCTCACGCTCCTTGATGGCCGCACCATAGCCGCCCGCCTCGTCGTCGGCGCCGACGGCCGCCGTTCGCCGGTTCGCGAGGCGGCCGGCATCACCTGCCGCGCCTGGCATCACGATCAGGTCGCCGTCGTCACCAGCTTCCGCCATTCCCGCCCCATGGCGGCGTCTCGACCGAGTTCCACCGCGATCCCGGCCCCTTCACCACCGTGCCGATGCCAGGCAATGCCTCCAGCCTCGTCTGGGTCGAGCGGCCCGAGCGTGCGGCCGAGATCATGGCGATGACCGAGGCCGAGATCCGCGACGCCATCGAGACCCGCCTGAAAGGCCTGCTCGGCGCCGTCGGCGACATCGGCCGGCGCGCCTCCTATCCGCTGTCCAGCCTCTCCGCCCGCGCCTTCACCGCGCCGCGCGCCGTGCTCGTCGGCGAGGCCGCCCATGCCATGCCCCCGATCGGCGCCCAGGGGCTCAATCTCGGGCTCCGCGACGTGGCGATGCTCGCCGACGCCGTCGCGGCGGCCCTCGATGATGGACGCGATCCCGGCAGCATGGCGGCGCTGAGACCCTATGAGCGTGCCCGCCGGGCCGATGTCGAGGCGCGGCTTCTCGCTGTCGATATGCTCAATCGCTCGCTCGTCTCGGGGCTTCTGCCGCTTCAGCTCGCCCGCGGCGCCGGGCTGCACGTCATGGCGGCCGTTCCGGCCCTCAAACGGGCGCTCATGCGCCGCGGACTAGCCCCCGTCGGCCCGCTGCCGACCCTGATGCGCCGTCGTCCGGAGCACGGCGACCTGCCGGCCTCCGGCAGCGCCCGGATCTGACCTCAATCAGACCTTCCGGCAAAGAGAGCCTGATCGGTCGAGATGCGAGCGAACGAGCGAGCGTCGAGAGCGTGAGTCAGACTCTCCAGCAAAGAGAGCCTGATCGGTCGAGATGCGAGCGACAGCGAGCGTCGAGAGCGTGAATCAGACTCTCCAGCAAAGAGAGCCTGATCGGTCGAGATGCGAGCGACAGCGAGCGTCGAGAGCGTGAATCAGACTCTGAGGCAAAGGCCTGATCGGTCGAGATGCGAGCGAACAAGCGAGCGTGAACGACCTCGGTCGAGATGCCAGCGCCCGCGCAAGCATCGAAAGCGTGAACAAAACTCTGGAGAAGGGGTTGGAGCCTGCTCGACACCGTCAAACCGATCCCATCCCGGTCGGACATGCTCTAGATCGGCCGGGAACCGGTCGCACCCGCACTCATTGATCGCCGACCCGCCAGAAGCAACCGATCGCCGACGAGCCCCTCATGCCGTCCCTTCTCGACCTCCGCCACCGGCTCGAATATCTGCTCCTGAGGGCGATCGTCGGCCTCGTCCGGCTCTTTCCGCTCGACCTCGCGAGCGGCCTCTCGGCGCGGGCCTGGCGGCTCCTCGCCCCGCACGGCCGACGCCAGCGCCGCACCATGGCCAATCTCGCCGTCGCCTTCCCCGACATGCCCGAGGCCGAGCGCCGCCGCATCTCCCTCGCCATGTGGGAGAATCTCGGCCGCGTCATGGTCGAGACCATGCAGATCGACCGCGTCCTCAAGGAGGCCGACCGCCTCCGCGTCCGCGATCCGCGCATCTTCGAGCGCTACACCGGCAAGATGGGCTCGGCCGTAGGCGTCACCCTGCACATGGGCAACTGGGAGCTGTCGAGCTGGCCGATGGCCCGCTGGGGCGGCAATCCGGCCGCCATCTACCGGCTGGTCAAGAACCCCTATGTCGACGCCTATCTGCGCGCCCAGCGCCGCGACCTCTTTCCCGGCGGCCTGCTCGCCAAGGGCAAGGCCTATGGCGACAACACCGAAGGCCAGCGCACCGCCCGCCTGATCATCGACTATGTGAGGAAGGGCGGTCGCCTCGGCATCGTCTCCGACCTCTACGACAAGAACGGCCTGCCGGTCCCCTTCTTCGGCAAGCTCGCCAAATCGACACCCGTGCCGGCCATGATCGCGCGGCGCGCCGGCTCGCGCATCTGGATCGCCCGCTGCCTGCGCGAGGGCCGCTCCTCCCGCTTCGTCCTCGAGGTCAAGGAGCTGAAGGTGCCCCGCACGAGCAACATGGCCGAGGACATCCGCACCATCACCGCGGCCATCCAGGCCCAGTTCGAGGCCTGGATCCGCGAATGCCCCGAGCAGTGGATGTGGTCGAACCGCAAATGGAGCTGACGGGGCAGGTCCCCCCGCCCCGCTTCAATGATGCGGCGCGTGCGGAAACCAGCCATAGAGCAGCATCAGCCCCGCGAAGCCGACGACATAGCCGACCGCCACGAACCAGCCGCCACGGACCCACTGGCCGACCGATTTGGCCTCGGGAAACAGATTGGTGAGCGCCACCCCGGCCGACGAGCCGAACCACACCATCGAGCCGCCATAGCCGACCGCGAAGGCGAGCACGCCCCAATCGTAGCCGCCCTGTTTCAGCGCCAGTGCCGTCAGCGGAATATTGTCGAACACCGCCGACACGAAGCCGAGCCCGAGCGCCGAATGCCAGCTTGCCTCCGGCAGCCGGTCGACCGGCATCATCGAGGCCGCGGTGACGAGTGAGAGCAAGAACAGCGTGCCGCGGAAGGTCTCGGGCAGAACCTTGAAGTCGGGCCTCCTGACGAGACCGGTGACGAGGATCGCCGTCCAGACCGCGAGCCCGAGGATCGGCAGCCGTTCGAGCCAGTCCGGGAAGAACAGATTGGCGGTCACATTGGCACCGATCGCCGAGACCAGGATGACGCCGACGAGGCCGAAGCGCGTCCAGTCGATCTTGAGGCCCGACGGCGGATTGCGCATGATCGGGCTGACCTTCTGCTGCAGGAGCGAGGCCGGGATGCCGAAGGCGACGAGGGCGATCACGGCCGCGATATAGGCGTGCAGCACGTCGCGCGGATCGACCCCGTCGATCCACATCATGGTCGTCGTGGTGTCGCCGACGACGCTGCCCGAGCCCCCCGCATTCGAGGCCGCCACGATCGCCGCCAGATAGCCGATATGGATCTTGCCGCGGAACACCTCGCGCGCCACCGTGCCCCCGATCAGCGCCGCCGCGATATTGTCGAGGAAGGCCGACAGCACGAAGACGAGGGCGAGGAGCGCGAAGGCGCCGGTCCAGTCGTCGGGCAGGATCGCCGGCATCAGATCGGGAAACTTGCTCTCCTCGAAATGACGCGCCAGCAGCGCAAAGCCCATCAGCAGGCAGAAAAGATTGGCGAGCGTCACCCATTCGTGGCCGAGATGGATGGCAAGGCCCGTCAGCCCCGCACCGTGGGCAAAGCCGGTGACGAGCACCTTGTAGAGCACGATCACGGCAAGGCCGGTGAGCGCCACCTGCAGGGTCTGGTGGTGGAACAGCGCGACACCGGCGAGCGTCGCTGCGAACAGGATGAAATCGAGCGGAATGCCGGCGACGAGGACGGGCTCGACGGCGGCTTCGGCGACCTGGCTCGCCAGCGCCGGCCCGAGCGGCACGACGAGCAGCGCCGCCAGGAGCGCAGCAAGGACCGCCGCTGCCATGCCGGGAAACGCCCGACCTGCCCCCTGCCGGCGCCCTTCCGAAGCACCGGACCGATCCGTCCCCACGCCCATCTTCGCCTCGCTCCCCCCGCGGCTTCGGCCGCTACGTCCCAAGGCTGGCTACACTATGACGACGGAAGGTCGGATGCGAGCGCCGAGACCTCGGCCATTCGGCTAGTGGTCCCAACCCGCATTTGCATCCCGACTAAGCCCACTCCCGAGCAAATGTCGGATTCAGCAGGACCACTAGCAAGCCTATGATCTTAGTGGAGCTTTGGAATTCAACATTTGAGAACGAGCCTGACCGTCCCCGGGACTGAAATGTCGAATTCGCTCCACCAGGGCCCGTCGAGCCCGGTGCCCACTCAGCGCCGCTTCAGCCCGTCGAGCGTGTGCACGAGCAGCGCGGCGAGCACCACGGCGCCGCCGATCAGCGTCGCATCGCTCGGCCGCTCGCCGATCACCATCCAGACCCAGAGCGGGCCGAGGATCGGCTCGAGGGCGTTGAGGAGCGCGGTCTGGGCGGCCGGCAGATGTGGCGCGCCATAGGCAAAGAGGGCGAGGCCGAGCCCGAGCTGGCCGGCGCCGAACAGGGTCAGCAGCACCATGTCGTGCGGCGTCGTGACGAGCGGGGCGCTGAGGAACGGCAGCACGGCGAGCGTATGATCCATTTCGTGCCGCCGCAGAACGAGAAGATCCGTGCCAAGGTGCCCGAGCTCGCCCGCCAGGTCGACGTCCTGCTCGGCAATCTCGAGGACGCCATTCCCGCCGACCAGAAGATCGCCGCCCGCCGCGGCTTCATCGAGATGGCGAAGGCGATGCCGGCCGACGGCGCCGGCCTGTGGACCCGCATCAACTGCCTGAACAGCCCCTGGGCGCTCGACGACCTGCTCGAGATCGTGCCCGCCGTCGGCAACCGCCTCGACGTCGTCATGCTGCCGAAGGTCGAGGGCCCCTGGGACATCCACTATCTCGACCAGCTCCTCGCCCAGCTCGAGGCCCGCGGCGGCATCGGCCGGCCGATCCAGATCCACGCCATCCTGGAGACCGCCGAGGGCGTCGCCAATGTCGAGGCGATCGCCGGTGCAAGTCCGCGCATGCACGGGATGAGCCTCGGTCCGGCCGATCTCGCCGCCTCGCGCGGCATGAAGACCACCCGCGTCGGCGGCGGTCATCCCGGCTATGGCGTCCTCGCCGACACCGCAGCAACCGCCGAGGGCTCGGCCGCCCCCCGCGCCTTCTTCCAGCAGGATCTCTGGCATTACACCGTCGCCCGCATGGTCGATGCCTGCCAGACCCATGGGCTGAAGGCCTTCTACGGCCCCTTCGGCGACTTCTCCGATCCCGCCGCCTGCGAGGCCCAGTTCCGCAACGCCTTCCTGCAGGGCTGCCTCGGCGCCTGGTCGCTGCATCCAAGCCAGATCGACATCGCCAAGCGCGTCTTCTCGCCCGACCCGCGCGAGGTCGCCTTCGCCGCCCGCATCATCGAGGCCATGCCCGACGGCACCGGCGCGGTGATGATCGATGGCAAGATGCAGGACGACGCCACCTGGAAGCAGGCGAAGGTGATCGTCGATCTCGCCCGTCTGGTGGCCGCGAAGGATCCCGATCTCGCCCGCGTCTACGGCCTCGACTGAGCGCCTTGCCGCCGTCGGCCCCCGAGCCCTCTGCCGCCCGGCGCCTGCATGCGGCGACATCGGCGCTTTGCGCCGGACGCCGAAAGGTGGCAATGCTCCTCGACGGCTCGAAATTCACCTCGTTGACAGGACCGGCGGCGCCCCCTTCGTATGCGGACGCCGACCGAGCGGCAGTGCGGCATCGGAGCAAATCCGCGATGGGACGGATCAGGCAGGCGAAATTCAACATCGGCGACGTCGTCCGGCACCGCATTCATCCCTTCCGCGGCGTCGTTTTCGACATCGATCCCGAATTCGCCAATACCGAGGAGTGGTGGCAGGCGATCCCCGAAGCCTTCCGTCCCTCCAAGGACCAGCCCTTCTACCACCTGCTCGCCGAGAATTCGGAGACGGAGTACATCGCCTATGTCTCGGAGCAGAACCTGCTGCCCGACACCTCCGGCGAGCCCTTGCGCCATCCCCGTGTGCCCGAGCTCTTCCAGTCGCTGAAGGACGGCACCTACCGCGCGCGCTTCGTCGAGCGGCACTAGAGCCTGATCGGTCGAGATGCGCGCGTCCACGCGAGCATCGAAGCCGTGAATCAGACTCTCCAGCAAAGAGAGCCTGATCGGTCGAGATGCGAGCGAACAAGCGAGTGTCGAGAGCGTGAATCAGACTCTCCAGCAAAGAGAGCCTGATCGGTCGAGATGCGAGCGAACAAGCGAGTGTCGAGAGCGTGAACGGTGGACTTCTCCAGCAAGGAGAGCCTGATCGGTGAGGATGCGCGCGTCCGCGCGAGCATCGAAGCCGCTGATCAGCCTCTCGCAAATACTGCCCGATTGAGCGCCCCCTCGAAGACACGAGCGGCCGGCTGCCATCCGGCAACCGGCCCGTCGGACCATGGGGTCCGCATTGCGAGCTTGCGTCAGCTCATCGCCTCACCCCGATCGACCGCCTGGATCATCGGGGCGGTGGCGATCAGTAGCCGCCGTAGGAGCCGCCACCCGAGCAGTACTGCCGGCGATAGCCCCACTTCGAGCACTGGCCGTAGTACCACTTGATGCGACATACTCGTACCAGCAGCCGTGCTTCCAGTAGCCCTTGACGAGCTGCAGCGAGCTGTCGCCGGCGCCGGCGACGGTGCTCATCTGCGGAACGCCGGCGGCCGAGGCGCTGCCGATGGCGGCAAGACCCGAGATCGCGAGCGCGGCGGTGGCGATGGCAAGTTTCTTCATGTGAACCTCCCGGTCGATTGATGAACGAAAACCCTACCCCGGATGTCCGACCGCTGGCTTGCGGCCCGCTCCAGTACTCCGAAATTTGGGGTAATGTGCCAGACGTTCAAGAGCAGTTCATCTCGAACATCCCGCATTCGTTCGCGGTTTTCTGTAACGCTGGTAACACACTGTATCTGATGGTCGAACTGCACTTCCCCGAAGCGAACGGTATGTCAGTCGCGGCGAACTTGCAAGGACCGTGCCGCATGCCGGCCGAGATTCCTCACCATGGCGTCGCACCCGCCGGCCGCGCGAGTCTGGCGAGGCGCCGCCGTGCCTCCGATCCCGCGCACCGGCCCGTCACAGCCTGATGACGGGTCCCCCGGCCGCCTCAGCATCCGCCTCGTCATGGGTCACCATCAGCGTCGGCAGGCCGGCCGCCCGCACCCGGTCGAGCACGAACCGCCTCAGCTCTGCCTTCAGATCGCGGTCGAGCCGGTTGAAGGGCTCGTCGAGCAGCAGCGCCCTCGGCTCCGAGAGCAGGACGCGCAGGAGCGCCACCCGCTGCTGCTGACCGCCCGACAGCGTCGCGGGATCGCGGTCGGCAAAGCCCGGAAGTCCCGCCGAGGCGAGCGCCTCCTCGGCGATCCGGCGGCGGTCGGGCGCGCGAGCCGGCATGCCGAACAGCAGATTGCCGCCGACCGAGAGATGGGGAAACAGCAGCGCATCCTGGAACATCAGCCCGATGCGGCGCTCGTGCGGCGGCAGCCCCGTCACATCCCGGCCGTCGATGCGGATGCGCCCCTCGCCCCTGAAGGCATCGGGCAGGAAGCCGGCGACGAAGGCGAGCAGCGTCGACTTGCCCGAGCCCGATGGCCCCATCACGGTCAGCACCTCGCCGCGCCCGACATCGGCCGAGATCGCAAGAAGCGCGCGCCCGCCGAGCCCGATCCGAACCTCGTCGAGCGAAAGTCCCCGCCTCTCACCCACCCCGTCACCTCGCATCGCGCATCGCCCGCCTGTGCCGCCAGACGAGCCTTGGCAGTCCGAGCGCCATGAGGAAGCCCGCCGCAGGCAGCAGTGCCTGAGCCAGCGCCCATACCCCGACCACCCGCCGGTCCGCCCCGGCCGCGAGCGCCACCGCCTCCGTCGTCACCGTTGCGACCCGCCCGCCCCCCAGAAGCTGCGTCGGCAGATACTGGCCGACGCTGACCGCAAAGCCGACCGCCGCCGCGGTCAGCACCGGCGTCAGCACGAGCGGCAGCCTCACGCCGAGCAGCACCCGGCCGGGCGAGGCGCCAAGGCTCGCCGCCACCGCGCCCCATCGACGGTCGAGCCTCAGATAGGCCTCCGAAAGCGAGAGATGGACATAGGGCAGCACGAACACGACATGCCCGCCGACCACCAGCCAGAAGCCCGGCGAGATCCCCACCGCCTCCGCCGCGATCACCAGCCCGAACAGGAAGGCGACCGGCGGGATGACGAGCGGCAGATAGAGGATCGCCGAAGTCCCTCGGCCACTCGTCCGCCCGCGCCGCACCTCGTTCTCGAGCATCGCGACCACCAGGAGAAGCGCGCCGAGCGTGGCCGCGAGCCCGACCTGCAGCGTCTGCAAGAGCGCGCCGGCCAGGGCTCGCGCCTGCCCCTGCCAGACCCCGGCCGTGAGCTCGCCCGGCCACGGATCGGGAAATCGCCACAGGCCCGCGACCGACCAGAGCGCGAGGCCGAGAAGCCCGAGACCGGCGGTGAGCGCCACCGCCAGCATCGCCACACGCGCCGCGATCGTCAGCGACCTGTCGGCCGCCCTCCGGCGGCCGTCGCTGGCAAGGGCGCGCCCGACTGTCGCCGCGGCCCGCTCGAGCCCGATCCAGACGAGGATCGCCGTCAGCGTCACCCCGAGTTGCATCGCCGCCCCGGCCGACGCCATGAACCGCATCGCAAGATCGGCGTCGTAGAGCCATCGCACGATCGACACGCCGAGCGTCGGCGGGCTCGTCGGCCCGAGGATCAGCGCCATGTCGACGGTCGAGCTCGCATAGGCGATGACCGCAAAGACAGGTAGGCGGATCAGCGGATAGAGCGCCGGCAGCACGGCCTTGAGGAAACCCGCCACCGGGCGATAGCCGAGCGAGAGCGCCACCTGCCGCCGCCGTGTCGCATCGATCTGCGGCATGACGGCGAGCGAAACGAGCAGGAGGAACGGGATCTCCTTGACGACGAGGCCCGCGATCAGCGCGAGCCCCAGCGCGTCGTGGACGACGAGCAGGTCGGGCGGCCGCGTCCAGCCGGTCGCCCAGGGCGAGATCATCCGGACGATGAGCCCGGAGGGGGCGATCAGGAACGCGATCGCGAAGGCCGTCGCCGCATGCGGCACCGAAAGCAGGGGCGAGATCAGCCGTCTCAGCGCCTCGAAGACCGGCGTGCCGAGCGAGCCGGCGAGGAACAGCATCGTCACGGCAAAGGCGATGAGCGCGCTGAGGATCCCCGCCGCGAGGCTGATCGCCGCCGAGCGCCAGACCCCTGGCATGTCGAAGAGCATCGCCCAGGGCTGAAGGCCGAGCCTCGTGCCGCCGAGCGCCGGCAGGTAGCCGAGCGAGGGCAGGATGACGCCGAGAAGGCCCGCCCCGACCGGCACAACGAGAATGCCGAGCGCCACGACCGGCGCGAGGCGGAACGGGTCGAGGCGGAACGGGTCGAGGCTCCGGCCATGCGGCCCGCCACCGGCTCGACCCTCGCCGCGGCCGCCATCGCCCCCCGGTTCGCATACGCCCCCCGCCGGCCGGCGGCCGATCGTGCGGGACCCGTTCATTGCACCCCGTAGCGCCGCGTCCACTCCGTCTCGATCGCCTCCATCCAGCCCGGATGCGGCTCGGGCACGGCGGCACCGAGCTCGGCCGGTGTCAGCGTCGCCACGCCGAGCGCGAGCCGATCGAATAGCGCCCGGTCGGCCGCATCGAGCGCGGCGACCTCGAGCACCGTGAAATCGCCCCAGACGGCCGGGTCCTGCTTGCGTGCCTGCGCCTCGGGCGAGAGCAGGAAATCGACGACCACCATGGCCCCCGCCTTGTGCGCGGCATTGAAGGGGATGGCGAGGAAATGGATATTGCCGATCGTGCCCCCCTCGAGCACGTAGGACCTGACCGTGTCGGGCAGTTCCTTGTTGGCGATCGCCGCGCTCGCCTCGGCGGGATTGAAGGCGAAGCCGATCGAAATCTCGCTGTCCCCCATGAGGCGCCGCAGCTCCGCCCCGCTCTGCGGGAAGGCCCGGCCACCCCGCCACATCAGCGGATGGAGCCGGTCGGTGAACGCCCAGAGCGGCGCCGTGACGGCCGCGAAATCCGCCTCCGCCACCGGGCGATAGAGCGCCGCCCGGTCGGCGGCAAGCTCGATGACGGCCTGCTTCAGGAAGGTCGAGCCGAGAAAATCGGGTGGCCGCGGATAGGTGAAGCGCCCGGGATTGGCCCTCGCCCAGTCGAGGAGCGCGGCCATCGAGCGCGGCGGATCGGCCATCTCGGCCGTGTCGTGGAAGAACACCATCTGCGCCCGGCCCCAGGGCGATTCCTGCCCCTCGACCGGCACCGTGAAATCGCTTCTGACGGCCGGGTTCCGATCGGCCCTGACGAGCGCATAATTCGGCAGTCCCTCGGCCCAGGAGGATAGCAGCAGGCCGTTGCGCTTCATGGCGGCGAAGTTCTCGCCGTTGATCCAGATGAGATCGACCGCGCCACCTTCGATCGTGCCGGCCGCCTTCTCGGCGAGCACCCGCGACACCGCCTCGCCGGTGTCGCCGAGCTTCACATGGACGAGGGTGACGCCGAAGCGCCGCGCCAGCTCGCCTCCCACCCATTCGATATAGCCGTTGATCCGCGGCTCGCCGCCCCAGGCGTTCCAGTAGACGGTCTGGCCGCGCGCTTCGGCCAGCACCTCGCCCCAGCGGGTCGGATCGGGATCGCCGGCAAGGGCGGGCGCCCGGGCGATGCCGAGCGAGATGGCCGTTGCGGCGAGGATGGCCCAGAGCGTCCGCCCGACGACATGCATGCTCCGCCTCATCCCGTTCTCCCTCACCCGCACCCGGCGGCCGTCCTCGGCGACGGCCCCGTCCGCCCGCAATAGATCAGCACCTCCGATCCGTGCGAGCAAAAATTCCGTGAGCGATACCGGCGGCACGCGCCCTCGACCGGCCGGCCACCACGGACGCCTGCCGGAAGCGATGGCCCGCTTCCGGCAAATACTCTACGTTCCTCGCCGCCGGCGACGAGCCGCCGGTAGCGGGAGCACCATGCTGAAGATTGCCACCTGGAACATCAACGGGGTCAAGGCCCGCATCGAGGGGCTGCTTGCCTGGCTCGGCGAGGCATCCCCCGACATCGTCTGCCTGCAGGAGATCAAGTCGCTCGACGAGGCGTTTCCCGCCGGTCCCATCGAGGAACTCGGCTACAATCTCGCGATCCATGGCCAGAAGGGCTTCAACGGTGTCGCCATCCTGTCGAAGCGCCCGATCGAGGAGGTCAGCCGCGGCCTTCCGGGCGACGAGGACGACACGCAGTCCCGCTATGTCGAGGCGGTGATCGGCGCCGGCCGCGGCGTCGTGCGCGTCGCCTCGATCTACCTGCCGAACGGCAATCCGGTCGACAGCGCCAAGTTCCCCTACAAGCTCGCCTGGATGGCGCGGCTCGAGCGCCACGCCCGCGACCTTCTCGCGCTCGAGGAGCCGCTGGTGCTGGCGGGTGACTATAATGTCATCCCCGAGCCGCGCGATGCCAACAACCCGGCCGCCTGGACCGGCGATGCGTTGTATCAGCCCGAAAGCCGCCATGCCTTCCGCCGTCTCGCGGCGCTCGGCCTCACCGATGCGATCCGTGCCTGCCACCCCGAGGACGGCGTCTATACGTTCTGGGACTATCAGGCCGGCGCCTGGCAGAAGGACAACGGCATCCGCATCGACCACATGATGCTCTCGCCGCAGGCGGCCGACCGGCTGGTCGAATCCGGCATCGACCGCATGGTACGGGCCCGCGAGAAGCCCTCCGACCATGTCCCGGTCTGGGTCGCGCTCGATCTGGAGTGACGCCCGCGCCGTCGCACGGGAGAGGCGGCCGGGGAGGAAGCGGCCGGAAATGGGGCATCCGGCGACGCTGCCGCGTTACCGGCGAGGACGCGGCTCGCTGCACCGGCGGCATCGCGGCTGCGAAGCCCGCATCAAGGACAGATAGCCGGCGACCGCCAGCCTCGCCCTACTGGCCGAAGCCGAGGACTTGAGGGCCGACTCGCCGCCCGCATCCTCGGCCGAAATGCCGAGCCCGAGGCCCATCATGTTGCCGAATGTCGGCCGCGCTCCGGCGTCCTCGCTGGACGCGGCGCCCTGCGCACTCGCCACCGCTCCGCCCGAGGCTTCGGGATCGCCGCCCTGCTCTGCCACCGCCAGTGCCTCCGGCGTCAGCCGGCTGGCGATCGGCTCGCCATTGGCGCAGGTGCGCTTCACGCCGCCGACCTCGCCGAACGTGAAGGCGCTGCCCCCCTCGCTCGCGCCAGCACTTCGGGCGGCACCATGCCGCTCGTCCCAGCGCGCCACGATACGTGCCGCCTCGGCGCGCTGCTCCCGCGCCGTGCGGCAGTAGATGTCGTGATAGATCTCCTCGATCCACAGCCGGTCGCCGGCCGTGGCGTTGCCGAGCGCGATCGAGACGAGCGCAAGGCCCATATCGGGCCGGCGCCCGACATGCTCGCCCTCCCAGAACAGATCGCCGAGAAAGGCCTGCGCCCCGGCATGCTGCTTTTCCTCGGCGAGCGTCGAGAGATAGTGCAGCGCCAAGGTCGCCGACTCGTCCTGCACATCGGGCCGGGCATCGGTGAGGATGAGTTTGGCGAGCTCGAACTGGGCGTCGGTATCGTCGAAATAGCTGGCCGCGAACTCGAGCAACTCGCGCGCTTTGGCGCGGTCGGGCGCAAGGCCGATTCCGGGAATGCCCTTCATCAGATAGTCGGCCGCCGCCACATTGGCCGCCGCCACATAGGGTGCATTCTCGTCGAGATAGGGATCGATGTCCTTGTTGTTCTCGACGATGCTTTCATAGATGTGGAAGGCGGCGGCGGGATCGTACAGCCTCGTGTCGCGCTCGCCATAGATGCGCGCCAGCACGAACTGGGCACGCACATAGCCGTTCGTCGCCGCGAAATCGATGAGCGGCAGCGCGTCCTCGAGATTGCCCTGGCGATAGGCCTTCAGCCCCCGGTCGAAGGCATCCTCGGGCTGAAGGCCCGAGGAGCCGGCCCGGGCCTCGAAGCCCGGACCGCCGACCATGAGTGCCGCAACGAGCGCGGCGAGGCACAAGACCAGCCTAGATATCCGCATAGCAGACGACTTCCGCCTCTCCGCCCGGATGGGTCACGGCACCTTTCAGCGCCGGGCCGACCTGCTGGGCATACTTCCACAGAACACCGCTGGTGTAGCGCTCGTCCTGGCGCGGTTTCCAGCTCTTCTTACGCTTGGCGAGCTCATCGGGCGAGAGCGCGACGTCGAGCGTGCCCGCCTCGGCATCGATCGTGATGATGTCGCCGTCCTTGATCAGCCCGATCGGGCCGCCGACCGCCGCCTCCGGCCCGACATGGCCGATGCAGAAGCCGCGCGTCGCACCCGAGAAACGCCCGTCGGTGATGAGCGCGACCTTGTCGCCCGCGCCCTGGCCGTAGAGCGCCGCCGTGGTCGACAGCATCTCGCGCATGCCCGGGCCACCCTTGGGACCCTCGTAGCGGATGACGAGCACCTCGCCGTCCTTGTACTCGCGCTTCGACACCGCCGCGAAGGCATCCTCCTCGCAGTCGAAGCAGCGCGCCGGCCCCGAGAACTTCAGCGTCTTCATGCCGGCGACCTTGACGATCGCCCCATCGGGCGCGAGCGTGCCCTTCAGACCGACGACACCTCCGGTCGGCGACAGCGGATTGGAGGTCGGATAGACCACCTTCTGGTTCTCGTTGAACTTCACCGTCTCGATGTTCTGCTTGATCGTCCGGCCGGTGACGGTGATGCAGTCCTCGTGCAGATAGCCGCCGTCGAGCAATGCGCGCAGGATCTGCGGCACGCCGCCGATGTCGAACACGTCCTTGGCGACGTATTTTCCGCCGGGCTTCAGGTCGGCGATATAGGGCGTGCGCTTGAAGATCCGCGCCACGTCGAACAGGTCGAAGGCAATGCCGCATTCGTGCGCGATCGCCGGCAGATGCAGCGCCGCATTGGTCGAGCCGCCGGTCGCCGCGACGATGGTCGCCGCGTTCTCGAGCGCCTTCAGCGTGACGATGTCGCGCGGGCGGATGCCCTCGGCGATGAGCCGCATCACCGCCCGGCCGCTGGCGACCGCAAAATCGTCGCGATGGGTATCGGGAGCGGGCGCGCCCGCCGAGCCCGGCAGCGCAAGGCCGATCGCCTCGGAGACGCAGGCCATGGTGTTGGCGGTGAACTGGCCGCCGCACGAGCCCGCCGACGGGCAGGCGACGCATTCGAGCGCGTGCAGCTCCTCGTCGTCCATCTTGCCGGCGGAATGCTGGCCGACCGCCTCGAACACGTCGACCACGGTGACGTCCCGGCCCTTGAAGCGGCCGGGCAGGATCGAGCCGCCATACATGAAGACGCTCGGCACGTTGAGCCGGACCATCGACATCATCATGCCGGGCAGGGACTTGTCGCAGCCCGCGATGCCGACGAGGGCGTCGTAGCAATGGCCGCGCATGGTCAGCTCGATCGAGTCGGCGATGCATTCGCGGCTGACGAGCGACGACTTCATGCCCTGGTGACCCATGGCGATGCCATCGGTGACGGTGATCGTGCAGAATTCGCGCGGCGTGCCGCCAGCCTCGTCGACCCCCTTCTTGGCGGCCTGCGCCTGCCGCATCAGCGCGATGTTGCAGGGGGCGGCCTCGTTCCAGCAGGACGCGACGCCGACCAGCGGCCGGTGGATCTGCTCCTCGGTGAGCCCCATCGCATAATAATAGGAGCGGTGCGGGGCGCGGGTCGGCCCCTCCGTCACATGGCGGCTCGGCAGCTTGCTCTTGTCGAAACTCTTCGCGTCCATCTCGCCCTCGGAAATCCGGGTCATTGCTGTGATTGCTGCGCCGGAACGCCCGTCGGAGGCGGCGTCCGGCTCGAAAGGTGGGACCGTCCGTGCCGCCTCTTGCGGCCATTCGGCAACACCACCTTAGGCCCGGATGTCGGCCGGCTCAACGATCCGCAAGGCGGGTCAGCTCCTCACCGGGAGACCTGCCGATGCGCAAGGTCGCGCCGACAACACGAAAGATGGCGACCGTTTGTGGCGCAATCGGGGCTAATCTGCCTCACTCTGTTGCGCGCGCGCCACGCATGGCCGTCTTTCATGACGTGCCCCTACCGATGGGGTGTGCGGGCGCCCCAGGCACCAGGGAACGGCGGCGCGCTCAGGTCGGGATATGGAATCCCGCCAGATCGGGCGCACCGAACACGATCGCGACGAAGCTGAGCGCCAGCACCAGCGCTCCTGCCAGCGACAGGCCGAGCCCGAGCGTGCGCACCACGCGCCAGAGCACCGCGATGCCGAGGAGACCGGCCGCCGGCGCCGCGAAGATCGCCCCGAACGACGCCGCGTCGCCGAGCGCGACCACGCCGGCCTCGACGACGCCACCATCGCCACCGGCCCATGCCACCGCCGGCGCCAGCAGGACGAGGCCGGCGAGCGGGGCGAGAAGAGAATGACGCATTACCCGATATTCCCTCGTATGGCCCCGGACACCGCCGGGGTCTCTTCGCCTTGGCCGGCCCCTGTTCTTGCAGGGAACGACGAAAGCGGCCCCCGCCGCCCGTCTCCGGCAGGGCATTGCTATCGTCTCACTTCGACCGGGCGTTGACCCAACTTTGGCAAATCGGCGGCAGATTGCCGGGTGGGACTTGTCTGGCGGACCGCCCGAGCCGATGTTATCGCTCGTCGGGATGGGAAATTCGCGCGGGTCCGTGCCGCCGAGGCGGGCTCAGGCTCCCGTGTCTCGGAACGTGCGTTCCGCGCGCGGACGATGGAGGGGTGGTATCATGAGCGATACGTCAGTGCCCGCGACCGGCATACCGCTCGAGAGCGGCGCGCCTGCCACATCCACCGGCTCGGGCGCCGGCGAGCCCGTCCGCATCACCTGGCACGGCTCGCCCTGGTCGCTGGCCGGTCTCGGCCTCCTCAACATGCTACTGACGATCGTCACGCTGGGCTTCTACCAGTTCTGGGGCAAGACCGAGGTGCGCCGCCGCATTTGGCAATCCGTGCGCATCAATGGCGAGCCGCTCGAATATGTCGGCACCGGCCGGGAGTTGTTCCTCGGCTTCATCATCGTGTTCTTCCTCGTGCTGCTGCCCATGATCGGGCTGTTCACCTTCACCCAGATCTATTTCGGCCCCGAGCATCCGGCCTTCTTCATCCTCTTCATGGCCGTCTACGTGCTGATCTTCTTCCTGGTCGGCATCGCGGTCTACCGGGCCCGGCGCTATCGCCTGTCGCGCACCCGCTTCCGCGGCATCCGTGGCGCCCTCGTCGGCTCCTCGCTCGGTTTCGGCTGGTCGGCCTTCTGGTCGCTGCTCCTCATCCCCTTCACCTGGGGCTGGATCGTGCCCTGGCGCGCCAATTTCCTGCACCGCACCATCACCAACGACATGCGCTTCGGCGACAAGGCCTTCCTCTACAAGGGCCAGGCCGGGCCGCTCTACCCGCCCTATGTGCTCGCCTGGGTCGGCGGGATCCTCGTCTATGTTCTCGCCGTCGCGCTGTTCATGTTCGCCTTCTGGGACAAGTTCGAGGCGATCTCGAAGGCCCAGGAGGCCGGCGTCGCCCCGCCCGAGTTGCAGTTCTCGACGGGCGAGAACGTCATCATCTTCGCCATCGTCGTTTCCTGCCTGCTGCTCTACTCGCTGTTCTATGGCTGGTACCAGGCGCGCATGCTCAACCAGTTCACCAGCCGCACGACGCTCGGCACACTGAGCTTCCGGCTCGATGTCACCGCACTCGGGCTGGTCTGGCTCTTCATATCGAACTATCTTCTGACGCTCGCCTCGCTGACCATCCTGAGGCCGGTCGCCGAGGCGCGGACCTTCAAATTCCTGATCGAGCGGCTCGTGACCGAGGGCACGCTCGATTTCGCCACGATAGGCCAGAGCACCCACCGCCTGTCGCGCACGGGCGAGGGTCTGGCCGAGGCCTTCGACATCGACGCCCTGGGCTGAGCCGCCGGAGAGTGATGCCATGACGATCTTCAAGGGCCGTCTCAGCGACGGCAAGGCTGCGGTGTCGCGCCTCGTCCAGGTCCGTCTCGAGCGTGCCCTCGAGATCGAGGAGCGCACGCTGCAGGACTACGGCAACACCAAGCGCGAGACCTGGGCCTTCCATCGCCTGACGGCCTCGGCACCGGTCCTCAAGGGCTCGCGCGACGTCCTCCTGCATTCGGCCGATCACCCCGGCGAGACGCTCTTCATCGACGACCCCGCTTTCGCCGCGGCGATCCTGAAGGTCTCGCCGCAGTTGAAGGCCGGCTCGATCCGCCTGCGCCATGCCCGGCCCTGGCTCGTCCTCACCGCCCTCGTCGCCGCGATCGTCGGCGGCATCTGGGCCCTCGATCTCTCGCCAGCCAAGGCCGTCGCCCGCCTCCTGCCAGACCCGGTCCGCAATGCGATCGGCGAGCGCGCCGCCGAGGCCTTCACCGACGGTCACCCGGTATGCACCGACCCGCGCGGGACCGAGGCGCTGGCGCGGCTCGCCGCGCGACTGTCGGCGGCATCGGGCACCGACCGGCCCTTCCATGTCCGCGTCGTCGATTGGGACATCGTCAACGCCTTCGCGCTTCCCGGCGAGCAGATCGTCATCAGCACGGGCCTCATCGACGCCGCCGAGACGCCCGACGAGGTGGCAGGCGTGCTCGCCCACGAGATGGGCCACGGCATCGAATATCATCCCGAGGCCGGCATCATCCGCGCGGTCGGCGTCTCGGCCGGCATGGAGCTCGTCTTCTCCGGCTCCTCCTCGACGCTCGGCAATATCGGCGGCGCCGTGCTCCAGCTCCGCTACAGCCGCGGTGCCGAGCGCGAGGCCGACGCCCATGCCATCCGCATCCTGAAGGAGGCCGGCATCTCGGTGAAGCCGCTCGCCGGCTTCTTCCGCCGGCTGTCCGCCTTGGAAGGTTCCGATGGCGACCACAAGACCGACGAGGACTCGCTCACCACCAGCGCCGCCGACATCTTCTCGACCCATCCCCCGACGCCCGAGCGCATCGAGGAAGTCGAGAAGGTCGAGGACTATCCCGCGACCCCATCGGTCACCGACGAGGATTGGGCGGCGATCCGCCATATCTGCAGCGAGCCTGAATCGGGCGCCGAGACCGAGCAGCGCTCGGCCGGCCTCAATGACGGCGCGGAGGTCTCTCGCGGCATTCCCCCGATCAGCACCGACTCGTCCGACGGCATCGACCAGGTGCCGCGCACCGAGGGCGGCAAACCGGTCGAGCAGAGGGATTCGCTGCTGAATGCCGACCTCGACCTCGATTGGGCGCCGGGCACCGGCGAGAGCATCAACGAGCTCGACCTCGACTGGAAGCCACCGTCGATCGAGGGCAGCGACGGGCTCGATCTCGACTGGAAGCCCGGCGAGACCGAGACGGTCGACGATCCGGCCCTTGATCTCGACTGGAGCCCGGGCGGCAAGCTCGGCAGCATCAAGAATCCGATCCCCACGACGACGCCCTGAGCGGTGCCGCGACCCGATGGCTGGACGCATCGCTTTCGCGAGGTTGCCCGCGCGCGGAGTCGGCGAGGCGGCCGCGCGCAATCAATGGCGCTACCGGCGCGCGTCCAACTGGATCACGCGTGGAAATTCGTGCGCGCCGGTATGAGAGTGCCATCGGCCCGGCGCGTCAGAGTTTCGCCGCCTTCCTCGCGGATTGAGCAAGACTGACGGTTCGCGGGCTCCTCACGGGGAGGGGCCAGGCGTCCCGCCCTCGCTCTCGCCTCTTCCTCGGGGATGGCGCCATGCTCATCATCAAGCTTGCCATCGCCATGGTGGTCGGCTGGGCGCTCTATGCGGTCCAGCCGCTGATCGCCGCCGAGCAGCTCCGACGCGCCCTCGAGCACGACGACCGGGTGGCGGTCGCCCGGCTGATCGACTTCCCCGCCTTGCGCCGCAGCCTCAAGGAAGCCCATGCCGCCGAAGCGAGCGCCCCTCCGATCGGCCGCGACCGCTTCGGCCAGCCGCGCCGCGATGGCGGCGTCTTCCGCCTCGGCGGCACTCTCGGCACCCTCATCGTCCACCGCATGATCGATGCCAATGTCACACCGGCGGGACTGCCGCGTCTTCTCGCCAGCGGCTTCGGCGGCGGCGGTGGTGGTGCGGTGACGACGCCGGCCAGGGCGGCGGCCCCGACCTTGCCCGGAGGCGCAGAGAGCCGCGCCCGCCGCCTTGCGGCCATGACCATCCTGAAGGCGGGCTTCTCGGGCTTCACCCGCTTCGAGATCGAGACCTTCGATCCGGCCCGAATGGGCCTCAGCACCATCGCCCGCTTCGAGCTCGGACAGGCGGGCTGGCGCCTGACCGGTGTCAGCTTCCGCCGGCTGAGCGAGACCGACCTGCCCACCAGCTGATCCCCGCACGGCTCTCCTGCCTGCCCCGCGCGCTGGCTCCTTTGGCCTCTTCTGGCGGGCCCGCAAACAGTAAGGGGCCACCCGCCGATGACGGATGGCCCCATTTGCAACTCACCTTGCGGACTTCGGGCGCTTACTCCGCCGCCTCGTCGCCCGGCTCGGCCGTCTCCACCTCATCGGCGGCCGGCGCCGGAGCGGTCATGACCTCGGCCGCCGCCGCCTGCGCCTCGAGTTGCCGGTCGGCCGCCATGCGCTCGCGCTCCTTCAGGATCATCTCGTCGCGACGTCCGGCGACGCGCTTCAGGCGCCGCAGCATGCCGCCCGTGCCGGCCGGGATGAGCCGGCCGACGATGACGTTCTCCTTGAGGCCCTCCAGGCTGTCCGACTTGCCGCCGACTGCCGCCTCGGTCAGCACCCGCGTCGTCTCCTGGAACGACGCCGCCGAGATGAAGCTGCGCGTCTGCAGGCTCGCCTTGGTGATGCCGAGCAGCACCGGGTTCGCCGTCGCCGGACGCCCGCCCGCCTTCTCGATCACCCGGTTGGTCTCGTCGAGCTCGATGCGGTCGATCTGCTCGCCCTTCAAGTAGTCGGTCGTGCCCGGATCGGCGATCTCGACCTTCTGCAGCATCTGCCGGACGATCACCTCGATATGCTTGTCGTTGATCGTCACGCCCTGCAGCCGGTAGACCTCCTGGATCTCGTTGACGAGGAAGCTCGCCAGCTCCTCGACGCCCTTGATCGCCAGGATGTCGTGCGGCGCCGGATTGCCGTCGATCAGGTACTCGCCCTTCTCGATCCGGTCGCCATCCTGCACCGAGATGTGCTTGCCCTTGGGGATCAGGTACTCGACCTGCTCGAGATTGGCCTCGTCCGGTTTGATGATGATCCGGCGCTTGTTCTTGTAGTCGCGTCCGAACTCGACCGTGCCGGTGATCTCGGCGATGATCGCGTGATCCTTCGGCCGCCGCGCCTCGAAGAGCTCCGCCACGCGCGGCAGACCGCCCGTGATGTCGCGCGTCTTGGCACTCTCGAGCGGGATACGTGCCAGCACGTCGCCCGCTTTCACGTCCGAGCCCGGCTCGATCGAGAGAATGGCCTCGACCGAGAGCATGTAGCGGGCATCGCCGCCGCGCTGCAGCTTGATCGGCCGCCCATTGGCGTCCTTGACCACGATGGCCGGCTTCAGGTCGCTGCCGCGCGGGCTCGCCCGCCAGTCGACGATGACGCGGTTGGTGATGCCGGTGCCCTCGTCGTACTGCTCGTTGACCGACACACCCTCGACCAGGTCCTCGAAGTCGGACACGCCGTCGACCTCGGTGATGATCGGACGCGTATAGGGATCCCACTCGGCGAGACGCGTGCCGCGCTTCACCTTGTCGCCCTCGTCGACCCTCAGATGCGTGCCGTGCGCCAGCTTGTGCGAGGCCCGCTCGCGGCCCTCGTCATCGACGATGACGAGCGTCTGGTTGCGGCCCATGGCGATGAGCTGGCCGTCCGAGTTGCGCGCCACGTTGCGGTTCTTGATCTTCACCGTGCCGTCGAAATTCGACTCGATGAAAGACTGATCGACCACCTGCGCCGTGCCGCCGATGTGGAAGGTGCGCATGGTGAGCTGCGTGCCCGGCTCGCCGATCGACTGGGCCGCGATGACGCCGACCGCCTCGCCGATATTGACCGGCTCGCCACGTGCGAGGTCGCGCCCGTAGCACTTGCCGCACACGCCGATGCTCGACTCGCAGGTCAGCACCGAACGGATGCGCGCCATCTGCACGCCCGCCGCCTCGATGGCATCGCGATGGCTCTCGACGATGAGCTCGCCCGACTTGACCAGCACCTTGCCGGTCAGCGGATCGAGAATGTCGTCGACCGCCGTGCGGCCGAGCACGCGGTCGCCGAGCGAGACCACCACCTCGCCGGCATTGATGACCGCGGTCATGCTGATGCCGCCGTCGGTGCCGCAGTCCTCCTCGATGATGATGCAGTCCTGCGCCACGTCGACGAGACGGCGCGTCAGGTAGCCCGAGTTCGCCGTCTTCAGCGCGGTGTCGGCGAGGCCCTTACGCGCGCCGTGCGTCGAGTTGAAGTACTCGAGCACCGACAGCCCCTCCTTGAAGTTGGAGATGATCGGCGTCTCGATGATCTCACCCGAGGGCTTCGCCATCAGGCCGCGCATGCCGGCGAGCTGCTTCATCTGCGCCGGCGAGCCGCGCGCTCCCGAATGCGACATCATGTAGATCGAGTTGATCGACTTCTGCCGCCCGGACTTCTTGTCCTTGGTCACGGCGGAAATGCGGTCCATCATCTCCTTGGCGACTCGGTCGGTGCACTTCGCCCAGGCATCCACCACCTTGTTGTACTTCTCGCCCTGGGTGATGAGGCCCTCGTTGTACTGCTGCTCGTACTCCTTCACCAGCTCGCGCGTCTCCTCGACGATGCGCTCCTTGGTGTCGGGGATCACCATGTCGTCCTTGCCGAACGAGATGCCGGCCCGGCAGGCGTGGTAGTAGCCGAGGCTCATGATCCGGTCGCAGAAGATCACCGTCTCCTTCTGGCCGCAGCCGCGATAGACGGCATCGATCAGCTTGGAGATCGCCTTCTTGGTCAGGAGCTGGTTGACGAGCCCGAACTTGATGTTCGAGCGGCGCGGCAGGATCTCGCCGAGAATGAGCCGCCCGGGCGTCGTCTCGTGCACCTCGTAGACGGTGTTGCCCTCGTCGTCGACGGTCTCGAACCGGCCCTTGACCTTGGCGTGGAGCGACACCGCCCGCGCCTCGAGCGCGTGCCGGGCCTCCCACACCGAGCCGAGCATGGTGCCCTCGCCCGGCTCCCCGTCGGCGATCAGCGACAGATAGTAGAGGCCGAGCACGATGTCCTGCGAGGGCACGATGATCGGCGAGCCGTTGGCCGGGTGCAGGATGTTGTTGGTCGACATCATCAGCACGCGCGCCTCGAGCTGGGCCTCCAGCGACAAGGGCACGTGCACCGCCATCTGGTCGCCGTCGAAATCGGCGTTGAAGGCCGCGCAGACGAGCGGATGAAGCTGGATCGCCTTGCCTTCGACGAGCGTCGGCTCGAAGGCCTGGATGCCGAGACGGTGCAGCGTCGGCGCACGGTTGAGCAGCACCGGATGCTCGCGGATCACCTCATCGAGGATGTCCCAGACCTCCGGCTTCTCCTTCTCGACCAGCTTCTTGGCCTGCTTCACCGTGGTCGACAGGCCCTTCATGTCGAGCCGCGAGTAGATGAACGGCTTGAACAGCTCGAGCGCCATCTTCTTGGGCAGGCCGCACTGGTGCAGCTTGAGCTCGGGGCCGACCACGATGACCGAGCGGCCCGAATAGTCGACGCGCTTGCCGAGCAGGTTCTGGCGGAAGCGGCCCTGCTTGCCCTTCAGCATGTCGGCGAGCGACTTCAGCGGCCGCTTGTTGGCGCCCGTGATGACCCGCCCGCGCCGGCCATTGTCGAACAGCGCGTCGACCGCCTCCTGAAGCATGCGCTTCTCGTTGCGGATGATGATGTCGGGCGCCCTCAGCTCCATCAGCCGCTTCAGGCGGTTGTTGCGGTTGATGACGCGCCGGTAGAGATCGTTGAGATCGGAGGTCGCAAAGCGGCCGCCGTCGAGCGGCACGAGCGGGCGCAGCTCCGGCGGGATCACCGGCACGACGGTCAGGATCATCCATTCGGGCCGGTTGCCCGACTCGATGAAGGATTCGATCAGCTTCAGCCGCTTGGCGAGCTTCTTGGGCTTCAGCTCCGAGGTCGACTCGGCGATCTCCTGCCTGAGGCTCTCCTTCAGCGATTCGAGGTCGAGCGCGGCGAGCATGTCGCGGATCGCCTCCGCGCCGATGCCGGCGGTGAAGCTGTCCTCGCCGAACTCCTCCTGGGCGTTGTTGTACTCCTCCTCCGAGAGCAGCTCGCCCATCTTGAAGGTGGTGACGCCCGGCTCGATGACGATGTAGTTCTCGAAATAGAGCACCCGCTCGAGGTCCTTGAGTGGCATGTCGAGCAGCATGCCGATGCGGCTCGGCAGCGATTTCAGGAACCAGATATGGGCGACGGGCGCGGCGAGCTCGATATGGCCCATGCGCTCGCGCCGGACCTTGGCGAGCGTCACCTCGACGCCGCACTTCTCGCAGATGACGCCCTTGTACTTCATGCGCTTGTACTTGCCGCACAAGCACTCGTAGTCCTTGATCGGCCCGAAGATGCGCGCGCAGAACAGGCCGTCCCGCTCCGGCTTGAAGGTGCGGTAGTTGATCGTCTCGGGCTTCTTGATCTCGCCGAACGACCAGGAGTGGATCTGCTCCGGGCTCGCGATCGAGATGCGGATGCGGTCGAACGTCTGGGCCTGCACCTGCGGGCTGAAGACGTTCGCGATCTCTTGCTGGTTCATCCCTGTCTCCTCAGGGCGCCTCTGGGCGGGAGGCGCCGCGTTTGGGGGTCTGCTCATCGGGGTGGCCGCCGGGGCCGCCGCCATTTCATCTCTTCGCCCCCGCGCTGCCGGCGCACGGGGCTTGGGGCTGCCGGGAAGCCGCGAGCGGGCCCCGTAGCCCGCCGCCGCCCTCCCGGCCCATTCTCGTGCCGCTCGCTACTCGGCCGCCTCCGCCGTCGGGGGCTTGGGCAGACGCGGACGCATCGGTTGCACCCGCTCGACCGGCACCGGTCCGGTTTCCGAATCGACGAGCTCGACATTGAGCCCGAGCGCCCGCATCTCCTTGACGAGCACGTTGAAGCTCTCCGGGATGCCGGCCTCGAACGCGTCGTCGCCGCGCACGATCCCCACGTAGACCTGGGTGCGGCCGGCGACGTCGTCCGACTTCACCGTCAGCATCTCCTGCAGCGTGTAGGCGGCGCCATAGGCCTCGAGGGCCCACACCTCCATCTCGCCGAAGCGCTGGCCGCCGAACTGCGCCTTGCCACCGAGCGGCTGCTGGGTGACGAGCGAGTAGGGACCGATCGAGCGGGCATGGATCTTGTCGTCGACGAGGTGGTGCAGCTTCAGGAGGTACTTGTAGCCGACCGTCACCGGGCGATCGAAGGTCTCGCCGGTGCGGCCGTCGAACAGCGTCACCTGGCCCGACGAGTCGAAGCCGGCCATGTCGAGCATCTCGACGATGTCGCTCTCGCGCGCGCCGTCGAACACGGGCGTCGCGATCGGCACGCCCGAGCGCAGATTGTCGCCGAGTTCGACGAGGCCGGCATCATCGAGCGAATCGATGGTCTCGTCCTGGCCGTAGACCTTGGTCAGCAGGTCCTTCAGCGGCTTCGTCTTCTGGCTCTCGCGGAACCGGTCGACGGCGGCGCCGATCTGCCGGCCGAGGCCACGGCAGGCCCAGCCCAGATGCGTCTCGAGGATCTGTCCGACATTCATGCGGCTCGGCACGCCGAGCGGATTGAGCACGATGTCGACCGAGGTGCCGTCCTCCAGATAGGGCATGTCCTCCACCGGCACGATGTGGCTGACCACGCCCTTGTTGCCGTGCCGGCCGGCCATCTTGTCGCCCGGCTGCAGCTTGCGCTTCACCGCGACGAACACCTTGACCATCTTCATGACGCCGGGCGGCAGCTCGTCGCCGCGCTGCAGCTTGTCGACCTTGTCGACGAAGCGGCGCTCGAGGTTCTTCTTGGCGCTCTCGTACTGGCGCTTGATCGCCTCGACCTCGCCCATCGCCTTCTCGTCGGCGAGCGCGATCTCCCACCACTGACTGCGCGGGATGTCGTCGAGGATGGCGGTGTCGATGCTGGTGCCCTTGCGCGCACCCTTCGGCCCCTTGGCGACCTCCTTGCCGAGCAGGGCGTCCTTCAGGCGGCCATAGACGTTGCGGTCGAGGATGTGCAGCTCGTCGTCGCGATCCTTGGCGAGGCCCTCGATCTCCTCGCGCTCGATCGACATCGCGCGCTCGTCCTTCTCGATGCCGTGCCTATTGAACACGCGCACCTCGACGACCGTGCCGGTCACGCCGGGCGGCAGCTTCAGCGAGGTGTCGCGCACATCCGACGCCTTCTCGCCGAAAATGGCGCGCAGCAGCTTCTCCTCCGGCGTCATCGGGCTCTCGCCCTTCGGCGTGATCTTGCCGACCAGGATGTCGCCCGGCTTCACCTCGGCACCGATATAGACGATGCCCGCTTCGTCGAGGTTCTTCAGCGCCTCCTCGGCGACATTGGGGATGTCGCGGGTGATCTCCTCGGGCCCGAGCTTGGTGTCGCGGGCCATGACCTCGAACTCCTCGATGTGGATCGAGGTGAAGATGTCGTCGCGCACGATGCGCTCGGAGATGAGGATCGAGTCCTCGAAATTGTAGCCCATCCACGGCATGAACGCGACGAGCACGTTGCGCCCGAGCGCCAGATCGCCGAGGTCGGTCGAGGGACCGTCCGCGATGATGTCGCCCGCCTTCACATAGTCACCGACCTTCACCAGCGGCCGCTGATTGATGCAGGTGTTCTGGTTGGAGCGCTGGAACTTCCTCAGATTGTAGATGTCGACGCCCGGCTTGGAGGGATCGCTCTCCTCGGTCGCCCGGATGACGATGCGCATGGCATCGACCTGGTCGATGATGCCGGTGCGGCGCGCCGCGATCGCGGCACCCGAATCGCGTGCGACCACCGATTCCATGCCCGTGCCGACGAACGGTGCCTCCGCCTTGATGAGCGGCACCGCCTGGCGCTGCATGTTCGAGCCCATCAGCGCGCGGTTGGCGTCGTCGTTCTCGAGGAACGGAATGAGCGCCGCCGCCACCGACACGAGCTGCTTGGGCGACACGTCGATGAAGTCGACGCGGTCGGCCGGCACCAGCTGCACGTCGCCGGCATGACGGCACTCGATGAAGTCGCCCGCGAGCCGTCCATCGGCACCGATCTCGGCATTGGCCTGGGCGATGTAGTGCCGGGCCTCCTGCATCGCCGAGAGGTAGATCACCTCGTCCATCAGCCGGCCGTCGACGACGCGCCGGTACGGGCTCTCGATGAAGCCGTATTTGTTCACCTGCGCATAGGTCGCCAGCGAGTTGATGAGGCCGATATTCGGGCCTTCCGGCGTCTCGATCGGGCAGATGCGGCCGTAGTGCGTCGGATGCACGTCGCGCACCTCGAAGCCGGCGCGCTCGCGCGTGAGACCGCCAGGTCCGAGCGCCGAGAGACGCCGCTTGTGCGTGATCTCGGACAGCGGGTTGGTCTGGTCCATGAACTGCGAGAGCTGCGAGGAGCCGAAGAACTCGCGCACCGCCGCCGCCGCCGGCTTGGCGTTGATGAGGTCCTGCGGCATCACCGTGTCGATGTCGACCGAGCTCATGCGCTCCTTGATGGCGCGCTCCATGCGCAGGAGCCCGACCCGGTACTGGTTCTCCATCAGCTCGCCGACCGAGCGCACCCGGCGGTTGCCGAGATTGTCGATGTCGTCGATCTCGCCGCGGCCGTCGCGCAAGGCGACAAGCGTCTTGATGACAGCGAGGATGTCCTCCTTGCGCAGCACCCGCATGGTGTCGACGCATTCGAGGTCGAGGCGCGCATTCATCTTGACGCGGCCGACCGGCGAGAGGTCGTAGCGCTCGCTGTCGAAGAACAGGCCGTTGAACAGTGCCTCGGCCGCTTCCGGCGTCGGCGGCTCGCCCGGGCGCATCACCCGGTAGATGTCGATGAGCGCATCCTCCTTGCCCTCGTTCTTGTCGTTGTTGAGGGTGTTGCGGATGAACGCGCCGGTGTTGACGTGATCGATGTCGAGGATCGGCAGCTCCTTGATGCCGGCCTCGCGCAGCTTGGTCAGCAGCTCCTCGTCGATCTCGTCGCCGGCCTCGCCGTGGATGATGCCGGTCTCCATGTCGACCTGATCCTCGGCGAGATAGCGCCCGACGAGGTCGGCATCCTGGATGAGCAGCTCGGCCAGCCCCTGCTCCTGCAGCTTCTTGGCGAGGCGCGCCGTCACCTTCTTGCCGGCCTCGATCGCGACCTCGCCGGTCTTGGCGTTGACGAGGTCGGAGGCGGCCTTCATGCCGCGCCAGCGCTCGGCGACGAAGGGCAGCTTCCAGCCGCCCTTGGCCGCCTTCACCGTGATGCGCTCGTAGAACTGCGACAGGATCTCCTCGCCGTCGAGCCCGAGCGCATAGAGCAGCGTCGTCACCGGCAGCTTGCGCTTGCGGTCGATGCGCACATAGACGATGTCCTTGGCATCGAACTCGAAATCGAGCCAGGAGCCGCGATAGGGGATGATGCGGGCGGCAAACAGCAGCTTGCCCGAGGAATGGCTGCGGCCCTTGTCGTGGTCGAAGAACACGCCCGGCGAGCGGTGCATCTGCGAGACGATCACCCGCTCCGTGCCGTTGATGACGAAGGTGCCGTTCAGCGTCATGAACGGCATGTCGCCCATGAACACTTCCTGCTCCTTGATGTCGCGGATCGAGCGCGCGCCGGTCTCCTCGTTGACATCGAACACGATCAGCCGGATCGTCACCTTGAGCGGCGCCGCGAACGTCATGTCGCGCTGCTGGCACTCCTCGACATCGTATTTCGGCGGCTCGAACTCGTATTTGACGAACTCGAGCGTGGCGCGGCCCGAGAAATCCGAGATCGGGAACACCGAGCGGAAGACGGCCTCGAGCCCCTGGTCGGGACGGCCGCCGCGCGGCTCGTCGACCATCAGGAACTCGTCGTAGGAGCGCTTCTGAACCTCGATCAGGTTCGGCATCTCCGCCACCTCGGCGATCTTGCCGAACTTCTTCCTCACGCGCTTGCGCCCGGTGAAGGTCTCAGCCATCAGGGTCCTCGTAGGTTTTTCGCGGCCGGGCCTTCAGGCGACCCGCCGCAATTGCCACGTCCGCGAGCCGGCCGCCCGCATTTCGTCGCCGGCCTCGCTCCAGTCTCGTCTCGAGCCGGCATTACGGGGCCGGCCAGCCCGTCGTTCCGCTGTCGAGGCGGCCGCGCCGCAGCCGCATGCTGCCCGCGCCCTCGATATTCCGTTCCCCAGTCATCTGGCTCCGAAGCCGACCGGTTCCGAAGTCAACCTGCTCCGAAGCCGACCGGCTCCGCCGCCAGGCTGGCCGGGATGCCCGCCGCTTCCCCCGCTGCAGCCCGCGCCCGTCGCAGATCGCCGCCGGCTTGCCCGACTGCTGCCACGCGCACGCGCAAAAACGGCTCGCCCGGAATCCTCTGATCCGAGAATCCAGGGGGAACCGTCTCATCTCATTCGATTGTCATTCCGCCTTCCGGCTGTCGGCACAGCACGTCCGGTCGTCTCCGTTCCGATGAAAGCGCCTGCGATGCTGTCTTGGGGTTCTCGTCCTCCGCTCTTGTCTCGGCTTCGGGCTGACTGCGTCTCAGGCGATCAGCCGGGCCAGCAGCACCACCACGACCGCGCCGATCGTCGCCGTCGCGATCTGATGCAGGAGCTCGTTGCGGATGCCCAGATTGATGCCGGCCACGCGCAACAGATAGCCCCCGACCACCGAGCCCATGAGTCCGATCACCAGATAGCGCACCAGCCCGCCGCCACCGACGAGCAGGCTCGCAAGCCAGCCGGCGAGGATGCCGATGATGATCGTGACCACGATGCCGCGTGTCTGCTCGTCCATCTCTGCCCCGCCCCTGCGCCCGCGCCCATCGCCCCTGAAAGCTGCCGGCGCCCATATCCGGCCGTCACCGGAGCCGCCCCCGTTCCAGGGGAGAGACTCCGGCGACGATCCGCGACTACTTCAGCTCGACCTTGGCGCCAGCCTCCTCGAGCTTCTTCTTCATGGCCTCGGCGTCGGCCTTCGGCACGGCCTCCTTCACGGCCTTGCCGCCGGCCTCGACGAGATCCTTGGCTTCCTTCAGGCCAAGGCCCGTGATGGCCCGGACTTCTTTGATCACGTTGATCTTCTTGTCGCCGCCCGAGACGAGGATGACGTCGAACTCGGTCTTCTCCTCGACGGCGGGCGCCGCCGCGCCGCCACCGGCGACGGCCGCCACGGCGACCGGCGCCGCGGCCGAGACGCCCCACTTGTCCTCGAGCATCTTGGCGAGCTCGGCGGCCTCCAGAATGGTCAGGCTCGAGAGATCCTCGACGATCTTTTCCAGCTTCGACATGGGTAAGGTTTCCTATCGGTTCGTGTGTGTCGGTGTCGGCGGGCTCGCCCCTCCTGCGGGAGCTGGCGTCCTGCCCCTGTCTTGCGTCGCAACCACCGGGTCGGCCTCGACCCGGCGTCCGTCCGTGTCCCTCTAGGCCGCCTTCTCGGCGTGGGCCTTGACGACCCGCGCGATCTGGCTGCCCGGCTCGTTGACGATCCTGGCGATCTTGCTGGCCGGCGCCTGGATCAGGCCGATGAGGTTGCCCCTCAGCTGATCGAGCGACGGCAGCTCGGCGAGCGCCTTGATCCCCTGGCTGTCGAGCTTGGTGGTCCCCATCGCGCCGCCGAGGATCACGAGCTTGTCGTTGACCTTGGCGAAATCGACGGCGACCTTGGCCGCCGAGACCGGATCCTCCGAGGTCGCGACGACGGTCGGACCAGTGAAGAGATCGGCGATCGGGGCGGCACTCGTGCCATCCAGGGCGAGCTTGACGAGCCGGTTCTTGGCCACCTTGACCTTGCCGCCGACCGCCTTCATCTGGCGGCGGAGCTGGGTCATCTGGGCGACCGAGAGGCCGGCATAGTGGGCAACGACGATCACGCCCGTGTCCTTGAACACGTCGTGGAGCGTTGCGACGAGCTCCTTCTTTGCAGCTCTGTCCACCTGCTCACTCCCAAGTGTGCGGTCGGGCCCGCCTGAGGTCCCGCGCCGCGGGTTGCATGCGCCGCCTTGCCATTCTCGGTGTCCAGGGCCGGCAAACCCCAAGGACCGGCGAGGCGATCGATCTGCCTGTCCGCCGCGTCGCGCATCTGAGCGACACGACTGCACACGAGGGTCGAACCGACGGCATCTGCCCGAAATGGGCCGAGAACCGTCCGCAAGCTCCCCATCTCATGCAGGCCCCTCGGGGCTTAGGCCGGACGCTCCTGGAAGAGCTGCCGGCACCTGCAATCTCGGACAGGTCGGCGGCCCCTCGGGCGGACCGTGCCACCCTCGAAGCCACCCGTCTCCCCGCACTCGGCCCGGACGTCGAACCGGATGCGGAAACTCATTCCGCTGCCCCGACCACGCCCCCGCAGGGCCTCGCCGTCGGCAGCCGCGATCTGCTCGCCTATTCGCTCGGCGCACCGACGATGGTCTGCAGCTCGACCTTGACGCCCGGCCCCATGGTCGAGGAGACCGCGACGCGCTTCACATAGGTGCCCTTGGCGCCGGCCGGCTTCGCCCGCACCACCGCGTCGGTGAAGGCCTTGATGTTCTCGATCAGCGCCTGATCGCTGAACGAGGCCTTGCCGATCCCGGCCTGGATGATCCCGGCCTTCTCGACGCGGAACTCGACCGCGCCGCCCTTGGCGTCCTTCACCGCCTGCCCGACATTGGGCGTGACGGTGCCGACTCGCGGATTGGGCATCAGGCCGCGGGGACCCAGCACCTTGCCGAGCCGGCCGACCAGCGGCATCATGTCGGGCGTCGCGATGCAGCGGTCGAACTCGATCGTGCCCTTCAGCACCGTCTCGACGAGATCCTCCGCGCCGACCACGTCGGCACCGGCCTTCCTCGCCTCCTCGGCCTTGTCGCCACGCGCGAACACGCCGACCCTGAGCGTCCGGCCCGTGCCGTTCGGCAGATTGCACACGCCGCGCACCATCTGGTCGGCATGCTTGGGGTCGACGCCCAGATTCATCGCGATCTCGACGGTCTCGTCGAATTTCGCCTTGGCGCGCTCCTTGACGAGCTTGATGGCCGCATCGATCGGGTAGAGCTTCGCAGCATCGATACCCTCGCTCGCCGCCCTGTGGCGCTTGCCGCTCTTCGCCATGGCTCTACTCCGTCACCTGGATGCCCATCGAGCGGGCGGAGCCGGCGATCGAGCGGGCAGCCTGGTCGATATCGGTTGCGTTCATGTCGGCGAGCTTGACCTTGGCGATCTCGCGGCACTGATCCATCGTGATCGTGCCGGCCGAGGTCCGTCCCGGCGCCTGCGAGCCCTTCTCCGCCTTGATCGCCTTCTTGATCAGATAGGTCGCCGGCGGCGTCTTCATAATGAAGGTGAAGGACTTGTCCGAGAACACCGTGATGACGACGGGGACCGGCATCCCCTTCTCCATCTGCTGGGTCTTGGCGTTGAACTCCTTGCAGAAGCCCATGATGTTCACGCCGCGCTGGCCGAGCGCTGGACCGATCGGCGGGGAGGGATTGGCCGCCCCCGCCGGCACGTTGAGGCTGATATAGCCGTCGATCTTCTTTGCCATTTTTCCCTTTACCCGCCGCCCCGCGGGCGGCTCCTGCTGTGACAAGGGCCGGTGGTGCGGCGTCCCCGGCCTTGTGGCTCAAGGCCGGCAGCCTCCCACCAGACATGAGGGAGCGCGTTGCGCCCCATTTTCGCCTGCCGGGGGCGGACGATTGTCCAGCGTCCCGGCGGGCGATCCGCGCCCCGGCCCTGCGGCCGGCGGCGGCGCGGTAACCTGCGGGCCGGCCTCAGCCGACCTTCTCGACCTGTCCGAATTCGAGCTCGACCGGCGTCGCCCGGCCGAAGATCGACACCGCCACCTTCAGGCGCGCGCGCTCCTCGTCGACCTCTTCGATCTGGCCGCTGAAGGTGGCGAACGGCCCGTCGGCCACGCGCACCTGCTCGCCAACCTCGAAGGACACCGTCGGCTTCGGCCGCTCCACCCCCTCCTGCACCTGATGCAGGATGCGGTTGGCCTCCGCCTCGGTGATCGGCATCGGCTTGTTGTCGGTGCCAAGGAAGCCCGTCACCTTGGGCGTGTTCTTGATCAGGTGATAGGCTTGGTCGGTCATGTCCATCTTCACGAGCACGTAGCCCGGGAAGAACTTGCGCTCCGAGGAGACCTTGCGGCCCCGGCGCACCTCGACGACCTCCTCCATGGGCACCAGCACCGCCTCGAACAGATCGGACAGGCCCTGGTTCTGCGCCCGCTCCTTGATCGCCTCGGCAACCTTCCTCTCGAAATTCGAGTAGGCGTGCACGATGTACCAGCGCTTGGCCATGTTGTTCAGTCGCTCACCAGTCGAAGGATTAGCATCGCGTCCTAGCGTCCGAGGCCGATGATGACCGACACCAGCCGGCTCATCACCTGGTCGGTGGCGAGGAAGAACAGCGCGGCGAACAGCACCATGATCATCACCATCACCGTGGTGATCATGGTCTCCCGGCGCGTCGGCCAGGTCACCTTGGCGACCTCCGCCCGCACCTGCCGCATGAATTCGAGGGGACTCGTGCTCGCCATGATTTCCGATTTCCTTCAGACCTCCGGGCCGAGACGCCCACAAGGACCCGCTTCGAGGCCTGCACCGAGGGGACCGGCTGGCGCCCCTCTCAACTCCACATTCCGCGCTCCGCCCCGGGCCATGCCGGCCCCGGCAGACGTCGCTCCGTCCAAAGGCCCGGCGATCACCCGAACCGACCCTCGCCCGATCCAGGCGCCAAGCCCTGAGCGATGACGGCGGGACCGCGTGCGGGACTGGCAGGGGCGGAGGGTCTCGAACCCCCAGCCTTCGGTTTTGGAGACCGACGCTCTACCAATTGAGCTACACCCCTAGTCTCAGGACGGGCCTTGACCGGCGAGACCGGCCGAGCAGCCCAACCCCCAGGACAAGGTCCCGCGAGCGCGCATGATTTAGACGAAGTGCACGCGGATGTCACGCCTGGAATGATTTGTCAAGAAAAGAGTGCCCCGGATCGGCCGTCCGATGGAGCGGCAAACGCGTGCGCGCCCCGCCGAACTGCGTGCTTCCCTTTTGCAGCGAGGCCACACTCCTGTCCATCGGTTCTTCAATGATTCATCGCTTCGTCGTAACCTGCGGCGCGCCTCGGCGGACTTGGCTGGGAGGGCCGGCCGTCCCTTCGCCGGTCCCCTTAACGCGGCTCATCGCTACCCGGCCGGCAACGCCGCCTCGCCCATGCCCGCTTCCCGCGGCGGGCCCCGTCCTGGAAAGGAATGCGCCATGGCCATCCTTCTCGCCCTTCTCGGCGCCATCGCCGCGGTCGCCGTCCTTCTCTGGCGTCTGCATATCGCCAGCGCGGTGGCGCGCGACGCCATCGAGGTCGCCGACGACGCCCGCAGCTTCTTGCGCCGGCTCGGTTGGAGCCGCAAGGCCAGGCGCCACCCCCTCGACCTTGTCGAGGACCCCCGCGAGGCGGCCGCCGCCATGATGGTGGCGCTCGCCATGTATGACGGCCCCTTGACCGCGGTCGAGCACGCCGCCATCTCCGGCGAGCTCGTCGACAATCTCGCCGTGACGAGCCGCGAGGCCGAGATACTTCTCCAGCGCGGCCGCTGGCTCGCCGGCCAGGGCGGCGATCTCGGCCAGACGCTGCGGCGCCTGACCCGTCCGATGCAGAAGCACCTCAACGCCCACGAGCGCCGCGAGCTGATCGCCATGTTGCATATCGCAGCCGGACCGGGCGCGGCCCCCGACACCGTCCCCGGCCACGCCATCAAGCGGCTGGAGGACATGCTCCTGAAGACGGAGGTCGAATAGACGCCCTCCCTCGCCCGCCACGCTGGCCGCCGGCCTAGGCGCCCCGGGCGGCGATCGGCGACCGCTCGGTTCGCCTTCCCTATCTGGACGCAGATCCCGGACGAGCAAATGTCGGAATCAACAGAACCACTAGCAAGTTTATGATTCTAGTGGAGCTTTTGAATTTGACACTTGAGAGCGCACGTCGCAGCAACCGGGACACGAAGTGTCAAATTCGCTCCACTAGTCCGCCGGCCTGCGATAGACGGCCAGCAGATGGCGGATCGGGCTCGATCGCCGGTCGTCGAAAATCTCCGCATGGCACTCGGCGAGGCCGGCGGCAGAGAGCGGGGCGAGATCGGTGCGCAGGAGCGGGCCAGGGCGGGCCCACCGCCACCTCGTCGGCCTCGCGGATCCGCGTGATGACGATGAGCATGCCGCCAGGCGCGACGAGGCGCGCGAGCTGGAGCATCGCCGCGGCATGCATCTCCCGCGGCATCGCCTGCAGATTGTAGGTCTCGTGCACCAGCGGGAACGCCCCGATCCACTCGGCCGGTGGATCGAGAAGATCGCCCTGCCGGAAGGCGATGCCGGCACCCTGGTGGCGCTCCTGAGCCCAGCCGACCGCCGCCTCGGAGAGATCGAAGCCCGTCACCTGATAGCCTGCCTCGGCGAGGCAGCGCGCATTGTCGCCGAGCCCGCAACCGACATCGAGCGCCGGCTGGCCGACGCCTGGATGGCGCGACAGCCATTCCTCGAGCTTGAAGCGGGGCGCCGCATCGGCCCAGGGCACCCGTGCCCGCTCGCGGCCCGCCTCGCGATAGAGCGCGTCGAACCAGCCCTCCGCATTGCCTTCGCTCTCGAAGCGGCTCTGCAGCGCCCGCGCCGAGCGTCGCCCCTCCTCCTTCAACCGCGCCGTCCGCTCCGCATCATCGTCGTCGTTGCTCACGCGCGCTTCTCCCACTTTCCGCTCGCCGCCTGCTGCCAGTAGGTCACCTGATGGCCGGCGGCCCTGGCCTTCTTCCATTCGGCCCGTGCCTGCTCGAGCGCCGCCGGATCGCTGCCGTCGAACAGCACCACCACCCTGTCGTAGTCGCCGGGCGTCGCGATCGTCGCACCGTCGACGAGAAAACGCACGGTCGCACCATTGGGATTGTCCTCGCCCGTCGTCAGGAACACCGGCTGGCGCTCGACACGTCCGTCGCGCTCCTTGCCATGCGGCAGGAAGGAGCGATCGTCATAGGTCCACAAATGGTGTCGAGCGCCTCGATCCGCGGCTCCGACCCCGCCTGGACGACGGCCCGCCACCCCGCTCGAGTGTCCGCTCCAGGAGGCTCGGCAGCACCCGTCGAGCGGCGCGCGCTCCAGATGATAGAAGAGGATCTCGGTCGTATCGCCGCTGCGTGCCATGCCTGCCCGTCCAACATCATCGACGCCCGGCTGAGCGCGCGGCGGAAATTGTCTCCCGCCCCGGGGCGAGATGCAATGGCGCCTGCAAGACGGCTGCGCAAGACCCCGGCAACTCCGGCAACCCATTGTTAACGCTGCTCGGCTTGACTGGCGACGGTAGCGGACAGGCGGGATGGAACCGGACCACGCCCTCGACGTTTTCCACATCCCGAGCCTGAGGGGCTTGAATGGCGGCGAACCGCCATTATCTGATGGGTCCGCGAGACGAAACTCTCGCATCGGGCTTCGGACTGGCGCCTTTTCTGGGGCTGCCGGTCCGACCGGGGCCGGAGCGATCGGGTTGCTGCGCTTACACGCGGGACCTGAACCTCCGGCCCCCTATCCGTCTCTCCGCTCCCCCTCTACCGGCCCTCGTCTCCGCTCGGGCCAGGGCTCCAGCAGCGTCAGCACCTCGCCTGCATGACCGGCCGGATTTTCGACCGGATGGATCACCTTCGCGATCCGTCCGGCCTCGGTGATGAGCGTCAATCGCTTCAAATAGGTGTCGGGCCCCGCCCGGAAGGTCGGCAGCGACAGCGCCATGCGCAATTCTCCCGCCTCATCGCTGAGGAGCGCGAAAGGGAGCCCGAGGCGGCGGCTGAACTCGCCCTGCCACGCGCTGTCCTGCCCGCTGACACCGTAAATGGCGACGCCGCGCGCGACGAATTCCCGATGCGCGTCGCGAAACCCTTCCGCCTCCGGTGTCGAGCCGTGGGCGCCCGGAATGTCGTCCCAGCCCGGTGGATTGGCGATGCCCGGCCGGCCGGTCCAGGGATAGACATAGACGACCGCTCGGCCCTCGAGCCGGGACAGGTCGACCGCGCCTCCGAGCGTCGAAGGCAGCGCCAGAGCCGGCAGCGCCATCCCCGGCTGCAGATGCCCGACAACGTCGCCACCCCGCCCCGCCATGGTCTCACCCCTTCGCGCGCATGATGCGTCGGCGCTCGCGGTCCCAGTCGCGCTTGCGGTCGACCTCGCGCTTGTCGTGCAGCTTGCGGCCCTTGGCGAGCGCGAGGCTGACCTTGGCGATGCCGCGCGGGTTGAAATAGATCGACAGCGGCACGAGCGTCATGCCCTCGCGCGCGACGCCGTTGATCAGCTTGGCCATCTCCCGCTTCTTCAGCAGGAGCTTGCGCGGCCGCTTGGGCTGGTGGTTGAACCGGTTCGCCTCGAGATATTCGGGGATGTTGGCATTGATCAGCCAGATCTCGCCGTGCTCGGCCGAGGCATAGGATTCCCCGATCGTCGCCTTTCCGGCGCGCAACGACTTCACCTCGCTGCCGACCAGCGCCAGCCCCGCCTCGAAAACCTCCTCGATCTCGTAATTGTGGCGCGCCTTGCGGTTCTCGGCGACGACCTTGCGGCCGTCGTCCTTCTTGGCCATGGCGTATGCTCTCTCCCGCTGCGAGCGATCAGTTGAGGATACCGGCGTGGCGGAGCGCCGCGTCCACCCGGCGCTTGGTGTCCTCGCTGACCGGAGCGAGCGGCAGGCGGCAGCCGTCCTCGCAAAGGCCGAGCCTCGACGCGGCATACTTGACCGGCCCCGGATTGGTCTCGACGAACAGTGCATCGTGGAGAGGCATCAGCCGGTCCTGAAAGGCGAGCGCCTTGGCGTAATCGCCGGCAAGGCACGCCTCCTGGAACTGCGAGCACAGCCGCGGCGCCACGTTCGACGTCACCGAGATGGCGCCGACCCCGCCATGCGCATTGAGCGCGAGCGCGGTCGCATCCTCGCCCGATAGCTGGATGAAATCGTGTCCGCACTGCTCCCTCTGGCGCGATACGCGCGCGATATTGGCGGTCGCGTCCTTGACACCCTTGATGTTTGAAAGCTTGGCGAGCCGCGCGAGCGTCTCGACCGACACGTCCGACACCGTTCGCCCGGGCACGTTGTAGACGATGATCGGGATGCCGATCGCGTCATTGATCGCCTTGTAGTGCAGATAGAGGCCTTCCTGCGTCGGCTTGTTGTAGTAGGGCGCGACCACGAGCACGCCGCTCGCCCCCGCCTTCTCGGCAAAGCGCGCAAGGTCGATCGCCTCGGCCGTCGAGTTCGAGCCCGCCCCGCGATCACCGGCACCCGGCCGTCGGCGACCTCGATGCAGATCTCGACGACGCGCCTGTGCTCCTCATGGCTGAGCGTCGGGCTCTCGCCCGTGGTGCCGACCGGAACGAGGCCGTGCGTGCCCTCCCGGATCTGCCAGTCGACGAATTTCCGATAGGCTGCCTCGTCCACCCGGCCGTTGCGAAATGGGGTGATGAGGGCCGTGTAAGAACCCTTGAACATGGCAGGCTCCGCTTGGATGATCTGTGACGCTTCCGGTCTCGGGCGGCGACAATAGGGCCTCGGCCCGGCAGCGGCAAGCGAGCCTCGCCAATCGGGTGAACGCGAGGGTGCGCGAGCGACACCACTCGCCCTAGGGAAGCGGATTTGACACCTCAGTCCCGGTTGCTGCGAAGTGCGTGCTCAAGTGTCAAATTCAAAAGCTCCACTAGAATCATAAGCTTGCCAGTGGTTCGCATGATTCCGGCATTTGCTCGCACGGGTTCTGAGACGGGATGCAAATGTCGGGAATGAACCATTAGCCGCCGGCGCACGATCGCGTGTTCCCGCGGCATGGGCCTTTGTTCTGCCGGATTGATTGCGATAGTCTCGGGGCTTCTCCGCACATCCCGGCCGGTCTACGGCGAAGCTTTCCATTCGACGAGAGGGCACGTGATTTTTCGAACGACGGGGCTCCTGAGGCCCTCGATCGCGAAGCATCTCAGCCTCGCGTTCCCGACCATCGCGATCGCCGCCTGTCTGTTGGTCCTCGCCGCCCGTCCCGGCCTGGCCGAGAGCGCCGAGAAGGCGCTCGACGAGGCGCTGAAGCCGCTTCTCTCCGGCCTGCCGCGCGAGGCCGAGCTCGCCTCCGTCAAGGCCGCCATCCTCCAGGCGCTCCGCAAGGACTACCAGGGCGCCCGCGACACCGCCGCCGGCATCACCGATCCGACCGCCCTGAAGCTGTTCCGCTGGTACGAGATGCGCGTCGGCGCCGAGGGCATCTCGCCCGCCGAGATCCTGCAATTCGTCGAAGCCAATCCCGACTGGCCCAACGAGGGCCTCATCGAGGAGGCCGAGGAGATCTTGTTCCTGTCGAAGGCGGGCCCGAAGACCGTCGGCACCTTCTTCGCCAGCCGCAAACCGGCGACCGGCCCCGGCAAGGCCGCGCTCGCCGAGATGCTGGCCAACTCGGGCGACAAGGACGGCGCCCGCCGGCTTGTCGTCGAGGCCTGGCGCAACGACCCGATGTCGGCCGCGACCGAGGAGGTGCTGATCGCCCGCCTCGGCAGCTTCCTGACCCCGGCCGACCACAAATGGCGCGCCGACCGTCTCGCCTACCAGGACAGCCGCTGGAAAGGCGTCCGCGATGCCCGTGTTGGCGAGATCCGCCGCCTGCTGCCGCTTCTTCTGCCCGCGGACCGGGCCATGATCGAGGCGCGGCTCGCCGTCTACCAGTGCACCTCGAAGAAATGCATGGGAGGCAAGAAGAAACTCTTCGATGCCCTTCCCGCCGCCGCCCGCACCGATCCGGGCATCGTCTACCACAATGTCCAGCGCCTGCGCCGCACCGAGCAGAACGAGGCGGCCTGGACGCTGCTCCTCACCGCCGACATGAACGCGCCCGCCGCCATCGACCCCGACGCCTGGTGGATCGAGCGGCGCGTCAATCTCTACAATGCTCTTTATGCCGGCAAGCCGCGCATCGCCTATCGGCTGGCCGCCGAGCATGGCCCCCTGTCGGTCAACGAGCTCAACGATGCGGAGTTCTTCGCCGGCTGGATCGCGCTGCGCTTCCTCGACGATCCGAAGACCGCGCGCGGCCATTTCGAGGCGATGCGCCGTTCCGCCGACGGGCCCAACACCCGCTCGACCGCCGCCTATTGGCTGGCCCGCACGCTCGACGCCCTCGGCGACAAGGCGGGCGCCCGCACCATGTTCGAGGAGGCCGGCCGCGACTTCACCGCCTTCTATGGCCAGCTCGCCCGCCATATGCTCGATCGCGAGGCCCGCGCCCTGCCGCTGGCGGCTCCAAGGCTCCCGCCGGCAGCCGTCGTCGCCCGCTTCAAAGGCCGCGACGCCGCCCGCGCCCTCGTCATCGCGCGCAAGGCCGGCCTCACCGATGTGATGCGGGTCTTTCTCTCGAGCCTGCGCTTCAAGCTCGGCGACGAAGGCGAGATGACCCTGCTCGCCCATCTCGCCCTCGACCTCGGCGATACGCAGATGTCGGTCCGCATCGCCAAGACCGCCATCGAGCGCGGCTTCGACCTCGTCTCCTATGCCTATCCGATCGACGCCCTGCCGCAGTTCAAGCCGCTGCGCCCCCTGCCCGAGACCGCGATCTTCTATGCGATCGCCCGCCAGGAGAGCGAGTTCAACACCTTGACCGTCTCGGGCGCCGGCGCCAAGGGCATCCTCCAGGTCATGCCGGTGACGGCGCGCCATGTCTGCCAGCAGTACAAGATCAAATGCGACCTGCAGAAGCTGACGAGCGATCCCGCCTTCAACGCCCGTCTCGCGACGGCCTACATCGCCGACCGTCACGACGACTTCGGCGGCTCCTACATCATGGCTTTCGCCGGCTACAATGCCGGGCCCGGCCGTGTGCGCTACTGGATGAAGCAGATCGGCGATCCGCGTGACCCGGGCGTCGACCCGCTCGACTGGATCGAATCCATCCACATCGAGGAGACTCGCAGCTACGTGAAGAAGGTCCTGTCCAATCTCATCGTCTATCGCGCCCGGCTCGGCCATCCCGAGACCGCCCTGCAGATCCGCGAGGATCTGATGCGCGCCCGCCGGAAATCGGGGGGAGGCGAGGCGGCGAACTGAGGCGCGCGCCGGCGGCGAGATCGGCGCACCCTGGGGGCCGGCCAGGGTTGGCGCCGTCGGGCGCCGGTACCCGGCCGCGCAGCGCGGCCCCGTTCCTGCGACGACACCTTCCAGCAATCGGCATCCCGCGACGGAAAAACGCCTGCCGGTCGGACCGGCAGGCGTCGGGCAGGCGCATCGGTGCTGACGCGATCGAACGGCCGATCAGCGCGAGTAGAACTCGACGACCAGGTTCGGCTCCATCTGCACCGGATAGGGCACGTCACCGAGCGCGGGGACGCGCAGGAACTTGGCGACATGCTTGCCGTGATCGACCTCGAGATAGTCCGGCACGTCGCGCTCGCCCGACTGGGCGGCATCGATGACGAGCGGCATGTCGCGCGACTTCTCGCGAACCTCGACGACGTCGCCGATCTTGCAACGATAGCTCGGAATGTTGACGCGCCGGCCATTGACCTTGACGTGGCCGTGGCTGACGAACTGGCGCGAGGCGAACATGGTCGGCACGAATTTCGCGCGGTAGACGATGGTGTCGAGACGGCTCTCGAGCAGGCCGATCAGATATTCGGAGGTGTCGCCCTTGAGACGCGCCGCCTCGCGATAGATGGCATTGAACTGGCGCTCGCCGATATTGGCGTAATACCCCTTCAGCTTCTGCTTCGCCTTGAGCTGGACGCCGAAATCCGACGTCTTGCCGCGGCGACGCTGGCCATGCTGGCCGGGGCCGTACTGGCGCTTGTTGACGGGGCTCTTCGGCCGGCCCCAGAGATTCTCGCCGAGGCGGCGGTCGATCTTGTGCTTGGCGCTGACGCGCTTGGTCATGTTGCAGTGCTCCGCTAATCGATCGGCAGGTTTGAAATCGGGCACCCCTTCCTCTGCCCGGCGGGAGGCCGGACCGACAGATGCGGACCCGCGATCGGGCGATGTCGGGCGCGGCGGGATCCGGCCATACCGGCCGCCATGCGGACGATTGCTCGAGGAGGGCCTGCATCGCAGGCGTGCGAACGAAGCTGCGGACCCAACGGCCTGCAGCGCGCGACACTTATCGTCGAGCACACGGGTTCTGTCAACGCCAAGGCATAGCGGGGAGCCATAGAGGGGAGCCGCCCCCCGCGCCACCGGCAATCCTGGACGGCAGATCCGGGGCCCCGGCGCCTCGCGAGGATGGGCGCCCGGGCCCCTGCTTGTCCTCACAGCTCGGCGACGGCGCTGACACCCCGCACCGTCTTCAAGAGACTCGCCCGGGCCGGCGAGATGTCGTAGCGCCCCGGCAGCTTCAGCGCCACCTCGCGCCCCGTTCCCTGAAGGCGCATCAGAACCTCGATGCGCCCGCCGCCCCCCGCCTCGAGCATGCCCTTCAGCTCGCTCCAGCTCGCAGTCTCCTCGAGCGTCAGCCGAAGCCCCTTGCGGACCCCGCCCGCCGCCTTGTCGAGGCTCTGCACCAGCAACGCGCGCAGCCGAACCGTGTCCTCTTCCTTGTCCGCCTCGACATGAACGAGCACCGCCGTGCCGATCTCGAGCAGATCGCCGGCATCGGCCAGCACATCGGAGAACATCACCGTCTCGAACTGGCCGGTCTGATCGGAGAAACCGGCAAAGGCGAAGCGGTTGCCGGACTTCGAGCGCCGCTCCTTGCGCATGGTGACGATGCCGGCGAGCAAGCCATTGCGCGCGCCCCCCGCCAGCACCCGTGCCTCGAAATCCGTCCAGCGGATGGCGCCGAGCTTTGCCAGAATGCTCTGATACTCATCGAGCGGATGCCCGGTCAGATAGAAGCCGACCGCATCGAACTCGTGGCCGAGCGCCTCGATCGGCGTCCAGGCCCTGACCTGGCGAAGCTGCAGGGGATCGGGCGTCCCCCCCGCGCCGAACAGGTCGTTCTGGCCGGCCTTGCGGTCGGCCGCAGTTCGCCCGGCAAGCGCGAGGATGTTCTCGGCATTGGCATGCACCACGGCGCGATTGCGATAGAGCTCGTCGAACGCGCCCGAGGCCGCGATGGTCTCGAGCGTGCGCCGGTTGAGGCCCTGGGCATCGATGCGCCGGCCGAAATCGCCAAGATCGGCAAAGTGTCCGCCAGTCTCGCGTTCGCGGCAGATCATCTCGACGACCCCCAGGCCGACATTCTTGAGGGCGGCGAGCGCATAGCGGATCCTCTCGCCCTCCGGCACGAAGTCCGCCATCGAGGCATTGATCGAGGGTGGCGCCATGGCGATGCCGAGACGGCGGGCCTCCTCGGTGAACATGGCGAGCTTGTCGGTGTTGGCCATGTCGAGCGTCATCGATGCGGCGATGAACTCGCGCGGATGGTTGGCCTTAAGCCAGGCCGTCTGGTAGGCGATCAGCGCGTAGGCTGCCGCATGCGACTTGTTGAAGCCGTAGCCGGCGAACTTGTCGACGAGGTCGAAGATGAACTCGGCCTGGCCTGGATCGACGCCGTTCGCCTTGGCCCCTTCGACGAAGCGCTTGCGCTGCGCGGCCATCTCCTCCTTGATCTTCTTGCCCATGGCGCGCCTCAGCAGATCGGCCTCGCCCAGCGAATAGCCGGCTAGCTCCTTGGCGATCTGCTGCACCTGCTCCTGGTAGATGATGACGCCATGCGTCTCGCGCAGCACCGGCTCGAGCCGCGGATGCAGGTAGTCGGGCTGCTCCACGCCGTGCTTGCGGTTGATATAGGTCGGGATGTTGTCCATCGGGCCCGGCCGATAGAGCGAGACCATGGCGATGATGTCCTCGAAGCGGTCCGGCCGCAGCCGCTTCAGGCTGTCGCGCATCCCCGTCGATTCGAGCTGGAAAACTCCGACCGTGTCGCCGCGCGACAGGAGCTCGTAGGTTCCCTTGTCGTCGAGACCGATCCGGCCGAGATCGAGCTCATGGCCGCCGAGCCGAACGAGGTCGACCGCCTTCTTGATGACCGTCAGCGTCTTGAGGCCGAGGAAGTCGAATTTGACGAGGCCGGCCGGCTCGACCCATTTCATGTTGAACTGGGTCGCCGGCAGGGTCGAGCGCGGATCGCGGTAGAGTGGCACCAGCTCGACGAGCGGCCGGTCGCCGATCACCACACCCGCGGCATGTGTCGAGGCGTGTCGGTAGAGCCCCTCGAGCTTCTGTCCGATCTCCAGCAGCTGCGCGACCAGGGGATCGCCGTCCCGCGCCTCCTGCAGCCGCGGCTCGCCTTCGATCGCTTCCTCGAGGGTGACCGGATTGGCCGGGTTGTTCGGCACCAGCTTGCACAGCTTGTCGACCTGGCCATAGGGCATGTGCAGCACGCGCCCGACATCGCGCAACACCGCACGGGCCTGCAGCTTTCCGAATGTGATGATCTGCGCCACCCGGTCGGCGCCGTATTTCTGCTGGACGTAGCGGATGACCTCGTCGCGCCGCTCCTGGCAGAAATCGATGTCGAAATCGGGCATCGACACGCGCTCGGGATTGAGGAAGCGCTCGAACAGGAGCCCGAAGCGCATCGGATCGAGATCGGTGATGGTGAGCGACCATGCGACCACCGATCCGGCGCCCGAGCCGCGCCCCGGCCCGACCGGGATGCCGTTCGCCTTCGCCCATTTGATGAAGTCGGAGACGATGAGGAAGTAGCCCGGGAACTTCATGCGGATGATGACGTCGAGCTCGTAGGCGAGCCGCTCCTCGTAGGCCTTCGGCTCGATACCCGGTGCCGTCCCTTCGCTGGCGAGCCGCCGCCGCAATCCTTCCTCGGCCTGCCGCTTCAGCTCGTCGGCCTCGGCGGCCGCCTGTGCGCCCTGGTCGGCGCCCCTGGCGGTGGTGACGAATTGCGGCAGGATGGGTTTGCGCTTCAGCACCCGGAACGCCGTCCGCTGCGCGATCTCGAGCGTGCTTGCCAACGCCTCCGGCAGATCGGCGAACAGCGCCGCCATCTCGTCCTGGGTCTTGAAATAGTGCTCGCGCGACAGCCGCCGGCGATCGTCCTCGCTGACATAGCGCCCCTCGGCGATGCAGATGAGCGCGTCATGGGCCTCGTAATCCGACACGCCGGCGAAATAGGGCTCGTTGGTCGCAACCAGCGGAACGCCGTGCCGGTAGGCGAGATCGACGAGATCGGCCTCGATGCGCCGTTCGGCCTCGAGCCCGTGCCGCTGCACCTCCACATAGAGCCGATCGCCGAAAAGGCCCGAAAGTGCCGCGAGCCGCGCCTCGGCAGCGGGCCCCTGCCCGTCGCGGAGCGCCCTGTCGATCGGACCGTCGGGTCCGCCGGTCAGCGCGATCAGCCCCTCGGCATGCGCCGCCAGCGCCGCGATCTTCAGATGCGGCCTCTCCCCGTCAGGCGTCTCGAGATAGGCCGCGCTCGTCAGCGCCATGAGGTTCTGGTAGCCCGCCTCGTCCTTGGCGAGGAGTGCGATGGCGCCGTCACCGGCCCGGCCGGGCGCCGCCATCCCGTGCCCCGGCCCCTCCTCGCGCGTCTCGCCGAAATCGACCGCGAGCGTGCAACCGATGATCGGCTGAATGCCGTAGCCCGAGAGCTTTTCGGAGAATTCGAGCGCCCCGAACAGATTGCCCGTATCCGTGATGGCGAGCGCCACCATGCCGTCGGCCCGGGCCAGCTTGGCGAGCCGCTCGATGGTCAACGCCCCCTCGAGCAGCGAATAGGCCGAATGGACCCTCAGATGGACGAACCGTGGCGCTTGTCTGCCCCGCCCCACCTCTTTGCCGTCCGCCATCTCCGCCTCCCGCGCCCAATCCTCGCCGATGTCCCGTCGTCGCCGCACGCCTGTCGCCGCACGCCTGTCGCCGACCACCCGCCTCCCTCGCAGGGGGGGTCGCGGGATCTTCCGACGCTGCCCGTCCTCCTGCCCGACACGGCCGCGATTCTCAACGCGGTGCCGGACGGCTCCCCCGATCAGGCCACTTGTTCATGATATGTTCTCTTGTCTGCCCGCGTCAATCCCCGCCCTGTCATCCTGGCGAGCAAAAAGCGCTTTTCCACAGCTCGGAAATGCCGGCGCAACCGCAGCGACCGGCCGGATCAGCCCCGCCCGCGCTCGATGAGCAGCCCGCCCTCCAGCGACAGCACCCGGTCCATCCGCGCCGCCAGATCGAGATTGTGGGTGGCGACGAGCGCGGCGAGCCCGGTCTCGCGGATCACGGTGACGAGCTCCTCGAAGACGCGCGCCGCAGTCGGGGGATCGAGATTGCCGGTCGGCTCGTCGGCGAGCAGCACACGCGGTCCGTTGGCGAGAGCCCGGGCGATGGCGACACGCTGCTGCTCGCCGCCCGACAGCTCGGCGGGCAGATGGTCGAGCCGCCCCGACAGGCCGAGCGAGCCGAGCAGCTCCCCCGCCCGTCGCCGCGCCTCGCGCCGCGTCCGGCCCTCGATCATCTGCGGCAGCACCACGTTCTCGAGCGCCGTGAACTCCGGCAGCAGGTGATGGAACTGGTAGACGAAGCCGATCTCGCTGCGCCGGATGCGTGTGCGCTCGCGATCGGAGAGTTGCACGCAATCGCGCCCGCCGATCACCACCCGCCCGCCGTCCGGGGCCTCGAGCAGCCCGGCGATGTGCAGGAGCGAGGACTTGCCCGCCCCCGAGGGGCCGACCAGCGCCACCGCCTCGCCCGAGCGGATGACGGCACCCGCCCCCTTCAGCACCTCGAGCGCTCGGCCGCCCTGCACATAGCGCCGCTCGAGCCCGGCGAGTTCCAGCGCGACGGCCGCCCCCGGCGCGTCCCGGCCACCCCGCCCGGACGTCCACCTTGATGCTCCGCCATGTCGAGACCGTTCGCCATCACTCGTACCTCAAGGCCTTCACCGGATCGAGCCGCGACGCCCGCCACGAGGGATAGAGCGTCGCTCCGATCGACAGGATGAAAGCGAACACCACGATCCAGCCCGTCTCGACCGGATCCATCTTCGCCGGCAGCCGCGACAGATAGTAGATGGTCGGATCGAAGATGGTCGTGTTCGTCACCCAGGAGATGAAGCCGCGAATCGGCTCCAGATTGCGGATGATGAGGACGGCGAGGAAGAAGCCGGCGATCGTGCCGACGATGCCGATGCTGGCGCCGGTGATGAGGAAGACCCGCATCACCGCGCCCTTGGTCGCGCCCATCGTCCTCAGGATGGCGATGTCGCGGCCCTTGTCCTTCACCAGCATCATGAGGCCGGAGATGATGTTGAGGGCCGCGACGAGGATGATGAGCGAGAGGATGAGGAACATGACGTTGCGCTCGACGTCGAGCACGGTGAAGAAGGTCTCGTTGCGCTGCTGCCAGTCGGTCAGATAGATAGAGGGCCCGGTCGCCTCGCGGATCTCGCGCGAGTAGTCGAGCACGCGCTCGGGACTATCGACCATCACCTCGATGACGTCGACCCGCTCGGGCTCGTTGAAATAGCCTTGCGCCTCGCCGAGCGGCATGAAGGCGATGGTGCGGTCGTACTCCGACATGCCGATCTCGAAGATCACCGCGACGGTATAGGCCTTCAGCGTCGGCTTGATGCCGAACACCGTCGACTTGCCGCGCGGATTGACCAGCGTGACCGTGTCGCCGATGTTGACGCCGAGATCGTCGGCGAGCCTCGCACCGAGCGCGATCGAGGAGCCGTCGTCGAAATTGTCGAAAGAGCCGTAGCGGACATTGCCCGCGACCAGCGGCAGCTTGGCGATGTCGGCGCCCGACATGCCGCGCACCAGCGCGCCGACCGCCTTGACCGGCGTCGACATCATCACCTGCCCCTCGATCAGCGGCACGGCGGCCTGGACGCCGGGCACCCGCTCGATCGTGTGGGCGACGCTCGCATAGTCCTTGAACGGCTCGCCGATCTTGCTGGCGATGATGTGGCCGTTGAGACCGAGCATCTTCTGGTAGAGCTCGGCGCGGAAGCCGTTCATCACCGCCATCACCACGATGAGCGTGGCGACGCCGAGCATGACGCCGAGGAAGGAGAAGCCGGCGATCACCGAGATGAATCCGGCGCCGCGCCGGGCCCTCAGATAGCGGCTGGCGAGCATCCACTCGAAGGGCGAGAACGGTGCAGTCGAGCGCTCAGCCGCCATGTCTGTCCTCGTTCCCGCCTGCTGCCCGGCGACCACGCGCCGCTCGCTTCCTCGGCCTTCCGCCTGCCAGCCAGACAAACTCGCCGGCGCCGGCCTGACCTGCCTCAGCCGCGGCCGCCCTCGGCGGCGACCGCCTCGGCAAGCTTCTTCAGGGCTGCGTCCGGCGGCAGCGTCTCGCGGGCACCGGTCTTGCGATCCTTGACCTCGACGACGCCGTCCTTAAGCCCCTTCGGCCCGACGATGAGCTGGAAGGGCAGCCCGATCAGATCCATCGTCTTGAATTTCGCCCCCGCCCGCTCGTCCGTGTCGTCATGGAGCACCTCGACGCCCGCCCGCCCGAGTTTCTCGTAGAGATCGAGGCAGGCCGCATCCGTCGCGACATCGCCCACCTTCAGGTTGACGAGGCCGACATGGAAGGGCGCGACCGCTACCGGCCACACGATCCCGGCATCATCGTGGCTCGCCTCGATGATGGCGCCGGCAAGACGCGACACGCCGATGCCGTAGGAGCCCGATTCGATGGTGATCTTCTCGCCCCCCGGCCCCTGGACCGTGCAGCCGAGCGGATCGGAATATTTGGTGCCGAAGAAGAAGATATGGCCGACCTCGATGCCGCGCCCCGACAGGCGCCGCGCCTCCGGCACGCGCTTCTCGAACTCGCCCGCATCGTGCTTCTCGTCGGTCGCGGCATATTTGGCAGTGAAGTCGGCCACCACCTCGGCGACACGGCCGACATCGTCGTAGTCGATCTCGAAGGCCCGCCAGTCCATGTCGTAGAAGTCGCGGTCGAAGAACACCGCGCTCTCGCCCGTCTCGGCGAGGATCAGGAACTCGTGGCTCTGGTCGCCGCCGATCGGGCCGGTATCGGCACGCATCGGGATCGCCTTGAGCCCCATCCGCGCGAAGGTGCGCAGATAGGCGACGAACATCTTGTTGTAGGAGTGCCGCCCCGCCTCCGCCGACAGGTCGAACGAGTAGGCGTCCTTCATCAGGAACTCGCGGCCGCGCATCACGCCGAAACGGGGCCGCCGCTCGTCGCGGAACTTCCACTGGATGTGGTAGAGGTTGCGCGGCAGGTCCTTGTAGGATTGCACCCCCTGGCGGAAGATGTCGGTGATCATCTCCTCGTTGGTCGGCCCATAGAGCATGTCGCGGCCCTGGCGATCCTTGATGCGCAGCATCTCGTCGCCGTAGTCGCCGTAGCGTTTGCTTTTCTTCCACAGGTCGGCCGACTGGATGGTCGGCATCAGCACTTCGAGCGCCCCGGCCCGGTCCTGCTCCTCGCGCACGATGCGCTCGATGTTCTTGAGGACGCGGAAGCCGGTCGGCAGCCAGGAATAGATGCCGGCCGATTCCTGGCGGATCATGCCGGCGCGCAGCATGAGCTGGTGCGAGACGATCTCGGCTTCCTTGGGCACGTCGCGCATGACGGGCATGAAGTAGCGGCTGAGGCGCATGGGCTGACGGTCTTTCCCGAATGTGCCGCCCGGTCTGGGCGGCGTGGGCGATTGCGGCCGGAATGACGGGCAGGCAGCCGGTCGCGAAGCTCTCGGCGCCGTCTGGCACCACGCCGCTGTCCGGGCCGCTCGCGCGCCCGCTCCTTGACCGGGCTCTTACCGGCTTCCCTTCCCCGAGGCAATGGAGCCGTGGGCCGAGGCGATCCCGGCAACGCATCCGGTCGGCCCGGAACGCTGCAATTCGGGCTGAAATTGGACAATCCCCGGCGAGCCCCGCGCAATTCACATGGGATGCGTCACAAACTCATCAAGAATGGTGACAGCACGTTTCAGTTTGTCTATGGTCCCCCTCGCGCACAACGAAGGCGTAGCGACCGTCGACAAGGCGAAAGAACCACGGTCCAAGTCATGGGAGGACGAGCCAGCGCAGACGCCACGGGCGAACTTGCGCGGCCTGTTGGAAGGGGTCCGTAGCGGCAACGCTCGACGACCCAGGCGATCGAGAAAGATCGCACTGCAAGGTCCCTTGGGGCCTTGCATTTTTGTTTGTGGACCACGCAACTGCCGACACCACCCGCTGCCGGGACCACCCGCCACGGCCACCCGGCCGCGCGACCGAACGTCGCCGTGGCGGCGAGCGGCGCTCGCCCTCTTCCCCACCTTGCGGTTGAAGCTGCGGCGCTTACCCGAGCCGATCGTGAGCCGACGGATAGCCTGATCGAGGCCATGGGCGACCGCAAGGCGCCCCGACGCTGACGGACGCGCTCGCGCTTCGTTGCTCGCGCGGCCGCTCCCCACTCGACCGATCAGGGCGAACCAGTCTCCATTTCGCCTGAGCGTGCTCTAGCAGGCGTGCCTAGCCGCGGGCGTGCTTGCGTCTCCGGGTCGCCAGCACGTTGAAGCTTTCCACCGCGCAGGCGAACGCCATGGCGAAGTAGATATAGCCGCGCGGGATGTGGAAATGCAGGCCATCGGCGACGAGTGCGACGCCGATCAGCAAGAGGAAGCTGAGCGCCAGCATCTTGGTGGTCGGATGCCGCTCGATGAAGCCGCCGACACCTTTCGATGCGAAGTACATGACGGCCATGGCGATCACCACCGCCGCGATCATCACCTCGACATGCTCGGCGATGCCGATCGCCGTCACGATGGAATCGATCGAGAAGACGAAGTCGATCAGCGCCACCTGGATGATGATCGAGACGAAGCCGCTGAGCACCGGCAGCCCCTCCTCGTCACCCTCGCCCTCGATCCCGCGATGGATCTCGTGCGTGCCCTTGGCGAGCAGGAAGAGGCCGCCTGACAGGAGGATGATGTCGCGCCAGGAGAAATCGTGACCGAAGGCGGAGAGGACCGGCTCGGTGAGGCCGATGATCCAGGTGAGAAACAGCAGCATCACGATCCGCATGCCGAGCGCGAGCCCGAGACCGAGCCGCCGCGCGGCCGAGCGCCGCTCCGCCGGCAATCGGCCGATCACCAGCGACAGGAAGACGATATTGTCGATGCCGAGCACGATCTCGAGCAGCGTGAGGCTGACGAGGCTCGCCCAGATCGCGGGCTCGAACAGCATCGACAATGTCATGATGAAGGCCCCCCGCCGCGACTGGCCACCGAGCATGGCTCGTCAGCGCGCACACCTTGCCGCAAGCGGACCGAACCTTCAATGCGCACCATTCCCGATGCCGGCCCCCGGCGCCCGCGATGATCCCGGGTCCCGAGCCGACTTCAGGCAGCGTCCCCACTCCGACCGCCCCAGCGCGCCGTGAAGAGCCGCGCATCCTCGGCAAGCCCGAAGCGAAAGAGGACGTTGAAGGCGTTGTCGCAGGCGAAGGACCAGTCGCCGCGGCAGGTCGCCGCGAGCCAGTCCAGCATCTCGTCGGAGGGATGGGGTGCGCCGGATTTCAGGATCTCGATCCCGTCATCGGCATCGCAGAGGATGATGCAGGTTGCCATCCCCGTCACCTGGACTTCGCCTGGCGATCGTCGCCGGCGGCGGCCCCGGGACGTCCGGTCGTTGAGCGCGCCGCCCGGTTACCGGGCCGATCGTCTCGACGACCGGACGGTCGCGGAGCGGCGGATCAGACCGCAACCTCATGCCAGCTCACACCGCCACGGAGGGGCGGCCTAGAATCCGACAGGATCAGAAAGTGTGCGACAGGCTGCCCCGGACCGTCAGATCCTCCGGCGAGCTCTCCGGATCGACTGAGCTACGATCCTGCGGGCCATAGAGCAGCTCGAGCCCGAAATCGAGCTTGGGCAGCACGCCGAGCGAGCCGAGCCCGGGGATGCGCACCTCGGTGCCGACCTTGCGGCCTGCCTCGGCCTCGTCCGGAGTGCTGAGCGAGATTCCGTCGACCGTATCGGGCACCACGACATCGTCGCTCGGAGCGATCTGGGCGGCGGTCGCGGAGCCGGTCTCGGCCGGCGCGCCGCCGACCGTCGTCTCCTGGAACGCGAGCGCGTTGGCCGAGAGCATCGCCCCCAGGATCACGCCGCCGACTGCCGTTACCCATCTCATGATCAACATCCACTACCCGCTTTGCATTGCAGCATGCAGCACAACTGCATCAGCTTCAAGCATGTTGGAAAACTGCTTAAACTCCTGTAAATCCGCGCGTTTTCATCGACCGCCAGCGGGCGTCGTGGCAGTTTTGCAACATCGCTGGACGGCCACGCACGTCAAACCAGCCCTGCTCCGAGGGCATTCGCCGGCCCTTCACCCAGGCCGTTTTCAGGCGCAGACTGCGGCTGATCGGCCCACTCATCGCTCCATCACCCGCCCCCGAGACACCATGACCAGCATCGACCTGTTCGTCACCGACACGACCTATGAGAGCCTGCCGCCCGCGACCCGCAAGATGGCGCTCGATTGCCTGATTGATCTCGTCGGCACGGCGGCGGCGGGGACCGGCACGCCGCTTTCGCGGATCATCCGCGAGCACGCACTCGATTGTTTCGGCCCCGGCCGCACCCGTGCCCGCCTGATGCTCGACGGCCGCGAGGTTTCGGCGGCGGGGGCCGCGCTCGCCAACGGCATGACCATCGACGCCTTCGATTCCCACGACGGCCACGTCCTGACCAAGGGCCACGCCGGCGCCGCCCTCCTGCCCGGCCTCCTCGCCGCCGCCGAGAACGCCGCCGCTCCCGTCTCGGGGCGCGAGGCGCTGGCCGCCCTCGCCATCGGCTACGAGGTCGCCATCCGCGCCGGCATGGCGCTGCACCGGACCGTCGCCGACTATCACACCTCCGGCGCCTGGAACGCCCTCGGCGTCGTCGCCATCGCCGCCCGCCTGCTCGGCCTCGACCGCGAGACCCTGCGCCACGGCCTCGGCATCGCCGAGTACCATGGGCCGCGCAGCCAGATGATGCGTTGCATCGACTATCCGACCATGCTGAAGGACGGCTCGGGCTGGGGCGCCATGACCGGCATCTCGGCCGCCTGGCTCGCCCGTGGCGGCTTCACCGGCGCGCCCGCCATCACGGTCGAGGTCGGGAGCGACGCCCGCGCCGCCGGCGTCTGGGAGGATCTCGGCAGCCGCTGGCGCATCACCGAGCAGTACTTCAAGCCCTATCCGGTCTGCCGCTGGGCCCAGCCGGCGATCCGCTGCGTGCTCGAATTGCGCGCCGCCCACGACATCGATCCGGCCCGGGTCGAGGCGATCGAGATTCGCACCTTCCACGAGGCGACGCGGATCAACTCGGCCGCCCCCGCCTCGACCGAGGAGGCGCAGTACAGCCTGCCCTTCCCGGTCGCGGCCGCCCTCCTGCGGGGTCGGCTCGTTCCCGCCGACATCCTCGAGAACGGCCTCAGGGACCCGGCCGTTCTCGCCCTCGCAGCCCGCGTCCGCCTGATCGACGACCCTGAGATCAGCCCGCGCTATCCCGCCGAGCGCCTCGCGAGGGCACGGATCCGCATGAAGGACGGCACCGAGCATCGGACCGGCATTCTGCCGGCCCTCGGCGATCCCGACCGACCGCTCGGCGACAAGGGACTGCGCGACAAGTTCCTCGCCAATGCCGCCACCACCCTCGACGAGCGGCGCGCCCGTGACCTGCTGGCGCTCTGCGAGGAGCTGCCGGCCATGCCCGACATCGCCCCCTTCATCGACGCGCTGATGCGCCCGGCCTGATCCTTGCGGCACCGCGGTGGTTTGCCGGCGCTGCGCCGCGTGCTAACCGCTCGCGGGCCATGCTGCAGACCATCTATCCGATCCTCGTCCTCGCCGCGCTCCTCGTCGAGAGCGCGATCGGCTATCCGTCGCGCCTCTTTGCCGCCATCGGCCATCCGGTGACATGGATCGGCGCGGCGATCGGCTGGCTCGACGACGGGCTCAACCGTACGGATGTCTCCCCGGCGCGCCGCCGCTTCCGCGGCGTGCTCGTCGCGCTCGTTCTCGCCGGCACGGCCGCGCTCGCCGGCCATGGCATCGAGAAGCTGTCGATCGGCCTGCTCGGCGACACCGCCGGCTGGCTGCTCGTCGCCGTGCTGATGTCGAGCCTCATCGCCGGCCGCAGCCTCGACGACCATGTGGCGGCAGTCGCGACCGCCCTGGAAAGCGGCGGGACCGAAGCGGGACGCAAGGCCGTCGCACGGATCGTCGGCCGCGACACGGCCGGGCTCGACGAGGCCGGCATCTCCCGGGCCGCCATCGAGAGCCTCGCGGAGAACTACGCGGACGGTGTCGTCGCACCGGCCTTCTGGGGTGTCGTCGGCGGTCTCGGCGGCGCGGCGGCCTACAAGGCGGTCAACACCGCCGATTCCATGATCGGCCACCTGAACGAGCGCCATCGCGATTTCGGCTGGGCGTCCGCCCGCCTCGACGACCTCGTCAACCTGCCGGCCTCGCGCCTCGCCGCCCTCCTCCTCGTCCTCGCCGGCCTGTTCCACCGCCATGCCGACCCGGCCGGTGCCATCCGCGCCATCCGCCGCGACGCCCGCCGCCACCGCTCGCCCAACGCCGGCTGGCCGGAGGCGGCCATGGCGGGCGCGCTCGGCTTCCGTCTGGCGGGGGCCCGCAGCTATGGCGGCGTCATTACCGATGATCCGGCCATGGGCGACGGCCGTGCCGGGCTCGGCCCCGCCGACATCCGCGCGGCCCTCGGCCTCTACCGCATCGCGCTCGTCGTCCAGGGCCTCGGGCTGCTCGGGCTTGCCGTGCTCCTCGTCCTCGTCAGGGCGCTGATGTAAGCGCTTCCGCCGCCGGCGCGGCAGCGATGGCAAGTAGCCGGTCGAGATCGACATGGGCCGCGACGTGCCGGGCGAGGGCGTCGAGCGTCGCCTCGACATCGCCCTCGTAGTCGAGCCCCGACGAGGCCGCCCCGATCCGCTCGAGCCACCGCGCCCGCTGGCGGTCGTCGGCGAACAGGCCGTGGATGTAGCATCCCGCCACCCGGCCCGATGGCGACACCGCCCCTTCCCTCCGCTCCCCCTCGAGCATTAGCAGCGGCCGCTCGAGCCCGGCTCCGCCAGTACGCCCGACATGCATCTCGTAGCCCTTGAACGGCGTCCCGTCCCCGGCCGAGCGGCCCGAAACCTCGACCAGCACCTTCTCGCCGGTCAGCTCGGTTTCGACATCGAGGAGACCGAGCCCCTCGACCCTGCCGGCCGGCCCCTCGATGCCCTCGGGATCGGCGATCGACCGGCCAAGCATCTGGAAACCGCCGCACAGACCGAGCACATGGCCGCCGCGCCGGACATGGGCTTCGAGATCGACATGCCAGCGCTCGGCCCGCAGCGCCGCGAGATCGGCGATCGTCGCCTTGGAGCCCGGCAGGATGACGAGCCGCGCCTCGGCCGGGATCGCCTCGCCGGTGCGCACCAGCCGCAGATCGACGCCGGGCTCGAGCTTCAGGGGATCGAGATCGTCGAAATTGGAGATCGAGGGCAGCACCAGCGCGGCGATCACCACGCGGCCGCCGCCCGCCACCCCCCCCGTGCGCCGGCCGAGCGCCACCGCATCCTCGGCCGGCAGCCGATGCGCGCCGCCGAACCACGGCACGAGCCCGAGCCCCGGCCAGCCGGTCGCCCGCTCGATCATCGTCATGCCCTCGGCGAACAGCGCCGGATCGCCGCGGAACTTGTTGACGAGGAAGCCACCGATCATTGCCCGGTCCTCGGGCTGAACGACGTGATAGGTGCCGACGAGGCTCGCGATCACACCGCCCCGGTCGATGTCGCCGACGAGGACGACGGGAACGCCCGCCCTGCGCGCAAAGCCCATATTGGCGATGTCGCCGGCCCGCAGATTGACCTCGGCCGCCGAGCCCGCCCCCTCGACGAGAACGAGATCGGCCTCGCCGGCGAGCCGGCCGAAGCTGTCGAGCACCGCCCCCATGAGGCGCGGCTTCCAGCCCTGGAACTCCTTCGCCTTCGCCGTCCCTGCGATCCGGCCCTGCACGATCACCTGCGAGCCGATCTCGCTCTGCGGCTTCAGGAGCACCGGGTTCATATGCACCGAGAGCGGCGTGCGGGCGGCGCGCGCCTGCAGCGCCTGCGCCCGGCCGATCTCGCCACCGTCGGCCGTCACCGCGGCATTGTTCGACATGTTCTGCGGCTTGAACGGACGGACCTTGAGGCCCTGGTCGGCATAGGCACGGGCAAGGCCTGCGACGAGCAGCGACTTGCCGACATCCGAGCCCGTCCCCTGCAGCATGATCGCGCGGGCGCCCATCAGTACTCGATGCCTTCCTGCGCCTTGAATCCCGCCTTGAAGTGATGCTTGACGAGGCTCATCTCGGTGACGAGATCGGCCGCCTCGACGAGCTCGGCCTTGGCGTTGCGTCCGGTGACGACGACGGTGAGCTCCGGTCGGCGCGCCTTCAGGGCCTCGACGACCTCCCCGACCGGAAGATGATCGTAGCGCAGCGCGATGTTGAGCTCGTCGAGCACGACGAGCGAGATCCCCTCGTCGGCCATAAGCTCCTGCGCCCGCGCCCAGGCGCGCTCGGCGGCGGCCACGTCGCGGTCGCGGTCCTGCGTCTCCCAGGTGAAGCCCTCGCCGAGCGTCTCCCAGATCACCTGGTCGCCGAACCGTGCCACCGCCCGCCGCTCGCCCGTCTCCCAGGCCCCCTTGCCGAACTGGACGACGGCGACCTTCCGGCCGTGCCCGAGCGCTCTGAGGACGAGGCCGAAGGCGGCCGTCGACTTGCCCTTGCCGGCGCCGGTGTGGACCATCAGCACCCCGCGCGCGATCGACTTCCCCGCCACCTCGGCATCCTGGTGCGCCTTGCGCTTCGCCATCTTCGCCTTGTGGCGATCGGCATCCTGTTGAGGGCCGGTCATGATCTTTCTCCTCACTTCACCGTCAGCGGCAATCCGGCGACCGTCAGCACCACGCGGTCCGCGACCTCGGCGAGCCGCTGGTTGAGCCGGCCTTGCGCATCGCGGAACCGGCGGCCGAGCGGCGTCTCCGGCACGATGCCGAGCCCGACCTCGTTGGAGACGACGACGAGCGACCCCGGTACCGCACTGACGGCCTCGACCAGCCGCGCCGTCTCGGCCTCGACATCGCGCCCCGCCAGCATGATGTTCGATAGCCAGAGCGTGGCGCAGTCGACCAGCACCGCCCGCCCGCCCGTGCCCGCTCCCGCGAGTGCCGCGGCGAGATCGAGCGGCGCATCCAGCGTCTCCCAGCGCGCATCGCGCCTCAGGCGATGCTCGGCGATCCGCGCCCGCATCTCGCCGTCATGGGCCTCCGCCGTCGCCACATAGAGCCATGGCGGCGGCGTTGCCATCACCAGCGCCTCGGCGTGACGGCTCTTGCCCGAGCGGGCCCCGCCGATGACGAGCGTCCGCCTGATGTCGGTTGCCGGCACGCCTCTGCCGCTCCGGGAATGATGTTGACAGGTCCAGGCCGCCTACATAACCAATTCGCCGACGGTTCTCCATGCCGGAGATGAAAAGGGAAGCCGGAGCGGGATCGTCCCGCCGGCCGGCGCTGCCCCCGCAACTGTAAGCGGCAAGTCCGTGCCAACGGTCCACTGGAGCACAGCATGCTCTGGGAAGGCGGCAAGGACGACGACCCGCGAGCCAGGAGACCTGCCGTCGGCCATTGCCGCGATCCGAGCCTTCCGGACGGGGAGTTCCGGGAGCGCACGTAACGCCGTGCGGGTGGATGCCCCGCAGGGCCCGTCGGAAGCGGCGCATCGGGGCCGAGACCCCGCCCGACCGACGGAGACGCCATTGCCGGACCATGGCTGCAGCCCGCCGCTGAACGGCCGCCAGATCGCTGTGCCAGATCGCTCCGGGGATGCGCCCGTGACGCGCCCCACCGACGCGGCCACGCGCCCGGCGACCACGCTCTTCATCTGCACCACCTGCCGTCTGCTCGACGCGCCCCCGCCCGAGGGCGCTGCCCGTCCTGGCGCCCGCCTCGCCGAGGCGGTGGCCGCCCGCCTTGCGGCTGCGTCCACGGAGCCAAGGACGGAAGACGCTGGCGCCGTTCGCCTCGTCGGCGTCGAGTGCCTGTCGAACTGCAAGGCCGGCTGCACCGCGGCCCTGGCCGCGCCCGGCAAATGGAGCTACGTGCTCGGCCGGCTCGATCCCGATCGCGACGCCGCCGACCTCCTCGCTCTTGCCGCCCTCCACGCCGCCCACCCCGCCGGCACCCCGGCCTGGCGAGAGCGCCCCGAGATCGGCCGGCGCAACGTCATCGCCCGCCTGCCGCCGCTCGCGGCCCCGCCATCGCCGCCCGCAACCGAAGCCAAGGACGCCGCCGAATGATCCCCGCCAAGGTTCCCTGCACCATCGTCACCGGCTTCCTCGGTGCCGGCAAGACGACCCTCGTCCGCCACCTCCTCGAGACAGTCTCGGGTCGCCGCCTCGCGGTCATCGTCAACGAGTTCGGCGATGTCGGCATCGACGGCGAGATCCTCAAGGGCTGCGGCGTCGCGAGCTGCCCGGAGGAGAACGTGGTCGAGCTCGCCAACGGCTGCATCTGCTGCACCGTCGCCGACGACTTCGTGCCGACCCTCGAGACGCTGCTCGGCCGCACCGAGCCGCCCGAGCACATCCTGATCGAGACTTCGGGGCTCGCCCTGCCCAAGCCCCTCGTCAAGGCCTTCGACTGGCCCGCCATCCGCTCGCGCGTGACGGTCGATGCCGTCGTCGCCGTCGTCGATGGCCGCGCGGTCGCCGACGGCCGCTTCGCCGACGACCTCGAGGCGCTCGACCGCCAGCGCGCCGAGGATCCCTCCCTCGACCATGACAATCCGCTCGAGGAGGTGTTCGAGGACCAGATCCTGTGCGCCGACCTCGTCGTGCTCAACAAGTCCGATCTGCTGGACCCCGCCGCCCGCCAGAGCGCGCTCCAGGGCATCCGGGCCGCCGCCCGCCCGGCCGTCCGCATCGTCGAGACCACGCAGGGTGCGCTCGATCCCGCCGTGCTGATCGGTCTTGGCGCCGCCGCCGAGGACGATCTCGCCGCCCGCCCCTCCCACCACGACGGCGAGGCCGAGCACGACCACGACGATTTCGACACCTTCGTGGTCACCGTGCCGGAGGCGGCGAGCCCCGAGGAGTTGCAGCGCCGTCTCGCCGCCGTCGCCGAGGTTCACGACGTGCTGCGCATGAAGGGCTATCTGCGCGTTGCCGGCAAGCCGATGCGCCTCCTCGTCCAGGCGGTCGGCCCGCGTGTTCAGCATCACTACGACCGACCCTGGCGGGCGGACGAGCCGGTCGCCGGCCGCCTCGTCGTGATCGGTGAGAAAGGCCTCGACCGGTCCGCGATCGAGCGCGATCTCGCCGGCTGAGGCAGGCAAGCGGGCGGCCGACGCCAGCGGCACCCCGGATCCGAGGACGGATCTGGGGTTGAGGATCCGAGGGGAGCGTGCCATGCATCTGATGCCCTCGCCGAGGCCACCATCGACGAGCAGGACGGCGCCGTCGATCTCGGCCAGTCGCCGGGCGAGATCGTCGCGCTCTCCTTCACCGACAGCGACCTGGCCGCCCTCGCCGCCGCCTGGCACCGCGGGCGTGACCGCTTGCCGACGCTGCGCCTCGCCAGCCTCGCCAATCTGCGCCATCCGATGTCGGTCGATCTCTATCTGGAGAGCACGCTCGCCCATGCCCGCGCCGTGCTGGTGCGCTGCCTCGGCGGCCTCGACTATTGGCGCTATGGCCTCGAGGAGGTGGCGGCGCTCGCCCGCGCCAGGGGCATCCTCCTCATTGCCCTCGCCGGCGACGACCGGCCCGATCCCCGCCTCGCCGCCCTCTCGACCGCCCCGCCCGCGCTCGTCGCGACGCTCGACCGGGCCTTGCGCCTCGGCGGTCCCGACAACGCCCTCGCCGCACTCCTCCATCTCGCCCGGGCCCTCGGCCGCGACGTCGATGCCCCCGAGCCCGTCGTCGTGCCGCCCGCCGGCCTCTGGTCGCCCGCCGAGGGCGTCATCGCGGACCTGCCGGCCGATCTCGCACCGTCATCGGGCCTCGGCCGCGCCCTTGTCGTGCTCTACCGCTCGGCGCTGATGGCCGGCGACACCGACCCGGTGAAGGGCCTGATGCGCGAGCTCGCCCGCGAGGGCCTCGAGCCCTGGTCGCTGTTCGTGACGAGCCTCAAGGATCCCGCCGCCGCCGAGTTCGCCGCCCGTGCCATCGGCCTCCTCCGGCCCCGCATCGTCCTCAACACCACCGCCTTCTCCGCCCAGCGCGACAGCGGTGGCACCGTGCTCGACGAGGCCGGCGTGCCCGTGCTCCAGGCCATCATGGCCGGTCGCAGCTCGGCAGCCTGGGCCCGTGATCCGCGCGGCCTCGGCGCCACCGATCTTGCCATGAACGTGGTGCTGCCCGAGCTCGACGGCCGCATCCTGACCCGCGCCATCTCCTTCAAGGAGGCCGACACCCTCGACCGCGACCTCGAGCGCGCCGCCGTCCGCCATGCCCCGGATCGCCAGGGTCTCGCCGCGGTCGCCCGGCTCGCCGCCGGCTGGGCCCGTCTCGCCGCCCGTCCGCGCGCCGGGCGCCGGCTCGCCATCACCCTGCCGAGCTATCCCGCCCGCGGCGGCCTCGCGGGCTATGCGGTCGGGCTCGATACCGAGGCGAGCCTCGGCGAGATCCTCGGCCTGCTGTCGGGCGAAGGCTACACGACGATGCGGCCCGCCGGGGACGAGCCGCTGCTCCGCCGCCTCGCTGCGGGCGAGGATCGCATCGCCGTGCCGCTCGAGGACTACCGGCGCTGGCTCTCGCATCTGGCTCGGGAGCTGCGCGACGACCTGATCGCCGCCAACGGTCCGCCCGAATGCGACCCGGCTCTACGCGATGGCGCCTTCGTCTTCGCCGCGCGCGCCTTCGGCAACGTCCTCGTCGCGCTCCAGCCCGATCGCGCCACGGGCGGCGACCGCAAGGCGCTCTATCACGACCTCACCCGTCCACCCTCGCACGCCTTCGTCGCCTTCCATCTCCATCTGCGCTACGGCCTCGGCATCGACGCGCTCGTGCCCCTCGGCACCCACGGCACGCTCGAATGGCTGCCCGGCAAGGCGCTGGCACCTGGCCCCGCCTGCTGGCCGGCGGCGCTGACCGACGGCCTGCCGGTCGTCTATCCCTTCATCGTCAACAATCCCGGCGAGGCCGCCGTCGCCAAGCGCCGCATCGCCGCCGTCACGCTCGGCCACATGACGCCGCCTTTGAAGGTGGCGGGGCTGCACGGCGCCGCCTTCGAGCTGGAGCGCCTGCTCGATGAATATGCCGAGGCCGAGCGGCTCGATCCCAGGCGCGCCCGCCTGCTGCGCACCGAGATCCTCGAAGCGGCCGAGCGGTCGGGCTTTGCTGCCGAATGCGGCATTGCCGTCGATGGCACCGGCGACGAGGCCTTGCAGCGCATCGATGCCCAGCTGTGCGACGTCAAGGATCTCGCCATCCGCGACGGCCATCACGTTTTCGGCGTCGCGCCAGCGGGCGAGGCCCGCGCCAGCCTCGCCCTTCAGCTCGCCTCGGCGCGGCCCGATACCGACCTGCGCAACGCCCTCGCCACCGATCTCGGCATCGACGCCGGCCGGCTCGCGACAGGCGGCTCGGCGCCCATCCCCATCGCCCGCCCGATCGCCGACCTGACGGCCGGGATGCGTGCCCCGCGCCTGCGCGAGGCGCTCGATCGCCTCGCTCTCGACTGGATCGCGACGGGCGTGGCGCCGGCCGCGGACCTTGCCGGGGCCACCGCCGCCCATCGCCGGATCGTCCGCGACCTCCTGCCCCCTCGATGCGCTCGCCGCGGCCGAGAGAATGTCGCTCGTCGCCGCCCTCGATGGTCGCTTCGTGCCGCCCGGCCCCGCCGGTGCCCCGACCCGTGGCCGCCTCGACGTGCTGCCGACCGGCCGCAACCTGACGAGCCTCGATCCACGGGCCTTACCGACGCCGACCGCGCTCGCGCTCGCCGAGAAGGCCGCTGCCGAGATCCTGCGCCGGCACCTCCAGGACCATGGCGACTGGCCGCGCAGGATCGTCTTCGATCTGTGGGCATCGCCCACCATGAGGACGGGTGGCGAGGAGCTGGCGACGGCGCTCGCCCTTCTCGGCGTCCGCCCGAAATGGGATTTCGCCTCCAACCGCGTCACCGGCATCGAGGCCGTGCCCGTCGCACGGCTCGCCCGCCCCCGCATCGACGTCGCCTTGCGCGTGTCCGGCCTCTTCCGCGACGTCTTTCCGGGCCAGATGGCGCTCTTTGCCCAGGCAATCGAACTCCTCGCCCGGCTTGACGAGCCGGACGAGGACAATCCGCTCGCGGCAGCCCTCCGGCGCGGCGAGCCGATGGATCGCGTCTTCGGCGCCGACTATGGCAGCTACGGCACCGGCGCCGCCCGCCAGACCCTCGATGGCGACTGGACCAGCCGCGCCGAGCTCGGCGAGACCTATCTGGCCTCCGCCCGCCCCGCCGGCTCCTCGCCTCCGGCCGACGAGCCCCCCGAGCCCGCCGCCGACCACCGCTTCCGCCAGATCGTCGCCACCAGCGACGCCCTCGTCCATCCCCAGGACGACCGCGAGCGCGACATCCTCGATGCCGACGGCGTCGCCGACTATGTCGGCGGCTTTGCCGCCGCCGCCGCCGCGCTCGGCCGCGAGGTGCCGCTCTACCAGATCGACAGCAGCGCCCCCGGGACGCCGAAGGCGCGCACCATCGCCGAGGAGGTCGCCCGCGTCGTGCGCGGCCGCCTCACCAATCCGGCCTGGATCGCGGGCCAGATGCGCCACGGCCATCGCGGCGCCGCCGAGATGTCGCAGGCCGTCGATGCCGCCTTTGCCATGGCGGCGATGGCGGGCGCGGTGACGAGCCGCCAGTTCGACGACATCCACGACGCCTTCGTCGCCGACCCCGATGTCAGCGCCTTCATCCGCAACGCCAATCCCGAGGCCGGCCGCTCGATCGCCCGCCGCCTCGAGGATGCGGCGCGGCGTGGCCTCTGGCGACCCCGTCGCAATGCCGTCGCCGAGGAATGGCGCCGCCTCGCCGGCGAGACCACGGAGAGCGGGCCATGACGGAGCCTGTCCGGACCGACGATCCCAATGCCGATCTGAGGCGCGGCTGGTGCCCGGGCGCCCGCCGCCCCATGGAGACGGGCGATGGCTTCGTCCTCCGCCTCCGCCTCTCGGGCGGACGCCTGCCGCTTGCCACGGCCGCCACCATCGCCGCGCTCGCCCGGCGCTTCGGCTCGGGCGCGATCGACCTGTCGGGCCGCGGCAATCTGCAGATCCGCGGCGTTCCGGCGGACAATGTCGGCCCCCTTCAGGAGGCGCTCGCCGACCACGGCCTGATCGACTCCGATCCCGCCCGCGAGGCGGTCCGCAACATCGTCGCCTCCCCGCTCGCCGGGCTCGGCGACGGCGCGCGCGCCGATATCGGCCCGCTGTTGGCCACGCTAGAGGCCGGCCTGATGGCCGATCCGGGGCTGCAGACCCTGCCGGCGAAATTCTCCTGGGTCGTCGACAATGGTGGCGCCCTCGCCCTCGACGGCATCGACGCCGACCTCCGCCTCCGCGCTATCGCGCCCGACCGTTTCGCCATCGGCGCGGGCGGTCCCTCCGGCATCCGCTGGCTCGGCGCGACCGGCGCTGGCGACGCCGCAGCCGCTGCCCTTGCCATCGCCCGCAGCTTCGCCGCGCTCGCCGATCGGCCGCGCCGCCTCCACCGGCTCGACGGGCCGGGGCTCGCCATGATCGCCCGCGAGGCGCTGCCCGTCACACCTCGATCCCTCGCGCGAGAGCCGGCCGAGCCCTTGCACAGCGAAACCCGGGCCCCGCCCCTCCCCCCCCGCCCCCCCCCCCCCCGCCCCTCCCCGCCAACCCCGTCACCGCTGGCCCCGTCACCGTCGCCGGCCGCACCATCGCGCTGCTCGCCGCCCCGCCCTTCGGCGCCCTCGATGCCGGTCTCGTCGAGGGGCTGGCGAGCCTCGCCGCCCGCCACCGTGTCCCCGAGCTCCGCCTGACGCCCTTCCGCGCCATCGCCATCCCGCTCGGCGGCGCCGCCCCGGCCATCGCCGATCTCACCGCGGACCTCGCCGCCCTCGGCTTCATCCTCGATCCGGCCGATCCCGCCCTCGCCATCGTCGCCTGCCCCGGCGCGCCCGCCTGCCGCTCGGCGACCACCCCGACCCGGGCCGAGGCCGCGACACTCGCCGCCCGCCTTCGTGCCGCCCGCTGGCAGGCGACGCCGGGCTTGCCACCGCTCGTCCACATCTCCGGCTGCCGCAAGGGCTGCGCCCATCCCCGCGCCGCGCCCCTCACCCTCGTCGCCGAGGCCGGCCGCTACGGCCTCATGCGCGATGCGGCGCCCTCCGCCCCGCCTTCCGGCCACCTCGCTTCCACCGAGCTTGCCGAGACGGTCGCCGCCATGTTGATTGGCGAGCCCGCAACCCTGAGCACGACGAGAGACCGGAACCCCGAGTGATGTCCTCCCCGATCGACTACATCCGCGACGGCGCCGAGATCTACGCGCGCTCTTTCGCGATCATCCGGCGAGAGGCCGATCTCGCCGGTCTCTCGCCCGTCGAGGAGCGCGTGGTCGTGCGCATGATCCACGCCGCCGGCATGACCGAGCTCTCCCGCCACGTCGCCATGTCGCCCGCCTTCGCCGAGCGCGCGAGGGCCGCACTCCATGCCGGCGCCCCGGTCCTGTGCGACGCCAAGATGGTCGCGCACGGCATCACGCGAGCCCGGCTGCCGGCCGCGAACGAGGTGATCTGCACGCTCGGCGATCCCTCGGTTCCAGAGCTCGCCGAGCGCATCGGCAACACCCGCTCGGCCGCCGCCATGGAGCTGTGGCGCGACAGGCTGCCGGGCGCCGTCGTCGCCATCGGCAACGCCCCGACCGCGCTCTTCCATCTCCTCGAGATGCTGAACGAGGGGATCGCTCCCCCGGCCGCGGTCATCGGCCTGCCGGTCGGCTTCGTCGGCGCGGCGGAATCGAAGGAGGCGCTCGCCGCCGACGACCGCGTGCCCTGGCTGATCGTCAAGGGCCGCCTCGGCGGCAGTGCCATGGCCGTCGCCGCGGTCAACGCGCTCGCGAGCGACCGCGAATGAGCGCCTCATCCGCCACACCCGGCACGGTCTATGGCGTCGGCGTCGGCCCGGGCGCCCCGGATCTTCTCACCCTTCGCGCCGCCCGCATCGTCGAGACCGCCGACGTCCTCGCCTATTTCGCCAAGCGCGGCCGGCGCGGCAATGGCCGCACCATCGTCGAGGGGCTCGTCCGTCCCGGCACCGAGGAGCTGCCGCTGCTCTATCCGGTGACGACCGAGTTGCCGGTCGGCCATCCCGACTACGAGCGTATGATCCTCGGCTTCTACGAGGACTCGGCCGCAGCCGTGCGCCGGCTCGCCGAGGCCGGCCGCTCGGTCGCCGTGATCTCCGAGGGCGATCCGTTCTTCTACGGCTCGTTCATGCATCTGTGGCGGCGGCTCAGGGGCGTCGTGCCGGTCGAGGTGGTGCCGGGCGTCACCGGCATGTCGGGCTGCTGGACACGGGCGGACGTTCCGATCACCTGGGGCGACGACATCCTGACCGTGCTGCCCGGCACGCTCGCCGAGGAGGTGCTCGCCGCCCGTCTTTCGATGACCGACGCGGCCGTGGTGATGAAGCTCGGCCACAACCTGCCGAAAGTCCGCCGTGCCATGATCGCGGCTGGCCTGCATGGTCGCGCCATCTATGTCGAGCGCGGTGCCATGGCCGGCGAGCGCGTGATGCCGCTCGCCGATAAGACCGACGACGACGCCCCCTATTTCTCGATGATCCTGGTTCCGGGCGAGGGGCGGCGTATATGACCGGCTGGCTGAAGATCGTCGGCCTCGGCCCGGGTCCTGCCGGATGGCTGACGCCGGCGGCCGCCGCCGTGCTCGAGTCGGCGAGCGACCTCGTCGGCTATCACCCCTATGTCGCCCGCGTACCCGATCACGGCCAGGTGCGCCATGCCTCCGACAACCGCGTCGAGATCGACCGCGCCCGCCATGCCCTCGCGCTCGCCGCCGCCGGCCGCCGCGTCGCCGTCGTGTCGGGGGGCGACCCGGGCGTCTTCGCCATGGCCGCCGCCGTCATCGAGGCGCTGGAGGGCGGCGATCCGGCCTGGTCCGAGCTCGACATCGCGATCGAGCCGGGCATCACCGCCATGCTCGCGGCCGCCGCCCGCGCCGGCGCCCCGCTCGGACACGATTTCGCGGTGCTGTCGCTGTCCGACAATCTGAAGCCCTTCGAGACCGTGATCGCCCGCATCGAGGCGGCGGCACGCGCCGACTTCGTGCTCGCCTTCTATAATCCGATTTCGCGGGCGAGACCCTGGCAGCTCGGTGCCGCCTACGAGGCGCTGTCTCGCATCCGAAGCGCCGCAACGCCGGTGATCCTCGCCCGCGCGGTCGGCCGGCCGGACGAGGAGGTCCGCGTGACGACCCTCGCCGAGGCCCCGCACCAGGAGGCGGACATGGCGACACTGGTCATCGTCGGCTCCTCCGAGACGCGGCTCGTCGCGCGTGGTCACGGCCGGCCGGCTTTCGTGCTGACCCCACGCAGCTACGGTGCTGCGCCATGACGGGCGAGGAAGCCGAGCACCTCCTCGAGGTCGGTCAGCACCGGAACGCCGGCCGGCCGCGCCGGTCGGGCGATCATCACGACGGGCAGACCGAGCGCGCGGGCCGCGGCGAGCTTGCTCCCGGTCGCCGTGCCGCCCGAGTTCTTGGTGACGAGAACGTCGATGGCATGGGCCGCGATGAGGGCCCGCTCATGCACCTCGTCGAAGGGCGGGCGCTCGAGGACGATGGTGAGGTGCGGCAGATCGGGCCGCGGCTCGGGCGGGTCGATCGAGCGCAGCACATAGCGGTGCTGCGGCGCCCTGGCGAAAGTCGCCGCCTCCAGCCGGCCGATCGTCAGCAGCACGTTTCGCGGCTTCTCGCCGAGTGCGGCGGCAGCGGCAGCGAAATCCGCAACCTCGATCCAGCGGTCGCCCGCAACGGCCCGCCAGGGCGGCCGCGTGTACGCGACGAGCGGCACACCGGCCGCCGCGCAGGCGCTCGCCGCATTGGCCGAGATCCGCGCCGCGAAGGGATGGGTTGCGTCGACGACCGCGCCGATCTCCTCGTCGCGGAGATAGCGCGCGAGCCCGTCTGCTCCGCCGAAGCCGCCGATCCGTGTCGGCACCGGCTGGACGGCCGGCGCCCGCGTACGGCCCGCCAGCGAGAGCACCGGCTCGACATCGCCAAGGTCGACCAGGCGCGCCGCGAGCCGCGTGGCCTCGCTGGTGCCACCGAGGATCAGGAGACGCATGATGGCGCTCGGCTCTGAGAGGGCAGGTCCCGCCGCCCGACCGACGGCCGGCACCGACGCCTCATCCGCCCTCCCGCGCTGGCTGTCAATCCTCGGCATCGGCGAGGATGGGCCGGATGGCCTGTCGCCCGCCGCCCGGCGGCTGATCGGCGAGGCCCGCCTCGTCGCCGGCGGCGCCCGCCACCTCGCCCTCGCCGCCCCGCTCATCACCGGCGAGACGCTGGCCTGGCCAAGCCCGATGACCGACGGCATCCCCCCGATCCTCGCGCGACGGGGCACGCCCGTGGCGGTTCTGGCGAGCGGCGATCCCTTCTGGTACGGCGTCGGCGCCACCCTCATGCGCCATGTCGCCGTCGGCGAGACGGTCACCGTCCCCGCCGCCTCCGCCTATCAGCTCGCTGCCGGTAGGCTCGGCTGGCCGCTCCAGTCGGTCCGCACCCTCTCCGTCCATGGCCGCCCGCACGAGGCGATCGTGCCGCATCTGCAGCCGGGAGCACGCCTCCTCATCCTCTCCTGGGATGCGACGAGCCCCGGCCGTATCGCCAGGCTCCTCGACGAGCGCGGCTTCGGCCGCTCGCGCCTCACCGTGCTCGAGGCACTCGGCGGCCCTCGCGAGCGCATCCGCAGCACCGACGCCGCCTCGTTCGATCTCGACGCCATCGCGCCCTTGAACACGATCGGGCTCGAGATCGTCGCCGCACCGGGCGCCCGCGTCATCCCGCTCTCCTGCGGCCTCGACGACGCCCTGTTCGAGACCGACGGCGTCATGACGAAGCGGGAGATCCGCGCCCTCACGCTCTCCGCCCTCGGCCCCTGCGAGGGCGAGTTGCTGTGGGACGTCGGCGCCGGCTCGGGCTCGGTCGCCATCGAATGGCTGCTCCGCCATCCGACCATGCGCGCCGTCGCGATCGAGCCGCGAGCGGACCGCGCAGGCCTCATCGCGCGGAATGCCGTCGCGCTCGGCGTCCCCGACCTGAAGATCCTCGAAGGCGCGGCGCCGGCGGCCCTCCAGGACCTCGCCACGCCCGATGCCGTGTTCGTCGGTGGCGGCCTCACCGTGCCAGCCCTCGTCGAGACCTGCTTGGAGGCCTTGCGGCCGGGCGGCCGCCTCCTCGCCAATGCGGTGACGACCGGCAGCGAGGCGGTGCTGCTCGCGCTCCATGCCCGCCTCGGCGGCGACCTCCTGCGCATCTCGGTCGCGCGGGCCGAACCGGTCGGCACGATGACCGGCTGGCGTCCCGCCATGCCCGTCACCCAATTGCGCCTGGTGAAGCCATGAGGATCGCCGGCATCGGCTTCCGCAAGGGGGCGGACGGCGCGGACATCCTCGCCGCCATCGACCGGGCGCTCGCCGAGCACGCCCTCGACCGCGCCGACATCGACGCCATCGCCGTCGCCGCCAGCAAGGCGGGCGAGCCGGGTGCCGGCGAGGCTGCGGCCCTCATCGGCAAGCCCCTCGTCGTCATCGCCGACCATCTGGTACGCATGGCGAGCGACACCCCGACACGATCCTCGCGGGTCGTCGCGCTGTTCGGCGTCGGCAGCCTCGCCGAGGCGGTCGCCCTCGCCGCCGCAGGCCCCGGCGCCACGCTCGCCGGTCCCCGCAGCCAGAGCCCGATCGCCACCTGCGCCATCGCCACAGCCTCCGAGGCGAGACCCACATGACCGTCCACTTCATCGGCGCCGGCCCCGGCGCCGCCGACCTCCTCACCGTGCGTGGCCGCGATCTGATCGCGCGCACGCGCGTCTGCCTCTATGCCGGCTCGATCGTCGCCCCCGAGGTGCTGACCTGGTGCCCGCCGGGCGCCCGCCTCGTCGACACCGCCCCCCTCGATCTCGATGCCATCATCGGTCTTATCGCCGAGGCTGATGCCGCCGGCGAGGACGTCGTCCGTCTGCACTCCGGCGATCTCTCGATCTGGAGCGCGCTCGGCGAGCAGACGCGCCGGCTCGACGCACTCGGCATTCCCTACACGGTGACGCCGGGCGTGCCGGCCTTCGCCGCCGTCGCCGCCAGCCTGAGGAAGGAGCTGACGCTGCCCGAGGTCGCCCAGTCGGTGGTCCTGACCCGCACCAGCGGCCGCGCCTCGGCGATGCCACCAGCCGAGACCCTCGAGGCTTTCGGCGCGACCGGGGCCACGCTCGTCGTCCACCTCTCGGTGCATGTCGTCGAGAGCGTCGCCGCGCGCCTCGCCCCCCTCTATGGCGCCGACTGCCCGGTCGCCGTCGTCTATCGGGCGAGCTGGCCCGACGAGCGCATCCTCACCGGCACACTCGCCGACATCGCCCAAAGGGTCGCGGAGGAAAAGCTGGAGCGCACCGCCACCATTGTCGTCGGCCGCGTGCTCGACCACGGCGACTTCCGCAACAGCGCGCTCTACGACATCGACTACCAGCGCCGTTTCCGGGGGGCGAGGTGACCATCGCGGCCCGCCACCCGCCCTCAGCCGCCCGCACGTCCAGCGATCCGGCCCGCCCGGTCGACGACGACGATCTCGACGGCGACGCCGCTGTCCTCGACCACGCCCTGGGCGGTCCGGCGCGCCGCCTCGGCAACCCAGGCCGCGAGCGGCAGGTCGAACGCCTCGGCCTCGTCGAGCACCTGCTTGGCCGTGTTCATCTCGGGCACCCTGGCGACGAGCCCGGCCGGCGCGCCCTTTTCCGCCAACAGCGCCGCGAGCCAGCCGCGATCGACCTCGCCGGCCCGCGAATGGAGGTCGAGCAGACCCTGCCCGAGCTTCGTCATCTTGGCGAAGCCGCCGGCGATGGTGACCCGCGCCACCGGATGGGTGCGGAGATATTTGAGCATGCCGCCGGCGAAGTCGCCCATGTCGATGAGCGCGTGCCCGGGCAATCCAGTGAGGGCCGCGACGGCTGCCTCCGAGGTCTTGCCGGTGGCGGCCGCCACATGGCCGAGGCCGGCCGCCCGCGCCACGTCGATGCCGCGATGGATCGAGGCAATCCAGGCCGAGCAGGAATAGGGGATGACGATGCCGGTCGTGCCGAGGATCGACAGCCCGCCGACGATGCCGAGGCGTCCGTTCCACGTCCGCTCCGCGATCGCAGCGCCGCCTGGGATCGAGATCTCGATGACGACGTCGCCACGGGCGCCGAGAGCGCCCGCCGTCTCGGCGATGGCCGTGCGCATCATCTCGCGCGGTACGGGATTGATGGCCGGCTCGCCGGGGGCGATCGGCAATCCGGCCCGTGTCACCGTGCCGACGCCCTCGCCGGCCCGGAACGTGACGCCCGAGCCTGGAGCACCGGCCCTGACCGCCGCGCAGACGAGCGCGCCATGCGTCACGTCCGGGTCGTCGCCAGCATCCTTGACGACACCTGCCCTGGCGAAGCCCTCGCCCAGCTCCTGGAGCGCCAGCGCGAAGGCCGGCCGGCTGCCGTTCGGCAGCAGGATGTCGACGGGATCGAGGAATTCTCCGGTGACGAGCGCGGCAAACGCCGACCGCGTGGCGGCCGTAGCGCAGGAGCCCGTGGTCCAGCCGCGCCTGAGGCTCTGGCGAGGTTCGTTTGCGTCCATGACGGCGCTTATAGGCGATCATCGCCGGGGCGTCATGCTAGAGCCTGATCGCTCGAGATGCGTGCGCATGCGCGCATCGAGGGCGTCGATCAGACTCGCAGAAACAAGGAGTTGGAGCATGTTCGGTACCCTCAACCCGATTCCATCTCGGTCGGACATGCTCTAGAGGTCGGGGATGATCGACACGTCACTTCCGGGCGACATGCTGCCCGTCTTCGAGCCGGGCGATGTCTGGCTGGTCGGCGCCGGGCCGGGCGACCCGGGTCTGCTCACGCTCTATGCCCTCGACGCGCTCCGCCAGGCGGACGTGGTCGTCTACGATGCCCTCGTCGACGAGCGCGTGTTGACGCTCGTGCGCTCCGGGGCGAGCCTCGAATATGCCGGCAAGCGCGGCGGCAAACCCTCGGCGCGCCAGACCGACATCACCCATCGCCTGATCGAGCTCGCCCACCAGCGCCGCCGCGTCCTGCGTTTGAAGGGCGGCGATCCGTTCGTCTTCGGCCGGGGCGGCGAGGAGGCCTTGGCGCTCGCCGCCGCCGGCATCCGCTTCCGCATCGTCCCCGGTGTCACCTCGGGCCTCGCCGGGCTCGCCTCGGCGCTGGTGCCTGCCACCACGCGCGACACCAACCATGCCGTCATCCTGGCGACCGGCCATGCCGGCGAGGGCATCGAGGACAGCGTCGACTGGCCGGCGCTCGGCCGCACCGGCCAGCCGATGATCCTCTACATGGCGCTGAAGAACCTGCCGGACATCGCCGCCGGCCTGATCGCGGGCGGCCTCGAGCCGTCCTCTCCGGTCGTCATGGTGATGGCCGCCACCACGCGCCACGAGCGGGTCGTCGAATCGACCATCGCCCGTGCCGCCGCCGATGCCGAGGCCGCCGGCCTCGCGGCCCCCGTCATCATCGGCGTCGGTGCCAATGCCGCGATCCGCGCTCGGCTCAAGGCCCACGCCCTGTCGCTCTCGGCCCCCCACTCCTCGCACGACGCCGCGACGGCCGGCGATGACGAGCCCACTTTGAGCCTGGAGGCCGCCCGCCCCGGACGGCTCGCCTTGTGACCGCCCGACCGCCGCGCCCGCGCGGTTTCGTCGTCGGCGCACCGCGCTCCTCCTCCGGCAAGACCACGGTCACCCTCGGCATCCTGAGGGCACTGGCCCGGCGAGGTCTGGCCGTCCAGGGGCTGAAATGCGGACCCGACTACATCGACCCGGCCTTCCATGCCGCCGCCACCGGCCGGCCGAGCTTCAATCTCGACACCTGGGCCATGGACGATGCCGGGCTCGCCGCCATCGCCGGGACGGCGGCCGACGGCGCCGAGATCATCGTCGCCGAAGGCCTGATGGGCCTGTTCGACGGCGTGCCGGGCCCGGCCGGACGGTCAGGCTCGTCGGCCGATGTGGCAGCCCGCCTCGGCTGGCCGGTCCTGCTCGTGCTCGACGTCACCGGCCAGGCCCAGTCGGCCGCCGCCATCGCCCTCGGCACCGCCTGCTTCGACCAGCGCATCCGCATCGGCGGTGTCGTCTTGAACCGCGTCGGCTCCGAGCGCCATCTGCGCCTCGTGCGCGATGCCGTCGAGGCGGTCGGACAGGTGGTGATCGGGGCGGTGCCGCGCGAGGCCTCGCTTTCCCTGCCCGAGCGCCATCTCGGCCTCCGGCAGGCGCGCGAGACCGATGCGCTGGAGACCCATCTCGATCGCCTCGCCGACCTGATCGAGGGCTCCCTCGACCTCGACCGGCTGCTCCGGCTCTGCTCCGGGCCCATGCGGACCTTGGACCCGGCCCGGCCGGAGGTCGCCATGTCTCCCGCGATCCCTCCGCCCGGCCAGCGCATCGCCCTCGCCGACGATGCCGCCTTTTCCTTCGTCTATCCCCATGTGCTGCTCGGCTGGCGGCAGGCGGGCGCCGAGATCGTGCCTTTCTCGCCCTTGGCTGACGAGCCGCCACCCGCCGATTGCGATGCCTGCTGGCTGCCGGGCGGCTATCCCGAGCTCCATGCCGCGCGCATCGCCGGCGCCCGACACTTCCTCGAGGGCCTGCGCCGTTTCGCGGCCCGCCATCCGGTGCATGGCGAGTGCGGCGGCTACATGGTGCTCGGCGAGACGCTCGAGGACGCCGAGGGCGTCGGCCATGCCATGGCGGGGCTGTTGCCCGTCGCCACCTCGTTCCGGACACGCCGTCTTCACCTGGGCTATCGCGAGGCGGTGCTCGAGGGCCGCTCCGTGCTCGGCCGGCCGGGCGCGCGGGTGCGCGGCCACGAGTTCCACTATGCCTCGATCGTCTCGGAGAGCGAGGCGCCGGCCGACCGCCTCGCACGCTGCCGCGATGCCTATGGCCAAGACCTCGGCGCGACCGGCCATGCCCGCGGCAATGTCTCGGGCACCTTCTTCCACGCTATCGCCGAGGTCGGCGCCTGAGCCTGGGGCCCTGCCTCAGAGCACCAGATCGGCGCCCGTGAGCGAGATCAAGCCTTTCAGCTCGAACTGGAAATCGGCAGCGCCGTCGCCGTCGGCATCGCCCTGCACGATGGTGCGGTCGTTCGCGGTGCCGGTGTCGTCGACCTGCTCGTAGCGCAGCTCGCCGGCGAGTCCGTGGAACGCCTGCGCGCCGATGAACTGGAAGCCCTGGCGGCCGTCCGTCACCGTGTTCGCATCGATCAGATGCAGATCGATGCGGTCCTGGCCACGTTTGAAATCGGTGATGAAATCGGCGGCCAGGGCGCTCGAATCCTCGAGGGTCTGGAACTGGAACACGTCCTTCCCCGAGCCCCCCGTCAGCGTCTCGCGGCCGACCCAGCCGAACAGCGTGTCGTTGCCCGAACCCCCGTTCAGCGTGTCGTCGCCCGTGCCGCCGCGCAGCACGTCGTTACCGGCGCCGCCGAGCAGATTGTCGTTGCCCTTGTCGCCCGTGAGCTGGTCGTTGCCCGCTCCCCCCGACAGGAGGTCGTCGCCGCCGCCGCCCCACATCGAATCGTTGCCGGCGTCGCCATATTCCTTGTCGTTGCCCGCGCAGCCGTCGAGCACGTCGTTGCCATTGCCGCCACGAATGATGTCGTCGCCATTGTCGCCGAACAGGAAATCCCGGTCGTCGTCGCCATAGATTTTGTCGTTGCCATCGCCGGCCCTGACGAAATCGCGACCGCCCCGGCCGTGGATCACATCGTTGCGCGCTGTGCCGAAAAAGCGATCCGTCCTGGCGGTGCCATTGAAGTTGGCCATCGTGAAGAAGCCCTCGGCGTTGTGTTTGCTGAAAACTGATTGTTAGCCTGATCGGCAAAACATCTAGTAGCAGCCAAAGAACAACAACCGGTTCACGCAGCCGCGAAAGCTTGTCTCAATCCTCGCGCCCGCCGGACCGGAGACGCCCCGATTGCCAGGGCGTTCCGAGTGTAGGGTCGCCCATGGTGTCCGGGCGCCCCGGTCCTGCACCTGTCCTCAGCCCCGGAACAGCCCCTCGCGCACCATCTCGTCCATGGTCAGCCTCAACCCCTTCTCGAGGATGTCGAACATCTCGTCGATCTCGCTCGTCGTGATGACGAGGGGCGGCGAGAACACGCACATGTTGAGGATCGGACGCACCAGGAGGCCGAGCGCCTGGCAGTGCCGGTCGATGCGATCGCCGATCATGTGCGTGGGATCGAAGGGATCGGGATCGCGGTCGCCGATCACGCACTCGACGCAGCCGACGAGCCCCATCCCGCGAACGTCGCCGACGATCGGCACCTCCTTGAGCGCCGCCATGCGCGCCTGGAAATGCGGTGCGACCGCGCGGACATGGGCATTGAGATCGGTCTTCTCGAAAATCTCGGTGTTCTTCAGTGCCGCCGCGCAGGCGACCGGATGACCCGAATAGGTGTAGCCGTTGGTGAAGAACGCCCCCTTGCCGTTCTCGCCGCTGACATCGGCAACGAGACGCTTGGAGATGATCGCCGCCCCGAGCGGCTGATAGCCCGACGTCAGGCCCTTGGCCGTGGTGACGATGTCCGGCTCGAGGCCGAACACCGGCCCCGACGAGAAGAAATGTCCGAGCCGGCCGAACCCCGTCACCACCTCGTCGGAGATGTAGAGCACGTCGTATTTCCGGCAGACCTCCTGGCAGCGCCTGAGATAGCCCTCCGGCGCGACGATGACGCCGCCCGACGCCTGGATCGGCTCGGAGATGAAGGCCGCCACGTTCTCCGGCCCGAGCTCCAGGATCTTTGCCTCGAGCTCGCCCACCTTCTCGTCGCAGAACGCCTCGACCGTCATGCCTTTCGGCCGCCGGTAGGGATTGGCATGCGGCACGAAATCGACGAGGTTCTGCTCGTGATCGAAGAAGCGCTTGTTGCCGACCTTGCCCGAGATGGAGGCAGTCAGATAGGTCGAGCCGTGATAGCCGCCCTCGCGCGCGATGACGATCTTCTTCCGCGGCCGGCCGATGATGTTGTTGCGGAAGTGGACGAAGCGGATGGCGCTGTCGACCGCCGTCGAGCCGCCCGTCGTCAGGAAGACGTGGTCGAGATCGCCCGGCGCGATCTCGGCGAGTTTGCGCGAGAGCAGTGGCGCCGGCTCGTTGGCGAGCGCGAAGGGATTGTTGTAGGGCATGCGCATCGCCTGCTCGGCGATGGCGAGTGCGATCGCCTCGTTGCCGTAGCCGACCTGCACGCACCACATGCCGCCCGGCCCGTCGATCAGCCCGCGCCCGGTCTCGTCGAAGACGCGGATGCCCTCGCCGCGCGTGACGATCGTCCGGTTGTGCTGGCCGGGCGTCGACATGTCTTCCCAAGGATGCAGCCAGTGCAGGTTGTCATAGGTCCTGACGGCGCCGAGGTCGATGTCCATGTCACGCTCCGATACGGGGTGGCGCCGGCCCGCGGAGGGCCGGCTTCTTCGGAACGTCACTGTACAAGCGTTCAGCGAATTGTCCATCCCCGGCTGTCGCCCATTGCCGTCGGGACCGACCGGCGCCGTCGGCGAGGGAAGACGGCCCGCAAGGCCGGCGCGGCCGGGCGACGCCGACGCGCCCGGCCCTTCCCGCTCAGGAGCCGGCGCCCATCGGCACGCCGCGCAGCGCCGCGACCGCGTCGCTCGGCTGGGTGATGACGGTGATGCCGTGCCATTCCAGCGCGCGGCGCTTGCGCTGGAAAGCCTCTTCCCTGCCCGCCCCCGTCGCGCCGACCAGATAGCTCACGACTGGCCGGCCGAGGCCGGCGAGCGCTTCCGCCGCCTGCTCCTCCTGCTGGCCCTGCGTATCACCGACCAGCAGGATCGCCCGCATGCGCTCATCCTTGCCGATGAGGGCCGCGGCCTCGGCCATGCTGGTGCCGACCAGCGGATCGGCGCCGATCGCGATGTAGTTCGACACACCGCGCCCGGCCCTGCGCAAATGGCCGAGCACCGCACCCGCCACGCTCTGGAGGCGCGTGATGACGGCGATGCCACCGGGCCCGAACAGACTGTGGTCATAGGCCGGAAAATAGCCGATCACGGCCTCGCCCGGCACGGCGAGTCCGGCCTCGTTGGGCCCGAAGACGCGGATCCCGGCGTCGCGCGCCATCGCCAGAACGAACATCACGTCGTGCATCGGCAGTCCGCACGAATGAATGACGAGAGTGCGCACCCGCGCCTGGATCGCCCCGAGCGCCGCCTGGCGCATCTTCGTCGCGGCGCAATCGATGAAGGCGACCTCCGGCTCCGTCTCGGCGACGGCGACGGCGATGCTGTCGAACCTCCTGCCCCGATATCCGCTCGGCGCGTCCTTCCTCGCCGGCCCCTCGCTCTTCTCGGCGCCCTTCCTCTCCCCGCACGTCACCCAGGCGACGATGTTGGTGCCATAATCGGCCATCAGGTCGACCCAGGCTCCGCCGAACTCGCTGTCGCAGCCGATCACCATCACACGGGTCTTGCGGGAGATGATCATCTGTTGGTGCGTACGGCGAGACCGACCGCCTCTTCCAGCGAGGGCATGCAAAGCTGCAAGGCATCCTTCAGGAAGGCCCGGGCCGTACGGGCGCCAGCACCTTCCACCCAGAAGCAGACCGACACGTCCGAGCGCCCGAGCGCCATCGCCGACACGATGTCTCGTACGATGAGGTCCACCCGGGACTCCGCGCCCCATAATGCCACCACCGAGGAGCGCACGCGGGGATTGTCGTGGACGATGTCGAAGGCATCGCCCCCCCGCCGCTCGCTGTCGGAGTACATCTCGAGCACGCCTGCGGGCGATGCCCCGGCACCACGGATGAGGTCGCTCGCCGCCGGGACGAGCCCCTGACCCGACACGATGAGCCCGACCTCGCCGCCGAGTTCGCGATAGTTGAAGCCGAGCGTGCGGGCCTTCGCCTCGCGCTCGCTGAGCGGCCCGCCTGTCCCCTCGAGTGCCAGACGCGGCCGGCCACGCAGCGTGCTGGCGTCGATCGCCAGTCGCGCATCAAGCACTACGAGCCGCCCCCCGGCCGTCACGCCGAGCGGATTGATCTCGATGCTGTGGGCGCCATATTCGAGGTAGAAGCCGACGAGCTTGCAGAGAAACTCCGCCAGCGCCGCCGGATCGATACCGGCAAGGTCGGGAAGCTGCGAGCGGATCTCCTCGGCATCCGCTGGCTTGCGGATATCGAACGGGATGCTGACGAATGCCTTCGGCGTATCGGCGAGCACCCGTGACGCCTGCTCGAAGCGGACATTGGGCCGCCGGCTGACGAGAATGGTCGGTTGACCGAGCCTGACCGAGGTCCTGACCGCCACATAGACCGATGCGACGACCTCGATCAACGGCTCGACGAGGACATCTGCGACGCGCCCGTGCCCGGTACCCATGCCGAGCAGCCTGGAGGCATGGGCCTTCGCCAGTCTCGCCTCATCGGCGGTGCCAGTCGCCGCGAGCATCCGCGGCAGGAACGACCTGTCGAGCGCCTTCACCACGACACGGGTCGCACCCTTCTGAAAATAGCGCGCCGCGATGCTCGCAGCCTCGAACGGATGATCGGCGACCTCCCCGGGGGGAACATCGAACCCCCAGGACCGCAATTCCCGCTTGGTAATGAACTCGTTGTACTTCATCTACGACCGGGTTTGGCTGAGCGCCGCGGCTACGGGCATGCATCCGTCTGCTTAGTGCCTGCCAAGGACTGATCTGGTGCGTCTCAACCGGCAGATGTCACCTCACGCCTCGCCCGAGGCTGTTGCGGCTGCCAAGCGCAATCGCAAACGCTGCGGTGCGAGCACCCTGGCTCATTTGCAGGACGGATAGCAAACGAATATGACGCGACGCCGGCTCGATGGGAAGCAGGGGGAGGACCTAGCATCGCAACGGGTCCGCCGGCCGGCCGCCCGTCCATCGCCGGTCGCCGCGCAGTGCCTTTGCAGGTCGCCCGTTTGTTGCTATAGGCGTGCGGTCCGGAGACGTGGCCGAGTGGCTGAAGGCGGCGGTTTGCTAAACCGTTATACGCTCTAAAGGCGTATCGAGGGTTCGAATCCCTCCGTCTCCGCCAGCCCGCCCGAAGCGTACCACCGGACTTTCCCGATGGAAGCGCGTCCAGCCGCGATCGCCCGGCCCCATCACCGCGCGCCGAGACGCGGGCGCGACCGCCAGCGCACCCAAGCAACGCGTCAATCCCGGCCACGACGCAGCTCCGCACCGCCGGCGCCCCGTCTGCTCGTCACACCGGCTTCGAAAGCGTCGCTCCTCTCGATGCCGTCGCGACGCACCACGGCTCGGCCGCGCCGCAGAACGGCGACGACGAGCGCAGCCAGTGCGAGGAGCTGGAATGCGGCACCCGCCAGATGCGAATACTCCCATTGGGCACGCAGCGACTGCCAGTCGGCCGGCGCCACCGTCCAGTTCTGGGTCGCCACATTCGCGGGGAATGTGAACATCCAGAAGACGGCCTGGGCGAGCACCAACAGCAGGAACGCCGCGACCGCCGGCCACAGGACGGCAGGCTCAGTGCGGAACAGGAAGATCGTGACGAGCATTCCGGTCGCTTCCACCGAGAGCACGAAGGCGAAGCGGTTCCAGCCGGAATAGATCTGCTGGACGGTGAAATAGGCATCCTGCGGCAGATCGATCTTGTTGACGAGCTCATAGGCATGCGCCAGCCCCCCTCCGAGAGCGAGCACCGTCGCTAGGATTGTAATGAAGAGAACGAGGTCCTGAGACCGCGCGCGCGCCATGGGAGGTCTCCTCCCTGCGTAAGCCCCGCGCGCCGGTCCGGCCCGTTTCGAGCGAAGCGGTCCCGGGCGCCCGCCGCCACTGGCGGAAGCCGCCCAGCCGCCCCATCGAGGCCCGATTTTCCGGCCACGTCCGTCTGAAGGCTCAACCGGAGCACGCCGCCATGGTTCCCGCATTCCGATGCCTGGGTGCCGATTGCCCCCATTGACGCGCCGATGCCCGGCCGTTGCCCGCCGCCGCGCGGGCACATGTTCAACCGAGCGCCCCCTTGGACGGGACTTCGGGCCAGTCCGCCAGCATCGCCACGAGCCGCGCCCTGACCTCCGGACTGGCGAGGCCGCGAGGAACCAGCACATGGCGCTCGAGGAATGTGCCGGTCAGCAGGAACGCATCGCCGATATCGCCCTTGACCGTCGGGCCGCGTCCAAGAAGCAGCGGCGGCAGGCGCAGCAGCCGCTCGCGATAGGGCTCCCCGGCCGCGCGCGAAACCGCCCGCCCCGATTTCGGCGAGACATAGGCGAGGTCCTCGGTGCTCCCCGTCGCCGCACAGCTCTTGAGGTCGAGCCCGAAGCCGAGCTCGTCGAGCAGGGCGAGCTCGAAGCGCGCGAGCAGGGCCGGCCACACCGACCGGTCGCCGAGATAGGCGAGCACGAAGAGAGCGATCTCGAAGAGGGCCGGGTGCGGATCGCGCTCGGGCAGGAGCCGCGCCATCGCCGCCAGCGCCTGCAGACCCGTCAGCGCCAGCGGATCGTCCATCGCCTCGGCCGCATAGGTCCGCCGCGGCTCGAGCCGGAAGAAGCCGAGCTGGTCGGCGAGCCGGGCGCGCCACTCCGCGTCCACATGATTGCCGGTCTGCAGCACCGGCCTGAGGCGCCGAGAGCGCCCGCCATGAACGAGCCCGGCGTGCCGGCCATGCGCGCGCGTCAGCAGCTCGACGACCGACGCCGTCTCGCCGTGCGGCCGCGCCGAGAGCAGGATCGCCTCGTCCGTCCACTCCATGCGCCGCCTGCCTCCGTCATCCGCTTCCCCCGCGCTCCGGCGCCAGCCTTGTGGGCGCGCGCTCAGTCCTTGGGGAAGTCGAGCCCGAGATCGCCGTAGATCTCGGGATCCTCTCCCCAGCGCTCCCTGACCTTGACGGTCAGGAACAGATGCACCGCGCATCCGAGGATCTCGGCGATCTCCTTGCGCGCCTCCATGGAGATCGTCTTCACCGTCTCGCCCTTGTGGCCGATGGCGATGCGGCGCTGGCTGTCGCGCTCGACATAGATCGTCTGCTCGATGCGGACCGCACCGTCCTTCAATGTCTTCCACGCCGTCGTCTCGACGGTCGAGGCATAGGGCAACTCGTCGTGGAGCCTGAGGAACAGCTTCTCGCGCGTGATCTCGGCCGCCATGACACGCTCGGGCGCATCCGCGATCTGGTCCTCCGGATAGAGCCAGGGCCCGGCCGGCATCAGGCTGGCGAGGTGGCCGGCGAGATCCTCGACCCCCGAGCCCTCGAGCGCCGAGATCATGAAGATGCGTGCATCCGGCAGCCGCTCGCCGAGCGCCTTGGCGAGATCGAGCAGTCCCTCCTTGCGCACCCGGTCGACCTTGTTGAGCGCCACCACCACCGGTCGCGACAGATGCACGAGCCGCTCGAGCACCCGCTCCGCCTCCTCGTCGATGCCGCGCGCCGCATCGATCAGGAACACGACGACATCGGCCTCGGAGGCCTCGCTCCAGGCGGCATCGACCATGGCCCGGTCGAGGCGGCGCTTGGGCCGGAAGATGCCGGGCGTGTCGACCAGCACGAGCTGCGTCGCGCCCACCATGACGATGCCGCGCAGCCGGCTGCGCGTGGTCTGGACCTTGTGGGTGACGATCGCCACCTTGGCGCCGACGAGGCGATTGACCAGCGTCGACTTGCCCGCATTTGGCGCGCCGATGATGGCTGCAAAGCCCGCACGAGTCGGGCCGCTGCCGCCTTCGCCGCTGGTGCCGTCCTCGACCGTGCTGTCCATGGCTGTCATCCGCCGCCTGCGCCTGATTGATCGGGTCCGACCGGACCTGGAATTTGCGAAGGCCCATCTGCGGCCCGAGGACGGCGATACCTGTCTCTCCGGGAGAGAGCCGGCCCGGGCGGTGCGCGAACGACCTGAGATGCCTCGATCGAGGCTCGGCTCAAGGGGTCGCGTCGACGATGCCGAGCCGCCTCAACAGGGCGAGCGCCGCCGCCTGCTCGGCCGCCCGCTTGCTCGGACCCTCGCCCGCCGCCGGCTTCTCGCCCTCGACCACCACCTCGGTCGTGAAGCGCGGCTGGTGAGCCGGCCCCTCCGGCCGATCTCGCGATAGGCTGGCAGACGCAGCCCCCGGCCCTGCACCCATTCCTGCAGGGCGGTCTTTGGATCGGCGGCCGCGAGTTCCAGGTCTCGATCAGCTTCGTCCAGTGCCGGCGGATCACGCCGCGCGCCGTCTCGAAACCGCCGTCGAGATACATCGCCCCCATCACTGCCTCGCAGGCGTCGGCGAGGATGTTGTCCTTGTCGCGCCCCCCGCTCTCCTCCTCGCCGCTGCTGAGCACGAGATGGTCGCCGAGATCGATGGCGCGGGCGATGGCGGCGCAGGCCTCCTTGCGCACGAGCCGGTTGAACCGCCGCGCGATGTCGCCCTCGCTCTCCCGGTCGTAGCGCTTGCAGATCAGCTCGGCGACGACGAGCCCGAGCACCCGGTCGCCGAGGAACTCGAGGTGCTCGTTGTCCTCGTCCTCCTTGTCGGTGACCCGCGCGCTCGAATGAAACAGCGCCCGCGCGATCAGCGACCGGTCCTCGAACCTGTAGCCGAGCCGGTTCTCGAGCACGCTCAGCTTTGTCTCATCGAAAGCCACGGCGCCTCATCTGACCATGTGGAAGAAGCGGTCCCAGCGGATATGGAAGGGCGCCTTCCAGATCTCCCACCAGTGCCACCGCTCGTCGGACGAGTAGAATATCATCTGCGCCCGGCCGATGAAATTCTCGATCGGCACCGGGCCCACCGCCGAGGTCGCCCGCGAATCCTGCGAGTTGTCCCGGTTGTCACCCATCATGAAATAGTGCCCCGGCGGCACCTCGAACTCCCGCGTCGTGTCGTAGGAGGTCCGACCGGCATCGAGCACGTAGTATTTGACGCCGTTCGGCAGCGTCTCCTGGTAGCGGTCGATCACCACCGGCCGGCCGCGCTCGTCATAGTCGGTGAACGTGCCCGCCGGCTCCTTCGGCACCGCCTTGCCGTTGATGTAGAGCACCCCCTCGAGCATCTGGATGCGCTCGCCCGGCAGGCCGATGACGCGCTTGATATAGTCTGTCGAGGTATCGCGCGGCAGACGGAACACCGCCACATCGCCACGCTCGGGCTTGCCCTCGAGCACTCGACCCGAGAACGGGATGATCTGGAAGGGGAACGAGAAACGGCTGTAGCCGTAGCTGTACTTCGACACGAAGAGATAGTCGCCGACCAGCAGCGTCTCCTTCATCGAGCCCGAAGGGATGTTGAACGGCTGGAACAGGAAAATCCGCACCACCACCGCGAGCAGGATGGCGTGCAGGACCACCTTGATGATGTCCCACGCCTCGCTGTCGCGCGCCTTGGCCCGCCCGGTCTCGCTGTTCATCTGCTGAGAACTCCCGTTTCCATTGGGAACGCGGAAGACGCGCGCTCCACCACGGCAGGCTGACGGGGCAGCCGCCGCGAACGCGTCCCTATACTCCCTTGCCGCCCGGCCGGAAAGGCCAATCGCCCGCTGCGGCGATCCGCGCCCGCCGGCAGCAGCCGTCGTAGAGCCAGCCGGGCCCATCCCTCGATGTCGTGCCGCCGCGGCCACATTCAAGGGCGATGCGCACGCCCCGCCATCTCGCGGCCACGGACGATCAGCGATCGCCGGACTTCGTCGGCACGCCCGAGATGATCACGATTGCCTGAGCGAGCGGGAAGTCGTCGGTGATGGTCAGGTCGATCCGTGCCTCGTGCCCCCGCGGCGTGATGCGCGCCAGTTGGGCGAGCGCACCGCCGGTGAGCTTCAGCGTCGGCCTGCCCGACGGCAGGTTGACGACCCCCATGTCGCGCCAGAAGACGCCGTTGCGAAGGCCGGTGCCGAGCGCCTTGGCGCAGGCCTCCTTGGCCGCGAAGCGCTTGGCATAGGAGGCGGCCCGCGCCGCCCGCCGGTCGGACTTCGCCCGCTCGACCTCGGTGAAGATGCGATCGAGGAAGCGCTCGCCATAGCGCTCGATCGCCGCCTCGATGCGGCGGATGTCGATGAGGTCGTTGCCGATGCCGATGATCATGCCCCGGGCGCCCCTGCCGCGCGGCCCCGGTTCATCGCCTCGCGCATCCGGTGGATGGCCGGGACGAGGCCGGTGAAGATCGCCTCGCCGATGAGGAAATGGCCGATATTGAGCTCGGCGAGCTCGGCGATCCCCGCGATGCGCTCGGCGGTCGCGAAATCGAGGCCGTGCCCGGCATGCGGCTCGAGCCCCATCTCGCGGGCGAGCCGGGCAGCCGCGACGATCCGTGCGAACTCGGCCTCGGCGGCCTCGCTCTTGCCTTCCGCCACCCGCTCGCACCAGGCTCCGGTGTGCAATTCGACGACCGGCGCCCCGAGCTTCAGCGATCCCTCGAGCGCGCGCGGATCGGCCTCGATGAACATCGACACGCGGATGCCGGCCTCGCTCAGCCGGCCGACGATCGGCAGCAGGTGGTTGTGACCGCCGACCACGTCGAGCCCGCCTTCGGTCGTGCGCTCCTCGCGCTTCTCGGGAACGAGGCAGACGGCGTGCGGCTTCACGGCGAGCGCGATCTTGA
>JAWKWA010000016.1:0-88445 GCA_041397765.1 Hyphomicrobiaceae bacterium | reverse complement strand
GCTTCGGCGATCGACAGGCGCATCGCGACATATTTGGCAATCAATAGAGAGTGTTGCAATTTCGTATGCGACAAAATACCGCATCAAATTGTATGATGGGTAGCATTTCCGCCTTAGGGGCACTAGTGTTTTGCCACCTTACGGATTTTTCCGTGTTGACAAGTCCGATGCGGTTTTTCGATCGCTCCGCGCGCTAATGATTGTTTTCATCGATCGGCGTATCAAGGTATAAATCACGGTTGCGCGCAGAGAAAAGTTGATATACTTTCATTCTGCGGATCGTTCGACCTCATGCCTTAAGAATGAAGGCGAGATCCCAAAACCTTGGCTTAACAAACCCTGCGGGTTTGACAAGGGGGGTGGGTAAGTGTCGATGGGCGTGCGTGGATTCGAGCCTTCCGGTCCCTCGAGGGATCTGGATCTTTCTTCTGAGATAGAGCAGCTCTTCGAGCCCCGGCAGATGCCGCAGATGTGGCATCAGCTGATGGCGAGGTTGCGCAGCTGGCTGCCGGAGATAGAGCCCTGTGTAACCTGGCGGAATGGTCAGGCCGCACCGATCTGCATGCTGCGGCTGCCGGGCCCGGCGGACGGGCGCGGCGCGTCGGCGCCGAAGATCGAGGCCGGCGAGGCTGGCGTGGCCTGCGTCGTCTCGAGCCGCGCCGGGCCGATTCACGGGGAGCTTGCGGTTCACCGCAACGGAGCTGACGGCCCGGTCTGGGCCGATCTGATCGGCTGTCTCGCCGTCCACCGCGAGCGGCTGGTTCAGGCCCTCGACTTTGCCTCTCTCGTCCTGGAGCTCTCGGTCGGCCTGGGGATCGTCAAGGCTCTTCTCGAGGCCGACGGCCATGCCGCCGTGATCATCGGGCCGGATTGCTCGACGCTCTACTATAACGGTGCGGCAGAGGCCGAGTTCGCCGCCGGCGACCTGCTGATGCGCGCGCCCGATGGGCGGCTGCGTCTGCCCGGTCTCGTCGAGCCCTCCAAGTTCGAGAAGCTCATCGCAGCCGCCTTGACGAGCGGTCAGCCTGTTGGTGCGCCCTGCCGGTCCCGCAAGGACCTGGAGGCGATCCATGCGGTCAAGGTCACGCCCCTCCATCAGGTGGCGTCCGAGCTTGGCGGCGCCGGCGGGGAGCGGGCGGCCTACCTGAAGGTTTCGTTGCGCCGCAGCGACCGCTTCGCCCGCGTCCCGCCGAGAACGATCGTCGAGATGCTGGGCTTCACCGAGACGGAGGCGAAGATCGCCTCCTTCATCGCCGGCGGCGGATCTCCAAAGGGCTTCACGCAACAGCATGGTGGTGAGATAGCCACGGTCCGCTGGCACCTTTCCAACATCAACCGGCGTTTGGATTGCGCTTCCCAGGTCGAGCTCGTGAGCTGCGTCCTGAACATGTGCCGGTGACGCCACTCGCGAGACGTCGGCGCGGTCGGAGCAGCGATCCGTCCGCGCCGGTCTGGAGCGTCGCGTTGCCTTGAGGGCGGCAGGTTCCGGCCCGTCGGATCTGCGCCCTCGCGCGCAGACGCCAGCTCCATCTGAGCGCAAGCCTCTCTCTCCCTCCTGCTCCCGAGGCGGCCGCCGGTGCCGCTCTGCGAAGAGGCGACCGCAGGTTGATGCCCGACATCGCCCCGCGCTTCAGCTCGCGCGCCAGCTCGTTCGCGATCGGCGGTGTTGCGTTGCTGCAACTCGATCTGTCGCCGGACGATGGTCTCACCAAAAACTCATGAAACCCCACAATATATAGAGTGTGGGGGCGAGTGTTATCTGGTAGCCGTTCCAGTCATGGCTCTGTATTAACCAAAGGGGGTCATGGGGCGGAAGTCGTGTTGTCCCACATAAAATGATGGGTCGAGCTGAGTATATGAACTGCGCGTCGAATTGGCGCGAGCGCGCGCTTCATGGACTCGAGAATCACGAGCAATCCGATTCAAGAGAACTGGCAGTGGAGCGAAATGACGAAATATTTCGTCATAGTTCTCTAGGTGCGCGCTGAGGATGGTGAGCGTTCTAAAGCGTCGTCGATGGACGAATACGGGACGCTTGTTGGGTCAGTCACGTAGTGACGAGTGAGGAGAGACGAGATGGTTAGGAAGATCGGCACGAATAAGAGTGACAAGATCTTCGGCACGAACGCCAGCGACATCCTGCATGGCCTCGGCGGCAACGACACGATCAACGGCGCTGGCGGCAACGATCGCATGTATGGCGGCGCCGGCAACGACAAGATGAACGGCGGCGCCGGCAACGACACCATGTATGGCGGCACCGGCAATGATCGGATGTCCGGCGGTACCGGCAACGACACCATGTATGGTGACGGCGGCAACGACATCATCAACGGCGATGCCGGCAATGACAGGATCACCGGCGGCGCCGGCAGCGACAGGATCAACGGTGGCTCGGGCACCGACACGGCGATCTATGCCGGCCTCTCGACCAACTACACGATCACCCATGTTTCCGGCACGACCTGGACGGTCGCCGATGCCACCGGCACCGACACGCTCACCAGCGTCGAAAAGCTGAAATTCGCCGACAAGACCATCGACCTGACGGTCAATCACGGCCCCGACGCGGTCAGCGACACGGCCGGCACGATCGACGCCGATGCCGGCGCCACGGTGTTCGGCTCGGTGCTCGCCAATGACAGCGACTTCGACGGCGACACGCTGTCGATCTCCATGGTCGATGGCCAGGCCGGCGTCATCGGCAGCACCATCACGCTCGCCTCCGGCGCCCGCGTGACCATGAACGCCGACGGCACCTTCAGCTACGATCCGAACGGCAAGTTCAGCACCGTTCCGGTCGGCACCGTCGCCACCGACAGCTTCACCTACGAGATTTCGGACGGCAATGGCGGCACCGACACGGCGACCGTGACGATCGTCATCAACGGTACCGCGCCGATCACCGGCTCGACCTTCAACCTGACGGCCGGCATCGACAATCTCGTCGGCACCGCCAATGACGACACCTTTGTCGCCAATCCGGCGAGCACCTTCAACGCCCTCGACACGCTCGACGGCGGCGCCGGCAACGACACCCTGTCGATCGTACACAATGCAGCGATCGACATCGATCCGCAACCAGCGTTGAGCTCTGTCACCGGGATCGAGAACGTCAACCTCATCACGACGTCCGGCAAGATCGAGGCAGACCTGTCCGCCTTCGTCGGGCTGGAGACCGTGACGGCGACGACGGCTGGTGCCGCCGGCCTTATCAACATCAAGACCGACGGCAACGCGACATCGGTGACGACGGTAGCCGGGAATGGCGTCACCATTACCGACGGAGCGAACGAGACCGACACGCTTACGACCGTCAGCATCGCAAGCCATACCGGTGCGGCGACCATCACCAGCGATGCCCTCACGTCGCTGGCGATCTCCGACACCAACCAAGACACCACGGTCGTCGCAGCAGCGGGCACGCGCAATCTCGCCGTGACGCTCGACACGGTGACCGGTGGCAACCTCACCGACGCCACCGCGACTGGCCTGACCATCAACTCGACGGTCGCAGCCAACACGCTGGACAACGTCGTTGCCGGCGCTGCCACCAGCCTCACGCTGGGGGCGATCAGGAGTTGACGCTTGCAAGCGTAAGCGTCGCCCTCGCGGCCAACGCGACCGTCAACGCCTCCGGCAATGGCGGCGGTGTGACGATCACCGCTGCTCTCGCCAACGACGTCGCCTTCACCGGCTCGAGCCAGGCCGACACGGTGACCTTCGGCGCCACCACCAAGGCGCAGAGCATGGGCGCTGGCGATGACAATGTGACCGTGAACGCAATGCCCCTTGGCGTTGGCGGTAGCATCGATGGCGGTGCCGGGACCGACACGCTGACCATGGATGCGGCTACTGCCGCGGCCGCGACCCTCGGAACGACGATCACCAATTTCGAGGCGCTCAACCTGACGGGTGCAGCCGGCCAAACAATCAATCTCGCCAATCTCGGCAATATCGGCAATGTGACCGTCGATGGCCCTATCGATCTGGACATCTGGCAGCGACCAATCTCGTCACGTTCACGGCGGCATGCGGGGGATCAACGATCGATCTCAAGGTTGCAACCGGAACGTCGGATGTCGTCAACCTCGCCTTCAAGGTGGCGACGGCTTCAGTGTCGGCGGCATCACGATCGCCGATGTCGAGACCATCAACATCACGACCGACGACACGGATGCGACGGCGCCGGCGGCGAACTTCGACGCAGCACTTACCATCGCTGCCGCCAAGACGGTCACGGTGTCGGGCGACATGGGCGTCGATTTCACCGGTTCCACGCTCACGGCTCTGGCGACCCTCGATGCCAGCGGGGTCACGGGCACTGGTGCGGCAGGGGCAGTCATCGCGACGGCTGCTCTGGCAACGGGTGTCACCTTCACTACCGGCGCTGGTGACGACGAGCTGACCGGTGCGGCCGGCAGTGACACGCTGAACGGCGGCAGTGGCGACGACACGCTGGATGGCAAAGCGGGAGCCGACTTCCTCAACGGTGGGGCCGGCGTCGACACGTTCAACATCGGCACACGCTTGCGGTCCGGGCGCTCTTCGACGACGTCGATGCGCAGATCGGCGACAAGATCGACTTCGGAGCGGGCCACCGACCCTCGTGACGCCTCTCGGTGCTGCCGTCAGCCACTGCCGACACCGCCAGCGGTGTTCAGGACTTCCTCGATCAAGGCATCAACTCGGTCGGTGTGCCGACCGGCAATCGGCACTGGTTAGTTCGGTACGGCAAGACCTACCTCGTCCATGACCGCGGAGCCGAACTCCGCAACCTTCACGTCGAACGGCGAGGATAACGTCGTGAAGACTCCTTGGTCTCGTAGCTCGAGGACCGTCGACCTTCGCTGGCAATGTGATGACCATCGTCTAACCCCGTCGCGCGGGATCCGGCGAATGCAGCACTCGCCGGATCCTGCCCTCGGGACTTGCGGCCCTTGCGTGTCTGCCCGGGTGATGGACCGGGCTTTCACGCCGGGGCCGCAACTTTGTTCGAGGCCTGTGCTCGGGCCACCGTCTCGCTTCCGGCCAGTCTGCTGACGGCGGCCGAGTCTCAGCCCAAGCACTCACGAGAGCCTGCACGCTTCCATCCGCCCGCCTCACGGCGCTCATCAGCCCGCCATCCGGCCTGGCACTGGACGGTCCCCGCCAGCATTGCGGCCGGTCGCCCCTCCTCGTCACACTTCGCGGAACGAGCGCCACAGCGCGTCCATGAACGGCTCGAAGACATATTGCACGAGCGTCCGTTCGCCGGTCACGATCAGCACTTCCGCCGCCATGCCGGGCTTCAATTCGACCTGGTGTCCGGTTTCGCCGATCCGCGCGAGGTCGGCCCGGTCCACCTCGATGCGCGCCAGGAAATAGGCCTGGCCCGTGCGCTCGTCGACCAGCCGGTCGGCCGAGATCGAGCGCACCGTGCCGGTGACGCGCGGCGTCGTGCGCGACGAATAGGCGGTGAGCTGAACCTGCGCCGCCAGTCCCGCATGGATGACGTCGATGTCGGCCGGCGCGATGCGGGCGTCGATCAGCAGCACCTCCTCCTCCGGAACGATGTCCATGATCGGCGCGCCCGGCGCAACGACGCCGCCCTCGGTCTTGTATCGCAGCTCCACGATGCGGCCCGAGACCGGCGCGCTGATCAATGTCCGCGCCAGCACATCGGCGCTCGTGCGCAGTCTCTCCTCGGTCGTCATCAGGTCGAGCTTCGCCTTCTCGAGATCGGAGGCGATCTGGTCGATGCGCTCGGCCTCGAGCAGTTCCGCCTGCATCTGCGCCTCGGCGATCTGCTCACGCGCATGCGCGATCGAGGCGCGATACTCGCCACGCCGTCCCTCGATCTCGGCCTCGGCGCGCTCGAGCTGGCGAAGCGCCGGCTTCGTCGTCAGCCCCTTCTTGAAGAGCGCGCGCTTGCTTTGCAGCTCGTCGGCGATGAGCGCGAGCTGCCGCTCCGTACTCGCCTCCTGCGCCTCGTAGCCGCGGATCTGCTCCTTGAGCTGGTCGATCCGGTCGGCCACGATGTCGTGCCGCTTGTGATAGGCGCGCCATCGCGCATCCATCAGCCCTTGCTGACCCGACAGTGCCTCGATGACGGCCGGGTCGTCGGCCGGCATGTCGGAGGGAAGCGGCAGCGTCGTGAAGCCGGTCCGCTCGCCGGTCAGCCGCAGCACCATGAGGCGGAGCATGCGATGCTGCTTCACGAGCGAATCATGCGTCGCGCGCGCCTCCAGGCTCTGCATCTCGACGAGCGGCTGGCCTTTCGTCACCTCGTCGCCGTCGCGCACCATGAGGCGCGCGATGATGCCGCCCTCCAGGTGCTGCACCGTTCGCCGGCTACCCTCCGGACTGATGATGCCCGGCGCCACGGCGCCACCCGAGAGCCGCACGGTGGCGGCCCATCCGCCGAAGCCGAGCACGAGGACGGCGGTGATCAGCCAACCCCACCGGGCAGGTCGCGACAATACGCTCGCGAGCTCGCCGTCATCGGGCCAGTGCTGCTCCTCGCCCACCAGCCGCATATCGCCGCGATAGGCGCTCAAATGCCGGGATCCATCCATGTCGGTCTCCCTTCAGGGCTCTCGTTCAGGCACGGCAAGCGACGCTCAGCCTGCCGCCACGCGCTTCTCGTCGGCGCCGCTCTCGTCCGGCTGCGTGTCGCGCACCGCGGGCGACTTCCGTGCCGCCGCGACCGACGCCTCGCGCATGCGCTTCATCACCTCGTCGCGCGGGCCGAAGATCTCGACGCGGCCGTCCCGCAGCAGAAGGATCTTGTCGGCCTGCGCCAGCGTCGATGGGCGATGGCCGACGACGACGATCGCCGTGCCGCGCTCCTTGATCTCGCCGAGCGCCGCCACGAGACCGGCCTCGCCCGCCTGATCGAGGCTGGAGTTGGGCTCGTCGAGCACCAGCACGCGCGGATTGCCGTAGATTGCGCGCGCCAGGCCGATGCGCTGCCGCTGTCCGCCCGAGAGCCGCAATCCGTGGTCGCCGATCTCGGTCTCGTAGCCATCCGACAGCTTCTGGATGAGGTCGTGCGCTTGCGCGAGCATCGCCGCCTCGACGACACCGGCGCTTTCGCCGATGTCCATGCGAGCGATGTTCTCGCGCACCGTTCCGGCGAACAGCTCGACATCCTGTGGCAGATAGCCGACGTGCTGGCCGATCTGCAGCCGGTCCCAGTGGCCGATTTCCGAGCCATCGATGCGCACCCTGCCCGCGGCCGGCTCGTAGAGGCCGACCAGAAGCCGGCAAAGCGAGCTCTTCCCGGCACCCGAAGGGCCGATCACCGCGACCATCTCGCCGGGCTCCACCGAGAAGCTGACGCCTCTGAGGATGGTCGCGCCGCTCTCGGCGACATGCGTCAGCCGCTCGACCGTCACGCGACCGGTCGGTGCCGGCAGCGGCATGCGAGGCTCGATGGGCGGATATCGCGAGAGCAGCGCTTCGAGACGCCGGTAGGCGATGCGCGAGCCGCTGAAGTTCCGCCAGGCGGTGATTGCCACCTCGACCGGCGCCAGCGCCCGACCGAGCAGGATGGAGCCGGCGATCATCGCGCCTGGCGTCAGCGCGCCGCGGATCACCAGCATCGCGCCGAGGCCGAGCATGGCGATCTGCACGAATAGGCGCACGAACTTCGTCGCTGCGATCAGGAGGGCACCGGTCTCTCCGGCGCGTCGCGACGCTGCGAGCGCCAACCGGTGCGCACGGTACCAGCGGGTGATCATCGCCGGCAGCATGGCCATGGCCGTCACCGCTTCGGCGTTGCGCACCGTCCGGTCCGCCTGTTGCGCAGCCTCGATCTGGCGGGCGCTGGCGCTATCGTTGGCCGTGCGTGTCGCCAGTTCGTTGAGCACGCCGAGCGCGAGCAACGTGATGGCCGATGCCGTAGCCGTCGCGCCCAGCAGCGGATGGAGCATCCAGATGAGCAGAAGGTAGAGTGGCACCCAGGGCAGGTCGAAGAACACGCTGAGGCCCTGGGTGGAGATGAAGTTCTGGATCTGGGCGAGATCGCGGATCGGCTGCGCGCCGAAGCCGCGACCGGCGAGCTCCGCCCGGACGCTCGAGGCGATCAGCAGCGGCCCCATGCGGTCATTGAACCAGGCGCCGATCCGGATGGTCACCGACGAGCGCAGACCGTCGAGCACGCAGAGCGTCGCGATCGCCACGGCGGCGATGACAGTCAGCGCAATGAGTGTCTCGTAGTGCCCCGTCGTCAGGACGCGACTATAGACCTGCAGCATGTAGAGCGGTTGGGTGAGCATCAGGATGTTGATCACCGCGCTGAATACCGCGACGGTGGCAAAGCCGATGCGGCAGCGTCTGATGATCTGCTCGAGCTCCGAGGGAGGGCTGTCGGTCTTCCTTGCGGTCCTTGAAACTGCCATGTCCCATCGCTCCGCATCACGAGTTTGAGGGGGCCGCTTTCAGATGGCGCAGGCACGCATCTGCGCGCCGTTCGGGGGCTCTCGGCCAAGAGCCGGATCGACTGCGATGCACACGCAACTGCGCGTGCATCGAGTGCGCGTGCCAGGTCCTGCAATGCGAGTTGGAGCATGCCCGACATCGGCGAGCCGACGCCAATCCAGTCGGGCTTGCTCTAGCGGCTCGGTTCCGACATTTGCCTGCCCTTTCAGAACGCGCGCGAGCAGATGCCGGAACCATGAGAACCGCTAGAAGACTTACGATCCCGGTCGAGCTTCCGAATTCGACACTTGAGAACGCACGACACGGCAACAGGGCTCGAGTGTCAAACTCGCTCCACTAGGCGACGAAGCCCGGATCGATGGTCAGATTCTGCGCGAGGATCGGCACCGCGGTCGAGACACTGACGCCGTTCAGCATCACGAAAGTGTCGTGCGTCGGACCATCCAGCATCAGCGCAGCCTGGCCGCCGAGCGTGACGCTGCGCAGGACCGGCGAGTAGGGAATGATGATATCGTCGGCGATGTCCGGATCGGCGTTGAAGTCGTAGTCGAAGATGATCGTCTGTCCGGTCGATCCCGAAAGGATCACGAAGGTATCCTCGCCATCGGGTGGATCGCCCGCGGCCTCGCCGGTAACGCCGTCGCCATAGAGCTGGTTCTGCCCGCCGCCTTCCGAGATGATGAAGTCGGCGCCATTGCCGCCACGCAGTTGGTCGGTCGAATTGTCGAGACCGGTGCGCAGATAGTTGTCGAGCGAGTTGCCGACGAGCAGATCCCCGCCATTGCTTGAGCCGATGAGCCCCTCGATCGAAGTCAGCGTGTCGCCGGCCGCGTCGCCACCGCTCACCGCACCTGTCGTCAGGTTCACGCTGACGCCGCTCGCCGAGGTCGAGTAGTCGGCGATGTCGCTGCCATCGCCACCGTCGAGCAGATCTGCGCCGCCGCCGCCGCGCAAGACATCGTTGCCGGCACCGCCGAACAGTTGGTTGGCGGCGACATTGCCACGCAGATTGTCGGCGAAAGCCGAGCCGATGAAGCCTTCGATGTCGCCGAGGATGAGATCGCCTTCGGCATCGCCGCCGACCCCGACCCGTGCCGATCCGGGATTGTCCGAGATCGAGACCGAGACGCCTGCCGACGAGGTCGAATAGTCGGCGAGATCCATGCCGTCACCGCCGATCAGCGTGTCGGCACCCGCGCCGCCCCGCAGAATGTCGTCGCCCGCGCCGCCATTGAGCACATTGGCCGCCAGATTGCCACGCAGGAAGTCGGCGAAGGCGGAGCCCGTCAGGTTCTCGACATCGGCGAGCACGATATCGCCGGCCGCATCGCCGCCGACACCGGCCGGGCCCGAGCTCATGCTGTCGGATATCGCGATCGACACGCCCGCCGCGGATGTCGCGTAGTCGGCGGTGTCGATGCCGGCGCCGCCGAAGATGATGTCGGCACCGCCCGCGCCACGCAACAGATTGTTGTCCGAGTTGCCCTGCAGCCAGTCGGCGAAGGCGGAGCCGTAGACGTTCTCGAAGCCGGTCGCCACGTCTCCTGCGGCATCGCTGTCGTCATTGCCGTCGCTCGTCACGCGATCCTGTGTGATCGCGGCAAGCCCGCCATCCCTCAGAACGACCGTGACCCCGGCGGCCGAGCCCGTATAGTCGAGCGTATCGATCCCGACGCCTCCCTCGAGCGTGTCTGCGCCGCCGCCGCCGCGCAACAGATCATTGCCGGCACCGGCGATGAAAGTGTTGGCAAGGGCGTTGCCGATCAGCACGTCACCATAGGCGGTCCCGATCACGCGCTCGACGTCGAGAAGGATGTCGCCTGCCGCCTCGCCCGCCGTTCCGGCGAGACCGGGCTGGCCCGAGATCGTCGCGCTCTGGATCAGTATGCCGCCGGCCGCGCCCGAATAGTCGGCCGTATCGAAGTCCGCGCCGCCGATCATCGTGTCCGTGCCGTCGCCGACGATGAAGGTATCGTTGCCCGCATCGCCAATCAGCAGATTGACACCGGCGCCGCCGATCAGCGTGTCATCGCCGCCATTGCCGTCGATCTGGTCGTTGCCCGCGCCACCGTCGAGCACATTTGCCGCGGAATTGCCGACCAACGTATCGTTGAAGGCACTACCGATGATGTTCTCGACACCGACGATGAGGTCGCCCTCGGCATCGCCGCCAGAGCCCACCGTCGCCGCATTGGGGTCGTCTGAAAGGCCGACCGTGACGCCGGCACCGCTGACCGGATCGGATGCGGGCGAGGACGAGTAGTCGACCGTATCGATACCGGCGCCGCCCACGAGCGTGTCGCCGACATTCGCACCCGTCACGGGATCGACGCCGTTGGCGCCGCCGATCAGGATATCATTGCCATCGCCGCCGATGAGCAGATCCGCGCCGTCGCCGCCGCTCAGGATGTCGTCGCCACCCCGCCCGTCGATCTGGTCGTCGCCACCTCCGCCGCTGAGGATGTTGGCATTGTCGTCGCCGATCAGCACGTCCGCGGCCGCGCCGCCGATGATGCTCTCGATATTGCGAATGCGATCGCCCTGTGCGGTGCCGCCGAAGCCGGTCACATATCCCTCGGCGTCGGGCGAGGAGAAATCGAAGCCGATCGGTGTGGTCGAATCGGAATAGTCCGCGATGTCGTAGCCATCACCGCCGTCGAGCGTATCGCCGGCGATCAGCACGCCGTTGGCATCTCGCGCCCCGTCGCCACCGACGAGTATGTCGTCGCCGTCGCCCCCGAGGAGAATGTCGGCACCGTTGCTGCCTTCGAGCCGGTCGTTGCCGCTGCCGCCATCGACCATGTCGTCGCCAGAGCCGGCGCGGATCAGATCATCGCCCGCGCCGCCGAGCAGCACATCGTTGTCTCCGCCGCCGTCGATCGTGTCGTCGCCATCGCCGCCATCGACCTGGTCGGCACCGGTCGAGGCATAGATCGTATCATTGCCGCCGCCGCCGAGGATGACGTCGTTCCCCGACTCGGCGAGGATGAGATCGTCTCCATCGCCCCCGTCGATGTAGTCGTCGACCGGATCGTTCGGATCGTCCTCGGCGCCACCCTGGATCGTGTCGTTGCCCGCGCCACCCAAGATGGTGTCGTTGCCGAACGAGCCGACGATCAGGTCGTCGCCGTCGCCACCACTGATCGTGTCGTTGCCGAAGCCGCCGAGCAGCGTATCCGCGCCCGTTCCGCCGTCAAGCGCATCGTCACCGCTGCCGCCGTCCAGGATGTCGTCGTCCGCGCCGCCGGCGAGCTGGTCGTTGCCGTCGCCGCCATAGAGCACGTCCTCGCCATTGCCACCTTCGATCGTGTCGTCTCCGTCGTCGCCACGCAGGATGTCGTCGCCATTGCCGCCCTCGATCTGGTCGTTGCCGTCGCCCCCGTAGATGATGTCGTTGCCATCGTCGCCGAACAGGCGGTCGTCCGTCCGTGCCGCGCGGATGACGTCGTTGCCGCCACCGCCGTGAACCTCGTCGCCGAGATCGCCGGCCGAGGATCTCGGGGAGATGGTGATGACATTGTTGCGGTTGTCACCGAAGACGATCGACTCCTCGGCGGCCCGGACCGTCAGCGTGCTCGAGCGAAGCGAGCCCTGACCGATATTGTATGTCGTCGTCGCCATCACGATTGCTCCTCGACAGCGGAAGCGCCATTGCGGGCGCTGCCTGTGGCGCGGTTTCGGCAGCCTTGCCTCGGCGGGGCCGCCATCGATCTCACTGCGGCAACGATAGCTCCCCGCGCGGTCGGGCCGTAGGACGCAGACGGCCATAGACCTTGGGGCGGAGGGTGGTGCCCGGGCCTAAGCCTTCGGGCGTTCACCTCAAGACACCGACCATTGTGCATGTGTATCGACCAGGCATGCCCGTCCGGCAGGCGCGACATCGCAAGATGTCAGGGCACAGCTTGCGTGTGTCGCAGGACATGCAAGAGGTAGCGGCAAGTGTCGCGTGTCGCGCAGATGCGACCACCTTCGCAGCAGGTTGCAAGGTGGAGCAGAGCAAATCCGAGGCGCATGCGCATCGAACCCACGAGATCGGAGGATGGCGGTGCGATTGGAGTGGTGCCTGATCAGCGGCGACAGCGGAAGGCGGGGAGGGAAATCGGAAAACTCGAACCGACAATGCCGCCGGCGATCGATTGATCGCCGGCGGCAAGGCGTGCCAGGGCATCAGCCAACGGCGGACACGGCATAGCCGTTGATGCTCGACAGCTCGTCCTCGACAGTGAGAACCACGAAATCGAGCTGGGCGTAGGTGTCCTTGCCGACGGCTTCGACGTCGAACGTCAGCTCGGCGGTGTTGCCTTCGACATCCGCCTTCACATCGATATCGACATTGATGTCGACATCCTTGTCGACCTTGATGTCGGTATCGAAGCTCTGGTCGAAATCGACGTCGATGTCGATGTCCTTGCTGAAGTCGACATCGCTACCCATGTCCCAGTTCCAGTTTGTCATGATAGACACTCCACTCTGGCTTTCGACGGCTGCTTCCGTCACCGAGAACATAGCGGCCCCCGCGCCAGCAACGCGAGTGCGCAGACGGGGTATGCAACGCATTGACGAGTACCATCCGCCCATGACGTGCGTGCTGCGCGAGGCACGCCATTCCGATGGACGAGGGTGATGCGGAGATAAGCCGAGTGGTCGGACGCAGTGGACGTGCAGTGCTGTCACACTGATGAGCCTCGTACCGGATGCGCGGTGCGACATTTGAGGGCCGGAAGAGGTAGCGCATATGCCGTAAGCTGCGCAGATCACGCGGGGTCGGTCCGGCAAGACCCGCGCCTGGATCGTCGATCGAGCGATCTTGCGCGCCGCCCCCTGAGCAGCCCGACAGGATGCACGAGGGCTTCATGAGTGACGAATGGACCGGCGCGCTGGCAGCGTCGCCGCGTCGGAGCACCGTTGGGCCAAAGGGATGCAGAGGGGCAGCAGGAACGTGCTCGAATGACGTGACGAAGGGCAGCGCCGAAATGGAACGCGAGCTACGCTCCGGCAACGAGGGTAGCCAGATCAGGAGTGTCGTGTCCGCGCGACACGCACGCGGCCCTTCAGACGTCGCGAAGCGAGATGCGCGGACTGCTCGCCCGTCAGCCCGGCGATCTCGGCGGCGACAGTGCCGCTGTCCCCCGCAAGGCGTGCTGCATGATGCAGGTGGGCCCGTGCATTCTCGGCGCGGCCTTCGCTTCGGGCTATCCGGGCAAGGCCGATATGAGCGGCGACGCAATGCTTCTCGATGAGCAGCGCCATGCGGAAATGTCCTGCCGCGATGTCCGCACGCCCTTCCTCGATTAGCCGGTCGGCGGCCGCAAGGTTCATGTCGACGAGCTCGGCAGATTTGCCGTCGGCCCGCTCACCAGCGCGAAATTGAGCATTGCCGAGCATCAGGCGCGCATGCTGGCTGTCTGGCCGCAGCTCCGTGACCTTTCGATAGGCGTCGGCAGCGGCGGGCCAGTCGCACATCGATGCAAGGGCGTCGCCGAGCCGGCCGCAGGCGATGGCCAGGTGCGGAGACCTCGCAATCAGGCGGCGATAGATGGCAATGGCTTCGCCCGGTCGTCCGCGACGCTCCTCGATCCGTGCGAGCTTCAGCATGGCTTCGGGATCATCGCTCGCGAGGGTCGCGACGCGCAGCCAGATCCGGTCGGCGCCTGCCGCATCGCCGCCCGCCTCGATGAGCCGCGCCATGCCTTTCAACGCTCCGATGCAATCGGGTGCACTCGCCGCGATCTGCCGGTAGGCGCCAAGCGCTGCACGATGTCGCTTGGCACCGGCCAGGCGATCGGCGATGGCGAGGGCATCGGGGATCGTGCAGGCAAACAGGCCCGTTGCCTCCCGCCGTGCTTCGCCTCTTTCGATGACGAGATGCCGGATCTGCTCGTCGTGCGCACCGAAGAGATATTTGTAGGGCTCGTTGCCGCGCAGGAAGTCGTAGGTGCCAAGACCCATGGCGATCGCCCGCCTGATGCTGTCGGCATGGAGCAGGAGACCGGACGACAGCTCCTGGAACTGCTCGTCGCGTCCGGCGATCCAGAAGAGCAGCGACTTCTTGCGTCGATCGACGATGCTCGCGAGCGCGCCGACCGGTCGGCCCTCGTATCTGAGCACGGGCAGGAACAATATGCCGTCCGCGGCGACGCTCCGCAGCAGCATGCGCATGTTCCGGACGATCGAGCCGGTCCGCGCACCCTTCAATGTTTCCCATCGCGCGCGCCAGAGCGCGAGCACCGTCTCGATGTCCTCCGTCGCCGTTTCCGCGTCCGCCAGCCTGATCGCCAGCCTGTCGTCCTGGTCGAGCCGGCGCAACAGCCGCCGCAGCTTCTGGCGCGTGCTCGAGCCGAGGCCCGAAAGGTAGCTCTCGAAGCTGCCGGCAAGTGTCGCGACCGGACACACCAGATTGTCCACGCCGTCGGGATTGGTGCTCGTCATCGAGTGGACGGTGAGACCGGCTCGCTGCAGCGGCGCGACGAGGCAGTTGAGACGCTGTGGCCCGATGCGAAGGCATTCCAGATCGAGCCGCTTCCAGGGGAGTCCGAGAATGGTGTTGACGAATGCCGGAATGACCTTTCGCTCATAGGCGGGTCGGCAGAGCAACCCGGTGTAGTCGGCCATGCGGCTCCCGGCCGCCGTCAGCTCGTTGTGCAGGACGCCCGATCTGGAGATGCGTGTTCGCAGCCGGAGCGGCAGCAGACCGACGATGTCATCGCGCTCTTCGTCGCGGGCGACGAGAATGAACCATCGGGGCGGCTGGCCGGCCAGCCAGCAGCGCATCCAGGCATAGGAGAGAAAGAGGCTCGCATCGGGGTCGGCGGCATGAAGCGCGTTCCAGGACGTCTCGAGCGCCGGGAGTTCCTCCAGTGTCGAGACAAAAGAGATCTGCATGCCCGCGTCTCCCTCGATCCGGAGTTGCCGCACGGCCGTCGTCGGGCCAGTCAGCCGTCACAGCGCGACTTCCGCGATCACGATCGCATCGACGGTCGAAAGGCTGTCCTCGATCGACAACACATCGAAGCTTGCGCTCGCATAGCTGTCCGCTCCGAACGCTTCGGCGCCGACGCTCGCAATGGCGATATTGCCCTCGAAATCGAGATCGACATCGCTGCAGTCGCCCGGCCATGGCGTCGGCTCCGGATCGCCCGCGAATGCCACCGCCTGCGGATCCCCGCTTTGGCCGGGAGCGCCGCTGTCGTCCTGTGTCACGCTGTCGCCGCCGCCATTGCTTCCGCCATCGGCGATCGCAATGCCGGTGACGCTGGTGCTGGCCGCCTCGTACCAGAAGCTCGTGCTCCCTGCCGACAGGACGGCCGACTGCGTGCTCGATGTCGAGATGACGATGTCGAAGTCGCCCATGATCTCCGCGCCGACATCGACGGCGGCGAATGCAACACCGCCATCCGTGTCGAGTGCCGCCGCCGCACCGCTCGCCGAGGCGCTTGCGATGCCGGGGCCGCTGCCGAAGGCGGCCGTCGCCTCGAACGCACCGACGGCGAGTGTATCCACCCCGACCGCCGTCGCATTGCCATAGGCGAGGGCGCCAAGGCCTGCGTCCGCGCCCGTGTCGGCAGGCGCACCGATTGCCACGGCGACGCCGAGTGACATGTCTTCGCTGAGGCTCGCCTCCTCACCGCTCGCCGTCTGGCCGGCCGAGCTCTGGGAAAACGTCAGGCCATAGCCGATTGAGGATGATGTGGTCATGGCGCGGTGGTTTCCTTCTGCAATGGCTCGGTGATCATCTGTCGCGTGCGTTGTGGCGCTCGTCCGTCGGCGCCGGCAGGACGCGCGTGGATGGCATCTGGGCCGCACGCCCGTGCCGCGGGTCCGCGTCATCGCGAGGCCCTCGGCGTCCATTCGTGGAGAGTCTAGCGGCGGCCGCCCCCCTGCGACAGGCGGCCAAGAAGGGATGCGCCGAATGCGCCGCGCCCGCATGAGGCGCTCCGTCAGGATGCGTAAGCGTTAAGCCGGAAGAGGCCGCGATCGGCGGGCTTGGAGGGCGGCCAACTCGCTGCCGGCACTTTCACAGCAGGGCCGTGCTCGGACGCGCTTGGCCGACTTGCGCGGTGGATCTGGCGGGATGAGGTCACGGGAGGCGGCAGGTCTGCGCTCGGGCCGGATGTCCTCGACGGCACCGGCACGAGCGCATGCAGGCGCAGGTCAGAGAAAGCCGAAATCGATGATGGCGCCGACGGTGGAGAGCTGATCCTCGATCGCAAGTGTCGAGAGCACCATGTCGACGAACGTATCCTCGCCCTCGACGAGGACGTCGGCGGCGAAGGTGGCGAAGTTCCCCTCGTCGATCGAGGCCGGCAGATGCGTGATCTCGTGCTCGGTCTCGTATGCCACGTGGATGGGGCCGTGACGGGGCTCCCATGTCTCGATGTCGATCGCGATCAGATAGGTGCGCGACACCGAAACGGCGATCTCCGTGCCGTCGATGTTCTGTGTGCCGTTCGCATTCGTCGTCCAACTGAAGATGAAGTCCGCGCCCGTCGCACTCGCCTCTGTCATCGCCGCCGCGAACACCGGACCGCCGTCCGAGGCCGACGCATAGGAGGCGAATTCGACGAGGCCATAGCCGATCGCCACACTGCCCATCTCGTCGATATGCCCCTGAGCATCGCCCTTGGCGAATGTGTCGACGCCGACGGCATCGGCGTTGCCCAGCAGCTCCATCTGCAGATGGCTCACATTTTCGGGCCCGGTGGGCTCGGACTCTACGGGTGGGCGGAAATACGGGAACTCCGGCGGCGTGTATTGCGGAGGCTCGATCGGGCTCCGTGTCCTGATGGGCATCACATACTCCTTGCGGGACGCCTGGCGATGGGGTGCCGTGGGCGTGCCGTCGGCTGAATGACGGTGATCGTCAGCCTAGTGCGAAGTGGTAGCATCGACACCGGTCGCATCGTGTCGTCAGTCGTTTGGGCTCACCTACGCCATGCTTTCGCGGTAGGCGATCCGTCGTCTCGATCCCGCATACCGCTTTCGGTGTCGACCGAGATATCCATTGCTTGGGGTGTCGAGGCGGGGATTGGCCGAACGGCTGAGCATCGGGGCCCCCCGCGCGCATAGGGTGGTATCGCCGGCAAGGATGACTGCCTCCGGCATGACCAAACTGGCGATCATGTGTATCCTGGCGATCGGGAACCGAAGCTCCGTCCCGGTTGCGACGGCGAGCGGCGCCGCGCCGCCGGCACCGCTCGCGATCCGCCATGCCGCGCCGCTCAATGCGGTGCGGAGGGGCCGATGCCGACACGCAGATGTCGCTGGATGTGCGTGCTGCTGCCGGTTGCCATGGGCGGCGTGCTGTCGCCACCCTCCGTCTCGCCTGTCTCGGCGCTCTCCTGCCCTTGCGACGACAGCAGCGCCGCCTGGGTTCGGTTCGCCGCGCCGAGCTTGCGCATGATGTGACGGACATGGACCTTGACCGTCGCCTCGGTCATCTCGAGCTGGCGGGCGATGAGCTTGTTCGGCAATCCCTGGCGCAACAGGCAGACGACATCCCGCTGCCGGTCCGTCAGGCTGTGGCGCGGCGTGTCGTCCCGCAGCGCGCGCGTGCTGCGCCGGCGGGGCGGCTCCTGTTCGCGCTCGCCGGAGAGGTCGGGCATGGCGAGCAGCGCCGTTGCCGGGAAGAACGTGCCGCCCTTCAGGATGAAGCTGAGCGCATGGACCGCGATTTCGGGATCCATGCTGGTCGGCAGGAAGCCGGTGACGCCGATGTGGAAAGCCTCGACCACCTGCTCGGCATCGTCATTGTCGCTCCAAAGAACGAGCGGCGCATCGCTGATGAGCGAGAGCAGATTGCGCAGGACGCTCGCGATGGCCGGATCGCTGACGGGCTGGTCACCGATCGACACGATCACGAGCCGCGTGCCTGGCTGCTCCTCGAATTCTGCCGGCAGACCCGACGGCGAGAAGCCCTCGATCTGCAAGCCCTGGCTTGCCGCCCAGTCGTTGAGGAAGCTGATGATCCCCCCACGTCTGAGGCGGAGCGAATCCACGACGACCACGCTCGGTGTGTTCCGCAAGTCGGGCATTGAAATGCTCCATGTAAGCTCCGGTCGTCGAGCGGGAGCCTGTTGCCGTCGCCGGCACGAGGCCCATTTGCGGATACGAGCATCTACTTGCCCCATGCTCCGATTTGGAGCTGTCCCCGCTCTCGTTCGACCAGTCCGGTAAGGCTGACAGATCGCGTCGCCGCCGGACTCGAGTTTCTTTACCTGGAGTGTCTGCCCCTCCCATCAGGTCCGGCTGCCTTGGCCGGACCAGCACCCGCGTGCGCCCCTGTCGAGTGGTGCGCACGCCAAACTCTCCCACGCACCATGCAGTCAGACTATGCGGACTCTGCGCATTGTGGCAAGTCAGTCTTGAGAGCGAGTGCAGTGCACCACTCGTGTATCGCCCAAAAGGTGGTGTCGAACTCCCGGCCGCGCCGCCGCCCGTCCGATCCCTCCTATGATCGTATCCGACGATCATCTGTCGGCGCATGAACGGCGAAGGTCGGTACCGGGCAGAATTTATTCTTGATTTGACTTGATGTTCCTGGAAACTCGATCAGATCCGGGCAGGCGCTATGCTTGGCGGGAGCCGGCGCAAGGCACGCTGTCCGGACGGCTTTCTCCTTCTGATAGGCTGTCGCGCCGTGCCGCGATGGAAAGGCGTAGTCTATGAGAAGGACGGCCATCGCGGCGGTGGACGCCGGTGGCGGGCGCTGCCGCTTGCGATTGCGGATGGCGAACCGCCGCGCTATCGCCCAGCAGGGCGTGGCCCGGGTGGTGGCAGAAGCCGGGCCGGCTACGCCTCAAGGTGGAGGGATCGAAGGTGTACGACATCCTGGTGATCGGCGGCGGTGTCAATGGCTGCGGCATCGCCCGCGATGCGGCGGGCCGTGGCCTGAAGGTCCTGCTCGCCGAGCGGGCGGATCTTGCGAGCGGCACCTCCTCCGCCTCCACCAAGCTGATTCATGGCGGTTTGCGCTACCTCGAGCATTACGAGTTCCGCCTCGTCCGCGAGGCGCTCGCCGAGCGCGAGGTGCTGCTCGCCATGGCGCCGCACATCGCCTGGCCGCTGCGCTTCGTGCTGCCGCATCATGGCGGCCTGCGTCCGCGCTGGATGATCCGCCTCGGCCTCTTCCTCTACGACCATCTCGGCGGCCGCAGGATCCTGCCGGGCTCGCGCGCACTCGATCTCTCGCGCGATCCGGCCGGCGAGCCGTTGCGTCCGGAATTCCGATCGGGCTTTGAATATTCCGATTGCTGGGTCGACGACGCCCGCCTCGTCGTGCTGAACGCCATGGATGCCCGCGCCCGCGGCGCCGAGATCCGCGTCGCGACCGAGGTGACCGCCTGCCGGCGCGTCGGCCGGGTCTGGCAGGCCGACTTGCGCGGCCCCTCCGGCGGGCACCAGACGGTCGAAACCCGCGTCGTCGTCAACGCCGCCGGTCCATGGGTCGGCGAGGTTGTCCAGCACGTCACCGCGACTGCCGAGCGCTCGCCGGTCCGCCTCGTCAAGGGCAGCCACATCGTCGTGCCGCGCCTCTTCGAGCACGAGCGGGCCTACATCTTCCAGAACGCCGACCGCCGCATCGTCTTCGCCATCCCCTACGAGGGTGAGTTCACGCTGATCGGCACCACCGATGTCGATTTCGCGGGCGATCCCTCGACGGCCCGCATCAGCGGGGACGAGGTCGCCTATCTGTGTCGCGCCGTCAGCGCGTATTTCGAGAAGCCTGTCGCGCCCGAGGACGTGGTCTGGACCTATGCGGGCGTCCGCCCGCTCTATGACGACGGCACCGCATCCGCGCAGGAGGCGACGCGCGATTATGTGCTGGCGCTGGAAGGCGGGCGAGGTGCACCGCGCCTCCTCAACGTCTTCGGCGGCAAGATCACGACCTATCGCCATCTCGCCGAGGAGGCGGTCGACAGGCTGGCGGACGAGTTCGCCCGGATCGGACCTGCCTGGACGGTCGGCGCGACGCTGCCGGGCGGCGACTTCGAGATCGGCGGCACCGCCCGGCTGGCGGATGAGCTGATGCGCGACTGTGTCGGTCTCGACGCCGCGACCGCCCGGCGCCTCGCCCGCAGCTATGGCACGCAGGGCCGCAAGCTGCTCGCAGGCGCCAGGCGCGTTGCGGATCTCGGCCGCGATTTCGGTGCCGGCCTCACCGAGCGGGAGGTGACCTATCTCGTCCGCTACGAATGGGCGCGCAACGCAGACGATGTCCTCTGGCGGCGCAGCAAGCTCGGGCTGCGGCTGAAGGAGGACGAGCGCCAGGCGCTCCGGGATTGGCTGGAGACGAGCCTCGGCGGGATCCTCGCCGAGCCCGAAGACAGAAAGGAGCGGACATGACCGCGCGCTATGTGCTCGCCATCGATCAGGGCACGACCTCGAGCCGGGCCGTCCTGCTCGATCGGCAGATGCGGATCGCCGGTCTCGCCCAGGAGGAGTTTCCCCAGCATTTCCCGCACTCGGGCTGGGTCGAGCACGAGGCAGAAGATCTCTGGACGACGGTGGTCGCGACCTGCCGCCGGGCCATGACCATGGCCGGCGCGGCGGCCTCCGACATCGCCGCCCTCGGGATCACCAACCAGCGCGAGACGACACTGCTCTGGGACCGCGATACCGGCCGGCCGCTCCATCGCGCCATCGTCTGGCAGGATCGCCGCACCGCCGATGTCTGCCATCGCCTGAAGGCCGACGGGCACGAGGCGGCCGTCACCGGAGCGACCGGGCTTCTGCTCGATCCCTATTTCTCCGGCACCAAGCTCGCCTGGCTGATCGACGGCATCGACGGTGCCCGCGCCGCCGCCGAGGCCGGACGCCTCGCCTTCGGCACCGTCGACAGCTTCCTCATCTGGCGCCTGACCGGCGGACGGGTGCACGCGACCGATGCCACCAATGCCAGCCGCACCCTGCTCTATGACATCCACAAGGGCGCCTGGTCGGCTGAGATGTGTGCGCTGCTCGGCGTGCCGCCCGCCGTCCTGCCCGAAGTCCGGGATTGCGCCGCGGACTTCGGGACCACCGACCCGGTCATTCTCGGCGGTGCGGTCGCGATCGCCGGGGTCGCAGGCGACCAGCAGGCGGCGACGATCGGTCAGGCCTGTTTCTCGCCGGGCATGATGAAATCCACCTACGGCACCGGCTGCTTCGCGCTCGTCAACACCGGCGACACGCCCGTCGCCTCGCGCAATCGCCTGCTGACGACGATCGCCTATCAGCTCGCCGGTCGCCCGACCTACGCCCTCGAAGGCTCGATCTTCGTCGCGGGGGCGGCCGTGCAATGGCTGCGCGACGGGCTTCGGCTGATCGCGCGGGCGGACCAGTCGGGCGAGTTGGCGGCCCGGGCCGACACCGGCCAGGACGTCTATCTGGTGCCGGCCTTCACCGGCCTTGGAGCGCCCTACTGGGATGCCGAATGTCGCGGCGCGATCTACGGTCTGACACGGGCGACCGGGCCGGCCGAACTCGCCCGTGCCGCGCTCGAGGCGGTCTGCTACCAGACCCGCGACCTTCTGGAGGCGATACGCGCGGATTGGGCCGGCGCGGAACGAACGGTGCTGCGCGTCGATGGCGGCATGGTCGCCTCCGACTGGACCATGCAGCGCCTCGCCGACATTCTCGATGCGCCGGTCGACCGCCCGGCCGTCCTGGAGACGACGGCGCTCGGTGCGGCCTATCTCGCCGGCATGCAGGTGGGCTTCTATCCCCCGCCTGAGGAATTCGCGCGCGGCTGGTCCTGCGAGCGCCGCTTCACGCCGGCGATGGGCGCCAGCGAGCGCGACCGCAAGATCGCCGGCTGGCGCGATGCCGTCTCGCGCACGCTGACCCGCCGTCCCGCGGGGGCGGGCGCATCGACGGCGTGAGCCGGCACCTCAGGAGCCGGATGCCCCGCGACGCGAGAAGCGGACGAGCTTCTCGACCTCCTCGGCGCTTGGCTTCTGGCCGGTGAAGCCCTCGAGATAGGCGGCCACCCGGCCGATCCGCTCGTCGAGCGGCTCGTTGAGCTCGAGCGCGTAATAACCGATCTGCATGTAGTAGAGGATGCGCGCGCGGATGCCGGGCTCGATGCCGTGCGTGTCGTAGCGTGCGAACATGCGGGTGATGGCCTCGAGCCGGGCCGCGTCCGCGATGTCGACGACGCGCCGCACCGGCCCCGAGCGCCGCGACCACTCCCGGACCGCGAAATCGAGCTGGGGATCGAAGCGCTCGGCATCGATGAAGCAGGCAAACAGGTTGGACACGGCGCCGGTGACGGTCAAAGCCGGCTCGTCGGCCGCCGCAAGGATGGCCTCCGTGTTCGTCGCCTGCCAATGCGCGATGAGTGCGTCGAGCAGCGCCTTGCGGCTCTTGAAGTACCAGTAGAACGACGAGCGCGACACGCCGAGCCGCTCGGCGAGCGGCAGGATCTTGACTTCCTCCACCCCATCCGAGACGAGCGCATCGAGCGCATGGGTCAGCCAGTCCTCGCGCGAGACCTTGGCATTGCTTTTCAGGGCGACGACTTTCGCCGCGGCTCGCGCCATCACGCGTCCCTCTGGCTCTGGATGAGTCCGGTGCTCAGCTCTCGGGCGGTGCGCCGCCTTCGGCCGTGCGCTTGCGGACGTAGGCGTCGAGAGCGGCGCGGCGATCGGCGGCCAGCATGTCGCGCTCCGGCCCGGCGAGGATCGCCTGCCAGATCTCGCGCGCCCGTATCGTCGCGTCCTTGGCGCCGCGCTCCGTCCAGGTGCCGAAATTGGACCAGTCCGCGACCAGCGGCTCATAGAAAGCGGTCTGGTAGCGCGACATCGTATGGGCGGCGGCGAAGAAATGGCCGCCCGGCGACACCTCGGCGATGGCATCGCGCGCGATCGCGTCGTCGTCGGCAGCGGTCGGCGTGCACAGCTCGGCGAAGGTCTGCAGCACCTCCATGTCGGTGACGAGCTTCTCGTAGGATACGGTGAGGCCGCCCTCGAGCCAGCCGGCCCCGTGGATCATCACCGTGCAGCCGGCGAGCAGCGCGCCCCAGGCCGACATCTGCGTCTCGGTCGCCGCCTGCACGTCGTTGAGATTGGCCGCGGAGCCCGCCGCGCACCGCCACGGCAGCCCGATGCGCCGGGCGAGCTGTCCGGCACCGAGATTGGCCTTCACCTGCTCGGGCGTGCCGAAGGCGGGGGCACCCGATCGCATGTCGACATTGGAGACGAATGCGCCGTAGAGCACCGGCGCACCTGGCTTGACGATCTGCGTCAGCGTGATGGCGGCGAGCGCCTCGGCATGACTGAGCGTCAGCGCGCCGGCGACCGTGATCGGTGCCATGGCGCCCATCATGCAGAACGGCGTCACGATGGCGAGCTGTCCGGCCGCGGCGAAATCGATGAGGCCCTGCGCCATCGGCACGTCGAGCTGGCGCGGCGAGTTGGTGTTGATGATCGTCGAGCAATGCACCGCACTCTCGAACGCCTCGGGCGTAAGGCCGCGCGCGATGCGGATCATCTCGAAGCCGTCGCGCACCTGCGGCGTGCCCCGCGAATAGATGAACGGGAGCTTGTCGGAGAGCTCGAGCTGCGTCTGCGTCACCGCATAGTGCCGGAGTGCGGGCGGCACGTCCTGCGCCTCGACGGTCGGATTCAGCATGTGGACGGCGTCGAAGTGCTGCGCGAGCCTTATCAGGTCGCGATAGTCGGACAGCGTCGAAGGCCGGCGGCCGCGCACCGTGTCGGTCGCATGCGGCGAGCCGGCTCCCGTCTGGAAGGTGAGGGTGCCGAGCTCGAGCGTGAGGTTCCGGCCCGCATCGCCGGCGACGAGCGGGATCGACCGTGGCGCCGTGGCGAGCGCCGCCGCGACGATGTCGCGTCCGATCCGCACCATCTGGCTGTCCTCGTCGACGAGGGCGCCGGCCGCCCGGTAGCGCTTTCGCGCCTCGGGCAGCAGCACTTTCAGCCCAAGCTCCTCGAGGATGCCGAGCGCGGTCTCGTGGATCGCCTCGACCCGGTCTTCGCTGAACACCGGGACCGGCGGGAACGGGTTGCGCAGCCGGCGGTAATCGACCTGCCGCGCCGCCGTAGCATCGCCGCCCTCGCCGCTTCGGCGGCGCCTCGCCCGCGTCGTCCGGTTGCTGGCCGCTTCGCTCATGCGCGCATCGCCCGGCCTTCGGGATCGCAGGGCGAGGGTGCGATGACGCGCGCCGTCCGCTCGACGCCGACGATATGGACGGAGAGCTCGGTGCCGGGCCGGGCATGCTCGGGCGCGATCAGCACCATGGCGAGCGACTTGCCGGTGGTGTGGCCGTAGCCGCCCGAGGTCACGAAGCCGACGCGCTTGCCGCCGGCTGAGACCGGCTCGTAGCCGCTCGCATCCGCGTCGACCGCATCGACCTCGATCGTCGCCTGGATTTGTGCTGGTGCCGGCCCGTCGCGCTCGGCGAGTGCCGCCGCCCGTCCGATGAAGTCGGGCTTCTGCCAGTCGATGAAGCGGTCCATGCCGGTCATGCGCGGCGTATAGGCCTGGCGGAACTCGGTCGACCAGACGCCGAAGCTTTTCTCGAGCCGCAGGCTGAGCAGCGCATTGAAGCCGTATTCCCGCACCCCGAGATCGCGCCCCGCCTCGAGCAGGATGCGCCGGAGCGTCGCGTGCTCGGTGGACGGACAGTTGATCTCGTAGCCGAGTTCGCCGGCGACCGACAGCCGCCCGACCTTGGCCCGTATGAGCCCGACATCCATCGCCCGGCAGGCCATGAACGGCATGGCCTTGCCCGACACGTCGGCATTGGTGACGCGCGCCAACAGCTCGCGCGACCTCGGCCCAGCGAGCGAGAAGCCGGTGACGGCGTCGGAGATGTCGCGCACCGTGACGCCGGGCTCGCCGTGGTCGAGGAACCAGCGCATGTGCCACTGCCGCAGATAGTACGACCCCATGATCCAGAAGGTGCCGTCGCCCCAGTTGAAGACGGTGAGATCGCCTTTCAGCTTGCCGTTCGGGGCGAGCATGGGCGCGAGCCGCGCCTGGCCCGGCTTCGGCATCCGCCCCGCCATCAGCCGGGCGAGCCAGTCCTCGGCGCCGGGTCCCGTCACTTCGTAGCGCGAGAAGCCCGAGATATCGAGGAGGCCGACGTCGCGCCTGACCGCCCGGCATTCCTCGCCGACGAGCTCGAACGCATTCGAGCGCTTGAGCGAGGGCGTCTCGACGAAATCCTTGGGGGCGAAATAGAGCGGCACCTCGAGGCCCCACGAGGCACCCCAACGGCAGCCCGCCTCGGTCATGGCGTCGTAGGCCGGCGCCGTCTTCAGGGGCCGGCCCGCCCAGAGCTGCTCGTTGGGATAGGTCATCACGAACCGGCGCGAGTAGAACTGCCCGGTGGTCTGGCGGATATATTCCTTGTTGGAGGCGAATTCGCCGTAGCGCGCGATGTCCATGGAGTAGGCGTCGGTCTCGGGCTCGCCATGGATCATCCATTCGGCGAGCGTCTTGCCGACGCCGCCGCCCTGGAGGAAGCCCGCCATCACGCCACAGGCCAGCCAGTAGCCGGGAATGCCGTGGATCGGTCCGACGAGCGGATTGCCGTCCGGCGAGAAGGTGAAGGCGCCGTTGACCCATTTCTTGATGCCCGTCCGCTCCAGGCATGGATAGCGGCGGAAGGCGTGGCCGAGCTCGTCCGAGATGCGGTCGACATCCTCCTGAAGGAGCTCGATGCCGTACTCCCAGGGCGCGCCGTCCATCATCCAGTGGGCGTAGTCGACCTCGTAGATGCCGACCAGCACCCCCTTGAGGTCCTGCCGCATATAGCTGAAGCCCTCCAGGTCGATCATCATCGGGATCTCGTCGGATCCCATGGCGGCGATCTCGGGGATGGACTCGGTCAGCAGATAGTGGTGCTGCATCGGCGAGACCGGCAGCTCGAGCCCGACCATCCGCCCGACCTGCTTTGCCCACAAGCCGGCGGCGTTGACGACATGCTCGGCGGTGATCGTGCCCTTCTCCGTCACCACCTGCCACAGGTCGTTCTTGCGATGGAGCTCCAGCACCCGATTGTGCTCGATCACGTCCGCGCCGCGCATGCGAGCGGCCTTGGCATAGGCGTGCACGGTGCCGGTGGTGTCGACATAGCCCTCGCGATCCGCCCAGAGCCCGCCGATCACGCCATCCGTATTGATGATCGGGCAGACCTTGCGGATCTCCTCCGGCGTCATCAGGTGGCAGTCCTCGATGCCGATGGTCTGGAAGATGCGATAGGCCGATTGCAGCCACTCCCAGCGCGCCGGAGCCGAGGCGATGGTGACGCCGCCGGTCAGATGCATGCCGATCGACTGGCCGCTCTCGCGCTCGATCTCGGAGAGCAGGTCGATCGTATAGGCCTGGAGCGCCGCCATGTTCGGATCGGCATTGAGCGCGTGCACACCGCCCGCCGCGTGCCAGGACGAGCCCGCCGTCAGCACGTTGCGCTCGATGAGCGCGACATCCGGCCAGCCGAACTTCGCCAGATGGTAGAGCACCGAGGCGCCGACCACGCCGCCACCGATCACCACGGCCCGATAGTGCGATTTCATGGGGTGCGTCCTCCCTGTGCCTCGTCGGATGGCAGGAGTCTCGGCCGGCGGTGTCTCCCGCTTCGGCCGCGCCCGCGTCCGGCGGAACCGCTTCCACCACAACGCTAGACAGTGATGTCCAGACTTGTCAATCGAGCAGACGGCGGCCGGGCGCCGGCGTCCGCGCCGCACCGTTCACGCCTGTCGTCGAGCGTCGGGTCGTCTCGTCCGGGCCGCAGCCTCAGTTCGCTCCTTCGAGCAGGCGGCGGGCGATCACCTGCGCCTGGATCTCGGCCGCGCCCTCGAAGATGTTGAGGATGCGGGCGTCGCACAGCACCCGCGAGACCGGATATTCCTGCGCAAAGCCGTTGCCGCCATGGATCTGCACGGCATTGTCGGCCGCCGCCCAGGCGATGCGCGCGGCGATCAGCTTCGCCATGCCGGCCTCCAGGTCGCAGCGCCGCCCGGCATCCTTCTCGCGCGCGGCGAAATAGGTGATCTGCCGGGCGATCATCACCTCGACCGCCATCATCGCGAGCTTGTTGGCGACGCGCGGGAATTTCAGGATCGGCTTGCCGAACTGGATGCGGTCGCTCGCATAGCGCAGGGCGAGATCGAGCGCCGACTGGGCGACGCCGACGGCGCGGGCCGCGGTCTGGATGCGGGCCGATTCGAAGGTCTGCATGAGCTGCTTGAAGCCCTGTCCCTCGACGCCGCCGAGCAGGTTCGCCGCCGGCACCTCGAAGCCGTCGAAGGAGATCTCGAACTCCTTCATGCCGCGATAGCCGAGTACCTCGATTTCGCTGCCCGACATGCCCTTGGCCGGAAACGGCTCGGCATCGCTGCCGCGCGGCTTGGGCGCCAGGAACATCGAGAGGCCCTTGTAGCCCTTCTCGTCGGGATTGGTGCGCGCGAGCAGCGTCATCAGGTCGGCGCGCACCGGATGGGTGATCCAGGTCTTCTGGCCGGTGATCCGGTAGACGTCGCCCTCGCGCACGGCGCGGGTCTTCAGCGAGGCGAGATCGGAGCCGGTATTGGGCTCGGTGAAGACCGCGGTCGGCAGGATCTCGCCCGACGCGATCCGTGGCAGCCACTCGGCCTTCTGCGCCTCGGTGCCGCCGGCGAGGATCAGCTCGGCGGCGATCTCCGAGCGCGTGCCGAGCGAGCCGACGCCGATATAGCCGCGCGACAGCTCCTCCGAGACGACGCACATCGATTCCTTGCCGAGCCCGAGGCCGCCATGCGCCTCGGGGATCGTGAGGCCGAACACGCCGAGCTCGGCGAGCGCGCCGATCACCTCGAGGGGAATGTAGGAATTGGTGAGATGCCACTGATGGGCATTGGGCAGGACCTCGGCGGCCGAGAAGCGGCGCATGCCGGCGCGAAACTCCTCGAGCGTCTCGGATTGCCCGGTCTCACCGAAGGTCGCCACCTCGGCATCGGCGTCGAGGAAGCCGGCGATCGTCGCCTTCAAGGGCTCGCTCGTGCCCTCGGCGACGAGGCGGCCGGCCGCCCCCTCGTGCAAGGCGAGGATTTCTGCGGCCGGCACGCCGAGCTGGCCCGGCCGCACCATCTCGCCCTGGCTCATCGGGATGCCGCCGGCGATCTGCGCCAGATACTCGCCATAGGCGGCCGTCAGGATCGCCCGCTCGAGCGCGCCGAGCCGTCCTGCCTCATCGAGACGGACCGCCCAGCCGCGGATCTGCCGCAGCGCCTCCACATAGGTCGCGAGCCAGGAGAGGCCGTGGGCGGCGTGCTGCGCCGGGTCCATGCCGCCTGCCTCCTCGATCCGCCGGGCGACACCGAGGCGGGCATGACCGAGCACGCGCTCCGCCGCCTCGAGAGCTTCGGCAGTGTCGGCGATCAGGTCGATCTGGCTCGTCGTCGGCTTCATGGCAGTCACCTTTCCTCAAAGCATCCTGCGACCGCCGGCGTTTCCGCCAGCCGCGTGGTCGAATCTTTCTGCTGCACGGCCATCCGTGAAGCCGTCTACTGAGCACGGCCGGCCGCTGCAAGGCGGCCGTTCCTGACCGGCTGGCACTCTCGGCTCGACGGATCAGTCGCGGCCGCCGGTCAGCGCCTTCACCACCCGCCGGAACAGGCCCTGCCGCTCTTCTCGCGCGGCCTCGCTGGCGGCCGGTCGGGCGGCCGGCCCGGACTTCGCCGGGCTGGCGACTTCGGCCGGACGCGCCGGATCGGCAACCCGCGCCGCCGAGGTGCTGGGCCGGATCTCGATCGTCGCCTCCGGGCTGCGGCTCGAATCGTGGATGCCATAGGCCGACCGCTCGGCCTCCTCCTTGTGGCCCAGCCCTGACCGCTCCGGTGCCGTCAGCATGCGGCGCGCGGCTTCCTCGATCCTGCCCGAGGTCTCGGCGAGAGCTGCGCGTTCCTGGGCGAGACTGCCGCGCAGCTCGTCGATCACGATCCTCGCCCGCGCCGGCTCACCGGTCGCCGCGCTCTCGGAACCCTCCCGCCGGACCGTCTCCGCGGCCTCTCGGATCGCGACACGCCGCCGGAAGGGGCCTCGACCGGTGGGCTGGCCTCGGCGGCCGTCGCGGCCCTTGCGGCGCCCGGTGACGCCTCTCCCGAAATGCCCGTCGCCCGCACATCCGCCCGGCCGATGCGCCCCGCCGTGGCGACCGTCGCAGCGACCGCGGCCTCGACCTCGCTGAATGCATCGCGCTCGGCTGCGGGACGGACTGCGGTCCCGGCGCCCGAAACTGGCGCGCTCGTCGACGGCAACGCCTCGGCCGACTGCACGGATGCTGCGGACGGCGCCGCCTCCTCCGCCGGCATGGCGCCGAGCGGCTGATCCCTCAGCGGGGTGATCGTCACGCCGGCCCGGCGGCGACGCGCGGCCGCCGTCCATCGTCCCGCCGCCAGCATGGCAGCCTGCTCGATCCAGTTCTCCGCCGGCACGCGCCGGCCGAGCCCCAGATGATGCGACATCGCCCGCGCTTCGCTGGCCGACCAGCCGGCGATGTCGGCGAAGGTCTTGACGCCGGCGAGTTCGAGACGGGCGACGAGGGCCGCGTCGATCCCCTCGATGAGGGTGAGGTCGGCGGGCACCGGCGGCTCGCTCGCGGGCGCCCGGCCCTGGAAGACCTGCACGGCGGCGGCGACGGCCAGGGATCGCGGCACGATCGTCTCCGCTCGTCCACCGGTGAGAGGCGCCACGGCCTGATCGGCGGCTTCCCGGTCGGGCACGACCGGCGCTGCCCCGTCAACACTCGCCTCCGGCGCTGGGGCGGCGACCTCCTCGCTCCGCTCCACGCCCCATTCGGCGACCGATGCGGCGGCAGCGGCAAGCAGGTCCGCGCCTCTGGCTTTCGCGGCTTCGGCCCGAGCCTTGATGCTATCCTCGGTCTCGGCGGTCGGGCTGGCGGGCTCTGCGACCACCGAAGCCTCGGCTACGGCATCGCTCGCCGCCTCCCGCTCGGGCCGGGTGAGAGTCACGGCGGCCCCCGCAGCCATCAGCGCCGCAGCCCTGATCGGGTCGCTGGTGACGACGGGCTCGGCCGGCCGGTCGAGATCCGCCGGCACCGCCTCGGCGGCCACGGCCGCCGCACTCGCCCCCTCGGCAGCGGTCACGGCCGCGTCCCCGGTCGTCGGCTCGGCCGCCGCGACTGGCGGTACCTCTGGCTCCGCCACCGGCTCGATCGTCTCCGAAGCGGCGGTGTCGGCCTCGACCGGCCGATCGCCTCGGTCCTCCGAGCTCCCGGCAGGGCGCATCGGCGCACCACCTGCCGCGAGCGTCGCCAGCGCCGCCGCGACCGCCTGATCGGCGATCCGGGCAAGATCCGCCCGCGATGCCGCGTCGGCAAGTCCGCGACCGGCTGTCGGCTCGATCCGCGAATCGCTGGTCTCGACCGGATCAGTTGCCTCGGCTGTCGGCACGTCGGCAATGGCGGCACCAGTGGCCGGGCTTGTGGCCTCGATCTCGTCGCCGACCACCGCCTCGGCCACTCCGGCCGCACCCGCATGCGCCGCGATGGCCGCCGACCCGGCCGCCACCGCCACTCCGCCCGCTTCGGCCTGGGGCACGGCTTCGGCCATGGTGTCCCCGGCGTCCCTCCCGGCCGACACCGCCGGCAACGCGGCAGCAACCGCCGAGGCGATCGCAGCCGCCGTCCCCGAGCTTGCATCGTCCGTCGCACGCTGGCCGTTCAGCAGGCGCAGCGCCTCGTCGATCTTGCGTTTGGCGACATAGAGCGGCTCGTCGCGAAGCTCGGTCTCGAGCTTGGCCCGCAGCCCGGTGCCGGAGACGGTGAGGAGCGGCTTTCCCGCCGCCTCGCGCTGCTCGAGCTGATCGAGCGCGCGATAGGCCTCGTTGCGCTTCAGCTCGGCTTCGAGCTTGGACCTCGAGGATTCGAGCGATCGGATGAGGGTCCCGATTTCGCTGGCCATGATGAGGGGCTCGGGCAGGAAATGAACAGGTAGGGCGGCATGCCCGCCGACGGGTCGTCGAATGTGGCCGAGCAGCATGACGCTTGAACGAGGGCGGGCCGGTGGCGGTGCCGGCGGGAGGTCGCTGGAAATCTGCCGGCCGGGCAGCCGGCACCGCGGCCGGATCATAGGTCGATGCCGCCGTCAGCGTCCATGAGGCGTTCGGTCAATCACCGATGCCGGTGCACCCTCGGCCGGTGTACCCTTGGCCAGTGCCACTTTGGGCACGGCTGCCGCCGAGGCCCGTCCGGTGATCAGGACCCCGGCCGAGGTCAGCGCCATGCCGAGGATCTGCAACCCGTCGAGCCGCTCGCCGAACAGGCCATAGGCCATGAGGGCGGTGACCGGCGGCACCAGGAAGAAACAGGCGGCCACCTGCGAGATCGCTCCTTCCCGGATCATGATCATGAGCAGCGTCACCGCACCGATCGACATGACGAAGACCAGCCAGGCGAGGGCGAAGACGAGCTCGCCCGTCCACCTGATCCGCCAGTCCTCGAACAGGAGTGCGCACAGCGCCATCAGCACGAAGGCGCCGAGGAACTGCCAGGCCCCGCCGGTTCTGAGATCGAGATCGGTCGCAAAGCGCTTCTGGTAGATCTGGCCGAACGTGATGCCGAGGAGCGCGATGACCGATGCGGCGACGGTCACCGGATCGGCATCCGCCGTGCCGGCCTCGAATTTCGGCAGCAGAACGAGGACGACTCCGGCGAGCCCGATCATCAGCCCCGCCCAGTGCCGAAGTCCGACCCGCTCGCCGATCAGCCTCGGCACGATCATCGCCGTCAGGATCGGCTGGGTGCTGACGATGAGCGCCGCGATGCCCGACGACATGCCCCGCGAGATCGCCCAGAAGATCGGCCCGAGATAGACGCCGTGGATCAGCGCCCCGGCGACGGTGGCGTGCATTGCTGCCCGCCGGCCCGGCCAGTCGAGCTTGAGAAGGAGCGCGACCGTCCCGAGGATCGCAGCGGTCAGTCCGAAGCGCAGGACGAGGAAGGTGAACGGCTCGGCGTCGCTGGCGACGATCTTGGAGAAGATGAAGCCGGTCGCCCAAAGGACGACGAACACGAACGGGATGATGCGGGTCCACACGGGATGGCTTTGCCCGATAGCTGTTGGAGGGCGGGGGAGATCGCCACCTCAATAGCCCAGTCGCGCGCCCGACGCGACGGTCTTGACCGACCGGTGGGGCCAAATCGGCGAGCGAGCCTCTCGCTTTCCAGCGTCCGCGCGCGCATCGAGAGCGTCAATCAGACCCCTGAACGAGGCGTCAGAGCAAATTCGCCGCCGTCGATCCGCTCCCATCCCGGTCGGCCTTGCCATCCGGCATTGCCGTAGGGGTTGTCGCCGCCGGCGAGCCCGAGCATCCGCTCGACGCCGTTGCTCGGTTGCCATGGTTCAGGCCTGCGTTGCCCTGCGCCCGGCGGGAGCGGGCTCTCCCTCACCTCGTTGCGCAAACGCCGTCCCGATGCGTCGGGTGCACCGGGACGGCGGCAGGCCGGAGCGGGCCTCGACCTGCTCCGGCACGTGCTCTCGCTCGATCGCCCCGCTCAGATGAAGACGATGTCGTTGGCAAGGTCGAAGGCGTTACCGATTCCCTTGAGCAGGATCGTCCGATCGCCGTCGAAGTTCCCGCCCGAAAGGTCGATTTCGGAATCGCCACCCGAGCTCTTGGCGAAATAGGTCAGCATGTCGTTCACGGTCATGTTCTGGTAGGTGACCGCGCCGCCGGAAAGCGTATTGATATTGTGGAAGAAATCCTTGTCGATCTTCAAGGTGTCGACGTCGTCCTGGAAGTCCATGATCCAGTCGCGGCCGGCGTCGCTGTTGTAGACGAAGGTGTCCGACCCCGCCCCGCCATAGCAGCGGTCCTCCTGGCCGACCGAGCGACCGTCATTGCCGCTTTCGATGATGTCGTTGCCGTCTTCCCCCCTCAGCACGTCGACACCTTTGCCACCCTTCATGGTGTCCTTGCCGTCGCCGCCCCTGAGAGTGTCGTTGCCACTGTCGCCCTGGAGATAGTCGTTGCCGTCGTTGCCGTAGAGCTTGTCGTTGCCGCTGCCGCCATAGAGCTTGTCGTTGCCGTTGCCACCTTTCAGCGTGTCGTTGCCGGAATCGCCGTGGATCTTGTCGTTGCCGTTGTTGCCGCGCACTACGTCGTCGCCGCCCTTGGCGAAGATGGTGTTGCCATTGGCATTGTCGCTGAAGACATTCTTTCGGTTGTTCAGTCTGATGGTCGCCACGGCATGCCTCCGTCCTGGTCGCTGACCGAGCCGTCTGGTCGAGTGACAAGCAAGGTCGTGTCGTCGGGAGCGCCTTGGCGTTCCCCCGACCCGCTCTGCTCGGTCATGTCTTTGTTTGCGGAAGCTCAGGATGGGGCGCCGCGACCGTCACGGTCAATAGGTGCCAGTACCCATTTTTCGCTCCGGTCGGGCGATCCGATCCTGACGGAAACAACGGGCAATGAGAAAGGGCGGCCCGTCGCCGGACCGCCCCGATCAGCTCCAGTTCCGGCGCGCCGACGCCGCCGTCCGCGAGGCCCCGTCAGCCGAAGCGCGCCTCGCTCGCCTCGACCACGTCCTCGAAGGTTCTGAGGCCGGTATGGGGCGAGGAGACGAGCACCGCCATGTTGCCCGGCTTGTGCTCGTTGCGGCGCATGCGCATGTGCGCCTTGGGGATCTGCTCCCAGGTGAACACTTCGGACATGCACGGATCGATCCGCCGCTCGACGACGAGCCGGTTGGCCTGCGAGGCCTGCAGCAGGTTGGCGAAATGCGAGCCCTGTACGCGCTTCTGGTGCATCCACAGATAGCGGGCATCCATGGTGAGATTGTATCCGGTGGTGCCCGCGCAGATCACGACCATGCCGCCGCGCTTCACCACCTGCACCGAAACCGGGAAGGTCGCCTCGCCCGGATGCTCGAAGACGACGTCGACATTGACGCCCTTGCCGGTGATCTCCCAGATCGCCTTGCCGAAGCCGCGCATCTCCTTCAGCCAGGCATTGTATTCCGGCGTGTTGACCTTGGGCAGTTGGCCCCAGCAGTTGAAGTTCTTGCGGTTGATGACGCCCTTGGCGCCGAGCTGGCGGACGAACTCGACCTTGTCGTCCTCCGAGACGACGCCGATCGCGTTGGCGCCGGAGGTCGCGCAGAGCTGCACCGCCATCGAGCCGAGGCCGCCCGAGGCGCCCCAGACGAGCACGTTGTGACCCGGCCGCAGCACATGCGGGCGATGGCCGAACAGCATGCGATAGGCGGTGGCGAGCGTCAGCGTGTAGCAGGCCGCCTCCTCCCAGGTGAGGTGGCGCGGCCGCTCGAGCAACTGGCGATCCTGCACGCGGGCGAACTGGGCGAACGAGCCGTCCGGCGTCTCGTAGCCCCAGATCCGTTGGGACGGCGAGAACATCGGATCGCCGCCGTTGCACTCCTCGTCGTCGCCGTCGTCCTGGTTGCAGTGGATGACGACCTCGTCGCCGACCTTCCAGCGCTTCACCTTCGAGCCGACCGCCCAGACGATGCCGGAGGCATCCGAGCCCGCGACATGGAAGGGGTTCTTATGGACGTCACGGATCGGCGAAATAGGGGTGCCGAGCGCCGCCCAGACGCCGTTGTAGTTGACGCCCGCCGCCATCACCAGGACGAGCACGTCGTGGCTGTCGAGCTCCCAGGTTGGCAGCACCTCGATCTGCATCGCCTTGTCGGGCTCGCCGTGCCGCTCCTCGCGGATCGCCCAGGCATACATCTGCTTGGGCACATGGCCGAGCGGCGGGATCTCGCCGATCTCGTAGAGATCCTTCGGTGTCTTCGCCGCCTTACCGGCCGCCTTCCCGCCTGCCTTCGCCTGAGCCGCCGCAGCCGCCTTTGCCATGCCCTGTTTCCCCTGTCCGATGGATGTCCCACGAGACCCGGCCGGGAGCCGGATCGGCCTTGCGTCCGAGCACCCCGGTCTCGCGACGCCTGCCCGGCCCCTGTCGGCCCGCCCCTTCCCGAGCGCCCGATCCCGCCACGCCAGATGGCGGACCGGTCTTCGCGCTGCGGCACCGGCCGCGCCGGCCCTGCTGCATTGCACGCCGGATGCTCTGCCAGGATGCCGTCGATTTCAAGCGGATTTTGCAGCGCAGCATCGGCATGGTTTCGGACGATACGCCCCGCCGGGCTCGTGATATGATTCGTTTGGTCGCATTCGAGGTCAGGTTCGGTTCGCCCAGTGAGGTTGCGCTGCCGGCCTCGGCGCCGGCAGAGGCGAGGCGAGCCCATCTCGAAACTCGGCGGCCGTGGCAATCTGAGGGAGACACCCGATGCCGGACCTGCAGGGACTGATCATTCTCCTCGTCATCGGCGCCATTGCCGGCTGGCTCGCCGGCCTCATCATGAAGGGTGGCGGCTTCGGCCTGATCGGCAACATCATCGTCGGCGTGATCGGCGCGTTCGTCGGCACCTGGCTGCTCGGCATGCTCGGCGTCGGCGTCGCCATCGGCAGCCCGTTCGTCTCGGCGATCATCACCTCGCTGATCGGCGCACTCGTCCTCTTGTTCGTCATCGGTCTCGTCAAACGCTGAGAGGCTGGGCGCTGTGGCCTCGAGCGCCGCAGCGTCCGCCCTTCCCGGGATCGGCGAGGATCGTTCCGGGATAAGCCTCCGCTAAGATTTTCATGGCATTGTCCCGATCTACGGTCGCCGCCTCGTTGCGGCCGCTTGCGGGGAATGCGTGCCATGGTCGAGTACATCGTCACCCTGTTCGACACCGATCGGACCATGTTCTGGTTGATCGCCATCATGGCCGCCATCGGTACCTTCGCACTGCGCGAGAATGTCGAGAACAAGGTGATCGTGCTGCTCTTCCCGCCGGTCCTGATGGCGACGACGCTGGCTTCCAATCTCCTTTTCCAGAAGCTCGGTTTCTCGGCCTCCTTCGGGGCCGTCCGGCTCGCGGCGGCGAGCTCGCCCTCCGTGCTCAACCAGATCGCCTGGACGACCATCGCCACCGCCACCGGCCTGATCATCGGCGGCCTGCTGATCGTGGCCTTCTCGCGCCTCGCCTCCAGCCGGCGCTGAGGCGTCGGCGAGCGAAGCCCTTTCTTCCGCGAATCACCTGCCGGGCGTCGGTTGCGCGACCGCCTCCTCGTGAGCTGAGCGTGTGGACACGCAGCGGCTCCGCCCCCGGCGCCGCAGCATTGGCCTCAAGAAGCGGTTGCACTGCAAAACGAGCGGACTAGGCTGTGCGACGCAAACGTGCGTCGCGGCAGGATCTTGCCGCAGGCGGCGCGGGCGACTGGCGGCGAGGACGACATGACGAAGGCGAAGACGGGCACGCACGGGCAATCGGCTGGCAGGGCAGTGGCGCCCGACAAGCCCTGGCTGTTCCGCACCTATGCCGGCCATTCGACGGCTGCGGCCTCGAACGCGCTTTTCCGGCGCAATCTCGCCAAGGGGCAGACCGGGCTTTCCATTGCCTTCGATCTGCCGACCCAGACCGGCTACGACAGCGACCACGAGCTCGCCCGCGGCGAGGTCGGCAAGGTCGGCGTGCCCGTCTCCCATATCGGCGACATGCGCACGCTTTTCGCCGGTATTCCGCTCGGCGAGATGAACACCTCGATGACGATCAACGCCTCGGCGGCCTGGCTTCTGGCGCTCTACGTCGCCCTCGCCGACGAGGCGGGTGTGCCGCGCGAGCGCCTGACCGGCACGATCCAGAACGACATCATCAAGGAATATCTCTCGCGCGGCACCTATGTCTTCCCGCCCGAGCCCTCGCTGAAGCTGATCAAGGACACCATCGTCTTCGCGACCCGCGAGATGCCGCGCTGGAACCCGACCAATGTCTGCTCCTATCACCTGCAGGAGGCCGGGGCGACGCCGGTCCAGGAGCTCGCATTCGCGCTCGCGACCGCCATCGCCGTGCTCGACCGGGTGAAGGCCTCCGGCGAGATCGCCGATACCGACTTCCCCTCGGTGGTCGGCCGCATCTCCTTCTTCGTCAATGCCGGGCTGCGCTTCGTCACCGAGATCTGCAAGATGCGCGCATTCACCGCCCTGTGGGACGAGATCACCCGGGAGCGCTACGGCGTCGCCGATCCGAAATTCCGCATGTTCCGCTATGGCGTGCAGGTCAACTCGCTCGGCCTCACCGAGCAGCAGGCCGAGAACAATCCCTATCGCATCCTGATCGAGATGCTCGGTGTCACGCTCGAAGCGCGCCCGCGCTCGCGCCGTGCAGCTCCCCGCCTGGAACGAGGCGCTCGGCCTGCCCCGGCCCTTCGATCAGCAATGGTCGCTGAGGATGCAGCAGATCCTCGCCTATGAGACGGACCTGCTCGATTATGGCGACATATTCGACGGCTCGGCGGTGATCGAGGCGAAGGTCGAGGAGCTGAAGGAAGCGGCCCGCGCCGAGCTCGCCCGCATCGAGGCGGCCGGCGGCGCCGTCGCCGCCATCGACCTCATGAAGCGCGCCCTCGTCGAGAGCAACACCGCCCGTCTCGCCCGCATCGAGGCCGGCGAGCAGGTCGTGGTCGGCGTCAACCGCTACGTCGAATCCGAGCCCTCCCCGCTTTCGGCCGGCGAAGGCGCCATCCTGACCGTTCCCGAGGGCGTCGAGGCCGAGCAGGTCGCCCGCCTGAAGGCCTGGCGCGAGGCCCGCGACGGCAGCGCGGCGACGGCCGCCCTCGCCGATCTGGAGCGCGTCGCCCGCGATGGCGGCAATGTCATGGAGTCCTCGATCGCCTGCGCCCGGGCCGGCGTGACGACCGGCGAATGGGGAGCGGTGCTGCGCCGTGTCTATGGCGAATATCGTGCCCCGACCGGGCTCGGCAAGGCGACGGCGGGCGCCGCCTCCGACATGGCCGCGGCGCGGGCCGAGGTCGAGACGGCATCGGCGAGGCTCGGCCGCCGGCTGAAGCTGCTCGTCGGCAAGCCCGGTCTCGACGGCCATTCCAACGGCGCCGAGCAGATCGCGGTCCGCGCGCGCGACTGCGGCATGGAGGTCGTCTACGAGGGCATCCGCCTGACACCCGCCCAGATCGTCAATGCCGCGCTCGAGGAGGGCGTGCATCTGGTCGGCCTGTCGATCCTCTCGGGCTCGCACGTCCCGCTGGTACGCGAGGTCATGGAGCGGATGCGCGCGGCCGGCCTCGACGATGTGCCGGTGGTGGTCGGAGGCATCATTCCGCCCGAGGATGCCGAGCTGCTGAAGGGCCTCGGCGTGGCGGCCGTCTACACGCCCAAGGACTTCCGCCTCAACGACATCATGGCCGACATCGCCCGGCTGGCGGCGGCCGGCGTCGCCGAGGCGGCCTGAGCGCCAAGGCTGCGGATCGGGCATGTGCCAGGCTTGCCGCCTTGACGGCGCCCGGATGGCGCTTTCAATGTGGCCCGCGAGCTGGACGGTGCCTCTCGGGCGCCGCGATCGGGGCCGCGAATTCGGGAGCCGGCGGATGAGCACGAGTGGAGCGAATTTGACACTTGCGCCCCGGTTGCCACGAGGTGCGTTCTCAATTGTCGGCTTCAGAAGATCCACTAGAATCATAGGCTTGCTAGTGGGTCTTGTGATTCCGGCCATCACCCGCCCATTCGCGACCCGTGCGAGCAGATGGCGGATCGGAGCCAACAGGCAGCACGGTGGATCGGGACGGCCGGGCAGCGCGGCGCAGGCAGCCGTCCTTGCGCTCTCGCTCGTCTTCGGCCTCGCGGCATGGTCGCCGCCGAACGCCCGCGCCGCCACCTGCACGGCAGAGGATTTCGGCGTGCTCATCGACGGCGCCGGCGCGGCGCTGCGCGAGCTGAATGCGCTCTATGCTCCCCAATACGACGAGAAGCTGCGCGTCCTGCGCGAGGAGCGCGGGCTTTCCGAGAGCGAATTGCGCGTGGTCGCCGAGCGGGCCGTCACCGATGCCACCGTTCTTGGCGCCGACCAGCGCGTCAACGAGCTGATCGGCCAGATCGAGGCGGCCGGCACCGAGGAATCCTCCAGCAGTCCCGATTGCGCCCGCCTCGACGACCTCGCCGCCCAGGGCATCGAGCTGAAGGCGGCCATCCGCCTCAAATGGACCCGCCTCATCGCCATTCTGGACTCCGAGATCGCAGGTGCCGGTGCATCCGCGCTCGCCAGCGCAGGGGCCACCACCGAGACGACCGAAGGCGGCACGGCGAAGAAGGGCACGGGCGCCGGGACCGGTGTTCCAAAGACGGCCGAGGCCGGCACCAGGCCCGGCAAAGAGCCGACCGCCAAGGCCGCGCGCAAGGACGCCGGCAGTAAGACCGAGACGCTGCCCTGGCAGACCGAGGCCCTTCCCGATCCCGACTACGGCATCGCCACCATCGAGCCTTCCCCGGGTGCCGCCGGCACGGAAACCTATGTCGCCCCCTATGGCGTCGCCGGTGAGCTCGAGACCTATTCCATCGCCGAGATCCAGGCGGCCGGCCGCGGCTTCTTCGGCACCATCTCGACCGAACTCGCCAGCGTCATCGGCCATGCCTTCGAGCAGCTCGGCCGGCCCAACGGCTTCATCCTCGGCAGCGAGGGCGGCGGCGCGGTCATCGCCGGCCTGCGCTACGGCAATGGCCGCATCCACACCCGCGGCGGCGGCAGCCAGCGCATCTACTGGCAGGGCCCGACACTCGGCTACGATCTCGGCGCCGAGGGCGGCCGCACCATGATGCTGGTCTACAACCTGAAGAGCGTCGATGGGCTCTACAAGCATTTCGCCGCCGCCGACGGCTCGGCCTACCTCATCGGCGGCGTCGGCATGACCGTCGTGACCGACGGCGACGTCGTCATCGCCCCGATCCGCTCCGGCCTCGGCCTCCGGCTCGGCGCCAATGTCGGCTTCCTGAAGTTCACGCCCGAGCCCACCATCAATCCGTTCTGACCCATCGCGCGGCGAGGCTCTGCGTCCGCCCATCCGATGGCCGCCTCACGCCTCGGCGTATCCCGCGCCGATCCCGACTGCCAGCCCGTCTCCAGGATCCATGGCTTCCGTCCTCTCGACCGTCCTGCCGGTGTTCGGCCTGATCCTCCTCGGCTTTCTCGCCGCGCGCCTCCGCCTGCTGGCGCCCGAGGCCGGCAAGGGGCTCGGCGATTTCATCTTCACCATCGCCATGCCGGCGCTGCTCTTCCGCACCCAAGTGACGGCGGCGCCCGTCTCGGTCGCGCCCTTCGCCCTGCTCGCCAGCTTCTTCCTCGCCATGGCGCTCACCTGGGCGGCGACCACGCTTGCGACGTCCCGCCTGATCGCCCGCCCGATGGCCGATGCCGCGCCGCTCTCGATGGCGACCTCCTTCGGCAACACGGTGATGCTCGGCCTGCCGCTCGGCCTCGCTCATTGGGGCGAGGAGGCCGCCTCCCCGCTCGCCCTCGTCATCGCGCTCCACGCTCCGGTGCTCTGGCTGATCGCGACTTTGCAGGCCGAATGGTCGATCCGCGAGAAGGGCGCCGCGCTCGCCCCCCGCTTGCGGGAGCTCGCCCGCGACCTCGCCCTCAACCCGGTCATTCTCGGCGTCGTGCTCGGCTCTTTCTGGCGTGCGACCGGTCTTGGCATCGCCGCCATCCCCGACCGGATGATCTCCATGCTCGGTGGCGCCGCCGTGCCCGGTGCGCTCTTTGCGCTCGGCATGAGCCTCGTCCGCTTCGAGGTGCGCGGCCAGCTCCGGGCGGTCGCGCTGGTGACGCTCCTGAAGCTCGTCCTGATGCCGGCGCTCGCCTATCTGCTCGCCTTCCACGTTTTCGCGCTGCCGCCCGTGTCGGCTGGCGTCGTCGTTCTGCTCGCCGCCTGCCCGACCGGCGCCAACGCCTTTCTGTTCGCCGCCCGCTACGAGCGCGCCGTCGCGGTCGTCTCGGGCGCGGTCGCGCTCGGCACCGCGCTCGCCGCGATCACCATCTCGGCCCTGTTTCTTGCCCTCGGCTGAGCCCGACGGTTGATCGGCTGCGCGGCCCCGGAACCGCAAATCTCCGCCATTTCAGAGGCTTGCCGGCCGCCCATCGCAGCCGACTTCGTCCGCTTCCGGAGAAAGCTGAACGTTCCTTTAGCCAAATACCCCCGCTTCGCCCAATTCCCTTCATATGCTCGCCCCAGAGCGGAGGTTAATTACCTCTCGTTCGGCGCCGGCAAGTAGACGGAGCTGGCGCGGACGAAGCCAGAGGGAAAGCCGATGGCACGAGTTGGTATCACGCCGCCGGCGCCAGTCCTTCAGGGGAACGGAACTTCCGCTGCAGGGTTTGTCAGTCGTGTTCATAGCGCCAGTCGCGCAGCCAGTGCCAGTCGCGTTGCGTACCCCGGTAGCGTCCCGTTGCGTTGCGTCTCGCCGATGCCGGTGTCTCGCGTTTTCCCGCATGCGTTTCTGTCGAGGGTCTTTGCGGGATTGGGAGTCGTCGGGCAGCCTCACCAAGTCGAGCGTATGGGCTCGCGTTTCGGCGAAGTCGAGTTCCCGGTTTAGCGCTCACGTTCCCCCGGTCGCGTTCACCTCCCCGGTTCGCGTGATGGTTCGAGATCGGGTGTCGGCAGGGCGGGCGAGGCATGTCACGCCGGCTCGAGCCACGTCAGTCACTAGTTCCTCAGGTTGCGTTGGTGGTGTCGCGGGCGTCGGGCGCGTGGGTCGTCCGCCCGTCTTGTCGGGTTGCGTCGGTCTTGTCGGGTTGCGTCGGTTGCGTCTGGTGGCGTTTGTCGCGTGAGTTGCGTTCGGTTGTGTCTGGTTGTGTCGGTTGCGTTCCGTGGCGTCTGGTTGCGTCGGTTGTGTTCCGCTGCGTCGGTTGTGTCTGGTGGCGTTGGTCGCGTGAGTTGAGTTCGGTTGCGTTCGGTTGCGTCGTGAGTTGGAGAGGCCGCCCAGCAGAAGGCAGATGAAGCCACGACGGGCAGGTAGCAGGCGTCAGGCAGTCATCCGGAAGGGCCCGAATTGCCCAAGTCGAACGGAGGAACGCCCGAGGTGGCCTCTCATTCCAAGTTTCGCGGCAGCGCCGATGCGTGGCCGCACCGAGCTGGCAAGCGTGTCTGGTCGAGTCAAACGACTGTAGGTTCCATTGATCAGGGTTTTGCGTCCTGGAATCGGCCCTCCTCCCGATGCGCTTGCCACCCCCATGCGGGCCGCTGCCCTCCCCCGAGAGCAGCGTCCCCCGATGAAAGGACGACGCACATGGCCGAGATGAACATCAATCCGATCGAGTGGTCCGAGGCCGTCGGGCTGGCGCGTCAGGCGGCGGCACGCATCTTCCGCGAGGAGTGGCTCGCTGACCTCGCTGGCAGCCGCTGACCTCAAGAAGACGCCCTCAACGGCCGTCTCGACTGGGACCGCGCCATCGACCTGATCGCGGCGATGCGCGAGACGCCGGACCGCCCGCCGAGCCGCCTGGGGTCGACCAGCATTCCGGCCGGGCTTCGGCAGTGCGGATCTCCCCCCAGCGGTCCCGCTGCTTCCGGCCGGCAACGACAAGAACGAAATTCGCAGTCTCCTCTGCCACTCGAGGCCCTGTTCCCCCCGACAGGGCCTTCTTTATTGAGCGCAGTCGGATCGATGGGCATCGGCCGGCGCCGGACAGCCCTACGTGACGGGCGAGCAGCCGCGCCGGGCCACGCCCGCGCGGCCGGCTACGGCGAACTAGATTGTCTCCGCGTCCCCGTTCCGAGTGGGGCGCCTGTCGCTGCGATCACGATGCCTGATGTGGGAGCGAGCGATCCATTGCAGGCGAGCGGTCTTGGGCGGCGGGTGGCAGGATGGATGTGAACAGCGGTGAGGCGATCACAACGATGGCGGGGACCGGCATCGGCGGGAGAAGCCGGGCCGGGGCTGGCGATGCGGCCACGGTTGAGGCGCCGCCTGCCCGCCGCGGCGCGGCGCGCCCGGCCGTCGCCGAAATCATGCGCCCGCCGGTCGGCCAGCGTAACGGCGAAGGCATGGCTTTTCTCGCCTTCGGCGTCTTCATATTCGTCTTCCAGGATGTCATCATCAAGCTGCTGAGCGGCGGCTATCCGGTCCATCAGCTCGTCTTCGTGCGCAGTGTCGTGGCGCTGCCGCTGGTCTTCCTGATCCTCATTTTCGATTCGGGTCTGCAGGCGCTCTCGACCCGCCGGATCGGCATGCACATGCTGCGGGGCACCCTCGCTTTCGGCTGCTTCACCACCTACTACGTCGCCATGGCCGCCCTGCCGATCGCCGATGTGGTGGCGATCGTCTTCTCCTCGCCCCTTCTGATCACCCTGCTCTCGGCCGTCATTCTCAAGGACCGCATCGATCTCTTTCGCGGCCTCGCCGTGCTCGTCGGTTTCATCGGCGTGCTGCTCATCACCCGTCCGGGCTCGACGGTGTTCGACTGGGCAGCCCTCGTCGCCGTTCTCTCGGCGGTGTTCTACGCCTTCAACTCGCTGGTCGCGCGCACGCTCGGGCGGACCGACTCGGGCGGCGCGATGTCGTTCTATTCCATGCTCATGTATCTGGGCATCAGCGGCGGGCTCGGCCTCGTCCTGCACGGCGGCGTGCCCGGCGAGCCGAGCCATCCGAGCCTTGCCTTCATGGCGCGGGCCTGGGTGATGCCGACCGCCTATGATCTCGGCCTGATGTCGGCGACCGGGGTGATCTCGGCGATCGGCTTCTATTGCCTCGCGCAGGGCTACCGGCTCGGCGAATCGAGCGTCGTCGCCCCCTTCGAATACACCGCCATGCTATGGGCGACGATTGCCGGCTATCTGGTATTCGGCGAGGTGCCGGCGCTCTTCAGCTTCGTCGGCATGGGGCTCATCGTCGCCGCCGGCATCTTCAACATCGTGCGGGAGGTGCGCCGCAGCCGCCGGCTGATCCGGCAGGCGGGCGCGATGGAAACCTCGGCCAGAGGTGAGCCGACTGCCGTGGTCCGCCAGCGCCCCTCGCCTGTCCACCGCCCTCCACCCGCAACTGGCCTGCGCCGTCGCGCCTGACTGCGAGATGTCGGCCCGAGGCAGCGGCGAGGGCGCGCGCCAGGCTGCAACCTCCCCGTTCCCTGCTGCCCGATCATGGACTAGTATCCCGCCCCGCCAGGGAGTTTCCCGGCGAGCCCCCGTGGCGGAATCGGTAGACGCGGCAGACTCAAAATCTGTTGCCGGCGACGGCGTGCCCCGTTCGAGTCGGGCCGGGAAAGCAATAAAATCAACACGTTAATTAGACGTGCTCTGATGAAAATTGAACGAAATCCTGCTGGCTAATGCCTGGCTGACCGTTGCCGCGCCAGATAGAGCCTGATCGGTTGAGGTGCGACGTCCGCGCGAGCATCGAAAGCGTGGATCGGACTCTGAGACAGAGAGCCTGATCGGTTGAGGTGCGAGCGTCCGCGCGAACACCGAAAGCGTGAATCGAACTCTTAAGACGAAAACCTGATCGATTTGAGTCGAGCGTTCGCGCGAACACCGAAAGCGTGAATCAGGCTCTGAGACAGAGAAACCTGATCGGTTGAGGTGCGAGCGTCCGCGCGAGCATCGAAAGCGTAGATCGAACTCTTAAGACAGAGAGCCTGATCGGTTGAGGTGCGAGCACGTCCGCGCGAGCATCGATGGCGTGAATCGGACGCTCTGAGACAGAGAGCCTGATCGGTTGAGGTGCAGGCGTTCGCGCGACTGACCTGCCCAACTTCTTCGGACCACTTTCAGCTCAAGGCGACCACCCTGGTTGCGGCTGATTGCCCCTTGCAGGAGGGTTGTGCGACGGGGCGGAGCGTCGTGCCAGTGCACGCCTTCGGCATGGCGGCTCCATAGGTCACGCTTAACGTCACAGGTTCTCGACTCTGCACATCGCCTCGGGGCGAAGGACGTCACGAACGGCGATGTCGGTGCGAAAGTGCTCGAAGGTGGCATGACGCAGCAAGCCGTCCGACGTCACGTCACGCCAGGCGATCTGCGCTTCTGAGGGCGGGTGAAATCCAGATAGCTCAGCGCACTCACTTGGCTTCATTGGCCGGGCGAACATCGGCGGTGGCGAGCAGATGGCCGCCAGTCCGTCAGCCATGGCTCGCGCCTCGTCGACCTTGAATCCTGTCCCAACCCTGCCGGCATAGGTAAGCGAATTCCCTTCGTAGTAGGCGAGCAACAGGGCGCCGACGAGGCGTCCGTGTCTTTCTGTGTGGTGTAGCCCACGACAATGAATGGGCTCGATTGGCGCATTTGGTTTTCGTCCAGTCGCTGTGGCGGCCAGAGCGATACGGACGATCGCCTCGCTTCGAGACGATACCTTCGAGGCCCATGATGCAGGCCTCGGCAAGCATCTTTCGGCCATTGCCAGTCATGTGGTCGACGAAATGGATGCGGCCGTGCGTGGGTGATCGGCGCGCGAAAATGTCAACCAGTAACGCCTTGCGCTCGAGGAGCGGTCGGCGGCCTATATCGTGGTGATCCAAGTGCAGGAGATCGAAGGTCATCAGGACGATGTGGTCACTGGCGGCGAGCTTCAGTTCGGCCTGTAGCATCTCGAAGCGCGAGACACCCTTGCCATCGAGCACTACCGCCTCGCCGTCGATGACTGCCGAAGCGACGGGGAGGGCAGCGACAGCCCGTGCCAGCGAGCCGAACCGCATGGTCCAATCGCGCCCCGATCGCGTCATCAGGCGTGCCGATCCGTTTTCGACGATGGCCTGAATGCGGTAACCGTCGAACTTGATCTCATGCAGCCAATGGTCGCCCTCAGGTGGCTTGGCGACACTCAATGCGAGGCTGGGGGGCGTGAACGCGAGTGTCATGTCCCGCCGACCAGCTTTGCGATGGCGTCACGCAGCGGGCGCGCGCCGGTCTCGTATTCGGCCCAGGCCGTCGATCGGGAAAGGAGGTGCGGCACGGTGAGCAGCGTGAACCGCATTGGGTCCAGCCCGTGCCGGACCTGTGACCATGCAAGCGGCATCGACACCGGTGCTCCCGTACGCGCACGAGGTGAAAACGGGGCGATCGCCGTGGCCGTCGTCTCATTGCGCAGGTAGTCGATGAAGATGCGGCCAGAGCGCTTTTTCTTGGCCATCGACACCAGGAAGCGGTCCGGAAAGTCGTGGGCGAGTTGGCTTGCCAGGGTTTGCGCAAACAGCTTGGCCTGGTCCCAGCCGAGGGTAGCATCCTCGATGAGCGGCACCACGACATGCAACCCCTTGCCGCCCGTTGTCTTGCAGAACGGTGCCAGGCCCAGGCGGCTCAGTCGGTCCCGCACTGTTCGCGCGGCATCGACCACTGTGTCGAAGGCGACATCCGGTGCGGGGTCGAGGTCGAAGATCAGGCGCCCGGGACGGTCGGTTGGAAGGGCGCCGAATTCCAGGGATGAAACTCGCAGACCGAGAACTGAGCCAGATCGACCAGCGTCTGCGCGTCGTCGATTTCGAGGTAGGGCGCGTGCCGTCGGTCGAGCCTCACGGTTGCGAGCGAGGCGGGTTGGCCGGGCATCGGATGGCGTTGAAAGAAGTGCTCGTCGTCGATGCCGTCGGGCGCACGCACCAGCGAGCAGGGGCGGCCGTGAAGGTGCCGCATCATACGGGGTGCGACCGCGATCAGATACTCGGCCAGCTCGCGCTTGGTGATGGAAGGATCACCCGGCCAGAGCACGCGATCGGAATTGGTCATGCGTGGCAGGCGGGCTTCGATCGACGGCCCTGCATCCTGCTTGCGTGCGGCGGTCTCGCGCCGGATACGAGACGATGTCGCGGCGTCCCATTGGGCCGTGGCGGCGATATCGCGACCCGTTGTCACGAACGGCGTCGCGGGCTTTCCCTTGCCGTTCGCGATCGTCTCCATTGTTCGGCCGGAAGCTACGGATCGGTCCTGGTCGAGGATGTCGTCTGTGCCCGGCGTCGCCCACTGGTCGCGATGCTTGATGATCAGCCAATTTTCGGTGCGATCGCTCGACCGACGTTTGAGGCGGACGAGCACAAAGCCGCCGTGCAGTTTCTGGCCCGCCAGGATGAGCTTCAGCTCACCGTCGCGCAGCGATTGCTGGATCGGCGTATCGGTTTCCGGCGCCCAGAAGCCACGGTCCCAGATCATGACCGTGCCGCCGCCATATTCGCCTTTCGGGATCGTGCCCTCGAAGTCGCCATAAGCCAGCGGATGGTCCTCGACCTCGACAGCGAGGCGCTTTTCGGAGGGATCGAGCGACAGCCCGTGCGTCACAGCCCAGGACTTGAACACATCGCCGATTTCGAGCCGCAGGTCGTAGTGCAGCCGCGTCGCGTCGTGTTTCTGAATGACGAACCGCAAGTGGGGGCTGATGGCAACCCGGTTGTCCCCGACGCCGCTCGGCTCCCCCGTCCGCGCGAAATCCCGCTTCGTGTGGTAGTCGGCAAGCTGGGAGCCGCGGCGGGGCATGGGTCTGGTCAGGAGGCCTTGCGCTTACGTGGTTTGGTGGCTTTGGCTGCGGGGGCCTTTTTCGAAGGTTTCTCGGCCGGGGAGGTCGGTGATTGCGGCGCAGGATTGGCCGGTTGTCCGATGCTCTTCTTCAAGGCTTCCATCAGATCGATCACGTTGGTGCCGCTCGGCCGCGCGCTCCCATCGTGCGCCACTACCTTGGCACCGCGCATCTTGTCCTGCACCAGCGCCTTCAGCGCGTCCTGGTAGTGGTTGCGGTAGGCATCCGCCCTGAACGGCGAGCTCTTCTGCGTGATGAGTTGTGAGGCGAGATCGACCATCTCCTTTTGCGGCTTGGCCGTTGGCACCTCGGTGAAGAAATCGGCCGGGTCGCGCAACTCGTCGACGTAGCGCAGCATCTCCATGACGAGGCCGTCGCCGATCGGCGCCAGCGCCACCAGCCACTCACGCCCGCCGATCGTGATCTGCGCCAGCCCGACTTTGCCAGTCTTTGCGAGGGCGTCGCGGATCACGACATAGCCCTCGCCCGCCAGCGCGTCGGCAGGCGCCACGAAGTAGGGACGCTCGAAGAAACGGTAGTCGATCTCCTTGGCATCGACGAACTGCACGAGGTCGATGGTCTTCTTGCTCTCCAGCTTCAAGGCGTCGATCTCTTCGGACTCGAGGATCACATAGGTGTCGGTATCGACCTCGAAGCCCTTGGCAATATCGGCGCTTTCCACCTTACCGACGCCCTGCACCACCTTCTCGTAATTGACGCGCTTGCCCGAGGGCTTGTGGATCTGGCGGAAGCTGATCTCGCTCTTGCTTTCGACGGCGCTGAAGACTTCCACCCCGATGGTGACGAGGCTGAGGCGCAAATAGCCCTTCCAATAGGCGCGATGTCGTTTGGCCATGACGCAAAACCGGGTGCTGGCGGCCGATGCAGCCACACTATCTTGTGTGCCAAACGCGGCAGACATCGAAAAGTTCGCGATGCCTCGGCCCGACATGTCAACGTGCGGTCGGCGCACCGCGTACGACCATCGTCGCCGGCGATAGGGGATTGCCGACGGGTGGCAACTTGACAACGGTCGTGAGACTTCATGCGCCCGGGCGCCAATGGCCGGATCGCGTGGTCTGCAGCGTTGTCGCCGCCCATCTCAAACGCGCATCGCGGTCGGCGGCAGCGAGATGGCACTTCCCCCCGATCAACTTCAACTGCGCATCGAGCCGGATGCACCCGTGTCCCGATCCGCGATACATTCGGGCGGACCGGGACAGGGGTGGTGCATGGCCGACCGGCCCTATTGAGCGCTGCGATTGATCGAAGACTTGGCGAGCTGAGTCAGCTTTTCGTCTGTCGCCCGCTCCTCTTCGAGGGTCTGGTGGAGCAGGTTGGCGACCTCCTCATGGCCGAGCTGCTTTGCCCAGCTGACCAGGGAACCATAGCGCGTGATTTCGTAGTGCTCGACGGCCTGTGCCGAGGCAATCAATGCGGCGTCGAGCACATTGTTGTCGCCGACCTCGCTGGCTACCTGCTCGGCCTCGTCTATGATGCCGTCGATGGCAGGACAGTCGAGGCCTTCCGGAGCCTGGTCGATGAGGCCGAACACCCGATCGAGACGCTCGACATGGCTGCGGGTCTCGTCGAGATGCTTCTCGAAGCCGTTGCGAAGCTTCTCATCCGAGGCCTTCGAGATCATGTTCGGCAGCGACTTGGAGATTCTGTTCTCCGCGTAATACATGTCTTTCAGCGTGTGAACGAAAAGATCGTCGAGATTCTTGATGTCACTCGAGAACAGCGCCATGATGCTTCTCCACTCGTCGAGTTCTCTGATCGGTGCTGCAGCGCCGGTATTGTGGGCCGAAAGGGCTATTGGCCCGCATGGATTCGGCAAACACCATCGAATGTCGGCATCGGACCGCTAGTAACGCCGCCGACGACGGTAGTCGTCATCTTCGTCACGGTACCGGTCGCTTCTGCGACGATCATCCCAGCCACGTTGCGAGGCTCTCGAGTGGCCCTCATGATCGCCGAACCAACCGCTACGACCGTGATCGGGGTTGTCCCAGCCGCGCTCGGAGGCGCGTGAATGCCCTTCGGAATCGCCGAACCAACCGCTGCGGCCGTGATCGGGATTGTCCCAGCCGCGCTGAGCGGCACGGGAATGGCCTTCGGAATCGCCATACCATCCGCTGCCGCGGCGGCTGCCGCGATAGTCGTCGTCCTCACGATAGCGCGACCGGCGGCGATCGTCGTCGTTGCGGCGAGAAGCTTGACCGTAGCCGTATCTGCGGTCGTCGTCGTCGTCATGACGACCGCGATGCCAGCTATCATCGTCCCGCTCGTAGCTGCTGCTGCGATAGCCGCGGTCGCTCTCGTACATGTCGCGCCTGTGCTCGTCGTCATGATCGTCGCGATGGCGCCCAAGGCCTTGCGAGCCAAAGCGGCGGCCGCGATGATCGTCGTCCTCGACGAACCGGCCCCTTTCGTCTCGCTCTCGTTCGTAACCGCGCATGTCATTCTCCTTCGACCGTGTTGATGTCCCGCCACGCAGATAGCGGGGACTGGGTTCGCGGAAGTCATCCTCGGCAGAATTCTCTGCTCCGGATTTGCTGGACAGCACGGCGCGAAGCTCCTTCAGGTCCGCTTCCGCCGTCCTGCTTGTCGAAAAAACGCCGTCAGGATCGCTCTCCTCGAGGTCGATCACGCTGCGCGCATGCTTCAACAGCGCGCGAACGACAGCCGGAAACCATGGATCATCGAGTCTGCGGCTCGCCAGATCCGCCAGGAGCAATGTCACCAGATCGCTCTCGATGATGACATCCTCGATCAGCTCGGAGTGGTTTTCCTGCTGGAGCGCAGGATAGACGAACTCCGATTTCAAATCGACGAGAGACAGCCACAATAGTCCAAAGCTGCGCAGCTTCTCGAGGTTCTCCCTGTTGATCGAGAATGTGCCCATCTCGCCGGCACTTTGGCGGACTGCCTCGTGGCGCGATTTGAGAAAGGCAACGGGCTCGGAATGCAGACCGGAACCGTTCTTGACGCGCGATTTCTTTATCGGCTTGCGGGACGCCATCGAAAGCCCTTGCTTACTGTGCCGACGCGGCTGGCCTCTTCCGTAGAGAGACTGCGTCTGTTGCGCCGGCGATCCATCAACTGCTTGTCAGGGCTGTAACTCGCCGCGCCCGGCGGCGTTCCATGGCCGCCATCGAATTGAGACGGCTGTCGATGTCTGTTGGACAAATCCATGGACGACAAGAAGCGGCAGTTCCGACGCAGCCAAATGTCGGCCGGCCACTTGCCGTCTGCGGACATTCGGATGAAGGGATTGACGATCGGGACGACGTGGAAGCCGTACCGCGTCTCGTCAGGCTCGGCGGCAACCGATGCCGCCTCCAGCCGTGTCAAAGCCTCCGCGAATTCGGGAATGGTCTGGCCGCGCACGACCTGTCCAAGATTGCCGCCTACATCGCGAGACGGGCACGCGGAGTGGGCTTTGGCAAGCGCGTCAAGACGCGAGGGGTAGTGGCAATCTCGGCAATCATCTGTGCTTCATCATGGCAGCTGTCGTGCTCGATCGGGTCTATCTGAAATCCGCGCGATCACTGTCTGCCGCGAGAATTCTCCTGCTACTTGCCGATTTGGTGAGGCGGGCTTTCGCTGAGGATCCCGCATTCGGGCGTTGTCTCGCATCGGATCTCGCGGACTCTTATCGCGTGGTCATGAAGGAGCTGAAAAACCAAAAACTCAGGACCGGCCTCGAGCGCCTCGCCAACTGGCTATTGGCACACCGGCGAGAACCCGGTGGCGCTGACCGCTTTGAGCTGCCCTTCGCGAAGAAAGTCCTGGCCTCTCGACCCGGCATGCCTCCCGAGCTGTTGTCACGCTCGTTCGCTTCACTTGTGCCCTAGAAGGTCAAAGGTAGTGCCATCGAAATCGACGATGTCGCGGCCTTGACCAAGCTTGCCCGACCGACGCCTGCGATAGATGACCCGGCGACCTGAGCACGGAGAGGCCGTTCATGGAATTTTCTTGACACTTCAGCGGCTCGCATAGTTTGCACCATGTGACAGAGGCCGGCTGCGCGGCCCAGTCTTGTGCCGACGATCTGATCGGGATCGGGGCGTCGTTGGCGCGCAGAAGTCGGCATGGAGGCGTTGCCAGGGAACTGATGGAGCCGACTGATGCGCGCGATGGCCATGGTGATGACGGGTGTGGGCGGTCCGCAGATGCTGCAGCCGCGCGAAATCGAGATCGGCTGGCCGAAGGGGCCGTCCGACGTTCTTGTCCGCATGCGCGCGGCGGGGCTCAATCCCGCCGACACTTTCTTCCGGGCACTTGGCACCTACATCGCGTCGGACGGCCCGGTCGTGCTCGGACACGACGGTGCCGGCGTGGTCGAGGCTGTCGGCAGCACCGTGACATCTGTCAAGCCCGGCGACAGGGTCTGCTTCTGCTATGGCGGTATCGGCGGCGCGCCGGGAACCTATGCCGAGTTTTCGGTCGTGCCCGAGGCCTTGCTCACGCCCCTGCCCGACGCCGTGGAAATGCGCGAGGCCGCTGCATTCCCGCTGGTGGCGATCACGGCTTGGGAGGCGATCGTTGAGCGCGCGGCCGTGCGTGCGGGCGAGCAGGTGCTCGTTCACGGCGGCGCAGGTGGCACCGGCCAGATGGCCATACAGATCGCACGGCTCGAGGGCGCGCGCATCGCGGCAACCGTCAGCACCGGCGACAAGGCGGCGCTCGTAGAAGCGCTCGGATGCGAGCGCTCCATCAACTATCGCGACGAGGATTTCGTGGCGGCGGCAGAGGACTGGACGGGTGGCCGCGGCGTCGACGTCGCGTTCGACAATGTCGGCCCGCAGGTCCTGCAACGCACCTTCGCGGCCGTCGCGCCCTATGGCCGGGTGGTCACCCTGATGGGGACGCCCGCCGATGACGGTGACCTCAGTGCCTACAATCGCAACCTGACGATCCACAATGTGATGATGCTGACTCCCTTGTGGTTCGGCCTCGAGGACCGGCTGCGCCTTCAGGCCGGCATCGTCCAGCGCCTGATGCCCCGGCTGGCCGGTGGCGAGCTGCGCGTGACGGTAGCCGAGACCTTTCCGCTGGCCAGGGCGGCAGACGCTCACGCTCGGCTCGAGGCTGGCGGCATGTCCGGCAAGATCGTGCTCGAGATCGGCGGATGAGCCGCAGGTGACGCTGCGATGTCCGGTTGGAGCCTGGCCGGCATCCCTCGACCGGCAACGCGCCGGATGGGAAAACCAGTGACCTATTGTGGCAGCCGATGGTCGCGCCGATCGGGTGCCGGAGGAACCTCCCAGGAGTTGGCTCCGACGCTTGCGGCGCCGGTTGTGCAGCCGAATGGCTACGACTCTGGCGGTCCCGTCACGACCGGCATGACGTCGATGCCATCGCCGGGAAACACGGTGATGTGCGGGTGGTCCTTGAAGAGGTCGGCCGCGGCAGCCATATCGGCGGCTTCGACGATCACGAAGCCGGCGATCTGGTTCTCGGCGTCGGCTGTTCCTGTTCGGGTGACGCGCATCGTCTTGCCCACCATGACATCGGTCGCGACGATGGCGGCAGCGTTGCGCTTGCTCCACGCCTCCCATGCTTTCAACCCGGCCTTGTCGATCGCCTCCTGCTCGGATTTCGGACGCGCCCGGAACGCGGCAATATCTTGCCGCCTGATCGTGTAGACGGCGACGAAGCGCGGCATGGGCATGCTCCTGAACGGTTGGATGCACATGATGGAGCCTGATCGCCTTCGATGCGAGCGTCCACGCCAGCATCGAAGGCGTGGATCAGACTATAGGACAAGGCGTGGGAGCCTCCTCGCCGACCCGGCTCGAAGGTCTTGCAGCGGCCTGCTGGTGGTTCGATTCCGACATTTGCATCCCGTTTCAGAACCCGTGAGAGCAAATGTCGGAATCGTGAAAACCTCTAGATGAGCTGGGAATCGTCCTCATCGAGATCGGCAGGCGGCTCCGGCTCGGCGGCGTAGAGTGCCTGGGCATTGGCCCATTGAGCATCGTCGAGGTCTTCGCGCCGGCCCGCGAACGCGACGGTTTCGCCGTTGCACACGAGTAGCCAATCGAAATTGCGGCTTTGTCTGAGCGGCCCGCTCCATGGCGCGGTCATGATCAGGATCTTCGCGCCCAGTCTCTGCCGAAGCGCCGCCATGAGGTCGGCCGGCAGATTGAGCAGCGCCGCCTGCTGTGTGACGACGACGTTGCCCGAAGTCTCGGCCTGCCGGTCGAGCTCGATGAGAAGCTGCCGCCACTGCGATTTCTGGCCGCTCCGCGATGCGGCGATCGCGTCCTCGATCCAGCGCACGGGCGCGCCGTCAGGCGCCCCGCCAATGTCGGCCTCGACCGGTCCTGCCTCGCCGGCGAGATAATTCCCCGCAAACTCGTGCCGGCGCGCGACGACGAAGGAGAGCAGGCGGAAAAGCAGTGTCGGCACATTCCGCACCGGTTCGGCGACCAGATAGACCTCGCCGGCGGCCAGTGTGCCCTCGGCCCTCGGCGATCGGGGGTCCGAGACTTTCCAGGGATAGGCCGGGGGCCGTCCGAGCGCGACAGGGGAAGACCGGCCGTCGGCGCCTGCCAGATCCTGGTCTTCGAGAAAGGACAGGAACGACTTGGTGCGGATGATCGACGAGAAGAAGCGGTTGATCGAGGTGAGCGTGACGAGGATGCCCTGCTGGCCGAGATAGGTGTAGCGAACGGCGAGGAACAGCAGGAGCAGGCTCTGCGCCGTGAGCAGGTGATGATTGTCCGTGCCGCTGATCACCAGGAAGCCGACGACCAGCAGCATGAACATCAGGTTGAGCAGGTAGTCGGCAGCCTCGATCGGCCACTTGCTGAGAAAGAGCACTTTCTCGAAGCGGGCGAAGGCTTCCGCATCTCGGCCCCGGCCGCTGTTTGCTTCCGCATCGCCCTTCGCTACCGGCGCCATTCTCCGGTCGAGCATCGATCGAATGACGCGCCGCCGCTCCTTGATCTCGACATCGAATGCGTTGTTGTATCGCATGCTGCGCAGGTTCAGCGGATAGAGCACCAGAATGCCGATGATCCCCGCCAGCACGATCAGCGCCAGCAGCTTCAGCGACAGGGCGGCGATGATCAGGATGCCCGCCACCAGGTAGATCATGTTGATGATGTTCCGGACGATCATGCGCATGGCGAAGCCGCAGCGCATGAAGTCGATCGAGATCGTCTGCATGATCGCCGCCTCGTCGAAGCGCCGGTTGATCGTCCAGTGACGTATGATCTCGCGCACGCCGAGCAGGCTCTGCATCGCGTCCTCGGTGAGCCTCGACACGGTGCGTCCGTGGCTCGCGAGCGCGAGGACGCCGGCGAAGTATCGCGCTGTCGTGGCCGCGAGCATGAGGCCGCCGATCGCCGAAATCAGCACGAGGTCGGGCGTGCGGCCGTCGCCCGGCGCCAGATAGGCCCAGATCCGGTCGAGCATGGTCCGGCTCTGCGGGTCGGCGATGCGATGAACTGCGTCGGCGATCATCCGGAACGAGGCGATTTGGGCAGCAACCGACAGCACCACGAGCATGGGCGCCAGAACGAAGGCCTTGCGGCAATAGCGCATGCCGCGCCTGACGAGCCAGATCAGCGTGCCGCCATAGATCTTCGCATGTTGCGCTCGCGTTCGTGCGGACGCAAATCCCCAAGAGCTCATCTCAGTTCAGTGCTCCCTCGCCGCCCGCATGGATGGTGACATGAGGCGATCCAGCCGACGGAGCAGACGTCCTGGCCGGGATTGGCTTTGCGGCGACGCGGTCGCCGCCGCATCGGGCCTTCGGGCGGCGCTCGAGGCGAGCTCCGGCAAGGGTGACGATCGTGGCTGCCCGAGATAGGAGTTCATCGCCATGAATCGCGACCCGACAGGCCGCCACGCCGGCTGCCGGATGAGGGCCCGTCATCCCGTCCGTCAATCCATGACCGGGTAGGTGTCGAGCAGGCGCCGCCAGACGGCATGCCGCGCCGGCGTCCCCGGCAGGCCGTTGCCCTGCGGCATTTCTTCCCGTCCCGCTTGCTGCACCAGCACCCGCCCGACCATGTTGAGCCAGTTGCTCTCCCACCGCTCCACCGTCAGCGCCTCGTCGGCGAAGGCGCGGGCATTGGCCGAGAGCCGCGCGCGGGTGGCCGGCTCGGCGAGCGCTGCCAATGCGCGGGTGAGCGCGCCCACCTCGCCCCGATCGACGAGGAAGCCGTTCACGCCATCGACGATCAGATCCTTGACGCCCGGACAATCCGCGAAGCCGATGCATGGCACGCCGTAGGAGAAGGCCTCGATGATGACGTTCGGCAATCCTTCCTGGAAGGATGGGATCATCAGCCCCCAGGCATCGCCGTAGATCCGCTCGACGTCGCGGACGATCCCTTCGTCGACGATCTGGCCCGGCGCCCTCGCCTCGGCGAGCGCCGTCATCTCGCTGCGGAAATTGTTGACGCCATATAGATGCATCCGCCAGTCGGTCCGGCCGCCGGCGAAATCCGCGAAAGCGGTCACGGCGGCCATGCCGTTCTTGTTGGCGTTCTTCATGCCGCCGACGCAGATGATGCGCCGTGCCGGCGTCCCGGCCGCTTCGCCCTCGGACCCCGGTCTGACAAAGGCGTTGTAGAAGGCATAGGCCGCCCCGCGATTGCCGGGCTCGACCGTCTCGGCATAAGCGGGCACGGTGAAGCGAATGGCGGCGGCCTCGGAGAGCACGCTCTGGCGCAGCCAGTAGGCCTCCCGGTCCGACTGCAGCAGGCTGCTGAGCTTCAGCGCCTGCTGCATGGCGGCAGGATTGGTGCATTCCTGGATGATGAACGGGCAGCCCAGCATGCGTGCGACCCAGGGGATGCGCGTGTAGAAGCCGGGCATGCCGAAGCAGATCGCCAGATCGTAGCGGCCCGGGCCGAGTGCGGCCACGTCCTCAGCCACATATTCGCGGATCGGGCGGACCTGAACGATCCTGTCGTCCCACGAATAAGGAAAGGGACCCGGTTCCTCGCGGGGCCGGCACAGCAGATCCACTTTTGCGCCCGCCCGGCCGAGCAGGTGGGCGACCTGTCCGGCGACCTTCTCGGCCCCGCCTGCGCCAGACAAGAAGCCGGGAATGAACACGGCGATCCGCGCCCCTGTGAGGCTCGCGCCTTCGGCGGCCGCCACGGTCCCGATCGCAGCCGGCGTCTCGGCGACCTTGGGACGCAATCCTTCGAGGAAGGCAATGAAGCTGCCGCGGGCCTGCGTCCGGCGGCGGCGCTCGGGCACGATCTGCTCGGAGGCTCTCAGCAGCAGCGCGCGTGCCGCGCGGACCTGGCGGCGGGCCATTTCCCGCCGTTCCATCAGCAGGCTCGGCGAGCCCGCCCGGTCGATCAGCCAGATGGCCAGCTTCTTGACCCGCGGCGTCAATGCCGAGGGACGGGTCCCCCCGGTCAGCACGAGCTGCTGTTCCATCTCTCACCCACTCGACGCAACTGATACGATATGACCCGCTCGAGACGAGCCGTCAGGAGGGACATCGCGGGGGCACGCTTCGCAACTCCCCCACTGCCCCGCCCGGATAAGCGCCTCCACCTCGACCCGACAACGCTAAGCAGGTTTGACCGGCATCGACAAGAGCATTCGCCGGCGGCCCGGTCCCGACGCCTGGATCAACGTAAATCTGTTGCAAATACAACGCGATCGGATCGTTGAGCGGCAGTATGATCTCGCCGCCACCACTTTGATCTGCTGATCCCACCCCTCGCCAAGCTCATCGCTTGGACATGCTCGTTCCCCTTCCTGTCGACCTCTTCTCGGGGTAAGGGGTGCAGACGAATGCCGGTCATGCCTTGCATGGACGGACTGGCCCGTCGGCGCCGGGAATAGGGCGAGCGGTCCGCCCGCGCGGGGCGGCGCCGTGACGCGCCTCGCGGTGGAGCGCCCTCGAGGGGGCGCGGCATCAGGTTCTTGGTTGAGTGGAGTATCGAGCCATGAAGATCGTAGTGCTCGGCGGTGACGGCTATCTCGGTTGGCCGACGGCCATGCGCTTCGCCGCGCACGGCCACGAGGTGGTGGCGGTCGACAACTACCTGCGCCGCACCATGGCGCTCGAGACCGATTCGGAGCCCTTGTTCCGCACGCCTGTGCTCGACCAGCGCGCCCGCATCTTCAAGGAGCATTCCGGCAAGGACATCCGCGTCGTCATCGGCGACTGCGCCGATCCGCAGGTCATGAACACTCTCTTCCGCGAGTTTCAGCCCGACGCGGTCGTGCATTATGCCGAGCAACCCTCCGCCCCCTACTCGATGCGCTCCGAGCAGGCCGCGCGCATGACGCTGCACAATAATCTCGGCGTGACGTTCAACCTCGTCTGGGCGGTCGTCAATCACGCGCCCAAGTGCCACATCATCAAGCTCGGCACCATGGGCGAATACGGCACGCCCAATATCGACATCGAGGAAGGCTGGATCGAGATCGACCACAAGGGCCGTCGCGACAAGTTCCTGTTTCCGCGCGCGGCCGGCTCGCTCTACCACACCACCAAGGTGCTCGACACCGACCTGCTGTGGTTCTACGTGCGCACCTACGGCATCGCCGTCACCGACCTGATGCAGGGGCCGGTCTATGGTCTCTCGACCGGCGAGGCCGACGCCGACGAGGCGCTTCTGCCCAATTTCCACTACGACGACATTTTCGGCACCGTGGTGAACCGCTTCCTCGTCCAGGCGGTCGCCGGCGTGCCGCTGACGGTCTACGGCCAGGGCGGCCAGACCCGCGGCTATCTGAACCTGCTCGACACGCTGCAATGTGTCGAGCTCGCTGCCAGACACCCCGCCAAGCATGGCGAGCTGCGGATCATGAACCAGTTCACCGAGCTCTTCCGCGTCAACGAGCTCGCCGAGCGCGTGACCGCCGCCGCCCGGACGCTGGGCATCGACGTCACGGTCAAGAGCATCCCCAATCCGCGCAAGGAGAAGGAGGAGCATTACTACAATGCCCACTTCACCGGGCTGAAGAATCTCGGCCTGAAGCCGCATCCGATGACCGAGGAGGTGCTGACCGGCATGCTCGAGCGCGTCATCCGCCACAAGGATGCGATCGAGAAGCGCCTGATCATGCCGCGCGTCGCCTGGAACAAGTAGCGCGCCCGATCCCGCCGACACCGGGTCTGCGGCCGGGCCATGCCCCGCGGCGCCCCTGAGCCCTTCCGCGACCACCGAGGAGCCGATGACTGCTGCCGCCAAGACCGATGCCCGCGACCTCACCGCCCTCAACTGGCTCGTCACGGGCGGCTGCGGCTTCATCGGTCGCTCGCTGATCGCGGAATTGATGGCGCGTGGCGTTCCGATGGGTCGCATCCGCGTCCTCGACAATCTGGCGGTCGGCTCTATCGCCGATCTCGAGGAGCTGGCCCCCGCCCTGACCGACGCGGACTGGAGCGAGACCGCCTCCGGCATCGGCCTCCTCGTCGGCGACATTCTCGACGCTGACCGGGCGGCCGCGGCGGCGCGGGGCGCCGACATCCTCGTCCATCTCGCCGCCTGCACAGGTGTCCCCGGCTCTGTCGAGAACCCGATGTTCGACTGCCGGACCAATGTCGTCGGTACGCTCAACTGCCTGGAGGCGGCCCGTCATGGCGGGGCCCGCCGCTTCGTCTTTGCGTCCTCCGGCGCGCCGCTCGGCCTCGTCGATCCGCCCATCCACGAGAAGGTGGTGCCCCGGCCAATCTCGCCCTACGGGGCGAGCAAGCTGGCGGGCGAGGCCTACTGCTCGGCCTATCATCACTGCTTCGGCGTCGAGGCGGTGGCGTTGCGCTTCGGCAATGTCTACGGCCCGCTTTCGACCCACAAGAACAGCGTCGTCGCCAAATTCATCCGCCGGGCGCTGGCTGGCGAGACGCTCGAGATCTATGGCGACGGCCACGCCACGCGCGACTACATCTTCGCTTCCGACATCGCCGATGCGGTGATCCGCGCGGCGACGACCGCGGGCGCCGGCGGCGAAGTCTTCCAGATCGCCACCGCCCGCGAGACGACGGTGCTGGAAATCGCCGAGCGCCTGAAGGCAGTGCTCGCCGCGCGCGGCATCGCCGGGGTCGAGATCGCCTTCTCGCCGCCGCGTCAGGGCGACATGCCACGCAACTATTCCGACACCACGAAAGCCCGCCAGATGCTCGGCTGGCAGTCCCGCATGACGCTCGACGAGGGGCTCGCCGTCACCGCCGACGCCTTCCTCGCCCGTCGCGCCGCCTCCTGACGCCGAGGGGCTCCCTCCCTCACGCCCGGCCGAGCACCAGCGTCGTCCAGTCGCCGATCGGCACTTCAGAAAGCACACCGAGCCCGGCTGCCTCATAGGCCGCCCGCACCGCCGGCGCCTGCGTCGCCAGAAGTCCCGACAGGACCATCCGCCCCTCGGCCTCGAGTGCCGCCGTGAGCTTTGGTGCGAGCCCGATCAGCGGCTCGGCGAGGATGTTGGCGAGGATGAGATCGAGCCGGCCGGCCGCGCCGATCCGCGGATGGTCGAGACCATCGGCGACGAGCGCCTCGATCCGCCCGCCGACGCCGTTCTTCCCCGCATTCTCGGCGGCGATCTCGACAGAGCGCGGATCGATGTCGCTGGCAAGGATCGGCTGGGCCGCCGCGCCCTCGTGCGCGAGCACCTTGGCGACCGCGATCGCCAGCACGCCCGAGCCGGTGCCCAGATCGAGCACCGTGCGCGGCGACCAGCCCGCGAGCAGCCGGTCGATGGCGACGAGGCAGCCCTCGGTGGTCGGGTGGTGTGCGGTGCCGAAGGCCTCGCCCGCCTCGATCTCGATCGCGAACGGCTCGCCCCCGACCCGGGCCCGGTCGTGTGGCCCATGCACCACGAAGCGCCCCGCCCTGACCGGCGCAAGCTCGGCTTCGACATGGGCGACCCAGTTCTCCTCCGGCACCGCCTCGAGCGAATGCCCGGTCACACCCTCGAGACCTGCGAGCAACGCCGCCAGCGTGGCTTCATCGAGCTCATCGGCGAAATAGGCCTCGACCAGCCAGGCCGCGGGACCGTCCTCGAAGCGTGTCACCGCGAGCGGCATCGGATCTGCGAGCGCCCCGAGCGCTGCTTCCGTCTGCCGCGCTGCGCCATCGCTCGAAAGTCTGACCACGAGCTTCACGAGCCCGCCCGCATCGCCCGCGCCGATGCTCATGCCGATGCGCCTCGGGAGCTCACCGTCGGGCTCTGCGACGCGCCGACCGCGTCCTCCTCTTCGCTGAGCAGCGTGCGGTCGACGCCCTTGGGGTCCATATAGCCGTCCCACAGGCCGTCGAGATGCTCCGCGGCCCGGTCCGGCGGAAGCGCCTTCAACACGCCCTCCCTGTCCTCCATGACGATGCCGTCGCGCATCAGCCGGCCGAGCGCGTCCTCGACGTCGAAATCGACCTCCACCTCGAAGGCCTGCAGCAGGAATCCCTCGACCGCCGCCTTCACCTCGGCGAGCTCGGACCGCCGCACCTGCTCCTTGGCGAGCACGGTATAGAGCAGCACCTCCTCCTTGATGTCCTCCTCCTCCGCGCGGCTGGCGATCAGGGTGATCACGCCGTTATTGTCGGCGAGGCTGTGGAAATAGAGGTTCTGCGCCAGCACCATCATATATTGCTTGCGCTGGTTCAGCACGGTGCTCGCATGCAGGAAGAAAACGCCGCCGAGCGTCATGGCGGGGATCGCCAGCATGATCGGGTTGACCGCCGCCGCCGCCATCAGCTTGGTGGCGATGCCCCACACCGTCGCCACCGTGCTGCCGCCGGCGCTGACGCCGATCTTCAGCTTGTCCAGGGGGCGGAAGCGCACCTTGGTGTTGGGGAACATCATTTCCATGTCGGCGCGCGGAATGTCCTTGAAGAGCTTCAGATAGACGCTCTCGCTGGAGATGGTGTCGGGCAGCATCCGCCGCGCGCGGGCCACCTTCTTTTCCGCCTGCCGCTCGCTGATCCCCTCGTGCTCGATGATCTCGCGGATGCGGACCTCGGCCGGCTTCAGCTTCAAGAGCACGAACAGGCGGCGGAAGACCGGGATCTCGTGGTCGATGCGCCTCAGCAGGCCGCGCTTGAAGGCTCGCCGCTGGCGGATATTGCGCGTGGCGCCACGCCAGAACACCATGCAGTGCTCGTATTCGTCGAGATCGACCTCCAGATCGAGACCGTATTCCGAATCCCGCGAAAGGAAGGCGGCGAGATCGCCACGATCGATTTCGGTGTAGTTGGCCTGGACGAGCAGGCGGCGCAGATCGTGGATGAGCTGGGCGAGCTGCCCCGCCGGATCCCCGTTCGCAGCAGGCGCCGCCGAGACCACATCGGTCTCGGGATTGAAAGGCTGATAGACGTCCTGCAGTCGGTCGAGGCGCTCGTGATAGACGATGTGGCGCCAGGCCGAGAGGTAGCGGAAGAGGCGCTTCACTGCCGGCAGGTGCTCGTCGCGCCACATGCCGCGCCGGGTCAACCGCTCGAGCAGGTCCCGCCGCGCGACCGGAATGAATTTCTCGGCCGGGGCGGCGGCAGCGATCGGCTGCACCGCGCCGGCGGTGCCCGCCGCGGCGCTGTCGCGACCGTCCGGACGCCCGCCGCTCTCCCCTCTCGCCATCGACGCCTCCACAACCTTGACGCGAGTTTCGCCCCGCCTCGAACTCAGCGGTTCTATGGCCTCGGCCGCCGAATGTCGAGAACCGGGAGGCGCCTCGAAAGCCGAGCGATCGCAGCAGCTTCCCTTGGTCAGCGGGCTCCGGCCTCGCGCCCGAAGACACGCAGCGCGCGCCCGTCGATCAGGATGAGCGCCAGCCCGATCACCACGGCCCCGGCAAATTGCCCAAGCTCCATGGTCTCCCCGAGGACCAGCGCCCCGAGCAGGATCGCCGACGGCGGGATCATCAGCGTCACCAGCATGACATTCGATCCGCCGGCACGCCGGATGATGGTGAAGAACAGGATGTAACCGATCGCTGTCGAAAGCAGGGCAAGGGCGATCAGCGAGGCGATGGCCGCGCTCCCCGGCATCGGCAGCGCCCAAGGCCGGTCGACGAGTGCCGCAAGAGGCAGCAGCATGGCGGTCGAGGAGGTGAGCTGGCAGGTGGCGCTCGTCAGCGGCGGGGCGGTCCGGAAGCGCCGGCCATAGATGCCGGCGACCCCGTAGCTGAGCGCGGCGCCGATGAGCGCCAGCTCGGCGAGTGTGTGCGTGCCGATCGCCGTGACAGCGCCGGGACCGACCAGGATGGCGACACCCGCGATGCCGACCATCACGCCGGCGAGCCGGTTCGCCCGCAGCTTCTCGTCCGTCGCGAGATGTGCGACGAGGCCACCGAAGAGCGGCGTAGTCGCGTTGAGAACCGCCGCGAGCCCGACGCCCACCGATTTCTGCCCCCACAGGATCAGTGTGAAGGGCACCACATTGTTGATGAAGCCCATGACGAGATAGGGCCGCCAGCCCGCGAACCCCTTGGGGAAGCTGCCGCGCTGGGCGACGACGACGAGCGCGAGGATGGCGGCGGCGATGCTGACCCGGCCGGCGGCGGCTGTCAGTGGCGGGATGTCGCGCACGATCAGACGCCCGAACAGGAACGAGCCACCCCAGATCAGCGAGAGTGCAAAGAGCAGCGCCCATTCCACGGCACCGAGGCGGATGGGCGGGGCGCTGGCTGTGCTCATGGTCTTTCTCTCCGGGAGGGACCGGTCCGAAGTCTTGAAGTGTCCGGTCGCAAGCGGCATAGGCCATGGCCGCGGCCATTCCCACCCGGAACCTGCCGTTTGCCGCCGGTGACCGTGCCGCAGCGGCCCGATCAGCTCGCGAAGGAAGCGTCGAATGCGGCTGGGAAATCCGCCGCTTCGACGCCGGCGCCGCCCGCCGCGCCGGGCAAGGCCGCATCGCGACCGAGCGCCAGCAGCCGCTCGAGATTTTGCGGATTGCCATTGTCGAGTTGGCGCAACGTCTCGACGAGGCCTGAAACGCGCCGCTTCCGCCGTAGGTCGATCCCAAGCACGCGCCCGACTGTCGCCTCGTCGATCACGGCGTCGTAGCGCTGAAAAGCGATCAGCGGCTCGGCATGGACCATCCGGCCGCCGTTGTCCTCGACCTCGCTGTTGATCGGCCAGGGTTTGCGCGGCTCTGAGATCGCCTGGAGCGCGGTGACTACATTGAGCGAACTGTCCTGGATCATGCCGAGCAGGACGTGGCGGGCCTTGTCGACATTGAGCTTGCGCTGGAACCGGCCGACCGCGTGGCGCATCCGCCATGAGCCCGTGCCGACCGAGACGATCAACAGCCGGTCCGGTCCAGTCGCCCAGCCGAAGCCATAGGCGGGCAGCGTGGCGACCAGGAACGCCATCAGCGCCGGATTGTTGTGGCCGCCCATGGCGCCATCGACGAACAGGCCGACCTCGCGCGGGTGCCGGCCGCCTTCGTTGATCACGATCTCGACCGGATCGAAATAATAGGGCGCCGCCGTGCTCGCCCGGATCAGCATGGCGATCTCGTACTCGGCATTGGGCCGGTGCGTCCCTTCCTTCGGGCGCCAGAAACGCGAGGCCGGGTTGTTGGTGAGCACCCAGGGGCTGCCGGTGTCGATACGCTTGGCGGCGATCATGAAGCCGGTCCTGAGCGCCTCCGATTCGAGCGTCAGCCCGCCGATCAGCCGGCCGAGATGCTGCTCGAGCTTGCGGCCATCGAACATGGCGCGGGTCAGCCCGAAGGCCTGCGGCATGGCGAAGACGTCGGGGCAGAGCCGCAGATAGTGCTCGCGGATGGTCGCGACCTTCCAGCCGAGGGCAAGACCCGCCGCGATGATGGCGCCGGTCGAGGTGCCGGCGATGAGGTCGAAATAGTCGGCGAGCGCGAAACGCCCGGGATCTTGCGTGCGGCCGGCGAGGATCCGCTCGATCTCCTCCAGGAGCCCGAGCGTCACCATGCCACGCACGCCGCCGCCGTCGAGCGCCAGGATCCGCTTGCTGGGAGCCGGTTCGAGGTGACGTCTCAGACTGTCGTGCATGACGCTGGCCTTCCCGATGGCATCGACGATCGCGCCGAGCCCTCGAGCTTGGCCCGGGCGGCACCGGCCGGGCACAAGAGGTTGTCCTACATGATGCCCCGCTCCCCCAAGGGCGCGTCCGGCGAAGTGTCGACCGAGACCGCCTGGTCATAAGCAATGGCTATTTCGGCCCCTTATGCCGTCATTTCGACATTCAATTTCTCGCTCCGGCAGCGCCCTTGCTAGCTTTCGGCCCGGTCATCGAGCAATGGCTGGAAGTCCGGCCGAGGGAGGCATGACGTGGCGACCAACACCGAGGACATGGTACACATCACCAAGTGGCACAACGGCGACAAGCGCTGGTCGCCGTTTTCCGACAAGGAGATGAAGGGCCGGCAGAAGAAGCTCCGTGCCTACATGGCAGAAAATCGCATCGATGCGGTGGTCTTCACCTCCTATCACAACATATGCTACTATTCCGGGTGGCTATACTGTTATTTCGGCCGGAAATACGCCATGGTCGTGACCGAGAAGGAGGCGACCACCGTGTCCGCCGGGATCGACGGCGGCCAGCCCTATCGCCGCAGCTTCTCCGATAACGTCACCTATACAGACTGGCGCAAGGACAACTACTTCCGCGCCCTGCAGCAGCTCACCAAGGGAGCAAGGCGCATCGGCATCGAGTTCGACCACGTCAATCTCGACTTCAAGAAGAGCCTCGAGGCGGCCTTCCCCGGCGTCGAGCTCGTCGACATCGCGCAGGGCGCCATGTGGATGCGCACCATCAAGAGCGCCGAGGAGCACCGTCTCATCAAGGAAGGCGCGCGGCTCTGCGACGTCGGCGGCTGGGCGCTCGTCGGCGCGGTCTCGGCCGGCGTCCCCGAGCACGAGATAGCGATCGCCTCGACCAACGCCATGATCCGCGAGATCGGCAAGTCGTTCCCCTTCGTCGAGCTCATGGACACCTGGACCTGGTTCCAGTCGGGCATCGAGACCGACGGCGCGCACAATCCGGTCACCAACAAGAAGGTCAGGCGCGGCGACATCCTCTCGCTGAACTGCTTTCCAATGATTTTCGGCTATTACACCGCCCTCGAGCGGACGCTGTTCTGCGAGACGGCGAGCGCCAAGCATCTCGACCTATGGGAGAAGAACTGCGCCGTTCATCGCCGCGGCCTCGAGCTCATCAAGCCGGGTGCCAAATGCTCCGAGATCGCCGGCGAGCTGAACGAGATGTACCGCGAGTGGGATCTGCTGAAATACCGCTCGTTCGGCTATGGCCATTCCTTCGGCGTGCTGTGCCACTATTATGGCCGTGAGGCCGGCGTCGAGTTGCGCGAGGATGTCGACACGGTGCTGAAGCCGGGCATGGTGGTCTCGATGGAGCCGATGATCATGATCCCGGAAGGCGAGCCGGGCGCCGGCGGCTATCGCGAGCACGACATCCTGATCGTGACCGAGAAGGGCGCCGAGAACATCACGCACTTCCCCTTCGGCCCCGAGCACAACATTCTGCCGAAAGGTGGCAAGCCGACGCCGAAGGGCCAGCCCAAATCCTTCTACGCCGATGTCATGAAGGAGATGAAGGCGGCGGCGAAGGCGAAAAAATAGGTCCACGCCGCATGGCGGGACCGCGCAGGCATCGTTCCGGAACGCTGGCCGGCCCATCGATGACCGGAATGCCTCGCGCCGAGGCCGAGATGGCGGTGCAGCCGAGAGGAAGGGGCCGGCCGGCTTGTGGCCGGTCCCTTTGTCTGGCGCCAGGGATGTTTGGCCACGCCTTGGAACCTGATCGGTCGAGATGCGCGCGTCCGGGCGAGCATCGAAAGCGTCAATCAGACTCTAAATCAAAGAGTTGGAGCATATCCGACACGGCCGAACCGATTCCAACCAGGTCGGACATGCTTTAGCCACGCCGGCTGCGCACGTGCGCCAACGGATCCGATGGCGCGTCGGCTCGCTGGCGAAACCTCGGAGCCGTGCAAATGCGGGGCGGCTCGACCGACCGTTCCTGGGCGGACCACAAATGGGGCAGCTCACATATAGAGCAGCACCAGCACCAGCGTTCCGAGCGCCACGCGATAATAGGCGAAAGGCGAGAAGCCGATCCGGCTGACGATGGCAAGGAACGGCTTCACCACGAGGAGCGCCGCCAGGAACGCCATCACGAAACCGGTGGCGATCAACCCGAAGTCGTGGAAGTCGAGATCCGCGCGGTGCTTGAAGGCGCTGTAGGTGAAGGCCGCCGCCATGGTCGGCATGGCGAGAAAGAACGAGAACTCGGCCGCCGTCCGCCGCTCCAGACCGAGCAGGAGCCCGCCGATGATCGTCGCCCCCGACCGCGAGACGCCCGGCACCATGGCGCAGGTCTGTGCAAAGCCGATCAGCAGGCTGGTCAGATAGGGCACCTCCTCGACCATGCCATAGCGCGGCCGGTGCCTGAGCTGCTCGACCGCCAGCATGACGATGCCGCCAAGGATCAGCGCCACGGCGACCACGGTCGGGCTGTCGAGCAGAGCCTCGATCCGGTCGGCGAGCAGCGCGCCGAGCACCATCGCCGGCAGAAAGCCGATCAGGATGGTGAGCGCGAAGCGCCGGGCCTTCGGATCGACCGGCAGGCCGATCACCGTGCCGAACACCTTGCGCCAGTAGACCACGATCAGCGCGAGGATCGCGCCGAGCTGGATCATGATCTCGAAGGTCTTGCCGGCCGGCCCCTGGAAGCCGAGGAAGTCGCCGAACACGATGAGATGGCCGGTCGAGGAGACCGGCAGGAACTCGGTCAACCCCTCGATGATGCCGAGCACGGCCGCGATCAGATAGTTCTCCACCTGTCCCCCATCCCCATTGCCTCCCCTCCCGTCCGGCGCATTTTCCCCTCGCCGGACCACGCAGCGGGTGCCCCCCGCATCGCACTGCTCCTATAGCAGATTCCCGCCGGCCCCTGCCGCAGGTGGCCCTTTGCCGCGATGCCGCCGGTTTTGGCTGCCAGAAGGGTCTTCTGCGGAAATTTCTGTGCTGCCCCTCTGCGGGCGTGGGCCGAGCCGGCTCTGCCGCTCTGGCGGGCGGTCCTGTCGGCGATACCGTTGATCGGAGCCGGGCCGATCGCTTCTGGGGACAACCTCGCAGACTGGGGGTCGGCTTCGGCCGATTCGACATGCTAAAGCATGACCGACTGGGTTGGAATCGGTTCGACCGGGTCGGACCTGCTCCAACTCTCTAGTCTTGGAGTCTGAATGACGATTTCGATGCTCGCGGGGACGCGCGCATCTCGACCGATCAGGCTCCAGCGTCGCAGTGCGATCGTGACCAGGGAGATGTTGACCAGGGAGATCGTGACCGGGGAGGTTGCCGCGCACTATGCTGCGACGCATCAGGCGGCCTCCTCGATCATCGCACTGTCGTCGGGTTAGACAGGCGATCATATCCGCCGGAAGTGGGCCGGCGGACGGCGCGATGCGGCTGCGCTGCACATCGGCGGGATCGGTTCGGGGACCGGGCGGGAAGAGGGACATATGACCTTTTCGGCAATGCTCAGGCGCCTGCGCGCACCGCTTGTGGCGGGCGCGGTGGCCATGCTGGTCGCAGCCTGCGCTGGCGCCGGCGGCGGGCCGGGAGGCGAGTGGCCGGGGGGCGGCATCGTCACCGGTGAGCCGACGGCCGGCACCGTGGCGACCGGCGAAGCGGCACCTGCTGAGGAGCCCGGCGCCGCCGACGTCGCCGTCGCGGCTGTTCCCGCGGCCTCGGCCAAGGCGCGCACGCGCGGCTGGTCGGATCCGACGCTGCCGGGCGTCGTCGAAGGCGGAGCGGTGCCCGGACAGGTATCCGGCAAGCTTCCCGGCGACCTCGCGGCAAAGCCGGAGGTGCCGAACCATACCGTCGTCCGCGTCTGGTATGCGACCGACCGGAACAAGGAATCGTCGGACGGCGTGCTGCCCGTCGCCTACGGCACCCGCCGTGGCCGGCTGGCTTACGGCCATACCGATGTCGCGATCCCCGCGGGCCACAGGGTCGGGGCGCTCGAGGCGCCCTCGATCTGGCGGCTGGAATGGCGGGAGAACCCGGATCGTCACGTCGTGCTGCTCGAGGTGGTCGAGGAGGCGAGATCGAGATTCCTCGCCGATGTGAAGGCGACCATCGCCCGCTCGCCGCGACGCAGCGCCCTCGTTTTCGTGCACGGCTACAACGTGTCGTTCGCCGACGCCGCCCGGCGGACGGCGCAGATGTCCTATGATCTCGGTTTCGACGGCGCGCCGGTCTTCTACAGCTGGCCCTCGCAGGCCTCCCTGTCCGGCTATGCGATCGACGAGAACAACGTCAATTGGACGGCCAGCGACCTGAAGCTGTTCCTCAAGGAATTCGCCTCTCAGTCGGGCGCCGAGAACATCTTCGTCATCGCCCACAGTCTCGGCAGCCGCGCGCTCGCCGAGGCGATCGGCCAGATCGCGAGCGAAGCGCCGCGCACGCGCGCCCGCTTCAAGGAGATCATCCTCGCCGCCCCCGATATCGATGCCGAGATCTTCACCCGCGACATCGTGCCGAGGATCGCGACACCGGAGCAGTCGGTCACGCTCTACATGTCCTCCAACGACAAGGCCCTCGTCGCCTCGCGCAAGTTCCACGGCTATGTGCGGGCGGGCGACGCCACCAAGGGCATCCTCGTTGCCAATGGCATCGACACGATCGATTCGACCGATGCCGAGGCGGATTTCACCGGACACTTCTATTATGCGGAATCGCCCTCGATCCTCGCCGATCTGCGCGGCCTGATCCTCGATCGCAAGCGCCCTGGCGACCGCGCCGGCCTCGCCTTCATGGAATCGCCCATCGGCCGGTACTGGCGTCTCGTGCCGCAAACCGTCCGTTCGGCGGCGGCCGGCTCCTCGCTTTCCGCCGTGCCGGCCGTCGGCGATCTCGTCACCGGCACCTTCTCGCGCGCCCGCTGACCGCCCCGCGTCCCGTGCACATGGCCGATCGGCCGCGCCGGCAGGCCGTCCGGCGGGGTCGAGCATTGGTCGCGCCCTCGCCCTGCTCCCGCCGCGACCAATGCCCGCGCCGGCCGGTCGCAAGTGGCGCAGGCGGCCGGGACGGCTGCGTGCTATCCGGCGCTGTTCGATCCGCACGGTTGCGGCAGATGGCGGAGTGCCCTCATGAGCCTCGAAGAAAACAGCAGAACGGCCCGGCGCTCGGGTGGCCGTGCGGCCCGTCGCGAGATCCGCTCCCAGCCGCTCGCCGATGCCCTGAAGCCGGTGCGGCCGGGGCTCACCGGCGGTCGCTACAAGCCGCTGTCCGATGCCGATGTGCTGCGCATCCACACCGCAGCGCTGACCGTGCTCGAGGAGGTCGGCTTCGGCCAGGCCATCCCGACCTGTGTCGAGGCCTGTACCCGGATCGGCGCCATCTATGAGGGCGGCCGGCTCAAGTTTCCGCGCGCGCTCGTCGAGGATACGGTGGCGAAGGCCGCGCGTCACTTCGTGCTCTGTGGCCAGGATCCGCGGCACGACATGGAGCCGCGCGACAAGAAGGTCTACTACGGCACGGCGGGCGCGGCGGTGCATGTGGTCGATCTGGAGACTCGCAGCTATCGTGAGAGCTATCTGCAGGATCTCTACGACAGCGCCCGTATCGTCGACCGGATGGACAACATTCATTTCTTCCAGCGCACCATGGTACCGCGCGACCTGGAAGACCCGCGCGAGATGGACATCAACACGCTCTATGCGGCGATCTCGGGCACGTCCAAGCACGTCGGCTCCTCGATGGTCAGCCCGGAGCATGTCGAGGAGGCATTCCAGATCCTGCACAGGGTGGCGGGCTCTGAGGAGAAATGGCGGGCCCGTCCCTTCGTCTCGCAGTCGAACTGCTTCGTCGTCCCGCCCATGAAATTCGCCGAGGACGCCTGCCGCTGCCTCGAGGTCGCGGTGCGGGGCGGCATGCCGGTGCTGCTGCTCTCGGCCGGCCAGGCGGGCGCTACGGCGCCAGCCGCGATCGCCGGCGCGGTCGTCCAGGCGGTGGCCGAATGCCTGTGCGGTCTCGTCTATGTGAACGCCCTGAAGCCGGGCCATCCGGCGATCTTCGGCACCTGGCCGTTCGTCTCCGATCTGCGGTCGGGTGCGATGTCCGGCGGCTCGCCCGAGCAGGCGCTGCTGACGGCCGCCTGCGGACAGATGGCCCATTTCTACGACCTGCCCGGCGGCTCGGCGGCCGGCATGGCCGACAGCAAGGAGCCCGACATCCAGGCCGGCTACGAGAAGGGCATCACCACGGCGCTCGCCGGTCTGGCGGGCCTCAATCTGGTCTACGAGTCGGCGGGCATGCATGCCTCGCTGCTCGGTTTCAGTCTGGAAAGCCTCATCATCGACAACGACATTCTCGGCATGGCCGAGCGGTGCGTGCGCGGCATCGAGGTCAATGACGAGACGCTGTCGGTCGAGACCATCAAGGATGTCTGCCTGAACGGCCCGGGTCATTATCTCGGCCACAGCCAGACGCTGTCGCTGATGCAGCGCGAATACATCTATCCCGAGATCGGCAACCGGCTGTCGCCCAAGGAATGGGCCGAGGTCGGCAAGCCCGACATCCTGAAGCTCGCGATCGCCCGCAAGCGCGACCTCCTCGCCGGTCATTTTCCGCGTCACATCGCCGGCGACGTCGACGCGGCGATCCGCGAGCATCACCCGATCCGCCTGCCCCGCGCCCAGATGCGCCCGGCCTATCAGCCGGCGTGATGGGGCGGTCCTGAGCGTGTCGGCCTGCCGCCGCCGCGTCGTGGCCGCGGCCAGGCATCGCTCGGGCAGGTATCGCTCGGGCAGGCATCGCTCGGGAAGGCATGAGCGCGCGCCGTCCCCGGCGCCCGCGGCCTGCGGGCTTTGTCGCCGCGTCGGCGGTGAGCCCCGCGCCATCAACTGCATTTCGAGTACCCGCAGGAATGGCACACCCAGCAGCCCTCGCTGAAGACATAGGACGGCTGCTGGCAGCGGGGGCAGAAGCGGGCCGGCCGCCCCTCGGCCGGCGCCACCGGCGCGACGATCTCCGGCAAGCGGTCGGCGGTCTCCCCTGGTGAAAGAAATCCTGTCCTGATCATGTGCTGCTCGATGATCTCGCCGATGGCGGCGAGCAGGCTCGGCACGTAATGGCCGCCGAGCCATTGGCCGCCACGCGGATCGAACACCGCCTTCAGCTCCTCGACCACGAAACCGACATCGCCGCCGCGCCGGAACACCGCGCTGATCATCCGCGTCAGCGCCACGGTCCAGGCGTAGTGCTCGAGATTCTTGGAGTTGATGAAGATCTCGAATGGCCGCCGCTGACCTTCATGCGCGATGTCGTTGATCGTCACGTAGATGGCATGGTCGGAATCGGGCCAGCGCAGCTTGTAGGTGAAGCCCTCGAGCACGGGCTCGCGGGCGATCGGCCGGGACTGGTCGGCAAGGACCGGCGGCCGGCCAGCCTCACCCGCCGCATGCGCGGTTGAAAGCCCCGCCCCGTCCCGCGGCCGCACCGCGCTCGCGGCCGCCACGGTCGTCTCCGATCCCGGGCCCGCAGCCGTCCCGCTATCGGCGACCGGCCCCGTGCTCGCGGCCGCCCCCGCCGTCAGCACCGAGCCCGTCACCGGATTTGGCCGGAAGGTCGTGCAGCCTTTGAGCCCGAGCCGGTAGGCCTCCAGATAGATCGAGGCGAAGCTCTCGAACGGGATGTCGGCCGGACAGTTGATGGTCTTGGAGATCGAGCTGTCGACGTGCCGCTGCAGCGCCGCCTGCATCGCAAGGTGATCGGCCGGGGCGAGATCGCCGGCACGGACGAAATAGTCGGGCAGCGGCGCGGCGGCGCCGAATTTTCGACGCCAGAGCCGGTAGGCATAGTCCTCGACCATCTCCTCGCGCGTCGAGCCGTCCGCTTCCAGGATGCGCCGGCGATAGGCATAGTCGAAGATCGGCTCGACCCCGCTCGAGACGTTTCCTGCAAAGAGCGAGATGGTGCCGGTCGGCGCGATCGAGGTGAGGAGGCCGTTGCGGATGCCGTGGCGCGAGATCGCCCGACGCACATCGGCCGGCAGCGCCGCGACGCCCGGGGCTTTCAGGAAGGCCTTGCGGTCGTAGAGCGGGAACGGCCCCTTCTCGGCGGCGATCTCGGCGCTGGCGAGATAGGCGGTGCGCGCGATCCGCGCCATCCAGCGCTCCGCCGCTTCAAGGCTTTCCGCCGAGCCGTAGCGCATCCGCAGCATGGCGAGCGCATCGGCGAGGCCGGTGAGCCCGAGCCCGATCCGCCGCTTGGACCGCGCCTCGGCCTCCTGGCTCGGCAGCGGATAACGCGACACGTCGATCACGTCGTCGAGGAACCGCACTGCCGTGCGCACCAGTCCATCTAGCCGCTCCTCGTCGAGTGCCGCCCGGTCGCCGAACGGGTCGACGACGAGGCGTGCGAGGTCGATCGAGCCGAGCAGGCAGGCACCATGCGGCGGCAGTGGCTGCTCGCCGCACGGATTGGTTGCCGCGATGGTCTCGCAATAGGCGAGATTGTTGCGGGCGTTCACCCGGTCGATGAAGATGACGCCGGGCTCGGCATAGTCGTAGGTCGCCCGCATGATCTGCTGCCAGAGCTCGCGGGCCTTGACGGTGCGGTAGACCTTGCCGGCGAACACGAGCGGCCAATCGGCATCCGCCTCGACCGCGGCGACGAAGGCGTCGGTGACGAGCACCGACAGGTTGAAGTTCCGCAGCCGCGCCGCCTCCTGCTTGGCCGCGACGAAGAGCTCGATATCGGGATGGTCGCATCTGAGTGTCGCCATCATGGCGCCGCGCCGGCTCCCCGCCGACATGATCGTCCGGCACATGGCGTCCCAGACGTCCATGAAACTGACGGGACCGGAGGCATCCGCACCGATGCTCGAGACGAGGGCGCCGCTCGGTCGAAGCGTCGAGAAATCGTGCCCGATCCCCCCACCCTGCTGCATGGTCAACGCCGCTTCGCGCACATTCTCGAAGATGGCCCCGAGATCGTCGGCGATCGTGCCCATGACGAAGCAATTGAACAGCGTCACCGCCCGCCCCGCCCCTGCCCCCGCGAGGATGCGGCCAGCCGGCAGGAACGCGAACCCCGCCATCGCCTCGTGAAAGCGGCCGGCCCACTCCGCCCGCCGCTCCGCCGGCTCGGCGAGCGCCGCTGCCTCCGCCACGCGCCGCCAGGTGTCATCGACCGTCAAGTCGATCGGCGTGCCATCCGGCGCCTTCAGCCGGTATTTGCGGTTCCAGATCTCCGACGCGATCGGTATCAGCGGCTCCATGAACACGGCGCGTCGTGCCTCGTCGTCTGCGCGGCCACGGGGAACGATACGCGACCACTCTGCCCATCCATCCCGCACCCCGAAGACTAGGCCGCCGTCGCCGCCCCGTCAAGGAAATGTTCCCGTTTTGTACTCGTCCGGATCGGGGACGGGTCAGCTCACCCGCCGTGATCGCCGGCCGTCGGCTCGGCTCCCTGGCCGGCAAGCTCGGCGAGGCGCGCCCGCGCGCTCTGCGGCAGTGGCGGGGCCCCGGGGCCCCTTGCCGCCTCGGCGAGCAGCCGATCCGCCGCCGTCTCGATCTGTCGCTGCAACGTGATCTGGAATTCGCGCCGTGAGAGGCCGGGCGGGATCGCCGGCAGGATCTCGACGATGATCCGGCCGGGATGCCTGGCGATCGTCCGGCGCGGCCAGTAGAGCCCCGAATTGAGGGCGATCGGCACGCAGGGCACGCCGAGTGCCTCATAGAGCGGCAGGATGCCCGACTTGTAGTCGGGGGGAGCGCCAGGGCTGCGTCGCGTGCCTTCGGGGAAGATCAGCACCTCCCGGCCCTCGCCGGCCCGCGCCCGCGCCACTTTGAGCATGGCGCGCAGCGCCGAGGGGCCCTTGTCGCGGCGCACCGCGATCATGCCGAATTTCCGCGAGAACCAGCCATAGACGGGGATCCGCATCAGCTCGGCCTTCATGACGAGCGCGGGATCGCGAAACAGCGGGATGAGCGCGAACGTGTCCCAGGCCGACTGGTGCTTGGCCGCCACGAGGCAGCCGCCTTCGGGCAAGTTCTCGCGGCCACGCACTTCGACACCGATGCCGGCGACATGGTGCGTCAGCCACAGGCAGGTCCGCGCATGCGCCTTGAGGCCCGCCATCGCCCAGGAACGCGGCGCCAGGAGCAGCGGCAGGCCGAGAATGAGGAACAGCGCCGTGACGAGGTAGAAGGCCGCGGCAAAGGCAAGCGATCGGATCATCGGCGAGTGATGGACGGGTCGGCCGGCAAATGCAACGGGGCCGGCGGGCGGGAGGCCGGAGCCGGCAGCCCTACAGGTGAGGCATCATGCCCGTATCGGCATAGATCGCCTGCTCCGCGCGCGGTCCGAGCAGGCGGGCGAGGGCGAAGCGCGCCGCGGCCGGTATGAACTTCAGATATTCGCTGAGGACGAGGCGCAGGGCATCGCCATGCGTCCACCAATAGGGATGGCGGAACCGGTCCGTCACCACCGGATGGGGGATGAGGGCGATGCCCGGCATGGCCCGCCGCAGTTCCACGAGGCTGCGCGGCATGTGGTAGCTCGACGTCACCACGATGATCGAGTGAAAGCCGGCCCGTTCCGCCCATTCGCGCGTCTCGGTGGCGTTGCCGGTGGTATCCTGCGCCTCGTGGCCGATCTCGATGCAGCAGTCGAACAAATCGTCATTTTCGGGTGCGAGGCGTCTCAGTGCCCCCTTGCTGGTCTTGGGATTGACGCCAGAGATGAACAGCTTGCGCGCATAGCCATCGGCGAGCAGCCTGACGGCGCTGTCGATGCGGGCCTCCCCTCCCGTCAGCGCGACGATCCCGTCGGCCCGCTCGGGCCGCATGTCGGGCTCGCCGGTCACGATCCGGGCAAAGACGACGAAGCCGAGGCAAAACAGCACCGTCAGCCCGAGCACGCTCCTCACCGCAAGGGTGAGAAGCCTCCCGGCCATGGGCAGACTGACAGGCCGTGCGAGCCTCTCGCTGATGATCGCCACCTCCGCTTGGGTGCTTTCCGACGAGACGAGATCGGAAAGTGCTCTGGCTTCTCGTCCTGTCGCATTCTCCTTCGACGAGCCGGCTCCCATGCCGCCGGAAAATGCCTGGGAAATCTGTGCAGCCCTGGGTCTGGACGGCATCTCCGCCGGCAGGCGGGCCCGCCCCGGTCGAGACGGTTCGAGCGTTCGACCGCGCGGATCCATTGACCCGCCCCGGGATGCTACACGTCAAGCACGGACGGAAGCTTATCCCCCGGATCGGCGACAGATCTTGCTCCCTCCTGACGCATAGCTTGGACCATATTGTGACCCCCTGCGGCCGACGCCCGCGGCCTTGCGAGGCCCGACGGCTTACGGCCTACAGTCTCGCATTGAGGATGCGGAACACCCCGTAGCGCGAGGTCAGCATGCAAAGGGCCGCGATCACCACGACGACGATGCCGAGCAGCAGATAGCCCGGCAGGTCGAGCGAGGTGCCGCCGAACAGGTTGCGGACCTCCGCCTCCGCCACCACGCCGCCGCCGAGCAGCGGCATCACCACCGGCGCGAGGAAGAACACCGCCATCGCGATCACCGCACCGACGAACCCCGCCCGGATGCCGAGAGTCAGGAAGTGCTTCTCGAACTCCCGCGCGATGAAACGGTCTGTCGCCCCGACGAAATGCAGCACCTCGACGATCTCGCGGTTGGAGGCCATGGCCGATCGCGTCGCCGAGATGATGATGGCGGTGGTCGCTGCGCCGACGAGGGCGAGGATGGCGAGGCCGGCGAGCGCGAGGGAGCGCGTCACGGTGCGGATCTGCACCTGCCAGTGGCGGTGGTCGTCGAGGAACGCCCCTTCGAAATCCTTCTCGACCGCCGCCGCGAGGCCGGCGATGTCGGGCGGCGCGTTGCGGTCGACCTCGATGGCGATCAGGCGGGGGACGGGCAGGGATTTCAGCGCATCCGAGCTGCCGAGCCAGGGAGACAGCAGATCGGCCGATTCTCCGGCCGTCAGCGGCCTCACCGAGACGATGCCCGGCTGCCGTGCCATGAACATCGCGACCTTGGTCACGCGCTGCTCGGTCTCCACCGGCACGGTCGTCGGCTCGACCTGGACGGTGACCTCCGAGGCGATGTTGCGCGTCCAGGCCGCCGCCGACTGGTTGATCATGTAGACGGCGCCCGCGGTCAGGCAGGCGAGGCAGCACATGATGGTGATGACGAGCGTCAGCGAGCGGCCCGTCACCGAGCCCGCCGGGATGATCGGTGCCGCGGCCATCGCCCGGTCGGAGCGCTGTTGCTTGGTCGGTGCCTGCAGATCGAGACGGGCACCGCGCCGGCTGTCCCCCGTCGCGTGGGTGGTCTCGCGTCCATAGGCGCCGGCCGGACCGGTCGCGGGCTCGCCTCGCATGGTCGCGTCTGGCGGCATTCGGTCAGAGGATGCGGACATGGCCTTCGTGGAGCTCCAGACGCGGTGCCTTGAATTGCTTCATGAGCTGGTAGTCGTGGGTCGCGATGACGACCGAGGTGCCGAGCCGGTTGAGCTCGACGAACAGCCTGAGCAGCCGGCGCGCCATCTGCGGATCGACGTTGCCGGTCGGCTCGTCGGCGAGCAGCAGCTCTGGCTTGCCGATCACCGCCCGGGCGATCGCCGCGCGCTGCTTCTCGCCGCCCGAAAGGACCGGCGGATAGGCGTGCATGCGCTCCCCGAGGCCGACCCATTGCAGCAGATCGGTGACGTCCTCCTTGTAGTCCGACATGCGCTTGCCGACCACCCTCAGCGGCAGGGCGACGTTTTCCCAGGTCGTCAGATGGTCGAGCAGGCGGAAATCCTGGAACACGATGCCGATGCGGCGCCGCAATTGTGCGCGTTTGGCGGCCGAGACCCGCGACACGTTCTGATTGAAGAGGAAGATCTGGCCGTCGCTGGGATGCAGCGACATGAACAGCAGCCTCAGAAGCGAGGTCTTTCCCGCGCCCGAGGGACCGGTCAGGAAGTGGAACGAGCCCGGCCGCAGATGGCAGCTGACATCGTTGAGCACGGCGGGCCCTCGGCCGTATCTGAGGCCGATATTTTGCAGACGGATCAAATGCTGCTCCCGCCAATCGCCGCGCCGCAGACGCGCTCAATGCCCGATGGGGTCGGGCGCCGGTCCTCGCCCTCGAGGGGGCGGCCGGGCCGGCCCCATCATCCGGGCGATCCACATATCATTCTTCAGATCGAGGCCCCGCGAGGTTCCGAAGGCGCCCGGATCGTCTAGCATCCGACCATGGAAAGAATCGTGATTCGGCCTTACTGATTGCATTTTTTCCATTAAAATTCACAATGAGAATGGCGAAATTCCGAGCGGCTCCATGATCATTCAATGCCCCGAGTGCAGCGCAACATATCCCATCCCGCCCGAGACCCAGGTCCTCGGCAAACGGGTGCGATGCACACGTTGCGCCCATGTCTGGCGCGTCGAGACCGTGCATCAGGACGATCCGGCCGCCGGCGCCGCGCAGGACGCGGGCGCAACGGACGCCGCCACCGATGACGGCGGGCCGGCCGCGCGCGAAACGGCAGACGCAGCGGGGGCGTCGGCCGCCGCATCCGTCGCGGCGCCCGCGGCCTCCGTGTCTGAGGCTGCACCGGTGGCGCACGAGGCAAGCGGGGTTCCGGACGATCGCGAAGACGAAGCCGGCCAAGAGATCGACGAGGAGTCGACACCTCCGCCGGGCGACGACTGGTCGGATGAGGCCGATCGTGCCGGATCGGCGGCGGCCGCTTCGGTGGCCGGCCCTGACGACGGGGCAAAGGACGGCGACGACGCCGGCGCCGGCCTGGGCGAGGCCGCGGCGGCGGCCGCCTCTGCCACCCTGCGCGAGTTCGGCGATCTGAGGCCCGACCGGCCGAGCGAGCCGCTGCCGGGCATGGTTGCGGCCCGAGGCCGCACCGACGCCGCCCCGGCCGGTCGCGAGCGTGCGCCCATCCGGTCTGGCGAGGCACCGCGCGGCGAGTCGCCGAGGATCGGCCGCGAGCCCGTCGCCGCCGAGCCCGAGCGGGCATCCCTCGAGCGGGCATCCATCGAGCGGGCGGCGCCGATCGAGACCTCCTTCGCGGACCGCTTCCATGACGAGCGGCCGGGCCGATCACGCGCCACGGCCGAGCCTGCCTCCGAGCCGCGGATCGGGGCAGACCCGCGAGCCGTCCGCTCCCTCAATGGCGTCAATGGCGTCCATGGCCACGAGCCGTCCGGGGCTGGCGGTGTAGCCGGTGCGCCCGGCGACCTGCACGCCCGGCTCGATGTCAGGCCCGGCGATGCGGGGCCTCGTGGCGAGCCCGGCGGCAGCTTCGACGAGCGGCCCGGCCGCCCCGGCCCACGTACGGCCGATCTGCGCGGGCGACCGCCGCGGGTCGACCATGGGCGTGGACCGATGCGCGCGCCCGACGATGACGCCGACAGCTGGGCGACCGGCCAGAGCTATGGAATGCCAGGTGAGCGCGGCTCCCTCGGCCATCCCGAGCGCGAGCGCGGCCATCCAGAGCGCGGCCGGCGCGGCGCCGAGATGCCGGCCTCGACCGCCGGCATGGAAGCGCGCCGCCGTGACGCCGAGTTCGACGTCGGGGGCATGTCCGACCCTCTCCCCGGGGAAACCGGCATCGACGATTTTGACCGCGAGGAGCTCGAGGGGCCGTTTCCCGACGCCCGTCGCGGCGGCGGCCGCCGCGCCGCCGGCGTGCTGATCGGCTGGCTCGCGCTCGTTCTCGCCCTCGCCGGGCTCATCGCCTTCCTCGTCCTCGGCCGCGTCGAGGTGGCGCGCGCCCTTCCGGGCTCGGCCAGCATTTATGCGGCGCTCGGCATGCCGGTGAATGTGCGCGGCCTCGTCTTCCATGACGTCGCCTATCAGTGGTCGGCCGACGGCAAGGGACGCCCCGCCCTCGACATCTCCGGCGAAATCGAGAACATCACCGATGAGCCGGTCAAGGTGCCGACCGTGGTGTTCGCCTTCCTCGACGAGGAGGGGCTGGAGCTGTTCAGCTGGGCGACCCCGGTCCGCCGCTCGGCGCTACCGCCCGGCAAGCGCAGCCGCTTTCAGGCGCGCATCCCCGCGCCGCCGGAGGCGGTGCACAATCTGCAGGTCCGCTTCGCCATCAAGCGCTGAGGCGAGCGCCGGCACGACGCGCCGTGCAGGGAGCCGGTCGGCCCGGCGTCGGCAGCGGCCGTCTGTCCTGATCCGGGCCACTTGATCCGGACCCCATGCTTCGGCCATGAAGAGGCGGCCGCGGGCCGGGGTGGCGAAATCGCTCCCTCCCCGCCCGCGATGCTGCCCCGCGCCGGGTCCCGTGAGGCAGCGCTGCCGATCCGGCCGCACCCGTCTGCAGAGCCTGCAACCCGAAACGGAGCCTCCATGTCGCACATCGCCGCCACGCCCCATATCGAGGTGATATTCTCGCCCGAGGAGATCGCGGAGCGGATCGATCGGCTCGCCAAGGAGATCGTCGCCGCCGGCCTGCAGAATCTGCTCGTCGTCGCGGTGCTGAAGGGCAGTTTCGTCTTCGCCGCCGACCTGATCCGCGCCCTCCATCGCGCCGGCCTGTCGCCCGAGGTCGACTTCATCTCGCTGTCGAGCTACCGCTCGGGCACCTCCTCCTCGGGCAAGGTGGAGATCCTGCGCGACGTCGAATCGGATGTTGCGGGCCGCGACGTGCTGCTCGTCGACGATATCCTCGAATCCGGCCGCACCCTCGCCTATGCCAAGGACCTGATGGCGGCCCGCAAGGCGCGGACGGTCAAGACCTGCGTGCTGCTCGACAAGCCGGTCGAGCGGGCGGCCGAGATCGCCGCCGACTACTGCGCTTTCGAGTGCCCCAACGTCTTCGTCGTCGGCTATGGCATGGACCTCGCCCACAAGTTCCGCGAGCTGCCCTTCGTCGGCAATGTGGTGAAGATCTGACCTGAGGCCCGCCCGCGCCGCTAGTGGAGCGAATTTGACACTTCAGTCCCGGTTGCCTGTCAGCTTCGCCGCTTGGCCATGAAGCGGGCAGCTCCGGCAAGGGCACCGGCCATCTCACCGAACGGCGTAAGCGCGGCGAGCGCCTCGTCCTCGAGCTTCGCCAGCCGTCGCCGCGCTGCCTCGACACCCATCGCCGTGACGAGCGTCGCCTTGCCGAGCGCGCCGTCCTTGCCGGTCGCCTTGCCGACCACCGCCGCATCGCCTTCGATGTCGAGCAGATCGTCCGAGAGCTGGAAAGCGAGGCCGAGCGCTTCGCCATAGTCCTGGAGCGCCTGTCGCTCATCCGCCGTCGCTTCCGCCAGGATTGCGCCGGCGACTGCCGAGAAGCGGATCAGCGCGCCCGTCTTCTGCCGCTGGATGAGCCGGACATCGGCTTCCGCCGCGGCGAGAGGCTGGCGGATGTCGGCCGCGACCTCCGGCCCGGCAGCCGAGGCGCCCGTCGGCCCGAAACGTCCCTCCGCCGCCAGGTCGCGCATTTGTCCCCCGACCATTCCGGCCGGCCCCGAGGCACGGGCGAGCGCGAGGGCGAGCGCGGCCCTGACCTCCGCCCTGGGGTGGGTGGCTTCGTGCGCGAGGATCTCGAAGGCGAGCGTCAGCAGCGCATCGCCCGCGAGAATGGCCGTCGCCTCGCCATAACGGATATGGCTGGTCGGCTGGCCGCGGCGCATGTCGTCGTCGTCCATCGCCGGCAGATCGTCATGGACCAGCGAGTAGCAGTGCACGCATTCGACGGCTGCCGCCACCGGCAGCGCCGCCTCGAGGCCGAAGCCGAACAGGCCCGCACTCTCGATCACGAGGAACGGCCGGAAGCGCTTGCCGCCGGCGAAGATGGCGTGCCGCATCGCCGTCACCAGCCGCCCGGGAGCATCGGAGGCGAGTGCGGCGAGCCTGCCGTCGAGCTCGGCGTCCACAGCCTGTGCACAAACTCTGAGCCTCGTGTCGAAAGTCATGAATCGGGTGCTTCCATCTGGCGGCGGGCGGTCTCGCAGGGGCGCGAGCTTTGCAGCGGCGCGTCAGTCCGGTATTGCTCCTCTCGTCGCCGGCCGCAGGCGCCCGAACGGGCAAAGCGCGCTGGTTGGCGGCATCGGTCGGCCGGCGCGGCCGTCGGCGCAAGGCTCGGGCGAGCGCATCGAACGTCCGGTGAGCCCATCCGGCCGCGAAGCGATGAGAGGCTGGCGCCCGCCATAGCCCAACTGCCGTTCCGGGGAAAGCTGCCATGGATCGCGGGGACGACAGAGCGGACAGCCCGTCCGCCCGTAGCATCGCGGAGGCCGCCGCCCGCGCCGCCGTGGCGGGAGACGATCCCGTCGCGGTCGAACGCGCACTGAGCGCCATGCGCGACCTGCTGGCGAGGTCCCGCGATCCCGCACCGGACCCTGCCCCGGCGACCGACGAGACCGCACGCGTCACCGCTGTCGCACAACCGGACCTGCCCGCATCGACCCTCGACGAGAGCCGTGGTGCGGCGGTCGATTGGGCACGCCGGGCCGCCGAGGCTGCCGCTGTCGCAATCGTTGCCATCGGGGCTGACGAGGGGGAACCCCGTCCCGCAGATCGCCTCCCCGCAGATCCCCTACCCGCAGACCCAAGTCTGGCCAGTCCGACCAATTCGGTCTTGGTCAATCCTGGCGAGGCGAGGATCGCGGCCGATCCACCGCCCGAGGCTTCGGCAGAGCTTGCCTCCGAACGGCTGTCGGGCATCGAGGTTCCCGCCACAGGGCATGTCGCGCCGCGAGCCGACCTCGATCCGCACAGCGCCACCGCCGGCGCGTCGCCGACCCCGCCCGCGACCGGCCTTGCGCGGCTCTTCGACTGGCGGCGCACCGGTCGTCTCGTCGCGCGCATTGCCGGCGGGCTCGCCGCCATCCTGCTCGTCCTCATCGTGCTCTACCGCTTCGTCGATCCGCCGGTCTCGACCTTGATGCTCGGCGAGGCGGTGCTCGGCCGCGAGGTGCGCCAGACCTGGGTGCCGATCGAGGAGATCTCGCCCAATCTCGTCAAGGCGGTGATCATGTCCGAGGACGACCAGTTCTGCGCCCATTGGGGCATCGACTGGCAGGCGATGCAGGCTGCCTGGCGGGCCAAGCGCGGCTTTCGCGGCGCCTCGACCATCTCCATGCAGGTGACGAAAAACCTCTTCCTGTGGCCGGGGCGGAGCTATGTCCGCAAAGTCCTCGAGCTGCCGATCACGCTCGTCGCCAATCTCGTCTGGCCGAAGCGGCGCACGCTCGAGCTCTATCTCAACGTCGCCGAATGGGGCCCTGGCATCTATGGTGCCGAGGAGGCGGCCCGCTTCCATTTCGGCACCAGCGCCAGCCGGCTCAGCGCCTATCAGGCGGCCCTTCTCGCCGCCGCGCTGCCCAACCCGATCCTGCGCAAGGCCGGCCGGCCGAGCCCGGCCGTCCGCTCGCGGGCCGCCAAGGTGCAGCGCATGATCGGCTATGCCGACAGCTATGCCGCCTGCGCGCTGCCGACGAAGGGGGAGTAAGCCGCGGGCGCCCGCCGGGGTGCATGCCCCGCGGTCGGGTGGATGCGACACTCCGATCTCGCGCGACCAGGAGGGATCTTTCGAGCCACTAGTTGAGCGAATTTGACACTTGAGTCCCGGTTGCCGCGACGTGCGTTCTCGAGGGTCGAATTCAAGAGCTCCACCAGGAGCCATAGGCTTTCTAGTGGTTCTCATGATTCCGACATTTGCTCGCGCGGGCTCTGAAACGGGATGCAGATGTCGGAATCGAACCACTAGCCTCGTGGGCCATTTCCGACTATAAGCCTCGGCACGAACGGGGCCCTTCGGGCGCCCCGCCCATCGTTTCATCCATAAGAGCACAGCATGGTCGCCCAGCGGGTGGCCTCGTGCGGTCTCCGCGCCCAGGCGCGGGGGCGCCGATGCGGGCCCACCGGCACGCGACCAGAGGACAATCAGATGGCCGTTCCGAAGAAGAAGACCTCGCCGAGCCGCCGCGGCATGCGCCGCTCGGCCGATGCGCTGGCCGCGCCGACCTATGTCGAGGACAAGGAGTCGGGCGAGCTTCGTCGTCCCCACCATATCGATCTGAAGAGCGGCAAGTATCGTGGCCGCCAGATCCTGCCGCCCCAGTCCGAGTTCTGAGGGCGCCGTCGGGTCCGCCCTCCGCAGCCGAAGGTGGCCCGGCACTTCCCCCGATCCCCGACCTGATCGAGCCCGGTGCCGCCGCGCCGGGCTTTCGCTGCGTGCCTGCGGTCCTTACTGAGTTGGCGCCGGACGGTCTATGGGCTAAGAACGCGGTCGAGCCAAGTCGGGCCGCATGGCCCGGCGGGCGGTTCATGAGGGCGAGCGGCCGTCGGCCATCGGGGGCACGATGGGCGGCCGAAGCATCCCGACAGAACCGATTGCCTCCCTGCCGCTCGCCGGCCGTGGGGTATTGTGGCGACGCGTTCCACGGGGAGCACATCATCCGATGCTCGATCGCCATGCGCTTCCAGCCGGTCGCCCGGAATCCGAACACACGCGCCGATGATCATCCCCCGTGCGGCCTCGCGGCCCTACGGGACGCCGACACTTGCAGATGAGGGGGCGTCAGCCCCGCTCGGGAGCTCAACTGGGAGGTACCCATGTCACTGAAGGCCATACCGCTGCTCGTCCTGTCGCTCATTCTCTACAACGCGATCGCCTTCTTCAGCGGCGGCAATCCCAACGACCTGTTCTACGGCACGGCGGCGATCGATCCTGCGACCAATGCCCCGGTGATCACCGGAGCCGAGCTGTTCCGCATCACCATGCCGAACGGCGGCATCTGGGTGTTCTCGCTCGGTGACCTCGTGCTCGTCATCTCGCTCATCCTGCTCGCCCTCGAGGTGATCAAGGCGACCTACACGCGCGGCGCCGGCCTTGCCGACCAGGCGCTGTCGATGATCCTGTTCGTCATCTTCCTCGTCGAGTTCCTGCTGGTCGACAAGGCGGCGACCTCGCTGTTCTTCCTGCTGACGATGATGTCGGGTGTCGATGTCGTGGTCGGCTCGATCGTCGGCATCAGGACCGCGCGCCGCGACATCGGCTTTGGCGGCGACAACTGACGGCTTTCGTCCTCCGGCGGGCGGCGGGGCCGTGGGCTTTGCCGTTCCGCCGCGATCGGGCCATGGCTCGGGTCCATGACGGGGGCGGCGTTTTCGCGATCTTAAGGGCGCTCGCCTATCCTCGCCCGCAGGATCGCGCAGGCGGTGCCGCGGGATGCCGCCGGCCGCCCCTCGCGCATGACGGGGACAGGGACCGACCGTGACCGACAAAGCTGTGGCTGCACCCGACGGGGGCGGCATCACCTCCGCAACGGGCGGGTCGGCACGGACGCCGCGGGCAGGATCGTCGACTGCGCGTCTTGCGCCGCTGCAACGTCGCGGCGGGCCCAATGTCGAGCTGATCCTCGCCTCGGTGAATGCGACCACCTATCAGTGGGATCTGCGATCCGACCAGATGATCTGGCAGGGCAACGCGGTCGATCTCTTGATGGTGCCGGGTGCCGCCTTCGTATCGACCGGGGCGTCCTATCATCTGCGCATCGCTTCCGAGCATGCCGGAGCACGGGTCGAGGCCATCCGCTCGGCCGGTGTCCAGGACAAGGGCGAGGGCGTGCCGTTCCGCCTGCGCTACCGGTTCATGCCCGATGGCCGGCGTGGCCGCAGGAGCATCTGGCTCGAGGACGAGGGGCGCTGGCACGCCGGTCCCGACGGCCAGCCGGCAACCGCCCGCGGCGTCGTGCGGATCGTCGACGACCGCATTCGCGACGAGGAGCGCCTGCGCTATCTCTCCGAGCACGACGCCACCACTGGCCTCCTCAACACCGATCGCTTGACGGCGGCCGTCCAGGGCGCACTCGCCGGCGCTGCCGCGACCGGCCGGCCTTTCGCCTTCCTGCTCGTCGCCGTCTCAAATCTCGGCATCGTCAACGAGACCTTCGGCTTCGAGGTCGGCAACGAGGTGCTGAAAAGCGTCGCCCAGCGGCTCGAATCCGAGATCCGCGCCGGCGACCGCATCGGGCGTTTCTCCGCCAACAAGTTCGGCATCGTCGTCCACGACTGCGAGGCCGAGGGTGTCCAGGCCGTCGGCCGCCGTCTGCTCGAATGCGTGCGCGGCCGGGTCATCGAGACGAGCGCCTGCCGCCTGACCGCGACGGTCTCGATCGGCGCCGTGCAGGCCCCGCGCCATGCCGGAACGGTGGATGACGTGGTCGCCGCCGCCCTCGAGGCGCTCGACGAGGCCAAGACCGGTCGCCAGGACCGCCTCGTCGTCTATCAGGCGCGCTCGCGGCGCATGTCGCGGCGCAAGCGCAATGTCGAGCTGACCGAAAGCGTGATCTCGGCCGTCGAGGAAGGCCGCATGCTGGTGGCGCTCCAGCCGATCGTCGCGGCCGCCTCCGGCGAGGTCGTCTATCACGAGTGCCTCTTGCGCATGCGTGCGCCCGACGGCAGCATCGTCTCGGCCGGCGAGTTCATCCCGGTCGCCGAGCAGATCGGTCTCAGCCGCCTGATCGACCATCACATTCTCGATCTGGCGGTCGGCCTCTTGCGCCGCGACCCCGCGCTCCGCCTCTCCTTCAACGTCTCCGGCAACACGCCGAGCGACCACGAATGGCTGATCGCCGTCGACCGGCTGACCGCCGGCGACCGCTCGCTGACCTCGCGCATGATGGTCGAGATCACCGAGACCATCGCCATCGGCGACATGGAGGAATGCGTCGCCTTCGTCGATGCCCTGAAGGAGCTCGGTCTCAAGGTGGCGCTCGACGATTTCGGCGCCGGGTACACCTCGTTCCGCTACCTGAAGCATCTGGGTGCCGACGTGGTGAAGATCGACGGTGCCTTCATCAGGAATCTCGGTCGCGACAGCTCCGACTATGTCTTCGTCGAGACGCTGGTCCATCTGGCATCGAGCTTCGGCATGGAGACGGTCGCCGAGTGGGTCGGCGACGCCGAGACTGCGGCGATCCTGAAGCGCGCCGGCATCGGCTACATGCAGGGCGAACTGTTCGGCATGCCGGTTCTGGCCGATGAAACGCCCGCGTCCGGCACCACCCCGGCGGATGGCGATCCCCTGTCCAGATCGGCCTGAGGCGCTGCCGCGCCCTGTCGGCTATCCCCCCGCCCCTTCGCGCCCCGCCGGCGCTCCCTGCCGAAAGGCGGGGCTCGACTGAGGCCCGAAAGCCTGTACAACCGGTCCCCGAGTCGAGGCCGGGGCGGCCTTTCGTCGAGCGACCACCGCCCGCCGGCCTGCCACGGATCCGACCCGAGCGAGGGCTTGCCATGTCATACGAGACCATCATCGTCGAGACGAGAGGCCGCGTCGGCCTCGTCACGCTGAACAGGCCTGAGGCGCTGAACGCCATCAACGCCCGCCTGATCGAGGAGATGGGGACGGCGCTCGAAGCCTTCGAGGCCGATCCCGCGATCGGCGCCATCGTCGTCACCGGCTCCGAGAAGGCCTTCGCCGCCGGCGCCGACATCAAGGAGATGCAGGCGAAAACCTATATGGAGGTCTATCTCTCCGACTTCATCAGCCGTTGGGACCGGCTCGGCGAGGGCCGCAAGCCGATGATCGCGGCGGTCGCGGGCTTTGCCCTCGGCGGCGGCTGCGAGCTCGCCATGATGTGCGACTTCATCATCGCCGCCGACACCGCCGAGTTCGGCCAGCCCGAGATCATGCTCGGCGTCATGCCGGGGGCCGGCGGCACCCAGCGTCTCGCCCGCTACATCGGCAAGGCGAAGGCGATGGACCTCTGCCTGACCGGCCGGCGCATGAAGGCCGACGAGGCCGAGCGCTCGGGGCTAGTCGCCCGCGTCGTGCCGGCGGCCGATCTGCTCGCCGAGGCGATGAAGGCGGCCGAGAAGATCGCCTCCTACTCGCTGCCCATCGCCATGATGACCAAGGAATCGGTCGGCCGCGCCTTCGAGACCTCGCTCGCCGAGGGCTTGCGGTTCGAGCGCCGGGTCTTCCACGCCATGTTCGCGACCGAGGACCAGAAGGAGGGCATGGCCGCCTTCGCCGAGAAGCGCAAGCCGGCCTTCAAGAACCGCTGAGCGATCGGGCACCGGAGCGGCATCGGCTCCGGTGCCCTCGTCTCTTGCCTCGGACGCTCCGACCCCTCCGACCCCTCCGACCAAATGGATCGGCCGGCGGCTCTATTCCGCTGCGATCCCGGTGCCGACCGGGCAGGTGACGCCGGTGCCCCCGAGCCCGCAATAGCCGTGCGGCACCTTGGCGAGATACTGCTGGTGGTAGTCCTCGGCGAAGTAGAACGGCCCCGCCTCGGCGATCTCGGTCGCGATCGGCGGATAGCCCTTCGCCCGCAAGGCGCTCTCGTAGCCGGCGCGCACACGCTCGGCCGTCGCGCGCTGGGCCGGGGTGAAGGTATAGATGCCTGATCGGTATTGCGTGCCGATATCGTTGCCCTGGCGCATCACCTGGGTCGGGTCGTGGCTCTCGAAGAAGACCTTGAGCAGCGCTTCGTAGGAGATGCGGCGCGGATCGTAGACGACCAGTACCACCTCGTTGTGGCCGGTCCGGCCCGAGCAGACCTCTTTGTAGGTCGGGTTCGGCGTCAAGCCTTGGGCATAGCCGACGGCGGTGACATGGACGCCCTCGAGCGCCCAGAATTTCCGCTCCGCGCCCCAGAAGCAGCCCATCCCGAGTACCGCCCGCTCCATTCCCTCCGGAACGGGGCCCTGCAGGGGCTCGCCATTGACGAAGTGGTGGCTGGCGGTCGGGATCGGCTCGGGCCGGCCGGGCAGCGCCTCGGCCGGGGTCGGCATTCGCGTGCGGGCGAGCGGCATGGCGGTCTCCACGGT
>JAWKWA010000015.1:0-91480 GCA_041397765.1 Hyphomicrobiaceae bacterium | reverse complement strand
GCAAACGAAGGAGATACCGGCGGGCATCCAACGGGAACACGGGTCGAAACCCATGCGCGCGGGTCTTGAGTCACGCCGCGCCCTTGGCGGCGGTGCTATCGCTCGCGGGATCGTCGGGGGCGGGGTCGGGATCGGCCTCGCTCGCGCGTGCGGCGCTGCCCCGGCCCTTGCGCTTTTCGCGTTCGCGCTTGGGTCCCGCATCGGCCGGCTCGCGCGCTTCGAACAGCTCGTCGACGATGATGAGGGCGGCCATCACGAGAAGTCGGTCGTCGCCGATCTGGCCGAACTCCTCCTTCAGACGGTCGACCTTGGTGGCAAGATAGCTGCCGAGCTCGGAGAGGCGCTGCTCCTCGCCATCGCCGCAGCCGATCCGGTAGGTCCGATTGTTGAGCGTGACAGAGACCTGCCCCATTCGCCCCCCGTGCCGCTGCCGGCGCGCGCTTCGTCTGCCGGGCCCCTGCCCGGACCCGGACTTGCGACAAAGACCGGCCCTCGCCCGGCGACCTCCCGCCGACCGGCCCGCCCAGCAGGCCGAAGCCCGCCCGAGGCACCCGGCCCAGCCGGATGCCGACGAATCAGTTGTGGGATTCCAGCACGTTGTTGATGGTCGCCATAGCGGAATCTATCCGCGCGAGCACGGCGCGGCGCTCGCTCTCGAGCGCCTTCAGCCGGCGATTGGCCTTCTGCAGCTCGCGGCGCAAGCGATCGTTCTCGGCCTTGAGGTCGGGCAGATCGGCTTTCGGCTCGACATCGCCGCGGCGCGCGCCACGCAGGCCCCGCGGCGCCGGGCCGGATACCGCGTCCTTCACCTTGACCGCCCGCGCCGAGCTCGCCCCGACGCTCCGTCCCGTGCCGCCGGGCGATTTGGCAGCGGTTTCCCTGGTGCCGGACGCCTTGGTGGGGCTGGTCTTGATGCGTGAGGTCTTGGCCGCGGCCGACCTCGTGAGGGACGGCTTGGCGGCCGACGCCTTGGTCCGGGACGGTCTGGTGCTCTTGCGGCTCTCGGTCTTGGCCATGGAACTTCCCGTCCTCGCTACCGGTATTCGCGCATTCCCCGATCATTTCGCCGGGGCGCTTGCGGCAGCCGACACTAGGAGGCCGCGGCGCGAAGCGTCAACATCATGGGCGCGGCCGTCGACAGGCAATTTGCCCCCGACCCGAGGCAATGGCGATGCCGGTGCGGCCGGATCGTCCGGACATCCCCGGCCATGCCATTCGGCGCCATTGACAGGCATTCCAGGCGTCGAGCAAGGTGCCGCCGATTTCAAGCGTCATCACGATCGGTCGCGCCAGCGCGACGAAGGCCGGAGCGCCTGCCCGAGGGGCGGCATTCCTCCGACCGCTCAGCAAAAAGGGGTTCTTCGACATGGCGACCAGGATTGCGATCAGCGGCTTCGGCCGGATCGGCCGCAACGTGCTTCGGGCGATCGCCGAGACCAGGCGCAGCGACCTCGAGGTCGTCGCCATCAACGATCTCGCCTCGGCCGAGGACAATGCCCACCTGTTCAAGTACGATTCCGTGCACGGCCCCTACCACGGCACCGTCAAGGTCGAGGGCGACGGCTTCGACATCGGGCTCGGGCAGCCCATCAAGGTGCTCGCCGAGAAGGACCCGCGCAAGCTGCCCTGGAAGGACATGGGCATCGACGTGGTGATGGAGTGCACCGGCTTCTTCACCTCGAAGGACAAGGCCGGTATGCATCTGGAGGCCGGCGCCAAGCGCGTGCTGGTCTCGGCCCCCGCCGACGGCGCCGACCTGACGGTCGTCTACGGCGTCAACCACGGCAAGCTCGCGGCCGAGCACAAGGTGGTCTCGAACGCCTCCTGCACGACCAACTGCCTCGCCCCGGTCGCCAAGGTGCTGAACGACCTCGTCGGCATCGAGGCGGGCTTCATGACGACGATCCACGCCTATACCAACGACCAGAAGATCCTCGACCAGACGCACAAGGATCTGCGGCGCGCCCGGGCGGCGGCCATGAGCATGATCCCGACCTCGACGGGCGCGGCCAAGGCGGTCGGCCTCGTCCTGCCCGAGCTGAAGGGCAAGCTCGACGGCACCGCGATCCGCGTGCCGACGCCGAACGTGTCGGTGGTCGACCTCAAATTCGTGCCCAAGCGCGAGACCACCGTCGACGAGGTCAATGCCGCGATCGAGAAGGCGGCGGCCGGTGCCCTCAAGGGCGTGCTCGGCGTCGTCAAGGAGCCGCTGGTGTCGATCGACTTCAACCACAGCCCCTATTCCTCGAACTTCGACCTGACGCAGACCCAGATCGTCGGCGACAAGCTGGTCCGCATCCTCACCTGGTACGACAACGAGTGGGGCTTCTCGAACCGCATGCTCGACACCGCCGTCGCCATGGGCAAGCTCGGCTGAGAACAGGTCGGGCGCGCCGGCACGAAAGGAACGTCAGATGACGAAGCTCGTCGTGCCGGCGGCTGAGGGCCGCGCGGTCGAGGTGGCGAAGGGCCGGCGGCTGAGGATCACGACGCCCAAGGGCGCCCAGGCCGCCGACTTCTTCGCCTACAACGCCCACAATGTCGGCGAATGGCTGTCGCCGCCGCATACCTGGGTGACGACATTCTCGGTCAAGCCACGGGCGGGGGACACGCTGATCTCCCGCTTCCGCCGGCCGATGGTCAGGATCCTCGAAGATGGGGCGGGCGGCGTCCACGACATGATGATCGCCGCCTGCGACCAGCTCCGCTACGAATTCTTCGGCCACAAGGGCCCGCATGCGAGCTGCTCGGACAATCTGGAGACGGCCATGCGCCGGCTCGGTCACCAGATCGGCGTCATTCCCCAGCCGGTCAATTTCTTCACCAACACCTTCATCACCGCCGAGGGCCGGCTCACCTCGCCGCCCAACCCCGTGCCGCCCGGCGCCTATGTCGAGATCGAGGCGCTGATGGACCTCGTCTGCGTGGTCTCCTCGTGCCCGTTCGACCTGCCCGTCGAGGGCTGGACCATCAATGCGGGCGCAGGCCCGAGCGAGCTTCATCTCGAGGTCAGCTAGGAAGCGGCCGAGCGGCCCCCGCGCCCCGCCCGGTTGCCGGGCGGCCTCCCGCATCAAAGCAGGAAGTCGTGGGCGCCGAGCGATTTGAGGCCGGTCAGCTCGATCTGGAAATCGGCGCGGCCGTCGCCGTTCACATCGCCTTCCACCAGTGTGCGGTCGTGCGACGTGCCCGGCCCGTTCAGCTTCACATAGTGCAACTCGCCGGCATGCTTGTGGAAGGCGCCCTGGCCGATGAACTTGAAGGCGTTGTTGCCGGCCTTCTTCGTCGAAGCGTCGATGGTCCGCAGATCGATGTCGTCGACCCGGACACGGAAATCCGTGATGCGGTCACGCGCCGCCCCGCGGCCGATCTCGGCACGGCTGTCGAAGTCGAAGACGTCGCGGCCCGACCCGCCGGTCATGAAATCCCGGCCCGTGCCCGGCCTGATGACATCGTTGCCGTCACCGCCGTGGATGCGATCATTGCCGCTGTCGCCCCAGATCGTATCATCGCCTGCAAGGCCACGGACCGTGTCGCTGCCCGCTCCGGCCCTGATCACCTGGGCATTGTCGGTGCCCGTCAGCACCTCGCCTGCCCCGGTGCCGCGCAGCAGGTAGTCGTTCTCGACGGTCCAGCTCACGCTCTCCTCGAGGTCGCTGCGGTCGCCGCGCACCCATTCGGTCGGATCGTAGGCGCGTGCCGTCACCTCATAGATGCCGAAAGTCAGCCCGGCATCGTCGAAGTCGAAGCTCTCGCCCGCATCGACGTGGATGTCGCCGTCGACCGTCCAGTCGACGCTGACGATCGAGGGATCGATCGTGTCGACGGCGAGCGTGTGCAGGTTGTAACGGGTGCCGGAATTGTCGTCGTGACCATCGAGAGGATCGACATACTTGTAGAACTCGCGGATGAAGGCCTCCTTGGCGATCGGATCGAAGGGACGGCCGAGCGAATTCATCTTGGAGTTGAGCGTCGGGCGATAGACGCCGAGCTTGGAATAGTGCCCCCCTTCATAGGCCCCGACCACGCCGAGGATCGGATCGACGAAGCCCAGCCAGTTCGCCCATTTGGCGCCGCTTGCATCGATCGTGACATTGGCTGCGGAGGGTTCGGAATTGGCGTGGGTCTCGGGGCCGCCATAGTTGTACTCGTCGGCGAGATGGGCGAAGGAATGGCCGATCTCGTGCAGCGCCACCTCGTGGGACGAGCCGTTGCCGCCGGCATAGACGCCGTAGCTGCCGCCACCGCCGCCGTATTTCGTGGTGTTGACGACGCCATAGCGCATCTCCGCGGCGATGCCGGTTCCGGCAAATGCCTCGGCGATCGCGGCATTGGCGAGCGTACTGCTGAAGTAGAGCAGGCGCTCGGGTCCCCCGCCCCATGAGAACGAGGCATCGAGGGCGGTATCCACATAGATGCCCGAGCCCGGGATGTCGGCGCCGGACTCGTTCGAGGCGACCTCGACCATGTGGATATTGAAGAAGTTGCGGTAGGCGGTGAAGGGATCGGAAAGCGCGCTGCCGCCGAAGATGTAGTTGAGATAGCCGGAAACATGCGACGAGAAGGTGCCGAGGGCGAGATCGTCGGCCGTGTAGCCGTCGCCGATAAAGACCATGTCGATCCGGTTGGCGCTGTCACCGGTCTGCTGAATCGTCGTCAAAGTCGCGGTCACGCATCCCCCCACTGACGGGCCTCAGAACCGGTCCAATAGCCGGACTGCCGCAGGTCTCCGCCCGTCGCATGGTCGTATAGCCGATGGCGGCGAGCGGCCTCAATCGGCGATTGGTCGATGCGTTGTCGAATCGTCTCGATTGCGCAGAAAATCAGCCGGTGCCGCGCCGTAGCCGGTGGATAAGAGCGCTCAAGCCGCATCCTCCACCGTGCCGGACGGCTCACTCGCGCCCTTGTCTCGCCCGTCCCCGGGACGGGCCGGCCTGCCCTCGATCGCCGGGGTCGCGCTCGCCTCATCCTCGAGCTCGACCGTCTCGATCCGCCGGCCGCGGTCGAGCACCTTCTGCGAAGCCTGGGTGATGCGCTCGACGTCGCGGGCTGCGAGCGTGAAATGGCGATCGAGATCGTGCACGCGCTCGGCGAGCCGTTGCACGTCGCCCATCAGATGGCCGACCTCGCGCTGGATGAGGCTCGCCTGCTCGCGCATGCGCACGTCCTTCAGGATCGCCTGCATGGTCTGGACGGCGAGCATCAGCATGTTCGGCGAGACGATGACGACGCGGGCACGATGGCCCTTCTGGACGAGATCGGGGAACCGCTCGTTGAGCTCGCCATGGACGGCCTCGGAGGGCACGAACATCAGCGCGGTGTCCTGGGTCTCGCCGGGCAGCAGATATTTGCCGGCGATGTCGTCGATATGCCGGCCGATCGCCTCGCGGATCGCGGCCGAGGCCGCCGCGGTGGCGGCCGGGTCGCTCGCCTTGCGCAGCGCCTCGAAGCCTTCGAGCGGGAACTTGGCGTCGATCACGAGGGCGGCGGGCGTCCCCGGCAGTCGGACGAGGCAATCGGGCCGCTTGCCGTTGGAGAGCGTCGCCTGGAATTCGTAGGTGCCGCGCGGCAGGCCGTCCTCGATGATCGCCTCCATGCGCATCTGGCCGAAGGCGCCGCGCATCTGCTTGTTGGCGAGCACGTCCTTCAGCGACACCACCTGGTCGGTGAGACGGCCGATGCTGGCGCCGGCCTCGTCGATCAGCGCGAGGCGTTCATAGAGACGCGACAGGCTGTCGGCGGTGCGCTGGTTGGCATCGGCGAGGCTGGTGCCGAGTGCCCGGCCGGTCTCGGCGAGATTGGCGCCGAGCCGCTCGGTGACGGCATCGAGGCTGCGGCCGAGCCGCTCCGAAACGGTGTCGAGACCGTTGCCGAGCCGGGTTTCGGCATGATCCAGCCGCTGCTGGAGCGTCTCGGCGAGCTCGCTCTGCCGGGCGGCGGCCATCTCGGCCATCGCGCCGAGGCGGCCCTTCATCTCGGCGAGCTCGGCGGCCATCGCCTCGCGGGCCCGGGTGTCGGCGGCGCGGCTCTCGGCCTCGCGGACAGCGAGGATGCGCTCGCGCTCCGCCTCGGCGGCACGGGCGGCGGCGCGGCGACGGGTGCGCCGGAGAACGATGAGCCCGGCCAGCAGGACGAGGCCGAGCAGGGCAACGGCGAGGGCGGCCACGTCGGATCGCCCCTCTGGCCCGAAGGCGGCGAGACCGGGGGCGAGGAGATCGGCGAGGCTCTGGGAGATCGCGGAGAGGATTTCGCTCATCGGCAGAGAATAGGCGATTCGTGTGGCAAGGCCGGGGAAGCCCCCGGGGCAAGCGGAGGGGCGTCGCCCGCCATTCCACAGCGCGCGCCATTGCCACGCGCATGATTGACCGCAAAGCCGGCGGCCCTATATCAGGAGTGCCATGGCGAAACTTCCGATCATCACCCTTCCAGATCCGCTGCTGCGGCGCGAGAGCGCCGCCGTCGAGCGCGTCGACGACGAGTTGCAGCGGCTGATCGAGGACATGCTCGAGACCATGTACGACGCGCCGGGCATCGGTCTCGCCGCCATCCAGGTGGCGGTGCCGCGCCGGCTGTTCGTCGTCGACATCGCGACCGGCGATGAGCCGAAGAGCCCGATTGCCATGATCAATCCCGAGATCGTCGAGGTGATCGGCGAGGATTTGCGCAGCCACGAGGAGGGCTGCCTGTCGATCCCGGAGGTCTATGCCGAGATCGAGCGGCCGAACGCCGTGCGTGTCCGCTACATCGACCGAAACGGCCAGCCGGCCGAGCTCCTCGCCGAGGGCCTGATGGCGACCGTCGTGCAGCACGAGTACGACCATCTGAACGGCAAGCTCTTCATCGATTTCCTGTCGCGGCTGAAGCGCGATCGCATCATCAAGAAGATGACCAAGCAGAAGGCGCGCGAGAGCGACCCGGCGCGGGTCTGAGAGAGCGCCGCGCCCCTGCGCTGCCGCCCCGTCGCGCGTGAGCCCCGATGACGCTCGCTTTCGCCCGATCCCTGTGGAGCCTCGATCCTTGGCAGCCCCGCTCGTCGCATTGTCCGGCATCGGCCTCACCTTCGGCGGCACGCCGCTGATCGAGAGCGCCGAGCTAACCGTCATGGAGGGCGACCGGCTTTGCCTCGTCGGGCGCAACGGCTCGGGCAAGTCCACCCTCCTCAGGATCGTCGCCGGGCTGATCGAGCCGGATCGCGGCGAGCGCGTGCTGCGCTCCGATGTCGGTGTGCGTTATCTGCCGCAGGAGCCCGATCTCGACGGCTTCGACACCGTGCTCACCTATGCCGAGGCCGGCCTTGGCCCCGCCGACGATCCCTATCGGGCCGCGAGCCTCCTCAACGCCCTCGGCCTCTCGGGAGAGGAGGCGCCCGGCTCTCTCTCGGGGGGCGAGTTGCGCCGGGCGGCACTCGCGCGCGTTCTCGCGCCCGAACCCGACGTGCTGCTGCTCGACGAGCCGACCAACCATCTCGACCTGCCGGCCATCGAATGGCTCGAGGCCGAGTTGAAGACCATGCGCTCGGCACTCGTTCTCATCAGTCACGACCGGCGCTTCCTCGATCGGCTCTCGACGGCGACGCTGTGGCTCGACCGTGGCCGGGTGCGCCGGCTCGACAAGGGCTTTGCCGCCTTCGAGGGCTGGCGCGACGAGACCATCGCGCAGGAGGAACTGGAGGCGCACAAGCTCGAGCGGCGCATCGCGCGCGAGACCGAGTGGCTGCACTATGGCGGTGTCACCGCTCGGCGTCGGCGCAACGAGGGCCGCAAGCGCAAGCTCGAGGCGATGCGCCAGAGCCAGCGCGACCGGCGTCGCGTACAAGGTGATGTGCGGATCACCGTCACCGAGGGCGAGACCTCGGGCAAGCTCGTCATCGAGGCGGAAGGGATCGCCAAGGCCTTCGGGGCGCGCAGCATCGTCGAGGGCCTGTCGATTCGGATCGCCCGTGGCGACCGGCTCGGTATCGTCGGGGCGAATGGCGCGGGCAAGACGACGATCCTGCGCATGCTGACGGGCGATCTTTCACCCGACAGCGGCTCGATCCGGCTCGGCGCCAATCTGCAGATGGTGACGCTCGAGCAGAGCCGGCAGTCGCTGCGGCCCGAGACGCCGCTCGCGGAGGTGCTGACCGGCGGGCGCGGCGACACGGTGACGGTCGGCGGCGAGAAGCGCCACGTCGTCAGCTACATGAAGGACTTCCTGTTCGCGCCCGAGCAGGCACGCACCCCGGTCGGCCGCCTGTCGGGGGGCGAGCGCGGCCGGCTGATGCTCGCCGCGGCGCTGTCGCGGCCCTCGAACCTGCTCGTGCTCGATGAGCCGACCAACGATCTCGACCTCGAGACGCTCGATCTGCTCGAGGAGATGATCGCCGACTATCCAGGCACCGTCGTGCTCGTCAGCCACGACCGCGACTTCCTCGACCGCACCGTCACCTCGATGCTGATGAGCGAGGGCGAGGGACGATGGACGGAATATGCCGGCGGCTACTCAGACATGCTCGCCCAGCGCGGGCGCGGCGTCGAGGCGCGCAAGACGGGCCGGCCCTCCCGCAAGGTAGTCGAGGAAATGCCGGCAGGCGCCTCGGCGGGGAGGTCCGCGGTCAGTCCGCTGGCGGAGGCGCCCAAGCGCAAGCTGTCCTTCAAGGAGAAGCATGCGCTCGAGACGCTGCCGGCGCGGATCGCCGCCCTCGAGGCGGAGATCGCCGGGCTCGACGGTCGTCTCGCCGACCAGGGGCTGTTCGCGCGCGATGCCACCGAGTATGGCCGTATCGCCGAGCGTGTGGCGAAGGCCCGTACGGAGCTGTCCGGCCTCGAGGACCGGTGGCTCGAGCTGGAGGTGCTGCGCGAAAGCCTCGAGGGATAGGCGTCCGGCGCCTTTTTTCACGTCCGTCGCGCCTGCCGGTCACGCGCCGCGCCACACGAAGGTCAGCTCGTGCTTGTTGTGGTGGAGGTGCATCAGCCGTCCGCCGGGAATGGCGTGGAAGGCCGCGATGGCGCCAAGATCGGTCGGGCCCTGGAACTTCACCGTGGTCACGATGCGCCGGGCGGCCCCCGCCGCGATCCAACGCTCGATGAGGGCGAGCATCCTCCCAGGGTAGCAGATCACGTCGGAGAACAGCCAGTCGACCGGTCCCTCGCGCGAGGGATCGAGCGAGAAGGCGCTCGCGCTGCGCGTCGCCACCCCAGGCATGGCGGCGACGGCGGCGTCGAGCGGCGCCTTGTCGACGGCGATGACGCGGGCGCCGAGGCTTGCCAGCACCCAGGTCCAGCCGCCGGGCGCGGCACCGAGATCGAGACAGGTCTCGCCCGGCTGTGGACGCTCGCCGATCAGCGTCAGCGCCTCCCAGAGCTTCAGATAGGCCCGGCTCGGCGGTCCCTCGCGATCCTCGACGAAGCGCGCTTCGCCATTGGGAAAGGGGCTCGAGCATCGCGCCGCAAAGAGCATCCGGTCGGGGGCGATGAGCGTGAAGGAGCCGAGCGGGGCCGTGGGCGCCGGATCGCCGAAGACCAGCGGGCGGGCCGAGACCTTCGGCAGCTTCTCGACGATGAGTGCCGCCCGGCGATGGTGCTCGACGCCATAGAGGGCCCAGTTGCGCTGCACGGCACGCAGTTGGCGGGCGGCATCGCCGATCGAGGCGATCGCCACCTCCTCGGCATCGTGCCAGATGTTGGCGACGAAGGCGGGCGGCGGATCGACCGGCGGCCCGTCAGCGACGACGAGGCGGCCGTGGATCGCGCCCACCTGGGGACCGAGCTCGGCTGTCAGCTCCTCGAGGAAGCCCTCCGGTGCGAGATAGGCGGTCGTCGGGGGCAAGGCTGGTGGTCCGTGTGCTGGCGTCGAGGGCGTGGGCGCGCATCGGCCGCGCCGCCCGGCTGCGGCGCCGGTCCGTGCGGCGGGCGCGGCTCTCCAGCAGGATATGGACGAGAACGGCGATCAGCACCACTCCCCGCCGCCGATGGTCGCCCAGGACACCGTCTCGCCGAGCAGCAGCCAGACCCAGAAGGGGCCGAGCGGCGCCTCCAGCGTGCTGACGAGCGCCGTCGCCGAGGACGGCAGGTGGCGCGAACCGATGGCATAGAGGCTCATGCCGAGCGTGCCCTGGGTGACGCCGAAGACGAACAGATAGGCGAGGTCGTGGCCGCTGACCGAGGCCGGGGCGGCGAAGGGCAGCGCGGCGACGGCGCTGAGGAGGGCTGCGACCGCGGCGGTCGCCTGGGCTGGCATGGTCGGGTTGCGGCGGCTGATGATGATGCCGGCCGCGCCGCCGAGCGTCATGGTGAAGGCGAGGATGTCGCCGAGCACGTCGCCCTCGCCGGGCGAACCCCCGATCATGATGACGATGCCCGACAGCGCCACCGCGCTCGCCGCGATGGTGCGGCCGCCGACGCGCTCGCGGAACAGGACGAAGGCGATCGCCGCCGTCACGAAGGGGATGGTCGTCCAGATGATCGAGTTGTGCGCGACCGTCGTCAGGCGCACCGAGGTGATGTAGCTGACCATGCCGATGACGCCGAACAGCGCCCAGGCCCAGCCGGCCGTGCCCATGCGCTCCAGATCATCGAGCGCGCGCCGCCGCCGCGAGGACAGCTCCCAGATCGAGAGCGCGAGGAAGCCGAAAAGGCCGCGCCAGTAGAGCGTGGTCCAGGCATCGACCGCAACGACCCGCGTGAAGAAGCCGCCGAGGCTCCAAAGCACGGTTGCCGCGAGCACGAAGGCGAGACCGAGGCGATAGGCGCGGGCCTCCGCGCCTGCCTTCGCTTCCGCCTCGCGCTCTCCAATGCTCGCCGCCACGCCGCTTCCCGCTCGCAATGTCGCCCGGCCGCGCCGGTGCCGGAGGAAGGCGCCGGCGAGCAAGTGCGCCCGCGACCGCCCTCAGACCCGTCTCACTGCTTGTAGGTCCAGTTGCCGATGCCGAACTCGTCGAGCTCGCGCCCCTCACGGAAGCGGTCGAGCGAATAGCAGCGGTTGAGCTCGTGCTCGCGGTCGTTGGCGATGGTGTAGGCGAAGGTGAAGCCCGAGGCCGGCGTCGCCTTGAAGCCCTGATAGCACCAGCCGCCGTTCAGATAGAGGCCGTCCACCGGCGTGCGGCAGATGAAGGGCGAGCCGTCGGGCGTCATGTCCTGGATGCCGCCCCAGGAGCGCAGCAAGCGCAGGCGCGAGGCGCACGGCATCAGCGAGACGCAGCATTCGGCCACCGACTGCATCTTCGGCAGCATGCCGCGCTGCGCATAGGTGTTGAAGCCGTCGATATGGCCGCCGAACACGAGGCCGCCCTTGTCGGATTGCGAGATGTAGAAGAGCTCGGCGCCGAAGGAGATGACGTGATCGACAAGCGGCTTCACCGGCTCGGACACGAAGGCCTGCAGCACATGGCTCTCGACCGGCAGCCGCAAGCCCGCCATGGCCGCCACATGGGAGGTATGGCCGGCGACGGCGATCGCCACCTTGCCGGCCCTGATGTCGCCGCGGCTGGTGCGCACGCCCTCGATCCGGTTGCCCTCGATGAGGAAGCCCTTGACCTCGCAGCCCTCGATGATGTCGGCGCCCTGGCCGTCGGCCGAGCGGGCATAGCCCCAGGCCACCGCATCGTGCCGCGCCGTTCCCGCCCGGCGCTGCAGAAGACCGCCGTAGATCGGGAACCGGGCCTCTTGCGAATAGTCGAGGAAAGGCACGAGCTTCATGACCTCGCCGCGGTCGAGCAGCTCGGCGTCGATGCCGTTGAGGCGCATGATGTTGCCGCGCCGGGCCAGCACGTCGAGTTGCACCGGCCCGTGCGCCAGCACGATCTGGCCGCGATGCGACATCATCACGTTGAAGTTGAGATCGTGCGACAGGCCCTCCCACAGCTTCATCGACATCTCGAAGAACTGGGTGTTGCCGTCGATCATGTAGTTGGAGCGGACGATGGTGGTGTTGCGCCCGACATTGCCCGAGCCCAGATAGCCCTTCTCCAGCACCGCGACATTGGTGATGCCGTGATTCTTGGCGAGGTAGTGGGCGGTCGCCAGGCCATGGCCGCCGCCGCCGACGATGACGATATCGTAGGTCTTGCGCGGCTCGGGCGAGCGCCAGGCACGCGGCCAGCGCTCGTTGCCGGCGAGGGCATTGCGGGCGAGGGCGAAGGCGGAATAGCGGGACATGGCAACTCTTCGGCGCGCGATGGCGTGGCACCCCACAGGCGGCAGGGGCATGGCGCGCCGATTGCGCATGGCACAGAAGGCCTTGTCAATGGCGGATCGGCGAGGGGCTACAGCCTGACCTAGGGCATGCCGCTGAGGGCCTCGCCGGAGGTCGCGAGCGTCGCGCCGGGGGACGGCGTGCGGCAAGGCGGCCGGCGATCAGAGCGGCGAGGTCGCGGGTGGATGCGCCTCGCCGAGCGCCTCGCGCGTCAACTGGCCAAGGCTCAGCCGCTGGCGGCCCTCGCCGTCGAAATTGGCCGGATCGAGCCAGCGCCGGAAGGCCGCCTGCACCGCCGGCCATTCGCGGTCGATGATGGCGAGCCAGGCGGTGTCGCGATTGCGGCCCTTGTACATCGTCGCCTGCCGGAACACGCCCTCGAAGGTGAAGCCGAGGCGCTCGGCCGTGCGGCGCGAGGGACCGTTCAAGGCATCGCATTTCCATTCGTAACGCCGGTAGCCGAGCTCGTCGAAGACCCGCGCCATCATCAGATACATGGCCTCGGTCGAGGCCGGCGTGCGCTGCAGCGGCGGGGCGAAATTGATGTGGCCGACCTCGATGACGCCGACTTTCGGCTCGATGCGCAGATAGCTCGCGACGCCGACCGCCCGGCCGGACGCCTTGTCGATCACCGCATGAAAGAGCGGATCGTCGCCGAGGCAGGTGGCACGTATCCAGGCCTCGTAGTCGGCGAGAGTGGCAAAGGGCCCATAGCCGAGATAGGTCCAGTTCCGCGCCTCGCCGTCGGCCGCATTCGCCGCGAAGAGATCGGCAGCGTGGCGGGCAGGGTCGATCGGCTCGACGCGCACGAGGCGCCCCTCCATGGCCGTGCGTGGCGGCCGCGGCCGCTCCGTCCAGCCAGGCACGGGAAAGCCGATCGGCTGACCGAGCCCGTTCCTGTAGCTGCCTGTCTCGCCCGCCATGCCAAGCACTCCCTCGAATGACCCGGCCGTGCCCGGCCGACGGCGCTCTCCCATGGGAGACCACCGCCCGCGACCGGCCGTCATCGTCGATCAGATGGTCCGCAGATAATAGTCGAAATCGAGCCTCGAGGGCTCGGCATAGAAGCGGTCGGCCTCGGCCTCCTTGACGGTCGCGAAGGTGTCGACGAACTCGTCCGAGAAATAGTCGCGCAGGAACTGCGAGCCGCGCATCACCTCGAGCGCCCGATACCAGTTGGTCGGCATCTTCGGCACGTCCTTCAACTCGTAGGCGTTGCCGACGGCAGCCGGGCCCGGGTCGATCCCCTCGACGATGCCATGATGCATGCCGGCCAGCACGGCGGCGAGCACGAGATAGGGATTGGCGTCGGCGCCGGCCGAACGATGCTCGATATGCATGCCCTGGCCGACCGTCGCGGGGATGCGCAGCGACACGGTTCGGTTGTTGAAGCCCCAGGTCGGCGCAATCGGCGCATAGCTGTTCTTGCGGAAGCGGCGATAGGAGTTGGCGTTCGGTGCGAAGATCGCCATGCCGTCGCCCATGGTCGCCTTCAGGCCGCCGATCGCGTTGAGGAGCAGCGCGTTGTCCTCGGGCTTCTCGGCCGCGAAGGCGTTGCGCCCGTCCTTGCCCGCGAGGCTCGCATGCACATGCATGCCCGAGCCGGTGAAATTGCTGTAGGGCTTGGCCATGAAGGTGGCGATGAGGCCGTGCTTCTCGGCGACCGCCTTGACGAGCGTCTTGTACATGATCGCCTCGTCGCAGGCTTTGAGCGCGTCGGCGCGGTGATGGAGTGCGAGCTCCATCTGGCCGGGCGCATATTCCGAGATCGCGGTCTGGACGGGCAGGCCCTGCTGCTCGGCCATTTCGTAGAGATCGCGGAAGAAGGGCGAGAAATCCTCGATGTCCTGCAGCAGGTAGGCCTGATAGTGCTGCGGACGGGCGCCGTTGGTCAGCCCTTTCGGCGGCGAGGGACGGCCGTCGAGCGCGCTCTCGCGATCGAGCAGGTAGAACTCGAGCTCGATCGCCGCGACCGGCGTCAGGTCGAGCTCGGCGAGGCGGTCGACGACGCGCTTCAGCGTCGCCCTCGGCTCGACGATGCAGGGCGTCCCGTCGAGCTCGTGCAGCCAGCCGAGATACTGTCCCTGTGGCGTCTCGGTCCAGGGCGTGCGCATCAGCGTGCCCTCGACGGGAAGCGCGATGCGGTCGGCATCGCCATCCTCCCAGACCATGCGCGTCTCCTCGACGTCGCGGCCGGTGACGTCGAGGACACGGAACGAGCCGGGCAGGAAGCGCCCCTTCTCGAAGACGCCGACCAACTCGTCGCGGGTCAGCAGCTTGCCGCGCTGGACCCCGCAATTGTCGGTGACGATCACCGAGATCAGACGGATGTCGCGATTTGCCTCGAGAAAGCGCTTGGCCTCCGCAGCACGGGCGGCCCTGTCATAGGAACTCATGATCAGATCGTTCGACCTCTCCGGTTCGGTTGAGGAAATCCTTGCCGCAGCGACGGCAACAAGCGGGTTGCGAGGAGCCGGCCGGCATCCCCCTCAACGCGCCGTCATCGGCGATACACCCGTCAGCTCGGCCATGCCGCCGTCGAGCGCCGCAACGAGCGCCGCCACGTCCGGGGCGCCGGTCGCAGGGCAGACCAGCATCATGTTGTGGAAGGGGGTGATGGCGACGCCGCGGTTGAGACAATAGACATGCAGCGCCCGCTCGATGGCGTTGTGGGCGACGAGACCGGCCTCGGTGCCGTTGCGCGGACGCTCCGCTGCGCAGACGAACTCGACCCTGAGCCCGACCCGCGCCACATGCCAGGGCAGACCATGATGGGCGATCAGCGCTTCGAGGCCGTGCTGCAGCGCCTCGGCATGGGGCATGGCGCGCTCGTAGACCTCGTCGGTCAGGATCTCCTCGAGCACGACACGCATGGCGGCGAGCTGGAGCGCATTGCCGGACAATGTGGTGCCGATGCCGCCATAGCCCGGCTCCCGGGTCCGATTGTGGGCGGCGATGCGCTCCGACACTTCCTCGGTGAAGCCGTAGACGGCCGAGGGGATGCCACCCGAGATCGGTTTGCCGAGAACGAAGAAGTCGGGCTCCAGCCGATGCGTGCCGGTATAGCCGGCGGGGCCCGAGGAGATGGTGTGCGTCTCGTCGATGGCGAGCAGGGTGCCGTGCTTGCGGGTGAGGGCGCGCACGGCGTCGTGATAGCCCGGATCAGGCAGCACCATGCCGCAATTGGTCATCACCGGCTCGATGAGCACCAGGGCGATGTCGCCCCCCTCGAGCGCCGCCTGAAGCGCCGGCACGTCGTTGAACTCGACCACCTTCGAGGTCGCCGTCAGGTCGCGGACCTCGCCGACGAGGCCCGGCCGATTGCGGGCCCGGCCATTGGCGAGCGACACGAAGGCGTCGTCCACGGCGCCGTGATAGCAGCCGTTGACAACGAGCACCTTGGGACGCCCGGTGATACCCCGCGCCCAGCGGATGATCGAGCGGTTGGCGTCGGATGCCGAGGTCGTCACCTGCCAATAGGGCAGGCCGAACCGGCGGGCGAGCAGCTCGCCGACGATCGCCGCATCCTCGGACGGCAGCATGGTGGTGAGGCCGCGTTCGGCCTGGGCCTTCATCGCCTCGGCCACCTGCGGCGGGGAATGGCCGAACATGGCGCCGGTGTCGCCGAGGCAGAAGTCGACATGGTCGTGGCCGTCGGCATCGGTGAAGCGGTTGCCGCTCGCCGCGGCGACGAAGAGCGGGAAGGGCGTGCCCCAATCCGTCATCCAGAGCATCGGCACGCCGTTCAGCCAATGCGCCTTGGTCCGCTCGGCGAGTGCCTTCGATCGCGGATTGCGCGCGGCGAACAAGCGATGCTCGGCCTCCGCGAGCTTGCTCACTCGGTCGGGGGAGACACCGCGGGCATGGGTCGTCATGATCTGCTGCTCGGTTGGAGGCGTGGCGGGGCTGCGTTCGGCGCGGCATCGCGCCCTGAGGCCGCCGACCGGGGAGCGCGCCGGCTCCCGGAGAAGACAGTAGACGCCCGGAGAGGGAGCGGGAAGCCCCGTCCGCGCCGACGCAGCGACCGGGAGGGGAGCGACCGGGAGGGAACCGGGCCTCGCGACGAGACCATCTTCGCCGATGCCCGAGGGGCCGGCCGGGTCCTTCGAGGCGGTGCGGCCGGTGGCGGGCGAGACGACACCTCCCGCCCGACTGGAGGAGCGAAGGGGAGGACGGCGCGCGATCGGCCGGGCGCGGCGCCCCGGGCACCGCCCGTCCGGCCTCAGTCCTTGCTCAGGCGGTCGAGCTGGCGCTGCATGGCCGCGAGCTGCTCCTTGAGGACGGCGAGCTCGCTGGACTGGACCGCTTCCCCGGCCTTGCCGGCGGCGGCATCGGCCGAGGCCATCCGCGTGCCGCCATCTGCCGATTGAGCCGCGCCCATCGCGGCCTCGCCGGCCGCGGCAGCCTTCATCATGCCGTTCTCGGCCTCCGCCGCCGCCGCGCGCATATGGGGCGGCATGAAGGGCGAGAACATCTTGAAGGCCTTCTCGAAGATGGCCATGTTCTGGCGCGCCTGCTCCTGCATGGCGTCGAAGGCTGCGGTGCCGAACGGCGTCGCGCTGAAGGCCGTGGCGCCGAAAGGTGTATTGCCCCAGGCCTCGGTCATGTGCTTGCGGAACTTCTCCTGCTCGCGGGTCAGTGTCTCGATCGACAGCTCCAGATAGGTCGGCACCAGCTTGCCGACGCTGTCGCCATAGAAGCGGATGAGCTGCCTCAGGAAATTGACCGGCAGCAGGTTCTGCCCACGGCTTTCCTGCTCGAGAATGATCTGGGTGAGGACGCTGTGCGTCAGATCCTCGCCCGACTTGGCGTCGAACACCACGAAGTCGCGCTCTTCGCGGACCATCTGGGCGAGGTCCTCGAGCGTCACATAGGTGCTGGTCTCGGTGTTGTAGAGGCGCCGGTTGGCGTACTTCTTGATCGTTACCGGTTTCCTGGTCTCGCTCACGCGCCCGCTCTCGTGTTTACCGGCCTCGGGGGCCGGACGTGTCTGTTGCATTCGCACAACATAGCACAAATCTTCCCGCCGCAAACAGCCATGCCGGAACCATCGGACCGGTGGCGGCGGGCAGCCGGTTGCCGGTCAGCCCGCCGGCCCGATCGCGCCTCAGCAATCCCGAGCCGGCCGATCGGGCCTTGAATGATCGTTGAGGCGACTGCGATGGTCGGGCCGATGTCGGCGCCAAAGGCCGATTGAAGTTCCCGATGCACCCGATGGCGCCGCACTCTCTCTAGATCGGAGGTCGGAATTGCCTGCCTCGGGCGAGCCCTCTATTGTCCTCGTCATTGTCGTGGCCAGTCGATTCCAGACGCAGAGGACGTGACGTGACGAAAGCGGCCGGCGAGAGGTAGCTGTCGCCTGAAGCCGGCAGCTTCGGCCTCCGGCCGAATGGATCGCCCACGGCGCCGAAGGCTCGCCCCTGCCCGACCGTTCCTGCAAACCGCCGAAGGCCCCGCTGATCGCGGCACGGCCGACAGCTTGCCCGGCCGCCCGAGGCCACGAACCTTTCCGATCCCCGAAGGAGACTGCTGATGAGCAAATCTGACACCTCGATCGTGATCGCCTCCGCGGCACGCACCCCCGTCGGGTCGTTCAACGGATCGCTCGCCGCCCTGCCGGCCCACGAGCTCGGCCGTATCGCGATCAAAGCCGCGATGCAGCGGGCGGGCATCGAGCCGGGCGACGTCTCCGAGGTGATCCTCGGCCAGATCCTCGCCGCCGGCCAGGGCCAGAACCCGGCCCGCCAGGCCTCGATCAATGCCGGCATCCCGGTCGACGCGCCGGCCTGGGGCATGAACCAGCTCTGCGGCTCGGGGCTTCGCGCGGTCGCCCTCGGCGCCCAGCAGATCGAGACAGGCTCCTCGCGCATCGTCATCGCCGGCGGCCAGGAAAGCATGAGCCAGGCGCCGCACTGCATGCATCTGCGCGACGGCGTCAAGATGGGCGACAGCAAGCTGATCGACACCATGATCAAGGACGGCCTGTGGGACGCCTTCAACGGCTATCACATGGGCACGACCGCCGAGAACGTCGCCAAGCAGTGGCAGATCACCCGCGAGGAGCAGGATCGCTTCGCCGTCGCCTCGCAGAACAAGGCCGAGGCCGCCAAGAAGGCCGGCCGCTTCAAGGACGAGATCGCGCCCGTCACCATCCAGGGCCGCAAGGGCGACACCGTCGTCGCCGAGGACGAGTACATCAAGGAGGGCGTGACGCTCGAGGGCATCCAGAAGCTGCGCCCGGCCTTCGACAAGGACGGCACGGTGACGGCGGCCAATGCCAGCGGCATCAACGACGGCGCGGCCGCCGTGGTGCTGATGACGCTCGCCGAGGCCGAGAAGCGCGGCATCACCCCGCTCGCCCGGATCGTCTCCTGGGCCCATGCCGGCGTCGATCCCTCGATCATGGGCACGGGGCCGATCCCGGCCTCCAAGAAGGCGCTCGAGAAGGCCGGCTGGACGACCGACGATCTCGATCTCATCGAGGCCAACGAGGCTTTCGCGGCCCAGGCCTGCGCCGTCAACAAGGGCCTCGGCTGGGATGTCGAGAAGGTCAACGTCAACGGCGGCGCCATCGCCATCGGCCATCCGATCGGGGCCTCGGGCGCGCGGGTGCTGAATACGCTGCTCCACGAGATGAAGCGCCGCGACGCCAAGAAGGGCCTCGCGACCTTGTGCATCGGCGGCGGCATGGGAATTGCGATGTGCGTCGCACGCGACTGACCTGCGCGTGACGCCGGCAGGCGATCCCCTCGCCGGACACGCGCTGACGGGCGGGCGAGGGGATCGACTGCCGGCCGATTTGAGTGTTGCCGTGCACGGCTCCGGCGGTGCACGGCGCGAGAACGACAAGGCAAGAGGGAGGCTTCCGGTTTCATGGCACGCGTAGCGATCGTCACAGGCGGCACGAGAGGCATCGGCCACGCAATCTCGATTGCCCTGAAGAGCAAGGGGTACCGGGTCGCGGCCAATTATGCCGGCAACGACCAGGCGGCCCAGCGCTTCCAGGCCGAGACCGGCATTCCGGTCTACAAGTGGAACGTCGGCGACTATGCCGCCTGCGAGGCGGGGCTGCGCCAGGTCGAGCGCGATCTCGGGCCGATCGACGTCGTGGTCAACAATGCCGGCATCACCCGCGACGGCATGCTCCACCGCATGACGCCCGAGCAATGGCGGGAGGTCATCGCCGTCGATCTCGACGCCATGTTCAACATGACGCGCCCGGTGATCGAGGGCATGCGCGCACGCAATTTCGGCCGCATCATCAGCATCACCTCGATCAACGGCCAGAAGGGCCAGATGGGCCAGACCAACTATTCCGCCGCCAAGGCCGGCGTCATCGGCTTCACCAAGGCGCTGGCGCAGGAAGGGGCGAAGAAGGGCATCACGGTCAATGCGATCGCGCCCGGCTATATCGATACCGAGATGGTGGCAGCCGTCCCTGAGACCGTGCTGAAGAGCATCGTCGACCAGATCCCGGTCGGACGGCTCGGCACGGCCGAGGAGATCGCACGCTGCGTGGTGTTCCTCGCCAGCGAGGAGCAGGGTTGGATCACCGGCTCGACCTTGACCATCAACGGCGGGCAGTATCTCTCCTCCTGACCCCTCGGGACCGCGCTGGCCGAGGCACCGGCCGGTCGCCGCGTTGCCGCAGCAGATCGCGGCAACGATGAAGGCCCGGGAAACCATCGAGGCAAACGAAGAAGGCCCCGGACCGGGATCCGGGGCCTTCGTCTATCTGGCATCCCGTTCGCGCGAGCCCATGACCGGCGACCGGTCGAGAGCCGCGCCCGTTCAGCGCTGCATGCGCGAGCGGACGATGCGCGGCATATCGTGATCGCCGGCGTCGGCCGGCCCCTCGATGGCGCCATCGGCCTCGCCGCGCCACCACTGGCCGCTCGCCTGGCCGGTGAGCGCATCGGCGGCCGGCGTGGGCGTCGCCCCCGGTGGACCATCTGGCTGCCGACCGGGCCGCCGGCGAACCAGGCATCGATCAGATCGAGCTCGGCCGCCGTCAGGTTGAGACCCTGGCTACGGCATTTGGCGACCGCGAAATTGCGGAAACGTCCGGCGAACAGATTGGCGCTCGCCCCTGGTCGAACCAGGGATCGGCCTCGCTCACCACCTCGAGCACGAAACGAACGTCGTCGCGCTTCATCTCGATACCGGCCTCGGCGGCCCGGGCGACGACATTGCTGATGGTCTGGGCACCGGCCGCACCGTGATCGGCGATCTCGGCGGCCATGGCCTCGAACAGCGCCCTGTACTCCTGGGGCGCGAGCGGCGGCGCCTGGCAGGCCTCGTGGATGCGGGCGATCGACTGCTGCAGGTTGATCGCAGCCGCGCCGCCCCGGCGGGCCCCCGGCGCCGTCTCTGCGGCAGATTTGCCGGCAACCGAGCCGGCGGGCGCCGCCGCCGCCGCCGTCGCGGCCATTCCCCCTGCGGCCGCCGCGACCGCTGCGGGCTGGGGTGCCACGGCCGGCGCCGCCAGCACCGGTTCGGCCCGGGCAGGAGCAGGCTCCGCCGCCACCGTCACCGCCGCGGGCTTGGCCTCGGGATCGGCATGCCGGCGCGGGTCGAGCGCGAGATAGGGCGGATGCTCGGTCAGGCGGATGCCGTCCGGCAGATTGCCGGCGAGCAGCGCCCGGAACGAGCCGGCCCCACCCCAATTGCCAGCCACCGTCCGCTCGTGGCCGAGGCTGCGCTGCGCCCGGTCGGCCAGGGTCTCGATCGGCACGGGACGATCGGACTCTTTCACCTGCGCGACCACCTCGGCGAGGATGGCCCGGCGCTGGCCCTCGAGATCCTGATGCGTGATCTGCACGCGCGGCGCGGCGAGCGCATGGGGCTCGGCCGCCTCGGGCAGCCGACCATCGAGCAGCAGGCGGATCAGGTCGACCTCGCGCACCTCACCGTCGCAGATGGCGGTGTAGGGCGAGGCGGTCTGCTCGTTGGCGAAGATCACGGTGCGGCGGGCATGGGCGCGCAGCCGGTGCAGCACCGGCGTGAAGTCGGCGTCGCCCGAGAGAATGATGAACTCGTCGAAATAGGTCTCGTGGGTCAGGTAGTCGCGCACATCCATGACGATGCGGATGTCGGACGAGTTCTTGAGCTGGGCGGTCAGCGGCGGGCAGTCGACGATCTCGAAGCCGCCGCGCAGGAAGTGGTGCCGCACGAAGGGGAACGAGCACATGTCGGTCGAGTTGTCGCGCGGATTGCGGCGCGGCACCGGATTGCCGTAGCAGCGGTTCATCACGATGCGCCGGTCGATGCGGCTGCCGAGCGTGTTGGTCGGCGTGATGAGCGCCCCCGTCTCGATGGCCTTCAGCCACAGCGGCGCGTCCTTGGCGAAGCGCTTCGCCGCCTCATCGTCCTTGCGCTTCAGCGACATGTAGATGTTGTCGTAGTCGACGAACACGGCGCTGAGGCACGGTCCAGACGTCTCCCGCTTCATGGCTTCGGTTACCCCGCTGTGATCGCGACTCGAATATGCAGTGCGGCGGATACTAGGTGCGGTTTTCGAGGGGGAGCAAGCGCAGGCCCGACCCAACCGCGGGCGCCGTTGATAATCTATTGTATTTCAATGTCTTAAATCAAAATTTTGCCGTTAGTCAGTCGTGGAAAATGTTGCAGGGCGGAATCGAGCCGGTGGTCGAAGGCTCCCGTTGATTCGCGATTCGGGGCGAAACGGAGGTGGCCGGCGAGATCGTCAGCCTCCCGGCCGGAAGCCCGGCGGCGCCAGCTCGAAGCCGGCGAACTCGAACCCGGGCGCCACCGTGCAGCCGACCAGCGTCCAGCCGCCGAGACTGCGCGCCGACTGCCAGTGGCCAGCCGGCACGAACGCCTGCGGCCGCTCGCCGCTCGACAGGTCGGGGCCGAGGCGATGGGTGTCGATCGGACCGGCATCGCTGCCGGCGAGCGACAGCGCGAGCGCCGCACCGGCATGCCAGTGCCAGACCTCGACGGCATCGACCCGGTGCCAGTGCGACACCTCGTCCGCGCCGAGGAGAAAATAGATGGCCGTCGAGCGGGCACGGCCGGCGGCATCGACGGCGGGGTCGCGGAACGTTTCGCGATAGTGCCCGCCCTCGGGATGGGGCTGAAGCCCGAGCAGGCCGATCACCTCGTCGGCGGTCATGGGAGGTTCATCTCCTGATTGAATGGGCTCTTGGCTGGAATGGGCTCTTGGCTGGCATGGGCTCTCGAACGCTCCCGCGCTTCCGAGCCCATGCGTCCGGCGCTCGCGCCGGGCCGCCTTGCGGCCGCGCCGAGCGGACACGGACGACGAAGACCCATGCATTCCGCTCGGCGATTGACTCTTGGCTTGCCTATCCCCCAACTCACGCCCTGTTCTTGCGCTCGCGGACCTCGGCGAAGACCTGCCAGTCCTCGGCGCTCTCGAGGCCGAGGCGCTTGCGGATCGCCCCGCTCGCGGCCCTGAGGAAGGGATTGGTCGCCAGCTCCCGGCCGATGGTGGTCGGCAGCGTCGGCCGGCTCTCGGCGCGCAGCCGCGCCACTTCCTCCGCGCGGGCCTTCAGCTCGGCATTCTCCGGCTCGATGGTCAGCGAGAAGTCGGCATTGGCCTTGGTGTATTCGTGGCCGCAATAGAGCGCGGTCCCGGCCGGCAGCTTCATCAGCTTCGACAGCGAGCGCCACATCATCTGCATGTCGCCCTCGATCACCCGGCCGCAGCCGAGCGAAAAGATGGTGTCGCCGACGAAGACGGCCTCGGCGGCGGGGAAGTGGTAGCTGATATGGCCGAGCGTGTGGCCGGGGGTCTCGATGACATGGCCCTTCAGGCCACCGACCGCGACCTCGTCACCCTCCTTCACGGTGCGGTCGAGCCCCTTGATCTTTCCCGCCTCGCCGGCGGGTCCGGTGACGCGGGCGCCCGTTTCCTCCTTGAGGGCGAGGATGCCATCGGTGTGATCGGCGTGGTGATGGGTGACGAGGATCTGGCTGAGCGTCCAACCCTTGTCGCGAAGCGCCTTGCGGACGGCCTCGGCCTCCGGCGCGTCGATGGCAGCGGTCTCGCCTGACGCCGGATCGTGGATCAGCACGCCGAAATTGTCGCTGAGGCACGGGAACTGGTAGATATCGGCAATCGGCATCGGGAATTGAGCCCTTTCCTGGCACTGGGGTTTGTTCGGCGGTCGCCGGAAGCTAACATCTAGGGGCGGCCATTCCTACCCCGGCCGCGACCGGCCGGCACTTCGAAGGGGGGCAGGCCGGCCGGATATCGGCGGGGCGCGGCCCCCTCCGGCAGTGAAGGCAAGCGCAGGCGAGATCATGTATCCCGATATCGGCGAGCTGATCGACTTCTACGAGCGCCCGATGGGCCAGCGCGTCCGGCGGCTGATCGCGCACCGCATCCGAGCGCGCTGGCGCGACGTGCGCGGCCAGACGGTGGCCGGGCTCGGCTATGCGCCGCCCTATCTCGGCACCTTCCGCGGCGAGGCGCAGCGGCTCGCCGCGCTGATGCCGGCCGCCCAGGGCACGCACGCCGCCTCGCCGCAACGGCCGGTGCAGGCGGTCCTCGTCGAGGACGACCTCTTGCCGCTGCCCGACGAGAGCGTCGACCGGCTGCTGGCGGTGCATGCGATCGAGATGTGCGCCTCGCCCAAGCATACGCTGCGCGAGATCTGGCGGGTGCTGAGGCCCGAGGGCCGGCTGCTCGTCATCGTGCCCAACCGGCGCGGCATGTGGGCCCATCGCGACACGACGCCCTTCGGTCACGGCCGCCCCTACAGCCGGGGCCAGATCGAGAGCCTGCTCGGCGGCGCCATGTTCTCGATCGAGGAATGCACCTTCGCCCTCGCGACGCCGCCGATCGAGCGCGACTTCGTCTGGAGCCGGTCGCTCTGGCTGGAACGGGCCGGCTCGAAGGCCTGGCCGCGATTTTCCGGCGTGATCCTGCTGGAAGCCTCCAAGCAGATGGTGAGCACGCTCGACGTCGCTCGGCGGCGGACGGTGCGGGTGCCGATCGGCGCACTCGCCTCGCCGGCACGCCCGGCCCGTGGCGCCCTGCGTCAACTGCCCGCTCAGCCGGCCCTGCCGCCGCCCTCGCGCGACAGGAGAAAGACCGCCTGAGTGCCGAACAGATTGGGCAGCACCTTCTGGAACATCGTGAAGCGGCGGCCTTCCGAATCCAAGGCCACCTGCTCCTCGATGCGTGCGCCGAGCTTTGCGCACAGATCCTCGAAATCGCGGATCGTGCACAGATGGATGTTCGGCGTGTCGTACCAGGAGAGCGGCAGCGTGCCGGTCACCGGCATGCGCCCCTTCAGCGCGAATTGCGCACGGATGCGCCAATGGCCGAAATTGGGGAAGGAGACGATGGCGCGCCGGCCGATCCTGAGGAGCTGCTCGACGACATGACGCGGCCGCTCGGTCGCCTGGATGGTCAGCGAGAGGATGGCGAAGTCGAAGGCGCCGTCGGGATAGTTGACGAGATCGAAGTCGGCGTCGCCCTGAATGACCGAAAGGCCGCGCGCCACCGAACGGTTGACGCCCTCCCGGCTGATCTCGACACCGCGGCCCTCGACGTCCTTGGTCTCGGCGAGCAGCTCGAGCAGCTCGCCGTCGCCGCAGCCGACATCGAGCACCCGCGCGCCCCTCGTCACCATCTCGGCGATCAGCAGATGGTCGATGCGGTGGCGGGAATTGGCGCGGCCCTCGGCGCTCGTCTCCAGCATCAGCCGCTCCCCTTCTGGTGGGCGGCCGGCAGGCCGCGGCGGCGGGCGGCGGCGTTGATGAAGCCCGAGACGGTCGCGAGGAACTCCGGCTCGTCGAGCAGGAAGGCGTCGTGGCCCTTGTCGCTCTCGATCTCGACGAAGGAGACATTGGCCGCGACGGCGTTCAGCGCCTGGACGATCTGCCGGTTCTCGCGGGTCGGATAGAGCCAATCGCTGGTGAAGGAGACGACGCAGAAACGGGTGGTGGTGCCGAGGAAGGCGTTGGCGAGCTTGCCGTCGAAATCGGTCGGCAGGTCGAAATAGTCCATCGCCCGGGTGATGTAGAGATAGCTGTTGGCATCGAACCGGTCGACGAAGCCGAAGCCCTGATGGCGCAGATAGCTCTCGATCTGGAAGTCGGCGTCGAAGCTGAAGGTCTTCTGGGCGCGCGCCTGCAGATTGCGGCCGAATTTGCGGTGCAGCGCCTCGTCGGACAGATAGGTGATGTGGGCGGCCATGCGGGCGACGGCGAGGCCTTTTCGCGGCCGCGTGCCGGCCTCCAGATAGCGCCCCTTCATCCAGTCCGGATCGGCCATCACGGCCTGGCGGCCGACCTCGTGGAAGGCGATGTTCTGGGAGGAATGGCGGGCGGCGGTCGCGATCGGGATGGCCGCGAAGACGCGCTCGCCGAACCGCGCCGCCCATTCCAGCACCTGCATCCCGCCCATGGAACCGCCGATGACGGCGAACAGCTTGTCGATGCCCAAATGGTCGATGAGCCGGGCCTGGGCGCGCACCATGTCGGCGATGGTGATGACGGGAAAATCGAGGCCGTAGCGCTCGCCGGTCAGCGGATTTGGCGAGCTTGGACCGGTGGAGCCCATGCAGCCGCCGATGATGTTCGAGCAGACGACGAAGAAGCGGTCGGTATCGACCGGCTTGCCCGGCCCCACCATGGTCGACCACCAGCCTTCGCGGCCGGTCAGCGGATTGGCACTGGCGCAGAACTGATCGCCGGTCAGCGCATGGCAGACGAGGATGGCATTGGAGCGCTCGGCATTCAGCACGCCATAGGTCTTGTAGGCGACCGAGAAGGGGCCGAGCCGCGCACCGCTGTCGAGCTCGAGCGGCTGATCGGCCGGGAAGCTGGCGATCTGGCGGTCCTCGGCCGCGATGCTCGAGGCGTCGGTGCCCGCGTCGAGCCGGTGCGTCACGCCTTCGTAGACGACGTCGGCCGCCGCCTTGTCCGACGCCTTCTCGCCAGCGATCCGGTCCGTTCCCGACACGTCTCGTGGTTCCTCTCGTGGTTCCTCGCGCGCCTGCTTGCCGGCAGCCTCGCAGCTCGCCGCCCGACCAGGAAGGGGGGAGCAAGGGGCCGCCGGCCCCGCCGTGAACAATCGCTCCACCCGGCAAAAGTCAATCTTTTCTTTGCCTTTTCGCCCGCCCGATCCTAATCAGTGGCTCCGGCTCCCGCCACCTCCGGGCGGGCGCCATCCAGCAATCAGACATGCCGATCCCGATCGCTGCCGGCGGCAACCGCCATCGAGCCGCGCGGGCGGCCGCAGCTCCGGGAGCTCTCCGCACCATGGCGGCGCCAAGACCCAGGCGAGGCATTCTCGAGATCGAGCCCTATATCGTCGGCGAAAGCTCCGTACCGGGAGCGACGAAGCCGATCAAACTGTCCTCGAACGAGTCGGCGCTCGGGGCGAGTGCGCACGCCATCGCGGCCTACCGTCAGACGGCCGATACGCTCGAGCGCTATCCGGACGGCACCTCGGCGCCCTTGCGTCGCGCGCTCGCCACCGCCTACGGCCTCGATCCCGAGCGCATCATCTGCGGGGCCGGCTCGGACGAGCTGCTCAATCTCATCGCCCATGCCTATCTGGAGCCCGGCACCGAGGCGATCTATACCGAGCACGGATTTCTCGTCTATCGCATCGCCACGCTGGCGGCCGGCGCCGTGCCCGTGGTCGTGCCCGAGCGCGACCTGAAGGCCGATGTCGACGCCATCCTCTCGGCCGTCAACGAGCGCACCCGGCTCGTCTGGCTCGCCAATCCCAACAATCCGACCGGCACCTACCTGCCGTTCGACGAGGTCAAGCGGCTGCATCGGGCCCTGCCCGATCATGTCGTGCTGGTGCTCGACGCCGCCTATGCGGAGTTCGTCCGGCGCAACGACTACGAGGCCGGCATCGAGCTCGTCGCCACCTCCGAGAACGTGGTGATGACGCGCACCTTCTCGAAGATCCACGGCCTCGCCGCGCTGCGGCTCGGCTGGATGTACGGCCCGGCCGGCATCGTCGAGATCATCAACCGCATCCGCGGTCCCTTCAACGTGTCGAGCGGGGCGATCGCCGCCGGTGTCGCCGCGATCGCCGACAAGGCCCATGTGGAGGCCAATCTCGTCCACAACGACAAGGCGCTCGCCGAACTGGCGGCGGCGCTCGGCGCCATCGGCCTGAAGCTGACCGACAGCGTCTGCAACTTCCTCCTCATCCAGTTCCCGACCGAGAAGGGCCTGACGGCGCCGGAAGCCGACGCCTTCCTCAAGTCGCGCGGCATCATCCTCAGGCGCATGGAGGGCTACGGCCTGCCGCATGCCCTGCGCATGACGGTCGGCACCGAGGAGGAGAACCGCGCCGTCGTCGAGGCGCTCACCGCCTTCATGGCCCACAAGCGCGGACGCGCCTGATGAGCTCGCCGCTGTTCGCCCGCGTGGCGCTGATCGGCATCGGGCTGATCGGCTCCTCGCTCAGCCATGCGATGCGCCGCGGCGGCCTCGCCGGCGAGATCGTCGGGCACGCCCGCTCGGCGGCGACCCGGGCGAAGGCGCTGGAGCTCGGGCTCATCTCGCAGGCCTATGACACCGCGGCCAAGGCCGTCGAGGGCGCCGACCTCGTCATCCTGTCGATCCCGGTCGGGGCCTGTGGCGCCATCGCCGCCGAGATCGGGCCGCATCTGGCGAGTGGCGCGGTGCTCACCGATGTCGGCTCGGTCAAGGGGGCGATCGTGCGCGACGTCGGCCCGCATGTGCCGGCGGGCGTCCATTTCATTCCGGGCCATCCGATCGCCGGCACCGAGCATTCGGGACCGGAGTCGGGCTTTCCCGAACTCTTCGACAACCGCTGGACCGTCCTGACGCCGGTGCCGGGCTCCGACCCGGACGCCGTCGCCCGGCTGAAGGCGCTGTGGGAGGGGTGCGGCTCCATGGTCGAGATCATGGAGGCCGATCATCACGACCTCGTCCTCGCCATCACCAGCCATGTGCCGCATCTGATCGCCTACAACATCGTCGGCACGGCGGACGACCTGCAGAACGTCACGCAGTCCGAGGTGATCAAGTTCTCGGCCGGCGGCTTTCGCGACTTCACACGCATCGCCGCTTCCGACCCGGTGATGTGGCGCGACGTTTTCCTCAACAATCGCGAGGCCGTGCTCGAGATGCTCACCCGCTTCAACGAGGATCTCGCCGCTCTCCAGCGTGCGATCCGCTGGGGCGACGGGCAGATGCTCGAGGACTTCTTCACCCGCACCCGCGCAATCCGCCGCAGCGTCGTCCAGGCGGGTCAGGATTCCTCCTCCGGCACCCAGTTCTACAAGGCGCGCGAGGCCGGTTCGAAAGCTGCGATCGCCAAGGGTGGCGATGCCGCCGCGGCAAAGTCCACGAAGAGCAAGGCGAGAGCGACCGCCGGCGGCCGCGCCGCCAAGACATCGGGCGCGCGTGGCGACAAGGCGTCGGGCCGCAAGGCGAAGGCCAAGTCACGCGAATAGGCAGCGAGCGAGACCACGGGCTCCATGAGCGACCTCTGGGTATTCGGCTATGGATCGCTGATCTGGAGCCCGGGCTTCCGACATGGCGCGGCAGCGCGGGCCCATCTGCCCGGCTATCATCGGGCCCTGTGCATCTACTCGGTCGTCTACCGCGGCAGCCACGAGCGGCCGGGCCTCGTCTTCGGCCTCGATCATGGCGGCTATTGCGAGGGCATCGCCTTCGAGGTGCCGGCCGCCTTCCGCGACGAGACGCTCGGCTATCTCTACGACCGCGAGCTGACGACCGGGGCCTATCACGCCCGCCGGCGCATGGTGCAGCTCGCCGACGGCAGCGGACGCACGGTGAGTGCGCTCTGCTTCATCGCCGATCGGGCCGCCCGGCAGTATGCCGGCGGTCATTCGCTCGCCGAACAGGCCGAGATCGTACGCTCCAGCCGCGGCCGGAGCGGGCGCAATCTCGACTATGTTCTGAACACCTACAGCCATTTGCGGGACTACGGCATCAGCGACCGCAATCTCATGCGGCTGATCGCGCTCGTCGGCCATCACCGGCTGATCCCGCACGGCGCCGCCACATGCGGCAGGAGCGGCGGCGCGCCGATGGCGATCCTCGAGCGGCTGAACGGTGTCGCGAGCGATCGCACGTCGGGCGCCCGCCGCCTGACGCCCCGCCTGCCGCCGCCGCCGATGCTGCGCGCCATGGTCCGCATCAAGCCGGAGTAGGGGAGGGGCGGAAAGGCCCGCCTCCCGCCACCGCTCTCATCCAAGCGACCGGCGCCGTCAGTGGATGGTGGCGAGGCGCGTAAAATCTTCGAGCGCGATATTGCCGCCCGAACCGAGCACGGCGACGGTGGCGCCCTTCAGGTGATCGAGGGCGCCCGACAGGAGCGCGGCGAGCCCGACGGCACCGGAAGGCTCGAGCACGATCTTCAGATGCTGGAAGGCGAGCGCCATGGCGCGGCGCACATGGATGTCGTCGACCGCGATACCGGTCTGCACGCGGCCTTGCGCAAGCCCGAACGTCACGGCGCCCGGCATCGCCGCCTGCAGGGCGTCGCACAGGGTCTTGCCGCCGATGGCATTGCCGACGCGCTCCCCCGCCACCAGCGAGCGGCCGAAATCGTCATAGCCGGCCGGTTCCACCGCGATCACCTCGGGCACATTGGCGGCCTGCTCGAGTGCGAGGGCAGAACCGGCGAGGAGGCCGCCGCCGCCGACGGGCACCAGCACCGCATCGAGGGAGACGCCGATGAGCTTGGCCTGGCGCAGCATCTCGGCGGCGGCCGTCGACTGGCCGGCGACGATGAGGGGATCATCGAAGGGGTGGAGGAGCGTCGCCCCGGTCTCGGCCGAGATGCGCCGGGCCCGCTCGGCGGCCACCACCTCGCGGTTTTCCGCGCCATGCTCGGAGAGCACGACATTCGCCCCCCAGCCGCGCGTCGATTCGATCTTGGCGGGCGGTGCGTCGAACGGCATCACGATCGTGACGGGAATGCCGAGCATCTGGCCGGCGGCGGCGAGGCCTTGCGCGAAATTTCCCGAGGAGAAGGCGACGACACCCGACTTCTCGCCGTCGCGGCCAAGCCGGGTCAGCCGGTAATAGGCGCCCCGCATCTTGAAGGAGCCGGTGAGCTGCAGGCTCTCGGCCTTCACCAGCACCCGCATGCCGAGCACGCGGTCGAGCGCGGGCGCCGAGAGCAGCGGCGTCTCGCGGACGACGGAGGCGAGGGCGCGCTCGGCATCGGCGAGTTCGGCACCGCCGGGAGCCGGCTCTGGAGCAGTCTGCATCGCGGCCATCCTCCGGGCGAACGCCATCCTCGAGAGAGGATAGCCGGTCTCACCCGGCGCGGGAATGCCGCCGTGCCGCCCTTCGGACGCCCGTTCGACGTCTGGGGGCCGCGCTTCAGCGCCCCCGCGAGCTGTAGAGCACGCCGCCGATGAGCTGATGGGTGGCCAGATCGGTCGAGAGGCGGCCGTTCGGCGCTGCCTCGCCGTTCAGCCAGCGCTTCATCTGCCGGCTGAGATCGAGGCCGAGCCAGCTGCCCTCGTCGCCGGTCAGCGGCACGTCGTACCAGGAATAGTCGAACTTGTACTCGATGAAGAGTGACAGCGAGCGCGGCAGGCGGATCTCCGCACCGATGAGGGCCTGCACGACCGGACCGGCATACTGATACTCGTAGGTGCGGCGCGGATCGCCCTCCACCCAGATCTCGGTATGCGGGAGTGCGATACCGGCACCGATCCCTACATAGGGCCTGACCGTCGCGGTGCCGATGGGCAGGCGGTAGAGGCCGTTCAGCGTCAGCATGTTGTGGCCGTGGCTGAACTCGAGCCGCTTGAACAGGGTGCCGACGGCGGCCTTCGGTGGCAATGCCGTGCCGTCCTTGGTGCCTTGCAGCGCCACCTCCTGCGAGGTCTGGTGGATGGCCTTGGCATGGGTGAAATCGATCATGCCGCCGAGCCGCCCCTCACGCCCCCAGGAGAGGATGCGCACACCGTAATAGATCGGCTCCTGGAACGGCTTGCCGTCCCAATTGACGCCCTTCATGTCGAATTGCGAGCCGTCGGGCCGGGTGACGTGGACATCGCTCGATTGCGTATAGGGCATGCCGCCATAGACGCCGATCAGATGCTCGCGCCGCCGGGCGAGATCGCTCTCGCCGTCGCTCGTGCCATGGCCCTCGCGCACCGTCGTCTCGGGCCGCACCGACAAGGTCACGAGAGGCGCGTGGCGGACCGCCGGCACGGCGAGGACGAGAAAAACCGCGAGGGCCAGGAGATTGACCAGCACGCGGGCGGTCGATCCGTCCGCCACCGCCTCATGGTCGTTCCACATGATGTGCCGTCCCTCTGTCCCCGCCTCACCTCGGCCGGATGCATATGACCGGCAGCAAGACCATGTGACCGCCGTCCCCCGGCCGAGCTTTCGGGGCACATTAGTCTCTCGAGCGCCTTTGGCCATCGCCGGAATGGTCGCACCGGTTCCCTGGTGGCGTCGGCTGTGGATGGCGCGATCCGCCGGCTACCGGTCCGCCGGTCCGGCAAGGCGGTCGACCATGCGCCACACGGCGGCGATCTGCGTGCCCTCGCGGGTCAGGTAGGCGCGGCCGGTGTAGCCCCACCAGTCCCAGCAGCCTTCGGGATTGAAGGGCGAGGCGGAGACCTGCGGGAACAGCACGACCAGCCGATTGGTGTCGGCCCAGCGCTGGTAGCCGGCGCCATCGACGAAGGCATCGCCGATCCGCTCGCGCGACTGGCCACAGCCATGGAAGACGATGTGGATGCGGCAGCCCGGCGTCGCGGCGCAGGTGTCGGGCACGTAGACCGCACCCGTCGGAGCAAAACCATGCACCACGGCATCGCCCACATAGGCGAGCTGGTCGAAATCGACGAGCCGGCCGGCCGGGTTGGTAGAGGGCGGGGCGAGCGGGCCGAGCAGCGTCTCGAGCAGGGCGCCCGCCTGGTCGTAGTCGCAATCGGTCAGGTAGGGCTCGCCGGTGGTGCCGCAGGAAAGCCCGGTGCTCTCGGTGACGAAGGCATGGCCGGCGCCCACATTCTCGACGAGCGTGATGGCACGGGCCGGCACGCCGACATTCACATAGAATGCCTCCGCCGCCTCGACGATGGCCCGGGCGACCGTCCCGTCGTTCTCGCCCACGAAGAGATAGACGCGGTCGTCGGCGAGGCCCGCCACCTGATCGATCTCGCCGAGCTCGGCCCGCTCGCGGGCCCGGTCGGCGAGGCGCGAGGCGTCGGGCACGCCGAGCATCCACAGGCGATGGCGCATGCAGCCGTTGAGCGCGGTGCCGAAATTGAAGACCTCCGAGCCCGGCAGCACCTGGCCGAGGCCGGTATCGAGGCTCTCCGCGCAGCCATAGGGGCCGCCGGCGATGATGGCGGCTCCGCTGACGCGGCTCGAATGCGCGATCTGCATCTGGCCGGCCATATAGGCGCCCGACGAGAGCCCCGAGACGGTGATGCCGCCGGGCTCGGCGCCGAGCCCCGGCAGCGGCTCGGCGGCCGAGGCGGGCAGGGCCGCGACGAAGAAAGCGAGCACCGCGGCCGCAGCGCCACGGCTCCATCCGGCCTGCGACATGCCTCGAGGCGCCATCAGTCGAGCCTCACCATCACACGGTCGACCCGCCCGCGGGCATCGATCACCGACAGCTTGACGAACCCGCGTCCGGCCGGCGCGAACATGACCTCGCGGCGGCGCGCCTCCGAGGCGATGGGTGCATCGTCGACCAGCCAGGTGAGCGGCAGGACGCCGCCCTCCGCCTTGAGCACGATCGGCCGGATATGACCATCGGGCCCCATGGCGACCTCGATCTGCGCCTTGTCGGGCGGGAAAGCGATCGACACCGGCGGATCGGCATAGACTCCCGCCGCGCCGCCGGCCGCAGCCGAGGCGGCATCCGGCAGGAAGCGACGGAGCGGCGGCGGCAATTCGGCGTTGGAGGCGACGACGACACCCTTCGGCCGGGGCCGGAACGGCTGGGCCGGCCGGGTCCGCCGCTGGAAGGCGTCGAACAGCACGGGCGCCGCCGCCGAGACACCCGTGAGGCCGGGCGTCGAGGCGCTCGGCCGGCCGACCCAGACGGCGATGGTCATGGCGCCGTCGAAACCGACCGCCCAGGCGTCGCGATAGCCATAGGAGGTGCCGGTCTTGTAGGCGATCCGGCCGCCGCGCGCATTCTCGGGCGCCGCCACCCCCTTCAGGATGTCGGTCACGTACCAGGCCGCCGCCGGCGCCATGATGCGGCCGGGAACGGGCGGCGCCTTCACGGCCTCGCCGGCATCGCGACGATAGGTCAGCGGCACCGCCTCGCCGCCACGGGCGAGCGCGCAATAGAGGGTGGCGAGATCCGAAAGCCTCATGCCGACACCACCGAGCGCCATGGCGAGCGAGGGCGTCGCATAGCGCGGCAGCAGCGGCTCGGCGCCGACCGACCTGAGACGGGCCATCAGCCGGGCGGGGCCGACCGCGTCGAGCACCTTGACCGCCGGCACGTTGAGCGAAAGCTGCAAGGCCTCGCGGATCGACACGGTGCCGTGATAGCCCTCGTCGAAATTCCTCGGCCGGTAGCCGCCGAAGCGGGCCGGCAGATCCTCGATCAGCGTTTCGGGATGGGCGAGGCCGGCCTCGAAGGCGAGACCGTAGATGAAGGGCTTCAGCGTCGAGCCGGGCGAGCGCACGGCGCCGACCATGTCGACCATGCCGAAGCGGCGGTCGTCGAGATAGCCGGGCGAGCCGACATGGGCGAGGACCTCGCCGGTCGCGTTGTCGATGGCGATGATCGCCACCGAGATGCGGCCGCCGAGCGGGCGGACACGCTCGGCCGCGAGGCTTTCGAGCGCGACCTGGAAGTCGCGATCGATGGTGAGGCGATGGATGGCGCCCTCGCGGTCGCCGGCGACCTCGGTCTCGGCGAGATGCGCAGCGATGCGCGGAAATGGTCGCCGCGCCCTCGGCACCGGCTCGGCACGGGCGCGCTCGGCCTCGGCAGGCGAGATGACGCCGGCCGCCTCGACGCGCGCCAGCACGCGGTCGCGGGCGATCCGAGCAGCCACGGGATGGAGATCGGGCCGGCGCGCCTCCGGGCTCTGCGGCAGGGCGACGAGAAGCGCCGCCTCGGCGATCGAGAGACGCACCGGCTCTTTGCCGAAATAGGCGAGCGAGGCGGCCCGCACGCCCTCCAGATTGCCGCCGAAGGGAGCGAGCTTCAGATAGAGACGGAGGATCTGGTCCTTCGTCAGCATGTGCTCGAGCTGGAGCGCGCGGGCCATCTGGCGCAGCTTGCCGAAGGCGGTGCGCTCGTGGCGGCGGTCGACGAGACGTGCCACCTGCATGGTGAGCGTCGAGGCGCCCGACACAGCGCGGCGATTGACGACGAGCTGGCCAGCCGCCCTCAGCACCGACAGCGGATCGACGCCCGGATGATCGCGGAAGCGCCGGTCCTCGAAGGCGAGCAGCATGTCGAGATAGCGCGGATTGACGTCGCCGACCTCGGCCGGCAACCGCCAGCGCCCGCCCGGCGTCGTGAAGGCCCGCAGCAGGCGGCCATCGCGATCGACGACCGTCGCCGAGCCCGCTGTCGTCCATTGGAGGGGCGGTGGCCCGAGCAGATGGTCGGTGAGCGCGGCGAGCGCGACGACAAGGAGAGCGAGGCAAGCCATTGCGACGACCGCGCGCCGTGCGCGGGCGAGAAGGTGGATGCGCCACCCTGGCGCGGCAGCCGGTTTCCCGGCTGCCGCTGCGGTCCTTGCGGACCTCGTCCGATCTTCGGTCATCGGCGCCTCAGCGGACCGTCTCGATGATCAGCGAATGCGCGTCCGTCCGGGCGAAGCGCTCGGGCCGGTACATGTCCTCGACGGTCGCCGCCGGCAGCATGAACTCGCCGGGCGTGACGGCGCGCACCACATAGGCGACGGTCGCCTCGCCCTTCTCGGCGGCGTTGTCGGACCGCGTGCCCGAGAGGTCGAAGGCCGCGACGAAACGGTCGTCCCGGAACTCGGCATGCTCGGGCGCGCTCGTCTTGTCGAGCCAGGGCAGCGCCGCGATGCTGCCGCCCTCGACGAGGCGCGGGTTCTCGATCTCGAAGCCCGCCGGCAGGCGGTCGACGAGCAGCACCCGCCCCGACACGGCGTCGCTCGCCGTCACCTTCAGCACGACGACGAAGCGGTCGTTCTGCTTCACGATCGCCTCCGAGCGGCCGATGTCGGCCACCTCGTTGCCATCGAGCGTGTAGAAGCTGCGCTCGACGGCGAGACCGCTCGCCATCTTCGGCTCGGGAACCCGCGATTCGCCGGTCACGGTGACGACGGCCCTGAGCTCCCGATCGCTCGAATTCTCGATCGTGAGCGGCCCGCCCGCCAGATCACGGGCACCAAGGCCACGCATGATGGTGCCCGTCTGCTCGACGCCGCCGACTTTCAGGCGAATGTCCCGTCCCTCCTCGATGAGCGCGCGTGCCGCGAGCAGCATCCAGGCGTTCTCCTGCGTCGAGGTATAGGTGCGGCCGAGCCGCGCCTCGGCGACGAGATGGGCAAGACGCGACTGGTCGGACGCCGACGAGCGGGTCTCGGCGATCAAGGTGAGTGCCGCGGCACCATCCCTGAGGGTCGAGCCATAGTCGCGCCGGCCATCGGGCGAGACCGAGATCTCGAAGGCATCGAGCGCGGTGCGGAACACCCGCTCGGCCCGCTCGGTGTCGCCATACATGGCGAGCGCGGCGCCGATCTGCGCCTGGGCGAGCCCGGTCGAGAAGTGGTCGATCCGGGTGTCGGCGTAGTAGCGCAGGTCGCCGATCGGCGCGCGGCCGTTGCGTGCCAGCACATAGAGCGCATAGGCGATCGCCTCACCGCCACGCTCGAAATCGGTCGCGACGGCGACCGAGTTCTGCAGGCGGTCGAGCGCGAGGCCGAACGGCCGGACCGGAACCTGATAGCCCTGCTCCTTCGCCCTGGTCAGGAAGTCGGTCACATAGGCCGACAGCCACATGTCGCTGCTGCCGGGACCCCACAGACCGAAGGCGCCGCTCGCATCCTGCATGTCGAAGAGGCGCGCGATCGCCTGCTCGATGCGCTCGCGGGCCTTGTCCTCGCCGGTGACGCCGATCTCCGCGGCGACCGAGTTCAGATAAAGCAGCGGCAGGGCCCGGCTCGTCGTCTGCTCGGCGCAGCCATAGGGATAGCGGTCGAGCGCGGCGAGGAGGCCGGGCACGTCGAACTCGGCGGCAGGACCGACCGTCACCGTCACGCGCGAGCGCTCGGGGATGAGATCGCCGAGCACGTCGGCCGAGACGGTGATCCGGCCGGTGCCGGCAGCGAGCGTCTGCACCGTCGAGCGGTGCACGTCGTTCGCCGGCGCCTTGACCTCGACGCCGAAGGCGCGTGCGACGTCGATCTCGCCAGGTCCGGTCAACCGGACGGTGTAGCTGGCAAGGCCCATATGGTCGGCCTTCAGCGTCATGGTCTCGAGCTTGCGCTCGCCGGTGCCGAGCGCCACCTGGCGGTCGAGCCCGGCGACGGCCGTACCGTCCTCGTCGACGCCCTCGACCACCAGATGGTAGTCGCCGGCCGCGCCCTCGACATTGTGCATGTCGAGGATGAGGCTCGCCACGTCGCCGAGGATCATGAAGCGCGGGCCGGATACGAGCATCGCCACCGGATCGCGCACGATGAGATCGGCGGCGGCGTGACCGACGCGGGATTTCGACCAGGCGACCGCCATGAAGCGGACCGTGCCGTTGAACTCCGGCAGGTCGAATGTCGCCGTCGCCTTGCCCTCGGCATCGACCTTGAGAAGGCCGGAGAACAGCGCCACCGGCTCCTGGGTGGGCGGGCTGCCCATGGCGCTCTGCGGCTCCTCGTCGCCGCCCGAGCGCGCCACGCCCCGCTCCGCCCGCATGCCGTCGATCAGCCGGCCATAGAGGTCACGGATCTCGGTGCCGAGGCGCCGCTGACCGAAATACCAGGTCTCGGGCTCGGGTGCCTTGTAGCGGGTGAGATTGAGGATGCCGACATCGACGGCCGCGACCGTCACATAAGCCTCCTCGCCCGGCTCGAGGCCGGTCAGCGTCACCGGCACGGCGAGCGGCTCGCCGGAGGGATGCTTGTCGGGCAATTCCAGCTTGACGCCGAGCGAGCGTGCGGCCGGATCGACCGACAGCCAGGCGACGCCGATGGAGCGGCTCGGCATGCGTTTGGCGGCGATGTCCATCGGCCGGTAGAGCATGGCGGTGACGTAGGCGCCGGGCGCCCAGCCGGCGTCGACCGTCAGATCGACGGTGCCGCCGCCCTCGGCGATGTCGGTCTCCTGATAGGAGATCAGCCCCTCGCGCAGGACCGCGACGACGAGGTGGCCGGCCCCTTCCGGCACGATCGAGAGACGCGCCGTCTCGCCGGGCTGGTAGCTCGCCTTGTCGAGGCCCATCTGCAGGACTTCCGGACTGTCGGCATTCTCCGCACCATACCAGCCGGCATAGAAGGAGACGCTGGAGGCCGGGCCAGCCGGGTCCTCGGTCGACACCTCGAGGACATAGCTGCCCCAGTCGACGGGGCGCTCGATGGTCGCCGGTCCCGTCTCGGTGTCGATGATGCCGTCGGCGACGCGCGTCGTGTAGGTGACGGGCTCATAGTTCCAGTAGCCGTTGCGCCCGTACCACTGGTAGGTGCGCTCGATGCGCTTCAACTCCCATTTCAACCCCTTGGGCGACACCGCCTGGCCGTCGGCACCGACCATGGTGATCTCGAAGCGGGCCGGCGTGCCGCGCTCGACATTCCCGTCGAACAGCTCCTTGATGCCGATCACCGGTCCCTCGGGCGCGATCGGCACGGTCACGCTGCGCTCGATGGTGCGCCCGCTCGGCTCGCGCAGCCTCAGATTCAGCCGCGCCTCGAGCAGCCGCGTCGTGCGCTGCAGCGCCGGCAGCTTGATCGGGAGCGTGGCGACGCCCTGGTCGTCGGTGTCGGGCAACCCCTCGAGCGTGGCGCGCACCGGCGTCACCTGCTCGTCGGAGAGACCGAACTGATAGCCGGCAAAGCCCGGCAAGCCGCTGCTCGACAGCGTCACCAGCACATCGCCCTCGACCGCGAGATTGGCCGCCGGCGGGCCGTAGAGATAGCGCCCCTCGGCCTTCACCTTGCCACCCTCGCCGGCGGTGAAGCTGGCGTCCGGTGTCAGCACGAGGTCGAGGCGCTCAGGGACATAGTCCTCGACGAGGAAGGACGTTTCGGCGACCGGGTCGCCGGCCGGATCGGAATAGAGCCGCGCCCGCCAGGTGCCTGTCATCGCGCCGTCGGCGAGACGCAGGGCGGTCGTGCGGCCGCCGAGGCCCTGGTCGGGAAGGATCAGCGAGACATGCTCGACACCGTCCGGCCGGAAGACCTTCAGGGTCACCGGAATGGCGGCGACGGCATCGCCGCGACGGTCGCGGACGAGTGCGGAGAGATGCACGCTCTCACCCGGCCGGTAGACGCCACGCTCGGCATAGAGGAAGCCGTCCATCGGCCCCGGTGCCGGCCGGCCCGCGACGCCGCGATCGGAGAGGTCGAAGGCCCCGGTCGTCAGGTCGAGGAACGCGAAGTCGCCCTCGCCAGTGTCAGCGGTCAGCACCGCCGGGGCGAGGCCGCCTTCGCCGCGCGAGAGGCCGGGTTCGAAGCGGGCATGGCCGCTCTCGTCGGTGACGAGCGTGCCGAGCACCTCGTTGCTGCGGGCGACGAGCTTGACCGTGACGCCCGGCTTGCCGGCCGCCGTCTCCAGCGAGCGCACGAAGACATTGACGCCGTCGTCGCCCGAGAGCGCCGTCAGGCCGAGATCGGAGACGATGAACCACTGGGTGGCCTTCTGCTCCCAATCGTTGGCCGTCGAATTGGTCGCGTCGGCGAGCATCACATAGACGCCCGGCTTCAGCGAGGGGACCGTGTCGCTCAACGGGAAGGCGGTCGTCACCTCCTGGTTGAGCTGCATGCGCACGGGCATCCGGCCATGCCAGACGGCCTCGCCCGAGCGCGATTTCAGCGTCTCGATCTGGTAGCCCGAATACTGGCTGGCGATGTCGCCGTCCTGCACCGCGTCGGCGAGGCGTCGGTCGTTCACGCGGTAGATCTCGACATCGACGCTGTCGGTGTTGACGGTGACGAGCGGAATGCCCTGCTGACCCTTGTTGGGAAGCACATAGCTGCGACCGGTGAAGCGCACGCTGGCCGAGCGGTCGCGGACATAGATCGACAGCGCCGCCGTCTTGGCGAGGGTCTCCTCGACGGCGGAGGGAAGCCCGGCGCGGATGTCGACCTGATAGCGCTGGCCGTGCAGAAGGCCCTCGATGCACAGCTCGCTGTTGCGGGCGGTCACGGTCTGTGGGTCGCGGCCGTCGACCGAGACGAATTTGGCGAAGTCGACCTGGCCCTTGCCGAGCTCGTCGGAGAACTGCACGCACAGGCGCGGCGCCTCGGCGTCGGCATCGACGGTATAGTCGAGGATGCGGAAGCCGTGCTCGGCGAGGAGCTGGTCATAGGCGTCGCGGATGGCCTTCACCTCGGCGAGGCCGAGGCTCAGCTTGTAGGCATCGAGCGCGGCGCGGAACAGCGAGCGCTCCTTCAATGTGCCGGCGAGCTGGCCGAGCGCCTCGGCCTTGTCGGCCGGCGCATCGCTGCGCTGATAGGCGATGAAGGCCGCAGCCGTGGCGCGTTCCTGGAGATCGTATTTCTCGTCGTCGGAGATCGACAGCGTGCCGGCGAGCGCCCGCGACAGAGCGAGCCAGGTGGCGCCGTCGCGCGCGTCGATGGCGAGCGCGGTCTCGTAGTCGGAGATGGCGCGGCGCATGTCGCCGGCCTGGGCGGCGATCTGGCCCTGGCGGATGAATGCCGCCGCCGGCCGGTTGTCGGCGGGGCGCTGGATGATCCGCAGCCGCGTCAGATAGCGGTCGGCCTCGCGCGACAGCTCATCGTAGCGGATGAGGCGGCTTTCGGCCGCTGCTGGTGTCGGCAGGCTGGAGGCGAGGACGAGAAACAGCAGTACGAAACTGCGCATGAGCGACATTGCAACCTCTCCGCTTCGATCGAAGGGTCGCGGACCGCAGCCGCACCCGGCATGGCGACGGTCGCCCGCCTCGAGTGCGGGCCGGGCCCGTCGTCCCGTGTTCCGGCAGTCAATTTCCCGGTTGCCCGTCGTCGTCTTGCCGCCGAGGGGTCGAGACCGCCGCTCGCATCGGCGATCCCCCGGTCAGGTCCGCAGCCTCCTCGCAAGGCCGCGAACTTCCGGTGAGAAGATTACACCCGATTACGTGTCGAAACCATGGCCAATGCGTAACGGCTGTGGAGCGCAGAGTTACATGAGCCGCATGACTGCGCGCCCGTCCATGACGAGGACGGGCCGCGCCCTGCTCGAGGACGCGGCCCGCGACGATACGGCCGGGATCCGGCAATGGGCGGGAAAACCCCCGTCAGTGACGGGTGCTCGCCGTCGTCGTCGAGCGGCCGAGCATCAGCTCGGCGACCGGGTTCGTGTCGCTGAGATCGACCTCGTGGCCGAGACCCGAGGCGTTGGTGCGGAACCGGCTGAACGGCACCGAGGCGCTCGCCTCCCACAGCGCGCGGAAGGACAGGCTGGTGCGGCGCGCGATCTCGCCGTTGCAGGTCTCGAACAGCTCGTAGGCGTCGCGGTTCTCCGGCTCGCGGCGCATGCTGTCGCCGAGCCAGCACATGGCGCTGCCGAGCACGAGCTGCTCATGGGCGTCGATGAGGGCCGGATTGCGCGCCCAGCGCAGCATGCACAGCGGCTTCTCGCTGGTCGCCGGCACGGCGAGGTCGATGAAGCCGGCCAGCGCGTCGGCCGGATCGAGCTTGGCGAAGACCACTTTGACGAGCAGATCCTGGTCGCGGAGCTCGGGCGCGAGCGCCATGATCGAGCGGGCGACGGGGGAGCGGGGCGAGCGGGCGATCACGGTGGCGATCCGCTCGGTCGGATCGGGCGCCTCGCTGACGCTCAGGCGGTCGAGGTAGTAGCCGAGGAAACGCGTGACGTTCTCTTCCTTCTCCTCTTTCCGGACGAGCCTCGCCTGGCGCGCATTCTCGAGAAAATTCATCTGACGTTCCGCCCTGATGAGTTGAGTGGTCCGGAGCCCGGTGAACCACCCTTCCTTTGATGACCAATTGATGCGGGATCAGGGTTAAAAAGCCGTTGAACCCGCTGGCCGGGGAGAATTACCCGGCACCGGCGCGGACGGTCGGCCGCCCGCGCCTCGTTGCGCCCGGTTAGCCGCGGCCGGCCTTGCCCTTGCTGCGGTCGCGGCTGAACCATTCGGTGATGCTCTGATGATCGATCTCCGCGCTTTCGGAGGGCATCAGGTCGTCGGCCGCATCGCCGCCGTCGCGATCGAGGACGTCGTCGCCGGGCTCGAAACCGCCCAGCACGCGGCTCTGCTCGGCTGCGACCTCGGCATGGGCCCGAGCCTCTTCGCGGGCAAGGCTCTCGGCCGACCGGTTGCCGAGCACGATGATCTCGTCGGGCTCGCGCACGGCCGGCGAGGCGAGCGAGGGCTCGCCGGCGAAGACCGCCGCTGTCGCGCCGCCCGCCTCGGGACGGCCGGTGCGGCGCGTCACCGCATCGAGGAAGCTCGTCAGCTCGGCCGGCGTCGAGACGATTGCACCGTCCGCGACCGCGCTGACGTCCGCAGGCGCGGCGAGGTCGTTGGCGGCCCGCTCCGCCGAGAGGCGGACGGCCGGACCGAACTGCGGCGTCACCGGCGTCGGCTCGGCGACCATCGGCCGGATCGGCTCGCGCTGGTCGAGGCTCGGCACGAAACCGCTGCTCTGCTGGCCATTGACGCGCGCCCGTGGCAGCACGGCCACCTCGGGCGGCAGGCCCCGTGTGGCGCGGGCGGCGAGCGCCGCGGCGTCGCTCGCCGAGGACGGATGCGCCGGAGACGAGTGGGCCAGAGACGCGTGAGACGGTGTCTCGCCGGCCTGGAATGGGAAGGCCGCAGCCTCGCCGGAGCCGTCGCCATTGGCGGCGACCCGCATCTCGGTGCCCCGGGGCGGCATCGCCACCACGGTCTCGGGCGTGCGGGCGGCAAAGGCGGCGCGATCGCCCGCCGGGGTCGCGGTGGCAGGCCGGACCGTCGTGGCCGCTGAGGCCGTGCCCTCGGTTGCAGCGCCCATCCGGCCGCGCCCGGCAAGCGCGGACGCATCGGGGGCGAAGCTCTCGGGGCTCGGCGCGTCGTGATAGCTGCGACCCCGCCGGATGGCGCCGGTCCCCGCCCTGCCGACGCGATCCTCCTCGGCGGACCGGCGGGTCTCGGCACGGTCGCCGAGCCAGTCGTGAGCCTCACCGTTGACGGCGTGACCGCGGACAGAGTGTCCGTTGACAGCGTGACCATTGACGCCGTCCGCGTGACCATCGAAGTCGAGACCGCGATCGCCGCCGCGATCCCCATCGCCGCCCTTCGGCGCGCGACCCGTGATCTCGTCGAGGCCGCCGAGACGCTCGGCCAGACGGTCGCCGCGACCGGCGGCCAGCGTCGCGCGCTGCGTGCGGGCGAGCTCCTCGATGGTGGCGTTCTGCTGCTCGATGATGGCGCGCTGCTGGTCCATCATCATGCGGAAATGGCTCAGCATCTCGGTGACCTCGTAGCCGGGGCCGTCGGGCGTGCGCCGCTCGGCCGAGGCCGTGGGTCCGTCCGCCATGTCGGGGGAGGCCGCGGCGGTCGCCGTCGCGCTCGCCATGGTCTCGGTCTCGTCGCCCTCATCCTCGGCGGCCATGCCGGTGAACGGCCCCTCGAGCGTCGGCTCGGCGGACTTGGCCGCGCCAGCCGACGTCGCTGCCCCCGTCGTGCCGACAGCGGCCGTCGCCCCGCTGGCGCCGAACGGCCACAGCTTGCGCGAGGCCTTGCGCTGACGGCGCAGCTCCTCGGCCCTGAGGATCGCCGCCTCCTCCTCCTCGCGGTCGCGGATGGCCTTGAGCCGGCGCTGTTCGGCCTCGACCCGCTTGGCCGCGCCCATGATGGCCGAGAGGATCATCTCCGGCCAGGCACCGTCGTTGAAGCGGAAGACGCGGAAGGCCTCGACCTCGGCATATTTGCTGCGCTGCTGGCCGAGCCGCTTGCGGATGAAGGAATTGGGGAAGAACGACACCGCGACGCGGCGGAAGATCTTCTCCTTCTCGAAGCTGGTGAAGAGGTTGTTGAGGAGATAGGCCTCCATGGCGGCCGGGCTCTCGCCGCCGGCGCCGTCGTCGTTGTTGTCGCCCCCGTTCAGCGGGATCGCCGCATAATAGACGCCGCGGAAATCGAACACGACATGGCGCAGCACCTCGAAGGTCTTGCGGATGGTCTCGTCCTCGTGGATGCCGTGGAACTTGCCGAGGATCTCGATGACCGGCCATTCCTGGGCGGCGCGCATCTTGTCGGTGAGGCGGACGAAGCGGTTGACCGGCCGGCTGATCGAGACCAGCAGCAGGCAGAAGTCGACGAAGACGGCGACCATCAGCGGGATCCAGTCGCGCTTGCCAAGTCCGGCCGAGACGCCGTCGAAGGCGCTCGCAGTATGGCTCTCGGCGGAGCGGACGGCGCGCTGCTGCTCGGCGCGGATCTCGTCGGCCGAGGGCGGCAGCTTCAGCTGGATGGCGCCGGTGATGGTCACCATCAGGCGACGGAAGGCCTCGATGGTCGCCTCCGCGCCCTCGACCGAGGCGATGGTCGGCTTTTCGAGCTGGGGCAGTTCGTCCATGGCGCGCACGACGCCGCGCAGCGCCGTCTGGAGCTGGACGTCGGGGCAGGTGAACTGGCCGCCCTGCTCGTCGGAGAAGTTCACCTTCTCGGCGCGCTCGGCGAAATCGGCGCGGAACTGACGCAGCTGGGGATCGGTGCGGAAGGCGTTGAAGCCCGTCGTCGCCCGGTCGAGACGGCGGCTGAGGTCCTGCATGAACAGGTTGCGCGTGCCGGTCGCCGGATCGATCGTGCTCTTGTCCTGCATCGTCACCTTGGCGAGGTCGGTATCGAGGCTCGCCACTTCGGTGCGCACGGCGGCGATGCGCTCGTGGATGAACTGGCTGGCAAAGGCGAAGCGCGTGGCGTCGGCCTCGCGCAGGCGTCGGCGCGGGCCATCGCCCGGTCGGCTGTTGGGGCACGAATTGCCCTTGGCGACCTCGTCGTCGGCCTTCCTCTTGGAGATCTCGGTCAGGACGTCGAGCGTGGTCTGGAGCTGGGCGAGCCGGGTCTCGGCGCCGTGCAGCGAGGATTGCACCTGGACGACAGCCGATTCGGCCGAGCGCGACGCCTCCGAGCGCGATTCCAGGTATTTCCAGTAGAAGCCGAACCCGAAGCCGACGGAGATCGTCGTCAGGAACAGGTATCCGAACACGAAAAGCATCTTCGTCGCGGTGTTGATCGGCGCGAAGATCTGATCGAGCAGCCAGATGATCATCAGCATCAACATGGCGACGGCCATGCCGACGACGATCTTCATGATGAAGTCGAGACCACCGAGATTGGCCTGGATGAGCTCCAGCATGCCGACATAGGTCGAGATCCAGGACAGCACGCCAAGGCCGCTGACGAGCAGGATCCGCTTCATGTCGGCCGGCCGCTTCTCCTCTGGCCGGGCCGGCTCGCCACCGGCCAGAACCGGATTGAGCCGGATGGTGCGTGAGCTGGCACCGGTCGGAAAGCTCGTCTCGCCACGTTCACTCATCGAAACCCCCACACTGCCTGTCGCGGCAGGACACGGATGACCTTGCTCGCGCCGACGGCCGGTCGCGCCGGACGCATGCGCCCTCTGAAGAAAGCCGATGCCCGCTTGTCATGGATCGCGGGATGCCTTCCTTGCGAGGCCAGACGCCGTCGGCGCCTGCCCGCTCGAGGGCGATCCCCGCGGCCGCCCGCGTCTTCCTCGCGGGACCCGCCGGCCTCTCCCCTCGCCGTCGCCCCTGGAGGCGACCATTCCGGTCTTGGACTTGAGCCTGGTCTTTCACCCCCGCGCGATCCGGGAGCGTTTCTCTCCCTTCAATTTGACCAATCTAAGGCCCGGCGCGGAACGACTGGGAGGATGGCAGAATTGTGTCGGGAATTTGCTGAAAATCGGCCAGATCGACTTGAACAGGCGCAGATCAGCCGAAGTGGAGCGGTGGCGGCGCATCGGCGCGGCGCGCAGAACCGGCACGGCGAGCGGCCTCGCCGACCCGCGCATTCCTTGCCCGGCTCACTGCTTGACGCCCGGCTCCCTGCCGCCGGCCGCCGCGAGCGCCGCGGTCTGGCGGGCTTCCTCTTTCAGCTCCTCGAGAAGGAGGCCGATCAGCGGGGCGACGACCTGTGCGGCGTGCAGCGAGCGGGCCCAGGGCGCCCGCGCATTGCCGGTGCCGACCACCACGACATAGGAATACTCGGCCCCGCTCTGGAACTGAATGCCGCCGGCGCCCCAGGTATCGACGGTCGCATTGGGATCGAGCGTGACCTGGGTGCCGGTCTTGCCGAAATGGAGCCTGACTGCCGGGTTGCGCTCGGCGCACCAGTCGGAAATGCCGTTCAGCGTGCCGATCCGCTTCTTGCCGACGGAATAGCACAGCGGCGCCGAGAGCAGGGCTCCGAGCATCGGCCGGGCACGGTCACGGATGATCTCGCTCGGCACGATGTCGGAGGTGGCGCGGCCGGTCTCGCCCTCGCCCTCCTCGGCCTCGGAGCGCTCGAACCGCCGGACGAGGGTCGGCAACCGCACCCGGTCGCGACCATGGCCGGTGAGCGAGGCGAGGACGACGCCCGCCATCTGGTGGACCTTGCGCGGGCTCGCCGTCAGGAAGCCACGGACGGCGGCCGTCGAGGGTGGCGTGCCCTCGCCATCCGCCGACTTCGGCGGCATGGTCAGACCCAGCCGATCGATGATGTGGGCGACACGCGACTGGCCGAGGCGGGCGGTGCGCCATTCGACCGGACGGTTGAGCGAGCAGGCGAAGGCGACGCGGGCCTTGCGGCCGCGGGTCAGTGTGCCGTTGCCCTTGCGGCAGGTCTCGAGCCCGGCCTCGGGCGCGGCAGTGTCGACATAGAGCGAATCGAGCGTGTCGCGCCCGTCATTGGCGATTCCGATCGCCGCGACGATCTTGCCGATCGAGGCGATGGCGCGCACCTCCCGCTCCGGCTCGTAATGGCCGGTGGCGCGGTCGCGGGCGATCGGCGAGCCGAAATAGGCGGCGTTGGCGCCGGTCTCGAAGAAGCGGACGATCTCGCCATGACGGTCGGCCGCGGCAATCACCACGCTCGGCTGCTCGAGACCGGATGCGGGGTCGTGGGGCGCCAAGGGATCGAGCGCGATGCCCGGATAGATCCGGTCGGAATACTTGCCCTGCAGGACGGCGAGCTCGGCCATCACCCGGTCGCGGAAGCGCCGGTTTGCGGCGACGTCGAGCGTCAGCGACACGCCGCGCACATGGCGGCGCCAGTCATAGCCGAATTCGTCCTTCATCTCCTCGCGGATGCCGTAGCGCTCGGTCGGGATCAGCACGTTGGCACGGATGACGGGATTGGCCTGCGCGGCCTTGGCGAGCCCCGGCGCCACCTCCTCGAGCACGCTCTGCAGGCTCGCCTTGACCTGGGGATCGGGCGGGCCGCCGGCGATCTGGGTGAGCTCGAACCAGACGGTCTTCTGCTCGGTCTCGTCGGCGAGGAGCTCGCTTGCGCATTTGCGCGCACGCACCTCGATGATGTACCGCCAGCGGTCCTCGCGCACGGCGTTGAGGCGCGCGCTGCCGGTCAGGAGAATGATCGGCTTGTTGACGGCCGAGGCGAGCACGAACTGCTCGGCGATCGAGAGCTCGCTGGCGGATTTGCCGAAGACGATGCGGCTCGCCATCTCGACGCCGTGGAGCGGTGGCCCGGCGGTGCGCTGCGCGAGCCAGAGGTGGTTGGCGGTCCAGTCCTGCAAGGGGCGTATGTCGCCGCCCTCGGTCAGCGTCCAGTAGATGACCGGCGCGTCCCACCATTCCGACAGCTTGCGCCTCAGCTTCTCGAAGGCGTTCTCGTCGCTGCTCGGCGGCGTCTTGTAGATGACGCGGGCAAGTTGCATCGGCAGTGTCGAGCCGCCGACGCCGATGCGCGGCGAGCCGGCGGCGATGGTGCGCTTGATGGACGAGAACGGGATCTTCAGCACACCATAGAGATCGATGCCGAACGGGTTGATCCAGGTGCCGATATTGCGGTCCTCGTGGTAGACGAGGCAGCGCCAGTAGTAGTCCGGCACGGCACGCACCGGGATCGACTTGTGGTCGGGATTGGCGACATAGCCGGTGTCGGGCAGCTCGATGGCCTCGTCGGTGGCGTTGAAATCACCCTGGCTGTCCAGCTTGGGGTCGAGCGTGCCGACGAAGGCGCCGTCGCGATCATAGACGGCGGTGGCGAGCCAGCGCTCGCTGTCGTAGCGCAGCTTCTCGGCCGCCCAGATGCTGCCGGTCATGCCGCGGATCGGCGCATAGACATAGACGAGCAGCACCGCGAAGACGAGATAGGCGAGGCCGGCCGTCACCACGTGGCGGAAGGGGCCGAGATGGGTATTGAGGACAACGGCGTCGATCAGGAAGCGAACGATGCGCACGACGCGGATCGGGATCGCGAGCAGGAGCTCGAACAGGCGCGTCAGCAGGCGGAACACAGTCAACATGGGAAATCCGTGCCTTGCCCCCGCTTCCGGTGCGGCGCGTCTTTCGCGCCGACGCCGGCAAGGCGGCGAAACCGGTCGCCCACCTGCGGAATGAATCTCGACGCCAGGGGATCAGCCCTCGCCGTTCTCCCCTCGCGAGGGATCCGATAGGGGGCGTTTGTGGCAATTTGAGAGATTGGGGGAATGGGCAGTGGGGAGATGGAAGTGGGTAGGGGGAAGTCGGCGCTCGGGAATGGGCAGTGTGCAGTCGCAAAGGGGTGGGACGGCATTCTCGGGAGATGGGAGGTGGGGAGATGCGAGGGTGGCGCAGAGCGTGGTCGTCGGTAGCTGCCGGCTGATCCGCCTTGCTCGGCCGACCTTGCTGCCGATAGAGCACGTTCAGGCGAAGTGGCGATCGACACGCCGTTGGAACGTGCTCAAAATCGACAACTGAGCGCGGGCTCACGAGTCCGGTTGATCTGAGCCCGGCAAATCGCCCCGGCGCCGCGGCCGACATCTTCCGGCGAGCCTGACCGCCGACCGCCTGCCGCCCGATCCGCATGAGGCGGCGGGCCACGTCGTGGCGATCCCCGGAAGAACCGGGCCGGATTGGGAATTGGATCTCAACCCTGCACGAGCCCTCAACCCTGCACGAACTCTCAGCCCCACAGGCAGGCCACTACGGCGCCACCAGCGAGCGGCCATCGAGACAGGGCAGGCGTCAGAACGCGTAGACCAGATAGAACGCCCCGGCCCCGATGGCCGGCGCGAGCACGCTCGCGACCAACGCGACGAGAAACGACTTGGCCATGATTGCACCCCGCAACGCGGCCCTCACATAACGCATCGAAAACACAATACACCAGGGCATCGGTCAATACCAGATTTTTTCTTCTCCTCTGCCTGAGACCGCCGAGACGAACGCGCCTCGACCACGCCCGGCGAAGTCGAGGCGGAACAAAGGGCGGCCTGGACGGGCGAAGAAACCGGTTCTTTCCCATGCTCGGCCTGCGACCACGATCGGGGACCGCGACACCCCTCCGGATCATTGACAACAGGGGCATTCTCCTGTTGCTGGCGGCGACGAGCCGGCCACACATTGACCATCTCCATGGCGCAAGGAAGGCCCCGGACCGGGAGAGAGCCGGGGCCGGGCGAGGCTCGCCTGACCCTGCCTATCCATTATGTCGAGCGTTGGGGACGCAATGGGACAGTCAATTGCAGTCATGAACACCAAGGGCGGCGTCGGCAAATCGACGATCGTGATGGCGCTGGCCGAGACCCTTTCGGTGTTCCACGGCAAGAACGTGCTGGTGATCGATTCCGATTCCCAGACCAGCATGAGCACCATGCTGATGCATGTCAGCCGCTGGGAAACGATCGAGCGCCAGCATCGCACGCTCGTCGACTATCTGGTCGCGAGCGTCATCGACGGCGAGAAGGTCGACTGGCGGAACTATGTGGCGACCGGCGTCTCGGATGTCGACGACGCCCAGTCGGTCTATCTGATCCCGAGCCACATGGAGCTGTCGCTGTTTGAGCGCCAGGTCTCGGCCGACAAGCGCGAGGATGCGCTGAAGACGGTCATCGCCAAGCTGCTCGAGGAGGCCAAGCGCGTCTTCGACGTGATCCTGATCGACTGCCCGCCCGGCCTGTCGGTGCTGACCGAGATCTGGCTGCGGACGGCGGACCATTTCATTCCCCCGACCAAGCCGGACTATCTCTCGGTGCGCGGCCTCTCGACCCTCAACACCTTCCGCCAGCGCTATCAGCCCGAAACCTTCGCCAACCTGCTCGGCGTGCTCGTCAACCTCAAGGACGGGCGCATCGGCTCGGAGGAGGAATGGCACAGGCGGCTCGCGGCCGATCCCGCCAACCGGGTGTTCAAGACGCCGATCCCCCGGCGGGCCTATATCCAGCGCGCCGCCGATTTCGAGCCCGAGAAGCGCACCTATGTCGCGAAATATCCGGGCGATGCCGGCCAGAGCATCAAGCGATGACGGGCGAGCTGCTGGCGCGGCTCGCGGGCGTCGAATGGCAGGAGCCGGCGCCAAAGCCGCGGCCGACGCCGGCCGTCGCCGAGCCGCCCGCCCGCAGCCGCGCCGACACGGCGGCCGCCGCACGCCCGGCGACCGGCGAGCCAGTGACCACCCCGGAGCCGACCGCAAGATCTGCCGCCTCGATGCCCGCCGTCCCGCCCGGCCGGCCGGAGAAGCCCGCCCCGTGCCGGGTGCCGGCACGACCGCACCGCGCCGACCGGCCGACGAGGACGACGAGCCGCTCGAGCTCATGCCGGCCTCGGGTCCCGCCGAGGCGAAGGGTGGGAGAGACAGCGCCGCCGCGCGCGCGCCGGTCCGGCCGATGCCCGCAACGGACCCGCGCGATCAGCGGACGGTCGCGTCGGGCGTGGCGCGCCCGGCTGCCGAGGCCGCCCGCGCGGCCGCACGTCGCGACGAGCACGAGGACGAGCCGCCGCCGAACTGCCGGCGCGGCGCGTCGCATCGGCCGGCGGAGAGCGGATGCCCCCGCTCGTCTTCCGCAGGACGCCGCGGCCCGAGGATCGCGACAATGTGGTCGAGCTTCCCCGCCGAGCGGCGCACCGCGGGCGAGGGCGATCCGCCGCCGCGCAAATAGCGCCGAGGGGACCGGCGAGGCGAGGCGAGCTGACAGCCCCGCGCCTCGCCGCCCCCGCAGCCACCCACTCTTCCTCGCGTGATGCGCCCTCCCGGCGGCCACACGCCGCTTCGGCCGACACGCCGTTTGCCATCCTTGCGGAGATCCCCTTGGCCCGCCCCCTGCTGTTCACGCCCCTGAAGCTCCGCGACCTCACGCTGCGGAATCGCGCCGTCGTCTCGCCGATGTGCCAGTACCGGGCCGTCGAGGGCCATGTCGAGGACTGGCACTACGCCCATCATGCGCGCTTCGCGCTCGGCGGGGTCGGCACCTCGTTCCTCGAGGCGACGGCTGTCACGCCGGAAGGCCGCATCACCCATGGCTGCACCGGCATCTGGAGCGACAGCCAGATCCCCGGCCTCCGGCGCATCGCCGATCTCTACCGCCAGCATGGCGTCGTGCCGGCCATCCAGATCGGCCATGCCGGCCGCAAGGCGAGCTGCGAGCGGCCGTTCGACGGTGGCGCGCCGATCGGCCGGGCGGCCGGCCCCGAGGCCCGCTGGCAGACCGTGGCTCCGAGCGCGATCGCGCAGCAGGACGGCCATCCGGTGCCGCACGCGCTCTCGGCCGCCGAGATCGAGACCATGATCGACGCCTTCACCGCGGCGACGAGGCGGGCGCTCGCGGCCGGCTTCGAGATCGTCGAGGTGCATGGCGCGCACGGCTATCTGATCCATTCCTTCTTCTCGCCGCTCAGCAACGCGCGCACGGATGCGTTCGGCGGCAGCGCCGAGAAGCGCATGCGCTTTCCTCTGATGGTCGCCGAGGCGGTGCGCGCCGCCTGGCCGGCGGACCGGCCGGTCTTCTATCGCGCCTCGGTGACCGACGGCATCGAGGGCGGCGTGACCCCCGAAGATACGGTCGCGCTCGCCCGCGAGCTGAAACGCATCGGCATCGACGTGATCGACTGCTCGGCGGGTGGCCTCAAAGGCCCGGTCACCATGGCATCGACCCGCCTGAAGCCCGGCTTCCAGGTGCCCCTGTCGGAGGCGGTGAAGCGGGGAGCGGACATCGCCACCATGGCGGTCGGCGCCATCCTCACCGGCCCGCAGGCCGAGGCGATCCTGTCGGCAGGCCGGACCGATCTCGTCGCGCTCGGCCGCGAGATGCTGTCCGATCCGAGCTGGTGCTATCGCGCCGCGCTCGCGCTCGGCATCGAGCGCCCCTACGATGTGCTGCCGCAGGCTTTCGGCTTCTTCCTCGAGCGGCGCGCCGCGGTGCTCGACGCCTGACCGGCCACTCCGGCCGAACCGTTCTGACGACGCCCCTTCGCCGATCGCAGGTCCGCCCCTCGCCTGCCGGCCGTTGCCCGCAACCCCGTTTCGGCCGCAAGCTCGCACGGCGTTCAATCGTGCGAAGGCGGGGGATGCCATGACGGCAGAGACGACGGGCGAGGCGGCGGGGCGGACACGCCGGCGCGGCGCGGGCCGGACGAGAGCGCCGATCAACCAGCTTCCCTGGCGCCAGTTCTCCAACCCCCACCCCAAGCTCCGCCTCATCTCCGACGACGAGGTCGAGCGGCTGCATCAGGGCTCGGTCAGGATCCTCGAGGAGGTCGGGGTCCGCTTCTTCCTGCCCGAAGCGCTCGATCTGCTCGAGACGGCGGGGGCGATCGTCGATCGCGCCGACAGCCGCGCCCGCATCGGTCGCGACATCGTCGAGGAGGCGATCCGCCTCGCCCCCGCCCGCGTCACGCTGTCGAGCCGCAACCCTCGGCACACCGTCTCGCTCGGCGGCGACGAGTTCGTCTGCACCAATGTGCTGGGGCCGCCCTTCTCGACCAATCTCGATCGTGGCCGCCGCTCCGGCACGCTCGCCGACTATGCCGAGCTGATGAAGCTCGCGCAGTTCTTCAACGTCGTGCACATGATCGGCGGCTCGCCGGTCGAGCCGATGGATGTCGAGGTGCCGGTCCGCCATCTCGAGGCGGCGCTCGTCATGCTCGAGGTGAGCGACAAGGTGCCCTACACCTTCTGCCACAGCGTGCAGCGCATCCACGACACGCTCGACATGATCGCGATGGCGCGCGGCCTGACCCGCGAGCAGCTTCGCGACACGCCCTCGACCTATGCGATCATCAACACCAACTCGCCCCTGCAGTACGACACCTCGATGGCGGCGGGCGTCATCGAGATGGCACGCCACGGCCAGCCGATCCTGATCACGCCGTTCTCCCTGGCGGGCGCCAGCATGCCGGTCACGCTCGCCGGCGCCATCGCGCTCTCCAATGCGGAGTTCCTGGCCGGGCTCGTTCTGGCCGAACTGGCGCGCCCCGGCGCCCCGGTTCTGACCGGCGCCAAGACCACCAATGTCGACATGCGCACCGGCTCGCCCGCCTTCGGGGGACCGGAGTTCCAGAAGTCGACCATCATCGGCGGCCAGCTCGCGCGGCGCTACGGCGTGCCCTATCGCTGCTCGAATTTCTGCACTTCGAACGCGGCGGACGCCGAGGCCGTCTATCAGGCCGAGGGCGCCATCTGGTCGGCGGTGATGTCGGGCTGCAACCTGCTCATGCACGCGGTCGGCTGGATCGAGGGCGGCCTGTGCGCCTCCTACGAGAAATTCGTCCTCGACGTCGAGATGGTGCAGATGATGGCGGTGATGCTGGAGCCGGTCGAGGTCAGCGAGGCGACCCTCGCCTTCGAGGAGGTGGCGATGGTCGGGCCGGGCGGGCATTATTTCTCGACGCCGCTGACGCTCGACACCTACAAGACCGCCTTCTACCAGCCGCTCATCTCCTCCACCCGCAATTACGGCGCCTGGGTCGAGGACGGCGCAAGAGACGCCACCCACCGCGCCAACGCCATCTGGAAACAGGCCCTCGAAGACTACGAGACCCCGCCGATGCCAGCCGAGCGGCTGGAGGCTGCGAGTTCGTGGCGAAACGGAAGGCAGAAGGCGGCGCGGCGATCGATTAGCGGGTGGGCGGGACGGGCGCGGTGGGCCAGTCACAACGGTTGGCGATTGACCTGGCGGTCGCATCGAGGTGGACGTGCTCCATGAATTTCCGGACTTGAGCGGGTGCAGCGATGCTGCTTGACGCGATGCTCGCTTCTGACCCATTGCTGCCCTTGTGAGGGTACGCATCACTCGGCTCTTGGAGAGGGCAAGCAACTCCCGGGGGCTAATCATACGGGCAAGGATTTCAGTGAACCTGATGACGATGAAAGGGCGTGTTCTCCGGCTGCAACATGCCCATGCCGCGGATGAGATCCGACGCGCGCTCGCCGATCATCATCGAGGGCAATTGAGATTGGCCGAGATGATCGAGGGCATGATGGAAGCGTCCGCTACGCGTAGCCTCCAGCCCGCGCACCCGCAATTGCGGATCGACGACGGCCGTTGGATCGCTCGCCTTGCCCATCTTGCAGGTGCCACAGAGATGGAAGCCGCTGCCGCACATGTTGCGGATGAGCTCGTCGATTTCCCCACGCGCTTTCGGCATCACTCTTGGTTCTAGTGGCGCGCCGAGATATCGCTCGAACGCCTTCTGGGACACGACCTCCTGGATGGCCGCGTAAGAGGCGCGCAACTCCTCCAGGTCATGCTCGGTCTGTTCGAGGTAGCTCGGATCGAGGATCGGCAAAGCTGCGGGATCGGCGGAGCGCAATGTCCAGCCCGGCCCCGGCTCGTCTGGCGCATCGGCCCGGCGCGGCCGCAGGATCCGTTCGTGTCTTTGCGCGGTACCCAGCCGTCAGAAGCAGACAGGGAAGAAATGGAATTGGATGTTGGGATGCGGCACCTCGGGGCCCGAGCAGATGAAGGAGCCGACGTGCGCCTGGTTCTTCGATGCGAAGCCTGAGCGGAACAGCAGCACTCCAACCGTGCCAATAAGCGCCATGCGGTCGAGGCGGAGCAGCCGGTTGTAAGTGATGGGCTCCTTGCACTCCCATTGCAGATCGATCTCCAGATGATCGTGGAGATTACGGCCGACGCCGGGGAGGTCGTGCACTGGTGCGATGCCGATGCTCTTCAGCTCGTCCGCCGGGCCGATGCCGAGCAGCAGCAGTTGTGGCGAGCCGACGGCGCCGCCCGAGACGATCACCTCACGCTCGGCGCGCACGATGTCCTTGCCGTTGCTTGTCTTGAGCTCGATGCCGGCCGCGCGGCCTCTCTCGACGACGATCCGCGTCGCTGTCACGCCGGTCCGGACTTCGAGATTAGGGTTGCGGCCGCCCTTCTCGACGAAGGCGCTGGCCGAGCTCGACCGCATGCCGTTGTCGATGTTCATGTCGAAGCGGCAAAAGCCTTCCTGCTGTAGCAGGAAGCCGTTGACGTCGTCGGTGAATGGATATCCGCCTGCCGGCCGGCCTCGAGGAACGGCGTTGAGCGGATGAAGCTCTTCCGCACGTGTTACTCCCAGCGGACCGAACCGCCCCGCCAAGCGTCACTCATGACCCGGCTCTCCGGCCATCTTGGTAAGGGCACGTTGGCATAGGACCAGCCGTCGGCGCCCTCACTCCCGACCACCGCTCGTAATCCAGGCGAGGATGGCCGCGTAGGAACACCATCCCGTTGACGAAGGCGAGGCCGCCGAGCCCGACGCCGCGCGGATGATCGATGACGCGGCCGTTGAGGCCTTTCTGCGGCACCGTCGGATACCAACGCATGTAGCGCCCGCCCGGCGAAATTCTCGCGCAGCATCGCGGGCATCCGGACCGATAGATGCGTGTTGGGCGGTCCTTGCTCGATGAGGAGCACCTTGACGTCGCGATCCTCCGACAGCCGTCTCGCGATTATGGCGCCCGCCGATCCCGCTCCTGCAACGATGTAGTCGAAGGCATTCATCAAATTCTCCTGGTGCATCGACGACGACCTACGGGACTCCAGCCACCGGGAGCCGTCCAGTCCCAGTGTGCCGCACGTTGCAGGCGCATCACGACAACCTGACATTCACCGAAGAAATCGGGCGAAGCAACGGGTGCTCCGGCAACCGGTAAGCGAGCACCGATCAGCCCACATGTGCCGAAAAAGCCCGCCGACTGAGCATCCAATTCAGATCTCGGCCGCTTGTGGCCCATCGCGATGTTGCTGCGGTGCAGCAAGGAGAGGAATGCCCACGGCAGTTTGTCACAGTCTCGCCTGTCACCGTCTCGCCGGTCGCTGACCGCATGATGCGTCGGGACCGCGAGGTCTGCAACGGCTCACTCACGTCGGCTCCCTCTGCCGCCGCGATCCATGACCTGCCCTTCACCCTTGCCCTCTGCCCGTGAAGGACGGGAGAGGACCAGGTTGCGCCTCGCCCACCGCCGACTCTCGAACGGCACCTCCCCCGTCATGCCCGCGAACGCTGAGCATCCGAAATCTTGCGCTGTGCGGTCAATCGGATCCAGCCACGTCGACTGGTCCGTCGAGAATTTCGCCGCCGCTCGCGTCGTAGAGGTCGAGCAATCCCGTGAGTACCATCGGGCTCGTCGAATGGCAAGAGCAGGATACTATGTCTATCCTTGCGTCCTTCCCGTCGAGCCGCAGCGCCGACGATCATCGTGGCGCCGCTGGATGCCCGCGTTCGCGGGCATGACGTCAGGGATGCTCCGGTCAGGCTGTCAGCGATGTCCCCGGTTCGCACCACCATCAACCTCGCCCAGTTTCCTCCCTCCCCTCGCACAGCCATCCCCCGCCTCCGGCCCCTCACGCCTGTCCACAGCCTCCGGCCCCTCGCGTCAGCCATCCTTGCCTCACCCCCTTCGCCCGCGTCACCTCTGCTCGAATGCTCGCCCTGAGCCACGCGCCGCGCGCCGGCCTGCTGCATCGTCGTGAGGTGGCGCCGGGGCTCGACAGGCATGTGGAAGACGCCATGAGAACCGCAAGGGCATCGCTGCATCGGGAATGAGCGATTGGGGCACGCCCGCCTCCAACTACGACACCGACGACATCTGGCGGAAGGACCGCGACCACTTCGTCCATCCCTGGACGCATTTCGACAGCTTCAAGAAGGACGGCTCGCTCGTCATCACCGAGGGGCGCGGCGCCTATGCGCCGACAGCCAGGGCCGGCGCGCTATCTCGACGGCATCGGCGTAGCGGTGCGTCAATATCGGCCATGGCCGCGCCGAGATGGCGGACGCCATCGCCGAGCAGGTGAAACGGCTTGCATTCTTCAACGCCTTCGTCGACACGACCAATGCGCCCGCCGCCGAGCTCGCCGCCAAGCTCGCCGAGCTCGCGCCATAACCTCAACCACGTCGCCTTCTCCTGCTCGGGCTCGGCCGCCGACGACAGCGCCATCCGCCTCATCCATTTCTACTTCAATCGCAAGGGCCAGCCCGAGAAACGCCACGTCATCTCGCGGCGCGACGGCTATCACGGCAGCACTTATCTCGGCATGTCGATGACGGGGCGGCCGGGCGACCACTCGCCCTATTTCCACTACATCTCCGACTGGGTGCACCACGTCTCCTCGCCCAATCCCTATCGGCGGCCGGAGGGCATGTCGGTCGAGGAGTTCTGCGATTTTCTGGTGAAGGAGCTCGAGGACAAGATTCTCGAGATCGGACCGGAGAAGGTCGCCGCCTTCATCGCCGAGCCGATCCTCGGCGCCGGCGGCGTCATCGTGCCGCCGCCCGGCTATCACAAGCGCACCGCCGAGGTGCTGAAGCGCTACGACGTCAAGCTCGTCTCGGACGAGGTGGTGACGGCGTTCGGCCGGGTCGGCCACTGGTTCGCCTCGCACGACATGTTCGGCATCGAGCCCGACGTCATCGTCGCGGCGAAGGGCTTGACCTCGGGCTATCTGCCGCTCGCCGCCACCATCATCTCGGATGAGCTCTACGAGGGCATGAGCGCGCCGGGCGAGGATGTCTGGTTCACCAACGGCTATACCTATTCGGGCCACCCGGTCGCCTGCGTCGCCGGCCTGAAGAACATCGAGATCATGGAGCGCGAGGACATTCTGGGGCATGTCCGCAGCGTCGGCGCTGAGTTCGAGAGACGCGTGCGGGCGCTCGCCGATCTGCCGATCGTCGGCGACGTGCGCGGCAGCCATTTCATGATGTGCACGGAGTATGTTCAGGACAAGGGACGCCGCGAGGTGTTTCCCGAGGGCGTCAATATCGGCAAGCGGATCTCGGACGCCTGCGAGGAGGTCGGCCTCATCGTGCGGCCGCTCGAGCACCTCAACATCCTCTCCCCGCCCTTGATCCTCAGCGAGGAGGAGGTCGATCTGCTGGTCGGCCGGCTCGAGGCCGGCATCCGCAAGGTCGCCGACGACCTGACGCGCGAGGGCTACCGGATCTCCTGACGCAAAGTCGGCGAGGGGCGGGCCGGAGCCCGGTCCGCCCTTCGGCCGTCGACCACGGTCGCCAATGTGCAGGCAGCCAGGAAAGGGCCGACCGCAGGCAATCGGCTCGCCCCCTTCGACATTCTCTAACTCGGGCATGCTCCAACTCTCGGACATGCGCAACTCATGGCCTCAAGCGTCGATTCACGCCTTCGATGCGCGCATGGCCGCACGCATCTCGACCGATCAGGCTCTACTGCTGCGGATTGCAGTAGCAGCGGCCGCTGTCGGCATCGCCGTCGCAGGTCATGCCGGCCGAGCCGCATTTGTAGACGAGGCTGAACTCGCAGCCGCCCTTGCTCGGCGAGGTGCGTCCGCAGGTGTCGCCTTCCATGTCGCCATAGCAGCAGCTTTCGACCGTGGCGGCACTGGTGCTCGCCGTCGCGGTGGTCGCCGTCTCGGCGACGACGAGGCATTGCTGTCGGGCAGACGTGCTGCAGGATGATGCCGCAAGTGCCGGCGCGGCGGTGGCGGCGAGGGCCGCGAGCACGACGCCGGCGATCGTGGCGAGGAACTGGCGATGGGTCATCGTCGGTCTCCCTTTCGGTCGGTGCGGGGCTTGGTTCAAGGACTGGCACGACCCGCGCGCGGGCGACGCGCGTCTGCCATGCCGTTTCTGCAAGACTGACACAACCAGGCCGCCAGCGGAACCCGGAAAGGCGCCACCCGTCAACGTCTCGACCGTTCCTCACCCGGGGTCGGCTCGCGCAGGAAATGGATACGGGTGATCAGCCCCTGCCGCACCTCGTAGAGGGCGAGCACCTCGACCGGTCCGCCCGGCAGGCCATGCAGCGTCTCGCGGTCGATGGCGTGCGTGCCGAGCTCCATCCGGGCATGCACCCGGCAGTAGAGATCGGGATTGGCGAAGCGCGCCGCATAGAGCGCGCGGATGTCCTCGATGCCGCGCGCCAGAACCTTGCCGGAGGGCAGGTCGACGAGCTCGGCGGCCGCATCGAACAGCGCCAGATAGGGCTCCAGGTCGCGGGCATTGTAGAGCGCGAGCTGGCGATCGACGATCTCGCGGGGCGTCGGCTGACGGGCCGTCATGATCGTCTCCCTCCCTGCCGGCGAACGTGGCACGTCGCCCGAACGCCTCAATCGTCCGTCGCGGTCCCGGCAAGGGGCGGGGATCGAGGAAATTGCCAGCCGGCCTCTAAGCCGGGTTCTGTACGGCACCGGCCGGAGCCGATGCGTGATGGCCATTCATCTGGGACGCCGGTCGCCCGGCGCCTCGTGCAACCAACCCGGGCAGCTCGGCGGACCTCGCCTGGCCCGACGCCCGGTTGCCCGGCCGCCGCACCTCGCTGCCCCTATTCGGTCTTGCTCCGGGTGGGGTTTTCCCTGCCGCGCCCGTTGCCGCGCGCGCGGTGCGCTCTTACCGCACCTTTTCACCCTTACCCGGGACGGATCCCGGGCGGTTCGTTCTCTGTGGCACTGTCCCTGAGGTCGCCCTCGCCGGACGTTATCCGGCACCCTTGGTCCTGGAGCCCGGACTTTCCTCTGCCGGACGCCCCGCCCGAAGGCTGAGCGCGCCGACAGCAACCATCCGGCCGACTGGCGCCTCAGGGATGGCCGCTGGACGCCGTGACGTCAAGAAGAAGCGGCTTCCCGGGTGGAAGCGGAACCGCTCGAGGCGGACGATCATCCGTGTGCCGCCGGCCACGCGAGCCGATACCGGATCAGCGAGTGGTTGCCATGCTTTGCCACAATCTGTGATTATCCTCTCCTGATGACATAGAAGGTGTCGGCATGGGGGTGTCCTGCCCAGGTGTTGGCCCTTCCCGGTAGGGGAAGAAAAGATGAGCCCGCACAGCCTTGCGGCAGCCTGCGGCATTGCAGGCGCCCTGCTTCTGTCACTGATCGGATCACCGGCCTCGGCGGCGGCCACGGTTCCGGCCGGAGCGGCCCGCCCGACGGGTGGCGGCACGACGATCGAGACGGTCGCCTATACGCCCAAGCGCGTCGTCGAGATCCTGAAGAGCCGCGGCTACGACCGCATCCGCCTCATCGACCGCAACCTGCCCGTCTACGTCGCCGAGGCCTGTCTCGGCGACGACCAGTATCGCCTTCGGCTGAACCAGTGGGGCGACATCGTCAATCGCAGCCGTACCGGTGATTGCCGTGGCGGCGGAAGGAAGAGCAGCGGGGGAAGCTACGGCAGTGGCGGCAGCTATGGCAGCGGCGGCAGCTACGGCAGCGGCGGCTCGCAGAAGAAGGGCCGGGGCCCCTCCGACATCTCGCGCCTGCTCGAGGGCCGCGGCTATTCGGAGGTCGATTTCACCGACACGCGCCCGCCGGGGCTCGTCGCCGAGGCCTGCCAGGGTCGCAACCGCGTGCGCCTGACCATGAACCGCTTCGGCGACATCCGCTCTCGCAAGGTCATCGGCAAGTGCCGCGACGCGGAGGAGCAGTATGCGCGCAGGAAGCCCCGGGATAGCGACTTCTACGCCTCCCGTGACCGGGTGAACGGCTATCTCGTCGGGCAGGGCTATGGCGGCATCAAGTTCTCCGGCCAGCGCCAGTCGCGCCACCTGATCAAGGCCTGCCGTGGCGGCGTCGAGTACGAGCTCATCGTCGGCCTGTCTGGCCAGATCTTCACGCGGACCTCGATCGGACGCTGCGGCCAGGAAGCGGACGAGGAATTCGTGGTGCGCCGGCCGCCGCCGCGCCGCTATGCCCTGACCGAGATCCGCCGGCGCGAGCGCATCAAGCCGGATCTCTGCCAGGAATATTTCGACTCGCTGCTCTATGAGCGCCAGGTGCTGTTCGATTCCGGCAGCGCCCATATCGACCGCCAGAGCCGCGAATTGCTCGACGACCTGACCACCGTCGCCAATCGCTGTCCGGACACCTCGATCGAGATCTCCGGTCATACCGACAGCGACGGCTCGGAGCCCTTCAACCAGCGCCTCAGCGAGGAGCGGGCCTATGCCGTCGCCGACTATCTGACGCGCGGCGGTATCGACCAGAACCGCCTCTTCCCCGTCGGCTATGGCGAGGAGCGGCCGGTCGCGCCCAATTACAGCGAAGACGGCAAGGCCCAGAACCGGCGGATCGAGTTCAGCGTCCGCTGGGATTGAGGACAGGCAGGCATTCGCCATGAATGCCGGGGCGGCCGCCGGTCTCGGCCATGCTGGGGCCGGCCGCCGTCGTTTCGACGAGGGCCTGGCTGCGCCCGCTCAGGCGGCGAGCAGGCGGATCGACCTCGCTCACCAGATCCTTCAGGTGGAAGGGCTTGGAGAGCACCTTGGCGTCCTTGGGCGCGAAGTCGTCATTGTTGAGCGTGACGGCCGCGAAGCCGGTGATGAACATGATCTTGATGTCGGGATCGAGCTCGCTCGCCCGGCGCGCCAGCTCGATGCCATCCATCTCCGGCATGACGATGTCGGTCAGGAGCAGCGTGAACGGCTCCTCGCGCAGACGGTCATAGGCGTCGGACCCGTTGTCGAAGGACACCACCTGATAGCCCGCTTTCTCGAGCGCCTTCACCAGGAAGCGGCGCATGGAATCGTCGTCCTCGGCAAGGAGGATGCGGCGCAGCGGTCGTTCGAGCAGGTCGTAGATGGACATATGAAGTTCCAGGAGATCGAAAGCCGCTCGGATTTTGCTCCGCCCTGGTAAACAGCAGGTGAAGCGGCGCGCCGCCGCCGTGATCGGCCCGCCGTCGGCGACGAGCAGCGACCGGGCTTGCCTCGAACGGAACGCCGCCTGCCAAATCGACGCTTGCGTTGCGGACAGGGGCGAGGTGTCCGTGGACAGCCTGGGGAAGCTGGCCGATGATGCGTTCTCACCGATGGTCACCCAGCCCGGCGGGCCCGGTGCCTGCCCGCGGCACTCATCGACAGCGAGGGAGACGCACCGCCATGGCGGAGCCGTTCGAGCGGAGGAGAAGGGGCCACGCCGTTCCGGCGCTCGCCGGGGCAGGTTCGGCGAGGCGGTGCAGATGGCGGAGCCGGACCGCCCGTGAGGCCATGGACCTCGAAAATCTCTCGATCCCGACCTATGGGCGCGTCGCCGGCCGCACCTTCCGATCGACAGGCCTCGCGCGATGACCGACCGTGAACGCCAGTCCATCCTCGAGGAGCTGACGCCGCCCTTCGACATCCACGAGCCCGCCACGATCGCGGTGCCGCTGGTGTTCTCCTCCCCCCATTCCGGACGGACCTATCCAAGCGCGCTGATCGAGCAGTCGCGCCTGTCGCCGGCCAGCCTCAGGAAGTCCGAGGACGCCTTCGTCGACGAGTTGATGACACCGGTCACCGGCCTCGGCGCGCCGCTCATCGCAGCCCGCTTCCCGCGCGTCTATCTCGACGTCAACCGCGAGCCCTACGAGCTCGATCCCGAGCTCTTCCGCGACAGCGTCCCAACCTTTGCCAATACCCGCTCGGCACGCGTCGCCGGCGGCCTCGGCACGATCGCGCGGATCGTTGCCGACAGCGAGGAGATCTATCGCCGGCCGCTGGCGATCTCGGCGGCCTTCGAACGGATCGACCGGCTCTATCGGCCCTATCACGATGCGCTCGCAGCGCTCGTCGAGCGGGCACGCCAGCGCTTCGGCCTCGCCGTGCTGGTCGACTGCCACTCCATGCCCTCGGTCAATGGCGGCCCGGCCGGCAGCCGGCCGGATTTCGTCATCGGCGACCGCTTCGGCACCGCCTGCGATCCGCTGATCGCGCAGGCGCTGCGCCGCTCCCTGGTCGGGCTTGGCTACGAGGTCGCCATGAACCGACCCTATGCCGGCGGCTACATCACCGAGCACTACGGCCAGCCGGGCCGTGGCGTTCATGCCATCCAGATCGAGATCAACCGCGCACTCTATATGCACGAGCCGAGCGTGACGCCGGCCGAGGGCTTCGCGACGATCCGCCGGCACCTCGAGCTCTCGGTTGCGAGCCTCATCGCAGCCCTGCCGATTCTCGCGGCACCGCGGGCGGCTGCGGCCGAGTGAGCGGCATCTGGAGCGGGTCGGCGTCGAGAGCGCGCGACCAAAAAAAGAGGCCGCCCGCATCAGCGAACGGCCCAAGTCTAGGGAGGAAACGCCCAAGGAGGGCGGAGACCGACGGCCGGAGCCGCCAGTCGCCGGCAAGCTATGTGTGCGGCGCACAAAACGCAAGTGCAAAATCGCGCAGCGCGACATCCCGTCCGCGGACATGGCGCCGGGGGCCGGCGGGAGCCCCGCCAAGTCCCGGCAGATCACGAAAACGTGCTTGATTTGCAAGGCATTGGCTCTGCCGGCGGGCGGCCAAAAAAAAGAGCCGTCCGCTTTTGGCGAACGGCCCAAGTCTAGGGAGGAAACGCCCATGAAGGGCGGAGCAGCAGCCGGCAAGGCCGACCGCTACTGCACTGCAATATAGAACTAGCTATACGGCTGTTCAAGAGCGCTTGCGTCGCAGGTCGCATCCGGGCGTCGCACCAAGGCCGGTCGCCGGTGCCCCTCGGGCCTCCCGAACCATCCTGCCGGGTCTAAAATTATCGAGCATTTTCAGTTGCTTGATAGGATGGCTCACACAACGGATGGGGACCGGCGGCGAGCTTCCGACGGTTGGCCGGTCGAGTCGCATGGCACCTATGCCGCGGGAGCAATCGGCGAGCTTCGGTCGATTTCCACCCTTGCGAGGGCTTCGTGTGCCATGCGATCTGGCTGGATGCACAGACGCGTCGTCCAAGGTCCGGCGGGCCCCCGTCCCCAAGGAGGCCCCGGCAGCGCGCGTCGGCAAGAAAAAGGGCCGCCGGTATGACCGTACGGCCCAAGTCAGGGAGGAAACGCCCAAGGAGGGCATTGCGGACCGGACCGAAGGTCAACGGCCCACACGAGTTATATGATCCTCCCTCCTGCTTCGTTCAAGGGCGCGCGCCGGTATTCGTCGCGTTGATGTTGAATTGTGGTAGTCATGCCACAAGACCTTTGTCTCATGCCTCGACAACCAGTTCCTGCCAAATGATCGCTGCCAATTCGGCCGATCGCCGCCCAAGCCGATGATCCGACACCAAGTTCTGAGAGCTTCCGAGATGAGCGTGAAATCCGAGCAGGGTATCGACAACCTTGTCGAGGTCGCACACGATCTTGCACGACTTTCGTCCGAGGTCATTCTCCTATTTCCGCCGGCAGATGACGGTCGAGAACAAGTCCGGCATCGGTGGATCTGATCCGGTGACAGCGGCAGATCGCGCCGCCGAGAGATCATCCGCCACGAGCTGGGCGCACGTTTCCCTGGACACGGCATCATCGGCGAGGAATACGGCGTCACCCGGGGCGATGCCGAATATTGCTGGATCGTCGACCCGATCGACGGCACCCGCTCCTTCGTCATGGGCCTGCCGACCTGGGGCACGCTGATCGGCCTGTCGCGGAACGGTGAGCCGCTGCTCGGCCTCGTCAACCAGCCCTTCACCGGCGAGCGGTTCTGGAATGCCGGCCGCACGGCCCATTATCGGGGGCAGACGGCACCCGCACCATCGCGACGCGGGCCTGCCCCGATCTCGGCTCGGCGATCCTGTCGAGCACCACACCCGACATGTTCCGCAACGCCTTCGAATGGGAGCGCTTCCTCGCCGTCCGTCATCGCGCCCGCATGACGCGCTTCGGCGGCGACTGCATGGCCTACTGCCTGCTGGCCATGGGACAGATCGACGTCGTGATCGAGTCGAGCCTCGAATCCTACGACATCCGCCCGATGATCCCGCTGATCGAGGCGGCCGGCGGACGGGTGACGACCTGGGACGGCGGACGGGCCGACAATGGCGGGCGCATCGTCGCGGCCGGCGATCCCCGGCTGCACGACGAGGTCCTGCGCATCCTCGATGGCCCCTGAGCCGCCCGGCCGGCGCCCCCGTTTGCCGCCCTCAGCTCGCCTCGCCGATGCCGAGGAAGCCGTCGAAGGCCGCCCAGAACTGCTGCCTCAGATCGTCGCGCTCCTGCATGATCTCGTGCCGGGCATGGGGGATGACGATGTGGCGGGCGAGCTTCAGGCGCACCGCGAAGTCCTCGATGCCGCGCGAGGAGGCGATGCGATCCTCACCGGCGATCGCGAACAGGATCGGCACATGGACGCGGGCGGGATAGTCCCGGCCGTGCAATAGCTCCATCGAGCGCAGCGCGGCGCGCAGCCAGCCGAAGGTCGCCGCACCAAGACCCAGATCGGGCGCCGCCTCGACGATCGCATTGTTGCGGTTGTAGCGCTCGCGATCGGTCGTCACCGTATTGCCCTCGAAGGGCCAGGTCTCGCCGTAGTCGTCGGAGCCGCCGGGCACATAGATCCGGCTGCCGCCGAAGGCGCAGATCATCTCCGTCATCATGCGCGTGGTCTTGAGGCCCCAGCGCAGCGATTTGGGATTGAGGCGGACCATCGGCGCGGACAGCACGATCTTTTCGAACCAGCAGCCCGGCATCGCCGCCGACCGCAGGATGATGTTGCCGCCCATCGAATGGGCGAGCGCGACGAAGGGCGGCGGACAATCCGGCAGCACGACGTCCTTCATGAAGCGCAGCAGGTCGGCGTCGAATTGCGCGAAGTCGCGCACATAGCCCTTGCGGTGATTGGTGAGCATGCGGCCCGAGCCGCCCTGGCCGCGCCAGTCCATGGTGGCGACCGCGAAGCCGCGGCGCCGGAGATCGGCCACCACCTCGAAGTACTTCTCGATGAATTCCGTGCGACCGCCGAACAGGCAGACCGTGCCGCGCTTGGGCCCACGGCTCGCCTGCCAGACCGCATAGCGCAGCGGCAGGCCGTCGGCGGCCTTCATGAGGCCGACCGTGGCTCCGCTGGGAACCGGGTTTTTTGCGAGCTGCACCAGATCGTTGCGCGCCATGCCTGCCCCCTCGTGCCGCTCCGGGCGGCCACGTCGTGCTGCTCCGCACGGAAACGGGCCACCGCTGCCGGCGCCCGGGCCAGAGGCTAGTCATGGCCCGTGGCGGCCGCAAGAGCGCAGCCGCCACGGCGCAGGATCCTCGGTCGCTCAGAAGCTCGGCAGATATTGCGAGGTGAAGGTGCGGCGGCGCCGGTCCGGCTGGTCGAGCAGGCTCGCCGCGATGATGACGCCGCTGCAGCGGTCGATCCTCAGCCGGTAGACGAGACCGTTCGGCCGGCGCGCCGTCAGTCCGAGCGTGTCGGCCTCGACGACGAAGCCGCCGATGTCGCGCCAGCCTTGTCTGAGGAGATTGTCCTCGATGTCGAAGCGCCTGATGCAGTCCTGACGCCGGGTTCTCCAGGCCTCGTGGCGGGCGGTACGGCGCGTCGTGCCGCCGTACCCGTTCTCGCCATATTGTTCGCCATACTCCTCGTAGTCGGCTGATCCGTAACGCTCCGCGGTGTCGCAGCCGGCGCCGCTGCAATATCCCCCGCCGGCGCCATAGCCGCCGTCCTCATAGGTCTGGTCGACGGGATACCCATAGCCCAGATCGGCGGCCGGTGCCTTGGCGGCGCCGACCGCGCATGCCACGGCGAGTGCCGCAGCGAAACGCGCGATCATCATGACTTCGCTCCATGCCCAATCATCCCCGTGACCGGCGAGGATGATGGCGCGAAGATGAACGGGAGCTAAAGGCTTCGTTCATCCGCCGTTCAGTTCAAGCCTCTGACGATGCTGAGTTTTTCGGCGCCCGTTAGTCCGCGACCGGGCCAAGTTGCGCCACTTCGCGCGGGTCGCGGCGCCGGCCCGCCCCATCTGTCGCCAAGGCCGAGCGCCGGCCGCGCCCTCCCCTTCGCCTTGACAGGGCGGCGCCGAACCATCGAGATGCCCCGTTGCCGGTGCCGGGAGGCCCGGATTCGGCCGGTCCGCCGGCGGCTCTGCGAAGGATTGTCCGAGGTGATGGAACGCGAGGCGATGGTCGAGGTTATGTGCGCGGCTGCGCGCGAGGCCGGCCGGCGCATGATGGAGATCTACGAGCGCGGCTTCCAGAAGCACGCCAAGGCCGACGGCACGCCGGTCACCGAGGCCGATCTCGCCGCGGAGGCGGTCATCCTCGAGCGCCTCGCCGTCTTCAGGGACATTCCGGTCGTCTCGGAGGAGAACGCCGCCTCGCATGCCATCGCCCCGCCCGAGCGGTTCTTCCTTGTCGATCCGCTCGACGGCACCAAGGAGTTCGTCAATCGCAACGGCGAGTTCACCGTCAATATCGCCCTCATCGAGCACGGCGTGCCGACGCTCGGTGTCGTGCTCGCACCGGCCAAGGATGCGCTCTACTGGGTGAGCGAGGCCGGCGGCGCATTCGAGGAACGCGACGGCACCCGCCGCGCCATCGCCGCGCGCACACCACCCGCCGAAGGGCTCACCGCCGCCGTCAGCCGCTCGCATCTCGACCCCGACACCACGCGCTATCTCGAGGGCTTCCGCATCGCCCACGAGGTCTCGGCCGGCTCGTCGCTCAAGTTCTGCCTGATCGCACGCGGCGACGCCGACATCTATCCGCGCTTCGGGCGGACCATGGAGTGGGATACGGCGGCGGGCGATGCGGTGTTGCGCGCCGCCGGCGGACGGATGCTGACCCCGGATGGCGAAGTGTTCCGCTACGGCAAGGAAGGGTTCCGCAACGGCTTCTATATCGCCTTCGGCCGCCCGGCCTGAGGAAGGCAAGACCGCCCGAACCGCTGCCGGGCGCAGAGTGCAAGACCTGGGGGACGAGGCCGCCGCCCGACGGGAGGCCGGCCGATGGAGGGGAGCCGACGCATGACAATCCTCAACCGGCTGGAGATCTCCGGCACGCCGCGCGAGCGGGGCATCGCCTATGGTCGCGGCCTTGCCGGGCTGATCCGCGAGCGCGATGCCGCCTGGCGCCACGCCATCGAGGCGCGCGACCACATGCCCGCCGACGCCTTCATCGCCCGTCTGCTCGGCGCCACCGACTTCCTGCCGGCGATCGAGCGCTTCGTTCCCGACCTGCTCGAGGAGGTGCATGGGATCGCCGAGGGCGCGGGATTGCCGTTCGATGCCATGCTCGCCGCCCAGCTCATGGACGAGGAATGGTGGTTCTCCAGCGCCATCGCGCCCGAGCACCAGCACGAGCATCACGCCCATTGCTCGACGCTCGGCTCGCTCGACCGGGCGGGCGGCCGCGCCGTCGTCGCCCAGAACATGGACCTGATCGGCTGGATGGACGGCTTCCAGGTGGCGCTGACGATCCGCGACGAGGCGACCGGCCTCGATCAGATCGTACTGACCGTGGCGGGTATGATCGGGCTGTGCGGGCTCAACTCGGCCGGGCTCGGCCTCGGCGTCAACACGCTCGCCGACCTCAATGTCAGCCGCACCGGCCTGCCCGTGGCCTTTCTCGCCCGCGGCCTGCTCGCCCGGCGCAGCCATGCCGAGGCCGTCGCGTTCCTCGCATCCGCGCCGCACGCCTCGGGCCAGAGCTACATCCTCGCCGACCGCGGCGAGATCAGCTGCCACGAAGGCTCGGCGGCCGGCGTCGCGCGATATCAGCCGGCGAACGGGCCCGCCGATACCGTCTGGCACACCAACCATGCCCTTGCGAGCACCGACTGGCATCTGACGGCCGACGGCCACCATGTCGAGGCGGCCGTGGCCCTCGGCGAGAATTCGCGCTGCCGGATGGAGGCGCTCGACCGGCGTCTTGCCGCGGCGCAGCGACCGCTCGACGTCGCCACCGCCGCCACCGTGCTCGCCGACCGTAGCGACGGGCGCCATCCGGTGTCGCGCCGCGCCAGTGGCCATGCCGCGGCCGGCTTCACCTTCGCCTCGGTGATCTGGGAGCTCGACGAGACACCCAGCGCGCATATGGCGCCGGGGGCGCCATGCACCCGGGCCTACGAGCCGGTCGCCCTGCCCGCCGCCACGGCCCACCGCCGCGCCGCCGAATAGCCGCCGACGACCAGCTTGCCGAAGAAGATCAGCGGCTTGCCGAGGACGATCAGGCCGCGGGCTCGACCCCGCCATTGGCGATGAGCGCCTTCATGCGCTCCGGCGCGTAGTCGCTCTCCAGGCGGCTCGCCTCCCGGTCGGCGATCGCCTCCAGGTCGTCGCCCTCGACCGGCTCGGGCTCGCCCTTGCGCCATTCGGCGAGATAGGAGTCGGTATCGCGCTTGCCGGCGCGCATGGCGGCCATGTCGATCGCCTGCTCGAAGCGCTCGGGAAGCTGGCGCTTGGCCGATTTGCGTCCCGCCTTGACGATCACCTGGGCTGGCATGTCGCGCCAATAGACGATGATGCGGTCGGCCATGTCCTGTCTCCTGGTGGCTGGCTCTGCTCTCTTTGTGTCCGCACTGGGTAGCCGAAGGCGGGGCGCGCCTCTGCTCCGGTCACGACATCGGACCGGCGGCCTCAGAACCCCGGCGGCGCGCCGGCCGTGCTTCAGGCAAGGCGGCCGGCGAGACAGGTCCGTCGCCGCAACGAGGAGCCGAGTTGCATGACCGAGGCTGGCGACGAACCGATCGCGATCGCGTCGAACGCATCGCGCGCCGTGGCGCCGGCCTCGAGCCTCGAGAGCACGGCGGCACCGTCCTCGACCGGCCGCGGCATCGTCTATTGCGTGCTCGCCATGGCGGTGTTCGCCACCCAGGATGCGATGACGAAGCTGCTCGTCGCCGACTATCCGATCCCGCAATTCCTGATGATCCGCTTCGTCGTATTCGCCGCCTTCGTCACCGCCTGGATCGGCGTCAGGGGCAATCTGAAGAGCGCCCTGCGGGCGAGCCGGCCGGTGCTGCAGATCGGCCGGGGCCTGATGCTCGTCATCGACATCGCGCTGTTCTGCACGGCGCTGCGCTATCTGGGCCTTGCCGAGTTCCACGCCATCTACGCGACCGCGCCGCTGATGACGACGGCGCTCGCCGCGGCCCTGCTCGGCGAACCGGTCGGCTGGCGGCGGCGGCTCGCCGTGGCGATCGGCTTCCTCGGCGCGCTGCTGATCATCCGCCCGGGCTTCGGCGTCTTCCAGTGGGCGGCGTTGATCGCCATCGCCGCGACCTTGACCTGGGCGCTCTACATCATCATGACACGCCTCGTCTCGCTCTCCGACAGCTTCGAGACCAACACGCTCTTGACCGCGCTCGTCGGCGCGGTCTGCTTCACGCCCTTCGGCCTGTGGTACTGGCAGCCCCCCGATGCCAGGGGCTGGACGCTGATGATCGCCATCTCGCTGACCGGCGTGCTCGGCCACATGGTATTCATCCGCGCCGCCGAGCATGCGCCCGCCGTGGTGCTGCAGCCCTTCATCTATCTGCTGCTCGTCGGCGCCACGATCTTCGGCTATCTGCTGTTCGGCGAGCTGCCGGACCTGCTGACCGTCGCCGGCGCCGCGATCGTGGTCGGCAGCGGTCTTTATGTGGCCTGGCGCGAATGGGTGAGACGCAAGGAGCACGCCGGATGAGGCGGGGGCCGGCGACGGCCAGGCCGATGACGGCCAAGCCGATCACGGCAGGTGGGGCGCAATCGGGTGGCGCGGTGGCGACTGCGGCCGTGCGCCAGCATGGCCTCGGCGGCCCCCGTGCCGATCCGGCCGCTGATCCGGCCGCCGCCCGCGCCACGCGGCTCGGCATCCTCGCCTGCGTCGCCGGCATGGTGCTGTTCGCCGTCGGCGACGCCATGACCAAGGTGATGGTCGCGAGCTATCCGGTCTCGCAGATCATGCTGGTGCGCACCTGGGCGTTCCTCGCCTTCGCGATCCTGTTCGCAGCCTCGCGCCGGCGCCTCATATCCGCCATCGAGCCGCGCCGTCCGGTCTTGCAGATCGTCCGCGGCGTGCTGATCCTGCTCGACCAGATGATCTTCGCAATCTCCCTGAAATATCTGGGGCTCGCCGAGGTCAGCGCCATCTATGCGACCGCGCCCCTCATGGCGACGGCGCTCGCGGTCCCGATCCTGTCGGAGAAGGTCGGCTGGCGGCGCTGGCTGGCCGTCCTCGTCGGCTTCGTCGGTGCCTTGCTCATCGTCCGTCCGGGCGCCGGCGTGTTCCAGCCGATCGCGCTCCTGACAGTGTCGGGCGCCGCCGTCTGGGCGCTCTACGGCCTTGCCACGCGCCTTGCGAGCGCCAGGGACAGCTTCGAGACCAGCATCATCTTCGTCGCCATCGTCGGTGCGGCCGCCGCGACGCCACCCGGCCTGTCTTCCTGGGTGATGCCCGACAAACAGGGCTGGCTGCTGTTTGCCGCTTTCATCATGACGAGCACCGCCGCCCATCTGCTTCTCATGAAGGCCTACCAGCTCGCTGCCGCGACCATCCTCCAGCCCTTCAATTACGTCCTGCTCGCCACCGCCACCGCGATCGGCATCGGCGTGTTCGGCGAGACGCTCTCTCTGCCGACCGCGCTCGGCATGGCGGTCGTGGTGGCGAGCGGGCTCTACATCGCCTTCCGCGAGCGCGCCCACGGCCGCGCCCCGACCGCCGTCGCAACAGAGCGCCCCTTCCGCCGCCATTGATGGCCGTCACGCGATGGCCCCATTCGCTGACGATTGTCACCCTCGCGATTCGGGACCGGGCGTCGTGGATGCATCACTGTTCGTCGCATCACGCTATTGGACTTACGGTCCCCGTGTTGTAGGGTCCGGACCGGCCCTTGGGAACCTTAGGGAGGATAACCACCCATGGCATTGAGAGACGACCTGAAAGCCGTGCACGGCTCGCTGCCGCAGCTGGCCCAGGATATGAAGGACGGCAAGATGAGCCGCCGCGAGTTCCTGCGAACCGCGACGCTCCTCGGCCTCTCGGCGACGGCGGCCTACTCCGTGGCCGGCCTGCCGGAGACCGGCACGTTCACGCGTCCGGCGCGCGCTTCGGGCGGCATCGTCCGGATTGCCATGCGCGTCCAGCCGATCGAGAGCCCCCACACCTATTCGTGGATCCAGGACTCGATGATGTCGCGCAACGTCGTCGAGTATCTGACCCTCACCGGCGCCGACAACGTCACCCGGCCCTGGCTGATGGAGAAGTGGGACGCGTCCGACGATCTGAAGACCTGGACGCTCAACCTGCGCAAGGACGTCAAGTGGTCGAACGGCGATGCCTTCAACGCCGACCACGTCGTCTGGAACCTGAAGCGTGTCCTCGATCCGGCGACCGGCTCGTCCGTGCTCGGCCTGATGAAGGGCTACTTGATGAACGACGCGGGCGACGCCCTCTGGGACGCCAACGCGATCGAGAAGGTCGACGATCACACCGTCCGCCTCAATGCCAAGGTTCCGCAGCTCGCGGTGCCGGAGCACTTCTTCCACTATCCGATGATCATCCTGCATCCTTCGTCGGAGGGTAAGTTCGGCCCGGGCTCGATCGGCACCGGCTGGGCGGAGATGACCGAGTTCGAGCTCGGCAAGAAGTGCGTCGTGAAGAAGCGTCCCGGCTACTGGCACGGCGACGGCGCGCTCGACGAGGTCCACTATATCGACCACGGCGACGATCCGGCGGCCCAGGTCGCGGCGCTGCAGTCCAAGCAGGTCGACGGCATCTGGCAGGTTCAGGCCTCGCAGATGAAGGCCGTCGGGGCCATGGACTGGATCAAGGTGTATGACGTGACGACGGCCCAGACGGCGGTCGCCCGCATGCAGCCGATCCACGACATGTTCAAGGATCCGCGCGTCCGCAAGGCCATGCGCATGGCCGTCGACTCCAAGAAGGTGGTCGACGTGTCGGTCGAGGGTCTCGGCACCCCCGGCGAGCATCACCATGTCGCGCCGGTCCATCCGGAGTACGCCGAGCTGCCGAACATGTACGACCCGGAGAGCGCCAAGAAGCTGCTCGCCGATGCCGGCGTGTCGGGTCTCGAGCTCGAGCTCTTCTGCAAGAAGGACCCCGAGTGGGAGTCCAAGGCCTGCAACGTCATGGCGCAGATGTGGAAAGAGATCGGCGTCAACGTGAAGGTCACGGTGCTGCCGTCGGCCCAGTACTGGGAGATCTGGGACAAGGAGACGGCGCCGTTCGCCTTCACCTCCTGGACCCATCGTCCGCTCGGCGTCATGGTGCTCGGCCTTGCCTATCGCCACCGGCGTGCCGTGGAACGAGTCGAAGTGGTCGAATGCCAAGTTCGACGAGCTCCTGACGAAGGCCGAAGGCCAGCTCGACGTCGAGGCCCGCAGGGCGACGACGAAGGAGATCGAGATGATCATGCAGGAGGAAGGCCCGATCGTGCAGTCGGTCTGGCTGAAGATCTTCCAGTGCATGGACAAGAAGGTCAGTGGCTTCGCCGCTCACCCGACCCAGTACATCTTCCCCTGGGATTGGTCGATCGAGGCCTGAGGCCCCGTCGCGAGCACTGAGACACAAGGGACGGGCGCCGGTTTCGGCGCCTGTTTCGTTTGCGCGGCGTGTCCCCGCTGCCGCGCGGGCCCGTCACGCGCAAGAGGAGCGCCCACGGCAGCGACGGACGAGTGGAGCGAATTTGACACTTCAGTCCCGGTTGCCGCGAGGTGCGTTCTCAAGTGTCAAATTCAAAAGCTCACGGGTTCTGAAACGGGATGCAAATGTCGGAATCGAACCACTTGCGTCGTGGTGACATCGGCCGATCCCGTCTGCACCCGATGGGCAGCTTCCTGGCAACTCAAATCCAGGGCTGCGAGAATTGCGGCCGTCAAACCGGGCGCATTGGCACCTGGAGCCATCAGCCGTGCCCTCCGCCCCCCAAGGCTTCGGCAGGCCTCAGCGGCGGTCTCAGCGGGGCTTTGCCCGCACCCGCGACCGGCGCGTCCCCTCCGCGGCGATGACCGCGGCATCGAGCTCGAAGAACCGGATGATGGCGTCGAGGATCCGCGCCTCGCGGGCGAGGATCGCATCGGCGTTCCAGACATCGATCCCGCGCAGATCCTCGTTGATGGCAAAGACCGCCTCGCAGTGCGCGTCGAAATAGATGGCCTTCTTCCTCGGCCAGCCGCGGCGGCCGGCCCTGCGGTTCTGCTCGGGCGTGACCAGCACCATATTGCCGATGCTCTTGGCACAACGCTCGCGCTGCTCGGCATCGGGGAAGTCCGCGGCCCATTCGCCGTCGGGATCATGGGTCAGCGGCAGGACATGCTCCAGAGTGACGTGCCCCATGTCCTCCGGCCAGCGATTGCCCGGCAGGTCCGCGCTGAGGCGCAGCAGCAGGCTGCGGCAGGCCTGGCGCGCCTGGCGATAGGGATTGCGGGCGACGACGTGGAAGATCTCGCGCTGCTCGTCGGCCGTGAGCGACAGCGGATCGTCGGCATCGCCCGGCGCGGGGCGCGATTGCGGATCGGCCATGCGAGCCAGCACCCGGCGCATCCTTTGACGCTTGGTGTCGGAATTGTCCCTGATGAAGGGCAGCGCGAAGGCGATCCGCTCGAGGCGCGCGAGGAGCTCGCCGACCTCCGGGTCCTCGCTCGCGCGGCCGCGCAGCAGCACCATCGCGGCCGGCACCCAGTCGCGCGATTTGAGCAAGGCGAGTGAGCCGAGCACACGGGCGACGCCGGCGGGCAGCCGACCGTCCCCTGCGCGCGGCCCGTCGTCGATCAGCTCGAGGATGCGGCCGAACGGCACCAGCGTGCCGTCGATGAAGGCGCGCGCCCCGCCCGCCCGCTCCGCCACCTCGTGGATGTCCTCGATCAGCGAGGTGCGGCCCGTGCTCTCGATGGTGCGAACATGGGCGATGAGCTGGTCGAAGCGCCGGCCGTGCAGCGAGGCGCCGACCTCGTTCCAGCGCTCGACGAGGGCCGGCCGGGTGCTTTCGGACGCCTTGCCGATGAGGGTGGCCTTCAGCACGTCGGCGGGAGAAAGCGACAGGCCCTTGCTGTTCTGGGCGATGAAGAGGTCATAGCCGCCGGCCCGATCTGTCGAGGAGGTCAGGCAGACGAGGCAGTGCTCGGCGATCACCTCGCCGAGCAGAGCCAGGCGCTCGCGCGGCAGCGCCTTCAACTCCCGCCTGAGGAAGGTGCGCGCCTGGTCGATATGCTGGCAGCCCCGGCAGCGGACCGCGGTATCCATGCGCTTGGCGGTGGCGCCGTGCCGCTGCACGCGGGCCTCGAAATAGCTGCGCTCGGTGGCATCCGGCAGGAGCCTTGGCGTCCCCGCCGGGACGGCGGCCGAGCGGCTGGTCTCGACGATGAGCCCGTCGAGCACGCCTGGATCCGGCCCCAGAAGATCGCGGATGACGGCGATCAGCAGCGTCAGCGTCATCAGCCTCTGCTTGCCGTCGATCACCTCGCAGACGATCGGATCGCGCCGCCGGATCACGCTGATCGGCAGGCCCCGCGCCCGTCCCCCCTCCTGGTGGAGGGTCATCACCATGGAGCCCAGATAGTGCGGCCCGACCTCGTCGCCATGGGCCTCGATCTCCTGCACCTTGCTCAACAGGTCGGATAGCAGGCGGTCGACTTGCACCTGGGTCCAGGAGTAGGGTCGCTGGAACTCGGGGATGACGAGCTGGCGCTGGCCGTCGAGCAGCTCGGCGATGGTCAGCATCTCGGCCTGGAAACGTGTGACGGGCATGGTCTTGATGCTGCTTTCAGCCGGTATCTGATGGGGCGGGTCCACGTACCTTGGCAGGCGCCACGACCGGAAGTGGTAACAAATCCCCGATCAGCCGGGCAAGCGGAAACGCCGAAACGGCAAGTTAAGTAGTTGTACCTAGTGAACCACAATAAGCATCGAGCCGCAATGACATTGATTTACAAGATCTGCGCAATGACGGAATGGCAGAAGTCTATTGAAACGGGGCAATACACCGGCTCGCCGGACGACATTCGCGACGGTTTCATCCACCTGTCAACGCCTGACCAACTTCAGGGCACTGCGGATAGGCATTTTTCCGGCAAGCGCGATCTGGTGCTTGTTGCCGTCGAGACCGAACGGCTCGGCCCCGCGCTGCGCTTCGAGCCTTCGCGCGGGGGCGCGCTCTTCCCCCATCTTTATGCGCCGCTTCCGGTGGCGGCCGCCGTCGCCGTGACCCCGCTCGCCACGGATCGGGATGGCCGGCTCGTGCTGCCGGTCCTCTCGGGCAAGGACGGCACGGCTTCATGATCCGCCGGCTGCTCGACATCGCCCGCCCGGCGCTCCTCGCCTTCGATCCCGAGCGCGCGCACGGGCTCGCCATTCGCGCGCTCGAGGCGGGGTTTCATCCAAGGGCGCCCTTGGCGGACGATGCACGGCTCAGGGTCTCCGCCTTCGGTCTTTCCTTCCCCAACCCGATCGGCATGGCGGCCGGCTTCGACAAGGACGCCCGGGTTCCCGACGCGCTCCTCGCCTGCGGCTTCGGCTTCACCGAGGTCGGGACACTGACGCCGCTTCCCCAGCCCGGCAACCCGCGCCCGCGGCTGTTTCGCCTCATCGACGATCGGGCGGTCCTGAACCGCCTCGGCTTCAACAATGGCGGGCACACGGCCGCCCTCTCGCGGCTCCAGCGTCGTGCCGGCCGGGGCGGCATCGTCGGCGTCAATATCGGGGCCAACAAGGACAGTCCCGACCGCATCGCCGACTATGTCGCCGGGATCGCCGCCTTCGCCGGCCTCGCCAGCTATTTCACCGTCAACATCTCCTCACCCAATACGCCGGGGCTGCGGACGCTGCAGTCGCCCGGGGCCCTCGACGGCCTGCTCGAGCGGGCGCTCGCCGAACGCGACCGCCTGGCCCTCGGGGCCGGCAAGCGGGTGCCCGTCGTCGTCAAGCTCTCGCCCGACATCATCGACGAGGAGCTCGGCGAGATCGTCGCCATCCTCCTCGAGCGGCAGGTCGACGGCATCGCCATCGCCAACACCACGCTGTCGCGGGCCGGCCTGTCGGCGGTCAACGCCTGGGCGACCGGCGAGGCCGGCGGCATTTCGGGTCCGCCGGTGTTCCAGCGCTCGACGCGGATGCTGGCGCGCGTCGCGACGATGACCGGCGGGCGGATGCCGCTCATCGGGATCGGCGGCGTCGACTCGGGCGCGACGGCACTCGCCAAGATCGAGGCCGGGGCGACGCTCGTGCAGCTCTACACCGGCCTCGTCTATGAGGGGCTCGGCCTCGTCGAGCGGATCAAGCAGGAACTCGCATCCGCGCTCGTGCGGAAGAAGGCGGACAGCGTCGAGGCGCTGATCGGCAGCCGCCGCGAGGAATGGGCCGCAGGAGAGCCTCCAGCCTGAACGTCCAGAGGCCCCGCAGTCTCACGCCCCGCCCTCGCCATCAGCGGAGCCGGTCTCGCCGCTGCCGGCTGGAAACCGCGCCGCCCCGCTGCCGGACCCGCGGCCTGCCGGTGCGCTCCCGGCGCCCTCTCCGCCCTCGTCCTCCACGGCCGCCGGACGCTCCCGCGCCGCCCGTGCCGCCTCCTTGCGCCGCGCCAGATTGCTGCGCAGGGCCTTCGCCAGCCTGTCCTTGCGATCATTGCCCATCGGCTGCTCCCTCTCCCGACACCGCTCGCGCCATGCCCGCCCGGCCGGTCGACCATAGCGTCGAGCCGGCCCGATTCACATGGCATCGCGATCGCGGCCGGGAGTAGAAGGGGAACGGGCTCGCAACGAGCGGGCCCGCGGCGGTCGCCCCGCCATTTTCCCGCGGCCATGCGAGGATCAGCGCCGCCACCAGCCCCGACCTCGCTTCAGACGGAGTTGCGACCCATGACCCGACGGTTCCTCGAGCATATCGAGAGCGAGCTTGCGGGCGTCGCCGCCGCCGGCCTCACCAAGACCGAGCGGGTGATCGCCTCCAGCCAATCCTCGCATATCCGCCTCGCCGACGGCCGGAAGGTGCTGAATTTCTGCGCCAACAACTATCTCGGGCTCGCCGACGATCCCCGCCTCGTCGCCGCCGGACGGGACGCGCTCACACGCTACGGCTACGGCATGGCCTCGGTGCGCTTCATCTGCGGCACCGGCGAGGAGCACAAGGCGCTGGAAGCCCGCCTTTCGGGCTTTCTCGGCTTCGAGGACACGATCCTCTATGCAAGCTGCTTCGACGCCAATGGCGGCCTCTTCGAGACGCTGCTCGGCGAGGAGGACGCCGTCATCTCGGACGCCCTCAACCATGCCTCGATCATCGACGGCATCCGCCTCTCCAAGGCCCGCCGCTATCGCTACGCCAACAACGACATGGCGGAGCTCGAGGCACGGCTGAAGGACGCCGCCGACGCGCGTTTCCGGCTGATCGCCACCGACGGCGTGTTCTCCATGGACGGCATCATCGCCGATCTGCGGGCGGTGTGCGATCTCGCCGAGCGCTACGATGCCATGGTGATGGTCGACGACAGCCACGCCGTCGGCTTCCTCGGCCGGAACGGCCGCGGCACGCTCGAACATTGCGGCGTCGAGGGCCGCGTCGACATCCTCACCGGAACGCTCGGCAAGGCGCTCGGTGGGGCGTCGGGCGGCTACACATCGGCGCGCCGGCCCATCGTCGAATGGCTGCGCCAGCGCTCGCGCCCCTATCTCTTTTCCAACACCCTCGCACCCGTCGTCGCCGCCACCTCGCTGAAGGTTCTCGACCTCATCGCCGAGGGGGACGAACTGCGACGGCGCCTCGCCGGCAATGCCGCGCGGTTCCGGGCCGGCATGACTGGGCTCGGCTTCCGCCTCGCCGGCGCCGACCATCCGATCGTCCCGGTGATGCTCGGGGAGGCCCGGCTCGCCGAGGAGATGGCGGCGCGCCTGCTCGTGAAGGGGATCTATGTGATCGGCTTCTCGTTCCCAGTCGTGCCGAAGGGCGCCGCGCGCATCAGGACGCAGATGTCGGCCGCCCACAGCAACGCCGACATCGATCGCGCCGTCACCGCCTTCGGTGAGGTCGGCCGCGAGCTCGGCATCGTCTCCTGAAACTTCCGTCCTGACCCAATCGAGGCAGAAATTCCATGTCGAACATGATGAAGGCGCTGGTGAAGGCGCGCCCCGAGCCGGGCATCTGGATGGAAGAGGTGCCGGTGCCCGAGCCCGGGCCGACCGAGGTGCTGATCAAGGTCCGGAAGTCGGCGATCTGCGGCACCGACGTGCACATCTACAATTGGGACGAATGGGCCGCCCGCACCATTCCGGTGCCGATGGTGGTCGGCCACGAGTTCTGCGGCGAGATCGCCGATGTCGGCGCGGCCGTCACGCGCTACCGGCGCGGCCAGCGCGTTTCCGGCGAGGGGCACATCGTCTGCGGCGCCTGCCGCAATTGCCGGGCCGGGCGTGGCCATCTGTGCCGCAACACCAAGGGGGTCGGCGTCAACCGGCCGGGCTCCTTCGCGGAATACCTGGCGATCCCCGAGCACAATGTGTTCGTCATCCCCGACGACGTGCCCGACGAGATCGCGGCGATCTTCGATCCGTTCGGCAATGCGGTGCACACCGCGCTCAGCTTCGATCTCGTCGGCGAGGACGTGCTCGTCACCGGAGCGGGGCCGATCGGCATCATGGGCGCACTGGTCGCCCGCGAGGTCGGAGCGCGCAAGGTGGTCATCACCGACATCAATCCGACACGGCTGGCGCTCGCCCGGCAACTCGGGATCGAGCATGTCGTCGACGCCTCCAGGGAGACCCTGCGCGACGTCATGAAGCGCATCGGCATGAAGGAGGGCTTCGACGTCGGGCTCGAGATGTCGGGCGCCGCCAAGGCCTTCCGCGACATGATCGACGTCATGAACAACGGCGGCAAGGTGGCGATCCTCGGCATCGCGCCGGCCGCCTTCGAGATCGACTGGAACAAGGTCATCTTCAAGATGCTGACCTTGAAGGGCATCTACGGGCGCGAAATGTTCGAGACCTGGTACAAGATGACGACGCTCGTGCAGGGCCGGCTCGATCTTGCCCCCCTCATCACTCCATCGCATCGGCATCGACGACTATCAGGCGGGCTTCGGACGCCATGCGCTCGGCCTGTCGGGCAAGACGACCGGTAGGGTAGGTAGGCAGGCAGGTGGCGGCGGCCGCGGCCTCAGCCCCGCTGCCGGTCGGGGATCACGACGTGGAAGGCGCGCCGGGCTCGCCGCCGTCGATCAGCGCCACCGGCCGCCAGGGCATGGACCAGCTCGGCGTGACGATGGCGGAGGCCGAGCCCGGGTGCCGCCGACCCGGCCGGAGCGTAAGGCACGAACAGGTTGTGGCGTATGCTCGGGCACGCCCGGACTGTCATCGGCAAGATCGATCACGATCGCATCGCCCTTGCGGTGGCTCACCCGACAGGTAGGCGCGCCGGCGCCTTCCAGCAATTGCACCGAGCTCCTGCGCCAGATTGGCGAGCACGCGATAGAGCTGGTCGGGATCGGCGTCGACGATGATCTCAGCGACCGCGATCCGCCAGCTCTGATCGCCTCTCGCCGGTCGCGGCAGGCTGATGGTTTCTCGCTGACCTCCTCGCACGAGCGGCCTCAGCGGGATGTGCCGTCACCGAGCGGTGCCTCGCTCGCCCGTCCATATTCAGCGTCTCGGTGCAGGCAGCCTGATCGCCTGTCGAGCGACTGACGAGCTTCGGCGTCGCGCGCTGCACGGTCGGGTCGGGAACGAGCCGAGCGCGATCGGAGACAGCCGCGTTCGCCGCCGTTGCGCAGGTCGTGATTGATCTTGGAGACGGCGAGGCCGAGCGCCGCCAGACTGGCGGAGCATGGCGACGGAGTCGAGTTGCATCTGGCGACAGCCTCTCGCGATGCCGATCTCGTCGTGGCGACCTGAGGGATGAATGCAGGCCGGCATTCTCCGGATCGAGGCGGAAGTGATCAGCGCTTCGGTTAGGCGGCGGCATCGGCCGCACCATCAGCCGGTGCAGCTGACAGATGAGCGAGGCCGCCAGCATCGAGATGATGACCGAGAGACCGAATGTTGAAACCGTAGCGATCACCGCCGAAAGCGCAAGGCCGCCTCCCGACATCACGATCTCGATGAAGTCGCCGACCCTACCCTGCTGGGCCGCCTGACCACGCGATGATGCGGTCGGGCGAGGAGAAGGTAGACCCCGACCGACGATCTTGGCATAGGCGGAGGCGGTCCAGGCTGAAAGCCATCGTCGATCGGCTGGCGGCATGTTTTCGCCGAGCACCAGGAGCCGCTGGTCCTGGCGCTCAGCGCGATGCCGCGCACGTCCGCCGTCTTCAGGATCTCTCCTCGCGCAGCATTCGCGGCAGCACGCCGCCGGGCGCCGCCTACGGGCTTCTCCTGCTCCTCCTTCCTCGCCAGCGAGGCGATCTGCGCGACCTCTCGTAGGCGCTGCATCAGCCATGTCACGCGTGAAATTCGCGACCGAGGGCAGGAAGATCAGCACCTCGGCCAGCAAAGCATCACGAAGGCGATGTGAGGACAGCAGTTTCCAGGAGAGGCCGGATCGCAGGGCGGCGCCACGGCGGCACGGACGCGCTGGCGTGCGGCTCTCCTCGGGCGGCACGCCCGCCGTCACCAGCTCGCACTGCAGGCCGCGGTTCCGGCGGTGCGGCACCGCCTTCGCTGCGCGAGTTGACGTCCATTCCGACCCTCAGCCGAGCTTCCTCAGCAGTGAAACGAGCGAGCGCACCATCGTCTGATGCCAGCCGGGGCAGATAGTAGGCATAGGCGGCGTCGGTTGATCTCCGAGAAGGTCGACGCGCGCGACGGATTACGTGCTTCATCGAAAGGCCGGCCGTGAGCGCCCACATCTGACGAGCTCCCGGCATGGGCGCCATGATGCTCGCCCCGAGGATGCGGCCCGACGGGTCGTGACCACCTTGACGAAACCATGCGTACGCCGCTCGGTCTGGGCCCGGTCGTTCTCGATAGGGCCAGCGGACGACCGAGATACGGCGGCCGTGCCGCTTGCGGGCTTCGTCCTCCGGACAGGCCGACATGGGCGAGCTCGATCGGTGAAGGTCACCCACGGCATGATGTCGGGATTGAAGGGCGGGCAGGTGAACAGCGCGCTGCGGATGACGATGCCGGCCTGGTAGCTCGCCGCGTGGGTGAACTGGGGACCGCCCGCACGTCGCCGATCGCATAGACGCGGCGGTTCGAGGTCCTCAGTCCCCGCGACACCCGGATGCTGCCTTCGTCGTAGCGGATGCCGGCCTGGTCGAGCCGAGATTGTCGACATTGGCGCGCCGCCCGGTCGCCATCAGCACATGGCCTGCCGCCACCGTTCCGCTGCGGCTGCCGTGGCTCATATGGACGTTGATGCCGCCCTCGGTCCGCTCGAAGCGCTCGACCTGGCGCCCTCGACGAGGGTCAGACCCTCCTCGCGCAATTCGGCGATCAGCGGGGCGGGTCAGCTCGGGATCGCCAAGGCCGAGCGCGCTCATCGCCTCGATCACCGTGACGCGGCAGCCCAGCCGCAGATGGGCCTGGGCCAGCTCGATGCCGATCGGCCCGCCACCGACCACCACGAGATGCTGCGGCCGCTCGGCGAGGGTGCGCGAAGGATGGTTCCGTTGGTGAGGACGGAGACCGTGTCGATGCCTGGGATCGGCGGCAGGGCCGGCGAGGAGCCGCCGCGACGACGAAGCGGCGCGCCTTCACCTGGTAGTCACCCGCCTCGACCGTCTCGCGATCGACGAACCGTGCCGGCGCCTGGATCACCCGCACACCGAGCCCGGTGAAGCGCTCGACCGAATCGTTCGGCGCGATGGCGGCGATGACGCCCGCACATGCTCGTGCATCAACCGGGAGACGATCATCGGGTTGGTGGGCGTGATGCCGAGCGGCCGGCGCTGCGCATCCGTGGGCGCGGCGGGCCGAGGCGATCAGCGACTTGGACGGACGTGCAAGCGCTGGTTCAGGCAGTCGCCGCCCATCACCGCCTTCTCGATCAGCACCACGGGCACGCCGAGCTGGGCCGCGGCCGCTGCCACCGACAGCCTGAGCCGGCACCGATCACGCAGGTCGGGGCCAGCAGTTCGGTCATGGTCGCGCTCATCCTGGGATCGGTGGATCGGGAGATCGGGTTCCGGGAACTGGTGGTCGGCCGACCACTCTTAGCGGCCCGACGGCGAATTGGAACGGAGCGAACGAAGGCGGAACGCGGACAGGCCTGGCCGGCTCCTCGCCGCCGCCGCCCGGCGGCGCGCTACCAGCTCCGCCAGCGCGTCCCGCCCCGCCAGCGACGCGCGAGGATCGGCAGCAGGGCGACGACGCCGAGCGCCGCGAATGCGGCCGCGACCTGCCAGAGACCAGCGAGTGCATCGTCGAAGGCGAGCCGGCAGCCTGCCGCGACGGGATCGGCGATGCTGGCTGCCGCGGCCTGCTCGGCGCACTCCTCGAACCCTCGCCCTGGGCCGCGAACACGCTGTCGAGGCCGGCGCCGGCCAGCGAGCGGCGAGACCGCCGGGGATGATGCCGATGATGGTGGCGGCGAGATAGACCGGCAGGCTGACGCCAAGGATGCCGGCAGCCAGATTGACGACGAAGAATGGGAAGGCCGGCACCAGCCTCAGGAACAGCAGATAGTTGAAAGCGTCGGCGCGAAAGCCCTCGCGCAACCGGGCGATCGCCGACCGCCCGCTCGGCCACCAGGGGCCCGGTTATGCGTGCGCGCGACGAGGAAGACGATCACCGCCCCGAGCGTCGCCGCGACGAGGGCTGCCGGCGCGCCGATCATCCAGCCGAACAGGAAGCCGCCGGTCACCGTCAGCAAGGAGCGCGCCGGGCAGGGATACGGCAACGACCATGACGACCGCCATGTAGACGAGCACCGCAAGGACGATGGCCCTCGATGGCCTCGCTCAGATCCATGCGATGAAGGTAGAGATTTTCGAGGGTCAGCGCCCGGTGCCAGCCCTGCCCATATAGGCGATGGCGATCAGCAGGCCGAGCGCGGCGAGCGGTAGCAGGCGCCAGAGGACGGCTGACCGCGGGTCGGGGCATCAGGCGACTGCTCGGTCATGCGCACTCCTCCCCCGATCCTCTGATCCGGGATCGCGCATCCCTGCCGCCGGCGCCCGATGCTGATCCGTCCCGCCAGCGGCTTCTACTCAATGAACGAACTTGCCGCCTGCGTCCCCTGCCGCAAGCCGAGGTCGCGCAGTCGTGAAGCCGTGACGGCCAGACGATGGCGCGTGCCGCATCGACCTGGCGAGGCGAGCGTGCGAGCCGAAAGCGCGCTCTCCTTCCGCCCCCGGTCATACCGCGCGCTGCGAGGCGCGTCCCATTCTGCTCTTGACCCGGTCGGACGAAGCCTTCTAAACCCGCAGGCTCGAAGGGGCGGCGGTCATCCGGCCGAGCCAACCTGTCCTCGGCATCGGGCCGCATCCGCAGTCCGACTCCCGGCCCCGGAATTGCAGCGCCTGCCAGCGGCCCGCCGTCCCGCCGCGCCGGCTTCGTGATGCCCAGGTAGCTCAGTTGGTAGAGCACGTGACCGAAAATCACGGTGTCGGTGGTTCGATTCCGCCCTGGGCACCATTCCTTTCAAGGACTTAGAGACTTAGGCAGTCTTGCCGATTGACCGCATGGCCTCTGCGGGGTTTTGCAGGAGGCAGGACCTGCAAGGCAGCAAGATGCCTGATGGATCTTGTCGAGCGTATGAACCAAGCCGTGGCATCACCAGCTTCGGCTGTACGATGTCACTGCTGATGCTCCGCTTGTGCTGGTTCTCCAGCACGAACTCCGCCGCTGCCTGCTCGAAGGTTCGAGCCGGTCTGACGACGTAGACTTGGGCTTGCCGGGTCTCTTCCATCACTCTCGCGCGAGGTGTCGTTCCGCTTCCTGGACGTCGGCTGTTCCAGTGCACTGGCAAACTCGCCGCCCGCCGACGCGCTTGTCGACGTGCCAGCGAGCTGCGCAGGCAACAGCCGCATCACGCCGCCCGGATTGCCGGCCAGCGGAACCTGCCATCCTCCAGCCGCTGGTCAGGCAGCGCGCCGGCCTGGTCCTATTGCGTAACATCTGGCCGAGATTGAACTCCTGGATGCGGATGCGGGCATCGGGGCTGCGTAACGGCACCGATGACAAACCAGGCAGATCTGCGGCTTCACCTGCTCCAACACCGCCGGCCGGCCCGGGTCAGTCGACACGGCGGTTCATCTCGGGCCGGCAGCGGACCTGGGCTGCCGTGCCCGGGCCGTCCTGGCGGAGTATCTCCGCGCCGATGCCACGCTGGGCGAGCAGCGCGTTGAGCTTGTCGAGATCGTCGCACCAGTTCTGTTCCACCTCGACGTCGCGACGGTTCACGCCAGTGCTGCGGCCTGCATGGTCGTAGGCTCGGACCTTTGACTGGATCTGCCCGCCGGGTATCGCGGCGAGTTGCACGTCATAGTTGGGCTCGTTCGGCCGGGCGACCGTGATGCGCTCGCCCTCCGACCAGTCGCCCTGGACATTGACCTCGTAACCGAGACCGCGAGTGCCCGGCGAGCATTGCCGAGCGAACGCGTGCACCGTCCTGACGACGAGCCTCTTCTGACCACCGCCGGGCGTCATCGCGTGCCGCGCGAGCCCCTTGCCGGATCTCCGGCTGCTGCGGCAGCCTCGAGCCTCCGGCGATGATCGTCAGCCGACAGAGAGTCGCTGATACGAGCCAGGCGAGCCCTCGGCGACGAGATCCTGACCTCACGCTTGCGTCGCGCCGCGCTGAGGCGCTCTGCGGCTGCAAGCTCGATCGAGTCGAGCAGTAGTGCCCGGTGACCGGCCTCGGCGGTGGGCAGCTCCTGCAGGCGCCCGAGCAGGTCATCGAATGAGCCCAGCGAGGTATCGAGTGAGCCGATTCGGATGGCGAGTCGGCTGATGCGCGCAGCGTCCGCGCCCGCCCGGGGACCGGAGCGGTGGGCACTGCAATGCTCTCGGTTCGTGAGTCACCGGAGGCTTCCGGGCAGTCGGCGGCGAGCGCCAGTTGGCGGGCTGTTGGAGTGGCCTCTCGATCAACGAGCGGCGCGTCGAGCCGCTGGCGCAGGATCGCCTCCACCTTGCCGGCAGCCTCCGCGTACCTGTCGGCGGAGAGGCTTTCCGCCTTGCCCGCCAGTTCAGCCAGAAACGCGGTCTCCTCGGGCGAGGCCCCGAGAGCGGCGAGGGTCGCGGCCGTCAGCTCCAGACGGGTGCGTTTGGCCCGCGCCTCAGCGAGGCCCTGCTCAAGACGTTCCAAAACCTCGGGAAGCTCGTCGTAGAGGCGGTTGTATTCCGAGGCTAACTCCTGCCACTGGCTATCGTCGATCATCTGCTCGTACTTCGCGAGCGTCATGGCCCAGTCCTCGCCAGCGACCGGCTCGAACTCGCTCAGCTGCTGCCGCAGGACGGCGCAGCGCGCCAGGGTCCGCCGCAGGAGCTCGATCTTGCGACGTGCCTGGCGCTCCTCGGCGTCGGAAATCCGATAGTTCACCCAGACCAGCTTGCTCATGACCTTGCTTCCTCCATTTGCCTTTCGACACGGGCGATCGCGTCACGGGCGGCGGCGATGAGGCGCGCGCGCTCGCGGTCCGGGCTGCGCACCCACTCGGATGATGAGATGCGGTGCAGCCGCAAGCCGGACCGCTCGAGAAGCTTCGGGCGCCAGAGCTCCCGAGCACGGGCCTGACGCAGCAGTGCCTGGCGGGGGCCGTCGAACACTATCCCGAGCACGTAACGCGACCCCGCCGGCTCGCTTACGGCGATATCGACGCTGAAGGCGTCCTCGCGCGGCATGAGCCTCGCGTCGAATCCTTCGTCCTCGAGGATGGTGAGCGCCTGCTGAATGAGCTCGTCCGGCTCGTCCGGCGGCGGTACCGGTCCTTGAGAGTCTGGCGGGCCGAACACCTCGAGCAGCTTCGTTGCGTCCTCGAGGTGGCCGTCATTGATCAGCTCGGCGTATTTGAGGTAGATCTGCAGATAGTCGCGCGAGCGCGTTGGCGGTCGTCCCGATCCCAGCACGTCGGAGATCTCGTCGGTCGGCATTGATGTCACGATCAGGTTCCTGCGCTTGGCGCGCGTCACGGCGACGTTGAGCCGGCGCTCGCCGCCCTGCTGGCTCAAGGCACCGAAGTTGCGTCGGAACACACCATTGCTGTCGCGCCCGAACGTCGTCGAAAACACGATCCAATCGCGTTCGTCGCCCTGCACGTTCTCGAGGTTCTTGACGAAGAAGCCGACGTCCTCGCCCTGCGCCTTCCGGGTGCGCTCCCGCAGGTATGCCTTCCCGAAGGCGCGGTCCTCGTCGGCCTTCTGATCGAGCCGCCGTGTGATCAGCTCGGCCTGTTTCATATTGAAGGTGACGACGCCAACCGTCGGCGGGCTCGCCTCGCGGGCCCACAGATCGGCAAGCAGCGAGACGACGGCATCGGCCTCGGCAGGGTTCGTCTGCGATTTGTACTCGCCGTCGACCCGCTTGATTTGGAGGGGGCGCTCTCGATGCACCTCGGTCGGCGATTTGCTGATCGGAATGTTGAGCCGGCCGCCGTAGAAGGCGGCATTCGAGAAGGCAATCAACTCGCGGAATTCGGAGCGATAGTGGATGTCGAGGCTCGTCTCGGGCAGATGACCGCGGGACAGCGCAAGGAGATCTTCGCAATCGCGGATGTGACGCTCGGCAAGTTGCAGCACGCGAGGATCAATTCGGGGAGCGACTTCGGCGTCGTCGTCGGCATCGGCCAGTCCGTCCTCGGAGGCGTCGTCGAACGACCTTGCATCGGCGGCGTCGAAGTCGTCATCCGCAGCAGCGTCCGCGCGATTGCCGAAGAAGCTCGTCGGCGGCAGCTGCTTCTCGTCGCCGCTCACGACACAGCGCTTGGCGCGGAACAGCGCAGGCATCGCGTTGACGACCCGCATCTGTGAGGCCTCGTCGAAGATCGCCACGTCGAACAGGCCCGCGTCGAGCGGCAGCATGCGGCTCGCCACATCGGGGTTGACGAGCCAGACCGGCTTGAGATGCAGGAGGCCGAGCCTGCTGCCTATGGCGAATACCTGACGCAGACGCTTGGAAGCAGAACCGCCTGCCCATATCGTCGACCATTCGGCAGGGTCGCGTATCCTCTCGCGATCGACGCTCGCCAACAGCCGCCGATTGGCTAGGCGGATCTTGCCGTCGAGAGCCTCGAGTTCCTCGATCGAGGAGGCGATCTCGCTCTGCAGTCGTTGCAGCAGCGGTCGCTGGGTTTCGATCATCTCCTTCCAGGCGCAGGCAGCCTCGCGGCGCATCAGCGCCTCGATCTTGGCATTGGAGGAAAGCTCATTGTCAGCGGAGAGGCCGGCCGGACTCGCAGCCAGGAGATCGAAGGTTGCCCTGGCGGGTATCGGCAGCTCGGCATATCGCAACCGGAACGTCTGATAGGGCACCATGGCCGGCAGCGCTGCAAGGAGAGCCGCCCGATCTAGCCCCAGTGGCGCGTCCCGGGCGATGGCATCGGCAAAGCGCTGGAAGTGCGAGGGCTCCAGGAACGGCTCCATCCGTTGCAGCCTGTCGCTGGTGCTAGCGCGTGCATCGGCGACGGTCTGCAGCATTGAGAGGGCTTTGATTAGGGGATGAAGCGATTTTGCTTCCGCGTCGGCGGCCGCTGCGACGTAGAGCCAGAAGTCTGGCACCGGGCATTCGTCTACGATAAGCGCGAGGCGTTCGAATGCGCCAACCTCGAGTGCCAGCTGACGGGCGCTCGCGAGCAGACCGCGGTGGGTTGGAGCTTGCAGGCGGGGCGCGGACAAATGCGCTGCGACTTCATCGAATTCCTTGGCATGAGCCTGCAGCGCGATTTCGAAAGCCGCCGCCTCGGCATGGGCGAGCATCGAGCCGCGTTCTGAAGCTGCATTGTGCGAATTGAGCAGCCTGTTGGCGGCCCGTCGCCGGAACGTGGCAGCCAGATCGAGGAAGCCGAACAGCGAGGGCGGCTTTCGCAGAGCCGCAAGCGCCGCAGCCAGCGTCGCGATGTCACCGGCCGGCCAGTGGGCAACGGTACCGTGCGCAACCTGGGCCGGGCCCGTCATGGCCATCGCATCGACATTGCGGACAAGATCGGCCAGGATCTGCTTGGTGCGCTCACCGTCCACGGCCAAGGCGTCGTTTCGTGAAAAATAGGGCCGCCATGCAGCGCAGCGCTGCAGGAGTGAGGCTGGCGAAGAGGCAAGCTCTTTTCCGTGTCTCTCGAGCCAGGTGCGGAGCGCCTCATGGTCAGAACATGCAAGTCCGCGGTAGTTGACGGGCAAGACCGCAGCCTCTGACAGACACTTGATGCGGCCGGCATCGGCAGCCAGGAAATCCCGCAGCAGTGACGCGAGCCCGTCGGCCTGCGCCTCATCGACGGCGAATGGCTTCAGGATGGAGAGTGGCCGCCCGGGGACGCCGCCAGAGAGCCAGGTGTCGACGAGACCCGTGCACGCACCGATGGCCGTCTCGAGCTCTGTCACAGTGAGGGGTCCGAGCACCTGTCGCAATGCTGGCGCGGACAGGCCCCTGGCGGGCAGGTTCTGCGCAGCGATCAGCGACAGCACCTGCCGATGGCTCAGGCCCAGCCGCGGATCGACGGCGTGGGCGGCTTCATGAAATTCGTCGAGGTTCGCTTCGAGGGCGTCGATCTGCGCTGCAATGGGCAAGCGGTTCTGCCGCGCCGGTTGCACGTGGTTCACGAGGTCGTTGCGGACGGCGTGCACCTGCGTCTTCAGCGAGTTGATGAGCGAGAGGCGATCATTCGTCGTGTTCTCGACGCGCACAGCCCGATCGCCCAGGCGCTCGGCGGCGAGACGTTTCTGAACGACATCGAGAGCGGCCTTCTTTTCGCAGACCACGAGCACGCTCTCGCCACGTCCGAGGCAGTCGGTGATGATGTTGACGATGGTCTGGCTCTTGCCGGTACCTGGGGGACCCTGGACAACCAATCCAGGCTCGCGACGGGAACGGGCCACGGCCTCCAGCTGGGATGGATCGGCCTCCAATGTTTCGAAGCGGTCGATCTGCGAAAGGCGGCGTTCCGCTGAGATCAAAGACGGCTCGCCGAGCCGAAGCAGGCACTGAAGCGCTGTGCCGGCGAGCGGGCGCTGCTGCAGTTTGCTGAGGTCACTGGCGATAGCTTGGCTTGGGAACTCGGCCAGGAACAAGGCCGCCGCCGGCCGGATCCCCGGTACGTTCGGACGATTGACCGTGCTGGCTTTCGGGATCGGCCCGAGCGCATCTGGAATCTCGCTGTCAATGACATCGCCGAGCGCCCGGAGAACCGACGACCAGGAGTCGAAACCATCACCGATCGCAGTGCGAAGGACCTCAGACCACTCCTCGTATGCCACCGGACCGAGAATGGTCTCGAGCGCCGGATTGACCGTGACTTCTCGTGTCTGATCCGACGCAATCGATATCGAGCCGGTTGCGCCCGAAGCGACGTTGAGCTTGACCGGCCACAGGAGCAGGGGCGCGATGCGCGTGCGATCGCCATCCTCCGTGCGGTCTAGCACAGTCAGGAAGGGGAATCCGACATGCAACGCAGCCATGCCGGTGTCGCGGGTAAAGGTGGCTGCCTTCGTGTTCAGTGCACGAACGTTGTTGAACAAGGTCACAGCCGCGTTTGCGCGCGAGGCGAGCCGCTTCTCCTGATCGCTGCGGGTGACGATGCCGTCGAGCAGTTCGGCAAGTTGCGACGCGCCGAGGACAAACAGGTCGAGATTGCTGGTGCCCGGCCGCATCTGCACGAGGGCACCCTTCTGGATGTTCGCCAGAACGCGGCGGTGCATGTGCCCGAGCACGGCGCGAACGTAGTCCTGCTCTGGAGGCTCGTTCCACTCCTCTGCAGGAACGGCCAGCGTCGCCAAAAGACGTGCGAGTGGCATGCGACGGTTGGCCGAACGGTAGCTGTCGACCCAGTCGTCGACCTTCTCTCGCTCGCAGCGCTGGAAACCCGGAATGCGCTGGTTGAGCTCGTCGTTGAGGTCTCGACGCGGGCGGGCGAGCCAATCCTGTGCCGCAGACCGGTCGAACTCCGGCACCGGAGCCGGCTCGCCGGCCTTGCCCGATGCCAAGGCCTCGGCCTCACGCAGGACGGCTTCAGCGGGCTTGAAGTGCTCATGCCTCAGCGAGAGCAGGAGGATCAGGTCTTCATCGGAGGGCGAGCGCCGCTCGATGAGGCTTGACACCGTCGCGTTAGGGCTATCGGGGAACACTGTCCGTAGCCTAGCCCATTGCGCCTCGAGCCTAGTAACCGAGGTTGCAAGGCGAAGAACGGCGAATTGCTCTTCATTGAGCTCGAGCTTCGCATCCTTGGCGCGGGCTCGGACGCGTTCTGCCCGCTCGGCAATCTGCAACAGCCAGCGGTCCCGGTCGCGCTTCAACCTGCGCAGAATCGAGAGGACGGGTGGCGAGAGCCAGTGATCTGCTGACAGCAAATCTGCTGGTTTGAGGATGTTCCCTCTGACGCACAACGGCAGGTCCCGGTTCATGGCGGCGAGCGCCAGCGCCAGTCTTTGTTCGGCTCCTATTCGGCTGTCCGAGCCGATCCGGCTCACGAGATCGTAGCTCTGCCCCTTCTTCTGCTTGGCATCGAATGAGCCGACCCAGGTCGCGAAGCGGCCGTGATCAAGCTCGGCGAGGGCCTCATCCCAGTGAGCTTCCTGTGCCGCGAGCAGAGCGAGTTCGGCAGGGGAGGTGAAAGTCCGGCCCGCGAATTGATATTGGGCTCCCTGGCCTTCGGACTTGCCGGGTCTCGGCTCGGTCGGTATCTCCTCCTCACCCGCGATCCAGCGCAGCGCCTGCTCGGATTTCCAGCGCTTGGCGTGATCCTGGGTGAGCAACCCTTCGAGCAAATTGCGCCAGCGCGGCGAGAGGCGTTCCGGGATCGCGACGCCACGTGCGACCACATGCAGAACGAAGGCCTGCTGGCTGACGTTCTTGAAGCAGTCGCCTCGGGTCAGCAGCTCGAGCAGAATGATGCCGAGGCTCCACCAGTCGGAGGCTACCGTCGAAGCGGATGCAATGGCCTCCGGCGCCATGTAGCGGTTCTGCGTGCGGCTCTGACCAGCCTCGACCTCGAAGTCTGCGATGCTGGCCGTCGAAAAGTCGGTGATCGCCAGCGTGAAAGGCAACGATGCGCGTTGGCGGATGCCGGAAGGCTGCAGATTGCCATGGCGCA
>JAWKWA010000014.1:0-98770 GCA_041397765.1 Hyphomicrobiaceae bacterium | reverse complement strand
GGCGCCGACATCACGGTCGAGCAGAGCGCCGCGGGCCTCATCGCCCGGATCGACCACCTCACGCTTGCAACGACCGGCGTCTTCGAGGACTACAAGGGCGAGCCGATCCCGATCTGAGGGATCGCAGGGAGCTTGTGCAGGCGATCAGGACCGCCCGGGGGAGAGTGCCGATGCGTTTCGAGGGTACCAAGCGTTATGTCGCGACCGACGACCTGAAGGTCGCCGTCAATGCCGCGGTCACGCTCGAGCGCCCGCTCCTCGTCAAGGGCGAGCCGGGCACCGGCAAGACGGTGCTGGCCGCCGAGGTCGCTGCCGCGCTCGGCCTGCCGATGATCGAGTGGCACATCAAGTCGACGACGAAGGCGCAGCAGGGCCTCTACGAATACGACGCCGTCAGCCGGCTGCGCGACAGTCAGCTCGGCGATGCCCGCGTTAAGGACATCGCCAACTATATCCGCCGCGGCAAGCTGTGGACCGCCTTCACCATGGACGAGCGGCCGATCCTGCTCATCGACGAGATCGACAAGGCCGACATCGAGTTCCCCAACGATCTCCTGCTCGAGCTCGATCGGATGGAGTTCCACGTCTACGAGACCGGCGAGACGGTGAAGGCGCGCCAGCGTCCGGTCGTCATCATCACCTCGAACAACGAGAAGGAGCTGCCTGACGCCTTCCTGCGCCGCTGCTTCTTCCACTACATCAAGTTCCCCGACCCCGACACCATGCGCGCCATCGTCGAGGTGCATTTTCCCGGGCTGAAGGGCCGTCTCGTCAAGGAGGCGCTCGCCGTCTTCTACGAGCTGCGCGATGTGCCGGGCCTCAAGAAGAAGCCCTCGACCTCCGAGCTGCTCGACTGGCTGAAGCTGTTGCTCAACGAGGATATCGACCCTGGGATGCTGCGCGAGAGCGACCCGCGCAAGGTCATTCCCCCGCTCGCCGGCGCCCTCGTCAAGAACGAGCAGGACGTCCATCTGCTGGAGCGGCTCGCCTTCATGACGCGGCGCGGCTGAGCAGCGGCCGCGCTCTCGCCGCCCGACCGCCCCTGCCAGTCCGTCGGGCTCTGCCTCATGCGCGAGCCCGCCCCCGATGAGCTCGATGGGAGTGCCTGCCGCACTGCCCCGGTCTCGCCACGATTCGCCGGGCATGATATGTAACACTATAACAGTCGATGGAGAGACGGCGGGTGGGGCGCTTCAGGCGATCGTGGGCATGCCGTTGGCTGGCGCTCCTGGCGCTGGTCGCCGGCCTTTGCCTGACCGCCGGTCACCTGCATTTGCCGGGCGGCGATCACGGTGGCGACCTCGAGAGGTTTGCCGCCGCCTCGAACCTCACCGGTCACCTCGAGGAGAGCGGCGGCGCCGACCTGTATGGCCACGCGGATCACGACGGCCATCGCCCCGCCGACTGCCCGATCTGCGATGTGCTTGCGGTCCTCCATGGCTCGGCGCTCCCCGCCGGGCTCGCTATCTTGCCCGTTCCCGACACGCCGCTCGCCCATCCGGTAAGGGTTCCCCGCCACGACGGTCCGACGCCTCGCCTCTGGCACCTCCCCCTCGTGCGCGGCCCCCCGGCGATCGCCTGATGCGCCTCCGCCGCAGCCTTCCGGCTGACCGACGAACCGACATCATCGGGATCTATCTCATGCTCATCCGCAGCAAAGTCTGCCTGCCTGTCGCCGCGCTCTTTGCCCTCGCCACCACGCCGGCCGGCGCCGAGGAGGTGCGTCAGCTCGGTGCCCACGTCCACGGCCACGGACGCCTGGGCATCGCCATCGAGGGCCGGACGGTCTCCCTCGAGCTCGAGGCCCCCGGCATGGACATCGTCGGCTTCGAGCATCCCGCCACCACCGATGCCGACAAGGCCATCGTCGAGCAGGCGAAGGCCACTCTGGCCGATCCCTCGAAGCTCTTCGCCTTCCCCGCCGACGCCGGCTGCCGTACCGTCTCGACCGAGGTCGAGCTGCATGCCGAGGAGCATCACGACGACGAGGACGAAGCCGCGACCGGTGCCACCGCGGAAGCGGGCGAGGACCATGATGACCACGACGGCCACACCGAGTTCCACGTCACCTACAATCTCGACTGTGCGGAGCCGGCCAGCATCGGCACCATCGAGTTGCCTTTCTTCGCCGCCTTCCCCGGCTCGCAGGAGCTCGACGTGACGATCGTCGGCGATCGCGGCCAGGCCGAGATCGAGGTTCCCCGCGCTTCGCCGCGGCTCGATCTGTCCGCACTTTGACGGGCTCACGCAGATGCGACAGGGGAAAGGCCTATGAGCGCCAGGACCGGTCACAATGCGACGACTGATGCGGGGGCGGCGATGATCGCCGCTCCCGTCCCCGTCGTCCTGATGAAGGATCTGCGGTTCCGCTGGCCAGGCGCGGAAAGTTTCGGCCTCTCGGTTCCCGCCTTCGATGTCGCATCGGGCGAGCGGCTGCTGCTGATCGGCCCATCCGGCAGCGGCAAGTCGACACTCCTCAGCCTCCTCTGCGGCATCGTCGCGCCCGATGCCGGCCGGCTCGAGATCCTCGGCCGCGATATCGCGAGCGAGTCCGGTGCCTCCCGCGACCGCTTTCGCGCCGAGCACTTCGGCATCGTCTTCCAGATGTTCAACCTGCTGCCCTACGCCTCGGTGCTCGACAACGTGCTCCTGCCCTTGAGCTTTGCGCGCCGCCGCCGGGCCCGTGCCGGCGGCCCGACCCGCATGGCCGACGAGGCCCGCCGCCTGCTCGCCCGCCTCGGGCTCGAAGACAGCACCATGACCGAGCGCGTCGCCGCGCGCCTCAGCGTCGGCCAGCAGCAGCGCGTCGCCGCCGCCCGTGCCCTCATCGGCAGCCCCGAGATCATCGTCGCCGACGAGCCGACCTCCGCGCTCGACCGAACGGCGCGTGACGCCTTCCTCGACCTGCTCGACGCCGAGATCGCACGCGCCGGCTCGACGCTGGTGATGGTCAGCCACGAGGAGGATCTGTCGCCGCGCTTCGACAGGGTGGTCCGCCTCGACGAGATCGTCGGGCCCTATGGGGAGGTCGCCCGATGATCATCCTGCGCCTCGCCCGCCAGTCGCTCGCCAATCGCCGGCTGACCGCCTCGCTCACCGTGCTCGCCATCGCCGTCAGCGTCATGCTGCTGCTAGGCGTCGAGCGTGTCCGCACCGGCGCGCGCCAGAGCTTCGCCGATACCATCTCCGGCACCGACCTCATCATCGGCGCGCGCTCCGGCAGCCTGCAGCTCCTGCTCTACTCGGTGTTCCGCATCGGCAATGCCACCAACAACGTCACCTGGACGAGCTTTCAGGAGATCGCGGCCCGTCCCGAGGTCGACTGGATCGTGCCGCTCTCGCTCGGCGACAGCCATCGCGGCTTCCGCGTGCTCGGCACGACCACGGCCTATTTCGAACGCTACCGCTATCGTCATGGCCGATCGCTCGCCTTCAGCTCGGGCGGCCCGTTCACCGATCTCTTCGACGCTGTCATCGGCGCCGATGTCGCCCGCGAGCTTGGCTACAAGGTAGGGGATGCCATCATCGTCGCCCATGGCCTCGGCGATGTCTCCTTCATCGAGCACAAGGACAAGCCCTTTCGCGTCGCCGGCGTGCTGGAGAAGACCGGCACCCCCCTCGACCGCACCGTACATGTGAGCCTCGAGGCCATCGAGGCGATCCATGTCGACTGGCAGAACGGCATGCCGGTCGCCGGCGAGGAGATCACCGCAGACGACGTCCGCCGCATGGACCTGACACCAAAGGCGATCACCGCGGCGCTGGTCGGTTTGAAATCCAAGCTCGCGACCTTCCGGTTCCAGCGCTTCATCAACGAGTACCGCGCCGAGCCCTTGACCGCGATCATTCCGGGCGCCGCGCTGCAGGAGCTCTGGTCGTTGGTCGGCACCGCCGAGACCGCGCTCTCCGTCGTCTCCGCCATGGTCGTGGCGACGGCGCTGCTCGGCATGGTCACCATGATCTTGACGACGCTCAACGAGAGACGCCGCGAGATGGCCATCTTGCGCTCGGTCGGCGCCAGGCCCTCGACCGTGGTCGGCCTCCTCGCCACCGAGGCGGGCCTGCTGACGCTGATCGGCGTTCTCACCGGCGTGGTGATGCTCTATGTCGCCATCGTCACGCTTTCGCCGCTCGTCGACCGTCTCTATGGACTGACGCTGACGCTCTCGCCGCCATCGCCGCGCGAGTGGCTGATGCTCGGTGGCATCGTCGTCGCGGGCTTTCTCGCCGGCCTCCTGCCGGCCTGGCGCGCCTACCGCATGTCCGTCGCCGACGGCATGACGATCAGAACCTGAGAGGAGCCGCATGCAGATGTCGCCGAAGACCGGACCGCTCGCGGCAGCCCTCCTTCTCGCCGCCGTCATCCTCTTTTCCGCGCCCGCCGGCACGCTCTTCGCCGGTCCGGGCGTCCGCGACCTGCAATGGGCCGATCTCCTGCCGCCGCCCGATCCCGCCGCGAAGAAGAAGAAGAAAACGTTCTTCTCCGGCGCGAGTGCCAGCAAGGATCCAGCGCAGATGGCGATCCCCGAGGGCCAGTGGATGTCGCGCAAGGTGCCCGACACCGCCGCCGCCGAGCCGCCCGCCGTGGTCGCCGCCCTCGACGGCGAGAAGGTCTCGATCGGCGGCTATATCGTGCCGCTCGATTTCGAGGCGACGACGGTGAAGGAGTTCCTGCTCGTGCCCTTCGTCGGCGCCTGCATCCATGTGCCGCCGCCACCCGCCAACCAGATCATCTTCGTGAAGTCCGAGAGCGGCATCGAGATCGGTGGCATGTTCGATCCTGTGCGTGTCACCGGCACGATCCGCACCGAGACTTCCTTCACCGGGCTCGCAGATGCGGGCTACAGCATCGCCGCCGACAGCGTCGAGCCCTGGCAGTCGAACTGAGGACGAGAATGAGGATGCGCTCTGACCCCGCCCCCCGGCGCCGCTTGCATAGAGGCATCGGACCGGCCGCTCTTGGAGCAACCGCGGCCGCCGCCTTGCTCGCCGCGCCGGCCGATCGCGCGCTCGCCCACCCGCATGTCTGGATCGTGGCCACCGAGAGGGTGCTCTACGACAAGGGCACGGTGACGGGCATCCGCAATGCCTGGACCTTCGACGACGCTTTCGCTGCCGACGCGCTCGACGGCCTCGACACCAACGGCGATGGCAAATACGAGCCCACCGAGCTGACCGAGCTGCTCGCCACCAACATGGAAGGTCTCGAGGAGTTCGACTATTTCACCTTCGCCGAGCTCGCCGGGGAGCGGCTCGCCTTCGCCAAGCCGGTCGATGCCGCCCTCACCTACGAGGACGGCAAGCTCACGCTCCATTTCACGCTGCCTTTCGAGAAGCCCATTCTCGCCGAGGCGCCGGCCTTCAGCTTCGCGATCTACGATCCGTCATACTTCATCGCCTTTTCCTATGCCGAGACCGCGCCGATCACACTGTCGGAGGCGGCCCCCGAGGGTTGCACCGCGGCGATCCGGCCGGAGGAGGACGAGACGACGTCGCTCGCCGACATGCAGCCTGGCCAGCTTTCGCCGGACCTCTCCAGCGATGTCCAGTCGAGCATCCAGGACCTCGCCAATTCGTTCGCCGACAATCCGACGGATACGGCCGCGGCTGCAGCCGATGCGGTTGCCGACCCGACGACGATCGGCCGCACGCCCGCACCGGCCGGCGAGGAAGCCAACATCCTGAAGGTGTTCGGCGCCGACATGGGAAATGTCGTGACCGTGAGCTGCCCGGGCTGAGCGCCGGGAGCCGGCGTGCACCGTGCCGGCAGCGGTTTCTCGCCTCAGGCGGCCCGCCCTTCTATGCCGGCGAGCGTCTCGGCGATGCGCTCCTTGGCGCGCCTGAGATCGGCGGTACTGCCTGCCATGAACACCCGCCCCGAGGCGCCGATCATCTGCACATCGACGAGCGTCGCAGCAGGCGCCGCCTTCTCCGCCTCGTTGGCCGCGATCGCCGCGAACAGCGCCGGCACCATCTCGTAGACCAGCAGCGACTGCCCCGGCAGGATCATCGACGCCTCGCGCGTGCGATTGAGGATCACCGCATGCTGGTCGGACACGGCCTCGATGATGTCGGAGAACAACGTCACCGGCTTGATCTGCGCTCCGGCCGACGCACCGATGCCCTGAAGGATCGCGCGCCCTGCCGCGGCCACCACGTCCCTGTCGCGGTCGTGCAGCTCGATCAATCCGAACTGCCGCTCGGTGTAGAGCATGCCGGGCTCCAGATCGGGCGCCGCCTTCAGCGCCAGATCCGCGATCCGATGGATGGCGAGCGCCGGCGCCACCTCCACGATCAGGCTGTGATCGCCGACGAGCGGGGGATAGCCGCGCGCCCGCATCGGCGTCGACAGATAGGCCGCGAACTGCGGCTGCAGCTCGTCGATGCTGAGATAGACGCGCAGATCGGTCATCGCTTCCTCGCGCCGGAGCATGTCGTGGCGCCGCCATCACCTCGCGCGGGCGGCGACATGCTCGAGGCAGACAGTTTGGCCGCGCGACAGGCCCGCCCCGATGCGGGCCGCCATGCACCCGACAGGTCGGCCGCCGCCGGCCGACTCAATCCGACTTGATCGCCGCGAAGCTGCTGCCGAGATCGGGATGCGGCCGCGGAATGACGTGCACCGAGACGAGCTCGCCGACCTGATTGGCGGTCTCGGCCCCGGCCTCCGTCGCCGCCTTCACCGCGCCGACATCGCCGCGGATCACCACCGCGACGAGCCCGTCGCCGACCTGCTCGCGCGCCACGATCGTCACATTCGCCGCCTTCACCATGGCGTCCGCCGCGGCGAGTGCCGCGACATAGCCCTTGGTTTCGATCATTCCGATGGCCTGGTTCGACATGCCTGACAATCTCCTTCGTCTCTCTTGTGCGGTGCTCCGTGCCGGCCGGCCTTCCTCACCGCTTCTCCTCGTCGATCGATCCGATGATGAGCGCATCGACCGGCGCCTTGATCTTCTCGAAATAGGCGGCCGCCACCGACCCTTGCGTAATCAGCACGAGCTCGCCCTCGCCGCAGCCCAGCGGATCGAACGCGATGAGGCGCGACCCGTTGTCGAGCTCGACATCGAGCAGCGCCCCCTGCGGCAGCGTGCCGATGCGCTTCGTCGCCCAGAACCGCCCCTTGACCCGCCCCTTGATCATGTCGCGCTCCTCTCGATGGCGATGCCGCGCAACCTCAGACGATCGCGCGCGAGCGGCGTGAAGCGCACTGCCTTGCCGATCACGAGCCGCGTCGTGCCGTCAGGCAGCGCCTCGATCTGGCGCTCGGACACCATGCCGCGCTCGATGCGCGCCACCTGGTCGACCTTGGCCGCCGGCGACACCGGCGCTCCGCCCGGCATGTAGCGGCTGCCGGCCGCCGCGCTCGCCCCGCCCGAGCCGGTGCCGAGCCGGAACACCCAGCGTCCGCTCTCGATCTCCTCGCGGCTGCGACCGTCCTTCAGGATCTCGCAGAGCCGCGCGACGAAGCCCGAAAGCTCCTCGTCCGAGCGGATCGACACGATCTCCTCGCAGACCTGCGGACTGGGCGACCTGCCGGCGCCGAGCCCTCGCGCCTCGCGGAACCGCGCGATCTCCTCCGAGAGCACGTCGCGAACCAGGCTGCGGATCGTTTCGCTGTCCACGCCCGCCCCCTATCGCGCCCGGAAATCGGTGAGTGCCGCCATGGCGGCCTCGCGTGCATTGCGGATCTCCCCTTCCGTGCCCGAGAGATAGACGCGGCCCGTTGCACCGATCATGCGATAGTCGACGACCTTGATGTTCGCCGCCTTCTCCGCCTCGTTGCACGCGAGGATCGCATAGGAGGCCGGCTGCATCTCGAGCACGAACACCGACTCGCCGCCGATCACCATCGAGCCGATCTTGTTGCGGTTGATGAGGAAGGCGTGCTGGTGGTCGATGCGCGTGATGATGCGCGAGGCGAGGATCTGCGGCCGCATCGCCCGGTCGGGCGTCGTGCCGAGCTCATCGAGGATCTCCGCCGCAGCCGCCTTGACGACCGAGGTCGCCCGCGCATGGAATTCCAGATAGCCGTACTGCCGCTCGACGACGAGCACGCCGGCCTTCACCATGGTGTGCTTCAGCGCGACGTCGGTCAGCGCCTCGATGTCGAGACCCGGCGCCACCTCGATGATCTGCGCCGCGACGTCGGCACGCGGCAGCGAGCCGCGGATCCATGTCGAGAGATAGCACATGGTCTGCGGTTGCAGCCGGTCGAGGAAGATGAAGGATCTGAGCTCGGCCATGTCTCAACCCTTGAGAGCCTGGGCGAGCTCCTGCGCGATGATGCGCCGGATTTCCTCGCGAAGCTGGTGATAGGAGGGATCGCCCGACGGCGCCGGCCCGCCCGATCCACCGCCGCCGCGTGCCATGCCGCGCCCGCTCGATAGCGCCGCCGCCGATTTTCCCGGCACGCCGTCCGACGGCGCCTCGGGCAAGGGCCCCTTGAAGTCCATCGAGGCGCGCGAGATCGAGCCGGCGAGATCGCGCTCGCCCTTGTGGAAGGCGATGCGCGTCCAGTGCACCAGATGCTGCGGGCCGATGTTCTCGCCGATCGACGAGCGCCCGTAGAAGCCGGTGCCGATCGTGAAAGTCGGCGCGAGATTGGTCTGGAACCCGGCTGCACCCTGGCTGCAGGGTGCATTGACGACGACGCGATAGACCTCGACCGCCGCCGCATAGTCGACGATCGTCTGGGGATCGCGCGAATGGATCGCCGCCGAATGGCCCGCGCCCGTGAAGCGCAGCACGGCGCGCGCCATCGTCAGCGCCTGCGACCGGCTGTCGGCGACGAACATGGCGAGCACCGGACAGAGCTTCTCGCGCGACAGAGGCTCGTCGACACCGATGAGATCGATCGGCGTCACCAGCACCTTGGTCTGATTGGCGACGCGGATGCCGGCCTGCTCGGCGATCCACGTCGCATCGCGCCCGAGCGCCTCGACGTTGAAGCCGCGCTCATGGAAGAGATAGGCCCGCAGGCGCGACGTCTCCTCCTCCGAGCAGACATGACAGCCCGCTCGCGTCAGCTCGCGCGCCAGCTCCTTCTCCACGGCGGCGAGCGTGATGAGCACCGATTCGTTGGTGCAAAGCACCGAGTTGTCGAACGACTTGCTCTCGACGATATGGCCGGCCGCGAGCTTCAGGTCGGCGCTCTCGTCGACCATCACGGGAGCATTCCCCGGACCGACGCCGATCGCCGGATTGGACGACGAATAGGCCGAGCGCACCATGGCGGTGCCGCCGGTCGCGAGGATCACGTCGGTCTTGTCCGACCCCATGAACTCCTCGATGAGCGCCAGTGTCGGCCGTTCGATAACCTGGATGATGCCGTCGGGTGCCCCTGCCTCCTCGGCGGCCCGCGCCAGCAGCCGCGCCGCATCGACCGAGCATTCGCGCGCCGCCGGATGCGGCGAGACGACGATGGCATTGCGCGTCATCATCGCGCACAGGATCTTGAAATTGACGGTCGAGATCGGATTGGTCGAAGGGATGAGCGCGAAGATCACCCCCGCCGGACGCGGGATCTCGACGATCTTCGTCGCCTGATCGGTGCGCGGCGAGACGAAATCCCAGTCGCGGTAGTAGTCGAGGAAGGCGCGGCTCGTCAGCTCGTTCTTGATGCGCTTGTGCTCGACGACACCGAAGCCGGTCTCCCGCACCGCCCATTCGGCATAGCGCTCGGCATGCTGGAAGGCCGCGTTCGCCACTGCCTCGGCGATCGCGAAGGTGCGCCCCCGGTCGTAGCGGTGGAACACCTCGGCCGCCCATTTGGCGCGCTCGAGCACCATGTCGGCGCGCGCCTTCAGCGCGCCTTCCGTCTCGTTGCTGTCGGCGAGGATCTTGAGCGCAGGGTTCATGTCACGCGCTCCGCCGCCGGCCGCTCGTCCCCATCACCTCGCGCCGCGCAAGGCCGATCGCGACCTCGACGCGCCTGAGCAGCTCCTCCGACAGCGCCTGCGTCATCAGGATGCCGGGCTTGAACTGCAAGACGCGCGGATCGAGCGTCGAGAAGATCGCCCACACGCCGTTGCGGTAGAGGTGCTTCATGACGGGCTTGGCGCCCTCGGGATGGTTGAACTCGAGCCCCATCACCACGCCGTTCTGGCGGATGCCGGTGAAGAAGTCCGGATAGAGATCCTGGATCTGGTTGAGGCCGGCGCGGATGTAGTTGGAGGCGTAGGCGACCATCGAGGCGACCTCCGGCCGCTGGATGATCTCGAGCACCTTCATCGCCACGATGCAGCCGATCTCGCCGCCGCCCGCCGTCGACATGTGTGCAAAGCCGTCCTCGTGCAGCCATTTGGCATGGCGCGCCGACACCACGCAGCACGAGATCGGATAGAGCCCGCCGGTGATGCCCTTGCCGGTGACGATCATGTCCGGCACGACATTGTATTTGGTGATGCCCCACACCGTGCCGCAGCGCATGAGCCCGGTCTGCACCTCGTCGGCGATGTAGAGCGCGTCGTAACGCTCGCACAGCGCCTTGACCGCCGGCAGATAGCCCTCCTTGGGCATCGGGAAGCCGTAGGTCGCCGGGATCGTCTCCATGATGACCGCCGCCACGTCCCGCCGCCGCAGCGCATCCTCCATGGCGTCGAGATCGTTGAACGGCACCTGCACGAACTCGCCGTCGCGATCCTCCGAGAGGAAGGTCTTGGAGAACCGCTCCGCACCCGTCTTCACCGCAAGGCCGGTATGACCGTGATAGGCGCGGATGATCGAGACGATCTTGCGCTTCTGCATGGCGTGACGCGCGGTCTTGATGGCGATGTCGATCGCCTCCGCGCCGCCCGCGCCGTAGATCGTGTATTGCAGGTCGCCCGGCGAGCAGGCCGCCAGCGCCTCGGCGAGCGCGGTGCGCGCCAGCGAGGGGAAATGGTGGTTGCCGATGTCGAAGCGCTGCGTCGCCGCGTTCATGACGGCGACGAGCTCGGGATTGCGGTGACCGAGATTGTATGTGCCGCCGTTGAGGTGGACGTCGATCAGCCGCCGGCCGTCCATGTCGTAGAGCAGATAGCCTTCGCGGCGGTCGATCACGAGATCGACCTCCATGGCCTGCCATGCCTCGACCTTGGCCGGATTCCAGAAGGTCTTGGACTTCTCGAGGAACTGGAGCTTCTCTTCGCTCAACGGTCCAACCCTTTGTGATTCAAAGGCAAGATACACATCTACCTGATTCGAGGCTTGACAGGTCGCTTGCCAAACTTGACAGGCGTTGCAGCCGTGCATCGGATGGCCGGCAAACTGGCTTCATGAGGGATCGGACATGAGTCTCCAAGGCAGGCTGGCCGTCGTCACGGCCGCGGGCTCCGGCATCGGCCGCGCCGGTGCCATGATCCTGGCGCGCGAGGGCGCGACCGTCGTCGTCGCCGATCTGAGGCCGGGCGCCGGCGAGGAGACCGCACGGCTGATCCGCGAGGCCGGCGGCCGCGCCGATGCCATGCCCCTCGACGTCACCGACGACGACGCCTGCGCACGCCTCATCGCCGATACGATCGCGCGCCACGGCCGGATCGATATCCTGCACAGCCATGCCGGCATCCAGGTCGAGGGTCCGCTCGAGCAGGTCGAGCCCGCGGGCATGGACCGCTCGTGGCAGCTGAACGTGCGCGCCCATTTCGTTCTGTCGCGCCTCGTCGTGCCGCATATGCGCCGCCAGGGCCGCGGCTCGGTCATCGTCACCTCGTCGAACTCGGGCGTCCTGATCGACCGAGAGATGATCGCCTATGCGACCACCAAGCATGCCGTCGTCGCCATGGTCCGCCAGATGGCCCTCGACCACGGTCCCGCCAATATCCGCTTCAACGCGCTCTGCCCCGGCTGGGTCGATACGCCCTTCAACGATCCCTTCATCCGCCAGATGGGCGGACGCGACGCCATCGAGAGCTACGTGAAGGACAAGATCCCGATGGGCCGCTGGGCCCGCCCCGAAGAGATCGCCGAGGCCATCCTCTTCCTCGCCTCCGACCGGTCCTCCTTCATGACCGGCCAGGCGCTGGTGATCGACGGCGGCGAGTCGATCCCCTGACCGGCCGTCCGCCGAAGCCGGGGCTTGTCAAGCAGCCGTCCCGTCGGGTCAAGAGATTGATCCCCGCCGCGGTCTAGGTTTTCATGACGTCTCCTCGGCCGCCTGCGGAGGATCGCCGTGGCGGGAGGGGCCCGCCGGCACTGATGCGAGGTCGCGAGGGGCCGAAGCGAGGGAGGATGCAATGGCAGCGTTCGAGCAGCTCGGCCACGAGGAGCAGCTTTCCCGCCTCGAGGCGCTGGCCGGCGCCGCGCTCGCCCGCTACGATCTGCCGAAGGGCGCGACGGCGCGCCTGATCAATCTCTCCGAGAACGCCACCTACAAGGTCGAGGCGCCCGGCAGCAGTGCGCGTTGGGCGCTCCGTGTTCATCGCGAGGGCTATCATTCGCACAACGCCATCGCCTCCGAGCTCGCCTGGGCCATGGCGCTGAAGGCCGACGGCGCCGTCGTCACGCCCTCCCCGGTCCGCGGCCGCGACGGCGCGCTCATCCAGTCGGTCTCCCATGACGGACTGCCTCGCCCGCGCAATGTCGTGCTGTTCGAGTGGGAGGAGGGGGCGGAGCCTTCGCAGAACGACGTCGCCGGCTTCGAGATGCTCGGCGAGACCGCCGCCCGCATGCACGCCCATGTCGCCGGCTGGAAGAAGCCCGCAGGTTTCGAGCGCCTGACCTGGGACTTCGAGACGAGCCTCGGCGACAAGCCGCATTGGGGGAGCTGGCGCCACGGCATGGGCCTGACGCCCGACAAGGAGCGTCTGTTCGGCGAGACGGTCGCGCTCATCGACCGGCGCCTTCAGCGCTTCGGCAAGGCACGGAACCGCTTCGGCCTCATCCATTGCGACATGCGTCTCGCCAATCTGCTCGTCGATGGCGGTCGCGTGAAGGTCATCGACTTCGACGATTGCGGCTTCTCCTGGCTGCTCTACGACTGCGCGACGACCGTCTCCTTCTTCGAGCATCAGCCCGAGGTGCCCGAGCTGCTCGCCGCCTGGGTCCGCGGCTATCGCCGGGTGCGCCCCCTCCCGGCCGAGGACGAGGCCGAGATTCCGACCTTCGTCATGCTGCGCCGTCTTCTGCTCGTCGCCTGGATCGGCTCCCATTCCGAGACCGAGCTCGCCCAGTCGATGGGCGTCGCCTACACCAACGACACTGTCGGGCTTTGCGAGGACTATCTCGCCCGCTTCGGCGATGGCGCCGCTGCAAGATCGTCCGGCCCGAGCGCCGCAGGCCCGGCTCCCGCCCGGCGCCCCGGCTTCTGGCGCCGTCTCTTCGGGTAACCTTCAGGGCGCGCGGCGCGCGCACCGTGCTTGATCCTGCCGGACACCCCATGCAACACTCGCTCGCTCGGGCCGACCAGGGCGGGTGACTGACGGGATGACCGGGATGTGGCAGATCGAGGAAGGTGACGCGAGTGCTGTGGCGCCTGCCCACGCTCCCGCCGTGCTCGCCTCGGCCGCCACCGGCCTCGTCGGCTTCATCGAGCGCCAGGGCGGCGATGTCGACGACATCTTCGGCAATGCCGGCATCGCCCCCGACATGGCCGGCGAGCCGACCCTGAAGCTCAGCCTCAACGCCTATTGCGGTCTCTTCGAGGAGGCCGCCACGCGCACCCAGAACGGCAATTTCGGCCTGTGGTTCGGCCAGCAGTTCGAGCCGCGCGACCTTGGCCTATGGGGTTATGCAGCCGTCTCGGCGCCGACGCTCGGCAGCGCGCTCGAGACGCTGGTCGAGCTCTTTCCCTACCACCAGGAATCTTCCGTCATGCGCCTCGAGCGCACCCGCGACGGCCTCGTCCGCCTCGAATACCAGATCGAGGCACCTGCGATCCTCGACCGCCGCCAGGACGCCGAACTCTCGCTCGGCATGTTCCGCAACCTGATGCGCGAGTGCCTGGGGCCCGCCTGTCCGCTCGAGGAGGTGCACTTCGAGCATCCCGAGCCCGAGAGCTGGCGCGAGCACGAGAACGCCTTCGCAGCCCCGGTGTTCTTCTCGCGGCCGACCAACGCCCTCGTCTTCCGCAGCGAGCTGATGGCCCGGCCCATGCCGGCGCGCGATCCCCGCCTGATGGCGACCATGCGCTCGTGCCTCGAGCAGCTCTCGCGCCGCCACGATGCGCCTGCCAGTCTCGGCCAGCGCGTCCGCACCGCCATTCGCGCGCTGCTCGCCTCCGGCTATCCTCAGCTCGAGGATGTCGCCGCCCGGCTGCGACTGTCACCGGGTACCATCCAGCGCGAGCTCGCCGCCGAAGGCCACAGCTACCGCGAACTCGTCGAGGAGACGCGCCGCGACCTCGCCTTCGCCTATATGCGCCAGCGCCAGCTTCCGCTCTCCGAGATCGCCTTCCTGCTCGGTTATTCGGAGCTTTCGGCCTTCAGCCGCGCCGTTCGCCGCTGGACGGGGGAATCGCCCCGCACGGTGCGGACCCGGCTCTGGTCCTCTTGAGCGAGCCCGACGTGTCCGACGACCAGCCGCATCTCGCCGGCCTGTTCCGCTATCCCCTGAAGGGTTTCTCGGGCGAGGCGCTCGAGCGCGTCGTGCTCGAGGCGGGCGAGACCTTCCCGCTCGATCGCGCCTATGCGGTCGAGAACGGGCCGGGCCGCTTCGACCCCGATGAGCCGCGCCACCTGCCGAAGATCAACTTCCTGATGTTGATGCGCAACGAGCGGCTGGCGACGCTTCAGATCCATCTCGACCCGGACACCGCCATCCTGGCGGTCTATCGCGCCGGCAAGCAGGTCGCTCGCGGCGATCTCGGCACGCGTCTTGGCCGCCAGATGATCGAGCAGTTCCTCGCCGCCTACATGAAGGCGGATCTGCGCGGCGCCCCCCGCATCGTCCACGCCGCGGGCCATTCCTTCTCCGACACGATCGAGAAATGCGTGCACATCGTCAACCTCGCCTCGGTGCGCGAGCTTGCCCGCATGCTGGACCGCCCGCTCGATCCGCGCCGCTTCCGCGCCAATATCCATGTCGACGGCCTGCCGCCCTTCGCCGAGCAGCGCCTCGTCGGATCGACGCTCGCGATAGGTTCGGCCCGGCTCTCGGTCTTCGCGCCGACCAGCCGCTGCGAAGCGACCAATGTCGATCCCGAGACCGCCACGCGCGATCTCGCCATCCCGCAGGCCCTCGAGCGCAGCTTCGGCCACTCGGATTTCGGCGTCTATGCCACGGTGGCCGAGGGCGGCGGGATCGCCGTCGGCGACGAGGTTCACATCATGGCGCCCTGACGGGCATGCACTCCTTGGTGACTCCGATGGCCCCTCGATCTTCTCTCGCCCCCGACGCGATCACCCGCGCCGCCCGCTTCATCGCCGACATGCGTCTGAGGCGGAACGGTCTCGCCCCGCCGATCGAGGCGTTGCCCGACGGCGCCCGGCCGCTCTCGCTCGAGGACGGCTATGCCATTCAGGAGGCCGCCCGGCCGCTGCTCGAGGCGGGAGGTTTCGGTTCCATGGTCGGCTGGAAGGTCGGCTCGACATCGCCGGCGATGATGGCCGCGCTCGGCATTCCCCATCCCTGCGCCGGCACGCTCTATCGCAATTCGGTGCGGGCCTCGGGCTGCCATCTGAGGGAGCAGGATTTCTGCCAGCTCGGCTTCGAATGCGAGATCGCCGTCCGCCTGAAGGCGCCCGTCCCCGCGCGCGACGGCGGCCACACGGTCGAGAGCGTCCGCCCGGCCGTCGGGGCGGCGATGGTTGCGATGGAGACCGTGGAGCGCCGCTTCGCGGATTTCAGGGCCGTCGGCACCGGCGCACTCGTCGCGGACGATTTCTTCTCCGCCGGCGCCGTGCTCGGAGCCGAGATGTCCCCCGATCTCCTCGCCGACCCGGCAGCCATGCCGGGCGAGATCAGGATCGACGGCGAGATCGCGTTCGAGGGCGTCGCCACCGACATCCTCGGCCATCCGCTCGCCTCGCTCGCCTTCGTCGCCGATCTCGCCGCCTCGCGCGGCACACCGCTTGAGACCGGCATGGTGGTGATGCTCGGCTCGATCTCGCCTGGCATCCGCATCCCTGGCGCCCGGCGTGCCGAGGCGAGCTTCGCCGGTCTCGGCACCGTCGTCGCAACGATCGAGCCCTGAGGCAACCGCTCTTCCAGCCGAGACAGGCAGGTGGGGGACCGGCCAAGGCTATGCCGGGCCGAAATCATGTCGGTCCGAAGCTATGTCGGTCGGAGGATATGCGGGCCGGAGCGAGCCGGCCCGGGCCTTTCCTCAGAGCGCCTCCAGCAGTCGCTCGGCGCTCGACACATCCGCGACGCCGGCATTCTCCTCGATGTTCAGCGCCGCCACCACGCCGTCCTTGACGAGCATCGCGTAGCGCTTGGAGCGCAGGCCGAGGCCGAAGGCACCAAGGTCGAGATCCATGCCGATCGCCTTGGCAAACGCACCGCCGCCGTCCGCCAGCATCAGGATGCGTCCGTCGGAGCCGGTATCCTTGGCCCATTGCGTCAGCACGAAGATGTCGTTGACCGAGGTGCAGGCGACCTCGTCGACACCCTTCTGCTTGAAGGCGTCGACATTGGCGAGGAAGCCCGGCAGGTGCTTCAGATGGCAGGTCGGCGTGTAAGCGCCGGGCACGGCGAACAGCGCGACGGTCCGTCCCGCGAAGATCGCGCTGGTACGGACATCGGCCGGCTGGCCACCCTTCATGATCTTGAACGTCTGATCGGGCAGTCGCTCGCCGACAGCAATCGTCATCACCTGTCTCCTCGTGTCATGAATCGCGCAGCCGTCTCGCGCGCGACGGTCGCCCCTTGCCGGTGTGTTGGCACCCTATGCTTGGTAGCCGTGCCCAGCCCGCGAGGCAATCGCCGCCGTCGGCGCCAGAACGATAACGCCTCTCGGTGACGATTGGTTCAGATCGGATCAGGGCGCTTTCAATGCCACCTCGCGGCCACCTGTCCCGCTCACCATGGTGACCCGCAACCGCGCGCCCGGCTCGGCTGCCGGCTCGTCGGCCTTCGACAGATCGACGCGATAGGTGACGGTGTCGCCCTCGCTCGCGACTTTCTCGGGCACCGGCACATAGCTGAAATCGACCGCCTCGACGAACAGGTCGGCCCCCTCGGAGCCGGCCGGATAGCGCGCCACCAGCTCGAGCGCGGGACCGCCCTCGGCCTCGACCCGCCGGGACGACACCAGTTCCGGTAGTCCGTCGCCCTTTCCGCCCCGTGCCGGCACCGCCGCATAGGCCTCCTCGAGCACCCGGCGGATCTCGGGCGAGGCCGTCTCGCCCGGCTTCAGCGCCACGGCGAGCTCGGCTTCCTTCGGCACACAGATATCCTTGCAGACGCCATAGACGACGCCGAGATGAAACGTCACCTCCCGGTCGGTCGAGGCCGGATCGAGCACGAAAGGCAGGACGACGGCGTGCTTGTAGCCGATCGCATAGCCCATGATGCCCTTGAAGCGACCGGGTGCGGGATAGAGCGCCTCGACCGAGCTGAGATTGCGCGACATGTCCCAGTCGAGCTCGGGCGGCATGCCGCCGTCGTCGCCGGGGGTCCGCCAGTAGGTCTTCCAGCCCTCGTCGAGCTCGATCTGAAGGCCGGCCAGCAGGAGCGGCCGGCCGTCGGGACCGATGACGCTCGAGGCGATCAGCCGTGCCCTCGCCCCTTCGCCGTCGGTCCAGGGCGTCTCGAGCGTGCCGGCGCCGGCCGGGACGGCTGTCAGCATGGCAAGGATCGTGCAGCCAAGTCCGAGCGTGAAGCCCCTTGCGGCCCCTCGCCCGTCTCCTCTGCCAACGATGAAACGGCTCCATGCGGCCATCGCCTCTGCCTCCGAAATGCCATGTTGCCCGCCGGCCCCGCACCCGCATCTGCCGGACGAGGTCCCAGAGCGCATGAGCGAGCATGGTGTCGCCACCAAGGCAAATCACGGGCCGGTGACATCCTCGCCCGGGTCCCGCACGCCACGGCAAGCCGGATCGTCCGCCGACGAAACTCTCACTTCACACCGAAGCACCCGAGCCTGTAGTCTGTCGCAATGCCGATCAACCGGAAATCCGCCTCCAGAGACAAGGGCTATCTCGAAGGCCAGCTCCTTGTCGCCATGCCGACGATGACCGACAGGCGTTTCGCCCGCACGGTGATCTACATGTGCGCCCACTCCTCCGAAGGGGCCATGGGCCTCATCATCAACAAGGAGGCCAAGCACATATCCTTCGAGCAACTGCTCGAGCAGCTCAGCATCGAGACGCCGCTCGGCGATGACGACGAGCCGGGCGACAGCATGCCCGTCCATGTCGGCGGTCCCGTCGAGCAGGGACGCGGCTTCGTGCTGCACAGCTCCGACTACAATGCCCCCGACAGCACGCTCGTCATCGACGACGAGGTCTCGCTGACCGCGACGCTCGACATCCTGAAGGCGATCGCCGGCGGCAACGGACCCCGTCACGCCATTCTGGCGCTCGGCTATTCCGGCTGGGGTGCGGGCCAGCTCGAAAGCGAGATCCAGGCCAATGGCTGGCTGCATTGCCCGGCCGATCCCGATCTCGTTTTCGGCGTCGATCTCGACGAGAAATACGACGAGGCACTGTCGCGCATCGGCATCGATCCGAGCTTCCTGGCGAGCGAGGCCGGTCACGCCTGAACCGCCAAGGCGGCGCTCCCCGCCTGCCCGCCACGACGCCTGAAGGCCGACGGTTCCGCATGCCCCCGGCCCCGAATGCCCCCGCATCTCCGGCGCGTCCGCCGAGCGTGCCACGCGTCGATCGGACCGGTGGTGGGCGGTGCCCTGGATTTCGCCCGCCATCATACCGGCGCTGCGCGCCCTTCTCCCTGTCCGACCGCTAGCGGGAACGGTCCGACACGGCCGGCCGCAACTGCAGCGTGCAGGTCGGTCGAGGCGAGGTCATGGCCCGCTCCACGCCTTGAGGGTCCCGGCCGGCCCCGCCTGCCCGACCTCGGACGCCACTCCTCGGCGCGTCGAAAACCCCGACCGGCACGGCGTTTCTTTTTGATTGATCCGTCAGTCAATCATTCTTATCCTGGCCCATTCGATGAGGAACGGGCCATGGCGAGAACGGGAATGGAGCCGGTCAGGCGCCGTGCGCTGATCGGCGCGGCCATCGAGGCCATTCATGCCGAAGGCTATTGCGGGGTCACGGTCGCCGAGATCGCCCGGCGCGCCGGCGTCTCCTATGGCCTCGCGCATCACTATTTCGGCTCCAAGGAGCAGCTTCTCGCCGCCGCCATGCGCCATCTCTTCCGCCTGCTCGGCGAGGAGGTCGTCACGCGCCTGCGCCAGGCCGAGACCGCCGAAGCGCGGCTGAGCGCGCTCGTTCGCGGCAATTTCGCCCGCTCCCAGCTCCAGCCGAGCCTGATCTCGGCCTGGCTCGCCTTCTACATGCAGGTCCCCGCCTCGCCGGCTGCCGCCCATCTCTGGCGCATCTATCAGCGCCGGCTCGGCAGCAATCTGAGGAGCGTGCTCCTGCAGCTCGGGCTCGAGCGCGAGGCAGCACAGGATCTCGCGCAATTGATCGCCGTGCTCATCGACGGCCAGTGGCTGCACTACGCGCTGAGCGGTGAGCATCCAGGCGCCGAGGCGGCGGCCTCGACCGTCGAGCGCAGCATATGGATGCTGATCGAGAACCGGACCGGACAGGCTCGGGCGGTTCCCGATCAGGAGTGGCAGCCGGCCGCCGATCAAGGACGGCCGCGGGGACATCGCGTCGTGGGGAGGGGCGGAGGATGACGGGCGCACTCGAGGCGGACTATGTGATCGTCGGCGCAGGCTCGGCCGGCTGTGCGACGGCCTATCGGCTGGGCGAGGACGGACGCAACTCGGTGATCGTCATCGAGTTCGGCGGCTCCGATGCCGGCCCCCTCATCCAGATGCCATCGGCTCTCTCCTATCCGATGAACATGCCGCTCTACGACTGGGGCTTCAAATCCGATCCCGAGCCCCATCTGGGTGGACGCCGGCTCGTCACACCGCGCGGCAAGGTGATCGGCGGCTCCTCCTCGATCAACGGCATGGTCTATGTCCGCGGCCATGCCTGCGATTTCGACCACTGGGAGGCGCAAGGGGCGAGCGGCTGGGGCTACCGCCACGTCCTGCCCTATTTCAAGCGGATGGAGACATCGCACGGCGGCGAGGCCGGCTGGCGGGGCACCGATGGCCCCTTGCATGTCCGCCGCGGCCGCATGCGCAACCCGCTCTACAACGCCTTCATCGAGGCAGGCCGCGAGGCCGGCTACGGCGTGACGGCCGACTACAATGGCGAGCGCCAGGAAGGCTTCGGCGCCATGGAGATGACGGTCCACAAGGGCCGCCGATGGTCCGCCGCCAACGCCTATCTGAAGCCGGCGATCGCCCGTGGCAATGTCCGTGTCGTCAAGGGCCTCGCCCGCCGCATCCTGTTCGACGGCCGCCGTGCCAAGGGCGTCGAGATCGAGCGCGTCGGTCAGGTCTCGTTCGTCAAGGCGCGCCGCGAGGTCATCCTCGCCGCCTCCTCGATCAACTCGCCCAAGCTCCTGCTCCTGTCAGGCATCGGGCCGGCCGCGGAATTGTCGGCCTTCGGCATTCCCGTTCTCGCCGACCGCCCCGGCGTCGGCCGCAATCTGCACGACCACGCCGAGATCTACATGCAGGCGGCCTGCCGCGCGCCCGTCTCGCTCAACAGCAAGCTCAACCTCTTTTCCAAGGCGCTGATCGGTGCGGAATGGCTGTTCCTCCGGCGCGGCCTCGGCACCACCAACCATTTCGAATCCTGCGGCTTCATCCGTTCTCGCGCCGGCGTCGAATATCCCGACATCCAGTATCACTTCCTGCCCGCCGCCGTGCGCTACGACGGCAAGCTCGCCGCGCTCGGCCATGGCTTCCAGGTCCATGTCGGCCCGATGCGGGCAAAGTCGCGCGGCCGCATCGCACTGAAATCGGTCGACCCGCGCGAAGCCCCCTCGATCCTCTTCAACTATCTGGAGCATCCCGACGACCGCGCCGACTTCCGCACCTGCATCCGCCTCACCCGCGAGATCTTCGAGCAGAAAGCCCTCGCGCCCTATTTCGAGAGCGAGATCAAGCCTGGCGCCGATGTCAGGTCCGACGACGAGATCGACGGCTTCGTGCGCGAGCATGTCGAAAGCGCGTACCACCCCTGCGGCTCGTGCCGGATGGGGGCCGCCGACGATCCCCAAGCCGTCGTCGATCCCGCCTTGCGGGTCATCGGCGTCGACGCCCTGCGCGTCGCCGACAGCTCGATCTTCCCGCGCGTCACCAACGGCAATCTGAACGCGCCCTCGATCATGACCGGCGAGAAGGCGGCCGATCACATCCTCGGCCGCGACCCGCTGCCGGCCTCCAACCTGAAGCCCTGGATCCATCCCGACTGGCGGACGGCGCAGCGCTGACCCGCCGCGTGGGGGCGTCGTGGCGATCTCTGTCGCCCGGCGCCCGCTCCGGGCGGTCACCCCGATCGGTCGTCGCGTCAGATCTGCGCCAAGCGCCAGATCTGCAAGCGTAAGACCTGCGCCAGCGCGTCAGGCCTGCGCCAGCGCGTCGAGCGATTCCGGCACGATCTGGCCGCCGTCGACGATGATCGTCTGGCCAGTCACATAGCCCGCCTCCTTGGAGGCGAAGAACAGTGCCGCATTGCCGATGTCCTCGACCGTGCCGAGCCGCTTCAGCGGGATCGACGAGGCCATCGACGCCTCGTACTCGGCGCCGAGATCGGCGAGGCCCTCGGTCTTGATGTTGCCGGGCATGACCGCATTGACGGTGATGCCGTATTTGGCGAGCTCCATGCAGGCCGTCCGCATGAAGCCGAGCTGGCCGGCCTTGGTCGCGCCGTAATGCGCCCAGCCGGGGAAGCCCGTCACCGGTCCGGTGATCGACGAGGTGAGGATGATGCGTCCCTGGTTCGAGCGCTTCAGCTCGGGGATGCACGCCTTCACCGACAGGAACGTGCCCTTCAGATTGGTGTCGATCACCTGCGCCCAGGTGTCCTCGGTCATCTCCTCCAGCTTCACCTGTGGGAAGATGCCGGCATTGGCGCACAGGATGTCGATGCCGCCCCACAGATCTGCGGCGGTCTTCGCCATCCGCTGCATGTCCTCCCACTTCGTCACGTCGCCGGCAAAGGGCGCGGCATTGTAGCCGGCCGCCTTCATCTCGTTGACGCAGGCCGTCGCCTGGTCGAGATGGCGCGCGACGATCAGCACGTTCCCGCCCTGCCGGGCGAACACGGTGGCGATTCCCTTGCCGATTCCCTTCGAGCCGCCGGTAACGATGACGGTGCGGCCGCGGATCGATGTGAGCATGGTGTCGTCCTCCGTGCTGAGGTTCTGTGTCGTGACGGGTGTTGCAGCGCGGGCCGAGCCGATGGCGCCGGGTGCAGCCGCTGCGGTGATGCCGGCAACCGCGGTTGTCGCCGTGGCCGCCAGTGCCGAGACGGCCGCCGCACCACCGCCGGCACCGCCGCCCGAGCCTCGGCCGCTGCCGCCGGCCGCCGCCGCGAGCCGCGGATCGTCGTCGGCGGCGATCTGATCGCGCCCTTCGCGCCGCCTGCGGATCAGCAGGATCAATCCATAGCCGCCGAGCAGCAGGACTGTCGCCCCGATCGTCGAGACCGTGCCGAGCACCGGCACGCCCGGCGTATAGCCCGCGACCATCTTGGCGTAGAGATATTCCGGCACCGTCGTGTCGGCGCCGGTCGTGAACAGCGACAGCGGGAAATTGCCCCAGGACAGCAGGAACGCGAACAGGCTGCCCGAGAAGATGCCAGGAAACAGCACCGGCACCGTGACCTCGCGGAACACCTGCCAGCGCGACGCGCCCAGATCGAACGCCGCCTCCTCGAGTGCCGGATCGAAGCTGTAGACCTGGATCGAGATGACGAGCGTCACCACCGGAATGATCCAGACGAGATGCGCAAACACCGCCGTCTTCCACGACAGATCGAGCCCGAGCGCGTTGAACCAGAGCAAGAGCGCAAGCCCGAGCACCGATTGCGGGAAGAAAATCGGCAGCAGCACCAGCCTCTGGTAGATCGAGCGGCCTCGCCAGTTGTAGCGCGCAAAGGCGAGCGCGCCAAAGAAGGCGATGACCACGGCGACGACGGTGACGCAGAGCGCGATCGTGATCGAGGTCTCGAGAAGCTGGTGCACCTCGATCGAGTTGAAGGTCTTCTCCCACCACGAGAAGCCCCATTTGGGGATCGGGAAGGTGAAGTAGCGGCTCGCCGTCATCGAGGCGAGGAAGATGCACACCCCCGGCAGATACACGAACACGATCACCGCCAGCGTCCATGCGGTGATGAGCGAATGCCTGAGACGCTGCTCGCGGCCGGTCATGCCTCAGCGCCTCCCGAGGATCTTGTCGAGGTCGAAGCGCCACAGCACCGTCAGCACCAGCGTGCCGACCACCAGCATCAGCAGCACCGCGAGCGCGGCACCGAGCGGCCAGTTCTGCGAATAGGTGAAGGCGATCTCGATGTCGTGCGTGATCGGGATGATGCGCTGGCCGCCGAGCACCTTGGCCTCCGCGATCGCGCCGATCGCCAGCACGAAGGTGAGCAGACAGCCGATCATGATGCCCGGCATCGACAGCGGCAACTCGACCTCGCGGAATACCTGCCAGCGCGACGCGCCGAGATCGGCCGCCGCATCGCGCGTGTCGTCCGGCACCATCGACACGCCGAGCACCATCGGGAACAGCATGAAGGGCAGGTAGACATAGACCATGCCGAGGATGATCGCCGGGATCGTGAAGAGGATGCTCTCCGTCTCGACGCCGAACAGCGACTTCAGCGTACCGTAGAGCACGCCGTTCTTGATGAAGAACAGGATCCAGCCATAGAGGCGGATGTTCTCCGAGACGAACAGCGGGATGGTGAAGAGCAGGGTCACCAGCATCGCCCAGCGGCCGAACACGCGCGCGATGCCGTAGGCGACCGGATAGCACACGAGCGCCAGGATGACGACCGTCAGCGTCGCAAGGCCGAGCGACCACAGGAACGACACATAGCTGGTGCCCGAGAAGATGGTCTCGTAGTTCTCGATCGTCGGCGCCTGCAGGATCGAGAAGGTCCGCGGCGGCATGAACGAGTAGATCACCACCCCGACGAGCGGCGCGACGAACCCGATGAGGAAGAAGATGAGGATCGGCACTGCCGATCGGAATCCCGCCTCCGCCAGAACTCCCCGCCGGTCGCCGCCCATCAGTCACCCACCAGAATGCTGTCGCGGGCGTCCCAGCCGATCGTCACCTCGTCGTCGAGCCGGCCGTCGAAGGCCTGCTGCCTCAACTTTTCGACGACGAACACATGATCGCCGACCCGCACCTGGTACTGGATGCGGCTGCCGAGCGCATATTCGTTGTAGAGCCGTCCCTTCAGGCTGTTGTCGGCCTCCGCCGGGCTTTTCAGGAAGCGCACGAACTCAGGCCGGATGACCAGATGCCCGCGGTCGAGGCCGTTTGACGTATCGGGTCCGGCGAACTCAGCTTTGAACGTCGGCGCCTGCAGCCGCCCCGAGCCCGCGCGCTCGACGGGAATGACATTGACGTCGCCGATGAACTCCGAGACGAAGCGGGACTTCGGCGCCGAGTAGATCTCGTTCGGCGAGCCGACCTGCACCAGATGCCCCGCCCGCATGACGCCGATCCGGTCGCTCATCACCATCGCCTCCTCGAGGCTGTGGGTGATGTAGATGAACGTCTTGCCGGTCTCGCGGTGGATGTCCTTCAGCTCTTTCTCGAGCGTCTTCCTGAGCTTGTAGTCGATCGCCGAGAGCGGCTCGTCGAAGAACAGGATCTGCGGATCGTAGGCGAGCGCGCGGGCGAGCGCGACGCGCTGGCGCTCGCCGCCCGAGCATTTGAGCACGCTCTTGCCGTAATAGCTCTCCGGCAGGCGAAGCTGCCTGAGCAGCGCCATGGCCCGCTCGCGGCGCTCGGCCGACGCGACGCCACGGATCTTCATCGAGAACTCGATGTTCTCGCCGACCGTGCGATGCGGAAACAGCGCCAGCGACTGGAACACCATGCAGGTCGGCCGCTTGTTGGCCGGGGTCTCGTTGATGCGCTCGCCGCGCAAGAGGATGTCGCCGCCGGTCGGCTGCTCCATGCCGGCGAGCATGCGGATCAGCGTGGTCTTGCCGCTGCCGGATGGTCCGACGATGGTGAAGAATTCGCCTTCGCCGATCTTGAGGTCGATGCCGTCGACGGCGTTGAGCTTGCCGAACGACTTCGTCAGGCGTCTGAGCTCGAGAATGGGAGTCGGCTCGGGCATCGGTCCGTCGTGCATCCTTGGGGATTGCTTGAAAGTCCGCGAGGCCACCCGGCGACCCGCGTCACGGTCGTGCCCCGGCCATCCCGGCCGTCGGCGCGAATCGCCACGCCTCCGGCCCGCGGGCGCCGTCGGCACTCCGGCCGCACGCCCGGACGCAAGAGCGAGCGGGCGGCCGGAGCGATCCGATCCGGTCTCAGGCCTTCTTGGCCTCGTTCCAGATATCGAGCAGCTTGTCGTAGTCGGGCACGATGTCGTACTCGACGCAACCCGCCATCTCCTCCTCGAGGCTATCCCACTGGATGGCGTCGAGCTCGTCCGCGGTGAAGAGCTTGAAGCAGTCGGGATTGCCCATCTGCGTCACCGGATTGAACGTGCCTTCGGCGAAGGCGACGGTGTGCGCCATGGTCGGGTCCTGCACATAGGCGAGGAACTCCTCGGCGAGCGGCGACACGTCCGGATTGTTGACGACCGAGGTGATCTCGATCCAGGCGATGCCGCCCTTGCCGCCGGCCATCGGCCCCTTCTTGGGCGTGATGCCGCGCAGGTTCTTGTAGCCGTCGGCGCGCGCCGGCGAGACCGAGTAGGTGCCGCCCGTCAGATAGAAGTCGATCTCGCCCGAGACCAGCGCCTGGTTGTTGGTGGCGATGTCGCCGACCAGCTTCTTGTTGGCGAACACCCGCTTGGCCGTCTCGGTGAACTTCGCCACCTCGTCGTCGGTGTGCACCTTGAAGGGATCGAAGCCGGAGATCGCACAGATGTCGAACACGTTCCAATCGTCCGACTCGAGGATGCCGTACTTGCCGGCGAGCCCCGCGTCGTTCCACAGGTCCCAGCCCTGATCCTCCGCCATCTGCCGGCTGATCTTGTCGGTGTTGACGACGAACGAGTAGGGCCCGAAGCGCTGCGCCATGCCGATCAGCTCGCTGCCGCTTTCGTCCATCGCCCAGCGATAGGGCGGCTTGAACGCCGGCATCATCTTGTCGAAGAACGGCTCGAAGCGCGCCCGGTCGAGCGGCTTGATCAGCTTCTCGGGCAGCATGATCTTGCGTGCCCAGGGATTGTTGACGTTGATGAGATCCCACACATTGATCTCGCCGGCGCGCAGCCGGTTGATCATGGTCGGATCGTTGGTGAGGCTCTCGGCCTTGACGGTCGCGCCCTTGGCCGAGCGGAACGGATCGAGCACCTGCGCGGAGTTGTAGCCCTCCCAGCACAGGATATTGAGCTCCTTGTCGCGGGCGGCCATGGCCGGCGAGCCGAGGCCGAGCCCCGCCGCGCCCCCGGCGGCGAAGGCGGCGGCCATCGCCGTCGACTGCTGCATGAAGTTGCGCCGCGTGATGCCGTTCTTCGTCATCGGTCGAGACCTCCCTGAAGACGTATCGCGGCTCGATGCCTGCTGCAGGAGGAAAGCCGCGCTCGCTTGTTTTATGGCTACGCCCTGCCCGTAGCCGCCTTTCCTGAGGGGCACGCTGATAGTGCGTGCCTGTCCGGGGTGTGGCAAGCCCCTTCTACCTTGAGCCTATGTCCTGCGGCCGTCGCCTGCTTGACATGAGGCGAGGCGGGCTTGACAGCGCCGCCCGCCCGACGGCTCACTTCCCCGACGACGCGGCCCTCGTCGATGGACCCGCATCGTCGCCGACGATGATCGCACGATCCGCGTCGCGCGGTTGAGGATCGCCATGGAATGGAGGCCGCCATGTGGCGCGAGATGCCGCCTGACGAGACCATCGAGGTGATGGTCGACGGCTACCGGATCGTCACCTATTCCTTCGGCCATGGCGAGGACACGCTGCTGCTGCTCAACGGCGGCCCCGGCCTGCCGTGCGACTACCTGCGCGAGGCCCATTCCTGCCTCGTCGACGAAGGTTTCCGCGTCGTCGCCTTCGACCAGCTCGGCTGCGGCCGCTCCGACCGGCCGACCGATCCGCGGCTCTGGGACATCACCCGCTATGTCCGCGAGGTCGAGACGGTGCGCACCGCGCTCGGCCTCGGCCGTGTGCATCTGCTCGGTCATTCCTGGGGCGGCTGGCTGTCGATCGAATACGCACTGACGCACCCCGACGCGCTTCGCTCGCTCATCCTGTCGAGCACCGTCGCCGACATCCCCCATCTCTCCCTCGAGCTCGACCGGCTGAAGGCCGCGCTCGGTCCCGAGGCGGTCGCCATGATGCAGCGCCACGAGGCCGACGGCACGACCAGCCACCCCGAATATATGGGCGCGATCACCGTGCTCAACTACCGTCACGTCTGCCGGCTGATGGACTATCCAGCCCCGGTCACACGCTCGCTCGGCGACTGGAACATGGGCCCCTACACCACCATGCAGGGTCCCAACGAGTTTCTCTATATCGGCAATCTCAGGGACTGGAGCCGCCTTGCCGACCTGCCCCGCATCGAGGTGCCGGTACTGATCACCCTCGGCCATTACGACGAGCAGACGCCGGCCTGCGCGATGCGCATGAGGCACGCGCTGAAGGACGCCGAGTTGCACGTCTTCCCCAATTCGAGCCACGTGCCCTTCTATGAGGACCCGCAGCTCTACTATCCGGTGCTGAAATCCTTCCTCGGGCGTCACCGCGGCCGCTGATCGCGAACGCTGACGCCGTACCGCGCCCGATGGATCCTCTGGAGCCGAGCCGCCATGCAGGACAAGCCGCCCGTGAGCGTCAACCGCTGGAAGCGCTTCTCCGACTGGGACGAGCGCCCGCTGCGCCTCGATCGCTTCGCTATCGAGGATCCCGAGAACGGCTTTGCCGCCTTCTCGAGCCCGCACGATCCCAAGGCCGGCCTCGTCCTGAAGAACGGTGAGGTCGCCGTCATGGATGGCGTGCCGGCCGGCGACTTCGACATGATCGACGCCTTCATCGCCCGCCACCACATCGACCCGGGCGTCGCCGGCGAGGCGATGGCGATGCCCTCGCTCGAGATCGCCCGCATGCTGGTCGACATGACCGTGCCGCGCGAGCGGCTGGTCCGCCTCGCCCATGGCCTGACGCCCGCCCGCCTCGCCGAGGTCGTCTCGCATCTCTCATCGATCGAGATCGCCTTCGCCTATTCCAAGATGCGCGCGCGCCGCACGCCCGGAAATCAGGCGCATGTCACCAACGCCAAGGACGATCCGCTGCAGCTCGCCGCCGACGCCGCCGTCGCCGTCGCGCTCGGCTTCGACGAGATCGAGACGACGATGCGCGTCTCGCGCAATGCCTGGTCGAACGCGCTCGCCTGCGCCGTCGGCGCCTCGGTCGGCCGCTGGGGCACGCTTTTCCAGTGCTCTTCGGAGGAGGCCGAGGAGCTCGCCATCGGCATGGCCGGCTTCACCTCCTATGCCGAGACGGTCTCGGTCTACGGCACCGAGCGCAGCTTCATCGACGGCGACGACACGCCCTGGTCGAAGGCCTTTCTGGCTGCCGCCTATGCCTCCCGCGGCATCAAGATGCGCTGCACCTCCGGGGCGGGCTCGGAGCTCCTGATGGGTTTCCACGAGCAGAAATCGCTGCTCTATCTGGAGGCGCGCTGCCTCTGCCTGCAGCGGGCGATGGGCGCGCAGGGCACCCAGAACGGCGGCATCGACGGCGCCCCGCTCACCTGCACCGTGCCGAGTGGTATGCGCGAGCTGATGGCCGAGAACCTGCTCGCCGTCTGGCTCGATCTCGAATGCGCCTCGGGCAACGACGCCCGCGCCTCCGAGAGCGAGATCCGCGTCGGCGCAAAGATCCTGCCCTATCTCATTGCCGGCTCCGATCTCATCTGCTCGGGCTTCGGCTCGATCCTCAAATACGACAACTCCTTCAACGCCTCGCTGCTGAACGGCGAGGAGCTGGAGGATTATCTCGTGCTCCAGCGCGACTTCGAGGCCGACGGCGGCCTCACGCCGGTCGAGGAGGCGCGCGCCCTCGAATTGCGCAAGCGCGCCGTCGAGGCCCTGTCGGCCGTGCTCGAGGAGCTCGATCTGGCGACACCGACCGCCGCCATGAAGTCGAGCGTGGTCGCAGCATCCGGCTCCGACGAGACCGAGAGCTACTGGCCGCGCGATGTCGCCCTCATCTCCGAGGCGATCCAGCAGAAACGCATCACCGTCGTCGAGGTCATCCGCGCGCTCGCCGCCCGCGGCTTTCGCGACGAGGCCGGACACCTGCTCAGCCTCGTCAAGCTGCGCATCTCCGGCGACTACCTGCAGACCTCCTCGGTGGTGCGCGACGGCCGCGTCATCTCCGCCATCAACGATCCGAACGACTATCGCGGCCCCGGCAGCGGCTATCGCGTCGACGAGACGCGGCGGCGCGAGCTCGCCGGCATCCGCGACGTGCTCGACCAGAAGGAGGTGCTACGCTCGGAAAGCGCGCATCGCGCCGCCGAGGCCAAGCGCATCGCCTACCGCACCGTCGGCGAAGCCGGCATCGGCACCGCATCTGGCGAGGTGGTGATCGGCATCTCGCCGGCCTTCGGCCTCAAGCTCTACCAGACCCTCGCCGGCCATCCGCTCTCGGCCGTCCTCGCCGAGCTCGTCGCCGGCATCCGCGAGGGCGGCGCCCGTCCGCGCATCGTGCGCATGCACCATACCGCCGACACCTCTTTCCTCGGTTTGTCGGCGGCCCGCCTCTCGGGCTCGGGCATCGGCATCGGCATCCAGGCCAAGGGCACCGCCGTCATCCATCAGAAGGACCGCCTGCCGCACAACAATCTGGAGCTCTTCTCCAACGCGCCGATCACCCGGCTCGAGCACTATCGCGGCATGGGCCGGAACGCCGCCGCCTATGTCCGGGGCGAATTGCCCGAGCCCGTCGTCGTGCCCTATCGCGGCGAGGCCAATGGCGCCCGTCATCATGCCCGCGTCGCGCTGATCTACGCCATCGAGACCGGGATGACTGCGGACGGCGCCGCTCCCGAGGAGGTCGAGATCGACCTTTGAGGATCGGCGGTGGTCTCGACCCGCGGGGGACGTCCCCTCACCGGGCCTGCCCGCCTGTGCTGGACTGTTACACGCCACCCCGTTCCGCCCTCGCCCGGCTTGCGCTAGAAGACGGTGCTCGGCGGTCGTCGATCACCTGATCGGTCGGAGCTCGTCTCCGGATCGGCGTCACCGTTCCGATGCTCGCATCTTGCCCGCATCCCGAACGGCCTCGAATCCGAGAAAGCCCGAACCATGAAGATCGCGCGGCCTCCCGCCTTTCTCCTCGCCGCCTTGCTTGCGCTTGCGACGGCGACACCGCTGTCGGCCGACGATGGCGCCTCGCCCGGCAGCCCCGACACCGCCCCCAACGCCACGGCCGAGACCGACGGACGCTCCCTGGCGACCTCGCCGACCATCTCCGGCTGCCGGGTCTTTCCCGCCGACAGCATCTGGAACACCCCGATCGACCATCTGCCCGTGCATCCGCGCTCGGACGACTATGTGGCGAGCATCGGCGCCGACAAGCCGGCCTGGCCCGACTTCGGCGCCGGTCTCTATGAAGGTGGCCCGATCGGTATGCCCTTCGTCGTCGTGCCGATGAAGCAGCCGAAGGTGCGCATCCGTTTCACCCCCGTGGGCGGCGAGACGCCGATTGCCGGGGAGAGCGACAAGGGCCCCTATCCGATCCCGGCCGACGCCCCGATCGAGGGCGGGCGCGAAAGCACCGGCGACCGCCATGTCATCGTCGTCCAGGAGGAGAGCTGCACGCTCTACGAGCTCTACAAGGCCGCGCCCCGCAGCGACGGAAGCTGGAGCGCCATCGCCGCCGCCCGCTTCGACCTCGAGGGCCACGAGCTGCGCGTCGATGGCTGGACGAGCGCTGATGCGAGCGGCCTGCCGATCTTCCCCGGTCTCGTCCGTTACGACGAGGTGGCCGACGGCGAGATCCGTCACGCCCTGCGCTTCACCGCGCCGCGCACGCGCAGCGCCTATGTCTGGCCCGCCCGCCATTTCGCCTCCGACGACGACGATCCGGCGCTTCCCGCCATGGGCCAGCGCTTCCGCCTGCGGGCCGACTACGACCTCTCCGGCTTCTCGCCCGAGGTCCAGGTGATCCTGAGGGCACTCCAGACCTACGGCATGATGCTCGCCGACAACGGCTCGCCCTGGTTCATCACCGGTGCGCCGGATGATCGCTGGAACAACGATCGGCTCGCCGAGCTGCGCCGCCTCAAGGGCGCCGACTTCGAGGCCGTCGACGTCTCGGCCTTGCAGGTCGACCCCGATTCCGGCAGGGCCCGGCGGCGCTGAGCTTCAGGCGGCCCCGGACCGTGCCTGCCGGCAATCGGGATCGCTACACGCATCGGGCGAGTGCGCGGCCGCGTTGCAACACCCGGTGGGAATGCGTGTCTCTGAGATCATTACGTAGTTTTCTATCCCATCCCGAGGGTCCAATCTCGCATCCCGAGCATATCGGGCGGAGCCTGTCGGCCATTCATGCCTGACAGATCGCCGCGATGGCATTGCTGCCGGCAAGCACGTGTCGAGCTGGGGTTTGCGTCGGATGTCTAAGGTCGGTGCCCAAGTCGGTGCAAAGGTCGGTGAGAACGTTGCGTCCGACGCGACGACGGGCCAGGACGTCACCGCCCTCTTGAAGGTCAGCAAGGGCTCCAAATTCGTCCCGTTTCTCCTGCTCGTCGTCGCCGGCATCATCTTCATCGCCTACTGGCTGCCGCCGAGCCGCGAGCTGCTGCTCGCCGAGTTCGAGCGCTCCTGCAGTGCCGTCGCCGGCCCTGCCGCGACCACCGCCACCGGCTCTGCCGATCTCCCTGTCGAGCCGGCCAACTATCGCGCCCTGTGCGCCGCCCACGGCCACGATCTCGCCATGCGCGCGAAATTGCGCGACGACTTCCAGAAGCGCGATTTCTGGAACGAGATGCCGCTCTCGTCCTTCGAGAATCTCTACGCCGGCGACAACGAGGCGACGGCGCGCTATCTCGGCCGCATGTTTCCGGCCCTCGTGAAGCTCTTCCTCGAGGACATCGCCACCGCCTTCGGCTCGCACTGGACCACCACCTTGTGGAGCCTGCTGACGGCGCTCGCCTTCGCGCTCGTGCCCGGCATCGCCGGCATGATCTACCGACGGTCGTTCTGGACCTGGTTCGGCATGGCCTTCGTCGCCTTCATGCTGTTCCGCTCGCTGACCGGCCGCATCGGCACGTCGACTGACCGAGCAGACCTCGGCCGACTGGCTGGCCTCCGGCATATCGAGTTTCCTCGTCGCCCAGCTCGTCGTCGTCCTCCTCGCGAGCCGGCTCCGCCGCCACTCCGCCGCCCCGCCACGCTTTGTCAGCTTCGTCCCTGTCGCCGCCTGGAACCGCGTCGTCTGGTACGGCCTCGCCGCCCTCGGCATCGCCATCGTCTCGCGACAATTCTTCAAGTTCGACTATCTCGACTGGCGGCACTGGAACGTCGTCGTGCTCGGCCTGCCATTCCTCTACTACCTGCTGAAGGTCAATCCGACCTGGACCGGCAAGGCGCCGAAGAACATCGTCGTCTGTCTCGACGGCACCAGCAACACGCCCGACCAGTACGATATGGGCCTCAGCGCCCAGACCAACATCTTCAAGCTCTTCCGGATGCTGAAGGCCGATGCCGGCGGCAGCTTCGCCCCGACCGGCCGGTTCGACGCCACGCTCTGCAAGACCTACAAGGATCGCCAGGTCGCGCTCTACTACACCGGCATCGGCAACAAATACGACAACGATCCCCTGATGGGCACGCTCGCGCAGGCGACCGGCTTCGGCGCCGCCGGCATCATCGAGCGTGCCTATCTCGACGTCATGCGCGTCTGGCGCCCGGGCGACCGGCTCTACATCTTCGGCTTCAGCCGCGGCGCCGCCAGCGCCCGCATCCTGTCTGGCATGATCGACAAGCGCGGCGCACCCAAATCGATCTGGTCGCTCCGCCTGTTCGGGCGCCACTGGACCATCTGGCCCTCCAAGACCGTCAACAAGGTCGACATCGACGTGCTCGGCTGCTTCGACACGGTCGGCTCGTTCGGCATCGCCAAGACCATCGCCGGGATCAATTTCCAGCAGCTCAATCTGCTCCACGATCTCTCGGTGCCCGACAATGTCAGGCAGGCCTATCACATGCTCGCCCTCGACGAGGAGCGGCAGGAGTTCGAGCCGACGCTGATGGATCCCGATCCGATCCGACCCGAGCGCATCGTCGAGGTCTGGTTCGCCGGCGGCCATGCCGGCGTCGGGGGCGGCTGGGCGACAGACCGTCTGTCGGACGTGCCGTTCGATTTCTTGCTCCGGCGCATCTCGAGCGGCTATGCCGCCGACGGCTCCTCGGCGCCCGGCGAGGAGAGCTGGGGCGTCATCCTCGATGCGGCGAACGGGCTCGATTCTGCGGCGGCCGCCAGGGCGACGGCCGCGACCACCCTCATCTACCCCGACACGCTCGGTCAGCTCCGCAGCTATGTCTCGAGGATGTTCACCTACCGGCCGCGCCAGCTCCCCCTGCACGCCGTGATCTCGGCGAGCGTATTCGAGCGGATGACGAAATCGCTCCCCGTCTATGCGCCCCAGAGCCTGTTCGACCTCAACGACGCCCTCGACGCCAAACGCAAACTGATCACCGAGAAGGTGGACACGCTCGAGAAGACGCAGTCGCTTTCCGAAGTCGAGCGCGGCAAGGTCGTCGAATTCGCCGGCAAACTCCGCTTGACCCGTTTCCCGCAATACTGGGACGAGGTGGTCACCAGTCGCAGCCCTGCACCTGCCACCGAGACGCTGGCGAATATCAGGATCGGCAGATCATCGGCAGCCTCGACAGCGAATACCTGATCCACCGTTCCGCTCACCACTGCGCGCCGCCGGTCCGGCTCATCTGGAATAAGGGCTTGCCTTGCCTTGGTACTGACGCCATTATCCTCAGAATGACCTTACGCAATCGGGGGATTGCCGCGTGTCTTGCCTGTCGGGTGGCTTCCTTTTTGGGGGAAGAGTCCCGCGATTTGGGCGACAGCGTCCATAAGAATATCAGGTGGGTCGAGGGAGTAAGGCTATGTCGGGACGTGTGTACCTGGCCATGTTGGTCGGGACGTTGGTGGCTGCGTTCGTCAGTTTCGCAGGTCCTCCCAGGGCGGATGCCTACCCATATGAGGCCGGCAAGGAGCCTGTTCTTACCGCCGATCAGCTGAAATCCGCCGTCGATTGGCGCCAGAAGCAGTATCAGCGCTTCCAGAAGCCCGCCGAAGCCGTTCAGTACCAGCTCACACGGCTGGGCTGCCTGTCGGGCGACATCGATGGGTTCTGGGGCAGCAACCGCTCGAGCACCGGCCCGGACGCCTTCAGCGCCTTTCTCTCCGCCACCAAGGAAAGCTACGCCGGCACAGAGCCCGTCGGGGACGTGGTCGCACTCCTCAAGAAATACGATCCGGACGACAAGGGCAGTGGTGCCTGCAAGGTTAAGGCGGCGGTGCCGCCGAAGCCTGTCTTCGCCCTCTGCGACATCGACGCGGCCCGCGACAAGTGGATCACCGAGCACGATGCCGCGATCCGGGCGAGGCTGCCGGACGAAGAGGCGCGCAATAGGTTCCTCGGCCTGCGCACGCTTCTCGATGCCGCCAACGAGGTCAGCAGCCTCCAGGTCCCCGAGCTCAAAGATGCCGACGGCAAGGTCGTCGATCCCGGCGGGCTTGCCTTCTATGGCTATTTCCCGCTTCTTTCCGAGGGTGTCGGCCTCGTCAGCAAGCCGGGCGCCGCCTACGATCCCAATCTGGTCCTGACACCGCTCTTCGGCCTGCCCGAGCAGATCCTCCGGCAGACCCTCTATCTCGGCGCCGGTAGCGACTTCTCCTGCCGGCGATGCAGGCTGCTCGGCCTCTACCATGTGCTCGTTGCCGGGGCCGGCACCGCGACCGGCGTCCTCGTCGATCCGCGGAACCGCTACTTCGTCGTCAAGCGCAATGTGACCTTCAGGGCGATCGAGGACGCGGCGGAGATCATTTTGCAGTGGAGTGCCGCCGAGAGGAAAGACAGCGACGAGGCGATCACCGATCTGCAGACCATTCTCGCCGCCTTCGCGGCTCTGCCGCAACGCACGCCCGCCGACGACGAGAGCGACTTCGCCGAGACCTTCGTGTCACGGGCCTTCTTCGACCAGAATTGCCGGGCCGCTTTCGACGGTCTTGGCCATCAGGTTCCCGATTACAGCGCCTTCAAGTGATCGACCGACTTCGGCTCTCCGGTCGTGGCGGCGAGCCCCCGATCCGTATTGCGTAAGGGAGGAATGAAAAATGGTTGGCAGCCTTCGTATCGGTATCCTCACGGCAATCGCCGGTCTTCTGCTCTCGGGCACTGTCGCGCTCGCCGACACCAAGCCGGCATCGCTGAAGGACAATGAGTGCCTCGGCATGCGCAAGGACAAGGACGGCAAGGACGTCGCCGTCGAGCAGCCGAAATCGCCCGGTTTCTGCAAGACGCTGCTCTTCTACCAGAACAACAAGGAGGGAGCCTGCTCGGGCTGGAAGCAGTGCTGGGGCGACGAGGCGGTGAAGCAGGAGCAGCAGACGGCGAGCCCAGCCGACGATGCCTGGAAGGACGACGAGGTCTGCAATCTCGCGACCGTCGCGACCGACTGGATGACCAAGGATGCCAAGGGCATCGGCATGGCCGGCAACATGGTCAATCTCGCGATCCAGGGCCTCGACTGCGCGATCAAGAGCGAGGGCAACGCCGCCGAGCCCTGCATCGCCGCGACGACGGCGGCGCTGACGGCGGCCAAAGTCGCCGATGCCGCCAAATGGCAGGATTGGTACGCTCTCGGCAATTTCGGCCTCGCCGATGCCGAGAAGCAGGCCCGCACCAGGGAGCAGGCTCTCTGCCGGCTGATCGAGGCGCGCGACACCACTTTCGAGCAGATCCAGCGCATCGCCACAACCTCGCGCGCCTCCTGCCAGACCTGCAGCGAGTACAGCGACTGGTACCTGCTGCGGGCGGCAGTGTGGTTCGTGAACTACACCCGCGCCGAAGGCTACAGCGATGCGAACCTCGTCGGCTTCAAGGGCAAGGGGACGGGCTTCGATGCCTATGCCGGCCTCTTTGCCGCGACAGGCTCGGACAAGGCCTATGATGTCACGCGCCTCACTCCGGCGGGCCTGCATGCCGTCACGGGCGATTTCCGGTCGCTCATCATGGGCGGCACCACCAGCCTCGCCCAGGATATCTGCACCGCCGCTCGCCACGTCGACAAGGCCGGCAGGAAAGGGTTCGACGAGGACACTTACAAGCCCAAGGCCGAGGCTCTCTATCAGCGTCTGACCAATCTTGCTCTGCTGGTCGCCAGCACGACCGGCGCCTATGTCGAAGCGGGAGCCGCTGACGCCTCGGGCACGCTCGGCACGCTGGACGCGACCCGCAAGAAGAAGGACGCCGCCTCGCTTGCCGCCAAGAAGAGTGTCGAGTGCACCGGCACCTCGTTTCACATCTCGGACGCCCTCGACAATCAGAGGTTCGACGACGCGACGGTGCGCGCCTTCAAGGAGTTCGGCCTCGGTCTGTGCGAGGATGCCGGTCAATCCTCGGCCCAGGCCGCGAGTGGCCCCGCCTTCTGCCAGGTCAAGAAGTAGAGTGGGACGGGGCCCGCCGTTTGGCCGGTAGTCCCGCTCACCAGATGAGGAGCCGGCCCCACGGGAGGGACCGGCCTCAATGACAGACCGGCCTCCATGACGACGGGCCACCATGACGACGGGCCTCCATGACGACGGGCAAGTCCCGGACGCGGCGCTTCAGTGCGCCCCGCCCGGCTTGTCCGCTCCGCGCATAGGCAGGTCCCCGTCGGCGCAAGCCCAAGATCCCGGTCGGCGCCAGCGCCAGGGCCCGGTTCGCGTTAGCGCCCAGCAATGGAACCGCGCCGGCCCCCTCTCGGTTGCAGCGATAATCCATCCGCGCGACCTCGCGTGGACAAGGGCATGAGTGCGGACATTTCGGGGGCGCCAATGGATGCTGCGGCGGCGGACGAGCGGGCGATAGTCGAGCTCATCGAACGGCAATTCGCGAGCATGTCCTGGTCGCCGGGTTCGGGACCGGACGTCGCGGCTTTCAAGAGCGATTTCCTCGCCGCCGCGAGCCTCTTTCCCGCCGCCCGACCCGTTGCCCGTCGCTCGCTCGAAGAGTTCTGCACGCGTATGAGCGACCTCGCCCGGACGTCGCTTCCCTCCTTCGACGAGCAGGTGATCGGCACCGATATGCGCATCTTCGGATCGGTGGCGGTGGCCGTCGTCGTCTGCGAGAGCACCGAGAACGGCTTGGAGAAAGGCCGCAATGTCGAGATGATGCTGCTGGTCAAGGATGGCGGCCGTTGGCGGATCGCCGCCCAGGCCTGGGACCGCGAGACGGCGGAAAATCCGATACCACCCGCGCTTGCCTCGCCTGCCTGACCGGCACCGCTGCACCCACTGCCCCGATGGCGGTGAGTGCGATGAAATTGTAGCCTCGCTTGGCCTGCCGTTCCTGCTCATCCTCGGAGCGCGAGAGCCCCTTCAAGGCGGGACCCACCTCAAGGACCGAAAACCCATGACCAAGGTTCGTCTGCTCGTCGGCACGCGCAAGGGCGCGTTCGTCATCACCTCCGATGCCGCCCGCAAGTCCTGGACCGTCGATGGTCCCCATTTCGCCGGCTGGCAGGTCTATCACCTGAAGGGCTCGCCTGCCGACCCCGAGCGCATCTATGCCTCCCAGCAGAGCGACTGGTTCGGCCAGATCATCCAGCGCTCGAACGACGGCGGCCGCACCTGGGCCCCGGTCGGCAAGGACTTCGCCTATGAGGGCGAGGTCGGCACCCATCTCTGGTACGACGGCTCGCCCCACCCCTGGGAGTTCAAACGGGTCTGGCACCTCGAGCCCGATCTCAAGGACCCCGACACGGTCTATGCCGGCGTCGAGGACGCCGCCCTTTTCAAGTCGAGCGACGGCGCGGGAAGCTGGCACGAGCTGACCGGGCTCAGGGGCCACGGCGGCGGCCAATATTGGCAGCCCGGCGCCGGCGGCATGTGCCTGCACACCATCCTCCTCGACCCCAAGGTCGCCGGCCGCATGTATGTGGCGATCTCGGCCGCCGGCGCCTTCCGCACCGACGACTTCGGCAAGACCTGGAAGCCGATCAACAAGGGCCTCGTCTCGCCCTACGAGTTGCCCGACCCCCATGCCGAGGTCGGTCATTGCGTGCACCACATCGCCATACACCCGAGCCGCCCCGACACGCTCTTCATGCAGAAGCACTGGGACGTCTGCCGCTCCGACGATGCCGGCGAGAGCTGGCACGAGGTGTCGGGCAACCTGCCGTCGGATTTCGGTTTCGTCGTCGATGTGCACGCCCATGAGCCCGAAACCATCTATGTCGTACCGATCAAGAGCGACAGCGAGCACTTCCCCCCGGACGGCAAGCTGCGCGTCTATCGCAGCCGCTCGGGCGGCAACGACTGGGAGGCACTGACGAACGGCCTGCCGCAGGAGGACTGCTATGTGAACGTGCTGCGCGATGCCATGGCGGTCGACACGCTCGACCCTTGCGGCATCTATTTCGGCACCTCGGGCGGTCAGGTCTACGGCTCGGCCGACGAGGGCGACACCTGGCAGGCGATCGTGCGCGACCTGCCGCCCGTCACCTCGGTCGAGGTCCAGGCGATCTGATGGGCGCGAGCGGCCCGGCGGATGACACCCGCGCCACTGTGCGCGTCGTGCTGCCCTATCACCTGCGCAATCTTGCCGGCACCACCGGCGAGATCGCCGTCGCGGTCGAGCGGCCGGTCACCCCGCAGGCGGTGCTGGATGCGGTTGAGGCCGATCACCCGGTTCTGAAGGGAACGATCCGCGATACGAGAACGCTTCGTCGCCGGCCCTTCGTGCGCTATTTTGCGCTCGCCCGGGACGTGTCCAATGACCCGCCCGATCATCCGCTGCCCGAGGCGATCGCGGCCGGAACCGAGCCCTTCCGCATCGTCGGCGCCATGTCGGGCGGTTGATTCGGACCAGTTGATCGGGCAGCGCGGCGGGCGAAGATGCGGCACACGCGCGGGCAAGGCCACGGGCACCGGCAGGAGGGACGCCGATGACGGACGACAAGCTCACCACCGCCGACTATCCACTCGCCGAGCGCCGGCCGGACCTCGTCGAGGGACCGCGCGGCAAGCATCTCGACGAGATCACGCTCGACGCCGTGATCGCCGGCGATGTCGGCATCGAGGATCTGCGCATCACGGCGGATGCCCTCATGAAGCAGGCGGCGATCGCCCGCGACGCCGGCCGCCCCATGCTCGCCGGTAATCTCGAGCGCGCCTCCGAGCTGGTCGCCGTGCCGCAGGACGTGGTGATGCGTGTCTATGAGCTGCTGCGCCCCGGACGGGCCGCCGACCGCGCCACGCTCGAGGACGCCGCCGCCATGCTGCGCGCGACCTATGGCGCCGAGCGCATGGCCCGCTTCGTCGAGGAGGCCGCCGACGTCTATGCCCGCCGTGGCCTCTTCAGGAAGCGGTTCTGAGCATCGATCCCCATCCGCTCGGCGGCGCCGCAAGGCGGCGAGGGCAGCGAACGCCGGACGTTTGATCTGCGGCCGCGGATGAAGCAAGCAAGAGAGAGTTGTCCATGACCTGGAAGACCGCCTACCGCTCGATCTATTACGACGGCGCGCCCGAGCCGGCCGATCCGGAGCTGAAACCGGCCGAGACGGCATTTCTCGTCATCGACATCCAGAACACCTATCTCGCCCGCCCCGACCGCGCGAGCCTCTCACCCGACGACCGGCGCCGCTACGATGCCTGGACGCCGTTTCACGAGCGCATGCACGGCCAGGTGATCCCGCGCACCGCCGACCTGCTCGCCCGCTTCCGCGCCGCCGGCATCGAATGCCTGTTCGCCCGCATCGCCTGCCATACCGCCGACGGCCGCGACCGCTCGCTGTCGCAGAAGATGCCCGGCTGGAACAACCTGCTTCTGCCCAAGAACGACGGCCCCTCGCAGATCGTGCCGGCGCTCGCACCGGTCGGCGACGAGATCGTGGTGACGAAGACGACGGATTCGGCGCTGACCGGCACCAATCTCCGCCTGATCCTGTCCAATCTCGGCATCAAGACGGTGATCTGCGCCGGCATCTTCACCGACCAGTGCGTGTCGTCCACGGTACGCAGCCTCGCCGACGAGAGCTTCGGCGTCATCGTACTCGAGGATTGTTGCGCCGCCGGCTCAGACGAGTTGCACAGGAAGGAGCTCGAGATCATCAACATGATCTACTGTCATGTGATGAGCGCGGCCGATCTCATGGCGCTGATGCGGCTCGGCTGAGCCGCGCCTCTCGGCCGCATCTTCAGGCGAACTCCCGTCCGAGACGCCGCGCCTCGGCCAGATGCCCCGCACGGATCTCGGCCGCCCCGGTCGCATCGAGCATGAGGACGAGATCGACATTCTCCGTCCCGCAATATTTGAGGACGCCGGTCAGCAATTGCGTGCGCATCGCCGCGTCATAGCCGCGCTTGGCGTAGCTGTCGGCGTCCGACGAGCCGGTCGCCACCATCATCGCGCGGGAGAGCTTGAGCTTGCCCCCGCCATAGGCCCAGCCGTGGTTCCAGACCCGGTCGATCCAGCCCTTGGTCATCGCCGGCACCGACCACCACCACACCGGGAAGACGAAGACGATGGCATCGGCCCGCTCGACCCGCGCCTGTTCGGCGAGCACCGCCTCGCTGTAGCGCTTCTGCGGATTGCCCCAATCGGGCTCGTCCGCCTCGATCATGCGCGGATCGAACCCCTCGCGATAGAGATCGGCGATCTCGACGCCATGGCCCGCCTCGCCGAGCCCCGCCACCAGTTCATCGAGGATCGCACCGCCGAATGAGTTGCGGCGCGGATGATCGAAAACGACGAGCACCTTCATGGACAGTCCCCCTCTCCGGCCCCGCGGCGCCAAAGGTCGCTCGCGCCGGAGGCTCCCCATCGCGCGACCGTCGCTCAGCCGATCGCGCCTGCGCCGGGCAACCTACAAGACCGCCTCGGCTTCGTCATCGGCGCCGAAGCCGTTGACCCGCGCCGCCCGCCCGATGGAAGCTGCCCGTGTCCTGAGGCTGGAGACGCGACCGGAGCCATGAACGGAATCTTACGCCTCGGCATTCGGCGCAATCGGAGACCGACATGACCATCCTCGCCTATCTTCTCGCCGCGGCGCTCATTCTTTTCGCCTTCGTGCTCGCGCTCGCCATGCGCCGTCCCGACCACTTCCTGGTCGCGCGGACCGTCCATGTCGCCGCCCCGCCCGACCGGCTGTTTCCGCTGATCGACGATCTGCGCCAGATGAATGCCTGGAACCCCTTCGCCCGGCGCGAGTCCGGCGGCACGCTCGACTATTACGGACCGCCGGCCGGCAGGGGTGCCGGCTTTCGTTTCGCGGGCTCCAAATCGGGCACCGGCTCGATCGAGATCCTCTCCTCGACACCCAACCGCGAGATCGAGATGCATCTCCATATGTCGAAACCGATGCGCGCCGAGAACGACATCCGCTTCTCGCTCGATCCGGTCGAGGGCGGCACCGCCGTGACCTGGGCCATGACCGGCCCGATGCCGCTCGTCAGCCGCGTCATGACGCTCTTCTTCAGCCTCGATGGGATGATCGGCCGCGAATTCGAGAAGGGCCTCGCCGACCTCGCCCGCATCTCGGAAGCGAAGTGAGAGCGGAGAGGGGTCACACCGCGCGTGTCACGCCGCCATCCACCCGGATGTTCTGGCCCGTGATATAGGCCGCCCCCTCAGAGACGAGGAAGGCGATGGTCGCGGCGATCTCCTCGCTCGTGCCATAGCGCTTCAGCGGCACCGAAGTGCGCCGCTCGTCGGTCGCCGGCAGGCTGTCGATCCAGCCGGGCAGCACGTTGTTCATGCGGATATTGTCGCCCGCATACTGGTCGGCGAAGATCTTCGTGAAGGAGGCGAGCCCGGCGCGGAACACCGCCGAGGTCGGGAACATCGCGCTCGGCTCGAATGTCCAGGCGGTCGAGATGTTGACGATGGCGCCCGACTTCTGCGCCGCCATGATCGGCGCGACCAGCCGCGTCGGCCGGATCACGTTCATCAGATAGGTGTCGAGCCCCTTGTGCCATTGCTCGTCGGTGATCGCGAGGATCTCGTCGCGCGGGCCATGTCCGGCGCTGTTGACGAGGGCATCGATGCGGCCGAAGGCGCTCATCGCCTTGTCGACGAGTTGCTTCAGGTCTTCGTTCGACTGATTGGAGCCGGTCACGCCGATGCCGCCGAGCTCCTTGGCCAGTGCCTCGCCCTTGCCCGACGAGGACAGGATGGCGACCTTGTAGCCGTCTGCCGCGAGGCGCCGCGCTGCCGCAGCCCCCATGCCGCTGCCGCCCGCCGTGATGAGTGCGACCTTCATGGCTTCATCCTCGCAATCGCTGCTCCGCCGAGGTCTGGATTCGGAGGCCAGCATCCCCGGATAGACGGGTCCGCCTGGCGGCACGCCGTTTCACATCCCCGGATAGACCGGTCCGCCGCCACCCTCGGGTACCGTCCAGTTGATGTTCTGGTTGGGATCCTTGATGTCGCACGTCTTGCAGTGCACGCAGTTCTGCGCGTTGATCTGGAAGCGCGGCTCGCCGGTCTTGTCGTCGGTTACCCATTCATAGACGCCGGCCGGACAATAGCGGTTCGACGGCCCCGCGAAGATCTCCAGCTCCGACGCCTTCTGCAGCGTCAGGTCGGCGACCTTGAGGTGAACCGGCTGGTCCTCCTCGTGATTCGTGCCCGAGAAGGAGACGTTCGTCAGCCGGTCGAAAGTGAGCTTGCCGTCGGCCTTGGGGTAATCGATCGGCTTGAAATTCGCGGCCGGCTTCAGCGCCGCATAGTCCGGCTTGCCGTGCTTCAGCGTGTAGCCGAGGCCGACGCCCGGAATGATCGTGTTCAGCCACATGTCGAGCCCGCCGAGCGGGATGCCGATCGCCGTGCCGAGCTTCGACCACAAGGGCTTCACATTGCGCACCCGCTTCAGGTCGCGGGCGATCTCGCTCGACTTCACCGCCTCGGCATAGCTGTCGAGCCGGTCGTTGGCGCGCCCCGCCTCCAGCGCCTCGAACACCGAATCCGCCGCCAGGATGCCCGACAGGATCGCATTGTGCGAGCCCTTGATGCGCGGCACGTTGACGAATCCCGCCGAGCAGCCGAGCAGCGCGCCGCCCGGGAAGGTGAGCTCGGGGATCGACTGCCAGCCGCCCTCGGTGATGGCGCGCGCGCCGTAGGCGATGCGCTTGCCGCCCTCGAAAGTCTCGCGGATGACGGGATGCGTCTTGAACCGCTGGAACTCCTCATAGGGCGAGAGATAGGGGTTCTGGTAGTTGAGGTGGACGACGAAGCCGACCGACACCAGATTGTTGCCGTAATGGTAGAGGAACGAGCCGCCGCCCGTGCGGTTGTCGAGTGGCCAGCCCATCGTATGCTGAACGAGGCCCGGCTTGTGCTTCTCCGGGCTCACCTCCCACAGCTCTTTCAGGCCGATGCCGAATTTCTGCGGCTCGCGGCCCTTGGAGAGGTCGAAACGCTTGATCAGCGACTTGGCGAGCGATCCACGCACGCCTTCGGCGATCAGCGTGTATTTCGCCCTCAGTTCCATGCCGCGTGTGAAACTGTCCTTCGGCTTCTCGTCCTTGCCGATCCCCATGTCGCCGGTCGCCACACCGACGACGGCGCCCTTCTCGTCGTAGAGCACCTCGCTTGCGGCAAAGCCGGGGAAGACTTGAAGCCCAAGCCCCTCGGCCTGCTCGCCGAGCCATTTGCACACCGCGCCGAGGCTGACGATGTAGTTGCCGTGATTGCCCATCAGTGGCGGCATGGCGAAATTGGGCAGCCGCATGGAGCCGGCCGGCCCCAGATAGAGGAAACGATCGTCCAGCACCGGCGTCTCGATCGGCGCGCCCTTCTCCTTCCAGTCGGGGATCAGCCGATCGAGGCCGATCGGATCGATGACGGCGCCCGACAATATGTGCGCGCCGACCTCGCCACCCTTCTCGAGCAGCACCACCGACAATTCCTTGCCGGCCTCGTTGGCGAGTTGCATGAGCCGGATGCCGGCGGACAGACCCGCCGGCCCGCCGCCGACGATCGCCACGTCGACCTCCATTGCCTCGCGCTCGGGAAGCGTCTCGCCGTTCACTGCCATGGTGATCGATACCCCTTCTGAGCCTGCGCCCCCTTGTGGCGGATATTGGCCTGCGACATTCGATAGAGCCTGATCGGTCGGGATGCGAGCGCATCGGCGCGAATCGGCTGCGTCAATCAGACTCCTGGAACTCTGCCTGATCGGTCGGGATGCGAGCGTTTCCGCGCGAATCGGACGCCTGGATTGGACAGGAAGACAGAGTCATGGAGCATATCGGCCCCATCGCCCGGTTCCCACCTCGTTCGGACATGCTCTAGGTGCTGGGGATTTCGAGCGTCAAGGCCCCTTTTCTCTCCCGCATGGGTGACATGACGCCCCGTTCGGTGCGAGATGTGCCCGCTTGCCGCCGCCGACGACGGACTACCCCGGCCGCCGGCCGCACGGGATGTGGAGCGATGAGCAAGACCGAAGGCGACATCACCGCCGAGGACTGGCAGGCGCTGGTCGGCTGGTTCGAGGCCATGGGCATCGGCGATCCGGTCGCCGACCGGCCGACGGACTGGTTCGCCCTGGCCGTGAACGAGGCCGAGGCCGTGGCCGATCGGCCAGGCGTTGCAGCGCGGTCCCCCGCCGCAGCACAGCGGCGCATGCCGGCCGAGCGCGCCGACGCCGGCCTCGGGCCTGGTCGCGCTGCGCCTCATTCGGCGCGCAGCGTCACCTCCGCCGCGACCTCGCGACAGCCCGCTGCCCCGCGCGCCGATCAGTTCGCAGCCGCCGTCGGGCGCGACGAGGCCGCCTCCGCCGCCTCGCTCGCCGAGCTCGGCGCCATGCTCTCTCGCTTCGAGGGCTGCGCCCTGAAAGCCACCGCCACCAATCTGTGCTTCTACCGGGGCGCCGAGAAGGCGCGGCTGATGCTGATCGGCGAGGCCCCCGGCCGCGACGAGGACATCGCCGGACGGCCCTTCGTCGGCCGCGCCGGCCAGCTTCTCGACCGCATGCTGGCCGCGATCGGACTCTCCGAGGCCGAGGTTCACATCACCAACATCGTCTACTGGCGGCCACCCGGCAACCGCACGCCGACCCCGCAGGAGGCCGAGGCCTGCCGGCCGTTCCTCGAGCGCCAGCTCGCCCTCGTCGAGCCGGAGATCGTCGTGATGCTGGGAGGTGCGGCCGCCAAGCACCTGACCGGTGCCGCCGAGGGCATCATGCGGCTGCGCGGCAAATGGCGTCCGCTCACGCTCGGCGAGCGCCGCATCAAGGCCCTGGCGACTCTCCACCCGGCCTATCTGCTGCGCACCCCGGCGGCCAAGCGGCTGGCCTGGCAGGACCTGCTCATGATCGAGGACGCCCTGGCCAAGTCCCCGAGCGCCTGATGTCTCGAGCCCGGGCTCATTGACCCGCCCGCGAGAAGCCGAAACGTTTCGCCTGATGCCGGCCCGGCGACTTGATCCGCATGCGCACCGCCGCACGCCGGCCCGCTCGCCCGGTGGTCCCGTCCACGAAGGCCGAGATCAGCCCGTTCTGTCCATTGAGCCTGCCGAGCCGCTCGATGTAGTCGACTGGTAGCACGGCCGTCTCGGAGGGAGCGACGAGGCCTGCCGCCACGGCCGTCCGCCCGACCAGCGCGTTGCAGTTCTCGCTGAAGGTCTGATACGTCATCGGCCGGTGCGACAGCGTCGCGACCACCCCGAGCACATGCTCGAAGCGGGCGCGCGGCACCTTGAAACGCACGCGCCTCAATGGCTGGCCGAGATCGGCCGGGATGAACCCGACCTTGGCGGGCGCACCGAGAAACGCCAGCATCGCCTCGTCCATCGAGCTGACATCGGGATAGAGGCCGAAGACCGACACCGTCTCGACACGGCCCCCCGCCAGCATCCGGCTCATCCGCACATAGGAATGCCCGAACGGGAAGGCGTCGCGCGCGATGAAGTCGATGAGATAGGCATCCGCCTCGGCCTTCGAGCGACTGACGCTGAGGGGCCGGGGAATATCGGCGGCGCCATAGCCGGCGAGCGCGGCCGTGGAGGCGAGGAGCACGAGGCCGCCGAGCAGCGCTCCGACGACGACGAAGGAGGCAGTGAGGCTGAGACGCTTCTGCATGGGGATACACACACGCAACACGGATTGACGCGGGACACGCCCTCAAGCCACGAGAGGGCGGCGACGGTCCGACAACAGGCCGGAAGCCGTGCCCCATGACGCTAGTGCGACAGGATTAATGATCCGTTCCCGTGCTGCCCGAACGGGGACGCCGGGCGTCTGCCCTGGTGGCCGCCGCGCGCCTCCATGCGTCACCTCGCCCGCCGGGAGGCCGCCCCTTGGCCCCGTTCCATGATAGGCTGTCCCTCCTCGAGGACGCCGCCACCGCACGACACGAGCCGCGCCCGCAACGGAGCCGACATGCGCATCGACGAGACGAGACCCTTCATTCCCCTCGGCATTGCCGTTCTTGCGGTCTCCGACACCCGCACGATCGCCGAGGACCGCTCCGGTGCGCTTCTGGCCGAGTTGCTGACCTCGGCCGGTCATCGCCTCGCCGACCGCCGTCTCCTGAAGGACGACGTTGAGGCGATCCGCGCCGCCGTGGCCGGCTGGATCGCCGATCCCGCGGTCGATGTGGTGATCACCACGGGGGGAACCGGCTTCACCGGCCGCGACGTGACCCCTGAGGCCGTGCGTCCGCTCTTCGAGAAGGAGATCGACGGCTTCTCCGCCATCTTCCACGCCATCTCGTTCCAGAAGGTCGGCACCTCGACCATCCAGTCGCGCGCCTCGGCCGGCACTGCCAACGGCACCTACATATTCTCGCTGCCGGGCTCGACCGGTGCCTGCCGGGACGCCTGGGACGGCATTCTCAAGTGGCAGCTCGACAACCGCCACCGGCCCTGCAATTTCGTCGAGATCCTGCCGCGCCTCACCGAGCCACGCGATCGCCCCGCCGGCGGCGGCTGATCGGGCGATCGGCTCCGCGGATCCCTCGGGAACCGTTGGCCCCTCACGAGCGTTCACTGACGGATTGCGCCGGGACGGCAAGTACCCGGACGATCCGTGTTTGCACGCGGTGCACGGGGTCGCGAGGACGGCATGCACTTGACCGGCGAAGCACTCGAGGGCGCGACGACGCGCGAGAAACCTCTGCAAGAGAACGGAAATTTCAGATATACTGGTGCAAATTCGGCTCAGTTCTGCGTACGACAGGCGGTTTCACATGTCGGCCGAAAAATTGGCGATGTTCCCTCTCGCCCGTGAGCGGGCGGGCAGGAAGGCGGAGCGGCACCTCGCCGCGCTCGAGCGCAGCCTCGGCATCACCGAGCAGCAGGCTGCCGCCTGGGACGAGTTCGCCCGCACCTTCCTTCGCAATGCCGAACGGGTCCGTGACTGGCACGAGGACGACCGGGTCCCTGATACGCAGGATGAAGCACCGCCCGACAGCGACGGCCTCGACGACATCTTCGGTCCCGGCATGGCGGCGAGGGCCGCCGCCGAGGAATTACGCGGCAGCGGCAGCCGGTTGTTCGACGTGCTGTCGCGTCGCCAGCGCAAACTCGCCCGCTCCCTGCTGCCCGGCGTCTGCCTCCCCGGCGGATGGTCCATGGAAGATTGAGACCGCGAGCGTCGAGGTCAGCCACGGATTCTGAAAGAGCCTCGGCGCCGGCCGGTCTCGTCGTGGACAAGGCCTTGCCTTTGATCACGATTTCGCATCAGAATACCTCGGCTCTTTGAGCCCGCCCGACTTCACCCTGCCCTGCCCTGCCTGACGCAACGGGTCCGGACGCGTTGCGCATATCGTCGCATTGACCAAAGGTCGCACGAAGCGCTTCATGCGCCACATCGCCTGCGCCCTCCCAATATCGGGTGTGCCACCAACCGCTTTACGGGCGGGTGGTGGAGCGGGGACGCCATTCGGGTGCCGGCCGCGGCCAGGTGCGTCGCCCGGATGTCGGACGAGAGCCTGACCGATTGAGATGCGAGCGTCCGCGCGAACATCGAGAGCGAGAATCAGACTCGAGGACAAAGAATTGCAGCATGTCCGACAAGGTCGGGCCGATTCCATCCAAGTTGGACATGCTGACGAAGCTCGACTGGAATCAACAGCTTGCTAGTGGCCCGTGCGATTTCGACATTTGCCTTCCTGAGCAGGATGCGAATGTCGCAATCGGATCACTAGTCGGGCGCTCAACGCTCACGAGCCACGGGACATGCAGATCTATCTGCCGATCGCCGAGTTGTCGGTCAATGTCCTGATCATACTGGCCATGGGTGGAGCGGTCGGCTTCCTGTCGGGCATGTTCGGCGTCGGCGGCGGCTTCCTCATCACGCCGCTGCTGATCTTCATGGGCATCTCGCCGGCCGTCGCCGTCGCAACCGGCGCCAACCAGGTCGTCGCCTCCTCGGTCTCGGGCGCGCTCACCCAGTGGCGCCGCCAGAATGTCGACGTGAAGCTCGGCACCATCATGCTGACGGGCGGCATCTTGGGCTCGATCGGAGGCGTGCAGATCGTCAAGATCCTGCGCGCCCTCGGCCAGATCGACCTCTTCATCTCGCTGACCTACGTCACCTTTCTGGGCATCATCGGCGCGCTGATGCTGATCGAGAGCGTCAACGCCCTCTTGCGCAATCGCCAGGGCAGCACCGCCCAGCAGCGCCGGCAGTCGCACCGCAACTGGCTGCACAAACTGCCGCTGAAGCAGCGCTTCCACCGCTCCAAGCTCTATATCAGCGCCATTCCGCCCTTCGCGCTCGGCGTGCTGGTCGGCTTCCTGTCCGCCATCATGGGCGTCGGCGGCGGTTTCGTCATCGTCCCGGCGATGATCTATCTGCTCAAGGTGCCGACCAATGTCGTGTTCGGCACCTCGCTGTTCCAGACCGTCTTCGTCGGCGCCTTCACCACCATCATGCAGGCCTACCAGAACCAGACGGTCGACGCGGTTCTGGCCGGCATCCTCATCGTCTCGGGCGTCATCGGTGCGCAGATCGGCGTGCAGACGAGTGCGCGCCTGAAGGCCGAGCAGCTCCGCGCCATCCTTGCCCTCCTGGTTCTCGCCGTCGCCGTCCGCCTCGCCTTCGGCCTCATCGTCCGGCCCGAGGACATCTTCTCGATCGCCCCCGTCGCGGTGACGTCATGAGCGGGCGGCACGCCAGCATGTCGACCTCGCTGCGTCCCATGCTGGCGCTGGCGGCCTTCGTGCTGCTGTCTCTATCGGCGCTCGCCCAGACGCTTGCACAGACCAGTGGCCCGACCGTCGCGCCGGCCGGCACGGCCACCGCCGAGCCCGACCGCCGCGAGTCGATCGAGGCCGACGTCTCGACCCGCAACATCTCGGTCGAGACCGACTTCACCGGCTCCCAGGTCGTCGTCTTCGGCACCATCGAGAACTCGCGCCAGATCTCGGCCGACCAGGGCCTCTACGACATCGCCGTGGTGATCGAGGGCCCGCGCGAGGCCCTCCAGACCCGCAGGAAGTCCAACGTCGCCGGCATCTGGATCAATACGAGCATGATCCGTTTCGACGACGTGCCGAGCTACTACGCCCTCGTCACCACCCGTCCGGTGACCGAGATCGCGCCCAAGCCCGTGCTCTATCAGCACGGCATCGGTTTCGAGAACTTGCGTTTCCAGACGAGCGCGCAGCTCGGCGTCAAGGAGCTCGAGGACTTTCGCGAGGCGATCTTCCGCATCAAGCGCCGCCAGAGCCTCTATCTCGACCAGCCGCGCGGCGTCGCCTTCATCGGCCGCAGCCTGTTCCGCGCCTCGGTCGATCTGCCGGCCAATGTCTCGGTCGGACAGTTCACCGCCTGGATCTACCTGTTCCGTGGCGGCGACCTGCTCTCGACCTTCAAGACCAAACTCGGCCTCGAGCGCGGCGGCTTCGAGCGCGAGGTGCACAATCTCGCCTTCCGCCAGCCCTTCGTCTACGGCCTCGCCGCCGTCGGCTTTGCGCTCGTCGCCGGTCTGCTCGCCTCCATGGCCTTCCGCCGCAATTGACGGCGCCAAACGCACGGGCGCGCCCCGCTCAGCCAGCCGGTGCGATGTCGTCGTCGTCGGGCACATGCACCAGCGAGCGGACATTCTCCGCGGCGTGATCGATGATCATGCCGGCGATGTCCTTGCCCGAGACCGCCTCGATGCCCTCGAGCCCCGGCGAGGAATTGACCTCCAGCACTTTGGGCCCGTCCTTCGAGCGCAGCAGATCGACACCGGCCACATTGAGGCCGATGACGCGCGCCGCCTTGACGGCCAGCTTGCGTTCCTCCTTCGTCAGCTTGACGCGCTCTGCCGTGCCGCCGGAATGGAGGTTGGCGCGGAAATCGCCCCGCGCGGCCTGGCGCTGCATCGCCGCCACCACCCGTCCCCCCACCACGAAGCAGCGGATGTCGGCACCGGCCGCCTCGGCGATGAACTCCTGGACGATGAAATTGGCGTCGAGCCCGCGCAGCGTGTCGACGAGACCGAGCGCCGCCGCCCGCGTCTCCGCCAGCATGACGCCCTTGCCTTGCGTGCTCGTCAGCAGCTTGAGGACGAGCGGCGGCCCGCCGATCAGGTCGATCAGATGGCGCGTGTCCTTGGCCGAATGGGCAAAGGCGGTCGCCGGTGTCGGAACGCGGTGCCGGGCGAGTGTCTGGTGGGCGAGCAGCTTGTCGCGCGCGACGCCGATCGCATCCGCCCGGTTGACGCAGTAGCAGCCCATCATCTCGAACTGCCGCACCACCGCCATGCCATAGAAAGTCATCGACGCGCCGATGCGCGGCACCACCGCATCGAAGAACGGCAGCGGCTGGTCGCCGAAATGCACGCGCGGCGCCGGCACGTTGATCGACATGGTGCAGCGCGCGGTGTCGACCGTCTCGAGCTCGTGTCCCCGCGCTTCGGCGGCCTCGCGCAGCCGGCGCCCCGAATAGTTGCCGGGCTCGCGGGTGAGGAGGCAGATCCTGAGCGTGCGCCGCGCGATCGGCCGCCCTGCGATATCGTCATAGGCGCTATAGTCGAGAATCGGCTGCTGGAACGACAGACCCGGATTGACCATGACGTCGCCGCTGATCGCCTGCCGCCCGATCAGCATGCGATAGGACATGGTCTCGCGATTGGTCAGCGAAACCTCGATCGGCCAGACATGGTCGCCGATCTTCAGATGACTGCCGATGACATAGCGCAGCTCCGTCTCGCCGTTCGAGCTCGTCACCTCGCGCCGGTCGATGACATTGGCCGAGCAGTAGACCTCGATGTCCTTGCGCTCGGGCACCGGATGGACGCCGAAGCGCACCTTCGGTCGCTCCGCCGGCCCGAACGGCTCGATGGCGAAGGCATGCAGCGCCGATGTCCGGGCGCCTGTGTCGACCTTGGCCTTCAGCGCCGGCAGGCCGAGCTCGGGCAGCGCGACCCATTCCTCCCAGCCGAGCACGAACGGGGCTGTCACGGGCACCACTCCATCGGGGTATTGGACGACGACACGTGAGATCCTGGCTCCCTCGGCACCATGCGAGCCGCCAACCGGCATTCGCTGAAGCCAGCCGGCCTTGACGGCTCGGGATCGAATGCATGGATCGGACTGCGGAGCGAGGGGCGGGGGCGACAGACGGGGCCAAGGGGCGTCTCGCTCGTCCCGTGACCTGCACTCGTCGAGGCGGGCAAAGCCCTCGTCTCCCTCACCGCAGCGTCCGATGCGACGTCCAAGGCGGCAAGTCAATGGCATTCCGATCAACTCTGCGCGCGCGGCGCCGCTGCCGGAGCGAGCCCTGCCGTTTGCGCATGACAGCGCCGGGGCGATCCTGAAAGCGCCCACCGTCGGTCACCTGCCGTCCCATCTTTGACCACCTTTGTCGTGCGCAATCCTCCCCGGCGGGAGAAGCGAGGATCGATGGTCGGCACGGCGGAAAAGCGCAGGCCTCGGGTGGACGAGACCAGAATGCGGGCATCGGCCACGCATCTCGACCGCTTCGCTCCTCCCCATCGCACCGATGTGCAGGAGCTGGCCGCGAGTTCGCGGGCGCTCGCCGATCTCGCCGACAGTTTCCCGGCCATGCTCTTCGCGCTCGCTACCGGCTATGGCACCGCGACCGCGCGCCGCCACTGTCTCGAGCTCGTGCTCGCCGGCCGTCCCTTGAAGGAGGCCGCGGCCGAGCTCGGTCTGCCGCTGTGGCTGAAGCGCCTGCCGCCCGAGGCCTTCGACACCCCGCTCACCCGCTTGCCGGCCGGCGAGGAGTTCGGCCGGCGCATCGTCAATCATCTGCCGCTCGAGAGCTGGAAGGCGGTTTCCTGGTTCCGCCGCGTCACCGTCGCCGCCGATCTCGCGGGGGAGGACTTCGCGCTCTGGCTCGCCTGGCGTACCAAGGCCGCGCCGCGCCACCGCGATATCAACCGGATCGTGCTGCTCTCGGCCTGGGCGTTCTACTCGTCACGGCCCGACACGCTCGGTCATGGCCTGCTGCGCGGCGCCTTCGCGCCCGGTCTCGGCTTTCGCAAGGCTCTCGAGGAAGCCGAAGCCTGGAAGCGCCGCGTCGATCTCGCCATCGCCATCGGCGAGGGGATCAGCGACGCCTGGTATCCCGAAGGCGAAGTCAACGGCTTCCGCTTCGTGCCCTTGCAGACCCTCGACGACTTCCTCGCCGAAGCGGCCGCCATGGACAATTGCCTCGACCAGTACGGCACCAAGGTCGGGATGCGAGCGACCCGCATCTTCTCGGTGCGCCAGGGCGAGCGCCGTATCGCCGATGTCGAGTTCGGACCGCATGACGACGACTGCACCATGCCGGCCATCGAGCAATTGCGCGGTCCCGGCAATCGACGGGTTCCGGCCGCCGTCTGGACCGCGGCCTATGCCTTTCTCGGGCAACAGAAGCCCCGCCCGCTCGGATCGGGCCTGCGCAGCGCCACGATCGCCGGATCGCGGGCGGCGGCGAAGCGGATCTGGCGTCCCTTCGTCGAGGCGACGACCGACCGTGCCTCGACACCGCTCGTCAGGGCCTTCCTGCGCGCGACCGAGCCGTTCGACCCGGGCATCGTCTGAAGCCGTCCGGCCGGACTGCCATAGGCGGCAAGGTCCGCTCGACCGCCCCTCGACATGACGCCGGTGCGGTGCCTCGAAGCTGAAGGAAAGCGCGTTCCGCCTATCGAGGCGCCGGCGGCCGGCGAGGCGACATGCGCGCGGGGTTGGTGGAGCGGCCGCACGCAAACGAAGGAGATACCGGCGGGCATCCAACGGGAACACGGGTCGAAACCCATGCGCGCGGGTATTGAGTCACGCCGCGCCCTTGGCGGCGGTGCTATCGCTCGCGGGATCGTCGGGGGCGGGGTCGCCCATTCATGATGTCGAAACCGGTCAGTGCGCGGCGAGCGAACACGTCCTCCGTCGCCGGCGATCGCTCAGCGGCTCGAGCGATGCGGCGTGCCCGCCGCCCCGTTCCGCCGCGGCACGATGGCCTTCATGTCCGTCCGCCACCACTCGTAGACGTCCTCGGCATCATCCGTCCGGGTCGAGGCGTCCTGTCTTTCGGCCGCACCGCGACCGGCCGGGCTGCGCGTCTCGGCAACCTTGGCGTGGGCGGCGGCCTTCGGCGCCTCCTTACTACGGCCGGCCTCGGCCTTGCCGGCGCCTGCCCGTACAGTATCGGCCTTCGCGGTGTCGGCCTTCACGGCGTCATCCTTGCCGGCCTCGGCCTTGGCATGGGGCTTGGCCTCGGGTTTGCGCTCGGGCCGCTCGGCCGTCTTGAACGGCACCACGAGTCCCTCGGCGCTCGCACCTGCGGTCGCGGTCTTGCGGACGCCGGCCTGGCTGGCTGACGGCTGAACGCCCGGCACGCTCAGCCACAGCGACCAGAAGCGCTGCATGCTCTCGGCCGTGTCCTGCCAGGCCGCCGTCATGTATTCGGTATGGAGCTGGCCGAGCTCCTGCGGCGAGCGGCATTGCGCGGCCTGCCGGGGAAGCTCCAGGCTCGCCCGCGCCCGCCGGCTGAGATAGCCGCTGACCTCGACATTGGAGCGGATCGCCCGCGTCGCCATGGCGCCGACCGCCGGCATCATGCCGGCCTCGCCGAGCGGCGCGAACGCCTTGAAAGGCGAGAAGGGCGAGAAGGTCTCGGCGATCGAGGCCGGGTCGAACGGGTTACGCCCGAAAACGTTCATCTCACAAGTCTCCCGGATAGCCCGCCAAAACGCCGTGGATCGGCCGGGCGGGTCGGTCATCCCATTCGTTCGCATCTGCTTGACTGCTTGCAGCGCCCCATCCGCACCACCCATGGGCGCGCGCGTCAGCGCCATCGGACTGCCTGTCCGATTATCACGCGCATTGTCGTTTCGCATAGCAACACTTTCGGACCAAAGAATGTTGCCGGCGAAATCGCTCCAAGGCTCGTTCGTCAACAATACATATGTGAAAATCATCTGGATTTCAACCATTTGCACGAACGTTTCGACAATGGCAGCCGACTGTGCCGCGTCGCAGCATGCGGCCGCCCGCCGACCGTCAGCTCCCGGTGATGAGCGCCGTCAGCCGTTCGAGGTCGTCGGCCTCCTCCGCCGGCTTGTCCCAGCGGATGCGATGAATGCGCGGAAACCGCATGGCGACACCCGATTTGTGCCGGCTCGAACGTTGGATGTCGTCGAAGGCGATCTCGAGCACGAGCCGCGGCTCGACGGCCCTGACCGGCCCGAAGCGCTCCCGCGTCGCCGCGCGGATGAAACGATCGAGCCGGCCGAGCTCCTCGTCCGTGAAGCCCGAATAGGCCTTGCCGACCGGTACCAGCTCGCGCGCCCCCGAGGCGTCCACGCGCCAGGCGCCGAATGTGAAATCCGAGTAGAGCGACGAGCGACGGCCCGAGCCACGCTGCGCATACATGAGCACGCAGTCGGCCGTCAGCGGCGCCCGTTTCAGCTTCCACCAGTGACCGCGCGGCCGCCCGGCGAGATAGGGGCTCGCCCGCGTCTTCAGCATCAGCCCCTCGATGCCGATGTCGCGCGCCTGTCGCCACAGCGCGTCGATCTCGTCGAGATTGCCCACCGCGATGACCGGCGACAGGTCCGTCCGTGGCGGCGGGCTCGCACGGTGCCAAGCCTCGAGCCGCCGGCGCCGCTCGTCGAGCGCCGAACCGCGCAGATCCTCGCCTTCGAGGATCAGGGCATCGTAGAGGCGGACATGCGCCGGCCGCGAGGCAAGATCGGCCCGTCTCACGATCTTCCGGTTGAGCCGCTGCTGCAGCTCGCTGAAGGCAGCCACCTCGCCCTCGCGCATGACGAGCAGCTCGCCATCGAGCACGACGTCCTCGCTCCAGCCCTCGAGGACGTCGGGAAACGCCGCGGATATGTCGTCGCCGGTGCGCGAGTAGAGCCGTGTGACGCCGCCGCGCCGCGCCACTTGCACGCGGATGCCGTCCCATTTCCATTCGACCAGATGCGCCCCGATATCGAGCCCTTCGAGCGTCGCCTCCTCGATCGGATGAGCGAGCATCATCGGCCGGAACACCGGCGCACCGGTGATCCGGGGCCGTGGCGCGTTGCCCTCGAGCCAGGCGAACAGCTCCCGATAGGGCGGTGCGAGCCCGTGCCAGATCTCCTCGATCGCCTCGATCGGCTGGCCCGACATGTCGGCGAGCGCGGTCCGCGCCAGACGCGCCGAGACCCCGATCCGGAAACCGCCGCCGATGAGCTTCAGGAACGCCCAGCGCCCGCTGGCGTCGAGCTCGTCGAGCATCCGCCCGACGATCGCCGGCCGCTCGGCGCCGGACGCCGCGAGCAGCATTTCGACGATTTCCGACAGCCGGGGCGGCTCGGGCGGCCGCGCCGACTCCCGCTCCGGCCAGAGCAGCGCCACCGTCTCGGCCGTATCGCCCACATAGTCGCGCGAGAGCCGATAGAGCACCGGATCGACATGGCGCTCGACGAGATCGGCGAGAATGCGCCGGAGCGGCAGCCGCAACGGCAGGCCATCGGTCAGCGCGGCGAGCGCATAGCCGCGATCGGGATCGGGCGTGTCGCGCAGATAGGCGACGAGCAGCCGTAGCTTGTCGTTGCGGCCCGGCGTGAAGGCGAGCCGGTCGATCAGGGCGGCGAACGCCTTCATTCGCCTTCCTCCTCGCGCCCAACGAGGGCGAGCGCGCGAGCCCGCCGCCCCATGGCCGTGACCTGATAGGCGAGCGCGTCGTCCCGTCCGTGCGTGATCCAGACCTCTCCGGCCCCCGTCTCTGCGATGGTCGCGACGAGTTCGGGCCAGTCCGCGTGATCGGAGATGACGAGCGGCAACTCGACGCCGCGCTGCCGGGCGCGCGCACGGACCCGCATCCATCCCGAGGCGAACGCGATCAGCGGATCGCTGAGACCCTGCAGCCAGCGCTCCGAGCCCCCGGCCGAGGGTGCGAGCACGATCTCGCCGCCAAGGCCCCCCGCCCCCTCGTCGCCGACCCGGGCAAGTGGGCCGAGCGGCACCCCGAACTCCTCATAGAGCGTGCACATCGCCGAGAAGCCGGCATTGAGATGGATCGGCCGCTCGAACCCGGCATTGCGCAGGAGCCGGATGACCCGCTGGCATTTGCCGAGCCCATAGACCCCGACCACATGCGCGCGATCCGGAAATGCGGCGAGCGATGCGAGGAGCCGAGCGATCTCGTCCTCCGGCCGGCCATGGCGGAAGACCGGCAGCGCGAAGGTCGCCTCGGTGACGAACAGTCCGGCCTCGACCAGCTCGAAGCCGGGGCAGGTCGGGTCTGCCGCCCGCTTGTAGTCGCCCGATACCACGGCCCGCCGGCCGCGCCATTCGATCACCACCTGTGCCGAGCCGAGCACATGGCCCGCCGGTACGAGGCGGACCTCCGTCTCGCCGATGCGCACCGCCTCGCCATAGCCGGCCGCCTGCAGCGTTTCGCCTGCCGCCGCACCGAGCCGGAGGCGCATGATGGCAAGGGTCTCGGGCGTCGCGAGCACGGCCCGATTGCCCGGCCGGGCATGGTCGGAATGGCCATGGCTGATCACTGCCCGGTCGACCGGCAGATGCGGGTCGACATGGAAGTCGCCCGGCGCGCAGTAGAGGCCGCGGGGCGTCGGAAAGAGCCAGCTCTCGAACCTGTCGGGGTCTGCCATCGCTCTTGAATGTTCCTTCCGCCCATACGGGGATGGCGTGCCGGGTCGTCCGGATGCGGGGGGTGAGACATCAGTGCCAACGCCGCTGCCCGCTGTCGAGTTCTCCTTGCCGCCGGTTGGCTCGCCCTGCGCCTGCACGTCAGGGCTCGATCCTCCTGCGGGTTCCGTCCCTTGCCGTCTCGTCCGCCGGGGGAGCACCCCTCCTGTCGAGAGGACACCGCTGACAAGGACTCCACGATCAAATTTGCGCAACCGGAAGTTGCAACATGAAATTGTTCCATCTGAAGTGAAGTCAACCAATGCAATTACCCAGTCGGGTCGCGTTGACGCCAGCGGCTCATCCTGTGTTCGTCGATCCGATACTTCCCGTCGGCCAATTCTCTGGCCGGCGCGAAACCGTCCGGGCGTTCATTCGTGTTGCGTCGCCATGTCGAAGCGGGATGAGGCAAGTGCTGTCGAACGAGGTCCGGTCGCACCAGCGACAGGAGCGTCGTCGGTCGTCGCCATGCTCGCCGCCGGACTGGCCGTGACGCTTGCCCTCGCCCCGATGGACGCAGGCGCCGGCGGCCACCGCCACGAGGAGGCTCCCGGCGCATTCGGTTCCCGGGCCACTTCGTACGACGCGACACCGGCCGGGGCCGCCGCCGCCGAAGCCCAGCCGACGGCCTTTTCCGGCTTCGCACTCCCCGGGCTCGATCCATCCGCGCTCGGCCTGCCTTCCCTCGCCGGCACGGCCGGCTTCATGCCGCTCGACCTTCTTTCGCCGGGCGCCTGGTCGTCGACCGGCTCGAAACTGCGCAGCCAGCCTGCGGCCGAGGCCCATGTCGAAGCCTGGGTCGGCACCGAGATCACCAGAAGCTCGCTCTACGGCTATACCGGCACGGTGATCTTCCTTGGCGAGAGCGTCGCAGCCGACGGCTTCCTGTTGCGGCTCGACGGTGGCGGCGGCCGCTACAGCTATTCCGGCGAGCGCCCCTTCGGACCGCGTGACGCCGCGGTCGATGTCGAATTCGCAGGCGTCCCGGCGGCGAGCTCGGCGCTGCTTGGCTATCAGCAGCACGTCGGTGGCCTCACTGCGAAGCTCTATCTCGGCGCCGACTACGTCGTGCACACGCTGACGCCGTCCGACCCCTTCAACAGCGTCGAGGGCTCGGCATTGGGGATGCGCGGCGTCGCCGAGCTCTGGTACGACGTCGGCCCCGGTCTCTGGGTCTCGGCCGATGCGGGCTACTCGACCGCCTTCGGCACCTACGCCGCCACTCTCAAGGCCGGCTACGACATCGACCTCGCCGTCACGGCCGACGATCCGCTCATCGACCGGATCGGCATCGGCCTGGAGGCGGGCGCCTTCGGCAACGAGACCTTTGGCGCCGGTCGCGTCGGCCTCGTCGGGCGGGCGCGGACGCGGTTTGGCGAGGTTACACTGACCGGCGGCCTCTCGGGCGACTACGAGAACCCGACGAGCCCCTATGGCGCCGTGAGCCTGCTCTACCGCTATTGACGCTCGACGCCACGCCGCCGCCACCGCCATCCCTCACGCTGCGCCTGGCAAGCACCACCGTCCATGCGCCCGGCTCACCGACACGCCCCTTTACAGAGGCCACCCGACCGTGGTTTGCGCTGCCTCATGGATTTCAACGCCCCCCGCCTCTTTCTCGACCAGCCGCTCGCCGAGGGCGCGCTTTGTCGGCTCGACCGTGACCGCACCAGCTATCTCGCCAATGTGCTGCGCCTGAAGGCTGGCGACGACGTGCTGGTCTTCAACGGCCGCGATGGCGAATGGCTGTCACGGATCGAGCCGGACGGCCGGCGCACCCTCGCGCTTCGGCTGATCAGGCAGCTCCGCGCGCAGGAGGGGGGCCCCGACATCCTCTATCTGTTCGCCCCGCTGAAGCGGGCCCGTCTCGACTACATGGTGCAGAAGGCGACCGAGCTCGGCGTCGCCACACTGCAGCCGGTCATGACCGAGCGGACCAATGCCGAGCGCGTCAATCTCGAGCGCATGCGCGCCAATGTCGTCGAGGCGGCCGAGCAATGCGGCATCCTGCGCATTCCGGCCGTGCTGGAGCCGCTGAAGCTTCCGATGGCGCTCGCCGCGCTGCCGGCCGGCCAGCCGCTCGTCTTCTGCGACGAGGCTGCCGATCTCGCCGATCCGGTTGCCGCCCTCGCTGGGCTTGCCTCCGGACCCGTGGCCGTGCTCATCGGTCCCGAAGGCGGTTTCTCCGCCACGGAGCGCGCCATGCTGCTCTCGCGGGCGGACACCATTCGCCTCTCGCTCGGGCCGCGGATCATGCGCGCCGACACCGCGGCCGTCGCCGCCCTCGCCCTCGTCAATGCCGTCGCGGGTGACTGGCGAGCGCCCCGATGAGCCCCCGGCAAGACATGCGCGAAGGGGACATCGCCCATGCCGGAGCCGCAGAAGGTGCGGCCCTTCCCAGAATACATGCAACTGCATAACTAAGGTCTTGTACCTGTGATCGGGCGGCGCCATAAGATCGCCCCCCAAATCCCGGAGACCCCGTCCGTCGGCAGCGGCTCGGAGCTCGGCGCCAACAAACGAGGCAGACAGATGTCGACGCGCCAGGACGGCCCCGATTCCCCGCCCATCTCGTCGCGCGACGAGCTCGCCGCCTGGCTGGAGGCCGGCTGCAAGCCGGCCGATCGCTGGGTGATCGGCACCGAGCACGAGAAGTTCGGATTCCGGCTCGAGGATCTCGCCCCCATTCCCTACGAGGGCGAGGGCGGCGTCCGCCACGTCCTCGACGAGATGACCCGCCGCTACGGCTATCGCCCGGTCGTCGAGGGCGGCAATGTCATCGCCCTCGTCATTCCCGACGACCAGGGCGGTGGCACGGTCTCGCTCGAGCCGGGCGGCCAGCTCGAGCTGTCGGGCGGCATGCTGAAGACGCTTCACGAGACCGCCGCCGAGGTCGAGCGGCACGCGTCCGAGGTGCACGAGATCGGCCGCGATCTCGGCATCGGCTTCCTCGGTCTCGGCTTCTCGCCGCTCTGGTCACGCGCCGCGACCCCGGTCATGCCGAAGGGTCGCTACGGCATCATGACCCGCTACATGCCGAAGGTCGGTCGCCTCGGCCTCGACATGATGTACCGCTCGGCCACCGTCCAGGTGAATCTCGATTTCGCCTCCGAGGCCGACATGGTGAGAAAGCTGCGCGTCTCGCTGGCGCTGCAGCCGGTCGCTTCCGCGCTGGCGGCCAACTCGCCCCTGTCGGAGGGACGGATCAACGGCTTCAAGACGTTCCGCTGCGAGGTCTGGCGCTTCACCGATCCCGATCGCACGGGCCTCCTGCCCTTCGCCTTCGAGGAGGGCATGGGCTTCGAGCGCTATGTCGACTACGCCCTCGACGTGCCGATGTATTTCGCCTTCCGCGAGGGTCGCTACATCGACCTCGCCGGACGGTCATTCCGCGACTTCCTCGAGGGACGGCTTGAGGAGCTGCCCGGCGAGCGGCCGAGCATCGACGACTGGGCCGATCATGTCTCGACCATCTTCCCCGAGGTGCGCATGAAGCGCTTCCTCGAGATGCGCGGCGCCGATGCCGGCGGCAAGTTGCGCACCATCGAGATCCCCGCCTTCTGGGTCGGTCTGCTCTATGACAGCATCGCACTCGACGAGGCCTGCGAGCTGATCAAGGGCTGGAGCGCGGTGGAGCGCCACGAGATGCGGCGTGACATTCCCCGTCTCGCCCTCGATGCCCCCTTCCGGCACGGTCGTGTCGGCGACATCGCCCGCGAGGCGCTGGCGATCGCCCGCCGCGGCCTTGCCCGCCGCGCCCGTCTGAACGCCGCCGGCGAGGACGAGACACGCTATCTGCAGGGCCTCGAGGAGATAGCCGAGACCGGCGTCACCGATGCCGACCGCCTGATCCACGACTTCTGTGGAGAATGGAACGGAGACGTCCGCCGGGTCTTTGCCGATCGCATCTTCTGATTTTTGGGGGCGGGAGACCGGCTCCGGCGGCCGCGACGCCCTCCCAGTCGCGGTCTCGGCACGCCAGGCCCGTGTCCTGCGGGCCACGCATACCGCACTGCACAAAATATCCCTTGTGCATTGCCGCAAACCCGTCATGATCCCAATCTATCCGAGAGCGTGGTTGCACCGAACGCCGGAAGTGCTCGAGGCCTTGGCGCCTGGCTCCTCCGGCAATCTCCGGCCGTCCCTGACAGGGGGCCGGACCTGCTGCGCGGCCGGGGCTTCAGCGCCCCGGACCGGTGCGGATGGGCGGTAGCCATCGGCCGGGGACCGTATGAATTGCCGGCGACAAGACCGGCCGCTAGTGGATCGATTCCGACATTTACATCCCGTTTCAGAACGCGTGAGAGCAAATGTCGGAATCATGAGAACCACTAGCAAGCTTATAATTCTAGTGGAGCTTTTGAATTCGACACTTGAGAACGCACTCCGCAGCGACCGGAACTCAAGTGTCAAATTCGCTTCCCTAGGTCCCCGGGGGGAAAGAACCTAAGGAGAAGTACCGGACGAGAACCGCAGAGCCGCCTTCGCCATGCCGGCGCGGGTGGAATACGTGCGGCCGGCCGGTCTCCTGAAGATGATGAGGAGCATGACATGAGCACGATGAAGATCGGAATGGACAAGACCGCAGCCCGCCACCGCCATGGCGAGTGGAGCGAGGGCAACGGCCTCGTGGCGCGCCTCGGCCGCTTCCTGGCACGCCGGCGCAACCGCAGCGAGCTGAAGGAGTTGCTGCGCTATGACGACCGCTTGCTGGCCGATATCGGCCTCACGCGCGGCGACGTCGAATGGGCGCTCTATCAGACCCACGACAGCGACGGCACCGAGGCCCTCGCCTCGCTGCGGCGCTCGCACGGCCATCGCGCCAGGTAGCACCGGCTCCGCCCCGGGCGCGAGCTTGATGCGGTGATCGCCGCCCCGAGGTCATCGGGGCGCGGATCGTCCGACCGCGATCACCCAGAATTGGGGCGGCACCCTGAATTCGAAGGAGCACGCCGGTATCCCTTGCGGAGGCCGGCGTGCTCCCGTCCGCCCATTTCGGGCGGCTCACTCTGTCCGCTCGAGACACGATCGGCCGCCCGGCTCTATTCGCCTCCCGTGACACCGGGACATACTCTTCCCGGACCGGGACATATTCTTCCCGGTCGGAACGGCCCCGATTTCAGCGATCGCCCCCGACCCGCAGCCCGAGACGGGCCCCGGCGCAGCATGATCGGTCGCGCGATGCGCAGCTCGGTCGCCCGAGCGACTGGTCTCCGGTCATCGTGGCCAATCCGACCTCAGCGCGAGCGGCCTGCCGCGGTCTCCGGCTCAGACGATCTTGGCATCAGCCGGCCGAGCGCGTGCGAGAAGCCCCGCGCACGCACCTCCGACACGCCGTCCCTCACCTGCTCCGCCAGCGCCAGGAAGGGATCGACCGTTGGCGAGTTGGCGTTGCGATGGCCGCGATCCGCCATGATCCAGCGCAGCGGACGTTCCAGTTTCTGGCGGAAGGCCGCCATCATCAGCACGGGAACCCAGGGCAGGACCTGGCGAACCTCGCCCGGCATGATGCCACAGGCCGCGCCGATACGGTCGAGCACCGTGTCGTCGATCGGGGCTTCGACGCTCCAGGCGCGCAACAACCGGACACCCCGGTCCCGCACCAGCTGGTCGGAGAAAACGCCTGGCTGGTCGCGAAGGGCACCATAGCCGTCCCGCCCTACGGAGGTCAGGAACTCGACCAGCCCCTCGCGCGTCGAGACCCACGCCTCGAAGCCCGGCAACAGCCTTGATATCAGCAGCCTGACCGCATCGGCAGCCTCATCCTCGCCGATTCGGCAGCGTCTGCCGAGAAGGGCAAAGCATCGGCCGTGATGGGCAGCCGCCATCACGTCGTAAAGACTCATTTTCCGCTCTCAACGCAACACGGGATGAAAGAGCAACGAAGAGAGGATAGGCTGTTCATCTCCAGATGACCAGAACGATTTGCCGCCTACGCACAATTCCCTAACTCGGCCCGTCCTCGCCAGGCGTGCCGCTCCCCGTCCGGCACTCCCTCTCGTCGCGCTTTCGCTAGACGTCCCTTACATGCGGTCCTCGCGCACCGCCTCGCCCTCCACCTCGAAGAGCAGTGCCGGCGAGGCGAGGCCGGCCACGATGACGAGCGTGGTAGCGGCCAGATGGCCCTCCAGCATGCGGTCGTGCACCGTCCGGTAGAGCGCCACGTCGCCCGGCGCCGTCATGTAGATGACCACTTTGACGAGATCGCTGCGCCGAAAGCCGGCGCCCTCGATGACCGCGACCAGATTGCGCCACGCCTGCTCCATCTGCGCTTCGAGGCCCTCGGCGATCCGCCCCTCCAGGTCGACGCCGATCTGCCCGGAGATGACGAGCCGCTCGGCACCGGCGCCGTGGCGGACGGCCTGGACATAGCGGGAGGCGGGCTTCGGCGCCCCGTCCGGGTTGAGTGCTTCGGCCATCGATATCCTCCTTGCGATTGGCTGGCGCTCGGGCCACCGGCCCGGCCGTCCGAGGTGAGCCTGCCGGCTCGCTCGGGATCTTGAAGCGCGATGATCGGCGGCCCCGCCGCCGTGAGGCGATCCCCATTTGCACAGGGCTGCCATGCGGCGGCCTTGCAAGGTCTGCTGCGCGCCCGTTCTTGCCATGCCCGCATGCGCCTCATTAGATGCCGATCTGAGGGAGCCCGCGCGAGCGGCCCGGTCCCCGGGCGCGACGCTGCCCGGCACCCGTGCGACGAGGAAGAGCTGATGGCGACGAGCAATGGCAAGGCGGCCGAGATCCCGGCGATCGGCGGCGGCGAGGAGATCTTCAGGGCCCGCAGCAACCCGGTTCCCTGCCGCTCATCGTCAGGGCCGAGGGCATCCGCCAGTTCGACGAGGACGGCAACGCCTATATCGACATCTCCTCGGGGCCGGTCGTCAGCAATATCGGCCACGGCAATGCCCATGTCGCCGACGCCATGGCGCGCCAGGCCCGCACCATGGATTTCGCCTATTCGCGCGTCGCCCGCCACCAGCCCAATATCGACCTCGCCCACCGGATCGCCTCGCTGGCGGGTCCCGGTTTCGAGCGGGTGTTCCTCTCCTCGGGCGGCTCGGAGGCGATCGAGATCGCGGTGAAGTTCCTGCGCCTCTACGACATGACCTTCAACGGCGGCAAGCGCACCAAGGTGGTGAGCCTGATGCCCTCCTATCACGGCGGCACCATGTTCGCCTTGTCGATGTCGGGCGACAGCGAGATCCTGCCCTTCATCGACGGCTTCCAGCCGCCCCAGCACCACGTGCCGGCGCCGCTCTCCTACCGCGTTCCCCCCAACCACACTGCCGAGAGCTACGCCCGCGCCTGCGCCGACGCCCTCGAGGCGAAGGTCAAGGAGCTCGGTCCCGACACCGTGCTCGCCTTCTTCATCGAGCCGGTCGGCGGCCTCGCGACCGGCTGCAACACGCCGACGCCGGAATATTTCCGCCGGATCCGCGAGATCTGCACGCGCCATGGCATCGCCCTCGTCTTCGACGAGATCCTTTGCGGCACCGGCCGCACCGGCAAGTTCCTCGCCGCCCATAATTGGCCCGATGCGCTGCCCGACCTGGTGGTGATGGCCAAAGGCCTGGGCTCCGGCTACACCCCGCTCGGCGCCACGCTGATCCCCGCCAAATGGGCCGACCGGCTGGCCGAGGCCGTCGGCTACGGCTTCTCCCACACCTACTGCGCCAATCCGGTCTCCTGCGCGACCGGCATCGCCGTTCTTGAGGAGTACGACCGGCTCGACGTGCTGGAGAACACCCTCGCGCGCGGCCGCGAATTGAAGGCGGGCCTCGAAGCGCTGAAGGAGCGCTTTGCAACTGTCGGCGACGTGCGCGGCATGGGCCTCGTCACCGCCGTCGAGCTCGTCACCGACAAGAGCGCAAAGACGCCATTCCCCGCCGACATCAACCCGACCGAGGCCGTGCGCATCGCCGGTCTGAAGAACGGCCTCATCATCTATTGCCGCCGCACCGCCCGGGGCCGCAACGGCGACTGGTTCATGGTCTCCCCGCCCATGACCATCACCGGCCCCGAGCTGACGGAGGCGCTCGACCGGCTGGCCGCCACGCTCGCCGATTTCGAGGCCGGCATGAGGACGAAGGGCGTGATCTGAACGGGAACGCTTCCGGCCTGCCCCTTCGACGCCTTCGCTTGAGGGACCGGCAAGGGGCCCCGGCGCGAAGGCCCCGACTGAAGGTTCCGACGCGAAGGTAAGGCCGCGGCGATGGTTGATGCAGCAAGGAACGCGGAAGCTCGAGACGTCGTCGACGCAGCGCCCCGCAAGGTCGCCGTCGTCACCGGCGCGGGCACCGGCATCGGCGCCGCCACCGCCCTGGCGCTCGCCCGCGCCGGGGTCGATGTCGTTGTCAACTACCGCCGCAGTCGCGACGCGGCCGACGAGGTCGCCGCCTCCTGCCGTACTCTCGGCGTCGAGGCGATCGCACACCAGGACGACGTCGCCGACGACGCAGCCTGCCGCAATCTCGTCGCCGCCACGCTCGCCCGCTTCGGCCGCCTCGACATCCTCGTCAACAATGCCGGCGGCACCAAGGTGACCCGTGCCGACCCGCTCGAGGAGATCGGCGCGGCGGATTTCGACGCCATGTTCGCCGGCAATGTCCGCAGTGCCTTCCAGATGGCCCGCGCCGCCGTCGCACCGCTGAAGGAATGCCGCGGCACCATCGTCAACATGTCCTCGCATTCCGGCCATTCGGGCTATGGCTCGTCCATGGTCTACGCCGCGACCAAGGGCGCGCTCAACACGCTGACGCTCGGCCTCGCGCGCCGCCTTGCACCGGAGATCCGCGTCAACGCGGTCTGTCCGGGCTTCGTCGCCACCGACTGGATGAGGAAGGCGCGCGGCCTCGACGATGCCGCCAATGCCGCCTTCATCGCCACCGTCCGCGGCCTGACCCCGCTCGGCGAGGTGGTGACGGCTGTCGACGTGGCCGAGGCGGTGGTGTTCCTCGCCTTGGGCGCACGAGCGATTACCGGCCAGTTCCTCGTCATCGACGGCGGCGCCCATCTGACGGTCGCAGCACCGGTCCCTGCACGCCCTGCCGAGTGAGCTGGCGCGGCACCGGCCACCCCGGCTTTCCGCCTTGCCGGACCCGCCATCGTCTGCTCTAACGCTTCCCCCATGACCACTGGAGCGAGCGACGACAAGGCACGGGTGAAGCAGGCGGCCCGCAGTGCGGCCCTGAAGCGGCGTCGCGCGGCCCATGCCGCCGAGCCGGATGCACCCGCCCGGCTGGCTAGCCACGGCATTCCACTCCTGGCCGCCATGCCCGGCAGGGTCGTCTCGGGCTATCTGCCCATCCGCGACGAGCTGTCGGTTGTCCCGCTGCTGACGGCGATCGTCGAGGCCGGCCGCACCGCCGGCCTCCCGGTCATCGAGCAGAAATGGGCGCCGCTCGTCTTTCGCCGCTGGGCGCCGGGTGATTCCCTCGTCGACGTCGCTTTCGGCCTGAAGGAGCCCTTGCCCACCTCGCCGGCCGTGCTGCCCGACATCCTCCTCGTGCCGCTTGCCGCCTTCGACCGGCGTGGCTACCGCATCGGCTATGGCGGCGGCTACTACGACCGCACCCTCGCCCTCTACCGCAAGACCCGCCAGGTCGTCGCCATCGGCATCGCCTATGACGCCCAAGAGGTCGAGCAGGTCCCCGACGAGCCGCATGACCAGCCGCTCGACATGATCCTCACCCCCTCGGGCGTGTTCGGCCAGGGGGCGTCCCGGTCATGAGGATCGTCATGCTCGGCGACATCGTCGGACGCGCAGGCCGCCAGGCCGTCGTCGAGTGCCTTCCCGAGCTTCGCGAGCGTTACCGCGCCGACGTGATCGTCGTGAACGGCGAGAACGCGGCCGGCGGCTTCGGCATCACCGAGGCGATCACCGAGGAGCTCCTGCTCGCCGGCGCCGACGCCGTGACGCTCGGCAACCACGCCTTCGACCAGCGCGAGGCCCTCGTCTTCATCGAGCGCCAGGAACGGCTCGTCCGCCCCATCAACTTCCCGCCCGGCACGCCCGGCCGCGGCTCGGCGCTGGTGCGCACCGCCTCGGGCGCCGACGTGCTCGTCGTCAACGCCATGGGCCGCGTCTTCATGGGCGAGTACGACGATCCGTTCCGTGCCGTCGACGCCGCACTCGACGCCTGCCCGCTGGCCAAGGCGGCCGATGCCGTCATCGTCGACTTCCATGCCGAGGCGACCTCCGAGAAGCAGTCCTTCGGCTATTTCCTCGACGGCCGCGCCAGCCTCGTCGTCGGCACCCACACCCACGCCCCTACCGCCGACCACCGCGTGCTGCCCCAGGGTACTGCCTTTGTCAGCGATATCGGCATGTGCGGCGACTACAATTCCGTGCTCGGCATGGAGGCCGAGGAGCCGATCAACCGCTTCCTGCGCAAGATCCCCGGCGGCCGCTTCCAGCCCTCGACCGGACCGGCCACCATCTCCGGTGTCGCCGTCGAGACCGACGACCGGACCGGCCTCGCCCGCGCCATCTGGCCGATCCGCATCGGCGGCGTTCTCGCCCAGGCCGAGCCGGACGCCTGGCTCGCCTGAAGCCCGACCGCCTGCGGACGGCTGGATTTCCCCGTTCGGCGCGCCTATAAGCTGCGGAATCTTTTCGGCCGGCAGGACCGGGCGGGCCGGGCTGTCGAGCGCGCCAGCCCGGCTATGCTGCCCGCGGCGCGACCTCGGTGCCGGGGCGCCCGTCCGACGCCGGCCGCGATCCTTGACGACGGGAGTGCCATGGCTGGCCATTCGCAATTCAAGAACATCATGCACAAGAAGGGGCGTGCGGATGCGGCGCGCTCCAAGCTGTTCTCGAAGCTCGCGCGCGAGATCACCGTCGCCGCCAAGATGGGCATGCCCGACCCGGCCATGAACCCGCGCCTCCGGCTCGCCGTCCAGGCCGCCCGCGCCGAGAACATGCCCAAGGACAATATCGAGCGCGCCATCAAGAAGGCGGCCGGCGGCGACGCCGATACCTACGAGGAGATCCGCTACGAGGGTTACGGCCCCGGCGGCATCGCCGTCATCGTCGAGGCGATGACCGACAACCGCAACCGTACCGCCAGCGAGGTGCGCTCGACCTTCGCAAAGCATGGCGGCAATCTCGGCGAGACCGGCTCGGTCTCCTTCATGTTCCAGCGCCGCGGCGAGATCGAATATCCCGCCGACACCGCCACCGGCGATCAGATGTTCGAGGCCGCCATCGAGGCCGGCGCCGACGATGTCGAATCCGACGAGGACGGCCACTGGCTCTATTGCGAGGCCGACAGCCTCGCCGAGGTCTCCGGCGTGCTGCAGGAGCGTTTCGGCGAGGCCCGCGCCGCCAAGATCGTCTGGAAACCCAACAATTCGATCGCGGTCGACGACGAGAAGGGCGAGAAGCTCGTCAAGCTCATCGAGGCGCTCGAGGATTCCGACGACGTCCAGAACGTCTACGCCAATTTCGAGCTGTCCGCGGAGCTGCTCGCCCGCATGAGTGCATGAGGCGCCGGCCGGGACGGGCGTGCCAAGGGTTGCAGCGGCACGGCGCATCGCTCGCAGGGGCTGCGCGAATCAGCGATTGATGGCGCTCTCGAGGGGCATTTGGGGGCGCGCCATGTCACAGCCGGTCCGCATCATCGGCATCGATCCGGGCCTCCGCCGCACCGGCTGGGGTATCGTCGACAGCGACGGCGTCCGCCTCAGCTATGTGGCGAGCGGCCTCGTCACCTCCGAGACCGGCGACGAGCTCGCCTTCCGCCTGCTCGAGCTGATGAAGGGCCTGCAAAGCGTGATCGCCGCCTGGAAGCCGCGCGAGGCCGCCGTCGAGGAGACCTTCGTCAACGACAATGCGCGCGCCACGCTGAAACTCGGCCAGGCCCGCGGCATCGCCATGCTGGCGCCCGCCACGGCCGGCCTGCGCGTCGCCGAGTACGCGCCCAACCAGATCAAGAAGACCGTCACCGGCGTCGGCCATGGTGACAAGCGCCAGATCGCCGCCATGATCGGCTTCCTTCTGCCCAAGGCCGCGCCCCAATCGCCCGACGAGGCCGATGCACTCGCCATCGCCATCTGCCATGCCCAGCATCGCGGCGCCCGTCAGCTCGCCGAGTCTCTCGCAGGCGGCTCCCCCCGGAGGATCGCCCGATGATCGGACGGCTGCGCGGCCGCATCGTCGGCCAGGGCGAGGACCATCTGATCCTCGAGGTCGGCGGCGTCGGCTACGAGGTGCACTGCTCCTCGCGGATCCTCGCCCAGCTCGGCACCGAGGAGGGCGAGGTGATCCTCGCCATCGAGACGCATGTCCGCGAGGACCAGATCCGCCTCTTCGGCTTCCGCACCGAGGAGGAGCGCCAATGGTTCCGCCTGCTCCAGTCGGTGCAAGGCGTCGGCGCCAAGGTGGCGCTCGCCTTGCTCGGCGCCTTGTCGCCCGCCGACATCGCCAACGCCATCGCCTTGCAGGACAAGAACGCCATCCGCGCCCCCCATGTCGGACCCAAGCTCGCCCAGCGCATCATCGCCGAGCTGAAGGACAAGGCGCCGGCCGCCTCTCTCGCCGCGCTCGCATCGGGCAAGGCGGGTAGCGGCAGTCCCGCCCCCGCGACCGGGGCCGCCGCCGTCTCCGCCGAGGCGGTCTCCGCACTCGTCAATCTCGGCTATGCCCAGACCCAGGCGGCGACGGCGATCTCGGCGGCCCTGAAGGAGCTCGGGGCCGAGGCCACCACCGAGGCGCTGATCCGGCGCGGCCTGAAGCTCGTCGCCGCGCGCTGAGCCACCCGTCCGCCCGCCCGACCACTTGAAAGGTGCGAATGCCCCGGCCCGACATCTATTTCATCCGCCATGGCGAGACCGACTGGAACCGCGAGGGCCGGCTCCAGGGTCAGATGGACATCCCGATCAACACCCGCGGCCGCGGCCAGGCGCTACGCAACGGCGACATGCTCGCCACCCTGATCGGCGAGGCGACGGGCGTCGATTTCGTCTCGAGCCCGCTGGCGCGGACCCGTCAGACCATGGAGATCGTCCGCGCCGCGATGGATCTGCCGGCCGAGGGCTACCGGCTGGACGCGCGCCTCCGCGAGCTCGCTTTCGGCGACTGGGAGGGCCGGACCTGGTCCGATCTGAAGCGCGATTGCCGCGAGGCGGTGCGGCACCGGCGCGGCGATATCTTCAACTTCGTGCCGCCGGGCGGCGAGAGCTATGCCGAAGCGATCCGGCGGGTCGCCGATTGGCTGTCCGGGATCGAGCGAACGACCGTCGCCGTCGCCCATGGCGGCATCATGCGCTGCCTGATCGGTCTCGTCCGCGGCCTCGACGAGCACGAGATCCCGCTCCTCGAATGCCCGCAGGATCGCGTCCTCATGATCACCGCCGAGACCGTCGGCCTCGTCTGATAGCGGTACGCATGAGTTTCGACAGGTGATCCGGTTGGCTGCGCGCCGGTATCTCCTTGTTTGCGCGCGGCCATCCGACCAGCCGCGCGCGCAGACCGCCTCGCGAAAGGGAGGAATGAGCCGCGCCCGGGCTACATCCGCCCCTCCGACAACAGGCCCGTCAGGCCCGATATCGCCCCGAGCGCCGTCTTGAGCTCGGCCTGCATCTCCTTGCCGAGCCGCGCCACCTCGACGCGATTGCTGAGCGGCAGGCCCGCGGCCGTGTCCCTCAACTGCTGGTCGAGGATGGCGCCGAGGATCACCCGGTGCGCCTCGTCGGCGGCATCGAGATCCTCGGCCGAGCCGATGCCGAGCGCCCTGACGCCGGCAAGGCGGGCGGGCGTCGCCGTCGCGCGCACGTCGTGGCGGATCGCCAGCACCCGCGCGCCGGTGAAGATCGGCATCAGACCACCCTTCTTCAGGTCGACCCGCCCCTTCTCGTCCACCTTGATGCCGCCGAACAGCGTGAACGGGGCCCGCCAGTCGCGCGCCAGCTCCGTCAACAGCATCTGGAAGCTTCGCGAGCGGTGTCCGGCGGCGAAGGCATAGTCGCGGATCTCGCCGGCGAGCGCCGCATCGCCATGAACCGGCGCGGCATCGTAGAAGATATCGACGTTGAGCAGGTCCTTGGGCCGCGAGCGGCCGACCCAGGTATCGATCACGCGCTTCCAGCCCTCGACGCTGTGACGCCATTCGGGCGTCTTGGCCATGACGCCACCCTTGCAGAGCGGCACCCCCACCTCGTCGAGAATGGCCGCCATATGCGTCGCCATCTCGCCGAACCAGACATCCTCCGGGCCGCCCGGCTCACCATGCTCGAAGACGATGGCATTGTCCTGGTCGGCGGCGAGCAGGCTCTCCCCGCGCCCGCCCGAGCCGAGGATCAGCACCGCATAGCGCACCGGCGGCCCGCCGCGCCCGGCCTCGGCCATCCGCGCCTCCGCCATGCTTGCGGCCTTGGCGGTGAGTGCGCCGAGCTCGGAGCTGATCACCGAGCAGATGGTCCGGGCATCGACCTGTTCCTCGGCGAGGCTCTGCGCGACGAAGGCGAGCCGCCCCCGGGCGATGCCGAGCGTCGCGACGTCGCTGGCGCTGTCGATCTCGTCGCCGAGCGCGATCGCCGTCGTCGCCCGCTGCCGCAACAGGTTGCGCGGCGTGACGACACCGACCACCTGCCCCTCGTGATCGACGACGCCGAGGTGACGGATGCCGAGCCGGTCCATGCGGCCGATGGCGCGATAGACGAAATCGTCGGCCGCCACCGTTTGCAGGGGCCGCGACGACACCTGGCCGATCGTCGCGGGAGCATCCGCGCTGCCTTCCTTGTGGAGCGCGCGCAGGATGTCGCGCTCGGTGGCGATGCCGATCTCGCCGTTTCCGTCCTTCACCAGGATCGAGCTGATGCGCCGCTCGATGACGAGCCCGAGCGCCTCGCGCACCGGGGTCCGCCCCTCGATCACGACGGCCGGCGCGCTCATCAGATCGGACACCCGATGGCGGTAGGGGAAGCTGTCGATGCGCTTGAGCGTCGGCGAGGCGGGCCTGACATCGCCCTCGAGCGGCTTCCAGCCAGCGACGAGTTGGCGCTGATCCTCGTCGGACGAGCGGCTCGAGGCGGCGACGGCTTCAGCGAGCGTGCGGATGTTGCGCTCGCGCAAGAGCGGCTGGAGGCCGACATAGACCGCCGCCGTCGCGAGCGCGTCCCCCATGGCGTCGTGGCGCTTCTCGTTGTGGACGCCAAACCACTCGCAGAGTGCGTCGAGCGTATATTGCGCCAGCGAAGGGATGCCGATGCGGGCGAGCACCCGGATGTCGAGCGCCGGCGGCTGCACGAAGTCGTGTCCGGCAGCCGCGAACTGGCGGTGCAGGATGGCGAGGTCGTAGCCGATATTGTGGCCGACGATCGCGCTCGAGCCGATGAAGCCGGCGATCTCTCCGGCGATGGCGGCGAAAGCCGGCGCACCCGATACGTCGGCGTCGCTCAATCCGTGTACGGCGGTCGTCGCCGGGGGAATCGGCATTTGCGGGTTGATGAGCCGGATGAGCGACTTCTCCGGCTCGATGGCGGCACCGCGCACGCCGACGGCGGCGAATTGCACGATGCGCGCGGTGCGGGCGTCGAGCCCCGTCGTCTCGGTATCGAGCACCACCGCCTCGAGTGCGATCAGCGGCGTTGCGAGATTGACCTCGCGCATGTCTGGCACCTCCCCGGCCGAGCCTCCGCCCCCTTGCCGGCGCGGCACGGGACAGGTGGCGCAAGTCTACCGTCACGACTGCCCGCAAGGTTGACCGCCGTCAATCCCGCATTGCGTCAATTTCATTGCGTTGCAGCAATATTTCCCCGGCCGGGTTCGACGATGGTCTCGATTGGAAGAGGGTGAACGAGTGCCTAATCTGGCAGACAGGGGGAGGATGACCACCGAGTTGGAATCCGTCCGCCCTTTGGAACGCATTCGACGTCCAGAGGCCTCGAGGGAGGAATTTTCACTGTGAACGAGACAGAACGTCATTGGAGCCGGACGAAAGGCCTGATGTGGGCGATGCTCATCATCTGGCTGATTTTCGGCTACGGCATCCACTATTTCGTCAAGCAGCTCAACGAGATCGTGATCGCGGGCTTCCCGCTCGGCTTCTACATGGCCGCGCAGGGCTCGCTGATCGTGTTCGTGCTGATGCTGTTCTTCTTCGCATCGCGCCAGGACGCCATCGACCGCGACAGCGGCATGGCCGAGGACTGAGGGCTGGGGGAGCAAATGGCTACGGAAAGCAAGGCTTCCGGCGATTTTGTCAGCAATCTTGGCAAGATCTACGGCTATTATACGGGCGGGTTCTTCCTGTTCGTCGTGCTGCTCGCCATCCTCGAGCAGATGGGTGTGCCGAACAAGATCATCGGCTACCTCTTCGTCTTCCTGACACTGGCGGTCTATGCCTTCATCGGCATCATCACCCGCACCATGCAGGTGGGCGAGTACTATGTCGCCGGCCGTCGCGTGCCTGCCTTCTACAACGGCATGGCGACGGGCGCCGACTGGATGTCGGGCGCCTCCTTCGTCGGCATGGCCGGCACGCTCTATGCCCTCGGCTATGACGGCCTCGCCTTCGTGCTCGGCTGGACCGGTGGCTACGTGCTCGTTGCCGTGCTGATCGCGCCCTATCTGCGCAAGTTCGGCGCCTACACCGTTCCGGACTTCCTGTCGGAGCGCTTCGGCGGCAACTTCGCGCGCTTCATCGGCGTCGTGGTGCTGATCTGCTGCTCGTTCACCTATGTGACGGCACAGATCTACGCGACCGGCATCATCGCCTCGCGCTTCCTCGGCATCGACTTCCAGGTCGCGGTGTTCGTCGGCCTGATCGGCATCCTGATCTGCTCCATGCTCGGCGGCATGAAGGCCGTCACCTGGACGCAGGTCGCCCAGTACATCGTGCTGATCGTCGCCTACCTCATCCCGGTCGTCGTCCTGTCGACCCAGAAATACGGCCTGCCGATCCCGCAGCTCACCTATGGTCAGGCGCTGCAGGACATCACCGCCCGCGAGGGCCAGATGATCGCGACAGGGCTCGCCGACGCGAAATCCCTGAAACCGCATCTGACACCGTTCCTGAACTACGATCCGCTCAACTATTTCGGGCTGATCCTCTGCCTCATGGTCGGCACGGCGTCGCTGCCGCACATCCTGATGCGCTACTTCACCACCCCGTCGGTGCGTGAGGCGCGCAAGTCGGTCGCCTGGTCGCTGTTCTTCATCTTCCTGCTCTACTTCACGGCGCCGGCCTATGCGGCGTTCGCGAAGCTGGAAGTCTACAACAACGTCATCGGCCAGACGCTGGCGAGCCTGCCGCAGTGGGTCTACACCTACGGCAATATCGGCCTCGTCAAGATCTGCGGCGTCGACGCGACGACCGTCGATGCCATTCGCGACGCCTGTGCGAAGCTGGTCGGTTACACGGGTGACATGGCGAGCTTCGTCCACCAGCTCCGGCACCAGGACTTCGCCATCAACAACGACGTGGTCGTGATCTCGACGCCCGAGATCGCGGGCATGCCCTATGTGATCTCCGGCCTCGTCGCGGCCGGTGGTCTCGCCGCCGCGCTCTCCACCGCCGACGGCCTCCTGCTGGCGATCGCCAACGCGCTCTCCCACGACATCTACTACAAGATGATCGACCGGAACGCGCCGACCGGCCGTCGTCTCGTGATCGCCCGCGTCCTGCTCATCCTCGTCGCGCTCGCCGCGGCGATGACCGCCCGCACCAAGCCCGCCGACATCCTCTCGATGGTCGCCTGGGCCTTCTCGCTGGCGGCGGCGGGTCTCTTCCCGGCGCTCGTGCTCGGCGTCTGGTGGAAGCGGGCCAACTCGGCCGGTGCCGTGCTCGGCATGATCGCCGGCTTTGGCGTCTGCCTCTACTATCTCGTCGGAACGCGGTACTTCGCGCCGCACTTCTACGAGACGTGGAGCTTCCTGTCGCATGCGAGCGCTGATGCTGCCGCCAAGTATCAGGAGCTGAAGGCGGCCTACGCATCTGCGGCCGACGAAGCAGCCAAGACCGCGGCCTGGGCCGCGCTCGACAAGCATGCCCAGTCGATCGCGACCTGGTGGGGTGTGAAGAACATCTCCGCCGCGCTGTTCGGTCTGCCGGTCGGCTTCGCGGTGATGTGGATCGTCAGCCTGTTGACCCCTGCGCCCTCGCAGGAGTTGCAGGACATGATCGACAACATCCGCCGTCCGCGTGGCGACATGGTGCTCGCCGAGAAGACCTGATCGGTCTTTGCGCCGATCGAAGCCTGAGGGGGGCGGGGCCTTGCGCCCCGCCCTTCGCTTTGCAAGAGTGCCGGCCGGCAGGACAGCGGGAGCTCCGCAACAGTCGTTCGTCCCGCCAGCCGGAAGGGATCAACCTGCGGGACGGGCACTGAACGGTATGACGGCTGGCGACCTGCTCTTTCAGGCCCCTCTCTTCCAGGTGCCGAACCTCGTTCTCGCGGCGCTCATGTACACGCTGCTCGGGCGCTACGTGCTGTCGCTGTTCTTTCCCCCCGACAGCGACAAGGTGATCTGGCGGGCCTTCCGCGGTCTCACCGACTGGGTGGTGCGGCTCGTCGGGCGGATCACGCCCAAGCTCATTCCCGTCAATCTCCTGGTGCTGTTCGCTGCGGTCTGGCTGCTCATGCTCCGCGTGGCGCTCTTTCTCGGCTTCGGCCTGCTCGGGCTTCTGCCGAAGGTGACTGGCTGATGAGCACGAACGACAAGGACAAGCCCGGCCACGGCGAGGGCGAGACGCCCGAGGAACGCACCGAGATCATGCGCCGCGACGGCCTCATGATCGGCATCGCCGTGCTGTCGCTGCTGAACGGCATGCAGTTCTCGCCGTTCATCGACCCGGCCTTCATCGTGCTGCGGCCTTTCGCGCCGACCTTCTTCGTCTCCTCGCCGCTGCTGATGTTCTATCTGACCTCGCTCTTGCTCGGCGTCGCCAGCCTCTTGATCTCCGGCGTCGCCGCCGCGCTGTTCGAGCGGGCGACCGGGCGGGGGGAGACCGATTCCACCTCGATGATGGTCTGGCTCGGCGCCGCCTTCGTGGTGGCGCTGCCGAGCATCCTCGCGCTGCTCGGCCTCTCCGGCTGACGGGCGACCGCCCGATTGTCCTCCCCGCCTGATCCCAGCTCGACCATGCGCCTGCCGCGCGCGACCGAGGCACTGTCGCGCGCCGATTTCGTGCCGCTGCCCCCGCTGCTGACGTCACTTGACGAGAACTTGACCGGCCGGAGCAATTCCAAGGGATCGGAAGTTCCTGCTACAGGTTCTCCTTGGGGATGCGCCGGGATCGGTCCGCATGCCCTGTTCGGCGACACGCAATGGGGCGCCACCGATGGCCCGACATATCGAGGATCTCGCCCAGCTCTCCGTGGCGCGCGGCTGCTCGTTCGCGGCGCTCGCCGTCTTCACATTCACCGCCGGCTTCCTCGATCATCCCCCCGTCGCGCTGAAGGCGGCCGGCATGGGCGCGCTGCTGATCTGCGCCGTGCTGCTCCTGAAGGCAGCCAATGCCCTGAACGTGCCCTACCGCAAGACCGAGGTCTGGATCATGCTCGAGGAGCGCGACCGGCCGGTCGAGGCGGTCGCCCAGCGCGTGATCGGTCGCATCCTCAAGGCGGCCTATCTCGAGTTCGCCATGTATTTCGCCGTCGGCGGCGCCATGCTGCTCGCGCTCGGGCTCGGCCTTGCGGTCATCGCCTGAGGTCAGGCGGCCGGCCCCGCGGCGCGCCCTGCCGGCGGCCCCTTGCGCACCACCCGGCTTAACTCATCGCGTGCACGCCACTTTTCCGCCCGCCCGCCGGCCGATAGGATGCCGACCTGCCGGCGATGGGGGACCGGGCGGATCGCCCGGCCGGTCTTTCACGTCGTCCCGGCAAGCTTTGACGGGGCACGCGCGCGATGACCGACATATCGAGGCAAGGTGAGGGTGCCGGTGGGGAGACCGCCGCCTCGGGCGCCGCATCACCGGCCCCGACGGGAGCGGCCGGTCTGCTCGGCCGCCTCGGCGACTATTGGGCTCGATCGGCACCACGTCGCCAGGCGCTGCGTCGGCGCACCTCGGAGGTGCTGGAGGGAGGACGCGGCGAGGACCTTCTCTCGACCGTGGTCGAATACTTCCTCGTCTTCCTCATCGTCGCCAACATCATCGCCTTCGTCATCGACACGGTGCCGGCGATCGAGCACGCATGGGGGCCCTGGCTCTGGGCCTTCGAGGTCTTCTCGGTGATCGTCTTCACCATCGAATATGCGGCGCGCATCTGGAGCTCGGTGGAGATCTCCTTCCTGCGCTCGCTGCCGCCATGGCGGGCGCGGCTGCGCTATGCGAGCTGGCCCTCGCTCGTCATCGACCTGCTCGCCATCCTGCCCTTCTATCTCGGCATCATCGCCTCGATCGACCTGCGCTTCATCCGCGTCTTCCGCCTGCTGCGCTTCCTGAAGCTCGCCCGCTACTCGCCGGCCCTGCACACGCTGGTGCGGGTCCTCGCCAACGAGCGGCGCGCGCTGATGGCGGCCCTGCTGCTCGTCATGGCGGCGCTGCTCTTTGCCGCGTCCGGCATGTATTTCCTCGAGCGCCACGTCCAGCCGGAGCATTTCGGCAGCATCCCCGAGGCCGCCTGGTGGGCCATCGTGACGCTGACGACAGTCGGCTACGGCGACGTCGCGCCGGTGACGGCGGCCGGCCGTGTCTTCGCCGGCCTCGTCATGCTCTCGGGTCTCATCGTGCTGGCTTTGCCGATCGCCATCATCGCCACCGGCTTCAGCCAGGAGGTCGGCCGCCGCGATTTCGTGCTGACCTGGTCGATGCTGTCGAAGATCCCGCTGTTCTCGGCCCTCGAGGCCCAGAGCGTCGGCGAGATCATGCGCTACCTGCATGCCCACAACTATCCCCCGCAATGGGAGATCCTGCCGCGTGGCACCTCGGTCGACGGCGTCTATTTCATCGCCAGCGGCCGCGTGCGCGCCACCTCGCCCGAGGACGATGTCGATCTGGGGACCGGCGAGTTCTTCGGCGAATTCGAGATGCTCGACCATCGCGTGACCGAGCGTACCTATGTGGCGGCCTCGCGCGTCCGCCTCCTGAAGCTCGGCCGCGACGATTTCCAGCGCCTGCAGATGAGCTATCCCGAGATCGGCAATCAGATCAGGGCGGTCGCCGAGCATCGACGCCTGAAGCATCACGTCCGATAGAGCACGTTCAGGCGAAGTGGAAACAGTCTCGCCGTCGGGATGGGCTCGAAATCAACAACCTGGAGCGGGCTCCTGATCCCGATTGATCTGACCCCGCTATCGGCCGCGCCAACACTTCGGGGAGCGGCCGCTCAGATCCCCGCCTCGGCTGCCCGGCGTAACAGCTCGCCCGCATCGATCCGGTCGACCTCGCCGCCGGCGGCCTCGACGAGATCGACGAAGGACTGCGTGCCGCCGGCGCCGTCCCCCCCTTCGCCGTTCCAATAGGCGAGCAGCCTGACCTCCTTGGCGAGTTCGCCTGCAAGCTCCAGCGACCGCCGATTGCAGGCGTCATAGATATTGACCGCGGGCCTCGACCGATCGGCGCCGATCACCTCGCGCTCGCCGGCACCATGGGCATTCCACAGGTCCTGGAACCGCGCGACCCATTCCCCGCTCGGGACGCCGTCGACCGAGTGGGCGATGAAGTCCTCGACCGGCTCGGGCAGCACCATGCGGGTGTCGAGGGCGAGATCGCGGCAGATCTCCAGGAACAGGATGTCGCCGCCCCGCGCTCCGCTGGCGATCCCGACGACGTCGCCGTCGCATGCGGCGCTGCGGGCACCGACCACGCGCTTGATGACGTCTTCGGCCAGCGCCTCGATGCGGGCCGGGAAGCGCGGCCGGTCACGACCGGGCAGGTCGATCATGTGACCGGTGAAGACGATGGCAAGTCGGTACATCTGGGTCTCCGGCGCGCTCGGCTCCTGGCCACGAGCATGGAGGGGCAGCCTCTCACCTTCCCGCCGCAGCGGGCCGAAGGCAAGCGCGTCAGCCATCGCCTGCCGCCATGGCTGTTACCCGGATGCGACATCGGCGGCGGGAAATCCTCGGCCCCATTGGCGGCATGGCCAGCCTCGCGTAAGCTGCCGCCGGACCGCCCGCGCACGAGCCGGCATTCCATGCGAAAGGTCCTCTGGGGGGCTTGAGTGGCACGGCGTCTGGTAGTGGCATTGGCAGTGCTGGCCGCGCTCGCCCTCGGCGGTTGCGCCGGCACCATCATGCGCAATCCCGTGCCCGAGGCCTATGCGGAAACGGCCGTCGTCCCCGACCTGCCCCATGTTCGCTATTGGGGCGACGCGCTGCCCCCCCATCTCCAAGAGGCCGTTGCGCTCCGCCGTCACCAGATTGCCACGACACGTCCCTATCTGTTGAGCGGCGGCCGGCCCATCGCCTTCCTTGCCCTGTCGGGCGGTGGCAGCAACGGCGCTTTCGGCGCCGGCTTCCTCGCCGGCTGGACTGCGGCCGGCACGCGGCCTCAGTTCGAGGTCGTGACCGGTATCAGCACCGGTGGTCTCATCGCCCCCTTCGCCTTTCTCGGCCCGAAATACGATCCGGTTCTCGAGAGGCTCTACACCACCTACCGGACCAGCGAACTCGTCACGCCGCAGATACTCGCCGGCCTGTTCGGCGGCATCGCCATCACCGAGACCAGCAAGTTCAAGGAGCTGATCGACGAGTTCGTCACCGACGAGGTGCTGGCCGAGATCGCCGCCGAGCACAGCAAGGGCCGGCGCCTGCTGATCGGCACGACGAACCTCGACGCCGAGCGCCCGGTGATCTGGGACATGGGCGCCATCGCCGCCAGCCGCCACCCCGGCGCCAAGCAGCTCTTCCGCGACGTCCTCCTCGCGACGGCCTCGATCCCCGGCGTCTTCCCGCCCGTCTTCATCAATGTCGAGGCGGCGGGCGGCCTGCATGACGAGATGCATGTCGACGGCGGCACCACGGCCGAGGTCTTCTTCCTCTCCGAGGCCGTGCTGAAGGCAGGCGGCAGGGGCATCGTCTCCTCCGATCGCGAGCTCTATGTCATCACCAACGGCAAATCCGGGCCGACCTACGAGCCGGTGAAGCCGACCACCTTCGCCATCGCCAAGCGCTCGCTTTCGACGCTGATCCTCAGCCAGTGGAACGGCGACGTCGCCCGCCTGCAGAGCCATGCCGAGGCGGCTGGCATCGGCTTCAACATCGCCGCCATCCCGCCGGGCTTCGACGCCAAGAGCAGCGAGCCCTTCGATCCCGACTATATGGCCGGCCTCTACCAGGTCGGCTACGAGCTGGCGCGATCGGGCTATTCCTGGTCCCACGGCCTCCAGCCGGGCATGCTCTCGGCCGCCGAATAGATGGCGGCGGGGCAGTCGGCGATCCGGCGCGCCCATTGCCCTCGGGCGCTCGGCCGAACATCCCGACCGCGCTCATTCCATCGATCGGGCCAAAAACACTCTTTCCATGGCCCAACTCATTCGCCACGACTTCGCGCTGCCCAGAAGAATAACTCAATTTATACTCCTATATATATTGGAATTATCGACCTATTAATCACATTGCGCTTCAATTCTGCGGGTCGTGTATTCGATATTCGCAGGTTTTTCCTTGTCCGCATCGCCCATCAACTATCGCGATCGCAGCCTCGCCGCACTCGCTCTGCTCGCCCTGACCTGCACCGCGCTGACGTCGTGCAGTCCCCTCGCCACTTCCCTTGACCTCGCGCCCCGCGGCGAGCGCGTAGTCGCACCCGGCGCGCCCGTTCCACCCGGCGGCGGCCGGCGCTTCATCGGCCGACCCTATGTCATGCTTGGCCGCCTCTTCGTCCCGGCGAAGGACGAAACCTATGACCGCATCGGCACGGGAGCCTGGATGGCGCCCGAATTCCACGGCCGCCGCACCGCCAATGGCGAGATCCACGACGGCACCGCGCTCGTTGCCGCCCATCCGACGCTGCCGCTGCCATCCTATGTCATGGTCCGCAATCTGGAGACCGGCCGCTCGCTGGTCGTGCGCATCAATGACCGGGGGCCCTTCAACGACGACCGCCTGATCGACGTGTCCGAGCAGGTGGCGGAGCTCCTCGGCTTTCGCCGCTCCGGTCTCGCCCGGCTCCGGGTCAGCTATCTGAGACCGGCGCCCCTCGATGGCAATCAGTCCTACGAGCTGCACTATCTCGCCATGCAACCCTTCGTGCGCTGTGCGCGCCCCGAGCCACGCACCGCCACCGAGTGCCGCGCCCTGCCACGGCCGGCCTGGCGCTGAGCCGCCATTCCACCTCCCCACGGCGCGCCCGCATGTCGGCCGCTTGTCGGCCGCTGGTCGCATCCAGGCCTTAACGGCGGCACGGTTTGATGCGAGATAGCCCCGACCCGCAACCCCCGGAGACGCCGATCCGTCTCCATCGCCGCCCGGACGTTCCGGCGGCACGGCAAAGGGGGACCGGACGAACAGGAGGCCTGCCATGCATCCGACCCGCGCACTTGCGCTCGTCGTCGCGCTCTTTGCCGCGCTTGCCGGCGCATCGCTCCCGGCCCGCGCGGAGACGAAGCCGGAATTCACGCTGCGGCTCCATCATTTCCTTCCCGCCGTCGGCGTCGAGCATCGCGGCTTTCTCGAGCCCTGGGCAAAGCGCATCGAGGCGGCCTCGGACGGGCGCATCCGCGTCGAGGTCTATCCCTCCATGCAACTCGGCGGCAAGGCGCCCCAGCTCTACGACCAGGCCCGCGACGGCGTCGTCGACATCGTCTGGACGCTCGCTGGCTACACGCCCGGGCGCTTCCCCAGGCTCGAGGTGTTCGAGCTGCCCTTCATCGCCTCCGATCGCGGCGAGATCACCAGCCAGGCGATCTGGGAGTACTACACGACGAAGGCGGCCGACGAGCTCGCCGACGTCAAGGTTCTCGCCGTCGACACGCACGGCAAGGGCAATCTCTTCATCAAGGGGCGCGTCGTGCGTCGCCCCGAGGACCTGAAGGGCGTGCGCGTCCGCGTGCCCTCGCGCGCCATCAACGACACGCTGACGCTGATCGGCGCCTCGCCCATCGGCATTCCGGCGCCGGGCGTGCCCGAGGCGCTCGCCAAGGGCGTGGTCGACGGCGTCATGTTCCCCTACGAGGTGGTGCCGGCCTTCAAGGTCGAGGAGCTGACCGACCACGTCACCGAGCTGATGGGCGATCGCGCGCTCTACACCGCCGTCTTCCTGTTCGTCATGAACAAGGCGAGCTACGAGCGCCTGCCCGACGACCTGAAAAAGGTCATCGACGACAATTCGGGCGCGGCGCTCTCGGCCGAAGGCGGCCGCCTCTGGGACGAGTGGGACGCGCTCGGCCGCGAGGCAATCGCAAGGCACAACGGCGTCGTCACGCTCGTCGATGGCGAGGATCTGGAGGCCTGGAAAGCCGCGACCGCGCCCGTCGTCGACCAGTGGATCAAGGCACGTACCGAGGCAGGCGACGATGGCGCCGGCCTCGTCGCGACCGCGCGCGAGCTGATCGCGAAATACAGCCGCTGAGCCTGCGCGAAGGAGCATGGCGCGATGGGTGGCGCAGGCGAGAATGGCGCGGATGGAGAGGCGGTGGATCCGGGTGCGGCCGCTCTCGCGCCCGATGCGGCCGACCGCCTCGTCGAGCGCGTTGCGCTCGCCGCCGCGCTCGCGGGATCGGGGCTTCTCCTCCTCGCCATTGCCGTCTCCGCCGTCTCGATCGTGGGGCGCAGCCTGCCCGAGCTCGCCGGCCTCCTCGGCCTCGACTGGCGGCCCCATCCACTGCCCGGCGACACCGAGATCGTCCAACTCGCGACCGGCGTCGCGGTGTTCGCCTGCCTGCCCTACTGTCAGGTCCGGCGCGGCCATGTCATCGTCGACATCCTGACGCGCCACCTGCCGCTGAGGGCCCGATCCACGCTCGATCTCGTCGCCAACCTGCTGGTCGTCGCCTTTGCCGCCGTAATGACGGCCGAGCTTTCCGTCGGCGCGGCCGAGCGGCAGGCCTATGGCGCCTCGACCATGGTGCTGCGGCTGCCCGAGGCCGATGCCTACCGGTTGGCCGCCCTCGCGTCGGGCCTCCTTGCGGTCGCGGCCCTCTACACCTGCTGGCGATCCGTCAGGGAGATCAGGAGCGGACATCCGGTCGCGGTGCTCGATGGCGGGGCAGCGACAGAGCCGTGACCGCGACCGACCCGCTCATCCTCGGGGCCGGAGGCTTTCTCGCCCTTCTCCTCCTGCTCGCGCTCAGGGTGCCTATCGCCGTCGCCCTCGCCGCGATCGGCTCGTTCGGCTTCATCGCCATGGCGGGCCTCGCGCCCTATCTCGCCTTCGTCAAGGGCGGCGTTTTCGAGGTCGCATCCAACTATTCCTTCAGCGTCATCCCGCTGTTCCTGCTTATGGGCAACCTGGCGGCAGGCTCGGGTCTCGCCCGGCGCCTGTTCGAGGGTATGAACGCGCTCGTCGGCCACCGCAGTGGCGGCCTCGCCATGGCGGCGGTCGGCTCCTGCGCGGCCTTCGGCACCATCTGCGGCTCCTCGCTCGCGACCGCTGCGACCATGGCCCGCGTGGCGCTGCCGCAGATGCGCCGGCTCGGCTATTCGGGCGCATTGTCGACGGGATCGCTGGCCGCCGGCGGCGCGCTCGGCATCCTCGTGCCGCCGTCCGTTCCCCTCGTCGTCTATGCGCTCTTGACCGAGCAGAATGTCGCCAAGCTCTTTCTCGCGGCATTCCTGCCGGCGGCGCTGGCAATCCTCGGCTTCTTCGTGGCGATCCGCGTGACGGTCGCGCTCGATCCGGCCTCGGCGCCGCGCGCCCCGCGCGGGACGGCCCGCTCCCGCCTCGCGGCTGTCGCCGACATCTGGCCGGTGGTCGCGATCTTCCTCGTCGTCTTCGTAGGCATGAACGGCGATTTCTTCTTCGGCCGCAGCCTGTTCTCGCCGACCGAGGGGGCCGCGATCGGCGCGCTCTCGACCGGCATCGCCGCCGCCACGGCCGGACGCATGCGGCTGAAGGGACTCATCTTCGCCCTCGAGCAGACGGCGCTCCAGTCGGCGATGATCTTCCTCATCCTGATCGGTGCGGAGATCTACAACGCCTTTCTCGCCCGCACCCGGCTACCCGACGAGATCGCGGCGGTGATCGTCGGAGCGGGAATCGCCCCCGTGCTCGTCGTCGTCGCCATCGTCGCGCTCTACATCCTGCTCGGCTGCCTGATGGACAGCCTCAGCATGATCCTGCTGACCGTGCCGGTGTTCTTTCCGGTGGTGATGGGGCTCGACTTCGGGCTCGGCCGCGAGGAGACCGCGATCTGGTTCGGCATCCTGGTGCTGATCGTGGTCGAGCTCGGCCTCATCCATCCCCCGGTCGGGCTGAACATCTATGTCATCCAGGGCTTTGCCCGGGACGTGACGATGGCCGAGACGATGCGCGGGGTCGTGCCGTTCCTCCTCGCCGAGTTCGTGCGCGTGGCGCTCATCATCGCCTTTCCGGCCATCGCCCTCGCTCTCATCCGCTGAACCGGGGCGGATCGCCGATGTCTGATTTCGGCTCCATGACCCGCCCCGGAAGCGGCGGCGTCAGTCCCGGCGCGAGCCGATCGCGATCGATGCAAGACGAGCCGGCGTCGTCGCGCGCCCGGCGGCCCTGGCCGTCGATGACGCAACGAAGGCCGATGCCCCCGCCCGGCTCTTGTCTCGCGCCGCGGTGGCTGGCTTGCGGGCGCGCACCGCGACCTTCGCCGGCCTCGCCTTGCGCTTGCCCGACGAGGCGGATGCCGATTTGGCACCCCCGCTCCGGCCGAGCACCTCGACACGGACCCGCGCGACGCCCGACTTCTGCATGCCGAGCTGGCCCGCCGCCGCCCGCGACAGGTCGATGATGCGGCCCTTGACGAACGGACCCCGGTCATTGATGCGCACGACGACGCTGCGGCCGCTCGCCAGATGCGTGACACGGACCCGCGTGCCGAAAGGCAGCGATTTGTGGGCCGCCGTCATGGCCGCCGGATTGAAGCGCTCGCCACTCGCCGTCATCTGACCTTGCCAGTAGAACGAGGCAACGCCCGACTGGCTGGCGGCCGCGGCACCATCGGGGCCCGCTGATATTCCCGCCAGCCCCACGATCGCGACAGCAAGAATCCATATTGCTCTGATCATTTCTTGGTTTTCTCCATTTCGATGCTAACGCTCTCGTCGTGACGATTGGGCTCGACACGACGGAGCAGGACCACAACGCCGGCGGCACGGCATTTGAGCCGCCGCTCGACATCGAGGCCGGCGCCCTATGCGCACCCGCTTCTGGCGAAATCTGGGCAGGCATGGCCTTCGTCGATCGCTGGGCCGACCCGCCGGCGCCGCAATGGCGGGGCTGTTGAGCCCTCGCCGTAGCTCGCCTATAGGAGGCGGCGAGCCTCCCCCGGGCGGTGTCGTCACGCCCCGCCCGATCTCCCGACTGCCCCGCTCCGGGAGCCCCGTCCCGGCCCGGCGCCCCTCAGCCCTTCGACCCGAACCTCACGGAGCCCCGCCCCCTCATGAATCGTCAGCCGAACTACGAGAAGCTCGAGCTCTATATCGATGGCCAGTTCTGCCAGGGCAGCACCGGCCGCACCCAGCCGGTCCCCAATCCGGCGACCGGCGCCGTGCTCGCCGACGTGCCGCATGCCTCGAGGGAAGATCTCGACCGCGCCCTTGCCGCCGCCGACAAGGGCTTCAAGGCCTGGCGCAAGGTGTCCGCCTACGACCGCGCCAAGATCATCCGCCGTGCCGCCGACAATTTGCGCGCGCGCCAGGAGGAGATGGCCGCGACCCTGACGCAGGAGCAGGGCAAACCGATCGGCGAGGCCCGCATCGAGGTCGCGGTCGCCGCCGATGTCGTCGACTGGTTCGCCGACGAGGGCCGCCGCGCCTATGGCCGCGTCATTCCCGCCAGGGCCGACGGCATCCGCAATATCGTCCTCGTCGAGCCGGTCGGCCCGGTCGCGGGCTTTGCACCGTGGAATTTTCCCGTCTCGCAGGCGGTGAAGAAGATCGCGCCGGCCCTCGCCGCCGGCTGCTCGATCATCATCAAATGCCCCGAGGAGACGCCGGGCTCGTGCGTTCAGATCGTGCGCGCCTTTGACGATGCCGGCGTGCCGCCGGGCGTCCTCAATCTCGTCTTCGGCGTGCCGGCCGAGATTTCGGGCCACCTCATCCCGTCGCCCGTGATCCGCAAGGTGAGCTTCACCGGCTCGGTGCCGGTCGGCAAGCATCTCTCCGAGATGGCCGGACGCTACATGAAGCGCGTGACCATGGAACTCGGCGGCCACGGCCCGGTGCTGATCTTCGACGATGTCGACATCGACCACGCCGCGACGCTGACGGTCGGCGCCAAGTACCGCAATGCCGGCCAGGTCTGCATCTCGCCGACCCGCTTCTACGTGCATCACAAGGTCTATGACCGCTTCGTGGCCAAGTTCGTCGACCTCGCCAAGGCGGTCCAGGTCGGCAACGGCCTCGATCCCGACACGCGCATGGGGCCGCTCGCCAATCCGCGCCGGCTCGACGCCATGGCGGCCTTCATCGGCGACGCCGTCGAGCATGGCGGCAAGGTTCAGGCCGGCGGCAAGCGCATCGGCAATCAGGGCAACTTCTTCGAGCCGACCGTGCTCACCGACGTGCCCGAGACGGCCCGCATCATGAACGAGGAGCCCTTCGGGCCCGTCGCGGTGATGGCGCCGTTCAAGGATTTCGACGACGCGGTCGAGAAGGCCAACCGCCTGCCCTTCGGCCTTGCCGGCTATGCCTACACACGCTCGGCCAAGACCGCGACCGCTGTTGCCGACGCGCTCGAGGTCGGCATGGTCTCGGTCAATCACCACGGCCTCGGCCTGCCGGAGAATCCGTTCGGCGGCGTCAAGGATTCGGGGTTCGGCTACGAGGGCGGCGCCGAGGGTCTCCACCCCTTCCTCGTCTCGAAATTCGTCACCCAGACCGGCCTGTGAGCCCGCGACCGGCGGTGCGTCCGACCACGGGACGCGCCGCCGGAGCCCGCGGTCACAGCCGCGTCAATCCCGCGAGCCGATCGGTGCAGGGCGGCGGCACTTCGATCGCCATTGTGTCTCCGCGGCATCGCTCCATCATTGCTCCGGCTGCGACAGCATCGGCGCCCCCATCACACAAAGCCCGCCACAATGGTGCTCGATCGACGTTCTGCTCTCGACGAGAATTGACCATCAGATCGGCACAATGCCTCGATAAGACGTCCTAATGAAACCATTTCGCCGAAACGCATTGACATGAGGCGGCTCGGGATTTCACATCTAGGGCCTGACGATGCAGCAATCGGCTCCATGGACGCTCCACGATCGAAGGGCGCGCCGGGGCATGGGAAACGCCGGAGAGAATGGACCGTGCCACCGCCGTCGGCAGGCTCGGGGCCCAACTCCGCTCTATGACGAAGGACGGCTGGGCAAAGGATGTCGATGAGCAAGGCTGCGAACGGCGGCGGTGAGGGGGCGCACGTTCGGTTCGAGGAGGTTCAGAAGAGCTACGACGGCGAGTCGCTTGTCGTGAAGAATCTCAACCTCGACATCGCCAAGGGGGAGTTCCTGACGCTCCTTGGGCCGTCGGGCTCGGGCAAGACGACCACGCTGATGATGCTCGCGGGCTTCGAGGCCCCGACGCACGGCCGCATCCTGCTCTCGGGCCGGCCCATCAACTCGCTGCCGCCGCACAAGCGCGGCATCGGCATGGTATTCCAGAACTACGCGCTCTTCCCGCATATGACGGTCGAGGAGAATCTCGCCTTCCCGCTCATCGTGCGCAAGATGAGCAAGTCCGAGATCGAGCGGCGCATCAAGAAGACGCTCGAGCTCGTGCAGCTTCCGCAGATGGCCAAGCGCCGGCCGAGCCAGCTCTCCGGCGGCCAGCAGCAGCGCATCGCGGTCGCCCGCGCGCTCGTCTTCGAGCCCGAGCTGGTGCTGATGGACGAGCCGCTCGGCGCCCTCGACAAGCAGCTGCGAGAGCAGATGCAGTACGAGATCAAGCACATCCACGAGAACCTCGGGGTCACCGTCGTCTACGTGACGCACGACCAGAGCGAGGCGCTGACGATGTCGAACCGCATTGCGGTGTTCGAAGACGGCATCATCCAGCAGCTCTCCACGCCCGCCGATCTCTATGAGCGCCCGGTCAACAGCTTCGTCGCCCAGTTCATCGGCGAGAACAACAAGATCCCCGGCAGGATCAAGGCCGTCAACGGCGAGGTCTGCCGCATCGAGGTGCCCGGCGGCGGCGAGGTCGACGCGCTGCCGATCAACATCGGCGGTGTCGGCACGCAGTCGCTCATTTCCATCCGCCCCGAGCGCGTCGAGATCAATCCCTCGGGCTCGGACGTCTCCAACCGGCTGAACGGCACGGTGACGGAGACGATCTATCTCGGCGACCATGTCCGCGTCGTCGTGAAGGTGCCAGGCGCCAGCGATTTCATCGTCAAGGCACCGAACAAGGAAGGCTCGCTGCAGCTCGCGACGGGACAGAACGTCGTCGTCGGCTGGCGGACCAAGGATTGCCGTGCGCTCGACCTCAAGCCCTGAAGGGTACGGGTTGCTGGCATGCTGCGCCGGTTCTCCGGCGCTAACACCTCAAAAGGGAGGAACGTGAATGAAGCGTATCTGCATGATTGCGGCCGCGGCCTTCATCGGCTCGACCGCATCGGCGTTCGCCGATGACCTGAACGTCGTCTCGTGGGGCGGCTCCTATCAGGAGAGCCAGAGGAAGGCCTTCTTCGAGCCCTACAAGGCGGCCGGCAACAACATCACCGAGGAAGAGTACAACGGCGAGATCGCCAAGATCCGCGCCATGGTCGAGTCGAACCAGGTGACCTGGGACGTGATCGACATCGACACGCAGACGGCGCTCGCCGCCTGCGCCGAGGGCATCCTCGAGACGATCGACTGGGGCAAGCTCGGCCTCGATCGCTCGAAGTTCATCGGCGGCGACCTGCAGGATTGCGCCGTTCCGAACATCGTCTACTCGACGGTGATCGGCTACGACACGACCAAGCTGAACCCCGGCCCGACGACCATCGCCGACGTGTTCGATCTCGCCAAGTTCCCCGGCAAGCGCGGCCTGCAGAAGAGCCCCTTCGTCAACCTCGAATGGGCGCTGATTTCCGACGGCGTGCCGGCCGCGGATGTCTACAAGGTGCTGGCGACGCCTGAGGGTGTCGATCGCGCCTTCGCCAAGCTCGACACCATCAAGGCCGAGGTCGTGTGGTGGGAGGCCGGCGCCCAGCCGCCGCAGCTCCTCGCCGATGGCCAGGTCGTGATGACCTCGGCCTGGAACGGCCGTCTGTTCGCTGCCGTCAAGCAGGACAAGAAGCCGTTCGCCATCATGTGGGATCACCAGGGCCTCGATTGGGACTGGTGGGCGATCGTGAAGGGCGGCCCGCGGGTTGACACCGGCTACAAGTTCATCGCCTTCGCCAGCGATGCGCAGCGCATGGCCGACCAGACCAAGTACATCTCCTATGGTCCGGCCAACAAGGACGCCATCCCGCATGTCGAGGCCTCGATTCTGCCCGACCTGCCGACGGCCGACGCCAACATGACGACGGCGCTCATCGTCGACCCGAAGTTCTGGGCCGACAACGGTGACGCTCTGCGCGAGCGCTTCAACGCCTGGCTGGCGAAGTAATCGCCGGCAACGCCTTGGCGGCCGGGGCCTCCCCGGCCGCCGCTTGGCTTCCCGCGGCGGAGCCTTCAGTCCGCCAGACCGGTCCCTGAAGAGGTCGAACAGGCCGCCGAGACGGCTGCGACCGAGGCGCGAAACATGTCCCTTGCAGAGCCCCATGCCGCCATGCCCTACAAGGGCGCACAGGTCGTCGACGGTGCTGTCCTCAAGCGCCGGCTCGCGCGGGCGGAGCGGCTCGGCAATCTGCGCGCGCTGGTGCTGGTGGCACCGCTGTTCTTCTTCATCGTCATCGCCTTCGTCGTGCCCATCGTGATGATGCTGACGAATGCCGTCTATGATCCCGACATCAGGGACAACCTGCCAAGGACCGTCGAGGCACTGCAAGGCTGGGACGGCAAGGATCTCCCGCCCGAGGCGACCTATCAGGCCTTGATCGAGGATTTCGCCGGCATCCGCGAGCGCGGCACCGCCGCACTCGTCGGCAAGCGGATGAATTACGAGATCAGCGGCATCCGCTCCAAGATCATCGCCAGCATCAACAAGGCGAGCAAGATCGTCGGCCCGCCCTACAAGGACCAGCTCATCGCCTCCGACAAGGTCTGGGGTGAGCTCGCGACCTGGGCCAAGCTGCATCAGGCGGCACCGGCCATCAATGCCTTCTACCTGCTCGGCATGCTCGATCTGCAGCGCGACATCGATGGCAACATCGAGCAGGTGCCGGAGAATCGGCGCGTCTATCGCGACATTCTCGCCCGCACCATGTACATCAGCATCACCGTGACCTTGCTGACGCTGCTGCTCGGCTTTCCCGTCGCCTATGTGCTGGCCAACACGCCGCCGAAGGTCGCCAATCTCCTGATGATCCTGGTGCTGCTGCCGTTCTGGACTTCCTTGCTGGTGCGCACGACCGCCTGGTTCGTGCTGCTGCAGGACAATGGCGCCATCAACAACGCCCTGCAATTCGCCGGGCTTGCCGACCAGCCTCTGCCGCTGATCTTCAGCCGCTTCGGCACCATCATCGCCATGACGCATATCCAGCTGCCCTTCACGCTGCTGCCGATCTACTCGGTCATGAAGGGTATCTCGCCGTCCTATATGCGCGCGGCACGCTCGCTCGGCGGGGGACCGATCTATTCCTTCTGGAAGGTCTATCTGCCGCTCACTCTGCCGGGCATCGGTGCCGGCTGCCTCCTCACCTTCATCCTCTGCCTCGGCTACTACATCACCCCGGCCCTCGTCGGCGGCCCGTCGGATCAGATGGTGTCGGGCATCATCGCGGAATCCATCAATCGCGAGAACAATTGGGGCAAGGCCTGCGCGCTCGGCACCATCCTGCTCTCCGCCACGCTGCTGTTGTTCGTCGTCTACAACAGGCTCGTCGGCATCGACAAAGTGAAGCTCGGGTGATCGCACGATGAAGCTGCCGTCCTACGCCACCACGATGGAGCGGATCCTCTACTGGATCACGCTCGGCTTCACCGGCCTGATCTTCCTCTTCCTGATCGCGCCGATCCTGGTGATCATGCCGCTGTCGTTCAATGCGGAACCCTATTTCAGCTATCCGATGCCGGGCCTGTCGCTGCGCTGGTACCAGGATTTCTTCGGTTCCGAGCGCTGGATGTCGGCGGTGAAGGTCAGCGTCATCGTCGCCTTCTCGACGACGATCCTCGCCACCATTCTCGGTACGCTCGCCGCGCTCGGCCTTTCCCGCCGCAACATCCCGGCGCGGCCCTTCATCCTCGCCACGCTCATCCTGCCGATGATCGTGCCGGTGATCATCACCGCCGTCGCCATTTTCCTCGCCTATGGTCGGCTCGGCTACTACACCAATGTCTCGATGATCGGCACGCTGCTCGGCCTCATCCTCGCGCACACCGTGCTCGCGACGCCCTTCGTCGTCATCACCGTGACGTCGACGCTGACCGGCTTCGACTGGACGCTGAGCCGCGCCGGTGCGAGCCTCGGGGCGCCGCCCACCATGGTCTTCCGCAAGGTGATCCTGCCGCTGATCCTGCCGGGCGTCATTTCCGGCGGCCTTTTCGCCTTCGTCACATCCTTCGACGAGGTGGTGGTGGCCCTCTTCATCTCTAGCCCTGAGCAGCGCACGCTGCCCAAGCAGATGTTCTCCGGCATCCGCGAGCTCATCAGCCCGACCATCACCGCAGCCGCCACCGTGCTGATCATCTTCTCGACGGTGCTGCTGGTCGGCGCCGAGCTCGTCAGACGCCGCAGCGACCGTCTGCGCGGCATCAATCAGTAACCGCCCACCGCCTGGCCTCGCCCGGCCGGCAGCCCGTGTGACTGCTGACGCGATCTGAGGCTGCGCGACAGCATGCCGAGCGCGCTCCCAGGGTGCGCTCGAGCGCTTCCATTGGCTCGGGCGAACGCCCAGGTTCGATGCTACGCGCGCCCCGCCCCGCGCTGTGGCCCGTCACCGCCCATCAGCACGCCCCGCAAGCGCTCGACCTCGGCCTCCCACCACGGCCAGGCTCGTGTCGTCGTCGCATTCTCGACCAGATAGACGCGCCGCGTGAACACCGGCGCCGCCTCGTCGCGCTCGAGCCGCCCGGCGGCCCGCGGCTCTCCCAGATAGCGCGCCGGCAGATAACCCGAGCCCCCCGCCGCCAGCAGGTGGTCGAACGCCCAGTCCGATCCCCCGAAAGTGATCGCCGCCGTCTCGCGGGTCGGAAAGGCCACGGCATGGGCACGGCGGAACTCGTCGCCATGGTCGACATAGATATAGTCGCCATTGCCCTCCGCCCCCCGACCGGACCTCACGAGCACCAGCTCGTCGTCGAACAGCACCCGCGCGCTGAGCGGCGCCCGCGCCTGCGGCGAATGGCATAGCGCCACGTCGATGAGCCCGGTCGCCAGCCACCGGTCGAGCATGCGCTGCTCGCCCGGCCAAGCCGCCAACGCGACACCGGGCGCATGGTGGCGGATGCCGGAGACGAGACCTGCCCCGACCCCGCGCCACAGATCGAGATCGAAGCCGAGATTGCAGACGCCGACGAACCCTTTCGGCAGCGACACGTCGAGGCGCGCCTGCCGCCAGATCTGCACCATCACCTCGGCATAGCGCTGGAACTTGAAGCCGGCCGAAGTGAGCGCCGCGCCCGAGCGGTTGCGATGCAGCAGCTTCTGGCCGACCTCCGCCTCCAGGCTATTGATGCGCGCCGTGACGGTCGATTGCGTGACGTGCAGCCGCTCGGCCGCCGCGATCAGGCTGCCGCTCTCCACGACCTCGAGGAAGGTCCGCAGCACCTCGACATTCATCTCCGCCTCCACTCGCCCACCCGACGCCCTCACGCCCCGCGGGCCCACTACCCCTCCGCCCGACTGCCGACTGCCGACTGCCCAACAAATATCGAATTCTCCGAATTAGAACTGCAAAAACATTCGCTTTCCCAAACGATTGCCCGATGGCAGTCTTCCCGCGTCATTTCGTCGGCGGCGCGGCCACACTCCTCATCGCCGGCCGCCACCTCTGCCGCAACGAGAGGACCGGATCGCCCGGGAGGTCGCATGGCCGGGCGATGGTCTGACCGCCGCGATCAAGAACCGACCGTCACGAGCCGAATGCCCTCGACGCCAGCGAAGGAGGCCATCCCCTTGGAGTTCAACCACTTCCTCTCCGCCTACTATCCCGATCCAAGCTATGGCGGAAAGCGGCTCTACGCCGACATGGTCGAGCAGGCGAAGCTCGTCGAGCGGCTCGGCTACAAGGGCGTGACAATCCCCGAGCATCACCTCATCAACATCCTCTTGGTGCCCGATCCCCTGCAGCTCGCGGTCAAGGTCGCCGCCCATACCGAGCGGCTCGAGATCGTCACCAGCGTCAGCGTTCTGCCGCTGCACGACATGCGCGTCTTCGCCGGGCAGGTGGTCGAGTGCGATATCCTGACCGACGGCCGGCTGATCCTCGGTGTCGGCCGCGGCGCCTTCGCCTACGAGCTGGCGCGCATGGGCAAGCCGATCGAGACCTCTCGTGAGCGCTTCGATGAATCGCTCGACGTGCTGATGGCCCTCTTGACGCGCGAGGAGGTGTCCTGGAACGGCAAATACTACCAGTTCGAGCCGATCACCGTGATGCCGCGGCCGATGACCAAGCCGATGCCGCAGATGATGATCGCAGCCCTCGTGCCCGAGGCCATCTACGCCTCCGTGAAGCGCGGCTTCCACATCCAGACGACGCCCCTCAATGCCACCTTCGAGACCATGAAGGAGCAGGTCGGCGCCTTTCATCGCGGCAAGGCCGAGCTCGGCGAGAAGGGCGCGCATCTGCGTCTCGCACTGTCGCGCGTCTGCATCTGCGCCCGCGACGACGCCCAGGCCCGGCGCCTGCTCGAGCACGCCTTCTCCTATTACAACCGCTTCGACAACGTCTTCACCGGTCCCGGCATCGTCAGGAACGGCCAGATCGAGGAGCTGAAGGGCACGCGCACCATCGAGCAGCTCAACGAGAACCTCATCATCTGCACCGCGTCCGAGATGGTCGACCGCCTTGCCCAATATGCCGAGCTCGGTATCGACGACCTCATCCTCTCCACCAATGTCGGCGTGCCACAGGAAGAGAATCTGGAGACGATCGAGCGCTTCGCCCGCGAGGTGATGCCGCATGTCGCCGGCGTCAGGCCCCGGATCGCCGCGGAGTGACGAGAGGCGGAGCAGGCGGTCGGCGGCGCTTGTGCCGCCGCAGTTCGCAGAAGAGAGGGAGCAATATGCCGGTCATCCATGTCGAGATGTTCACGGGCCGCACCACCGAGCAGAAGCGCGCGCTCGTCAAGGAGCTGACGGAGGCCTTCGTCAGGACCTGCGGCGGCAAGCCCGAGCAGATCCACATCGTGATCAGCGATGTCGACACCGGCAATTGGGGTTTCGCCGGCGAGCTCGTCAGCGATCGTCTGGCGGCCGCGGCGAAGAAGGGATAGAGCCTCGAACGATATTTGATGCGGCAATGGCGCTACAGCGGGCCGGTCGAGGAAGCCGGCCGCCGGTCATGCGCCATGATGAGAAAAACACCTGAGGAGGGAGCCATGCCGACACCGATCCGTTCCGCCTTCTCCGTCGAGGGCGAGGGACCGCCGCTCTTCATGATCCACGGCATCGGTGCCTCGCGCCATTCCTTCGACGGCGTGGTCGCGGCATTGCGCAACGATTTCCGCTGCATCGCCTATGATCTGCGCGGACACGGGCGCTCGCCGCTGCCGAAACCGCCCTACACGCTCGAGGATCTCGTCGCCGATCTGGAGGCGCTCCGCGCCGAGCTCGGCATCGAGCGGGCGCATTTCATCGGCCATTCGCTCGGCGGCCAGATCGGCCCGGCCTATGCCCGCGCCCATCCCGATCGCGTCATTTCGCTCGGCCTCCTGTCGACCGCGGCCTTCCGCACCGAGGAGGACAGCTCCCGCGTGAAAGGTGTCGTCGCGGCGATGCGCCAGAAGGGCATCCCGCAGGTGCTCGAGACCTTGAAGGACCGTTGGTTCACGCCGGAATTCGCCGCCGCGCGTCCCGACATCATCACCCGTCGCATGCAGCAGGTGATCGACTGCGATCCCGACGTTTTCCTGTCGGTGTTCGACATCTATGCCGGAACCGAGATGGGTCCCTGGCTCCACGAGGTGGAGGCGCCCTCGCTGGTGCTCACCGGCGAGCACGATGGCGGCTGCCCGCCGCGCCTCAACGAGCTGATCGCCAAGGCGATGCCGAACTCCGAGCTGGTGATCCTGAAGGGCCTGCGCCACGCCATCATGCTGGAGGCGGCCGACCGCGTCGCCGAGCCGGTGAAGGCGTTCCTGATGAAGCACCGTTGAGACGAGACGTAATCGAGCGATCCGACCGCGAGGCCGTCCACCGCGAGCGGCAGCATCGGCAGGTCGGGCTCATGTCGCGGCGACCGGGCGCATCGACGCCCGGCCGCCCGCAACTCACGCTCGCAACCGCTTGTTCTCTGGATCATAAACCGGCTCGGCCTCGATCCGTGCCGTGACGCGGCGGTCGATGATCTCGATCTCGAAGGGCGTGCCGGGCGCCGTCAGCTCCGGCTCGACATAGGCGAATGCGAGCGACTTGCCGGTAGCAAAGCCGAACCCGCCCGATGTCGTGACGCCGACCAGCCGATCGCCCTGATAGACCGGCTCGGCGCCGAGGCAGTCGGCATCCTCGGCATCGACCGACAGATAGACGAGGCTGATGCGGGCGCCCTGCTGCTTGGAGGCGAGCGTCGCCGCCCTGCCGACGAACTCCTCCTTGTCGAGCGCGACGAACCGCTCCATGTCCGCCTCGATCATCGAGATCTCGTTGGTCAGCTCCGCCCCCATGCCGCGATAGGCCTTCTCGATGCGCATCGAGTTCATCGCATAGGTACCGAACAGCCGCATGTCGAAGGGCTTGCCGGCCGCGACGAGCGCGTCGAACAGCTTCGGCAGATCCTTCATCGGCGCATGCAGCTCCCAGCCGAGCTCGCCCACATAGCCGACACGCAGCGCCCGCGTCGGCACGCCGGCCACCTCGATCTCGCGACCGGTCAGCCAGCGGAAACCGGCATTCGACAGGTCGGCCTCGGTCACCTTGGCAAGCACCTCGCGCGCTCGCGGACCGGCGAGCACCAGCGTGCCGTAGGCCTCGGTGATGTCGGTGATGGTGACGTCCTCGCCGGGCCTCACGGCATTCTCGAGCAGGCTGAGATCGTGCATCTGCGCCGTCGCCCCCGACAGGGCATAGAAGTGATCGGGCGCGAGCCGCGTCACCGTCATCTCGCTCTCGATGCGCCCCCCCTCGGTCAAGAGATGCGCGAGCACGATGCCGCCATCCTTGCGCGGCATGCGGTTGGCGAGCACGCGGTCGAGGAAGCCATGGGCATCGCGCCCCTTGATGTCGTATTTCGCGAAGGTCGAGAGATCCATGAGGCCGACGCGCTCGCGTACCGCCTTCACCTCCTCGGCGACCGCGCCGACCCAGTTCGAACGGCGATAGCTGTAGGTCTCGCCCTTGCCGGTCTTGTCGTACCAGCGCGGACGCTCCCAGCCTGCCACCTGCTGGAACAGCGCGCCTTCCGACTTCAGCCGCTCATAGAGCGAGGAGACGCGCACCTCGCGGCCGACCTCGTGCTGCATGCCGGGCGGCAGCACCGTGTACATGTGCTGGTAGTCGTTGATCGACGTCTTCTTGGCGTAGTCGAGCGTCGCCCAATTGCCGAAGCGCCGCGGATCGAACTCGGCCATGTTGATCTCGGCCGCCCCGTGCACCATCCACTGTGCGAGATACTTGCCCGCGCCGCCGCCCTGGCAGACGCCGATCGACACGCCCGCCGCCATCCAGTAGCCGGGCGCGCCGGGGGCCGGCCCGAGCAGGAAATTGCCGTCGGGCGTATGCGTTATCGCACCCGACACGACGGATTTGAGCCCGGCTTCGGCGAACAGCGGAAAGCGCTCGGTCGCCCGCTCGAGCCAGGGAGTCAGCCGATCGAGCTCGGGCGCGACGAGCTCGGATTCGAAGTCCCACGACAGCCCGTCGTCGAAGCAGGTATGCGCGCCCTCGGTCTCGTAGGGACCGATCAGGACGCCGTTCGTCTCCTCGCGCAGATAGCAGTGCGAATAGGGATCGCGGACGACCGGCAGCTCCTTTTCCATGTCGATCAGCGCCTTCACCGGCTCGGTGATGACGTAGTGGTGCAGCATGTTGGCGATCGGCACATTGTGCCCGGTCCACGAGCCGACCACATCGGCATAGGAGCCGGCCGCATTGACGACATGCTGGCAGACGATGTCGCCCTTCTCGGTCTTCACCTTCCACTCGCCGGACGCCAGATGCTCGATGCCGGTCACCCGGTTGCGCCGCGACACCGTCGCGCCGAGCTTGCGTGCGCCCGCGGCCATGGCGTTCGTCACGTCGGCCGGCGCCACATGCCCGTCGGTGACCGTCAGGAAGCCGGCCTTGACGCCGAACGTCTCGAGGAAGGGGTGATGCGCGCGGATCTCGTCCGGGCCGATGACATGGGCCTCGTAGCCGATCATCTTCGACATGGCGTGCACGCGCTTGAACCAGTCGACTTCCTCGTCCGTCACGGCGAGGCGGATGCCGCCACAGCCATGCCAGGAGACTTCGTGGCCGGTCAGCTCGGCGAGCCTGGGATAGAGCTCGGTGCCGTAGACATGGATCTTCGACAGCGAGTAGGAGCCGTTGAAATGCGGGCACTGCCCGGCCGCATGCCATGTCGAGCCCGACGTCAGCTCGCCCTTCTCGCACAGCACGACGTCGGTCCAGCCCTCGAGCGCCAGATGGTAGAGAAGGCCGACGCCGATGATGCCGCCTCCGACGATCACGACGCGGGCATGGCTCGGCAGCTCGGACATGGCTCTTCCCTCCGGTTGCGCCTCGCAAGGCTTCTTCGCCCGCGGGACGGACAAGGCGATCTCGATCTTCTTCCCCTGAACGTGAACCATGGCTTTCGCGGCAAGATCAAGCCCCTGCACGCTTCCGTGCGGCATGGGCGGCAGTCTGTCCCGCCCGTTCGCCAGGCGAAGCGCGCTCCGCAGGCCAGCTCCGCGCCCAAGCGCGTGGACAGGGTCGCGGCCGCATGGCTAGTGGAGCGAATTTGACACTTCGTGTCCCGGTTGCTGCGAAGTGTGTTCGCAAGTGTCAAATTCAAAAGCTCCACTAGAATCATAAGCTTGCTAGTGGTTCTCATGATTCCGACATTTGCTCTCACGGGTTCTGAAACGGGATGCAAATGTCGGAATCGAACCACTAGGCTCTATGGCCGATG
>JAWKWA010000013.1:0-120808 GCA_041397765.1 Hyphomicrobiaceae bacterium | reverse complement strand
ATCGATCCAGGCCTTCCAGACCTTGTTGTATCCGGCCATGTTGGCGGTATCGGTGATCCACACCGTCGCCGAGACGATCCGCGACTTCGACGTCCCGCAGCGCGCCAGCATGGTGTCGATATAGTCGAGCGCCTGGCGCGTCTGCCCCTCGATGTCGAGCGAGAGATCGTCGGCGACCGAGCCGGCGAGGAAGACGAAGCCGTTGGCCTCGACGGCGTTGGAGAGCACACCGCCCTCCGGCTCGTGCCTGACGATCATGATCGGTTCTTCTCCCTTTGCGCGGCACTGGCGCCCCGGGTCATCGGGTCCCGTGCGCCGCCATTCCCGCTCGCGCGCCATTGCGGGCGGCCGCCCCCTCACTTGCATGAAAGCGGCGCTCGCCGAATGGCCTCAATGCGCCATCAGCACCGGCACCTCGGCCGACCACAGGATATGGTTGGTAGCGCCCCCGAAAATCATCTGCCTGAGGCGGCTCTTCGTGTAGGCGCCCTTGATCAGCAGGTCGCCGCCGAGCTCGGCGGTCTTCTGCAGGATCATCGACCCGGCGCTCTCGTGGCCCTGCGGCACGGTCAACGCCTCGACCGGCAGGCCGCGCTTGGAGAGATGGCTTGCAAGGCGCTGTCCGCTCGGCCCCTGCAGCGTGCCGTCGTCGACCGTCAGCACCACCACCCGCTTCGCCTTGGCGAGGAACGGCATGGCGAATGCGATGGTGCGCGTGGTCTCGGCGCTGCCGTTCCAGGCGATGACGATCGTCTCGCCGATGGTGGTCGGCGGCGTCGGCGGCGCGATCAGCACCGGGCCGCCGCTGTCGAACAGCAGCGCCTCGAGCATGCCGATGCGCGGACGCGGCTTGCCGGCGACCGGACGGCCCATCACCGTGCAGTCGAAGATGCGGGCATAGTTGGCGAAGGCTGCCCCGTTGATCGGCTCGTTGATCAGCCAGTCGTAGGTCGAGCGCGCGAGCACCGGACCGCCCTGCGGAATGTCGCGCGACTTCATCAGGTTGACGAAACGCTCGCGGGCATCCGCCAGCTCCTGCATGTCGTTGACGGTCTCGACGAGCACGGGCGCGGCGCCTGCCGGCGCCATGGCGACGATCTCGCCATAGCCCGAGAAGGCGGCGATGCCTTCCAGATAGCTGTCGAACTGCTTGGCGACGATGAGCGAGGTCTCGAGCACCGAGGTGACGCCCTCGTGCTGCTCGCAGGCCACCAGGATCGTGTGCATCGTGCGGCTCTCCTCTTTTTCGTGCGATCGCGCGTTCTGCACGATCGAGGCTCGGGCCGGCACGCCCCCAAAGCGCGAATCACCCGGCCGTTCTCGTCGAGGAACCTTAGCAACCGCCGATGACAGGTCCAACCTGGAACGCGCCTCGGCTCGCGCCCGCGCGTGGTCTTCGCCGCGCGCCAAGGGTTCGCCCGTTGCGCCGGCACCAGCTCTTCCCATGAAATGAAACGATGGCGTCGCGGGGCCGGTTCCGGCGCGCCACGGCACGGCGCGCCTCGCGGCACACCATCACGCCGGACCGCTCTTCGCCCTCGGTCACGGCAGCGCCGCGAGACGTCAAAGCAGCGGCTCGTCGTAGATCCGCTTGCCCTCGATGACGATCCCCTTGATGCCGGCATTGCCCTCTTCATCGACCGCGACGATCACCTGCACGCTGCCATCGCGGATCGACCGCTCGATCCGCCGCCCCTCGCCCTCGGGCACGAAATAGGCGCCGATCCCGGGCCTGACGAAGATCTGGCTGTTGTCGATCCAGTTGGCACTCAAATCGATGCTACCCCGGATCACCACCTGATCGGCGGCGGGGGTCGGCTTTGCCAGGCTCGCCCGCACGCTCTGCCAGACGGAGGCGCCGGCCGGCTTCTCGAGCATCAGATAGCCGGTGCGGATGCCGCCGGCCCGCCGGTCGGCCTCGGTCAGGTCGTCGACCGGCCGCATGGCCGCCGGATAGGTCAGCGTGACGTAGTCGCCGCGGAACAGGCTGCGCGGATCGACGGGCGTCACGTCGAGCAGGATCTCGCGGCCGTGCGCGATGAGCATCGCGTGGCCATAGACCATCCAGCCGAGCGCCATCGTCTGGGCAAGCGCGACCGCGAGCACCAGCAGCAGCGGCCGTTTCGACAGCGATCTCATGACACCGCCTCCGCCGATCCCGACCGGCGCTTGTGGATGAAGTAGGCGAGAGCGGCGAGCCCCGCGACCAGGAGACCCGCCATCAGGAAGAACAGCGAGGTGTCGATCAGCGTGCCGAGCGTGCGGAAGTAGAGCGACAGGATCTCCGCCGAGAACCCGACATAGCCGAGCCAGACGAGGGGCCGGTTGTCCCTGTGCTCGCCGAGCCAGAGGCTGCCGAGGACGAGCGCGAGCGCGGCGAGAGCGAGCTGCCAGAGCGGCATGCCGTTCGCCGCCCGCCACGGCTCGGACAGCCGGTCGTAGTCCCAGTCGATGAACTGCAGCACATAGAGGCCCGAGAAAGCCACGACGAGCCCGTAGCAGATCGCCGGACGGCTGAGCGCGAGCACCCGGTCGATCGCCGCCCCACCGACGAGACCGACCGCCATCACCATGAGGCCGATCGCGGTGACGATCTCGAACTCGTGCCGATCGCCATGGAGGAAGCCGAGCGCGATCACCCAGACCGACAGCACCATCGCCAGCAGATGGAAGCCGGGTCGCCAGCGGGTCGTTCCCGCGAGTGCCGCCCCGACCAGCACGACGGCGGGCGGCAGCCACCAGTGGACGCCATTGAGCATGGCCGTCTCCATGCCGCTCCACACCGCGCCGATCGCGATGGTCGCGGCATAGGCCGCGTTCGAACGCAGCAGCACGGCCGCGAGGAAGGCGCCGCCTGCCCACAGCAGCACCGCGTCGGGCGGATGCCCGTCGAGATGGTACATCTGCGCGACCAGCATGATGCTGGCGCCGAAGAGGCCGATGCCGAGCAAGAGCGCGGCGTGTCCGAAACCCGCCATCTGCCGGGCGAAGAACCAGCCCGAGAGGCCATAGGCGGCCCAAAGTCCGCCGCTGAGGATGCCGAGCCGGGCGAGGCGCGACATGTCCTGCCAATGCGCCGCGACGAACAGCATGGCGCCGAAGGAGAGCAGAACGGCCGCCAGGATCGCCAGCACCGAGGGCATGGCGATGCCCGAGGCTCGGGCCGCGAGATCGCGCCGGATGGCCCGTGCCCCCTCCGGCGAGACGTGCCCCGCCGCAACCCAGCGCTCCAGATCCTTCTCGACCCGCCCCCGATAGAGCACCATGTCGTCCATCCGTGCGGTTTGAACGCGGTTACCTGAAAGCGGAGGCGGTCCGGCAGTCGGCACGCCCGCACCCTGAACAGTGTTCAGATCCACTCACAACATTGCCCAAACTTGCCTTGAACACTGTTCAGATCCGTTCTGAACGATGTTCAGAAGTTTGTGGCGCCAGTTTGTCGGCGTCAAGCGGGACGACGGAAGATCGGTCTCGCGACCATCATCGAGACAGGGAGCCACCATCGCTCGCGCATGGGCGCGCGGCGACGCGAGACTTGTCGCACTCTGCCGCTGCCGCCATCGCTCGCGCACGGCTCCCATGCCACAGCGCGCGTGGCCGAGCGCGCCGGTACGCGCCGCCACCGGGCTCCCGACGGCGGCGCGATGTTCCCTCATTCGGGCCCGCCTCAACCCTTCTTGCAGACTTTCGCGGTCGTGAAGCAGGTATAGCCGTTGCCGTCCGGCTTGCAGGTCTGCTTGACGATGCGGATGTCGTCGACATGGCCGAAGGGCCAGTTGCCGGTCGTCTGCTCGATGATCTCGAAGGACTGGAACTTGGCGCCGTCGAGCGACCACGCCCAGCCTTGGCCGGTATGGGTCGTGCAGGATCCGGCCGCGGCCGGGCCGGCGAGGGCCAGCATGGTGGCAGCGGCAGCGGCGGCGAGCGGCATGCGCAGGGATGCGAGCATGTGGAACCTCCCTCCAGATGATGACCACCGGCGATCGAGCGTACCGGGTGCTCGCTGCGCCGGTCTAAGATCCCCGTGTCCGGGCCGCGACCGGTCGACCAGCGGCGCTTCGGCTCCGGGAAAACACGTAGTTCTCGCACCGGGCCGATGCCGAGGCGAGAGCACTTGCAGGCTTTGCTGTGCGTCCTCATGGTTTCGCCGTGGCCCCGTGGCCCCGGCGCCACGGCCAGCCCACGGCACCCCGCCGGCCCTCGCCCGTCCCCGCGCGGATGGCTGTCAGATGAGGCCGAGTTCGATCAGTGCCGCCCGCATCGACGGCGGCAGCTCGCCCCCGCCCTCGCCGAACGCCCCGAGATCGGCCGGCGCGTCCGACGCCTCCAGATAGCGCCAGCCCTGGAAGGCCCGCCGCGGTGTCGGCCGCACCATGACGAGTTGCCGGGCGAACACGATGTCGCAATAGCCCTGGCCGTCGGCGCCCGTCACCGGACGCAAGGCGAGAATCGGCTGGCGCACCTGGATCGCACCGCGGATCACCCAATAGAGCGAACCGCCATCGAGGATCTCCTCGGCGCGCTTCGGCATCTGCCGGGTCCGGTGCACGAGCTCGGGCGTCTGGCCGGCCGCCTTCAGTGCCTTCAGCTCCTCGGCATCGGCCGCCCGCAGATGCTCAATCGACTCGATGCCGACACAAAGCTTGACGAGGTGGAGGGTCATCCCTCTCCATCGCATCGCCGACGCGCCCCCGGCAAGCCCGCCGCCGCGAGGGTCCACAGGACCGGACGGCTGGCCGGTCGCACCATCGGCCCGATCGGCCGCGAAACGGAGCCTCGAAATGTCAGTTCTCTTCAGCGGCACGGTGCTTCAGCGCCTGCGGCTCTTGACCGGCCTCGTTCTCTTCGCCTTCGTCCTCACGCATTTTCTCAACCACGCGCTCGCCCTCTACAGCATCGACCTCGCCGAGCGGGTCGAGGACTGGCGGGTCGCCATCACCCGCTCGCTGCCGGGCTCGATCCTCCTCATCGCCGCCGTTCTCCTTCATCCGCCCCTCGGCATTCTGCGCTTCCTCAAACGCGGCACGCTCCGCATGCCGCCCTGGGAGGCGCTGCAGATCGCGAGCGGTCTCGCCATCCCGGTCCTGCTCATCCCCCATATCGTCGGATCGCGCATCGCCCACATCCTGTTCGGCGTCCACGACGACTATTTCTACATGCTCGCGGGACTATGGCCGCACTTCGCGCTCGACCAGGGCCTGCTCCTGCTCGTCGTCTGGGCCCATGGCTGCATGGGCCTGCATTTCTGGCTCCGCCTCACCGCCTGGTACCGGCGCGTCTTCCCCATCGCCCTGACGCTCGCCAGCATGATCCCCGTCGTCGCCCTCGCCGGCTTCGCATCGGGCGGCCGCGAGGTCCACGACCTCATCAGCGATCATGAGGAGTTGGCGACGCTGATGCAGGAATCGAAATGGCCGAACCAGCAGCAGACCGGCGTGCTCCTCGATGCCGTAGAGGACCTGCGCATGGCCTATCTCGGCATCATCGGCCTTGCCGTCGGCATCGTCGCCTTCCGCATCGGCCATGGCCTCGTCCGGCGCCGTGTCTCGATCCGCTATCTGGGCGGCCCGATCGTGCAAGCGCCGGTCGGACCGACGCTGCTGGAGATCAGCCGTCTGCGTCGCGTGCCGCACATGTCGGTCTGTGGCGGGCGCGCCCGCTGCTCGACCTGCCGCGTGCGCGTCGTCGAGGGCCTGGACACGCTCGATCCGCCATCGCCTTCGGAGAGCCGCACGCTGAAGCGCATCCATGCCACCGACGACGTGCGCCTCGCCTGTCAGCTTCGCCCCCACGGCGATCTCGTCGTGCAGCGCCTCGTTCGGCCGGGCGACGTGCGCGTGTTGCCGGCCGTCGAGGGCGGCACCGAGGCGCACGGCATCGAGCGGCTGATCGCGGTCATGTTCCTCGACATCCGCGGTTTCACCAGGCTCAGCCAGTCGAAACTGCCCTACGATGTCGTCTTAGTGCTCAATCGGCTTTTTGCCCATGTCGTCGCCGCCATCGAGGACGAAGGCGGCACCATCGACAAATATCTCGGCGACGGACTGATGGCGATCTTCGTGCGCGACGCCGACCCGGCCGTCTGCTGCCGCAACGCCCTGCGCGCCGCCCGCGCGCTCGGCCCCGCGCTCGATCGCGCCAACGAGGAGTTGCAGGCCGAGCTCGGCGAGCCGATCCGCATCGGCGTCGGCCTCCATGCCGGCCCCGTCGTGCTCGGCGAGATCGGCCATCGCGACAGCGCCCATCTGACCGTCATCGGCCGGACGGTGAACGCCGCCGCCCGCCTCGAGCAGGCGACCAAGGACGAGGACTGCCAGATCATCGTCTCCGACGCGCTGATGCGCATCGCCGGCACCGACCCGGGCGGCCTGCCGCGCAAATCCATCCAGGTCCGCGGCCTCGACGAGCCGCTCGACGTGCTGCTCGTCCGCAAGTTCACCGATCTGCCGGCCGTGCCCGCTGGCGCCGCCCGCCAAGGCAGCTCCGTACACGCTCACGAAGTGTCACGCCGATTTGACCGGCGCCGTCGTTGAATAACGCGTCGTTGATTGGCGCGTGTTCGCGCCCGCTGACTAGTCTTCCTCCTGCAGTTACCCCACTGAGGAGGAATAGTTCCATGAAGCTTTCCAGGAAGTCCGGCGCCGTGCTCGCCGCCACCGCTGCCACCATGATCGTCGGCGGGCTCGTCGCGCCGGCCGTGTCGTCGGCCGAGGAGGCCGCGATGGTCCATTGCGTCGGCGTCAATGCCTGCAAGGGGCTGAACTCCTGCGCCGGAGCCAGCAATTCCTGCAAGGGCATGGGCTCGTGCAAGGGCACCGGCTTCGTCGATCTGACCGACGAACAGTGCAAGCAGGTCGGCGGCACCGTGAAGAGCTGATCTTCGCCACCTGATCGAAGTCGCGCATGGCGGGGCATCTCCAGGGGCCCCGCCATGCGCGGAACCGTTTCCGGCGACACCGCCGCAGATCCGCGCCCACGCCTCTCTTGGCTGAGAGACGATGCCGCCCATGGTGAAGGAAGCCGCACGATGACCGACGCCCACGATGCCGCAACCACCGCCGTCGCCGAAACCGTCGAAGAGCTCAGCCGCCGCGGCGCGCTGCTGGCGCTTGCCGCCGCTCCCCTGCTTCTGGCCGGCATGACGATCGCCGCCGGGGACGCCGATGCCGACGACAAGGTGCGCTGCTACGGCATCAACGAGTGCAAGGGCCACGGCTCCAGCACCTGCCGCGGCCAGGGCACCATCAAGGTGACCCGCGCGGTGTGCAAGGCGAAGGGCGGCCGCATCGTCGGCTGACCGCCGGGCAAGCCGAGCTATCGACAGGCGGTTCGGTCGAGACGGTGGTGGATGGATACCGGCTCACCGGTGGAAAGTGCGAGGAAGCAATCAGCCTGCGCACCGACCCGATTTTCCCGGATGAGCCTCTGAGACTAGGGTTCGAAATATGTCCGACACCGTCACCCCGATTCCAACTCGGTCGGATATGCCTTAGTCGCACCAATGGAGCGGAAGAGCCGATGAAGGACGTCGCCACGAAGACATCGCACCGCTCCGCGCCCGGCCGCGAGCGCACGCGCGATCCCGAGCCCGGCCCGCGCCCGCGCTATCTCGGCTTCGGCCTCGGCCTGCGCCATCAGCACTATGCCGACATCCTTTCATCGTCCCCCGACGTCGACTGGTTCGAGGCCATTTCCGAGAACTACATGGGCGAGGGCGGGCGGCCGCTGATGGTGCTCGAGGAAATCCGCGCGCGCTATCCCGTCGTCCTGCACGGCGTCTCGCTGTCGATCGCGACCACCGCGCCACTCGACACCGGCTATCTCGCCCGCCTGAAGGCACTCGCCGAGCGCATCGAGCCCGAATGGGTGTCCGACCACCTGTGCTGGACCGGCGTGCACGGCTACAACATGCACGACCTCCTGCCCGTGCCCTATACGCGCGAGGCGCTCGACCATGTCGTAGATCGCATCCATCGCGTGCAGGATTTCCTCGGCCGCACGCTCGCGCTCGAGAACGTCTCCTCCTATGTCTCGGCCCGCGATGCGGAGATGACGGAGTGGGAATTCATCTCCGAGCTCGCCCGCCGCACCGGCTGCTGGCTGATCTTCGACGTCAACAATGTCTATGTCAGCGCCTTCAACCATGGCTTCGAGGCACGCGACTTCATCGAGGGCGTGCCCGCCGACCGCGTGATCCAGTTCCACCTCGCCGGCCACGAGCACAACATCTCCCACATCATCGACACGCATGGCGCTGCGGTACTCGACGAGGTTTGGGATCTCTATGAGGCGGCCGTGACGCGCTTCGGCCCGGTCTCGACCATGATCGAGCGCGACGACAACATTCCCCCGCTCGCCGAGGTGGTGGCCGAGCTCGACCATGCCCGTGACATCGCCCGGCGCATCCTGCCCGATCTTGCACGCCCGCTCCGCCGCGCCGCCGCTCGGGGGGAGTGAGAGCACTTGCGCCTCGCCGACTACCAGGACCTCTTCCAGCGCGGTCTCCTCAGCGGGGACGCCCGCATCCTCGATCAGCTCGTCGATTCCCCACGCGAAAATCGCGCACGCCTTTTCCGCGTCTATCAGGACGCCTACCGCCTCCGCCTTCTCGATGTGGCGCGCAGCGACTTTCCCGTGACGCTCGAATTTCTCGGCCGCGCCGCCTTCGACGAGATGGCGACCGCCTACATCGCCGCCCATCCCTCGCGCGAGGCCAACCTGCGCTGGTTCGCCCGCGCGCTTCCCGATTTCCTCGCCGCGACCGCGCCTTGGAGCACCATGACGGCCCTCGCCGATCTCGCCGCCATCGAGCGGGCGCTCTACGACGTGTTCGACGCGGCCGACGGCACCCGCCTCGCACTCGCCGATCTCCAGTCGCTCGCGCCCGAGGACTGGCCGGGCGTCGTCTTCTCGCCCCATCCCGCCACGCGGCGCATCCGGGTCTTCAGCAATGCCCGCGACATCTGGAAGGCGCTGTCCTCGAGCGAGGGCGAGGCCGCCGCACCAGAGCCGGTGGAGCTCGCAGAGACGCAGCAGCTCGTCTTCTACCGGCCGGAACTCGTCTCGACGTTCCGGGCGATGCCGGCGGAGGAGGCGATGATGTGGGACGAGATGTGCGCCGGCCTCGATTTCGCCGGCCTCTGCGAGATGGTCGCGACATTCGGCGGCGAGACCGACGCCCCGCTACGTGCCGCCGCCTATCTCCAGGGCTGGATCGCCGCCGGCATGCTCGCCGGCCCCGAAGCAGAAGCTGGCTGAGCGGCGGACCGCTCGCTTCGCCACGCTCTCCCCGCCGGGCGTCAGTGGCCGAGAGCCACCCCCGGCCCGAGCGCGAAATCGTAGAGCAGCTTCATGTTGAGCCCGATGATGACCACCGCGATGAGGCCGGCCACGATCGTCAGCCACATCGGCGCCACCAGCGCCCCCATCTTGCGCCGGTCGGCCGTGAACATGACGAGCGGCACGATGGCGAAAGGCAATTGCAGGCTGAGCACCACCTGCGAGAGGATCAGCAGCCGCGCCGTCGCGCTTTCCCCGTAAGCGAGCGTCACCACGATCGCCGGGACGATGGCGACGAGACGCGTCGTCAGCCGCCGGACCCAGGGCGCGAGGCGGATGTTGACGAAGCCTTCCATGACGATCTGGCCCGCCAGCGTCGCCGTCACCGTCGAGTTGAGGCCGCAGGCGAGCAGCGCGATGCCGAACAGCATCGCTGCGATCGGCGTACCGAGCATCGGCGAGAGCAGACTGTGCGCTTCCCCGATCTCCGCCACGCCGGTACGGCCCGAGGCATGGAAGGTGGCGGCGGCGAGGATCAGGATCGAGGCGTTGATCACGAGCGCGAACATCAGCGCGATGGTCGAGTCGATCGTTGCATGCGCGATCGCCTCGCGTCGCTCCTCGAGCGAGGGACCGACCGCCCGCGTCAGCACGATGCCCGAATGCAGATAGAGATTGTGCGGCATCACCGTCGCGCCGATGATGCCGAGCGCGATGTAGAGCATATCGGGATTGCCGACGATCTCGCTCGTCGGCGCAAAGCCGCGGATCACCGCGCCCCAATCCGGATCTGCCAGCGCGATCTGGATGCCGAAGCAGACCGTGATGACGACGAGCAGCGCGACAACGAACGCCTCGATCCAGCGGAAGCCGAGCCGCTGCAGCGCCAGGATCAGGAAGACGTCGAGTGCCGTGACGATGACGCCGATCTCGAGCGGCATGCCGAAGACGAGATTGAGACCGATCGCCGTACCGATAACCTCGGCAAGGTCCGTCGCACAGATCGCCGCCTCGGCGAGCAGCCAGAGTGCCCAGCCGATCGGTCGCGGGAAAGCGTCGCGGCACGCCTGCGCCAGATCCCGTCCCGTGGCGAAACCGAGCCGCGCACAGAGCGCCTGCAGCAGGATCGCCATGAAATTCGAGAGAAGGGCAACGGTCAGGAGCTGGTAGCCGAAGGCCGATCCACCCGCGAGCGAGGTCGCCCAGTTGCCCGGGTCCATATAGCCGACCGCCACCAGGTATCCCGGGCCGAGAAAGGCCATGAAACGCCGGAGCGCCGTGCCACCGCGCCGCACCGGCACGCTCGCATGAACGTCGCTGAGCGCTGGCTGGCCGCGCGCCCGCAGCCAGCCTTCAGAGCCGCTGCCATCTGTCCTGTTCGCACGATCGAGCATTCTGACACTCCGCCCCTTATGCAGTTGCAAACTATTTGCAACAAGGGCGCGCGTCAAGTCCGTGCCGGCGCCTCTTCCGCTCCGGCGACGCATCGAAGCCCCGCCCGGGCCGCAGGGCTTCGCATCGAACGCCAGAACCCGTTCCAACAACGCCTGCCCCCGCGGAGGCCGAGGCTTGAACGCCGATCCACCGGCTGCGGGGGGCGCGTCTGAGGCCCCTCTCCGCCGTATCAGCGCCCGTTCCGGGCCCCCAAACGCAAAGCGGCGGCCACTTTCGTGACCGCCGCTTCATTGTCACCGGCTCTTTCGAGCTTCGGCTGACTGTCTCTATGCTGCCACTTGGGCGACGGTCGGCCGGTCCTCCTCCTCTTCGATCCCGGACTGAAGCTTGATGCCGATGTAGCGGATGCGTCCTGCTATCTTCGCTTTGTGGACACCGAGTTCACCGAACTGACGACCGAAAGTGGGGAGTGCCATGGGCTCCTTTGTGTTTTCCTCGCACCAGTCGCAATAGTTCTCATAGAGGGCAGTAGCTGTCAGGCTCGATCCTTCTGCTGTGTCGATACGATCCTTGTAGAAGCGCTCCACGTCGTTCTCTGGCGCCGCAAGTTTCGGCGTCGTGCGGTTGTCGTTGGCGGTCGGCGTGGCAGCCTGCGCAACGGCGGGACGGACCTTGGCGACCGTGACCGGGGCCGAGATCGTCTTCTCGACCACCTGCTCCTCACGCTTCTCGCCCTGGGCCCGCCAGGCACTGAACACCACGAAGTAGCCGAGCGATGAGCCAAGCTCCACCAGAAGGGCGACGAGGACCGTCAGCGCCGTCTGGACCAGCACCGTGTTCTGGCCCGACAGATTGGCGAGCACCGCCACCTGCGGATCGGAGGAACCGGTCACGGCGGCAGCCGTGGTCGAGCTCGCAAGCTGGACCCGGATCTCGTCGATGCGCGCCTGGACCTTGTCGGCCTCGACGGCGGCGGCGAGCTCCGCGCTCAGCTCATGGAACTGCTGGCAGAACGTGACGCTGGCCTGGGCGGTCGCATCGGTGCAGCCATTGGTCGACGCCCAGCGCTTCTGCGCCTTCACGCCTTCGATTTCCGCCTGGACCATGTCGGCCGGACGGTGCGATCCAGCTCAGCCGCTCGCGCTGCTTGTCGAGCTCGGCCTTGCTGTCGGCGAACGCCACCGCCTCGACGGTGCGCGAACCGGCAGTATCGGCACGGTTGGAGAGCCGAGAAGCCGAGGGCCGACGTCAGCGAGTAGCTGAGGCAGACCACCCAGAGCAGGGCGGCAGCGCGCCTGCGACCATTGCTTGTTTCGCAATGCCGCAAAAGGAAAAATGGAAATGAGAGCCTTGAGGCCGTCGGAGGCGGCACTGGCGAGCCCGAGAAGCTGGGAGTCGAGCTCCGAAGCCCCGAGACTATAGCCAAATCGCCAGTTCATTGCTGCAGATACGAATAGCAGCACCGATGCCGCTATGACTCCGAATACGCCTAGAGCATGTCTCATTGCCCCCTCCATACCGGCGCCCGGCCCCTTGCCGGAGACGCCGCATCGAACAACCAGTCATCGAAGGTTTGACCGCATCCTTCCCACGATCGGTTCGGCATTACTCGCGTGGCGCTGATGGCTCACCGTGTCGTTTTTGGTGCCAACGACATCGATATGCCCCCGCTTTTCTTGCCACGCGGGTGTTGCGCGATCGCTCGCTCGTTTCGCCTGGACCGAGATTATCCACACCTCATGTGACGCATCAGGCTGTGGACTTCGGTCCCTGCGAGGGAACGGGCATGGGAATACTCACGACGCTGAACGCGGCCCCCATGACGGCGACGCTAGCTGATTCGACTATTGCTTGGGAGAAATATGTAGGTGAGTCAGGGAAGTAGGGAGCCGCCCCCGGACGAGGGGCAATTTCCGGTCGACGGCAGTGTGACCATTGATGGATCGAATTGGGGTTTTTCCTCGACAGAATTTCGTCCACAGGATGCCCCCGATATTAACCGGCTTTTCCCCACATCTTGTGCACATCCGCCGCGGCATCGCCCCAGATATGGTTGGTTGCGCTTCGGCCACAGCACGCCCGCAGCCCCCCTCTCATGGCGCCGCGGAGGGAGGCGAATGCCATGCCGCCAGGTCCCGATCGGCCACGCGCCACCCGGCCCAGGTGAGCGTGTCCATCCATCCTCCGCCATGGTCGAGGGAGGCCTGCCGACATCATATGTATCCATTCGGCCACAGGCGCCGCGATGCTCCGGCCGCGATTTGCGGCCCGTCGCTTCGTCGTGGTCCGGCCCACTCTGGCAGGGCCCTCGCCGCCCCTGAGGTATCGTCGGCCGCAACCTTGGCCGCAACCTTGCGGCTCGGCGACGGCCCATCCGCCCCGTGATCTCCCAGTGGACGCCGCCACGCGTGCGGGCCAGCCTAGGCTCTGTCAGGCCGGATTAACTCTGACGTCGAGGAGATTGGAACAGAACGCACAATGTCTCTGTCCCTTTCGCCGGAAATGAGTTAGGATTAATGCATCCTAAAGAAGGCTGGAGGGCGACGTCGCGGGTCGAGCCGCGCGCCAGACCCTTGGCCGCGAACTGCGTGAAAGTTCTGTGTCATGTGGCGTTTTGCGTTCCTGTCCCTGCTCCTTGCCTCATTCTGGGGAGCGAGCACGCTCCTGCCGCGCGCCGACGAGGAGCGACAGCTCATTTCGGTCGTCGGCATCGCCGCGCGCGGCACGCCGGAGATGGACGGCCTCGGCATCGCCCAAGGCTCGCGCATGGTGGCGACGCCGGCCACGCTCATTCCGTCATTCTCGGGTCTCGCCTCCATGGACGGGGCGACCCTCGATGCCGCGCTGGCCAGCCCCTTCCAGATGGCGCTGATCCCGACCGCGGCTGCCGCGACGACGGAAGGGCCGATCACCGCGGTCGCGCTCTCGAGCATCACGGCGCCCGAACCCGCGGTCGAGCCCGAGGTCGAGGATCGGCCGACGCTCGTGCGCGCCATCCAGCGCGGCCTGCGCCGGGTTGGCTGCTATCGCGGCAGCGACCATGGCCGTTGGAACCGCAGCACGCGCGCCGCCATCCTGCGCTATTCGGAGGGTTCGGCACTTCCCGCCGGGCTCGACGACCCCTCTGGCGAGCCGACCGCGTTGCTGCTGCGCGCCATTTCGCGTCAGACCGACCGGGTATGCGGCGCCTCCTGCGGCGTCGGCCGCGCCCCCGACGATGATGGGCATTGCGTCGCGCTCAGCATCACGGCCTCGGCCGACCCGGATGGTGCGTCCGGCATCGTTCCCGATCCGGCCGATGGCACGAGCCCGACCGCCGCCGCGACCGACGCATTCGTTTCCACGGCGCTCGATCAGCCGATACTGAAGGCAGAGTCGGAGGCGAACGACGCCACCGCCGCCGAGCCGGCACGTATCATCGGCACCGCGGACGCTTTCTCGCCCTCTCGCAGCACCTCCGACACGTCCTCGCGACGCAAGCGCACCACGGTGGCGGATACCTCCTCGACGACCACGACGGTCGGCACGACAAGCGGGCGCACGCTGAAAGCGCGGGCGGCCTCGTCCGGCGGCTCGACCCCGTCCACCTGGTCCAAGAAGCGCTCGGCGCTTGGTGTCACGGTGACGCGGGCCGCGACCCGCACGGTCGAGAAATCCGGTTCCGGCAAGCGTAAGCTCGGTACCGCGGCCGCCTATCGCAAATGGATCCGCACCGGCGCGGGCGGCCAGCGCGAGGGCACGCGCTGAGGCGGTGATGCCGGCCTCCGACACGAGCCCCGCCCCATCCGTCGCCCCGTAGGGGCAAGCGGCGTTCGCGCGGTCTCCCGCTCGCCCGACCGCCTGGCCCGTCTCGCCCGTCTGTCGCGCCCGCCCGGCCCGCTCGCCCGCCTGTCCAACTCGCCCGCCGGGCGCGCATGGGCATCGTGGGCGTCAGCTTCGGGGACCGCCTGGGATCAGGCTCACCCGAGCCCGCGCCGGCCTCGCAGGCGCTGGCATCAGCCGCTCTCGGGCCGGCCGATGCTGTGATAGCGCAGACCTGCCCGAGCCGCGTCGGCGGGATGGAAGACATTGCGCAGGTCGATGATCACGTCTCCACGCATGCGCGCCTTCAGGTCCTCCGGCGCCAGCGCGCGGAACTCGTTCCACTCCGTCAGCACCACGACGACGTCGGCGCCATCGACCGCCTCGAGGGCATTGCGCGACCATTCGATGCCCGCCAGCAGCGCCTCGCCGTGCTTGCGCCCTTCGGGATCATAGGCCCGGACCCGCGCCCCCCGCTCCACCAGCATCGGCACGATGACGAGGCTCGGCGCCTCGCGCATGTCGTCCGTGTTCGGCTTGAAGGTGACGCCGAGCACCGCGATCGTCTTGCCCTCGACCGAGCCGTCCGCCGCACGGGTGATGCGCGAGGCCATGGCGATCTTGCGCTCGTTGTTGACCCGCTCGACCTGCTCGATGATCGACAGCGGCGCCCGGCTCTCGCGCGCCGTGCGGATCAGCGCCGAGACGTCCTTGGGAAAGCAGGAGCCGCCATAGCCCGGCCCCGGATGCAGGAACTTGTCGCCGATCCGCCGGTCCGCACCGATCGCCCCGGCCACCTCCTGCACATTCGCCCCCACCTCCTCGCACAGATCCGCGATCTCGTTGATGAAGCTGATCTTCATGGCGAGGAAGGCATTGGCGGCATATTTGGCGAGCTCGGCCGATTCCCGTCCCGTGAACACGACCGGCGAATTGCGAAGCGCCAGCGGCTTGTAGAGCCGCTCCATCACCGCGCGGGCCCGCGGATCGTCCTGGCCGACCAGCACACGGTCGGGATGGGTGAAGTCCTGGATCGCCGAGCCTTCGCGCAGGAACTCCGGATTGGAGCAGACGGCGAGCTCGGCATCGGGCCTGAGGCGCCTCAGCCGCTCCTCGATCTGCCGGCTCGTGCCGACCGGCACCGTCGACTTGGTGGTGATGACGGTGAAGCCGGTCAGATGCGGCGCCAGCTCCTCGACTGCCTGGAAGACGTAGCTGAGATCGGCATGGCCATCGCCCCGGCGCATCGGCGTGCCGACGGCGAGGAACACGATGTCGGCATCGGCGACGGCAGGCCCCAGTTGATCGGAGAAGACGAGCCGGCCCGCCGCGGCGTTGCGCGCCATCATCACGTCGAGCCCGGGCTCGAAGATCGGCGGCACCCCCTTCCGCAGCATGTCGATGCGGCCCGGGTCCTTGTCGACGCACACGACGTTCCAGCCGAACTCGGAGAAGCAGGCCGCCGAAACGAGACCGACATAGCCGGCGCCGATCATGCAGATATTCATCTCGCCTCTCCCCTGATCCCGTCCAACCTGCGCCGTATCATCGGACGGCCCGACCGCCGTCTGGGCGTTCGGACCTCGCGCGCCGGCCTCGCGCCTGCTTGGTAAGGGCATTCGCCCGCCCCGGCAATGCGGCCCGCCCGTTCCGGCATTGCCGCTTGCCGCCTTGGTGAATGCCGGGCCGGGACACCGCCCCCGCCGGTTGCAGATCCTCCTCTCGCATCTCGCCATGCGCGGGATGTGACACCGGGGATCGCCTCTTTGCTCGCATCGCGGCCGAACTGGCTCTAAGCTCGCAATCCTGTTCCGCCGGCTCGACTGGAAAGGCATGGCATGCGGCCCGGGCCGGTCTATCTGCTGATCGTCGCAGTGGTTCTTCTGGGTGCGGTCGCGGTCAGGATCGCCGACCCCCTCCCCGTCGCACGCATGCGCGGCGTCGTCTTCGACACCTATCAGCGCCTCAGCCCCAAATCCTACGACCCCGCGACGCCGGTCCGCATCATTGCCATCGACGACGAGAGCCTCGCCCGCATCGGCCAGTGGCCCTGGCCGCGCGACATCCTCGCCGACCTCGCCGACCGCCTGACCGAGAAGGGCGCTGCCGCCGTCGGCTTCGACATGGTGTTCTCCGAGCCGGACCGCCTTTCCCCCCAGCGCATCATCGAGCGGCTCGGGCCGATGGCCGACGATCCCCTCGTCCAGGGCATTCTGGGTCGCCTGCCGTCCAATGACGGGCGCTTCGCCCGCGCCATTGCCGGTGCCTCGGCCGTCCTCGCCTTCGTCGGCGTCCCCTTCGAGACCGGGATCTCCGCGCCGCCCGAGCGCGGCAGCTTCGTGCTCGCCGGCGAAGATCCCGCCCCCTTCGTTCCCGTCTACGACGCGGTGATCTCCAATCTGCCGCTGCTCAACGATCCGGCCGCCGGCATCGGCTCGGTCAACTGGCTGCCGGAGGCCGACCAGGTGGTCCGCCGCCTGCCCATGCTGGTCCGGATCGGCGACACGCTCTATCCCTCCTTCGCCGCCGAGGCGCTGCGCGTCGCCTTTCAGGCGCCGAGCTACGTGGTGAAATCGTCGGGCGCGAGCGGCATCTGGTCGTTCGGCCAGTCGACCGGCATCGTCGAGATCCGTATCGCCTCGCGCATCGTGCCGACCGACCAGAACGGGCAGATGTGGCTGCGTTTCTCGCCCGACGACCGCCGGCGCTACATCCCGGCCTGGAAGGTGCTGCGCGGCGAGGTGGCCGAGGAAGAGATCGCCGGCCGCATCATGCTGGTCGGCGCCACCGCCGCCGGGCTGCTCGACCTGCGCGCCACCGCCCTCGACCGGGCCGTGCCGGGCGTCATGATCCATGCCGCCGCCATCGAGCAGATCCTCGAGGGCACGCATCTGCGCCGGCCCGATTTCATCCTCGGCGCCGAGCTGTTCTATCTGCTGGTGTTCGGCGGACTGCTCGGCGCGCTCGTCTATCGCTCGGGCGCCGCCGCCGGCGCTGCCCTCGGCGCCCTCTCGCTGATCGGTGTCGGCGCCACCTCCTGGCTGGCCTTCAGCCGTCTCGGTTGGCTGGTCGACCCGGTCTACCCCTCGCTGTCGATCACCCTCCTCTACATCGCCGGCACGGTCTATCTCTACCTGCGCACCGAGAACGAGCGCCGCCGCGTGCGCAGCGCCTTCAGCCACTACATGGCCCCCGCCATGGTCGAGGAACTGGCGCGCCGGCCCGACAAGCTGCGGCTCGGCGGCGAGAACCGCCACATGACCCTGTTGTTCGCCGATGTCCGCGGCTTCACCACCCTCTCAGAAGGTCTCGATGCCCAGAGCCTGACGCGCTTCGTCAATCGCCTGTTCTCGCCGCTCAGCAACGAGATCCTCGCCAATCGCGGTACCATCGACAAATATATGGGCGATGCGGTGATGGCCTTCTGGAACGCGCCGCTCGACGATCCGGCCCACGCCCGCAACGCCTGTCGCGCCGCCCTCGCCATGCTGAAGGCGCTCGAGCGGCTCAACCGCGAATGGGTCGCCGAGGCGCTCGCCGCCGGCCGCCCGCCGAAGCCCGTCTCGATCGGCGTCGGCCTCAATACCGGCGAATGCTGCGTCGGCAATCTCGGCAGCGACCAGCGCTTCGACTATTCCGTCATCGGCGACATCGTCAACGCCGCCTCGCGCATCGAGGGCCTGACCAAGGGTTACCGCGTGCCGATCATCGTCGGCGAGGCGACGGCCAAGGAAGCGGACGGCCTCGCCTTTCTCGAGCTCGACCGCGTCAATCTGCGCGGCAAGACCGAGCGGACGCGGATCTTCGCCCTGCTCGGTGACGAGCGCCTCGCCGCCTCCGCCGCCTTCGCCCGCCAGCGTGCCCGCCATGCCGAGCTCATCGATGCCCTGGCGGGCAAGGCCCCGGCCGCCACCGTCCGGGCGAGGATCGAGGCTTGCCTCGCCACGGCCGTTCCCGGCACCCGCGATCTCTACGAGGTCTTCCTCGAACGCCTGCATGAGCTGGAGCCGGATCGGCCGGCAGGAACGCCCGCCGCCGATCGCGATCGTCAATCGGAACCTGAGAGCGGGACGTGAGGGCACATGCGGCGCCATCAATCAGATTCCATCCCGGTCGAACATGCTCTAGAGGAATCGGATCGGCCGCCCCTGGACGCCGCCCTTTGACGTTTGACGCTGCACAGTCCGCGGCGAGGCAAGGTGGTCACCTCGCCGACGCCCCGAAACGATCAGGCCGAGTGTCGCGGTGACTGCCTACAGGAAAGCGAAGGCCAGATGCCCCAGATCGCCGAGCTCACCCTCCTTGCCGTCGCCGTCCTGCTCATCAAGCACTGTGTCGCCGACTTCCTGCTGCAGACCCGCTGGCAGGTGATGAACAAGGGCCGCTATCTGCATCCCGGCGGCCTGCTGCACAGCTTCATCCACGTCGTCCTGACGCTGCCCGTGTTCCTCGTCATCGTGCCCGCGACCATCGCCACCGCCGCGCTCATCCTCGGCGGCGAGTATGTCATCCACTATCACACCGACTGGCTGAAGGATCAGCTCACCCGTCTTGCCGGGCTGACGCCCGCCATGTCGCCCTTCTGGTGGCTGATGGGCCTCGACCAGCTCGTCCACGGCCTCACCTATGTGGCGATCGTCTGGGTGCTGCTGACGCCCGATTTCGCCGCACGGGTCCTCACCCTCCTCGGCACCGCCTGACCGTTCCTCGAGGTCAACCCGTCAGACGAGCGCGGCGATCTCCCGGTTGGCGAACTCCACCCGGTCGGAGAGCGCGCGGATGATGAACTGCAGGAATTGCGCGGCAAGATCGGGCTCCTCGGCGAGCATGCGCTCCATGGTTCCCCGCGTCAGCGTATAGACGATGGCATCGCCCTCCGAGACCACCGACGCGGTTCGCACGCCCTTGCGGAAGAACCCCATCTCGCCGACCACGGTGTGACCGGACATGGTGCGCAGCCTGACCTCGCGCCCCTCGCCGTCGCGGATCGCGATGGTGAGCCGTCCGGCGGCGACGAGGTCGATCGTGTCGGCAGGCGCGCCCTGCTCGTAGATGAGCGTGCCCGCCGCGATCTCGCGCCGGTCGAAGAAGGCGACGATCCTTTCCGCCGCATCGACGGCACCGAACTCGGCGGCGACCCACGCCTCGAAGCCGGCCCGCGACTTCGGACCGACCATGCGCTCGTCGAGCAGCCGGTCCTCGCACCATTCGAGCGCGTCGTTGCGGCTCTGGAACATTCTCAAGCGCCGCTCGCCCGAGAAATAGCGCGAGCGCTGGATGGCGAGCGCGATACGCTCGTCGGCACCGGCCAGCACGATCTCGACATTGTGCTCGCCCGCCGAGTTGCGCAGCTTGACGAGCGAGAGCAGTGCCGAGCTGTCGAAACCGGTGACGCCCGAGAGCTCGAGCACGACGAAGGCGACGCCGGGCGGCTTCTCCTCCTCGATGGCGCGGCGGATCTCTTCCAGCACGCCGTTCGATGAGCCGAAGAACACGAAGCCGCTCAGCCAGAAGATGTGCACACGCCGGCCCTCGCCGGCGAGCACTCGCGTCTCCTCGATCGAACGCACCACGTTGGAGGCGAACTCGGCCCGCGTCAGGTGCCGGCGGATGACGCCGATGCGGCTGTAGCTGAAGGCGAAGGTCAGGCAGGCGCCGACGAGCCCGAGCACCACGCCCTGCAGATAGCCGAACCAGATGATGACGAGCATGATCGCGACGGCCAGACCACCGTCGCTGAGCGAGCGCTCCGCCGGCGAGCGCGCCAGCGCCTGCACCAGCATGACGACGCCCAGATAGACCAGCAGCCCGCCGAGCACCGGCGTCGGCACGAGACCGGCGACATCGAGCCCCGACATGACGACGAGCGCCAGCACGACCGCGGCGACGACGCCCGACCAGCGGCTCGAGCCGCCGGCCTCCTCGATGAGCACGCTCGCCTGCAGCGACAGGTTTCCCGCGACCCCGCCGGTCGCCGCCGCCAGCATGTTGGCGAGGCCGTTGGTGCGGAACTCGCGGTCGAGATCGGCGCTGCGGGCCCGCGCGACCTCGAGGCTCGACACATCGAGCAGAAGCGCGATCGCCGTCACGCCACAGACCGCGCCGATTTCGGCGGCGGCACCGAGCACGATGCCCCAGTCGGCCCCCGGCGTCAGGGCAAATCCGATCGGCCACCAGAGGCGCGTGGTGGCAGCGCTCGCGATGAACCAGCTCCCGTCATCGGCGCCGGCGACATGCACGCCAAGCCCGACCACCACGCTGGCGACGAGGAAGGCGGCCGGCAGCAGCAGGGGGCTCTCGATGCGCCGGCGCGCGGCGAGCACGGCCGCGGCGAACAGCAGCGTCACCGTGAGCTTCGGCCATGCCTCCGCCGAGACCAGCCGCCCGAGCGTCGAGAGCGTCACATCGGCGCCGATCACCACCTCGACCGCTCCGGTGATGAGGAGCCAGCCCGAAGCCGCGAGAAAGCCGCCGACGACCGGATAGGGCACGAATCTGAGCAGCTGGCCGAGCCGCAGCGCGCCGATCAGATAGAGGAAGAGGCCGGTCACGAGCGTGCTGATCGAGATCGCGAGCAGCACCTGCGAGACGGCGAGCTCGGTGCCGCCTCCCCCCGCCAGCACCTGGCCGCCGATCGTCGCCGAGAGCACGGTCATGACCGCGACGGCCGGCGTGTCGGGGCCCGCCGAGGCCGGCGACAGGCTCGAGGTCAGCGCGACCACGAGCCCGGTCAGCGCCGCACCGACGAGGAGCGCGGCGAGCCCGACGCCGAGGCCGGGTTGCAGCGGCCCCTGGAACAACAGGGCGCTGAACGACACGCAATAGGCGATCGTGACGAGGGCGGCGACGATACCGCTCGCTCCCTCGCGCAGCACGAAGCTCCAGCCCCGGTTGCCGGCGGAAGCCCGCGCGCGCCCCGCCGTGCGTCTCAGATCCTCTATCATGCCCGTCGCCGTCTCATGCCCTTCGCAACCGGCCCGAACACTACCACGAGGGCAGAATGCCGGTCATGGCCGACGGATCGGGATGATTTCCGCAACGGCTGCTCGCCCCTCCGCAACGCGGCGCCGGTCGAGGCCCGCCCGCTTGCGACCGACGCGGCCCGCGGCCTTCGCCCCTTGCCCCTTGCCCAACCGGCCGCGCATTGTGTTCTATCGCCGTCTTGATCGAACGCCGCCCCGCCGGCCGAGACCGGGCCGAAACCTCGCCGGAAGATGCTCATGGCCGCCAGTTCCCGATCAGCCGCCGCCCGGCGCGCCGCAGGCCGCTCCTTCGAGAGCATCGCTTTTGTCGCCAGTCCCACCCCGGAGGCGAGCGAGGCCCGCGACCGGCTGGCGGCGCGCTATGGCGACTGCCCCTCGGCCGAGGCCGACGTCATCGTCGCTCTTGGCGGCGACGGCCTCATGCTGCAGACGCTCCACCGCCATATGGGCCGCCGCATCCCCATCTACGGCATGAACCGCGGCTCGGTCGGCTTCCTGATGAACGAATATGGCGAGGACGGCCTGCGCGAGCGTCTCGCCGCGGCTGTGCCCAACCACATCCATCCGTTGCGCATGAGCGCGACCGATACCGGCGGCAGCCTCCACGAGGCGCTCGCCATCAACGATGTCTCGCTCTTCCGCCAGACCTATCAGGCCGCCAAGATCTCGATCTCGATCGACGGCAAGGTGCGGCTCGCCGAGCTGATCGGCGACGGCGTGCTGGTTGCGACACCCGCCGGCTCGACCGCCTACAACCTCTCCGCCCACGGGCCGATCCTGCCGATCAATGCCCGCCTGCTCGCCCTGACCCCGATCAGCCCGTTCCGGCCGCGGCGCTGGCGCGGCGCGCTCCTACCGGACCGGGCCTGGATCCGCTGCGAGGTGCTCGAGCACGACAAGCGCCCGGTCAGCGCCGTCGCCGACCATTTCGAGGTGCGCGACGTCGTCAGCGTCGACATCTCGGTCGCGCAGAACCGCACGCTCGAATTGCTGTTCGACGCCGGCCACGCGCTCGACGAGCGCATCCTGCTCGAGCAGTTCGGCTATTGAGGCGCCCACCGAGGCCTCAACGCGACGAGACCTCGATCACCTTCAGCCGCGTCGACCCTTCGCCCGGACGCACGGTCAGTCCCTTGACGGCGGCGCCCGGCGCATCGCCCGCACGGTCTTCCGTCCCCGTCTCCGCGCCGGTCCCGATCATGCCGCGGAAGCTCACCCGCTCGACCGGCGCGCGGCTCACCTCGAGCGTGGTGGCACCCGTCGCGGTCCGCACCTTCACCGGCGCCACATCGGCCGCCCAGCCGCCGTCGGTCGTCGTCTCGGCTGCCCAGGCGAGGCTGGCGGCATCGACCCGGCCGATCTCGCTGCCGTCGTCGCCGCCCGTCCCGAAGAACGGCAGTCCGAGCCCGAAGGCGGCGAAGAACGGCGTCTGGTCCTCCCGTTCGATCACCTGGCGGACGCGGGTGTCCCAGGATCCGAGCGCGACCGAACGTCCGCCGGCACCGGCCGTGGCGAGCCTGCTCCCCCCGTGCTGATGGCGCGAGATCAGCCCGTCATAGACCTCGCGCACCGTCCGCGCATGGCCGGCCCGGTAGAAGATCGAGCGGTTCGAGGCCGCCGCGCGCGGGAAGAAGCCGGCGGCCGCCGCCGAGGGACGCTCGCTGGTCAGCACGATGAGGCGGGCCGCGTCGCTCGGACCGAGGAAATGTGCGATGTAGAGCTCGCCCGTTGTCGGCTGGCGGCCGATCGTCTGGGCGATGAAATCGGCATTCCGCTGCGCATAGACGCCGGCCATCATCGCCGAGATGTGCGGATCGTCGCGCAGCGCGAGTATCTTCTTGCGATCGGCGGCATCGGGGACGTAGTAGCGCCCCTCATCGGTCTTCACGATCCGCTCGGCATAGGCGCCGAGCCCGAAGCGGGCGCCATCGTCCTTGATCGTGCGGATCCAGGTCTCCTCGATGAACTGAAAGAGCCCGCGCGCTGTCGAGGTGCTCGCCGCCGCATCCACCTGGAAGCTCGACTCCCGGCTGGCCGTCTGCAGCAGGTAATTGAGATCGGCACCGGTTGAGCTGCTGGCAAGTGAAAGGGCAATCGCGATCTGTTGCGGCAGATCGGCGATGGACACATCCGCCATGACTTGGAACCCTCGACTGGACTTCTGAACCCGCATCCGGACTGCCGGAGACGTGTGACACCGGAAGATGCGATCGGCAGGGGTCCGGTCGGACCGCCGCTCCAGGCGCCCCGTCGTGACGGCATTCGCCGGCCGCCGTTGCGCCCATGTCGTCGCTTTCCAGGGAAAACAATGACGCCAAGGTGTGAAGGCCGGGTAAACCGATGTTCCGCATCGGGACGGCCCCGCGATCCGATCGGGCGGTAGGAAGGTGCCTAGTCGCTGCAAGACCGGTATCGGTGGGATCGTCGGCTTCGCACCCCTGGCGCATGCGACCTCGGGCCGCGCCATGTCCTGTGGAGATCCAAACATGCCCCGCCACCGGCTGCTGTGCTGTCTTTCGGCTCTCCTCTTGTCGGTCGCCGTCGCGGCCGATGCCGCCCAGCCGGCCAAAGTCGGCTATCCGGCCACCTACCGGAAATGGGATCATGTGCGTTCGATGGTGATCGCCGCCGGGCATCCCCTCTACGAGACCTTCGGCGGCATCCATCACATCTATGCCAACCGCCGGGCGATGAAAGGCTTCGCCACCGGCACCTTCCCCGAGGGCGCCGTGCTGGTGCTCGACCTGCTGGCTGTCGACGAGACGCCCGATCACGCCCTGAACGAGGGCGCGCGCAAGCTCGTCGCGGTGATGCAGAAGGACGCGAAGCGCTTTGCGGCGACCGGGGGATGGGGCTTCGAGGCCTTCCGTGCCGGCACGCGCGAGCGGATCGCCGGCCCGGAGGGCGCGGCCGCCTGCTTCGCCTGCCATGCCGGGCGCCAGAAGAGCGACTATGTGTTCAGCTCGTTCCGGCCCTGAGCCGGCCGAGGCCTCGGGCGCCCGTCCTACTCCGGCCGGCGCATGCGGAACACCTCGCGGGTGACGCCATACTCGGAATAGCCGAGCCGCGAGATCGGCTCCATGCCGGCCGTATTCACCCGGCCATCGACGATGAAGCGGTCGTCGATATGGATGCCGACCACCTCGCCGATCACCATGGCATAGCGCCGCCCCTCGCCCGAGCCGGGCAGATCGACGATCTTCCAGGTGCGGCATTCGAAGGCGGCCGGCGAGGCGGCGACCCGCGGCGGCCTGACGAGCCGCGAGGGCGCCTTCTCCAGTCCGGCGAGCGCCATCTCGTCGATCTCCGGCGCCACTGTCGCCGAGGTGGCGTTCATCTCCTCGCGCAGCGCGAACGTGGCGAGCGAGCACACGAACTCGCCCGTCTCCTCGGCATTCCTGAGGCTGTCCTTGGCGCCATCGGAGGAGAACATCACGTGAGGCGGCTGGTCGCTGACCGCATTGAAGAAGCTGTAGGGCGCCAGATTGACGACCCCTGCCCTGTCGACCGTGCCGATCCAGCCGATCGGTCGCGGCACGATCAGCGCCTTGAAGGGGTCGAGTGCGAGCCCGTGATCGCCGAGGCGGGGTTGGTAGAACAAGCGGTGTCCTCCTCTCGTCGTGCACTGGCTGGCCCCGCCGGCGCGCGTCGCCTCACCAGCGCATCGTGATCGCGGCCAGATCCGGCCGCTCCCGCTCGACCGGGGGCTCGGTGGCAGTGCCGATATGGATGAAGCCGGCGATGCGCTCCCCGGCACCGAGCCCCAGCTCCCGGGCGACATCGGCGTCGAAGGCGTACCACTCGGTGATCCAGTTGGTCGAGAAGCCGAACGCATTGGCGGCGATGACGAGGTTCTGGCAGCAGGCCCCGGCCGAGAGCACCTGCTCCCATTCGGGCACGGCCGGGTTCTCGACGACGCGGGTGACGACCGCGACCACCAGTGGTGCGCGCGTGAGCCGTCCGCGCTCGAGGCCCAGGCGCTCCTCGCCGAGCGCCTCGCCCGATCGCGCCGCGAGCACCCGGCAGAGCATCTCGCCGAAGCGCAGCCGGGCCGCCCCCTCGAAAACGATGAAGCGCCAGGGCACCAGCCGCTTGTGATCGGGCACCCGGGCCGCGGCCTTGAGGATCGTCGCGAGCGTCTCCTCGTCGGGACCGGGGCCTGCGAGCTTTGCCGCCGCCACCGACCGGCGCTGCAGGAGCAGCCGGATCGTCGCCTCGCCACCGACCTTTTCCGCGTTCGCCATGGCACTCTCCCCAGCCGGGCCGACGGGCCAGCAGGGCGCCGCCCGGCCAGCGGTCACCCCCGATCATCGCCGCAGTTCGCTAACCCGATCCCAATCGCTATACAATGGCCACCGAGTGTAGTGGCCGGGGCGCCCATGCGACCGCCGGCCGGTCCATGCGAACACAATGCCTGCCGAGGGGAGCGACCAGATGACCGGCTCGTCCACACTGCACCGTCCATCACCGGCGCGCCCCCTGGCCCTCGCCGCCACCGCTCTGCTTGCCGCATTGCTGCCGCTCGCCGCCGGCCTCTTCGCCCTGGCGAAGCCAGCCCATGCCGGTCAATCCCGTCGCGCCATGCTCATCCTCGACGGCTCGGGCTCGATGTGGGGCGAGATGAAGGGTGTGCAGAAGACCACCGCCGCCCTGCGCGCCATCGAGCAGAAGCTGCCCGACTATCGCGAGCGCATCGAGCTCGGCCTCATGGCTTTCGGCCATCGCCGCAAGGGCAATTGCGCCGACATCGAGCAGCTCCTGCCCGTCGCCGCCCTCGAGCCGGAGGCGTTCATTGAAACCGCCCGCTCGCTCTCGCCCAAGGGCCGCACGCCGCTCGCCGACACGCTCGGCCTCACCGCCGAGGCGCTCGGCGACGGCCCCTCCTCGATCGTGCTCGTCATCGACGGCGCCGACACCTGCAAGAGCGACCCTTGCGCCGCGATCGACGCCATCCACAAGGGCAACCCCGACATCGTCGCCCATCTCGTCGGCCTCAATGTCAGCGCCAAGGACCTCGACACCATCCGCTGCATCCCCGAGCGAACGGGCGGCAAGCTGCTGCTGACACGCTCCCCCGACGAGGTCGTGGCCGCACTCGGCGAGGTGCTCGACGCCTCGGCCGGCCCCGTGCCTGTCGCCGAGCCTGCCGTGCCCCTTCCCCCCGAGCTCCGCCTCTCGGCGACGCTCGGTCCCGGCGGCTCGGCCGTCACCGGCAATCTGCAATGGCGGATCGCCGATCTGTCGGGCAAGGAGCTCTATGCCGGCACCGATCCCCAGCCCCGCCTGCCGCTCGGCCCCGGCGACTACGCGGTCGAGGTGAAGGCCGGCCAGGTTTCCGCGCACACGACCGTAACCGTGAAGCCCGACGGCCCGACCGAGACCGTGGTGCCGCTCGCCGCCGGCTCGCTGACCCTCTCGGCGCTCGCCAATGACGGCGGCGAGCCGCTCGACGACGTCTTCTTCACGCTCTACCGCACCGATGCGGCGGGCGAGGCCAATCTCGAGACGCTGTCGGTGGTCAAGGGCTCGATGCCGGCCGAGCTGCTTCCCGCCGGCCGCTACCGCGTCCGCGCCGAGCACGGCCTCGCCTCTGTCGAGCGGCTGATCGTGCTCGATGCCGGCCGTGCCTTCGACGAGGCGATCGTCCTCCATGTCGGCACCTTGCGCATCTCGGCTGTCTCCGCCGCCGACGGTGCGCCGCTCGCGGACGCCGTCTTCACCATCTCCGAGGACGATCCCGTCGCCATCGGCGGCCGGCGCAATGTCGCGCGCTCGGCGGCGACGAGCCCGGTCTTCACGCTGCCGGCCGGCGTCTATCATGTGACGGCGAGCGTCGGCGAGGCGACGGCGACCCGCGACGTCACGGTCAAGGCCGACGAGGCGAGCGACGAGAGCATCGCGGTCGAGGTCGGCGTGCTGGCGCTCACCTCGGTGATCAAGGGCGACGGCGAGGCGCTGCGCGATCTGGTGTCCTACGATGTCAGCCGGGTCGGCGAGGATGGCGGCCGGGGCGAGGTCGTCGCCAGCACCAGCCGGCCTCAGCCCACCCTCAGCCTCCCGGCCGGCCGCTATCTTGTCGAGGCGCGGCTCGGCGACGCCAATGCCCGCGTCACGGTGCCGGTCGCCGTCCGTGCCGGTGACCGCGCCGAGCTGAAGGTCGAGCACGAGGCCGGCTTCCTGACCTTCCGCCAGCCCTCGTCCGAGGTGGGGGCGACGGCCCGCGACCTGCTCTGGGAGGTGATCGGCAAGGACGGTGCGGCTTTGTGGTCGACCGCCCAGGTCGAGCCGGAGGTGGCGCTCGAGGCGGGCGACTATGTGTTGCGTCTGCGCGCCCGCGGACGGACGCGCGAGATGCCCTTCTCGGTCGCGACCGGCGCCCGCCAGACGATCGAGATGGCTTCGGGCGAGAACTGAGCCGGGTACGCTCGAGGCTCCGGGGCGAGCGGACGGCCCGTCGACCGCCCTCGCCCTGCGCATCCCGACCGCTACTGCGTCGCCAGCACCGACTGCCGCGGCAGACTGCGACCGCCGAGCAACCGCTTGTCTCCCTCCAGGTACCGCGCCAGCGCATGACCGACGAGATCGTTGGCACGCTCGTTCCAGTGCCAGTCATAGGCGAATTCGAAACGCTGCCGGTGAACGGCAAAATCGTCGGCGAAGGTCTGCTGCAGATCGAGGAAGGGCAGGCCGAGCCGCGCCGACTCTTCGGCCGCGATCCGATTGAGCCGTCCGACCGCGAAATCCTCGGCGCTTCGGCCCTGGTAGACCGCCTCGCGCACGCCATCCATGGCGAAGACGAGCAGGAAGCCCTGCTCCTCGGCGAGCTTCTTCATCTCGCCCATGATGTACGCCGTGACCTTGCGGATCCGCGCCTCGTCGCTGATGTTGCGGATGTCGACGGCCGAGGAGATGAATTCGGGCCGCCAGTCTTCCTCCTCGCCCCAGACGTAGCGCGAGACGAAGCTCTTCGCCGTCAGGTAGAAATTGGTCTCGTAATAGAGGTAGCGGAACGTCCGCAATTCGCGCAGCACGTCGGGCCAGCCGGGACGGAAGGGCTGCGGCAGGATCTCGACCGGGCTGCCATCGGCCTCCTCGCCGATCTTCATGAAGCTCGAATTGTAGCGCGTGCCGAGGAAGCGGTAGGACTCGTCGAAGTCGTTGTGGATCAGCGGCACGACGACGATGTCGGGATGGTAGCGCACGACCTCGCGGCGCATCATGTAGAGATACTGGCTGAGCGGTGCGCCATCCATGCCAAAGCGCAGCACTTCCGCCGGCCGGCCGGCCTCGCCAAGCGCCCTCTCCAGCACCTCCGGGAAGCCCTGGTCGACATTGACGAAGGCACCGTGGACGTAGGAATCACCGACCACGGCGACGCGCAGCCGTGCCGGATCGGGCAGCAGCGCATAATCCGCCTTGGTCGAGTTCCAGCCCTCGTGGTTGATGGTGACGAGGGTCTGGCGCCCGTCGGGGTGGCGGAACACCGCGCGCGTGTCGGGCTGATAGCGCACCACGCCGTCGATCGTGACGTTGTGCAGCACGTCGTCCGGCACCAGGATGATGCCGAAGACGACGAGTTCGAGGAACATGAAAGTGGCGCCGATCGCGCCGGCTGCGAGCGCCAGATTGCCGGCCCACGCTTTCGCTCTTGCTTGCATGTCTCACTCCCGGTCGGCCACGCCGCGCGCATCGCGGCTTCGGCCATTCCAGGGAGCAAGTCCCATGCCAGCGTTGCGAGGCAATTCGGCGGCGCGGCGAACCGGCACGCCCCGGCCCGGACCATCGAGCCCGGCTGATCAGGCCCGGATGATCAAGCCCGGATCATCAAACCATGCCGAGCGCCGCCTGCCGCTTGCGCACCACCGCCTGCAGGATGCGGTCGGTGATCATGGCGAGGAACGCCATGCCGAGGCCCGCCACCATGCCGACACCGAAATCGCCGTCGCCAAGGCCGATATAGACCCGCTGGCCGAGATCGTTGGTGCCGACCAGCGCCGTGATCACCAGCATCGAGATGCCATAGAGCACGGTCTGGTTGAGGCCAACCATCAGCACCGGCAAGGCGAGTGGTAGCTTCACCTGCCAGAGCATCTGCATCGGCGTCGTGCCCATCGACTGGGCCGCCTCCACCACCTGCGGCGACACGCTGCGGATGCCATGCTCGGCATAGCGGATCGCCGGCACGATCGCATAGGCGATGATGGCGAGCAGCGCAGTGAAATCGCCGAGCTTGAAGATCATCACGATCGGGATCAGCAGCACGAACAGCGGCATGGTCTGCATCGTGTCGTTGATCGGGCGGATGAACGCCGAGACGCGGTCATTGCCCGCCGCGAGAATGCCGATCGCCGTGCCGACCAGGAAGCAGATCGCGACGGCGAGCCCGCACAGATAGACCGACATCATCGCCTCCGGCCAGATGCCGGTGACGAGCATGAAGCCGAGCCCCGCAACCACGCTCGCCGCAAGACCCCGCCCGCCTGCCTGATAGGCCGCAAGCCCGATCATCGCGATCACCGCCGGCCAGGGCAGCCGCGTGATGCCGACGAAGAAGATGATGGCGACGACGAGAAAGCCGATGGCGACGCCCGGGCTCGCCGAGCGCCACAGCGCCGCCGCCGCGGCGAGCACCAGCACGACATAGCCGACGATATGCGCGGTGGTCAGCGTGAAGCCCCACGAATACGGGCTGACGGTCTGCTCGAGCCCCATGCGCACCGGCAGCATCATGAAGAAATAGGCGTAGGTCTTCACCACCTCGATCGTGCTGCGGTAATTGACGACGATATAGGAAACGAGATCGTCGAGCGCCTTGCCGGGGGCCACCACATAGGCGTCCGGATAGTGCTTCAGCGCCGGCACAAGGAAGGAGAGCGCCCACAAGAGCGCGGCAAGACCGATCGCGGTTGCCAGATGGCGATGGCGCCCGAGCCAGCCCGCATCCTGTCGCACATCGGGCATGCTGGAGCGCGTGGCGAAGCCCTGCGTGATCCGGTCCATGATCATGGCGAGCAGCGCGATCACGAGCCCGGCGAGCAGGCTCTCGCCGAACTGCGCCTTGCGCATCGTCGACAAGACCTCCCAGCCGATGTCGTTGGTGCCGCCGATGATCGAGGCGATGATCACCATGGACAGCGCCGCCATCGTCGTCTGGTTGGCGCCGAGCAGGATCTGGCGCATCGCCGTCGGCACCTGCACCTGCCAGAAGAGCTGCGAGCCGGTCGCCCCCGACATCAGCCCCGATTCCACCACCTCCGCCGGTACCGATTTCAGCCCCAGAATGGTGTTGCGCACCATCGGCGGGAAGGCGAACAGCAGCGAGGCGATGAGGCCGACCACCGGGCCGAAGCCGAACAGGATGAGGATCGGGATCAGATAGGCGAAGGCCGGAATGGTCTGCAGGAGATCGAGCACCGGCATGATGACGCGCTCCGCGCGCGGCAGGAAGAAGCCGGCGACACCGACGAGGAAGCCGATGAGAAGCGCGAGCGGCACCGAGAGCAGCACCAGCGCCAGCGAGTTCATGCTCTCGTCCCAGTAGCCGATCACCACCATGTAGAGGAGGCCGAGCACCGTGAAGGCGGCGAGCCGCACCCCCGAGGCGCTGTGCGCGATGACGCCGGCGAGCGCCACCGTCACCGGCCAGGGCACCACTTGCAGGAGATCGCGCACGCCGCGGACCGGAAAGCCGAGCACGAAGGCGATGTCGCGGAAGATCCAGCCGAAACTCTTCGTGAAAGCCTGGATGGCGATGTTGAGCCACGGAACGACGGGCACGCGCCAGGCGTCCGGGTATTGAACGAGGAATGTCAGCTCGTTCCTCAGCGCGACGAGAACGAGCGTGAAGACGAGCACGAGCAGCCATTGCTGCGTGGTGCGGTCGAGCTCTATCACGTCGGCCCTCCCTCGCTCTCGCGGGCCCGCGCCTCGCGCGCCAGCGCATCGACCACCGAGCGCGCCGTCGCCACCCCGATGACCGCGCCATTCGCCCCGACCACGGCAAGGCCGTCCGGATTGCTCGCGAGCCGCGGCAGCAGCATCTCGACGCTCGTATCGGCGGCGACCCTCTCCAGATTGCCGGCGGTTGCGGCCGCAGCCCGGCTGGCGACGGTCTCGGCTCTCAGCACCCGCGCGATCGGCACGTCGCTGGTGAACTCGCGGACATAGTCGTCCGCCGGGTTCATGATGAGTTCGGCCGGCGTGCCGATCTGCACGATCGCGCCGTCGCGCATGATCGCCATCCGGTCGGCGATCCTGAGCGCCTCGAGGAAGTCGTGGGTGATGAACACGATCGACTTTTTCAGCACCTGCTGGATGCGCAGGAACTCGTCCTGCATCTGCCGGCGGATCAGCGGATCGAGCGCGGAGAACGGTTCGTCGAGGAACCACAATTCCGGCTCGACGGCGAGCGAGCGGGCGATGCCGACCCGCTGCTGCTGGCCGCCCGAGAGCTGGCTGGGGAAATGCTTCTCACGGCCCTTGAGGCCGACGAGGTCGATGACGCGCTCGGCCCGCTGGCGCCGCTCGGCAAGCGAGAGGCCCTGCAGCTTCAGCGGAAAGGCGATGTTGTCGATGACGTTCAGATGCGGCAGGAGCCCGAAGCTCTGGAACACCATGCCCATCTTGTGGCGGCGGATGTCGATGAGCTCGCGCGGGCTTGCCTTGAGCAGGTTCTGCCCATCGAGCAGGATCTCGCCATAGGTCGGCTCGACGAGGCGCGACAGGCAGCGCACCACCGTCGACTTGCCCGAGCCCGACAATCCCATGATGACGAAGATCTCGCCGACATGCAGATCGAAGCTGACATCGACGGCGGCGGGTATGTGGCCTTCCGCCCGCATGCGCTTGGCGAGCGGCAGGGGCTCGATCTTGTAGCCCGCGGCGTCGAAATAATAGCCCGGCCGCGGCCCGTAGACCTTCCAGACGTTCCGGCAGGAGAGCTTCACCTGGCGCGGTCCTGCCGCGATGGCGCCATCCTTGGCGCCCCCTGTTGCGCTGCCTGCCACCATCGGACCGATCATCCTCGAGGGCGCGCGCACCCGACGAGGGGCACCCGGACGCCAGTTCCTCCCAGCGCTGCCCGTCGACCTCCGTCCCGGCCCCAATGAAACGATGCACAGGTCCGGCCGGCAGTATCCGGCAGCTTGCGATTCTTGCTTGACCGGCAATCCGCATGACCATCGCCGGTCGCCCGGTGATCGGTCATGGCGCTGCCGGGCTTGGGCGCCGGGAGCGACAGGCGCCCCCGGGCCGTTCCGTGCTCAAAGGTCCGAGCCGTGCTCGCGACCCACCCGCACCGATCCGCGGCAGCGGGCGGCGCGGCTGGCGATCACTTCGTCGCCGCCTCGACCCACGGCTTCCAAATGGCCTCGTTCTGGGCGACGAACTCGTCCGTCACCTCTTCCAGCTTGCGGCCCTTGTTGTCGATCTCGAGGATCAGCGGGTTCTGCTGGGCGTTGGTCATCTGGAACTGCTCGATCAGCGCATAGGCCGCCGGCCACTTGTCCTTGAAGCCCTTCCACACGACCTTCAGCACGTTCGCCTGGTGGAAGCCGCAGACCGACATCGTGCCCGCAGCAAGGCCGCCCTTCTCCTCGCACTCCTTGGCATCGGTCGGCCAGTTGATCCAGTGGAACTCGTAGTCGGCGTGGAGCCAGTGGGGCTCCCAGAACATCATGAGCATCGGCTCCTTGGCGTCGTAGGCAGCCTTCATCTCGGCCACCATCGCGCCTTCGCTGCCACCGGCGACCGGCACGAAGGGCAGCTTGATCTGCTCGACGAGGTCCTTGGAGCGCGTGCCCCAGTCGGCCGGATAGGTCACGAGGCGGCCCTTGGGGAAGGTCTCGGCCGTACCGAAGGCCTGGGCGCAGTCATAGAGAGCCTTCCAGTCCGGCAGACCTGGGCAGCGCTCCTCCATATAGGGCGGATAGATCCAGCCCTCGCGCGCCGACAGGCCCTCCGAGCCGACCACCACGATGTCGCCCGCCTCGACGGACTTGGGATAGATGTCGCCGACATTGTTGTCCCAGGTCTCGGGCTGCACGTGCAGGTCGCCCTGGGCGATGGCGGCGAACTGCGGCACGGCGCCGGCCGTCACATACTCGACCTTGTAGCCCATCTTCTCCAGGATCGTGCCGAGCACATGCGCGGAGATGTGCTGGCCGGTCCATTCGTTGATCGGGATCTTGATCGCGCTGTCCGTGTCGCCCATCGGGGCGGCATTCGCGAGCGAGACGCTCGCAAAGAGTGCGGCAGCCGCGACGGCGAGCTGCGAAGCTCTGAAGGCCATGTTCTATCTTCCTCCCATGACGATCTGCTGGCCGGCCGGTTGGTGCGCCGGGTCGAGCCCGGGGGTGCGGCCATATGGCATTTTGTCCGACTTTCCCCGAAACGCCAACACGCATTTCTCCCCTCTCCGGCGCTCCCGGTCCTGCCTTCGGGCCGCTCCTGCCGGAATGAGCCGGCCGCTCGGAGCGATCCTCGTCTCACGCGCCGCCTCCCCCTCGCCGCCACCGAGGCACGAGACGGCCAGAACGGAAAAGGGCCCCGCAGTGACCTGCGGAGCCCCCCTCTGATCGTGGAACCGCCGGATGTCCCCTCAGTGCGCGAGCACCGCGAGCAGCAGCAGGGCCACGATATTCGTGATCTTGATCATCGGATTGACCGCCGGGCCGGCGGTGTCTTTGTAGGGATCGCCGACCGTGTCGCCGGTGACCGACGCCTTGTGCGCGTCCGAGCCCTTCATATGCTTCTTGCCGTCCTGGTCGGTGAAGCCGTCCTCGAACGCCTTCTTGGCATTGTCCCAGGCACCGCCGCCCGCCGTCATCGAGATCGCGACGAAGAGGCCCGTCACGATCACGCCGAGCAGCATGGCGCCGAGCGCGGCAAAGCCGTTGGCCGGGCCGGCGATCCAGGTGATGACGAAGTAGCACACGATCGGCGACAGCACCGGCAAGAGCGAGGGGATGATCATCTCGCGGATCGCCGCCTTCGTCAGCATGTCGACGGCGCGGGCATAGTCGGGCTTGTCGCTGCCCTTCATGATGCCCGGCTTCTCCTTGAACTGCCGGCGCACCTCGACCACGATCGAGCTCGCCGCCCGGCCGACCGCCGTCATGGCGATGCCACCGAACAGATAGGGCAGCAGGCCGCCGAACAGCAGGCCGACCACCACATAGGGGTTGGAAAGGTCGAAATTGACGTCGAGGCCGGAGAACATCGAGCCCGGCTGCGCCGACTCGACGAAATGCTTCAGGTCCTCGTTGTAGGCCGCGAACAGCACCAGCGCGCCAAGGCCCGCCGAGCCGATCGCATAGCCCTTCGTCACCGCCTTGGTGGTGTTGCCGACCGCATCGAGCGCATCGGTCGTCTTGCGCGGCTCCTTGGGCAGACCCGCCATCTCCGCGATGCCGCCGGCATTGTCCGTGACCGGGCCGAAGGCGTCGAGCGCAACGATCATGCCGGCCAGCGCCAGCATCGTGGTGACGGCGATGGCGATGCCGAACAGGCCGGCGAGCTTGAAGGTGATGATGATGCCGGCGATGATGACGAGCGCCGGCAGCGCCGTCGCCTCGAGCGAGACGGCGAGACCCTGGATGACGTTGGTGCCGTGACCGGTCACCGAGGCCTGGCTGATCGAGCGCACCGGCCGGTAGCCGATGCCGGTGTAGTACTCGGTGATGACGATGATGAGCGCCGTCACCACGAGGCCGACCACGCCGCACCAGAACAGGTCCATGCCGGTGAAGACGAGACCGCGGGCGCTGAGCTGGGCATCGAGGCCGACCAGCCGCTCGGTCACCGGATAGAGGGCGACCAGCGACAGGATGCCGGTCACGATGAGGCCCTTGTAGAGGGCGCCCATGATCGAGTTGTTGGAGCCGAGCCGGACGAAGAACGTGCCGATGATCGAGGTGACGACGCAGGCCGCGCCGATCGCCAGCGGATACATCATGATGCCGGTGATGTTGGCCGAGGCCGCGAAATAGATCGAGGCGAGCACCATGGTGGCGACGACCGTCACCGCATAGGTCTCGAACAGATCAGCCGCCATGCCGGCGCAGTCGCCGACATTGTCGCCGACATTGTCGGCGATGGTGGCCGGGTTGCGCGGATCGTCCTCGGGGATGCCGGCCTCGACCTTGCCGACGAGGTCGCCGCCGACATCGGCCCCCTTGGTGAAGATGCCGCCGCCGAGACGGGCGAAGATCGAGATCAGCGAGGCGCCGAAGCCGAGCGCGACGAGGGCGTTCACCACCTCGCGCGAGGCCGGATCCTTGCCGAGCCCGAAGACGAGGATGGCGAAGTAGATGGCGACGCCGAGCAGCGCCAGGCCCGCCACCAGCATGCCCGTCACCGCGCCGGCCTTGAAGGCCATGCCGAGACCGTCCGACAGGCTGACCGACGAGGCCTGGGCGGTGCGGACATTCGCCCTGACCGAGACATGCATGCCGATGAAGCCGGCGAGGCCGGACAGGATCGCGCCGATCAGGAAGCCGATCGCCTGCAGCCAGCCGAGCAGCGCGCCGACCAGGATGAAGATCGCAACACCGGCGATGCCGATCGTCGTGTACTGGCGGGTCAGATAAGCCTGCGCGCCCTCCTGGATGGCGCCTGCGATCTCCTGCATGCGCTGGTTGCCGGCATTGGCCGACATCAGCGACTGGATGGCCCATGCGCCGTAGACGAGCGAGAGCGCGCCTCCGGCGATGATCAGCCACATGACCATGTCCATGATCGGAATTCCCCCGTGAGAAGCTACGGTAATCGGCACCGGAGCCGGATTTGGCTCGCTGTGATGGAATCAACCGGCGCGCGGCTCGACCTGTGGGAAAGGGGCTGGCCCCTTCCTGTCAAGCGCCACCTGCGGAAGGCGCGGCGGACCATGCCAAATTCCCGTGTATGAGGCAATCGCCGAGCCGGAGACTTTCGGCGAATGAGCCGAACCCTTTGGTCGCAGGCCGGCGCGGCCAGCATGGTCGGCCAAGCCACCTCGCTCCGCCCCTCAGGCGATGCGGCGCCGGCCGAGCCTCGGCATCACCGCCATCAGCACGAGCGCCAGCCCGACGAAGGGGAAGATGGCCATGTTGACACCGTCCCATCCCACGATGTTGAGCAGCTTGCCGGCGAGGAACGAGCAGAGCGCCACGAAGCCGAACACCATCAGGTCGTTGAACGCCTGCACCTTGCCGCGCTCCTCGGGCCGGTGGCAGTCCGTCACCATCGCGGTCGCGCCGATGAAGCCGAAGTTCCAGCCCGCCCCCAGCAGCACCATGGCGATGGTGAAATGCTCGACCGACACCCCCGCCAGCGCCACCGCCCCGCAGCCTGCCAGGAGCGCAAGCCCGATCAACGTCACCTGCTCGCGCCCGAAGCGCGCCATCAAGGGGCCGGTGAAGAAGCTCGGCAGATACATGGCGACCACGTGCCAGCGGATGGCATGCGCCGAATCCTCGACCGTATGCTGGCAGGCGATCATGGCGAGCGGCGTCGCCGTCATGACGAGGTTCATCATGCCGTAGCTCACCATGCCGGTCGCGATCGCCATGACGAGGCGCGGCTGGGCGATGATCTCGCGCAAGGGCCGGGCGCCGGTCGCCGCCCCCTTGACGCTCGCCATCTGGGGCGCGGGCTTGGGAATATCGACGAGCAGCACGACGAGGAGGCCCGCCGTCACCACGATGGCGGCGGTCGCAAAGCAGCCCGCGAAGATCGCCGGGGCGAGCAGGTCCTGCGTCCGCGTCACCACCTCAGGCGCGATGAGCGCCGCCGCGAGCCCCCCCGCCAGCACCCAGGAGATCGCCTTCGGCCGGAAGCCGAGCGAGGCCGTATCTGTCGCCGCGAACCGGTAGTACTGCGCCGAGGCCTGGTAGTAGCCGGCGAAATGCGTCGCAAGGCAGAACAGCCAGAAGCTGCCGATGACGATCGCATAGGCGGCGAGCGACATGCTGAGGATGCCGAACACCGCCCCGAGCACGAAGCCCGGCCGCCGCCCGAACCGCTGCATGAAGAGCGAGGAGGGCACCGTCGACAGGAAGGTGCCGGTGACGAAGGTGGTGATCGGCAGCGTCGACAGCGACTTGTCGTCGGCGAGCATGTGGCCGACGAGGCCGCCGACCATGATGATGGTCGCGACCGAGACGCCATAGAGCGACTGAGCGACCGACAGCACGAGTGCGTTGAAGCGGGCGAGCCGGTCGTCGGCGACAGGGCTGGCGGTCATGAGCAGCTTTCCGGCAACATGCGATTCCCGTTCAGATCCGTGTCCCCCGGCCCGTCACGATCCGGCATCGCGCGCGCATTGCCGGCCGCCCTTGGCCTCAGACGAGTTCCTCGGGCCTCACCCGGCGGCCGATGCCGTCGAGCACCCCGTTCGTCACCTTCGGCTCCTCGTCGTCGAAGAAGGCCCGCGCCACCTCGACATACTCCGAGATTGCGACCTTCGCCGGCACGTCGCGCCGGGCGAGGAGCTCGTAGACGCCGGCCCGGAGGATGGCGCGCAGGATGGCGTCGACCCGCGTCAGACGCCAGCCTTCGGCGAGCTGGGCGTCGACGAGCGGGTCGATCTCGCGCTGGCGGGCGACGACGCCCTTCAGCAGCGCGGCGAAGAACGCCTCGTCGGCTTCCTCGAGGCTCATCTCGTCGCCCTCGGTGCCGAAGCGGCGCGTCCGGTAGTCGGCGATGACGTCGGCAAGGTCGGTCTGCGCCAGGTCCATCTGGTAGAGCGCCTGCACGGCGGCGAGCCGGGCGATGCTCCGCCGCGCCCGCTGACTCTGGCGCAAGGGGCTGATCTGCGCCTGCCGGCGCTTGCCCCCCTCGTCGGTGCTGTCCTCGTCTCCCGACGTCATGGTTCAGCCGATCCCCGCATAGCGCTGCGTGATCTCCACCAGGGCGAGGCAGGCGCGCGCCGCGTCCCCGCCCTTGCCGGCCTTGCCGCCCCGCGCCCGCGCCCAGGCCTGCTCCTCGTTCTCGACCGTCAGGATGGCGTTGCCGACCGGCAGGCCGAGGTCGATCGCGACATGCATCAGCCAGTGATTGGCATTGTTGCAGACCGTCTCGTAGTGGCTGGTCTCGCCGCGGATCACGCATCCGAGCGCGATCGCCCCGTCATATTCCTCGTCGTCCTCGTCGCAGGCCGCGAGCAGCGCCTGCGGGATCTCGAGCGCGCCCGGCACCGCGATCCGGTCGTACTCGACGCCCGCCTCCTCGAGCACCTCGATCGCCCCTTGGACGAGCGCGTCCGAGATCCCCTCGTAGTAGCGCGCCTCGATGATCAGCACCCGCGCGCCGCCGAGACCGACGAGCGGCATGCCCATGCCGGTCGACTTCAAAGTAGTAGCCATGATGAAAGTTCCGTGCCTTTCCGGACCTGCCGATGCCATCGGGCGTCGGCCCGCCTCGCCCGGGAGACACCCCCCAAGCGGTTTCGATTTTCCGCTCATGCGCCTTCAGGCGGCTTCGGCCGGGTCCACCCCGCAAGGGCGCTCGAGCCTTCCACCGCCATGTCCGCCGCCGGGACCGCTTGCCCTGCGGCTCGATCCCGACATCCCCATCCCGTTTCAGACGTCCGCGCGAGCAAATGTCGGAACACCAGGAACCACGAGCAAGCCCATGATTCCAGTGGAGCTTCTTGAATTCGACACTTGCGAACGTACCGCGCCACAGCGAGGACAGGACTGTCCAATTCGCTCCACTTGCAGCGCCTTGTCAATTCGGGTGTCGGTTGGCCCCTCGGTCGCCCGGCGCCGCCGCGGCCGGTCTCAGCCGGTCCGGGCCTCACCTGCGTCCACCGCGCTCAGCCTTGCCACATAGCGGGCGAGCAGGTCCACCTCGATGTTCACCGGATCGCCCGCGCGCCGCGCGCCCCAGCCCGTCACCTGGAGCGTGTGCGGGATGAGGTTGATGCCGAACCGCCGGCCCTCGACCTCGTTGACGGTCAGCGAGGTGCCATCGAGCGCGACCGAGCCCTTCTCGGCGATGAAGCGGGCGAGCGCGGCCGGGGCCTCGATGACGAAACGCTCGGAATTACCGTCCGCCCGTCGCTCCAGGATCTGCGCCACCCCGTCGACATGGCCCGTCACCAGATGGCCGCCGAGCTCGGCGCCGAGCGCGAGCGCCCGCTCCAGATTGATGCGCCGTCCCGCCTGCCAGCTCCCGAGCGTGGTGCGCGCGAGGCTCTCATTGGAGACATCGACCGTGAAGAGCGCGCCCGCGCCCTCAGCCTTGACCGAGGTCACCGTCAGGCAGCAGCCGTCACAGGCGATCGAGGCGCCGAGCGCGATGCCCTTCGCCTCGTAGCCGCAGGCGATCTCAAAACGCCCGCCATCCCGCGAGACGATCCGGCCGACATCGGTGATGATACCCGTGAACATGCCCGTCCAAGTCCCTCAGAGCAGACGGCCCGGCCGCTCAGTAGCTGGCAAAGACCTCGGTCGAGCCGTCACGGCGGACGAGCAGGACCTCGAAAGCCTCCCGATTGTCGCCGTCCTCCATGCCCGGCGAGCCGATCGGCATGCCCGGCACGCTGAGCCCGATGGCATCGGGCCGCTCGGCGAGCAGGCGGCGGATATCGGCCGCCGGCACATGCCCCTCGATGACATAGCCGCCGATGGTCGCGGTATGGCAGGACTGCAGGTCGTCGGCGAGCCCGGCCGCCCGCTTCATCTGCAAGAGCACGTCGTAGCCGACCTCGCGCGTCGTCGGGCTGAAGCCGTTCTGGCGCAGGTGATCGACCCAAGCCGTGCAGCAGCCGCAGGTCGGCGACTTGGCGACCTCGATCTCCTCCGCGAGCGCCGGAATCGAGAGGGCGAACAGGGCCAGCATTGCAAAGAGGATACGTGTCATCGGCTCAGCTCCCTGTTTGCTGTTTGCGCTCCGGCTCGGGGCTGCCCTCATACTGCGGATCGGCGCCCCTGTCACATCCCTCGCGCCATCGGCTGCCGCAGCGGCACCGGCCGCCATCGCCCGGTTGACGCGCGGACGCCGACGCGCTTGCTGTCGTGCTCGACCACCCTCCCCGAGGATCCGAGGTGCCGCCCGTGACCAGTCCCGCCCGATCTCTTGCCGCTCTCCTGGCCCCTGTCCTCGCCGCTCTCGCTGCCGCAGCACCGCCGAGCGCGCCCGCCTCCGCCGCCATCCGCTGCCATGGCGCCTATCAGGTCACCGGAGACGGCGCCGAGATCGGCACCCCCTGGTGCGAGGCGGAATATCTGGCGTCCATCGCGGCCGGCTACGGCATCGCCGTCAGCGGTCGCGAGATCCGTGGCAGCGTCGCCGTCAAGCGCGAGATCTGCCAGCGCATCGGCAGCGACTACCGCCTGCAGACGGTTTGCGGCGACCAGCGCCGTCCCGCACCGCGCGGCGGCACGGTGATCATCATCCCCTGACGGATGGGGCCGGAGCCGCCACCCGCCGGAACATGAACCGCCGGTCCGCGCCGACCCGGCCGCTCCCGGCCCGCTCCAGCCCGCTCCTGTCGCCAAATCGGCCGAGATCGGGCCACGGCTCGCCGGCATCGCCGGCCCTGAAGACGACCACCTCGTCGGCGAGCCCGGCATCGAGGAAGGCACGCCAGACGGCCGGGCCCCCCTCGATCAGGAGCCGCGTCACCCCCCGCCGCGCCAAGAGCCCCATGATCGCCCGCGGATCGATCCGGCCGCCGTTTGCTCCCGCGACCGTCGCCACCCCCTCGACCTCGGCGCACGCCGCCGTCAGCACCGTTTGCCGTCCTGCGGTCTCGTCGTCGCCAAGGCGTGCCGCGTCCGCGACAAGGAGCAACGGCACCTCGCGCGCCGTCTTGACGAGCCGGCTCGATGGAGCGACCCCGAGCCCAGGATCGAGCACCACCCGCAAAGGCGAACGCGCCGCCATGCCGGGCAGCCGGCAGGTGAGGTCCGGATCGTCGTCCCTGACCGTCCCGGCGCCGACGAGGATGGCATCCGCCTCCGCCCGCAGCATATGCCCGGCCGCCCGCGCCTCGGCGCCCGTCACCCAGACCGGCCGGCCATCGGCACCCCGCGCGATCCGGCCATCGGCGCCGAGCGCCATCTTGATCTGGACGAAGGGCCGCCCCTCGGTGACGCGCAGGATGTGACCGAGCGCGACCGCCCGCGCCTCGCTCTCGCGCATCCCGGTCTGCACCGCGATGCCCGCCGCCTCGATGAGCGCGACCCCGCGCCCGGCGACCCGCGGATCGGGATCGAGCGTGCCGATCACCACACGAGCGATCCCCGCCGCGATGACGGCCTCCGCGCAAGGCGGCGTGCGGCCATGATGGGCGCAGGGCTCGAGCGTCACATAGAGCGTCGCCCCCTTCGCCCGCGCACCAGCCTGGCGAAGGGCTTCCGTTTCCGCATGTGGCCGCCCGCCCGGCTGGGTCGCGGCCCGCGCGACGAGCTCGGCCGGCCGCCCGCCGTCGCCAGGCACCACGATCACCGCGCCGACCGACGGATTGGGCGCCGTGCTGCCGAGCGCGCGGCGCGCCATCAGGAGGGCCGCGCCCATGAACCGGTGGTCGTCCTGCCTGTCGTCCCGCTCCCCCAGCCGCCCCGGCTGCCCGGCCGGCCGCCTGTCCCGACGGCCGCTCACGCCGCCGGCCCGTCCTTGGCGGGCCTTGCCGCGATTTTCCCGCCGGCCGCCGTCTCGCTCGCCTCCTCGCCCGACAATTCGCCGAGCACCTCCTCGAAGTCGCGCGCCTCGCGGAAGTCGCGATAGACCGAGGCGAAGCGCACATAGCCGACGCCGTCGAGTCCCTTGAGGCCCTCCATCACCAGCCGCCCGATCGTCTCGGAAGCGATTTCGCTCTCGCCCTGGCTCTCGAGCTGACGGACGATGCCGCTCACCATCCGTTCGATCCGGTCCTCCTCGACCGGGCGCTTGCGCAAGGCCACGACGACCGAGCGCATCAGCTTGTCGCGATCGAACGGCACCCGCTTGCCCGAGCGCTTCATGACGAAGAGCTCGCGAAGCTGCACCCGCTCGAATGTGGTGAACCGGCCGCCGCAGGCCTCGCAATGGCGCCGCCGCCGGATCGCCGTGCCGTCGTCGGTCGGCCGGCTGTCCTTCACCTGCGTCTGGTCAGAGCTGCAATAGGGGCAGCGCATGGCATCCTCTTCGTCGGCGGTCGCGGCATCTGATAGCATCGTCGGCGCCGCACCGCGAGCCGCGCGGGTCGCATGGGAGGAGCGCTGTGAAGATCACCGACATCCGGGCGACGCCCGTCAACATCCCCTACACCGCATCATATGTCTTCAGCCACGGCTCGATCCGCTCTCTGACGAAGACCGTGATCGAGGTCGAGACCTCCGATGGCGTCGTCGGCCTCGGCGAGTGCGCCGACGGCGACCGGGCGAAGGCCGTGCTCGCCTTCCGCGAGCGCCTCCTCGGGCTCGACATCCGCGAGATCGGCACCGCCGAGCGCCGCTGCCTGCCCGGCTTTCGCTATTCACCCTGGGCCGACGTCCAGGGCGCGCGGCGCGCCTTCGGCGGCATCGAGGTCGCCATGTGGGACGCCCGCGCCCGCACCGAGAACGTGCCGCTCTATGTGCTGCTCGGCGGCCTGGCACGCAAGGAGGTGGCGCTGTCGGAATATTTCGGCTTCCGCCTGCCGGGCGTTTCCGAGCAGGGTGAGGCGACCCCGCTCGATGTCGCGCGCTATTGCGCCCGCATGGTCGAGGAGCACAATTCCGACAGCTTCGAGGGCAAGGTCGCGACCGTCGCCCTCGCCGACGAGGTGACGATGGTGAAGGAGATCCGCGCCGCCATCGGCCCGGAGCGCATGCTGAAGCTCGACGCCAATGCCGGCTGGTCGGTGCCGACCGCCCGCGAGGCGCTGCGCCGCTTCGACCCTTACGTCATTCACTATTACGAGGACCCGGTCGAGAGCTACGAGGAGATGGCACAGCTGCGCCCGCACACCCGCGCCTCGTTCTCGACCCACGTCCTCGACCTCGGCCGCGCCCACGATCTGAAGGCGCCCGACACCATGGTGACCAACCTCAACGATCTCGGCGGTATCAAGCGCACCGTCGAGTTCATCGCCGCCTGCGAGCGCCTCGACATCGGCTTCCGCTTCCATTCCGGCGAGACGAGCGTCGGCTGCGCGGCCTATATCCAGGTCTCCGCCGCCATCGACCACGTCCGCGAGCCGAGCCAGACGCTGTTCCGCTGGTATGCCGACGATGTGGTGGCGGAAGGCACCTTCGTGCCGAAGAACGGCGTCGTTCAGGTGCCGGCGGGGCCCGGCCTCGGCGTCACGCTCGATCGCAAGGCCCTGAAGCGCTGTCACGAGCGCTATCTTGCGGAGGGCCAGTTCCCCGCCACCGACACCGGCCCCCGCTTCCGCGACCGCTTCATGAAGGTGTGATCGGGCCGTTCGCGCCCGCGATCAGTCGCGCTCTGCCGCGGTGCCGACGACGCAGGAATGGCGCTGCCGGGCGGGGTGTTGGTGTGAGCGGCGCTCGCCCCAACATCCCACGAACGCCACCGTGAGCGGCGATGGCGCCTCGTTGGCAATCCGCCTCGTCTGAAATGGCGGGCGACCGCCGGTCGCCCCGACGCGGTCGTGGCATCGACAAGCAATCGCGACCGATGCGGCGCATCGGGCCATCGGCGCTCACCCCGATGCTGACAAGGCGGCGCATCGCTCCGGCTCCCGCGGGACGACCCTGCCCCGCCTATTCCGCCGCCTCCTGATAGTCCTCGAGTGGCGGACAGGTGCAGACCAGATGCCGGTCGCCGGCGACATTGTCGACGCGCCCGACCGGCGGCCAATACTTGTCGTCGCGGAGCGTGTGCAGCGGGAAATAGGCCTTCTCCTTCGAGTAGGGATGCTTCCAGCCCTCCTCGAGCAGCAGCCGGTGCGTATGCGGCGCGTTGCGCAGCACATTGTCCGTGCGGTCGGCCCGCCCCTCCTCGACCTCGGCGATCTCGCGGCGGATCTCGATCATCGCGTCGCAGAACCGGTCGAGCTCGCGCTTGCCCTCGCTCTCGGTCGGCTCGATCATCAGCGTATCGGCCACCGGGAACGACATCGTCGGCGCGTGGAAACCGTAGTCGACGAGCCGCTTGGCGACATCCTCCACGCCGAGCCCGGTGCGCTCCTTCAACCATCTGAGATCGATGATGCACTCGTGCGCGATGAAGCCGCCCGGTCCCTTGTAGACGATCGGGAAATGCGGCTCGAGCCGCGCGGCGATGTAGTTGGCGTTGAGGATCGCCATCTTCGTCGCGCGTGTCAGGCCCTCGCCGCCCATCATCGCGATATAGGCCCACGAGATCGGCAGGATCGACGCCGAGCCCCACGGCGCCGCCGAGACCTGCCCGCCCGAGAAGGCCTTGCCCGCCGCCGGATTGACGCCCGGCACCTCCTCGTGCCCCGGCAGATGCGGTGCCAGATGCGCACGCACGGCGATCGGCCCCATGCCCGGTCCACCGCCGCCATGGGGGATGCAGAACGTCTTGTGCAGGTTGATGTGGCAGACATCGGCGCCAAGCTCGGCCGGCCGGATGAGGCCGACCTGCGCATTCAGATTGGCGCCGTCCATATAGACCTGCCCGCCATGGGCATGCACGATGGCGCAGATCTCCTTCACCGCCACCTCGAACACGCCATGCGTCGAGGGATAGGTGATCATCAGGCAGGCGAGCGTATCCTGATAGGCGGCTGCCTTCTGCTTGAGATCGGCGACATCGACATTGCCGTTCTCGTCGCATTTGACGACGACCACCTTGAGTCCGGCCATGATCGCCGAGGCCGGATTGGTGCCATGCGCCGAGACCGGGATCAGGCACACGTCGCGCGCCGCCTCGCCTGTCGCCACCAGATAGCGGCGAATGGCGAGCAGCCCGGCATATTCGCCCTGGCTGCCGGCATTGGGTTGCAGTGACACCGCGTCGAAGCCGGTGATCTCGGTCAGCATCTCCTCGAGCTCCTCGAAGAGCTGCTGATAGCCCTGCGCCTGTTCGAGCGGGGCGAAGGGATGCATGAGCGTGAACTCGCGCCAGGTGATCGGGATCATCTCGGTCGTGCCGTTCAGCTTCATGGTGCACGAGCCGAGCGGGATCATCGAGCGGTCGAGCGCGACGTCCTTGGCCTGCAGGTAGCGCAAGTAGCGCAGCATCTCGGTCTCGGAGTGGTACATCTCGAAAACCGGATGCGTCAGATAGGCCGATGTGCGCACGAGCGCACCGGGCACCACCTCGCTCACCGTCTGGTCGACCTCGTCGATCGAGACGACCCGGCGCGGGCCGCGCGCGAAGACGCCGATCAGCCGCTCCAGCTCCTGGCGTCGCGTCGACTGGTCGAACGAGATGCCCAGATGATCGGCGTCGACGAGGCGCAGATTGATGCGCGCCTCCTTGGCCTTCGCCCACAGCATGTGCGCACGCCCCGGTGCCTCGATCGTCACCGTGTCGAAGAAGGCGCGGGTCTTCACCGTGTAGCCGAAACCCTGCGCGACCTTCGCGAAGACCTGCGCGAAGCGGTGCGTGCGCTCGGCCATCTTGCGGATGCCGGACGGGCCGTTGTAGACGGCGAACATCGAGGCGACGACGGCGAGCAGCACCTGCGCGGTGCAGATGTTCGACGTCGCCTTCTCGCGGCGGATATGCTGCTCGCGCGTCTGCAGCGCCATGCGCAGCGCCGGCTCGCCCGCAGAATCGACCGACACGCCGATGATGCGGCCGGGCATCGCACGCTTGTACGCGTCCTTCGTCGCGAAGAAGGCGGCATGCGGCCCGCCATAGCCCATCGGCACGCCGAAACGCTGCGCCGAGCCGATCGCGATGTCGGCGCCGAGCTCGCCCGGCGGCTTCAGTAGAGCGAGCGCGAGCAGATCGGTCGCCATGATCGCGAGCGCGGATTTCTGGTGGAGCTCCTCGATCACCGGGCGGAAGTCGCGCACCGCGCCTGACGAGCCGGGATAGGACAGCAGCGCCCCGAACACGTCGTCGCCGACACCGGCGAAGGGATCGCCGTAGCGCAGCTCGAAGCCGAAGGCGCGCGCCCGCGTCTCGAGCACGCCCTTGGTCTGGGGATGGGTGTCCTCGTCGACGAAGAACACGTTGCCGCCAGCCTTTGCCAGCCGCTTGGCCATCGCCATGGCCTCGGCCGCCGCCGTGCCCTCGTCGAGCAGCGAGGCATTGGCGAGGTCGAGCCCGGTCAGGTCGATCACCATCTGCTGGAAGTTGAGCAGCGCCTCGAGCCGCCCCTGGCTGACCTCGGCCTGATAGGGCGTATAGGCGGTGTACCAGCCGGGATTCTCGAGGATGTTCCGGAGGATCACCTTGGGCGTGACGGTGCCGTAATAGCCCATGCCGATCATCGAGGTGTAGACCTCGTTGCGCCCCGCCATCTGCCGCAGATAGGAGAGCGCGGTGCGCTCGGCCATGGCGGGCCGCATCTCGAGCGGCTTTGTGCTGCGGATGGCGGCCGGCACCACGCGGTCGATGAACTCGTCGAGCGAGGACGCCCCGACCGCCTTCAGCATCGCCGCCGTCTCGGCGCCGTCCGGCCCGATATGCCGGCGGATGAAATTGGCGCCGGGCTCCAGATCCTTCAGGCTCTCGCGCTTCCTCGACATGATCGCTCCTGCGTCCTTGTCAGCCATTCCTGATGCCGGCCGGCGTCAGCAAGCTGCGCCGGCCACTGCCGCTCAGCCTCTCAGTGACCTTCCTCGACGAAGGCCTTGTAGGCCGCGGCATCCATCAACTCGCCGAGCTCGGCCGGGTTCTTCAGCCGCACCTTCATGAACCAGGCGCCGCCCTCGGCCTCCTTGTTGACCAGGGCCGGATCGTCGGTGATGGCGCCGTTCACCTCGACGACCTCGCCCGTCACCGGCGCATAGACGTCGCTCGCCGCCTTGACCGATTCGACGACCGCCGCCGCATCGCCCTTCGCCACCGCCTTGCCGACTGCCGGCAGATCGACGAACACCACGTCGCCGAGCTGCTCCTGGGCATGATCGGTGATGCCGATGGTGGCGATGTCGCCCGCGACCTCGATCCATTCGTGATCCCTGCTGAAATGCCGCGTCATGATGCATGTCCTCCCGGATGGTCTTCGCTGTGATTGCTGTGGTTGTGAAGAATGCTGCGGCATCGGGCAACGGGCGGGTCAGACGCTCCGCCGTGCCGTCACCTCACTTGTGGAACCGGCTCGGCACGAAGGGCAGCGCCGCGACCTTGGCCGGCAGCGGCTTGTCGCGCACGACCACCTGGAGCGGCGTGTCGAGCGCGGCGCTCGCGGCCTCGACATAGCCCATCGCGATCGGTCCATTGACGCTCGGACCGAAGCCCCCCGACGTCACCCGGCCGATCTCGCGGCCCGACGCATCGAGGACCGGGGCGCCGTCCCTGACCGGCTGGCGCCCCTCGGGCCGGATGCCGATCCGCTTGCGGGCGGGGCCGGCGGCGAGTTCAGCCTTGACGCGATCGGCGCCCGGAAAGCCGCCCTCCGCCCGCCGGCGCTTCTGGATCGACCAGACGAGCCCGGCCTCGACCGGCGAGGTCGTCTCGTCGATATCGTGGCCATAGAGGCAGAGCCCGGCCTCGAGCCGCAGCGAGTCGCGCGCGCCGAGCCCGATCGGCTTCACCGCCTCATCGGCGAGCAGCCGATCGACCAGCGCGCCGGCATCGGCCGACTTCACCGAGATCTCGTAGCCGTCCTCGCCCGTGTAGCCCGAGCGCGAGACATGCGCCCACAGGCCGCCAAGATCGAGGTCGAGCGAGCGCATGAATTTGAGATCGCCGACCGCCGGCGCGAGGCGGCCGAGCACCTCGGCGGCCTTCGGCCCCTGCAGCGCGACGAGTGCCAGATCGTCGGCCCGCCGCAGCTCGATCCCATCCGCCAGATGCCCGGCGATGTGCGCGAGATCGATGTCCTTCCGCGAGGCGTTGATGACGAGATAGAGCCAGTGCTCGTGGCCGGGATGGCCGAGCCGCGTCGCCATCAGGTCGTCGATGATGCCGCCCTCGGCATTGAGGAGCTGGGAATAGCGCTGCTGGCCGGCCTCGAGGCCGAGAAGATCGGCCGGCACCAGCCGTTCCATGGCGCTCGCCACCGTCTCGTAGCGCCCGTCCTTGGGGATCAGGAACGCCTGGCCCATATGCGAGACGTCGAACAGCCCGGCATGCTCGCGCGTCCACAGATGTTCCTTGAGGACGCCGAGCGGATACTGCACCGGCATCTCGTAGCCGGCGAACGGCACCATGCGGGCACCGAGCGCGATATGCCTGTCGTAGAGTGGGGTCCGCTTCAGCGTGGCATCGGCCGCCATGAGGTCTCCCGCGATGTGACGGAGCTGGCGCGGGATTGCGCCGGCTTTCCGCCCTCTCTGTCGCGGGACCTGAGAGATTTCCCCCGCCGGGCCCGACACCTTGCCGGCGCCGCGCCCTTGCGGATTTATCCCCGTGGGTGAGCCTTCGGAACCGGGTGGTTCCGCGAGCTGCTTTCCAGAGTGCCATCGGCCCCGCGGTCCCTTGGACCTGAGAGTTTCCCGGGCGGTTGCTCCTTCGGTGCTCTGTCCGGCGTGCCGGACGGAGGCTCTCCCGCAGGGCCTTGATTGGCTATGTACGAGCCCCTTCTACACCCTGCCTGCGAAAGCCGGAAGACCCGGCAAGCAAGCTCGCGAGAGCTATGCACCGGCCGCTGCTGCTGACTGCCGCGATCCGCCCTCGATCATTGCCCGGACGGCTCGTCGATTGTATGAGCGCTGAGTATCGCGCGTGACCGCGGCCGGGAGCGCCGATGTCGCCCCACCCGATGCGGCGGGGCAGCCGCGCCGGCGAGCCCTGAAAAGGGGCAGCGAAGCAGCAGCAGCGGCCAGACCATGCGTCCGGCCCGACAGATCATCCGGGGGGGAGAAATCCATGCGTATGCTGAAAGCCGTCGTCTACGGCCTCGTTCCGATCGTCATTGGCGGGGTCGTCGCGTGGCTTGTGATGACACATGACGTCCACAACTACGGAGAGGGCAGAGCCAAGACCCGGCTTGTAAAGGAGATCCTCGGCTATCTCGTCGATACGATCGGCCAGATTCCGACCGCGACGATCGCAGGTCTGCTTGGTCTCGTCATCGGCTACTTCGTCTATCAGGCACAGATGGAGAATTAATACCGCCTCGCGAAACCTCTGACTTTCGCGAGGTGGTATGCGCGCGCGGGGTTGGTGGGGCGGTCGCGCGCAAACAAAGAACATACCGGCGCGCATCCAACTCGATCACGAGTCGAAACCCATGCGCGCCGGTATAACGTCTTCGGTTCGGCGGAGGATCGCCTCTCACGACCGACGCGAATGACCCGGGCGAGCGCCGCTCGCCCCCGATGGCACCGGTGTGATCGGCGCGGGGTGGCGGGCCTCGCCCTCCGGCAGGCAACCGCCCTACTCGACGCCCTGCAGCGCGTGCGCGACCACCTTGCGCATGACCGAGGGCAGCGCCTCTGCGCCGAGGTCGCGCCGATTGACCCATTTGCAGCGCTCCTGGCGCGCCCACAGCGTCAGCGGCGCACCCGCCGGCACCACTGCCCGATAGACGACGAGCTCCAGGCGGAAATGCGTGAAGGTGTGCACGACGACGCCCGGCACCGACCACCAGTCGCCGCGCACCGGCGCCATGCGCAGCGCCTCGTCGGCGCTCAGCCACTCCTCGCCCCAATCGGTCGAGGGCACCTCCATCATCTGCGCGAGCAGGCCCTCGTCCGGACGCCGGCGGAGCAGCACCTGGCCGGCGGCCGAGAGCGCGAAGAAGGCGATACCGCGCCGGACCGGCCGCTCCCCCTTGGGCGAGCGATAGGGCAGCGTCTCGGCGACGCCCGCCGCCTCCGCCCGGCATTCGCCGCTCAAGGGACAGATCATGCAGCTCGGCCGCCGCGGCGTGCACACGCCGGCGCCCAGATCCATCAGCCCTTGCGCGAAATCGCCCGCCCGCCGCTTCGGCGTCAGCCGCCCCGCCAGCCGCTTCAGCTCGCCCTTGGCCTCCGGCAGCGGCGTCTCCACCTGGAACAGCCGCGCCGTCACCCGCTCGATATTGCCGTCGACCGGCGTCGCCTGCCGGCCGAAGGCGATCGCCGCGATCGCCGCCGCCGTATAGGGGCCGATGCCCGGCAGCGCCTTCAGCTCCGCCTCGGTCTCGGGGAAGCGCCCGCCATGCTCGGCCACGATGGCCCGGGCGCAATCGTGCAGGTTGCGGGCGCGCGAATAATAGCCGAGCCCCGCCCAGGCCCGCATCACCTCCTCGCGGGCCGCGCCGGCGAGCTTGTCGACGCTCGGCCAGAGCCTGAGGAAGGTCTCGTAATAGGGGATGACGGCCTTGACGGTCGTCTGCTGCAGCATGATCTCCGACAGCCAGACCCGGTAGGGATCGGCCGCGACGCCTGGCGCAGAACGCCAGGGCAGGTCACGCCGCTCGCGGTCGTACCAGGCGAGCAGCGCCGTCGCCACCCGCTCGCTGTCCGGCGACCCGGCTTCGCCCGTCAACACCTCGTCCACAGACTTTGCCACGGCGCCAGCTCGCATGACGGCCCCCGCCCCCCGAATCGATGCCCCATGGTAAGGAATGACCCCGGCGAGTGGAATGGCCGCGCGTCGGACGCGTCGGGCAGCGAGGAAGGGGCGAGGAGCATGGCCGAGCTTGGGCCCGGGGCAACCGGCAAGCCATCCGCCGCCGGCGCTGTGGCGCGGCCATCGGCCGGCAAGCGCGCGCCCGCAGCCTTCGGCCGTCCCCGCTTCGTCGCCGGCGCCAAGGCGGTCGGCGCATTCATGCCGGCGCTGACCAAGCCCGCCTTCGAGCGCTACGGCTTTGCCGCCGCCCAGATCCTCGCCGACTGGCCCGCCATCGTCGGGCCCGCCCTTGCCCGCTTCACCGAGCCCGAGCGCCTCAAATGGCCGCGCCGGGCCGAGGAGGAGGACGAGGGGCCGCCCGCCGCATCCCCAACTTCCACCAGCCGGAGCGCCGCCGCTGGCGCCCCCCCGCCCCGCAAGTCCGCCCCGCCCCGCAAGTCCGTCGCTCCCCGCGGCGAGGGCGCCACCCTCGTCCTGCGCGTCGACGGCCCGGCCTCGATCGAGATCCAGCACCGCGCCCCGCAGATCCTCGAGCGCATCAACACCCATTTCGGCTATCGCGCCGTCACGGCCTTGCGCATCGTCCAGGCCCCGGTCGTCCGCCAAGATCCCTTCGCCCCGACCCGCCCGCGCCCGCAACCGGCCGCAAGGCCCGTCGCCGATGTCTCGGGCATCGAGGACGAGCGCCTGCGCACCGCCCTCGACCGCCTCGGTCGCTTCGTCGCGGCAAAGCCCGGCGGCTGATCACTTCATCTTCAGCATGTTGCGCAGCGCCAGGCCGAACAGGAAGATGAAGACGCCCGAGAAGGCCTTCTGCACGACGCTGACCCAGGCGACGGAAGAGGGCACGTTGGCGATGGTCTGGCCCGGATAGTCGGTGACGCCATAGAGGCAGGCATAACTGCGGAAGGCCGCATCGCCGCCGCCGTCGAGCACGATGAAGGCGTTGCGGAAGGCGAGATGCCAGGCTTCGCCGACGGCGTCGGTGGCGGTCGCTTGCGTTTCGGGCTGCGCCCCGGCCGGCCAGTAGCCGGCGACGCATGGGTGGGTCGCGTGCCAATTCGCGTCCGCCATCCAGGCCCGCCTTGCGACCGTCGCGATCCGGTCGCGCCAGCCGGGCGCCGATCGTCCTGCGCTCTCGTGATGGGCGCCGAGGAAGGCCGCCGCCGCCACCGTCATCACCACCACCCAGAAGGCGAGCGGGCGGATGAGCGAGCGGCCGAAATTGGAGAAGATCTGGTAGAGGAGCCCGGTCCAGAAGCGGAAGACGCCGGTCATCGCCTCGCGGTCCCAGACCCGCCAGTGCGCCGGCCAATCGGTCGAGAACCGCGCCGAGCGCACCTCCATGGCGAAGAACTGCTGCTCCCGGTCGTTGTCGTGCCCCTCGATGGCGAGCCGCTTCAGGGCGCGCCAGCGGGCAGGGATGTCGGGGTCGCCACCGAAGAGGCGCTTGATGCAGCTAACTCCTCGAACCCAGAAACTCCCTGGTTGGACAAACCCCAGGTGCATCTGCGAATTGTCCAACCGGGGAGCCTGCGAAGTGCGCCTGGATGAAATCCGGCACCTTGCGAAAGTCGGCACCGGCGATGGAAAAGGCACGGTTGGCGAGGATGGCGGAGAAGTCGGTTGCCCCGAGGAAATGTGCGCGGGCATAGTTGGCATAGGCCATCGAAGGTGCACTGGCCGAACCCCGCGTCTCCCGAGAATGTCGCCCTTCTGAACCACGCGTTTCCCGAAAACGTCTGCCCTCGCGAACACCAGCGTCTCCCGAGAACGCCGCCTCTCCGAACACTCGCGTCTCCCGAGAACGTCGACTTCTCGAAGTCCCCTGCGTTTTCCGAGAACGAAATCGCCGCACTGAAATCCGCGTCTGCCGCGAGAACGTCTGCCTCTCTGAACCCACGCGAGACCTCTGAGAACGACGCCCCCATGGAACACGTGTCTCCCGAGAACGCCGCCCCTGGAACATCGCGTTTCCCAAGAACGTCGCCGTCCATGAACAGCGCGTCTTTCGAGAACGCCGCCTCTTGAAAGTTCGCTTCTCACGAGAACGTAGCCTCCTCGAACCTCACCTCTCCTGAAAACACCGCTGCCGCGAATCTCGCGCTCTTCGCGAATTTCGCCTTCTGAAACCCGGCATAGCCGGAGTACGTCACCTCCTCGAACCCCGCCTCGCCCGCAAACGTCGCCTCCCTGAACACCGCTTGTCCGGAGAAACGCGCGGCAAAGAACCACGCGCGCCCGCCGAACGACGCCTTCGGGAACACCGCGTCTTTCGAGAAAGCCGTCCTCTCGAACCCTGCCTCGCCCGCAGAACGTCGCCCCTCCGAACCTCGCCTCACCTGAGAACGTGGCGCGCTCGAACGTCACCGCCTCGGGGAAGCGGAAGCCCGAGAAGTCCGCATCCGTCTCGAATGTGCGTCCGGAGAAATCGGTCCGCGCCTCGGCCAGCCAGCGCTCCGTGAGGTCGTTCTGCCCATCGAGCCGGTCGGGATAGATGGTCTTGGCCGCCCACGCACCCGCCGCTTCCAGGCGCTTGCGCTCGGCGAGCATCCGGTCGGCCCAGCCGTTCCAGGCCTCGCGCCCTTGCGCAAGGAGCGCGAGCGATTGTGCTTTATCCACGGCCCCCCCGTCTCCCCGGTCTACTTTGCCGGCGCACTCTAACCGAGGTCGCGGCGAGATAAAGGCGGTCTCCATCCCGCCCCGGTGGCATTTGCGGATGACGCGGGCGAACGCAGCTCGCCCCTACATGCCCCTGGCGCCCTGCCGGCTCGGATTATCGACCGCTCACTTGCCAGCCTCCCACGTCGGGGCGACCTGCGGTCGCCCGCTGCTGCCACCCGATGCACTCACCCACCAACGTCATCCCCGCGAAGGCGGGGACCCAGCCGGGCGGGCCTAGGGCCGACCCGACCTGTCTGGATGCCCGTCTCCGCCGCAAGACTTCGAGAGAGAATGCGTGTAGGCGGCCCCGAGGTGACGCAAGCCACGTCGCGCGCCGCGATCGGCCCTTCAATCCGTTGCCCTGAGTCCCGGCTCTCCGCCTTCGGCTCCGGCCGGGAAGACGGGTGGTGGGAGCCCCAAGAGACGCGGCAATGGATGGGACACGGAGCGGGCGAGCACCGTCAGATGGGATGTTCTGGGAATAGATCCGGTGGCGGCCTTCGCGGATGACAAGGGCGAGCGCCGCTCGGCCCTACGCCGACACCCGCATCGGTGCGGCCCCGGAGCCACCTTCCTGCCCGTCTCCCCGGAAGCCGCGCAGCGGCTATCGGGGCCGAGGACCGGCCACTCAACCGCGCCCGTATCCGCGTCGGGGCAACCGGCGGCTGCCTGATGCGCCGCCCGCCGATGTCATCCCCGCGAAGGTGGGGACCCAGCCAGGCGGGGCCTGGGGCCGACCGAGCGCCGCTCGGCCCTACGCCAGACACCCGCATCGGTGCGGCCCCGGAGCCACCTTCCTGCCCGTCTCCCCGGAAGCCGCGCAGCCGCTATCCGGGGCCCAGGATTGCTCAAGCGGCCGGCGCCTTCGCCGTCCCCCATGGTGGCCTGCTCCCGGCGCACCGCCCTCGGCTTCAGCCGTAGATCGGGAAGCGGTGGCAGAGTGCGGTCGCCTCGGCCTTGACCTTCGCCTCGACGCCGCCGTTGCCCGCGGCCCCATTGGCGGCGAGACCGTCCAGCACCTCGACGATCATGCGGCCGATCTCGCGGAACTCCTCAGCGCCAAAGCCGCGCGACGTGCCGGCGGGCGAGCCGAGCCGGACGCCCGAGGTGATGGTCGGCTTCTCGGTGTCGAACGGCACGCCATTCTTATTGCAGGTGATGTGCGCCCGCCCGAGCGCGGCCTCCGCATCCTTGCCCGTCAGCTTCTTCGGGCGCAGATCGACGAGCAGCACATGCGTGTCCGTGCCCCCCGAGACGAGATCGAGCCCCGACCGGTTCAGCACCTCGCCGAGCGCCTTGGCATTCTCGACGACGTTGCGCGCATAGGTCTTGAACTCGGGCCTCAGCGCCTCGCCGAACGCGACCGCCTTGGCGGCGATGACGTGCATCAGCGGCCCGCCCTGGATGCCCGGGAAGATCGCCGAGTTGACCTTCTTGGCGATTTCCTCGTCATTGGTCAGGATCATGCCGCCACGCGGGCCGCGCAGCGTCTTGTGCGTCGTCGTCGTCACGACATGGGCATGCGGGAAGGGCGAGGGATGAACGCCCGCCGCCACCAGCCCGGCAAAATGCGCCATGTCGACCATGAGCAGCGCACCGACCTCATCGGCGATCTCGCGGAAGCGGGCGAAGTCGATGATGCGCGGATAGGCCGAGCCGCCCGCGACGATGAGCTTGGGCTTCTTCTCGCGGGCGAGCCGCGCCACATCGTCGAAGTCGATGCGCTGGTCCTGCCGGCGCACCATGTAGGACTGCGCGTCGAACCACTTGCCCGACTGGTTGACGGGCGAGCCGTGCGTCAGGTGGCCGCCGGCGGCGAGCGACAGCCCGAGGAAGGTGTCGCCGGGCTTCAGCAGCGCATTGAAGACGCCCTGATTGGCCTGACTGCCCGAATGCGGCTGGACGTTCGCGAAGCCGCAGCCGAACAGCTCCTTCGCCCGCTCGATGGCGAGCATCTCGGCGACGTCGACATGCTGGCAGCCGCCGTAGTAGCGCTTGCCCGGATAGCCCTCGGCATATTTGTTGGTCAGCACCGAGCCTGCCGCCTCCAGCACGGCGCGGCTGACGATGTTCTCAGACGCGATGAGCTCGATCTCGTCCTGCTGGCGCGCCAGCTCGGCCTCCACCGCCCCGAACAGCTCCGGATCGCTCATCGCGAGCGGGCGCGTGAAGAAACCTGGAAACCCCGTCCTGTCCGTACCGCTCTTGCCGCTCGCCATGGCGCGCCCCTCTCGTTCGTCTCGCATGTCCCCCGAAGGGGCCGGTCTCACGCCCTCTTGATCGAGAGGGCTTGTCGGTTGGCGGACGTCTCATCCCGCGCGTCGCCGCGCTGTGGGACAGGGCGTCCTATCACTGATCGGGGCCTCGCCCGACCCCGTCTCGCTCATTCTCTGCGGCCTCGTTGCGCGCAAGGCGGCGTCACTCGCGGCGACCCGCCGGGAGCTCGAGCTCGCGCTCGAAGCTGAATGGCCTGAAGCTCTTTCGTGCCGCCGGGCCGGCCTCGTCGGGCCGCAGAGGGCTCTAGCATGCCGCCTCGCCCCGGCGCACGAGAGACTGCGACGGCCCATGCTCCAATCGCGGCATCGCCCGACCGTGACCGATGCGAGCGACCACCGCCCGCCGCGACATGCTCCCCGCCGCTCGCCCCCGATCAACCGGCCGCTCACGTGCCACTCCATCCCGCGTAGGGGCGACCGACCGCTTACCTGCCACCCCGCCGCCTCGGGACCCGCGAAGGCGGGGACCCAGATACGCCGGACGTCGCGCCGACCACGGCGCGTCCTCGTAACGCCCTCCGCCGGCATGACGTCGAGGCGAGGCCGCGGCCTTGGCCCACGAGCCGGGTCAAGGCGACGTCATCCTCGGCCAAGTCAGCTCTCGACGAGCCGGGCGAACGAGACGACGGAGCTGCGGAACTCGGGCGCCAGCCGCTCGTAGAAGGCGAGCGCGGCGGCATTGCCGGGCTGCGACAGCCACCAGACGAAGGTCCGACCGCGCCCCGCCGCCCGCGCCCCGACCGCCTCGATCAGCGCCCGGCCGATGCCACGCCCGCGCACCTCCTCCTCGACGAAGAGATCGGCCAGGTAGATCCCGCGCGCCGCAAAGGCCGGCTCATAGGCGTCGAAATGGAGCGCATAGCCGACCAGCCGCCCGCCGGCCTCCGCGACGATCAGCCCGAACTCGGCATCCTCGCCGAACCCGTCGGCGAGAATGCGCTCGGCCGTCAGATGGCCCGTCGGATCGCCGAGGACCTTGCGCAGGGCGTCGGAGAGGCGGGCCACCGCCTCAGCGTCGCCCTCGACGGCTGGCCGGATCGTGACCGGCGCCCCGCTCATTCCGCCGCCTCCTTGGCGAGGAAGCCGCCCGACTGGCGCGCCCACAGCTCGGCATAGAGACCACCGCGGGCGACGAGCTGCTCGTGGCTGCCATCCTCGACCACCGCCCCCTTGTCCATGATGACGAGCCGGTCCATGGCCGCGATGGTCGAGAGCCGGTGCGCGATGGCGATCACCGTCTTGCCCTCCATCAGCTTGTAGAGGCTCTCCTGGATCGCCGCCTCGACTTCGCTGTCGAGGGCCGAGGTCGCCTCGTCGAGTATGAGGATCGGTGCGTCCTTCAGGAGCACCCGGGCAATCGCGATGCGCTGGCGCTGGCCACCCGACAGCTTGACGCCCCGCTCGCCGACATGGGCGTCATAGCCGCGCCGCCCGCGCGGGTCCTCCAGGTCGAGGATGAACTCGTGCGCCTCGGCCTTGCGCGCCGCCGCGATCACCTCCGCCTCGCTCGCATCGGGCCGGCCATAGAGGATGTTGTCGCGCACCGAGCGGTGCAGCAGGGAGGTGTCCTGCGTCACCATGCCGATCGAGGCCCTGAGGCTGTCCTGCGTGACGGTCGCGATGTCCTCCCCGTCGATCAGGATGCGGCCCGCTTCCAGGTCGTAGAATCGCAGCAGCAGGTTGACGAGCGTCGACTTGCCCGCGCCCGAGCGCCCGACGAGGCCGACCTTCTCGCCCGCCCGGATCGACAGCGACAGATCCGAGATCACCCCGTCGCCCTTGCCGTAGTGGAAGGTGATGTGCTCGTAGCGGATGGCGCCGTGCCGCGCCGCCAGCGGCCGCGCCTCGGCACCGTCGATGACCTCGTGCGGGCGCGAGATGGTCTGCATGCCCTCCTGCACCTGGCCGATATTCTCGAAGATGCCGGTCATCACCCACATGATCCAGCCCGACATGTTGACGATGCGGATCGACAGGCCCGCCGCGAGCGCGAGGGCGCCGATGGTGATGAGCCCCTGGCTCCACAGCCACAGCCCGAGCCCGGTCGTGCCGACGATGAGGGCGCCGTTCATCGTCCAGATCGCACCGTTCATCATGGTGAGCAGACGAAGCTGGCCCTGGAACTTCTGCAGGTGGTCGCGCATCGCCCATTCGGCATAGCCGTCCTCGCGGTCGGTATGGGCGAACAGCTTCACGGTGAGGATGTTGGTGTAGCTGTCGACGATCCGGCCCGTCAGCGAGGAGCGCGCCTCCGACATGATGACGGCGCGATCCTTGACGCGCGGCACGAAATACCAGAGCGCGCCGATATAGAGCGCGAGCCAGACGACGAGCGGGGCCGCCAGAAAGACGTCCGCCGAGGCGAACAGATAAAGCGCCGAGGCCGTGTAGATCAGCACGAACCACACCGCGTCCAGCACCTGCACGACCGACTCGCGCAAGGCCGGCGCCGTCTGCATCACCTTGTTGGCGATGCGCCCGGCGAAATCGTTCTGGAAGAAGCCGAGGCTCTGGCGCAGCACGTGCCGGTGCGTCTGCCAGCGGATGCGGTTGGTGAAGGAGGCGGCGATCGCCTGGTTCTTGACGAGGTCGTGCAACCCGAAGGCGAGCGGCCGGGCGATGAGCGCGACGAACCCCATCCACAGCAGCATGGGCCCATGATCGGAAAGGAAGGTCGCGGGGCTCTGCGCCGACTTCATCAGGTCGACGAGCCGCCCGATATAGGCAAACAGCGACACCTCGATCAGCGCGCCGACGAAGCCGAGCACGCCGAGCGCGGCAAAGACCGGCCAGGCCTGGCGAACGAAATGGACGTAGAAGGCCCCGAGTTCCTCGGGCGGGCGCCCGTCATTGCCGCGGTCGAAGGGATCGATCAGACGCTCGAACCAGCCGAACATGAGTGGAGCCTCCCGAAGGCGCGAGAGGCGCCCCTACTGCCAACGTCGCACCCTGAGGCACGAACCTGATATTAGTGAGCGGGTGTCGCGATCGAAAGCCCCCCGCGCGGGAGCGCGCACGAACCCCGACGCGGGAGCGCGCACGAACCCCGACGCGGGAGCGCGCACAAACCCGACTCTTCCGAGAGCCATAAGCGACGAGGCGGTTACCCGAACCCAGATGCGCCGGCTCGAAGTTGCCCGGCGGCACCGCCGGATGACCGACGACGCCGTCACACCACCAAGTCGGGGCGAGCGCGCTCGCCCGGCGGCGCCACGACACCCGTGGAGTGGCGCTTGGAAAACGGGCCGACATCTGGCGCGCGGCGTGCTTGGGATAGGTCGGATATTGCGGCTCGGTGCTTCATCCTCAGGAAGATGACATGAGCGGAAACTCCAGAGCTCCCCATTGCTGGAACGTCGGGCCTGTCCAGCGAAGCCGCCGGTACCGCGCCGCCGCCGTCACCGGCCCCAAGGGCATCGCCGGCTGATCCTGCCGCTGCTCCAACTGCTGCTGGCAGGTATCGGCACTGCTCCTCATGCTGGCGGTCGACCTTTCCGAGGTGCTGACGGGCGAAGCGACCTCGGTCGGTTGGCGTGATCTGGCCCGGCTCTTGACGCTCAGCCGATCGGATCTGCTCGTCACGCTCGGCCAACCCGAAATCCTTCTCGGCTTGACGATCGTAACCCTGCTCGTCAGCTACTACGTGAGCCTGCTGGCCCTCGACATCTGGTGTCTGGTCCTTTTCTTCCGCAAATCGCGCCGCGTGCGCAAGGCGATGACGATTTTCTTCTCGTCTTCGCTGGCTACAACATCGTCTTCTTGTTGCTGCTCTACATGACCGATCACTTGAGCGGCCCCGAGCTGGTCGCATACCGCCGTGGACTCGTCCGCTCTATCATCTTCTGCCGCGATCTGGATTCCCTATTTCCAGAACTCGGTCAGGGTGCGGAACACCTTCGTCCGATAGCGGCGACGGGAGACGCGGCGGCCGCCGACAGGGTTCAGCCGAGGATGCGGGTCTGCTACAGGAGGCGTACGGGCCGCCGCCCGTCCGTTCCGCCCTGTTGACGCCAGCCGAGGCCCCATGACGAGCGCACCGATCACCCTCGATGACAAGCAGGCGACGGCCAGAGCCTGGTTCGAGACGCTGAGAGACGAGATCATCGCCGCCTTCGAGGCGCTCGAGGACGATCTGCCGGCCGGCGCCCCCCACGCCGACATGGCACCCGCGCGCTTCGAGCGGACACCCTGGGAGAGGAAGGATCATACCGGCGCGCCCGGCGGCGGCGGCATCATGTCGATGATGAAGGGCCGCGTCTTCGAGAAGGTCGGCGTCCACACCTCGACCGTTCATGGCGAGTTCGCACCCGAGTTCCGGAAGCAGATCCCCGGCGCCGACGCGGATCCGCGCTTCTGGGCCTCGGGCATCTCGCTCATCGCCCATATGCGCAACCCGAACGTGCCGGCCGTGCACATGAACACCCGTCTCGTCGTCACGACGAAGGACTGGTTCGGCGGCGGCGCCGACCTGACGCCCGTGCTCGCCCGGCGGCGAACGCAGGAGGACGCCGACACGCGCGCCTTCCACGCCGCCATGCAGACCGCCTGCACGCCCCACGAGGTCGCCGACTACGCCCGCTACAAGACCTGGTGTGACGAGTATTTCTACCTGCCGCACAGGAAGGAGATGCGCGGCATCGGCGGCATCTTCTACGACTATCTGAACTCCGGCGACTTCGCTGCCGATCTCGCCTTCACCAAGGCCGTCGGTCTCGCCTTCAAGGATATCTATCCAAGGCTCGTCCGCGCCAATTTCGCGACCCCCTACACGCCCGGCGACCGCGAGGAGCAACTCGTCCGCCGCGGCCGCTATGTCGAGTTCAACCTGCTTTACGACCGCGGCACGGTGTTCGGCCTGAAGACCGGCGGCAATGTCGATTCGATACTCTCCTCGATGCCCCCCGAGGTGAAATGGCCTTGAGAGGCCTGGGCCGCGGATGCGGATCGGCCTTGGGCGAACGACGCCCCCGCTCGAATGCGGCGAACCGATGGAGGCTTCCATGGATGCCGATGCGCTGAAGGCCCTGCAGGCCCCTGTCAAGGCCCGCTATCGTGAAGATCCGGCCGCCGCTCTCGTCACCCTCCGCGCCGAGGGCCGGATCGGCGAAGGGATCACCTGCTCGCTTGCGACCGGCAAGGCCGTCGTCGAGGCCGGGCTCCATCCCGCGACCGGCGGCGACGGGCTCTCCGCCTGCTCGGGCGACATGCTGCTCGAGGCGCTGGTTGCCTGTGCCGGCGTGACGCTGAAGGCGGTCGCGACGGCTCTCGCCCTGCCGCTCGAGGATGCGGTCATCCGCGCCGAGGGCGATCTCGACTTTCGCGGCACGCTCGGTGTTGCGCGTGACGCCCCTGTCGGATTTCGCGAAATCCGCCTGACCTTCGATGTCATCGGCAACCTCACCGACGAGCAACGCGCGACATTGTTGAAGCTCACCGAGCGCTATTGCGTCGTCTACCAGACCCTGAAGGGCCCGACCGCGCTCAAGACGACCATGTAAAGGAAGGCCCCGGCCGACATTCGATGGCGGGCCGGGGCCGGACGCGGGCAGCGAGGGGAGGGATGGGAGAGCCCGCGTCCTTCGCCCTTTCTACGCAGAGCCTGCGCCGCCGGATCACCCGGTGCCACCCCACCGCCGTCAGCGGATCATGTAGACCTTCCTGACCGTCTCATCGATCCGGCAGACGCCCTTCCAGCCTTCCGGGAAGAAGGCGGCCGTGTCAGGCCGAATCTCGATGATGTCGCCGCTCTCGTGCGTATAGGTGCAGCGGCCCGACAGGAAATGGCAGAGTTCGTCCGAGGTGACGTGGCAATTCCAGGTGCCGGGCGTGCAGATCCAGATGCCGGTTTCGGCCCGGTTGCCCTCGCGCTTGAAAAGCAGCCGACCCGAGGTGCGCGACTGTCCCTCGATCATGGTCGGCACCGGCCCCCAGTCGACCAGATCGCCGATCGAGGCGGGATCGCGCATGACATGGGCGCCGCCCGGCTGCGGCCCCTCATAGGGCGCCGCCATATAGACGACGCGCATCTCCTCGAGCACCGTGCACTCGCCCTTGTAGCCGGGATGGAAATGGACGACCGAGCCCGGCCCGACGGTGATCTCCTCGCCGCCGTCCTCGCGGTAGAGGGCACGGCCCGAAACGAAGTGGCAGACCTCCTCCTTGGGGATCGAAAGCCGCCAGCGGCCCGGCGTGCAGATCCAGATGCCGCTCTCGACCGCGCCCCCGGGCGACTTCCAGAGGAGCCGCCCGCGCGAATGCGATGCGCCCTCGATCGCATCGGGCTGCGGTCCCCAGTCCTTGAGGTCATCCGCCCAGCTGAGGGCCGGATGGATATGCGGCGCGGACGAGGCGAGGTTGGTCGGCATGTTTGGCTCTTTCGGCTGACTGGCGGGTTGTGGCGCGCACAACATCTGTCGACTTCGTCACGAGAGCAATGCTCTTGCCCGTGGCCGAACTTGTAGTATTGTAGCATCATCACAAGCAGGGCAGTGCCATGACCACGATCGTGACCAGTCGCGAGTTCAATCAGGATGTCGGCCGGGCCAAGCGCGCGGCTGAGGACGGACCCGTGGTGGTTACCGATCGCGGGATACCGGCCTATGTCCTTCTCAACTATGAGGACTATCAGCGGCTGGTCGGCAAGGGAGCATCGATTCTGGATTTGCTCGGCCAGTCCGGCGCGGCCGACGACGACATGGAACTCCCCAGGCTCGGCTCGATGCAAAGGCCGGCCGATCTCGACTGATGTATCTCCTCGACACCAACATCATCTCCGAGTTGCGACGCCTCGGCCGGGTTGACCGGCACGTTGCGGCCTGGGCGCAGACGGCTGAGCCTGCCACACTCTTTCTCTCCGTGATCACGGCGCTCGAGATCGAGATTGGATGGCGACGGATCGCCCGGCGCGACCAGCCTCAGGGGGATCGTCTGCGAGCCTGGATGGAGCGACAAGTGTTGCCGGCATTCGATGGTCGCATCCTGCCGGTCTCGCTGGCCGTTGTGCGTCGGTGCGCCCCCCTCCACGTGCCCGATCCCCGGCCCGACCGGGATAGTCTGATGGCCGCCACTGCCCTCGTTCACGACCTCATATTGGTGAGCCGCAACGTCGCCGATTTCGCCGGCACCGGGGTCCGGCTCGTCAATCCCTTCGAGCCCCTCTGATGTCGCCCGATCCCCTGGTGATTCCATTCCGACATTTGCATCCCGCTTCAGATCCCGTGAGAGCAAATGTCGGAATCATGAGAACCACTAGCAAGCTTGGTGGAGCTTTTGAATTTTGACACTTGCGAACGCACTTCGCAGCAGCCGGGACACGAAGTGTCAAATTCGCTCCACTAGCCTAACCGCTGGCGAGGCGTGCGGCTCCGCTTGAAGCGGCACGCCTGCGCAACCTTCAAACGGCCCCGCTCACATATACCGGCCGGAAGTCGCGAGCGCATCGAGGATGCCGGCGGCCTTGGTCGGACCGTGCCGGCGCTTCATGAAGGCCGAGGTCGCCGACAGGCGCGCCTTCATCTCCCGGTCGCTGAGCAGCGTCTGCACGGCGGCGGCGAGTTGATCCTCGCTCCAGTCGGCGCGGTGCATCTTGAGGCCATGGCCCGTCTCCGCGACACGCGTCGCATTGTCGTGGCCATCCCACACATAGGGCATGATGATCGCCGGCTTGCCGAAATAGAGGCACTCCGTGAACGAGTTGTTCCCGCCGTGATGGATTACCGCATCCGCCTTCTCGATCACCGAGGGCTGGGGAAACCACTTGTCGGCGATGACATTGTCGGGGAAGCCTTCGTACTCGCCGCCGTAGTCGCCGATATTGACGAGGACGCGCACCGGCATCCGCCCGAGCGCGGCGATGAGGCGCTTGATGGTCGCCGTGTCGCCCGAGCCGAGCGAGCCGAAGCTGACATAGATCAGCGGCTTGTCGTTCATCGCCTTGAAGGTCGGGATGTCGTAGGCCTTCTCCTGGCGCACGCAGCCGTCGAGATATTGGAAGCGGCGCGGATCGAGCGGCACCGAGCGGGTGAACTTGACCGGCTCTGGATAGAGCAGCAGGTTCATGAAGGGCGAGGCCTCGAAGAACTGCCCGAGCGGATAGGGCTCCTCGCCACAGGCCTTCAGATGTGCGTTGAAGCGCTCGTGCGCCTCCTTGACCGCCGCGTTGAAACGCGTGTCGTAGGCGTGGAAGCAGGCCTTGTCCTTCTCACCGCAGCCCGACAGGTGCGGCGGGATGTCGGGATCGGGGATCTCGTTCTCCGAGCACGAGATGATCCGCACCCAAGGTGCGCCATGCGCCGCCGAATAGCGCTTGATGGCGGGAAACAGGATCACATTGTCGACCGAGATGAGATCCGGCTTCACCCGGTCCAGCACGCCCGGCAGGTCCTTCTCCGCCCAGATCGAGGTCTCGACGATGGCGTTCCAGCAATCCTTGACGTAGTTCTCGATCTGGTCGATCGGCGCCTTGTTGAAGTTCGGGATGTGGCCGTTGATGAAGTCGACCCAGTATTTCGCCATCTGCTCGGGCGGCATCGGCTCAGACAGGTTCACATCGTGCGCTTCGAAGCCGTAATCGCGATAGACCTGGGTGAAGCCGGGATCCGACAGGAAGACGCATTTGTGGCCGAGCTTCTCGCAGGCCTGCGCGATGCCGACCGAGTTGAGCGCCGGTCCGAATGCGGCCTCGGGGAAGAAGGCGAGCGTCTTTCTCTCGGTCATCGGTGTCCTCCCGGAATGGCGTTGCTCTGAGCGCTTTAGCGGATGGCCTGCCGCCGCGCCACCCTGTTCGCCGGCCCCCTCCGTCAGCACGCGGGCATGATCGGCATGGAACCCGCACCACACCTCGTCGCCGACGCGCGGCCGCACCCGCTCCGCATCGGCGATGCCGAGCCGCGCCGTCAGCGCCCCCATGCCGCCCGCGCCCTCGAGCGGCTGAAGCAGCGCGACGAGATCGGCGCCATGGTCGACGATCTCGGCGACCCGGACGCGGAACGAGGGGCCAGCGACGATCTCCTCGCCCGTTCTGGAGACGACGAGGCGCTCCGGCCGGATGGCAAGATGCGACTTGCCGGGGATGTGGCCGAAGGGCCTCTCGAGACCTTGCGCGAGCGCGCCGCCGAGCCGGTCCCAGGCGAGGATGTTGTTGGAGCCGACGAAGCCGGCGACGAAAAGGTCGGCCGGTTCGTCGTAGATCTCGCGCGCTGTGCCGATCTGACGGATGCGGCCATGGTCGAGCACGGCGATGCGGTCGGCGAGGCCGAGCGCCTCCTCCTGGTCGTGCGTGACGATGACGAAGGCGATGCCCGCCTCCTTCTGCGCCCGCTTCAATTCGACCTGCATCTGCTCGCGCAGGCCCTTGTCGAGCGCCGAGAGCGGCTCGTCGAGCAGCAGCACCTTCGGCCGCTTGACGAGCGCCCGGGCGAGTGCGACGCGCTGGCGCTGACCTCCCGACAATTCGTGCGGCCGCCGGTCGGCCATGGCGCCGAGCCCCGTCACCTCGAGGATGTCGCGGACCCGTCGGCCGAGCTCGGGCTCGCCGATGCCCTCCATCTCGAGCCCATAGGCGACGTTGCGCAGCACCGTCATATGCGGAAAGAGCGCATAGGACTGGAACATCATGTTGAGCGGCCGGCGGTTGGCCCTCGTCTCGGTGATGTCCTCGCCCGCCAGCAGAACGCGCCCCGCGTCTGGCCGCTCGAACCCGGCGAAACATCTGAGCAGCGTCGTCTTTCCGCAGCCCGACGGCCCGAGCAGCGCGAAGAACTCACCCTCGCGGATCGCCACGTCGACGCCCTCGAGAGCCGTCACCGCCCCGAAACGCCGTGTCAGCCCGCGCCCTTCGAGGATGGCCTCCCCCCGCTCAACTCCCCGCTCGCGTCCCTTCATGTCCGCCCCTTCCGCTCGAGCCGCTGCGAGGCGAGCACGATCACGAAGCTGACCGTCATCAGGATGGCCGCCAGCGCGTTGATGTCGGGCGTCACGCCGAACCGCACCATGGAGAAGATCTTCATTGGCAGTGTCGTCGACGAGGTGCCGGCCCCCGACGTGAAATAGGCGATGATGAACTCGTCGATCGACAGCGTGAAGGCGAGCAGTCCCGCCGCCACCACGCCCCGCGCGATCACCGGCAGCGTGATGCGCCGGAACGTCGTCCAGTCGCCGGCGCCAAGGTCGATCGAGGCCTCGATGATCGAGCGGTCGAAATGGGCGAGCCGCGTCCTGACCACCGCCGTGACGAAGGCGATGTCGAACACGACATGCGACAGCACGATCGAATGGAGCCCGAGCGAGAGCCCGACGAGGTAGTAGAAAGAGGCGAGCGCGATGGCGAGCACGATGTCGGGAATGATCATCGGCGCGAACAGCAGCGCCTCCAAGGCCGGTGGCGGCCTCGTGCCCATGAGGGCAAGGCCGATCGCCGTGCCGATGACGGTCGAGAGCAAGGTGACGGCCACGGCGACGATCAGCGTGTTGAGGAGCGCCCGCCCGATATCGGGCGAGGAGAACAGCTTCGCGTACCAGTCGAGCGTCATGCCGGTCCACGCCGTCGGCAGACCCGACCGGTTGAAGGAGAGCGCGATGAGCACGAGGATCGGCAGATAGAGAAAGACGAAGAAGGCCGCGAGATGGAGATCGAGCCAGGACCACCAGGCGATTCGGCGCCGGCGCACCGAGGTCTCAGACATCGCCGCCTCCCCGTGCGCCCTCGGCACGCTCGCCCGCCGTTTCGATCCGCCGCGCCAGCAGCGCCTGAGCGAACAGCAGCACCATCATGATGCCGATGAGGATGAAGGCGAGCGCCGAGCCGAACGGCCAGTCGCGCGCCGACAGGAACTGGTCGTAGACCAGGTTGCCGACCATCTGCACGCGCTTGCCGCCGAGCAGCGCGGGCGTGATGAAATTGCCGATCGAGAGCACGAATACGAAGACGAAGCCGGTGGCGATGCCGGGCACCGTCAGCGGCAGCAGCACGCGGCGGAACGTCATGAAGGAGGAGGCGCCGAGATCCTCCGACGCCTCGATCACCTCGCGGTTGACGCGACCGAGCGCCGAGAAGATCGCGAGCACGACGAAGGGCGTGTAGTTGTAGACGAGACCGACGATCACCGCGAACTCGTTGTAGAGCAGCGGCAGCTCGGGCAGTCCGAGCCCCGTCAGCCCGTTGTTGACGATGCCCTTGGGGTTCAGCATCACCATCCACGCATAGGTTCGGATGAGGTAGTTCGACCAGAACGGCAGCATGACGAGGAAAAGATAGGCGGACTGCCGGGCGGGCGTCGCGCGCGCGATGGCGAAGGCGACCGGATAGGCGATGACGACCGCGATGGCGGCAGCGGTCGCCGCGATCCGCGCCGAGTTGAGGAAGACGCGCAGATAGAGGCTGTCGAAGGCCCGGGCATAGTTGCCGAGCGTGAAGACATAGTCGATGCCGCCATAGACGCCGCGCTCGAAGAACGAGTTGGCGAGCACCAGGAGGCACGGGATCACCATCAGGATGACGAGCCAGGCGATGCCGGGCGCGGCAAGCAGGACGCGTGACAGCCGCTCGCTCATGAGGATGGTTCCCCGGCCGCGACGGGCCGGCCGGCATGAAGCGCGGTCGACGTCACGCTCGATGGGTGGGCATCCGCGCGGCTCGCCTCGCAGGGAGGAGCCGCGCGGATCGTTCTACCTTGCCGCCATGGACGCCCGAGGCGCCCGACCGACCGGCGCAGCGGTGCGGATCAATTGGCGTTCAGGATCTCCGAGACGATGCGCGCATAGTCCTTCTGCGCGGCACCGACATCGACGAGCTCCTCGTATTTGGTGAGCTCGGCCGGCGCCATGCCGAGATTCGGGTACTGCTCGACAAGTGCCTTGTCGAGGCTGTCCATCGCCTTCTTGTTCGGCACCTTGTAGAGGATGTTCTCGGCCACCCATTTGCCGTTCTCGGCCTCGAGCACGAAATTGATGAACGCGTGCGCGACGTCCTTGTTCTGCGAGGAGGCGACCACGACCATGGTGTCGACCCACAGGTCCGATCCCTCCTTCGGCACCACGTATTTGATCTCCTTGTTCTCGGCGATGCCGTAGTTGCACCAGCCGTCCCAGGCCTGCACGAGGCTCGCCTCGCCCGAGACCAGCTTGGAGTAGAACGTGGTGTCGTCATAGGCGAGCAGCGACTTCTTCGCCTCGATCAGCAGATCGCGCGTCGCCTGCAGATGCGCGCCGTCGGTCTCGTTGACCGAGTAGCCCTGCGCCAGGAATCCGGCGGCGAGCAGCCAGCGATCGGTCGCGAGCATGGTCGTCTTGCCCTTCAGCACCGGATCGGGCTTCAGCAGATCGTTCCAGGAGATCGGCGCCGCCGCGACGAGATCCGAGCGGTAGCAGAGGCCCGTCGTGCCCCAGGCATAGGGGATCGAGAAGGTGTTGCCCGGATCGTGCGCGAGCTGCATCGCCTCGGGATAGAGATTGCTCAGATTGGGGATCTTCGCATGGTCGAGCGTGTCGGCGATGCCGAGCGCCTTCAGCGCCTGCGCGAAGGGGGCCGAGACGAACAGCACATCGAAGCCCTCGCCCTTGTTGGCGGTGACCTTGCCCATGATCTCCTCGTTGGTCGCATGGATCGCGACCTCGAGATCGTGGCCGGTCGCCGCCTTGAAGCGCTCGGCCATGTCCTTGGGCATGTAGCCGTCCCAATTGGAGATGACGATCTTGCCGGCCTCGGCGGGGCCTACCGCGATCGCGAGCGCGGCGAGCGCGCCCAATGCCACCTGCTTCAGACGATGCAGCATCGTTCTCCTCCCTGGATCCGGCCGTCATGGCGGTTGGCGAGAAGTAAGCTGGCCGGCTCGCACCCCGTCAACCCCGAAGTGGCGGCCGACGCGTCAACGGTGTTCCGCGCGAGCGCTTTACTCTCGGCTGGCCGCTCAGTGAGCCTTGCCGCGAACCCTCCCTCCGCGAGCCCAAGGCCATTCCATGTCCCGCACCGTCACCGTCGCCGCCACGCAGATGGCATCGAGCCCCGAGCCCGCGGAGAACGCCCGCCGCGCCGAAGCCCTCGTCCGCCGCGCGCACCGCGAAGGCGCCCAGGTCGTGCTGCTGCAGGAACTGTTCGAGACGCCCTATTTCTGCATCGAGCAGGACGAACGCTATTTCTCCCTCGCCCATCCCTCTCTCGACAATCCGCTCGTCGAGCGCTTCCGCAAGCTCGCCGCCGAGCTCGAGGTCGTCCTCCCGGTGAGCTTCTTCGAGCGCACCAACAACGCCTTCTTCAACTCGATCGCCATCGTCGATGCCGACGGCTCGCTCGCCGGCACCTATCGCAAGAGCCACATCCCCGATGGCTTCGGCTATCAGGAGAAGTTCTACTTCACGCCCGGCGACACCGGTTTCCGCGCCTTCCAGACCCGCTATGCCCGCATCGGCGTCGCCATCTGCTGGGACCAGTGGTTCCCCGAGGCGGCGCGGGCCATGGCGCTCGCCGGCGCCGACATGCTGCTCTATCCGACCGCCATCGGCTCGGAGCCCAACCACGCCGACCTCGACAGCCGCGACCACTGGCAGCGCACCATGCAAGGCCACGCCGCCGCCAATATGCGCCCGGTGATCGCCTCCAACCGCATCGGCCGCGAGACCGTCGGGCGCACCTCCGTCACCTTCTACGGCTCCTCCTTCATCGCCGACGAGACCGGCGCCAAGGTCGCCGAATGCGGCCGTGCCGGCGAGGACGTCATCACCCACCGCTTCGACCTCGACCGCATCGCGGCCAAGCGCGCCGGCTGGGGCATTTTCCGCGACCGCCGGCCCGAGCTCTACGGTGCCCTTCTTGGGCATGACGGCCGCGGCTGACCGGACCGGGACCGGGACGGTCGGCGCTCCGCGCGCCGGCCAGACCGGGCGCCCGCCCCTTGCGTTGCAGCCGCAATTTTCTTGACAGGTGAGGCCCGCCCCGCCGAAAGAGCCTCGCCCGGGCCCCGGGTGTACTTGGATGGGGAGGCATCACATGGCTCTCGGCGAGATCGAAGCGGAGGCCGAGACGCTCGGCTCGGGCTTCGCCAAATGGGTGAGCGTCTATATCGCAGTGCTCGCGGTCCTGCTCGCGCTCTGCTCCATGATGGGCAGCAATGTCGACAAGGACGCGGCCCGCGCCAATGTCGACGCGACCAATCTGTGGGCCTTCTTCCAGGCCAAGAACATCCGCCGCGCCGGCCTGCGGATCGCCGTCGCCGACCTCGAGATCCGGCTCGGCACCGACACCTCGCTGACCCCTGAGGGTCGCCGGATGATCGAGGCCAAGATCGCCGAGTACAAGGCCTCGGACGCCAAGCTGACGAGCGATCCCGAGCGGCAGGAAGGCCTCGACGAGCTCTTCGTCAGGGCCAAGGCCGTCGAAGCGGCGCGCGACGATGCGGCCAGGCGAGGCCCCTATTTCGACTGGGCCCAGGCGCTCCTGCAGATCGCCATCGTCATCGCTTCTGTGGCCATCATCTCCACCAACCGGGCGATGTTCGCACTCTCGATCCTGATCGGTGCGGTCGGCGCGCTGCTCGGGCTCGACGGCTACCTGCTTCTCGTCGACCTGCCATTTCTCGGCTGAGACCGACGGCAGGCCATGATGGCGACCGGCCCGCACACGCGCGCGGCGCCGCCCCGGCGCGAGTGAGATCGATATGGCACGGACGCTGAGACCACCGGACTGGCACGACCTCAAGGCCCCGGGCCTCGCCACCTTCGAGGCGATCGCGATGGAGGCCTATCGCCGTCTGCCGGCCGCCTTCCGCGATCTGACCCGCGAGGTGCAGATCCGCATCGACGAGTTTCCCACCGACGAGGTGCTCGACGATCTCGGCATCGCCTCCGAGCTCGATCTGCTCGGCCTCTACCAGGGCGTGCCGATCAGCCAGCGTGGCGCCACCGACCCGCCGCTCCAGCCCGACCGTGTCTATCTCTATCGCCGTCCCATCCTCGACTATTGGGCCGAGCACGACATCACGCTCGGCAATGTCATCGTGCATGTACTGGTGCACGAGATCGGCCACCATTTCGGCTTCTCGGACGATGACATGGCGCGGATCGAGGACGAGGCGGGCTGATCAAACCACCAAGTCCGGGCACCCCGCAACCGCCACGTGCGTCCGGCTCTCAACTGACACCGGCAATTGCTCCGCAGTCTCACGATCGCAGATTTTCCCATTATAAGCCTAACTTAGCACTTGCGTGCCAGTATCGCTCCGGTGAAAGTCCAATCACGCATCCGTCACGAATTTGCGATCAGCGGGGAGGGAGATCAACAACCATGCTGCATTGCCTGCGCACGGCCACGGCGGCGGCCGCCTTCGTCTTCGCCATCCTCACCGCTCTGACACTCGCCACCGGTCCGGCCAGCGCCGGTTCGGCGACGATCGGCGGCGCGCGCATGAATTGTCACGCGGCCGACGTCTATGTCGGTGGCGACGTGCCGGGGCCGGGCTTCGCGGTCAAGGGCACCATCCTGCTCGGCCCGCAATATCTGAAGAAGTACCCCTCGACCACCCAGCGGCTGATCTTCCTGCACGAATGTGCGCATCAGTATGTCGGCGCCGACGAGACGGCGGCCGACTGCTGGGCGGTCAGGATCGCCAAGCGCCAGGGCTGGCTGACGCCTGCCGGCATCAACTCGACCTGCAAGGCGCTCTGGCATACCGCCGGCGGCGTTTATCATCTGCCCGGTCCCCAGCGCTGCGCGGCGCTGCGCGAGTGCTACGCCTCGGCGCCCGGCCGCAAGACGCGGACCGCCCGCAAGCGCAAGAAGAAGTAGGCCGAGGCGACGGCCTCGGGTCCTGGCCACCGTCACTGCCGGACGGCCCGTGCCTCGCGCGGGCCGTCTCGTTTCTGGCCGCAGCCCGCACCGTTCTTGACGGAGCCGGCACTCGCCTCGAGCCGGCGTGCCTGTTTGGCACGGATCCCCGTCCCGGATTGGCACGGGACCTGTTGCCCCCTCCTTGACCGAGCCGCTCCGCCCACCTCCCGTGCCGCCCTTCATCTGGCCGAGGCCTTGCATCCCTCACCGGCAATCGGCCGATCGGGAAGCGGGAGAACGGGGATGGGGAACCTCTGCTGGGACATGTGGAAAGCCGGGCTCGCTCTCGCCGTGGCAGCGCTCGCCGTGCTCGTCCTCGGCGGCCACACCGCGCCTGCCGCCACGCCGGCCGCTGCCGCCGCCTCGGCTCCAGTCCTCGCCGACGGCACCGTGCCGCGCTGCGGCTCGGCCCGCATCCTCGTCAACGCCCGCGTCACCGGTCCGGGCTATGCCCTCGACGGCACCATCGTCCTCGGCCCGTCGCTCTCGCGTTATCCCGCCGTCGCCCAGCGCATCGTCGTGCTCCACGAATGCGCGCATCTGACCGTCGGCCGTAACGAGGCGGCCGCCGACTGCCTCGCCGTCGCCACCGGACGTTACCAGGGCTGGCTGACCGCCGACGGCCTCGATGAGACCTGCCGGGCCATCGCCGGCACCCGGGCCGACCGCACCCATTCCGCCGGCGCCGGACGCTGCGCCCAAATGCGTCGCTGCTTCGCCGCGGCCGGCGCAACGGACGCCTCTTTCACCCCACTCGACGCCACATTCGAGTCCCAGAGCCCGTCTAGATCACTTTGAAGGACGCCGGCTGGTCGCCGCCTCCGATCGCTCGCTGGCGGGCCCGCTCCGGCCGGCCAGACTGGATGCGATACGGTCGTACCGACCAGGCATGTACCAAACCCGAAGCAATCGCCTTGCAGGAGTGCGACGTTTGCCTCATGCTTTGCGGCAGCTCTTCTGGCCATCGACGCATACGGAACCGGCAGGCATGCGGCTATCGACGTTTCCGCTCCTCTTGCTCTTGACTGCCGGCATGGCGGCCTCGGCTGTCGCGGCTGAAGCCGGCTCGATCGAGCCGACCGCCGACCAGTATGTCACCTATGTCGGTGGTGGGGCGGAGGTGATCCCCGCCGGCCAGCTCACCATCTCGGGCCGTCGCATGAGCTGCGGACGCCGCCCGACCGTCATCGACCCCAATCTCGACGATTTCGGCGCCGCCTATCCGGGGTTCCTGATCCTGAACCCGGTCCGCCTCTCGACCGTGCCCCCGCCCGTCGCCATGTGGATCTACAGCCACGAATGCGGCCACCAGTTCCGTGGCCCCGACGAGGAGACGGCCGACTGCTTCGCCGTCCAGCGCGGACGCCGGCAGGGCTGGCTGACACCGCAGGGCGTCGAACAGATCTGCAACTTCATCTCCCCGGCGGAAGGCGATTCCATGCACTTCGCCGGCCCCCAGCGTTGCGCGTCGATCCGCCAGTGCTACGGCGACAGCAAGACGTGGTAGGAGCCCTTCCTCCCGACCGCACGCTCTGAGAGGGCAGTCGCAGCGATCGGGATGCGCAATCCTTCATGCCCGTCCGCCCCGTGGGTGCGCCCCGTGGTGCTTCGTCGGCAAGGCTCCCGGACGTCGCGCGTCCCATCGGCCGCCCCTCGATGCCGGCCTCTCGACAGGAAATTGTCCATGCGTCTCGCCGGCCACTGGCGCAACATCTGGCTCGCCGCGATCGCCGTCGCAGGCTCGGCCGCCGCCTATCTCATCACCTCCTCGCCGCGGCCGCCGACGGTCGATGAGTATCTCGCCCATCAGGGCCTCGACCGCTCCGCCCTCATCGGCACTCAGATCACGATCGGCGGGCGCGAGGAGAGTTGCGGCGACCGGCCGATCATCCACGATCCGACGCTGACCGACGTCGCCGCCGCCCATCCAGGCTACCTGATCTTCAATCCCAAGCGTGTCGCGAGCCTGCCCGCGGTCGTCCAGCTCTATGCCTTCGGCCATGAATGCGGCCACCAGATCGAAGGTCGCAGCGAGGAGAAGGCGGACTGCTATGCGATCCGCCTCGGCCGGGCCGAGGGCTGGCTCGATCCGGCCGGCATCGAGGCGATCTGCGATTTCTGGAAGCCCTATGCCGGCGACAGCGTCCACCTGCCGGGCAAGGCGCGGTGCGATCTGATGAAACGCTGCTATGCCGAGGCCGCGAGTTCAGGCGGCTGAACGGAGCAAGGCGGACCGGGCGACATCGATCCGGGCGACAGCGGATCCGGGCCATGCGATTGACAGGACCGCGCCCGGGCGCGCCAACTGTCTCCCGCCCCGGGGCGCCGCCGCGGGGCTGCCATGCCCATTCCCTTCGATCGGCCTCTCGCCATGGACGCCCTCACCTTCCTGTCGCGCCTCGTCGAGCATCTCGCCTGGCCCGCCGCCCTCACCGCCGTCGTCTATATGTTGCAGGACGAGATCAAGCTGCTCGTCTCCTCGCTCCGGCCGACGCGCGTGCGCATCATGGACATGGAGGCGGAGTTCCACGGCAATATCGAGGGCATCCGCCGGGACATGGAGGCGCTGCGCGGGCCGATGTCGATCAGCGACGTGCCGATCGAGAAGGACATCGTCGATCTGCTCGACCGCGATCCCTCGGTTGCGCTTCTCGCCGCCTGGAAACCGGTCGAGCGCGAGGTCCAGCGCATCTCCGTGGCGAAGCTCGCGAACCCCGCCGGCTGGCCGGTCAGAAAGCACCTCTTGTCTCTGGTCGAAAACCGGCTGATACCTGCCTCGCTGGCCGCCGTCGTCGAGGAGATGGCGGAGGTCAGCAACCGGGCCGCCCACCAGCTCGACTACAACCCCTCCAAGGCACGGGTCTACGAGCTGATCGATCTCATGGCGGACATCGTCGGAAGCCTGACCAGGATCGGTTGAAATTCCAGCATCTGTTGAAATCTCAGGACCATTCGAAAGCCATGGACAAGTTCACCAAGCTGACCGGCGTCGCCGCGCCGATGCCGATCACCAATGTCGACACCGACATGATCATTCCCAAGCAGTTCCTGAAGACCATTCAGCGGACCGGCCTCGGCAAGAGCCTCTTCTTCGAGATGCGCTACGACGAGAAGGGCAAGGAGAACCCCGATTTCGTGCTCAACCGGTCATCCTACCGCAAGGCGCAGATCCTCGTTGCCGGCGATAACTTCGGCTGCGGATCGAGCCGCGAGCACGCGCCCTGGGCGATCCTCGATTTCGGCATCCGCTGCGTGATCGCCCCGTCTTTTGCCGACATTTTCTATAACAACTGCTTCAAGAACGGCATCCTGCCGATCAAGCTGCCCCAGGCCGATGTCGACAAGCTGATGGACGATGCCGAGCGCGGTGCCAATGCGACCATCACGGTCGATCTCGAGGCTCAGGAGATCCGCGGTCCCGATGGCGGCGTCATCCGCTTCGAGATCGACCCCTTCCGCAAGCACTGCCTGCTGAACGGTCTCGACGATATCGGCCTGACGCTCCAGAAGGAGGGCGCCATCAAGGCCTATGAGGAGCGGATGAAGGCCGGCCGTCCCTGGCTATAGGGACGGTCCGCGACGGGTCCAGGCTCGGCGCCTCAGCCTCGGGCCGGCGGCGGGGTTGCCCGCCGGCCACTGCCAGTGGAAAGGTCTCGAGGGACCGCTCTCGAGAGATAGCTCCGGCGAACAATGCTCCCGCCCGCCTTTTCCCCGATCACCCCGGCTTGTCGGTCGTCGGTGCGGCCCAGCCTACAGGTCGTCGGTGCGGAACGTGTCGCACTGGCGGATGTCGCCCGATTCGAGTCCCCGCCTCAGCCAACGCACCCGCTGCTCCGACGAGCCGTGCGTGAAAGCGTCCGGCACCACGCGGCCCTGGGTCTGGCGCTGGATGCGATCGTCGCCGATCGCCTTGGCGGCATTCAGCCCTTCCTCCACGTCGCCGCTCTCCAGGATGCCCTTCTCCTGGTTGGCCTGGTTCGCCCACACGCCGGCGAAGCAGTCGGCCTGCAGCTCCATGCGCACCTGCAGTGCATTGGCGTCGCGCTCGCTGACCTGCTGCTTGATCTCCTGCACCCGGTCGGCGATGCCGAACAGCTTCTGGACATGGTGGCCGACCTCGTGCGCCACCACATAGGCCTGGGCGAAATCGCCCGGCGCACCGAACCGCTGCTGCAGCTCGCGATAGAAGTCGAGGTCGATATAGACCTTCTCGTCGAGCGGGCAGTAGAACGGCCCCATCATCGACATGCCCGGCCCGCAGGCGGTCGGCGTCTGGCCCGAGAACATGACGAGCGTGGGCGTCCGGTAGCTGCGGCCGATCTGCTTGAAGATGTCCGTCCAGACATCCTCGGTGTAGCCGAAGATCACCTTGACGAAGCGGGCCTCGTCGTCGCCAGCCGGCAGGCTGCCCGAGGGGGTCGGCGTGCGCTGCGTCGCCTCGCGGGCGCTGCCCGGCAGGTCCGGGATCTCGAATTTCGGCAGCGGCCCGCCATCGCGGTCGACGCGCGGCAAGGGGAACTGGTTGCCGCCCCCGCCCGTCAGCACATCGAGCGGATTGATGCCGAGCAGCAGCATGATGCCGGCGATGATCAGGAGACCGAAGATGCCGATGCCGCCGCCGCGCCGGCCCATCGGGATCTGGATGGTCCGCCCGCCGCCGCCGGGAAACGGAAAGCCGCCGCCCATACCGCCACTCTCGCCGCGGCGATCCTCGACGTTCTCGCTTTCCCTGCCGTCCTTCCACTTGACCATGGCGTCAACCTCGCAATCGGGAGCACCGCAGACGATCCGGCGAGATCGGCCGGCCTGCCAACAGCTTTCGGCTTCTTTTCGCACCCGCGCCGTGGCGGTGACAAGAAGAAAGGCGTGGCACCAGCAGGCGTCCTCGATCGATCGCCGGCCGCCGTGGCCGGGCCCCGCCCCTCTCGCCCGAAGCCGTGGAACCTCTCCTCCCGACGCCCCCGGCCGTGGCTCTCCAGCGGCACGCCACGGCCCTCGGGTTTTTTCTTCCCGGACCCCGGAACCAACCCAAGGGACCCGACGTTACAGAGCCGGACGCTGTTCCTCCCTCCTCCCCCCTACACGGCGTCCGAACCGGAGCCGTTCGACGCTGACGGCTCCAGGATACTCCTCTACAAGGGTGGCCTGTTCATCGGCACGCCCTGCCCTTGATCACGCCGCCCCGCCCTTCCCCGAACCATCCTGCGGCCGGCCGCCCCGAAGGGCTGCTCCCGGCGACCTGATGTCCCCCTCCCCTCAGCGCTGCCGGTCCATCGCCTCGACCAGATCGAAGCTGCCCCCGAGCACACTCTCGATCCGCCGGGTCCGCCACGAGCCGTCCGCATTGGCGACCAGCGGATCGGGCGTGCGGCGATAGCGCCGGGTGATCGCATGGGCGCGGGCGCTCGCGGCGAAGCTGTCGGAGAGGTAGCGTGCGAGCCTCTGGGGATCGGGCATTCCGGCCGGCGGCGTCACCGTCAGCACGCGCACGGCGATCCGCCCGCTCGACTTCTCGTCGCGCTCGTAGACATGCAGCCCCGCCTCGCGCCCGAGTGTCCGGCTCGCGCCATATCCCGAGATGACGAGGACCGGCCCGGCATCGCGCCCGAGCGCCGCGATCTCGACGAGTTGCATCTGCCGCTCACGCGCATAGGCGCGGTACATGGCGAGGATCTCCTCGCCCCACTCTCGACCGCCGAGCGTTCGCTGGCGCGGCATCTCGAAGCCGGCTCGACCAGCACCGCGACATCGATCGGCGCTGCGAGCATCAGGTCGTCGAAGCCTTCGCCGATCTGGTGGAGCTGCAGGGCGAGGCGCTGGACGAGATCGCGCAACTGCTGGCCCGACGCTCCCGGCAGGCGCGACAGCCGCCCGAGCAGGGACTGGGCGGCCTCGACCGCCGCTCCCAGACGGTCCATGAGCTCCAGGCGCGACAGCGCCTCGAAGCGGTCGGGCCGGCTCCAGAATTCCGGCCGGCTCATCTCCTCGCCGAGGCCGTGCTTCAGCTCCGCCCAGCTCGACGCCTCGATGCGCCCGCCGCATTCCGCAACGACGCGCGCCAGCGCCGCGATCTCGGCCGCCGTTCCCTCCGGCTCGAGGACCATCTGCGGCAGCGAGGGCGCCGCCCCGTCGAATGCGAGCGCCTCCCGGCCGAGATCGGACAGGCCACGGTCGGCATCGGCGTCGGGATCGACGAACTCGGCGATCAGCCGGTCGCCGTCGTTGGATAATGAACTAATCGCCTCAAAGGAACCGCCGCTCGACGATGGTCTCGGCGAGCGGTGCGGTGAAATGCTGGTCGATCGCTCGCTTGAGCGGCCGCGCGCCGAGTTCGGGCGTGAAGCCCTTGTCGAGCAGGAATTCGCGCGCGGCGGCGTCCCATTCGACCGCCCAGGATCGGTCCTTGAGACCGCGCCGCTCGAACACCCTGTCGAGCTCCTTGCCGAGGATGCTGCGCATCTGCTCCCGGGTCAGCGGGTTGAACACGATCACCTTGTCGAGCCGGTTCTGGAACTCGGGCCGGAACGTCTCGCCGATGCTGCGCAGCACCTGATCGCGCGAATAGGCGGCAGGCGTCGAGGAAAAGCCGATGCCGGCATCGGGATTGATGCGGGCACCGATATTGGTCGTCAGGATGATGAGGCAATGGCGGAAGTCGGCGCTCTGGCCCTGGGCGTCGGTCAGCCGCCCCTCGTCGAAGACCTGCAGGAACAGGTCCCACACTTGCGGGTCCGACTTCTCGAATTCGTCGAGCAGCACCAGCGAGAAGGGCTGCTTGCGGATCCGCCCGACGAGCGTGTCCTGGTCGGAGGCGAGCCCCGCCGAGCCGATCAGCTTGCCGAGCGATTCCGGTGTCTTCAGCTCGCTCATGTCGAGCCGGATCATGCGGTCGGTCGAGCCGAACAGATAGTCGGCGATCGCCTTGGCGAGCTCGGTCTTGCCGGTGCCGGTCGGGCCGGCGAACAGGAAGACGCCGATCGGCTTGTCGGGATCGTTGAGCCCGGCCTTCAGCATGGCGATGCGCGCGACAACGGATTCGACCGCCTCGGGCTGGCCGATCACCCGGCGCGAGAAGCGAGCGCGCACCGCGTCGAGATCGACCTGGGCGCCGGCATCGAGGATCTCGATGGGGATGCCGGTCTGCTGGGCGAGCTGCTCGAGGACGCCGCGATCGCTGAGGCGATGCCCCGCGCCCCCGGCGATGCGGCCGGCCGCGAGCTTCAGGAGGCTGAGGCCCGAGCCCGGCAGGGCCGAGGCGCTCAGATAGTGCTCGGCCGCCTCCACCACCACCGCCGGCACGCTCGGCTCGATGCCGATCCGCCCCTCCACCGCGATCCTCTCGGCGACCTTGGCGGCGAGGGCGAGCGCATCGGCCCGTGCCATCGGCTCCAGCCGGACATTCTCGACCATCCGCCGCATCTGCGGACGCACCTGCACGAGCCGGGCAAAGCCCGCCGGCGACAGCTCCGACCAGACCACCACCCGTCCGGCCGCGATCGCCGGCATGATCTGGTCGAGAATGCTCGCGCTCTGGCCCTGATGCGTGCCCGACAGGGCGAGGCCGAGCAGGTCCGGCACATACCAGACGATACGGTTGCCCGCGTCCAGCGCCGCGATCATCTCGCGGATGCGGGCCTCGAGCTGGCCGAAATACTGCTGGCCCGCCTGCAGGTCGACGCCGCCGGCCTCCAGCACCCGCCAGCCCTGCGCCTCGATGCGCCGGCAGAGCAGCCTGAGGAACGACGACTTGCCGACGAGGCTCTCCCCGGTCACGACGAGAGAGCGTACCGGCGTGCGCTCGAACAGCCGCTCGGCATCCCCAAGACCCGACCGCCAGCGCTCCGGCTCGACCACGAGCCGCGTATCGGCCTCGCCCGACCAGAACCGGCCGATACCTTCGAGGACACCGCTCCCGCCGCCAGTGGCGTTCTTGTCGGCCGGCGGCAGGCCGGCGGCGAGTGCCGTCGGCAATGGCTGCCCGAAGCTGAGCAGGAAGGCCTCGAGTGCCGCCCGCCGCTCCGGCGAGAGCTTGTCGGGCAGCTTGCCGAGCTCGGCCGGCCGCTCGGCGATGCTCTCGAAATAGGCGGCGAAATGGCGCCTGACGCTCTCGTCGGCGAGCCAGGATTCGCCAAGCGACCGCAGCGGCGCCCCCGCCGGCAGCGGTGGCTCGACCGCCGCGAGGCATGCGAGCACCAGCGGCAACCGCCAGTGATGGAAGTCCTCCATCGCGCGGCAGAGATCCTCGGCCGCCTCGTGCCCGTCGTCACGCTCGGCAAGCGCCGAGAGTGCGGCCAGCGACAGCGGATAGACCTGGCCGTGCACATAGTCGAGGACGGTCCTCAGCGGCACCTCCCGGAGCGACCAGCTCCTTGACCGCGCGCCGATAGAGCGGGTGCTCGGCCACCTCGCCGATATGCGCCGCCTGATCGACGAGGCTGCAGCTCGGCATTGATCTCGTGCAGACGCTCGCCGAGTGTCTTGGCGGGGCCGCCCGGCCGGCCGGCTGCGGCCTCCATCCGCCGGTGCCGCACATAGATGGCAGCCACCGCCGCGATGAGGACGAGGAAGACGAGGAGATTGATCGGGACCTGGCTCACCCGGGCACCCCTCGGCAACAGCGTGAAGGACGCGAGGCCTCGCAGCGGAACGGTCCGGCCTCAGATGGCATTCAGCACCCAGTCGGTCGGACAGCCCGAGCGGTGCATCGCCCGGTCGATCTCGTCGGCCGCCGACCACTGGCCGGTGCGGCGCAGAAGCTCGCGTGCGAGCTGCCAGTGCTCGCAGGCGCTCGTCAGGTCGCCGCGCGCGACCGAGAGGTCGGCGAAAGCGATGCGCGCCGCCGCCGCCGATGCCGGCAGATCGAGCGCGCCCGCCATCTTCAGCGCTTCGCCGATGAGGCCGGCGGCCACCTCCAGATCCCCCGCAGCGCTCGTCCGGCCGGCGAGGTCGAGAAGATCCTCGAGGGCACGCGCCGCGAGCACCGGCCGGCCGGCCACATGCTCCTGCCGGGCGAGCGCGAGGAGCCCGCCGGCATCGGGCCGAGCCATGCGCCCCCCCTCGCCGTCGCTGCCGGTGGCCTCCCGATCGGGGGCCTCGTCATCGGTCCGCGGCGCCGAGGATGGCGTGTCTGCCTCTCGGCCAGCCGCCACCACGTCGGCCCCACGCTCCTGCCGGTCCGCGGACGACCGAGGCCCTTCCCGTGCCGGCCGCTCGGCCACCTCGCCGTCGGGCCGAGCCTCGCCGCCGGGCCGAGCCTTCCTGGCGGGCCGTTCCCGCATGGCGAGAAAGAGGATCGTCAGCGCCGCGATCGCCGCGACGCCGCCGACGAGCCAGACGAGCCCCTGCCCGCCCCAGAACCCATCACCGAAAAGATAGGAGAGCCACTGCTCAAGCGTCACGACGCGCCCCCTTGCCGCTTCCGATGTCCCCCGCGCGCGAGGTCACCCGATCGCGCCATCATGGCGCGGCCGGCAGGTGCGGAAAAGGGGTTCGATCGCCGCCGGGCTGCGGCAACGACAGGGAAGATGGCCGGATCAAGGATGCCGGGCAACGCCACCCACTCCACGGGGGGCGACGGCCCCAGAGTCAGACGCTGACGCTGGTATGCCCGTCGCCGCCGTCCGAGCGCCGCCGCGCCCGGATGCGGGTGCGCGCCATCGAGCCGACGCGCCGCGCCTTCATCTTGGCGAGTCGGCCGACACCCTTCACATGGCGCTTGGCCTTGCCGCCCACGCGCTTGAGGCGCGCCCGCGCGCCCGGCGGCGGTGCGTCCTTGGCGAGGCCATGCACCAGCCGGTGCAGTTCCTCCGTCATGAGCTTGCGGTCGCCGTTGTGACCAAGCTCGGCAAACGGGATCAGCCGGCCGATCCGCACCGTGACGCTCGATCCGGCGAAGCGGCGGAACTCCGACACCAGCAGCGACAGCCGGAGCGTCAGGCTGAGGCGACTGGCGATGTGGAACAGCGGTCCGTTCTGCCCCTCGAAATAGACCGGCAGCACCGAGGCCCGCGCCGACTGGATGAGCTTGGCGGTGAACAGCTTCCAGGGCAGGTCGACGGCTTTGCCGAAAGGCGATCGCGCGGTCGCGACGCCGCCGGCGGGAAAGACTACCACGGTCGTGCCGGTGGCGAGCAGCCGGAGCGCCTCCTTGCGAGTGGCGAGATTGGTCGCCATCGCCTCCTTGGTCTCCTCGAAGTCGATCGGCAGCGAGTAGGGCCGGATCTCCGGCACGCGCAGGAGCTGGTTGTTGATCAGCACCTTGAACGGGCGGCCGAGTTGCTCGGCGAGCGCCAGGATGGCGATGCCGTCACCGATGCCGAAAGGGTGGTTGGCGACGATGACGAGCGGCACCTCGGCCGGCACCGCGATCGGCCAGGGCTCGGCGCTGTCGATCTTGAGGTCGCAGTCGATGAGGGCGAGCAGCTCGCCCATCACGCGGTCGCGATGACCGACGATGTTCTTCTTCCAGTATTTGTACAGCGGCAGGAATTTGGAGCGGCCCGACAGGCCCTCGATGGTGTGGATGAGCCAGCGCTTCAGCCGCGGATCGTTCGGCGAGGCGTAGGTCAGCTCCGGAAACTTCCTCAAGGCCATCCCCCCAAAGACAGGGCACGAAGGAACCATCCGATCGACGGACACGTCCGACCATCATGACACCGCAATGTCAACGAGCGGTGACGGCCGGGCCTGTCCAGCACCTGCATCTATGCCACAACGCGGGCGCGCGGTCAGCGTCCTCCTTCGCCGGCCGCTCGCCCGCGAAAAGGCGGCACGCCGACCGCCCGGCCTCACGCCGCCGCCCGGCCCTTGCCCGTCCGGGCGAGGTCCGGCGGCAGCGCCTCCTCGAGAAGGAGCTGCACCGCATCCTTCAGCGCCAGCACCTGTTGTGCCTGGCTGCCGAGCCGGCGAACCGAGACGGTCCCCTCCTCGGCCTCGCGCTTGCCGACCACCAGCAGCACCGGCACCTTCGTCACCGAATGCTCGCGCACCTTGTAGTTGATCTTCTCGTTGCGCAGGTCCGATTGGGCCCGGATGCCGGCGCGCTCGAGCCGCTGGCGCACCTCCTCGGCATAGTCGTCGGCATCCGACACGATCGGGCAGACCATCACCTGCACCGGCGCCAGCCAGAGCGGGAAATGCCCGGCATGCGATTCGATCAGGATGCCGAGGAAGCGCTCGAGCGATCCGCAGATGGCACGATGCACCATCACCGGCTGGCGCTTCTCGCCGTCGGCGGCGATGTAGAAGGCGCCGAACCGCTCCGGCAGGTTGAAGTCGACCTGGGTCGTGCCGCACTGCCAGTCGCGACCGATGGCATCCTTCAGGGTGTACTCGAATTTCGGGCCGTAGAACGTGCCCTCACCCTCGTTGATCCCGGTCTTGATGCGGTTGTCCTCGCGCGCCATGCGGGCGAGCGCGCGCTTCAGGATCTCCTCGGCATGGTCCCACATGGCATCGGTGCCGACCCGCTTCTCGGGCCGGGTGGCGAGCTTCACCACCACCTCCTCGAAGCCGAAGTCCTTGTAGACCGACATCATCAGGTCGTTGATCTTCAGGATCTCGGCCTCGAGCTGGTCCTCGGTGCAGAACACATGCGCATCGTCCTGGGTGAAGGCGCGCACGCGCATGAGACCGTGCAGCGCGCCCGAGGCCTCGTAGCGATGCACATGGCCGAACTCGGCGATGCGGATCGGCAGGTCGCGATAGGATTTGAGGCCGTGCTTGAAGATCTGCACATGGCCCGGGCAGTTCATCGGCTTCAGCGCGAACACCCGCTGGTCCGCCTCCTCGTCCTCGGGATGGGCGAAGGCATGGGCGGATTTCACCGCGAACATGTTCTCCTGGTACCAGCCCCAGTGGCCCGAGGTCTCCCACAGCGATTTGTCGAGCACCTGCGGTGCGTTGACCTCGTCATAGTCGCCCCCGAGCCGGCGGCGCATGTAGGAGACCACCTGCTGGAACATGGTCCAGCCCTTGGCGTGCCAGAACACGGTGCCCGGCCCCTCCTCCTGGAAGTGGAAGAGGTCCATCTCCCGGCCGAGCCGGCGATGGTCGCGCTTCTCGGCCTCCTCGAGCTGTTTCAGATAGGCCTCGAGCTCCTCGGGCCTGGCGAAGGCGGTGCCGTAGATCCGCTGCAGCATCGGATTGTTGGAATCGCCACGCCAATAGGCCCCGGCGATCTTCAAGAGCTTGAAGGCCGAGCCGATATGCCCGGTCGAGGTCATGTGCGGGCCGCGGCACAGATCGATCCACTCGCCCTGGCTGTACATGCGCAGCTCGTCGCCCTCGGGGATGGCGTCGACCAGCTCGATCTTGTAGGTCTCGCCCTTCTCGGCGAAGAACGCCTTCGCCTTCTCGCGCGACCAGACCTCTTTGGCGAACGGCTTGTTGCGCTTGATGATCTCGGCCATCTTCTTCTCGATGACCGGCAGATCGTCGGGCCGGAACGGCTCCTCGCGCGCGAAATCGTAGTAGAAGCCGCTCTCGATCACCGGACCGATCGTCACCTGCGTTCCCGGCCAGAGCTCCTGCACCGCCTCGGCGAGCACATGCGCGCTGTCGTGGCGGATGAGCCCGAGCGCCTCGGGGTCCTCGCGCGAGATGAGCTTCAGCGTGCAGTCGGCCTCGATCGGATCGGCGAGATCGGCGAGCCGCCCGTCGATGCTCATGGCGACGGTGCGCTTCAGCAGCGACTTGGAGATCTTCTCGGCGATTTCCCGACCGGTGATGCCGGCCGGATAATCGCGCTTGGCGCCGTCGGGGAAGGTGATGGTGATCTGCGACATGCTTTGTTTCCTCTCACTCGCTGCCTACCATGCAGGTAAGGGATGGTCGTCGGTCGGGGCGGCTCGCGCCGGGGCGCGTATGCCGGCGGCGGGCTGGCCACGCTCACTTGGCCGTGCTCGCCCGACATGGCACGCATGCACGGGGCCCTGCGGCAAGACAAAATGCTGCCGTCGCCTCGGACGGATGCCGTCCTCGACCGGCGCTGCTTCTATCCCAGCCCACCGCAGCGCACAATAGAGCGCGCCGCCGCGCATCGGGCGTTGCAGACCGCGAGCAGACGGGCGAAGCCGGCATTCCCGCCGCCTGCGGCGAGCCCTCGCCCGTATGGGACCGCCCGTCCGCACGCCGGCGATCCAGGCCCACATCGGCGCCGTCTTCCCCCTTGAGTTGACCGGCCGGGCGGGCGATGCTGCCCCGCGCAGCTCGCGGTTGCGCCTCCTTCCGCTCTTGGGCTAATTCCAGATCGACAGGATCGCCGGTCGGGCGCGACTGGCCCGACCTCAATTCCAGTGAGAAACAATCATGCGATATTCAGCGCCTGCCACGATCGAGGAAGCGGTCCAGCTCCTCGCCGGCGAGAAGGGGCTTGCCCGCGTGCTCGCCGGCGGCACCGATCTTCTCGTCCAGATGCGCTCGGGGCGCATCGAGCCCGACCTCGTGGTCGATGTGAAGCGCATCGAGCGGATGCGCGCCATCACCGCCGAGAGCGGCGGTTTCCGCATCGGTGCGGCGGTCTCGGGCGCCGAGCTCGGCCAGCACGAGGCCCTGAAGGCGGCCTGGCCGGGCGTCGTCGAGGCGGCGCGCCTCATCGGCTCGACCCAGGTCCAGGGCCGCGCCACCATGATCGGCAATCTCTGCAACGCCTCGCCCGCCGCCGACAGCGTGCCGGCCCTCATCGCCGCCGATGCGGTGGTCAGGATCGTCGGCCCCTCCAGGCGCCGCGAGGTCCCGGTCGTCGAGATCCAGGTCTCGCCCGGCAAGACTTCGCTCGCCCGCGACGAGATCATCGAGTCGGTGTTCCTGCCGGCCCGGCCCGCCCGCGCCGCCGACGCCTATCTGCGCTTCATCCCCCGCACCGAGATGGACATCGCCGTCGTCGGTTGCGGCGTCAGCCTCGTCCTCGACGATGCCGGCAAGGTGAAGGACGCCCGGGTCGGCCTCGGCGCGGTCGCGCCGCGCACGCTGCTCGTCAAGGAGGCGGCCGCCGCCATCATCGGCACCAGCCTCGACGACGCCGCGCTCGCCAAGCTCGCAGCCGCGGCCTCCGCCGCCTGCCAGCCGATCGACGACAAGCGTGGCACCAGGGAGTTCCGTGTGAAGGTCGCCGGCGTCCTCGCGCGCCGCGCCGCAATGAAGGCCCTCGAGCGGGCGAAGGGGAAGTGATGTCTCAGATCCATGTGAGAACCACCATCAACGGCGACGCGGTCGAGTATGTCTGCGAGGCCGACGAGACGCTGCTCGACGTGCTGCGCGACCGGCTCGGCCTCACCGGCACCAAGGAAGGCTGCGGCACCGGCGACTGCGGCGCCTGCTCGGTCACGGTCGATGGCCGGCTGACCTGCTCCTGCCTCGTGCTCGGCGCCGAGGCCGAGGGCCACGAGATCGGCACGGTCGAGGGCATCGCCAACGGCAGCGAGTTGCACGTCCTGCAGAAGAAGTTCCTCGAGCATGCGGCACTGCAGTGCGGCGTGTGCACGCCGGGCATTCTCGTCGCCGCCAAGTCGCTGCTCGAGAAGAACAAGAGCCCGACCGAGACCGAGGTCCGCTATTGGCTGGCCGGCAATCTCTGCCGCTGCACCGGCTACGACAAGATCATCCGCGCGGTTATGGACGCCGCCTCCGAGATGAGGAGGACTGCCTGATGCCTCTCGATACCGAGATCGACCCCAAGTCGCGCAAGTTCGACGTCGTCGGCCTGCGTCAGATCAGACCGGACGGCATCGACAAGGTGACCGGCCGCGCCCGTTTCGGCGCCGACATGTCGATGCCCGGCATGCTGCACGGCCTGATCCTCAGAAGCCCGCACGCTCATGCCCGCATCAAGCGCATCGACACCTCGAAGGCCGAGGCGCTGCCGGGCGTGAAGGCGGTCGTCACCAGCGCCGACTTTCCCGACCACACCGGCGGCGATGCCGGCCTTTTCGACGTCCTGACCAACGTCATGGCACGCGACAAGGCGCTCTATGACGGCCACGCCGTCGCCGCCGTCGCCGCGGTGTCGAAGAGCGTGGCGCGTCAGGCCCTCAAGCTCATCGCCGTCGATTACGAGCTCCTCCCCCACGTCACCGACGTCGAGGAGGCGATGAAGCCGGGCGCCCCGATCATCAAGGACGGCCTCATCACGCAGGGCGTCGAGCCGGCCCCCACCAAGGCCTCGAACGTCTCCAAGCGCTCCGAGTTCGGCCACGGCGACATCGAGAAGGGCTTCAAGGAGGCCGACATCGTCGTCGAGCGCTTCTTCCGCACCGAAGCGACGCATCAGGGCTATATCGAGCCGCATGCCTGCGTCGGCAGCGTCGGCCCCGACGGCCAGGGCGAATTGTGGGTCTGCACCCAGGGCCATTACATGGTCCGCAACACCTGCGCCGCGCTGCTCGGTCTCGACGTGTCGCGGCTCCGCGTCACGGCCTCCGAGATCGGCGGCGGCTTCGGCGGCAAGACCACCGTCTTCATCGAGCCGGTCACCCTCGCGCTCTCGCGCAAGGCCAACCGCCCGGTCAAGATCGTCATGAGCCGCGAGGAGGTTTTCCGCGCCACCGGCCCGACCGCCTCGAGCTCCATGCGCGTCAAGATCGGCGCCAAGAAGGACGGCCGCATCACCGCCGCCGATGCCGAGCTGCGCTATCAGGGCGGTGCCTTCCCCGGTGCCGGCGTCGAGTACGGTGCCATGTCGTCCTTCGCCTGCTACGACCTGGAGAACGTCCGCGTCGTCGGCTACGACGTGCTCTGCAACCGTCCAAAGCTCGCCGCCTATCGCGCACCGAGCGCACCGGCAGCCGCCTTCGCGGTCGAGAGCGTGGTGCAGGAGGTCTGCGACAAGATCGGCATGGACCCGATCGACATGCGCCTGAAGAACGCGGCCGGCGAGGGCACCCGCTCCTCCTACGGCCCGACCTTCGGCAAGATCGGCCTGCGCGAGACGCTGATCGCCGCCAAGGAGCATCCGCACTACTCCGCGCCCCTCGGCAAGAACCAGGGCCGCGGTCTTGCCTGCGGCTTCTGGTTCAACTTCGGCGGCAACACCTGCGTGTCGCTGAACCTCAATGGCGACGGCACGGTGGCGCTCGCGGTCGGCACGCCCGACATCGGTGGCTCCAGGGCCTCGATGTGCGCCATGGCCGCCGAGGAACTCGGACTGCCCTACGACAAGGTCCGCTGCATCATCGCCGACACCGCATCGCTCGGCTACAATGACGTGACCGACGGCAGCCGCGCCACCTTCTCGAGCGGTCTTGCCACCATCGAGGCGGCCCGCGACGCCATCAAGAAGCTCTGCCAGCGGGCGGCGCGGACCTGGGGCATCCCCGAGGACGCGGTCGAATGGGACAAGGGCTTCGCCCGCCCCGCCGGCGCCAATGCCGGCAAGTTCGAGCCGCTGTCGCTGCAGCAGCTCGCGGCGGGCGCCGCCAATACCGGCGGTCCCATCGCCGGCCACTACGAGATCAACGCGGACGGCGCGGGCGTGAGCTTTGCCACGCATCTCGTCGACACCGAGGTCGATCCCGAGACCGGCCGGGTCACCGTCCTGCGCTATACGGTCTGCCAGGACGCCGGCAAGGCGATCAATCCGGCCTATGTCGAGGGGCAGTTCCAGGGCGGTGCCACGCAGGGCATCGGCTGGGCGCTGAACGAGGAATACATCTACGGCGCCGACGGTCGTCTGCAGAACGCCGGCTTCCTCGATTACCGCCTGCCGGTCGCCTCCGACCTGCCGATGATCGACACCGTCATCGTCGAGGTGCCCAATCCGGGCCACCCCTACGGCGTGCGCGGCGTCGGCGAGACCTCGATCGTGCCCCCGCTCGCGGCCATCGCCAATTCCGTGTCGGCCGCCGCCGGCGTGCGCATGACGCAACTGCCCATGTCGCCGCCCAAGGTGCTGAAGGCGATCGAGGCGAAGGCCTAGAGCCTGATCGGTTGAGGTGCGAGCACCCGCGCGAGCACCGAAACTGGATCAGACTCTAAAGGAAAGAGAGCCTGATCGGTTGAGGTGCGACACCCGCGCGAGCACCGAAACCGTGAATCGAGACTCGAAGAACAAGGAGTTGGAACATGTTCGACACCATCGATCCGATGCCAGCTCACTCGGACATGCTCTAGCGCCATGGTGCTGGTCAAGCTCGGTGGGCCGCTGATGTCGGCGGCCGGCGGAGCGACAGAGTTCAAGGTCGAGGCCTCCAACATCCGCGAGATGCTGGAGCGCCTCGGCCGCGACTATCCCAATCTGAAGCCCGTGCTCGACAAGGGTGTCTCGGTCGCCGTCAACGGCCATGTATTCCGCGGCGACTGGCAGCGGCCGATCCCACCCGGCGCCGAGGTCTTCATCCTGCCGCCGCTGCAGGGCGGGTGAGGCGATGGCGCCGAGCGGGACGGCTTCGGCCGGCGAGGAAGCGCCGCACGACGGCAACGGCCCTGTATCCGGGGAAGGTGGTCCCCGCAACGCCGGGCGGACTTTGACCGGCGGCTGCCAGTGCGGCGCCGTCCGCTATGGCATCACCGGTCCCATCTTCGACGCGCAGATCTGTCACTGCCGCATGTGCCAGCGGGCGTTCGGCAGCTACTTCGCCCCGCTCGGCGCCGTCGCGACCGCCGACATCGCTTGGCTGTCGGCGCCGCCTCAGCTCTACCGCTCGTCGCCTGCCGCCGAGCGCGGCTTCTGCGCCCGCTGCGGCACGCCCCTCACCTTCCAATACCTGCACGAGCCCGGCGAGATCTCGATCGCCCTCGGCTCGCTCGACGATCCGGAGGCCGCGCCGCCCCTCACCCAATACGGCATCGAGAGCCGGCTCTCGTTCTTCGCTGCGCTTCACGCCCTGCCCGGCGAGACGACCGAGGAGAGCACGCCGGCCGAGTTGCTGACCCGCATCCGCCAGAAGGGGGCAGACAGGCACGACGGCGAGGCTTGAGAGTTGCCGGAGCGATTTGGGGACCGGCAACCGCAGGAACGGGGCCGGCGGCCGCGGCGACCAGGAGGGCCCGCGGCCGCGAGAAGACTTGCATCGAAGCTGAGGAGGAGAGCCGGCTTCTCACGTCCGGCTCGAGGGAGAGCACATGACACTGAGATCGGAAGGCCGCCTGGAGGCCAAGCTGCGCGCCGGCGCATTCGTGCTGACTGCCGAGACCTCGCCGCCCGACGCGGCGAGCGCGGACGCGGTCATGGCGAAAGTCGGCGCCTATAGGGCCGCGTCGACGCGGTCAACGTGACGGACGGCGCCGGCGCCCGGGCCCATATGTCTGCCCTCGCAACCGCCGCCATCATGGCGCAGAACGGCATCGAGCCGATCCTCCAGTTCACCGTGCGCGACCGCAACCGCCTCGCTCTCGAGGGCGACCTCATCGGCGCGCCCGCGCTCGGCATTCCGAGCATCCTCTGCCTGCATGGCGACGGCATCGAGAAGGGCGACCAGCCGGAGGCCAAAGCCGTCTACGACATCGACAGCCGCGGTCTCATGTCGCTCGCCCGCTCCATGCGCGACGAGGGAAAGCTGCCCTCGGGGCGCGCCATTTCCCCGCCGCCTCGCCTCATGATCGGCGCCGCCGATTCCCCGAGCGATCCCAAGCCCGATTTCAAGCCGTCCGGTCTCGAGGCCAAGATCGCCGCCGGCGCCGACTTCTTCCAGACCCAGTTCGTCTACGATCTCGATGCCTTCGCCCGCTATATGGCGGTGTTGCGCGCCCATGGGATCACCGAGCGGGCCTTCTTCATCGCCGGCGTCGGCCCGATCTCCTCGGCGAAATCGGCGCGCTGGATGAACGAGAACCTGTTCGGCGTCCATGTCCCCGAGCATGTCATCGCCCGTATCGAGCGCTCCGGCGACGAGGCGCGCGAGGGCCGGCGGGTCTGCATCGAGATCATCGAGGGGCTCCGGCAGATCCAGGGCGTCGCGGGTGCCCATCTGATGTCGCCGCGCGGCGAGAAGGCGATCGCCGAGGTGCTCGACGAGCTGCCCGCCGTGACCGTCTGAGGAAAGTCCGGCTGCGGGCGGTCAGCTGAGGTGTCCGGCCGGTCGATCGTGCAAGAGGAGTTGGCCTCGATGCGTGAAGGCTCCGGCGGCGCCCCGCCCAATCTCCTCGTGATCGTCTCCGACGAGCACCGCCGCGACGCCATGGGCGCCATGGGCCATGGCGTCGTCCGGACGCCCCATCTCGACCGCCTCGCTGCCGAAGGCACGCTCTTCACCAATGCGGTGACACCCTCGCCGATGTGCGTGCCGGCCCGCGCCGCGCTCGCCACCGGGCGCCACATCCATGCGACCGGCCATTGGGACAGCGCCGCCCCCTACGACGGCACACCGCGAAGCTGGATGCATGCGCTGCGGGACCGTGGCGCCGAGGTCGTGTCGTTCGGCAAGCTGCATTTCCGCTCGGGCGAGGATGACAACGGCTTCACCCGCGAGGTGCTGCCGATGCATGTCGTCGGCGGTCACGGCTGGACCATCGGGCTCCTGCGCGAGGACCCGCCGCCGTTCGCCGGCGCCGCCGAGCTTGCCGCCGACATCGGCGCGGGCGAGACCGAATACTCGCGCTATGATCGCCGCATCGCGGCAGAGGCCGCCGACTGGCTGGCCGCCCGCCGGCCGGACGCTGGTCCCTGGGCCGCCTTCGTCTCCTTCGTCACGCCGCACTATCCACTGCGCGCTCCCGCGGAGTTCCTCGCCCTCTACGATGCCGCAAGGATGCCCTTGCCCCATGCGGCGAGCCCGGATGAGCTCTCCGACCATCCCGAGATCCGCCGCCTCGCCGGCTTCTACGACTATCAGCGGCATTTCACCGGGACGAGCCTCAAGGAGGGGATCGCCGCCTATTTCGCCCTCGTCTCTTTCATGGATGCCTGTGTCGGCTCGCTTCTCGCCGCGCTCGACGCCTCGGGCCTCGGCGGGCAGACGCATGTCCTCTACATCTCCGATCACGGCGAGCTGCTTGGCGACCACGGCCTGTGGACCAAGCAGGTGATGTACGAGGCCTCGCTCGGCGTGCCGATGATCTTGAAGGGGCCCGGCATTCCGGCCGGCCGGCGGGTCGGAACGCCCGTCAGCCTGATCGACGTCGCCCCTACCGCCGCCGGTCTCTTCGGGGCGGGCATGGAGGGCCTGCCCGGCCGGCCGCTGACCGACCTCGCGCGCGAGCCCGACGATCCCGGACGCACCGCCTTCAGCGAATATCATGACGGCGGCTCCTCGACCGGCACCTTCATGGTGCGCTGGAGCCATTGGAAATACGTGCACTATGTCGGGTTGCCACCGCAGCTTTTCGACCTCGCGGCCGATCCGGGCGAGGTCCGCGATCTCGGCCGCGATGCCAGCGAGGCGGCCGTCGCCGCCCGTGCCGAAGGGCTCCGTCGATTGCACGCCATCTGCGATCCCGAGAAGGTGAGCGCGGCGGCCTTCGCCGACCAGCACCGCCGCATCGAGGCCTTGGGCGGCCGCGAGGCCTGCCGCCGCGCCGACTTCGGCCACACACCGGCGCCACTCACGACCTCATCCCCGTGAATGACGGGGTTCAGGCGACGCCCGCCTCATATTCGGCCGCGACGTGTCTGAGGGCCTGCAATGTCGGCAAGACAGCGACGGGAGGTTGCGGAGGCGATCAGGGAACAGCCGGGCGGCGCTCCGGCAGCATGATCGTCTGGTTTGCGGTGCCGCCCTTGACCGCGACGACGGTCGCCGAGCTGCCACCGCCCGCTGCGTCGCCGCCATCGACCGTCACGCCGGCCATCTCCTCGAGCATGACGCCGGGGCCAGCGGATTCCTCCTCGTCGGCCTCCGCCACCTCCGTGCCGGTGGCAGCCCCCGAAGCGGCTGCCGCCTCGGCCGCGGCCTTCGCCGCCGCATCGGCCTTGCGCTTCGCCCGCATCTCCCGCTCGACCACTCGCCACTTCTTCACATTGTTCTGGTGGTCCCGGATGGTCGCAGCGAAGGCGTGTCCGCCGGTCCCGTCGGCGACGAAGTAGAGATCCTTGGTGTCGGCCGGATTGAGCACCGCCTCGATGGCGGCCCGGCCCGGATTGCAGATCGGCGTCGGTGGCAGGCCGTCGATCTGATAGGTGTTGAACTCGTTGCGCGCCTCGATCTCGGAGCGCTTGATCGGCCGGCCGAGCGGGCCCGCGCCGCGCGTGATGCCGTAGATGATCGTCGGATCGGACTGCAGCCGCATGCCGAGCCGCAAACGGTTGACGAACACCCCGGCGATGCGGTCGCGCTCGTCGGCCCGGCCCGTCTCCTTCTCGACGATCGAGGCGAGGATCAGTGCCTCCTCGGGCGTCTTCAGCGGCAGGTCGCCCGCCCGGTTCTCCCAGATCGTCGCGAGGAACTCGCTCTGGCGCGCCTGGATGCGCCCGAGCAGGTCCTGCCGGTCGGTGCCGCGCGAGAACTTGTAGGTGTCGGGATAGAGCGAGCCCTCGGGCGGGATCTCGGTGATCTCGCCGGTGAGGTCCGGATTGGCGTTGAGCAGCCGCACCACCTGCTGCGAGGTCAGCCCTTCGGCGATCGTCACCTTGTAGAGGATCGCCTTGCCCTCGATCAGCGTATCGAGCACCTGCCGCGTGCTCGCCTCGCGGCGGATCTCGTACTCGCCCTGCTGGAGCAGCGGCCGCTTGCCGCCGAACAGCGAGGCCTTGGTGCGGAACCAGAGATAGCTCGCCGTGAAGATCCGCGAGTCGTGGATGATCCCCTCGCGCTGTAGCAGTTCGGCGATGTCCTTGGCGCCATAGCCCTTGGGGATCACCACCACAGTCGAGTGCTCGAGCGGCCCCGGACGGTCGAACTGGTAGCGCGCCAGATAGGTGGCGCCGCCCGCGATCAGCATCACCATCACGATGAAGGTGAAGATGCCGTTGAGGAAGCGCACCACGCGCCCGATCGGACGCGGCCCCCGCCGGACGGGCGGCCGGCGGCCGGGCCGGTCCGGTGCACGGATCGGCTCGAGGCTTTCATTGGGTGAGCGCGGCATCGGCCCAACGCCACGTCCGCCGCCACCGAATCTCTCGGTGCCGAGCGTCTCGTCGCTGAGTGAGCCAGGACGACCCTTCTGCCGCATTCCGCCTCGCCAGTCTTGAAACCCGAACCCAAACTAGAGGCAATTACGGCGAAAGCGGGGAAGTGACAACCGGCCATGCGGGCCATGGGACGACTTGCCGTTCGAGCCGGCGCAGTCGGCCGGCCCTGATGTCCCCTAGCTCCCCGATCATGGGCGTCGAGGCCGGGGTTCGATCACCGCGCCCGCCGACCCGGCCCGATCCAGCTCCGGTCAGGCCGCCAGCCGCCGCATGATCAGCGAGGCATTGGTGCCCCCGAAGCCGAACGAGTTCGACAGCACCGTATTGACCTCCTTCTCGCGCGCCTTGTGCGGCACGAGGTCGATCGAGGTCTCGACTGATGGGTTGTCGAGATTGAGGGTCGGCGGCACGACATTGTCGCGGATGGCGAGCACCGAAAAGATGGCCTCGACGGCCCCGGCCGCGCCCAGCAGATGGCCGACCGCGGACTTGGTCGAGGACATCGACAGCTTGCCGGCGGCATTGCCGAACAGCCGCTCCACCGCCTTCAGCTCGATCTCGTCGCCCATCGGCGTCGAGGTGCCGTGCGCGTTCACATAATCGAGGTCGCTCGGATCGATGCCGGCGCGCTTGACCGCCGCGCGCATGCAGCGGAAGGCGCCGTCGCCGTCCTCGGCCGGCGCGGTGATGTGATAGGCATCGCCCGACAGCCCGTAGCCGATGATCTCGGCATAGATGCGCGCGCCGCGGGCCCTCGCATGCTCGAGTTCCTCCAGCACCACGATGCCGCAGCCCTCGCCCATGACGAAGCCGTCGCGGTCGCGATCGTAGGGCCGCGAGGCTTTCTCGGGCCGATCGTTGAAGCCGGTGGAGAGCGCCCGGCAGGCCGCGAAGCCCGCCAGCGACAGCCGGCAGACCGGCGATTCGGAGCCGCCCGCCACCATGATGTCGGCATCGCCGAGCGCCACCAGCCGCGAGGCGTCGCCGATCGCATGTGCACCCGTCGAGCAGGCGGTGACGACCGCGTGATTGGGACCCTTGAGGCCGTGCCGGATCGACACGTGGCCCGAGGCGAGATTGATGAGGCGGCCTGGAATGAAGAACGGGCTGATACGGCGCGGCCCCTTCTCGGCGAGCAGCAGCGCCGCCTTCTCGATGCCCTCGAGCCCGCCGATACCCGAGCCGATCAGCACGCCGGCGCGCTCCTGATCCTCCGCCGTCTTCGGCTTCCAGCCGGCATCGGCCATCGCCTGATCGGCGGCAGCGACGGCATAGACGATGAAATCGTCTACTTTGCGCTGCTCCTTGGGCTCCATCCAGTCGTCGGGGTTGAACTCACCCGCGCCGGTCCCGCGCGGCACCTGGCAGGCGATCTGGCAGGAGAGGTCGTCGACCTGGAAGCTCGTGACGCGCCGTGCCGCGTTCCTGCCCTCGATCAGGCGTTTCCACACCCAGTCGACGCCGCTGCCGAGCGGCGTGACGAGCCCAAGACCCGTGATGACGACCCGTCGCATTCAAACCCCTGATGCTGCTGAAGCCTGTGCTGCTGAAGGCGGCCCGCCGGTCTCGGTAGCATCCGCGACCGACTTCGGCAATTCGCACGAGCGGCGGGGAGACGTGCAGTCCCGGCATCCGTGCCGGTTTGCCGGCGGCGATACCAGGAGCCAGTGCCATGCCCGTGGCCCCTCGTCGATGCCCGATGGGTGCTTGGGATCACTTGCGCCGCGTCCCATGGCGCCCGCCGTCACCGCCCCGCCCCAACCGTCAGAGCCCCGCGCCAGCCGTCAGAGCCCCGCGCCAGGCGTCAGAGCCACGCGCCAGGCGTCAGAGCCACGCGCCAGCCGTCACAGCCTGGCGATTGGGCCCACCATCGGGTCCGCGATTGGCTCCCTCGCCGCGACACCCGATACCGCGGGACGCGAGCGCACCGCGGCTGGCGCATGAGCGCGTTCTCTGGATGATCGAGCCCTGCCGACCGTCGCATCCGATGCATCCCCGCGAGGGCGACCGCATCGGCGCGGGCAGAACCCGGTTCCGGGGCCGGTTCACGACCGGCGCCCGGACGATGGCGGAAAGCGGAGTGTCAGGCCGCGTTCTTCTCGAGGAACTTCACGGCGTCGCCGACCGTCAGGATCGTCTCGGCGGCGTCGTCCGGAATCTCGCAGCCGAACTCCTCCTCGAACGCCATGACGAGCTCGACAGTGTCCAGGCTGTCGGCACCGAGGTCGTCGATGAAGCTCGCGTTCTCCGTGACCTTGTCGGCCTCGACGCCCAGGTGCTCGACGACGATCTTCTTCACACGATCTGCCACGTCGCTCATTTCAGTTCCTCTTGATTGATCCAAGGCAAGGAGTGTCCCGGCCGGGCCGGGTGGTGGACATCTCGGGAATGCCGTCCCGACGGCCGCAGGCATCCGCTCCCGGGATGCCGACACCGGCCGTGAGCCCGCCCGGACGAAGACTGTAGTGCCGCTTCGGCAGAGCGGGCCGCCTCGCCTCGCGGCTCGACCTGGACATCGCCGCGCTGCCGGATCGCCCCCCAAAAGTCGGCGCTAGGTAACACACTTCAAAAGGCTTGGCCAGCAGGGGGGAAGGCCCCTTTTCACGCTTGTCCAGCGGCAATTTCGCCGCGCCCCGCAAGGCTCGACGGCCGCCCCCGCACGGCCTCGTCCGGATGCTCAGACCATGATCATGCCGCCGTTCACATGCAGCGTCTGACCGGTCATGTAGCCGGCCTCGGCGCTCGCCAGATAGAGCGCGGCGGCGGCGATGTCCTCGGGCCCGCCGAACCGGCCGGCCGGGATGTGCTCGGCGATCTGCGCGGTCTGCTTCTCGTTGAGCGCCGCCGTCATCGCCGTCGAGATGAAACCCGGCGCGATGCAGTTGGCCGTGATGTTGCGCGGCGCCACCTCCCGCGCGATCGACTTCGTCATGCCGATCATGCCGGCCTTGGAGGCGGCATAGTTGGCCTGGCCCGGATTGCCGATGATGCCGCTGATCGAGGTGATGTTGACGATCCGCCCGTAGCGCCGCTTGATCATGCCGCGGATGGCGGCCCGCGTCAGCGTGAAGGCCGAGGTGAGGTTGACCGCGAGGATGCGGTCCCAGTCCTCGTCCTTCAGCAGCATGAAGAGATTGTCCTTCGTCACGCCGGCATTGTTGACGAGGATGTCGAGCGTGCCGATCTTGCCCTCCGCCTCGCCCGCCAGCTTGGCGACGGCGGCCCGGTCGGCGAGGTCGCATGGCACCACATGGGCCTTCTCGCCGATCTCGGCCGCCAGCGTCTCCAGCTTCTCGCGATTGGTGCCGGAGATGGCGACCTTTGCCCCCGCAGCTGCGAAGGCCCGTGCGATGGCCCCGCCGATGCCCCCCGATGCGCCCGTCACCAGCGCGCCCTTGCCCGTCAGATCGAACATCACCTTGACCCCTTGCCGGCGGGCAATCCCGCTTTCGTCCTCATGAGCGTTGATGCCCCATGGCCCTTCGGCGCGCAACCGCGGCGAAATCCTCGCTGTGCATGCCCGCCGCCCCGATCAGCCGGTAAGGCTCGCCGCCAGCGCCTCGACATCCTCAGGACCACCCGCCGCGCGGGCCTCGAGCGAGGCGACGATGCGTCTGGCAAGCCCGGTGAGCACCTTGCCCGAGCCCAGCTCGGCAGCGAGCGTCACGCCGTTCTCGCCCATCCAGGCGACCGATTCGCGCCAGCGCACCGTTCCCGTCACCTGTGCGACGAGGCGGCGGCGGATCTCGTCCGGGTCCGAGGTGGCCGACGCCGCGACATTGGAGACGACGGGCACCAGCGGCGCGGCGACCTTCACTGCGGCGAGCGCCTCGGCCATGGCGTCGGCAGCCGGTTGCATGAGCTGACAGTGGAATGGCGCGCTGACCTCGAGCGGGATGGCACGCTTGGCGCCGTGCGCCTTGGCGATGGCCATCGCCCGCTCGATCGCCGCCTTGGCGCCCGAGATCACCACCTGGGCCGGATCATTGTCGTTGGCGACCTGGCAGACCTCGCCCTCGGCGGCTTCCGTCGCGATCGCCTCGGCGGCATCGCGCCCGACGCCGAGCAGCGCCGCCATGGCGCCCGCCCCGACCGGCACCGCCTTCTGCATGGCCCGGCCGCGGATCCTGAGAAGCCGCGCCGTGTCGGCGAGCGAGAAGGCCCGGGCGGCCGCGAGCGCCGAATATTCGCCGAGCGAATGCCCGGCGACGAAGGCGACATGGCGGGCGATGTCGATGCCCCTCGCCTCCAGCACCCGCACCACCGCCATGGAGTGGGCCATCAGCGCCGGCTGGGCGTTCTCCGTCAGGGTCAGCGCCTCCTTCGGCCCCTCCCACATGATGACCGAGAGCTTCTCGCCGAGCGCCTCGTCGACCTCCTCGAAGACGGCGCGCGCCTCGGGATGGGCGTCCGCCAGCGCCTTGCCCATGCCGACTGCCTGGCTGCCCTGGCCCGGAAAGGTGAATGCGACCGTCATCAGCGCCTCCTCCACCGTCTCGCCGCCCCGCTGCGGCCACGCCATGCCTGGCCGCCATGACAGGCTCGTACTTGCGGGCGGCAAGAGCCAGTTTGACGGCCCCGTGTCAAGGTCGATGCCCCCGAGAGCTGAGGCCCCGCCGGTCCCCGCGCGCCCCGAGCGGAGCCGCAAAGGCCCCTCAGCGCGGCAGCACCTTGCCGGGATTCATGATGTTGCCGGGATCGAGCGCGCGCTTGACCAGTTGCATCGCCTTCAGCTTGCCCGGATCGCATCGCTTCAGCAGCGACGCCTGCTTCTCGAGGCCGATCCCGTGCTCGGCCGAGAACGCCCCGCCCTCGGCCTCGAGGCCCTCATAGATCAGCGGGCTGATCTCGTCCGAACGGCCGTCGAGCCGCTCCCGGGCATTGACCGTCACATGCAGATTGCCGTCGCCGAGATGTCCGATCATGTAGAGCTGGAGCGCGGGATCGTGCGCCTTCAACCGCGCCGCGACACCTTCCGCATAGCGGCCGAGCGCGCCGAGCGGCACCGAGACGTCGAACCACAGCCCGCCCGGGAAATAGCGGTCGACGGCCCAGTCCTCCCGGACCTGCCACATGGCCCGCCGCTCCCCCTCGTTCTTGGCGATCAGCGCATCGACGACGAGCCCGTCCTCGATCGCCGCGCCGAGCAGGTCCTCGAGCCCGGCCATCGCCTGATCCGCGTTCGCGCCCCCGATCTCGAGGATGACATAGACCCCCGCCTTGCTGCCGGCCGCCGCCGCGAAGGTCGCGAGCTGTTGAAGGCCAAGATCGCCGGCGGTGATCGTGAAATGCCCCGCCCACATGATCTCCGCCCGCAGCGGTGGGGTCGCGATCCGCGCCAAGGCCCGTTTGAGGAGCGCGACGGCCGCCTCGGCACCCTCGAGCGCGACGAGACCGGTCGCCGCCGCCGGTTCGCAGGGAACGAGGCCGATGACGGCGCGCGTGACGATGCCGAGCGTGCCTTCCGCCCCGATCATCAGGCTCTTCAGGTCGTAGCCGGTATTGGCCTTCCTCACGCCGGTCAGCTCCGAGACCACCGTGCCGTCGGCGAGCACGGCCTCGAGCCCGAGCACGCGCTGGCGCATGGTACCGAAGCGGAAGGCCTCCATGCCGCCGGCATTGGTGCCGATCATGCCGCCGATCGTGCAGCTGTCGCGGGCGCCAAGATCGATACCGGGCGAGAGGCCGGCCTCCCCGGCGGCGCGGGCGAGCGCGCCGAGCGTCACGCCCGCCTCGACCAGCGCCGTGCCGCTCGCCGCATCGAGCGCCTCGATCCGCGCCATCCGCGCGAACCCGACCGCGATCTCGCCCGGCCGCGTGACGGCGGCGCCCGCGAGCCCGGTGCGCCCACCTTGCGGCACGAGACCGATGCCCCGCCGCCCGGCGATCGCGACGACCGCCTGCACCTCGGCCGTCGAGCCCGGCAGCACCAGCACGCCGCAGTCGAGATTGCGCCGGTTGATACCCGGATCGAGGCCCTTCACCGCCTCCCCGCTCTTCAGCCCGGCCGGCCCGACGGCGGCTTGAAGCTCTGCCAGGACATCCTCGCCGATCACCGTCATCGCTCTCTCGTCTCCCTCGGGCAAAGTACCGGACCGGCCGCCGCCACGATCCTGCGCTCGACCGGTCCGGCGAATTCCATCATACTGCAGGTTTTTCCGCGATCCCCCATCGGCAGGGTGGCAGCCATGACAGAGCCCAAGCACATCCGCCTCAACACGCATCCCTCCAAGGGCACCGCCAAGGCGCCCGAGATCCACTGGGGCGCGCCGACGGCCAGGGAGCGCGGCCCTGTGATCGGCTCGCTGAAGAGCCCCGAGCAGCGCAATGTCATCGGCGTCCATTCGGGTGCCTACGGCCTCTATCGCGCCCTCGCCATCGCCGCCGGCAAGCTCGATCCCATCCACCGGCCCGACCTCACCAACACCTTCCCCCCCGTCGAGATCGGACCGTTCCCGCAATGGGCCGACGCCGACAAGATCGTCTCGCTCGACCCCTGGGGGCACCGCGTCGCCGAGGTTTTCGCCGAGGAATTGCAGGCGGGCTTCGACATCCGCCCGACCATCGCCATCACCCGGGCGCGGATCGCTCTGCCCGAGATGCGCGAGGCGATCGCCGCCGGCCGCATCCGCACCGACAATCGTGTGCTCCTGCCCACCGGCGAGGCCAATGTCACCAAGGCCGCCATCGAGCCGGTCTGGTATCTGCCGGGCATCGCCGCGCGCCTCGGCGTAAAGGAGGCCGACCTCCGCCGCAAGCTGTTCGAGCACACTGGCGCCATGTTCTCCGAGCTCATCACCCGGCCCGACCGCAAGGTGTTCCTGCCGCCGATCGGCAACATCACGCTCTACATCTTCGGCGAGATCGAGCGGCTGTGGGACCGCCGTGGCGAGGTCGCCTGCCGCGTCCATGACGAGTGCAACGGCTCCGACGTCTTCGGCTCCGACATCTGCACCTGCCGGCCCTACCTGACGCACGGCATCGAGGAGTGCATCAAGTCGGCCCAGAAGGGCGGCGCCGGCCTCATCGTCTACAACCGCAAGGAGGGTCGCGCGCTCGGCGAGGTGGTGAAGTTCCTCGTCTACAATGCAAGGAAGCGCAATCCGGCCGGCGACAGCGCCGCGGCCTATTTCGAGAAGACCGAATGCGTCGCCGGCGTCCAGGACATGCGCTTCCAGGACCTGATGCCCGACGTCTTCCACTGGCTCGGTATGAAGCGGATCAACCGCTGGATCTCCATGAGCAACATGAAGTTCGACGCCATGGCCGCCCATGGCATCGCCATCGACGAGCGCGTACCCATCCCCGACGAGCTCATTCCGGCCGATGCCCGCGTCGAGATGGATGCCAAGAAGGCGGCCGGCTACTACATCGACGAGACGGTGTCGAAACCGAGCGACCTCGCCGCCACCAAGGGCCGCGGGCTCGACAAATACTGACGGCCGCTGGCCGGGACTGGACGGGAAGGCGAGCATGGCGCCATCGCAGGAGCTGGGACAGGAAGCGGATCATGTGAGCACGCCCGCCGTCGCCGATCGCGGCGCCGCGCTCGGCCTTCTTGGCGCCGTTGCCGTGCGCGAGCGCTGCGGGCAGGTGCTCGCCGCCGGGCTCGAGGGTCGCCTCCGCCATTTCGCTCTCGCCGCGGACCGGCTGCCGGCCGTCGCCGACTATGTCACCACCACGATCCGCGCCAACTATCCAGGTCTCGACATCCCTCTTCATGCCCGCTGGCGGCATTTTCGCGTCGCCGGCGCCGATCGCTGGCAGGCCATCGCTGCCGGCCTCGACCACGACCCCGACGAGCGCGCCCGCGTCCGCTTCGACCTTGCCGTGACGAGCGTGCTGCTCGATGCCGGCGCCGGCCCGCGCTGGCAGTACCGCGATCCGGTGACCGGCACCCTTCTCGCCCGCTCCGAGGGCCTCGCCATCGCCAGCATCGAGGCCTTCCGCAACGGCCTCTTCTCGACCGGCCGCAGCAGCCGCCTCGAGGCCGACGCGCCGGGCCTCATGCGGCTGACCCCAGACCGCCTCGCCGAGGCCTTCCAGGCCGGCCCCGGCAATCCGCTCGCCGGTCTCGAAGGCCGTGCCGCGCTCCTCAACCGCCTCGGCGCCACGATCGTCACACGGCCCGACCTCTTCGGCGCCGGCGGCCGCATCGGCGGTCTCTACGACCGGCTGCGGACGGGGGCCACGGCTGGCGCTGTTGAGGCATCCGACATCCTCGTCCTCCTGCTTGAGGCACTCGGCCCCATCTGGCCCGGCCGCATGACCCTCGCGGGCGTCCCTCTCGGCGATACCTGGCGGCACTCCGCGATCATGGCCAGCGACGGCACGGCCGGCCTCGTCCCGTTCCACAAGCTCTCGCAATGGCTGGCCTATTCGCTCGTCGAGCCCCTCGAGGAGGCGGGCCTCCGGGTCGCGGGCCTCGACGGACTGACGGGCCTTGCCGAATACCGCAATGGCGGCCTCTTTCTCGATCTTGGCGTGCTGACGCCGAAGGACCCGGGGCTCACCGCCCGGCTGCTGGCCCCCGGCGACGAGCCGATCGTCGAATGGCGTGCCCTCACCGTTGCCCTCCTCGACCGTCTCGCGCCCCTCGTCAGGGAACGCCTCGGCCCGGCCGGCCGCGATCTGCCGCTCGGCGCGATCCTCGAGGGTGGCACTTGGTCGGCGGGCCGGCGCATCGCCCGCGAGAGGAGAGCCGACGGCGGGCCGCCCTTGCGGATCGAGAGCGACGGGTCGGTGTTCTGATCGGGCACGGCCGACCGCCGAACAGGGATAGGGGCCGGGTGCTGTCGGACGGCGCCGGCAGAACGAACGGGGAGGGAAGCGATCCATGACGAAGCCGATCCATCCGAACGTGACGGTGGTCGATCATCCGCTCGTCGCGCACAAGCTGTCGCTGATGCGCGACAAGACCACCTCCTCGGCGAGCTTCCGCCAGCTCCTGAAGGAGATCAGCCTGCTCGTCGGCTATGAGGTTCTGCGCGACCTGCCGCTCGAGACCCGCGCCATCGAGACGCCGCTCGGCCCCATGTCCGCCCCTTTCCTGAAGGGCAAGAAGCTGGTCTTCGTGCCGATCCTCAGGGCCGGCATGGGCCTGCTCGACGGCCTGCTCGAGCTCGTCCCCTCGGCCCGCGTCGGCCATATCGGCCTCTATCGCGATCCCGAGACGCTGGTCGCCATCGAGTATTACATGAAACTGCCTGACGACGCCGCCGAGCGGCTCGTCGTCGTCGTCGACCCGATGCTCGCCACCGGCAACTCGGTCTCCGCCGCCGTCTCGCGCCTCAAGGAGCATGGCGTCCGCGAGATCAAGTTCGCCTGCCTGCTCGCGGCTCCCGAAGGCATCGCCGCCCTGACCGACGCCCATCCCGACGTGCGCATCTACACGGCCGCCGTCGACAGCCATCTGAACGACCACGGCTATATCGTGCCCGGCCTCGGCGATGCCGGCGACCGCATGTATGGCACCAAATAGCCCCGGAGCGAGCCAAGCAACGGCGTCATCCCGGCGCGGGCGGGGACCCAGACGCGCGGGATCTGGCCCTGCCTGGGTTGCTCCGCCTCGGCCGTACCGTCCCCCCCGTCGTCCGGCTCAGCCGGCCTTCTTCGGCTGCACCTCGGTCATGTAGTCGTTCATCAGCGTCTCGGAGATCTTGCCGGGCGTGAAGCGGTGATTGCCGATCTCCGACACCGGCGTCACCTCGGCAGCCGTGCCGACGATGAAGCATTCCGAGAAATCGTCGAGCTCGTCGGGGAAGATCGCCCGCTGCTTCACCTTGATGCCGCGCCGCTTGGCGAGGTCGATGACCGTGCGCCGCGTGATGCCGTCGAGGAAGCAGTCCGGCGTCGGCGTGTGGATGACGCCATCCTCGATGAAGAAGATGTTGGCGCCGGTGCATTCGGCGACCCGGCCGCGCCAGTCGAGCATCATGGCGTCCTGGTAGCCCGCCCGCTCGGCACGGTGCTTCTCGATCGTGCAGATCATGTAGAGGCCGGTCGCCTTGGCCTTGGCCGGTATGGTCGCCGGATCGGGGCGGCGATACTGCGCCATGGCGAGGCGGATGCCCTTCATCTTCTGCGCCGGATCGAAATAGGAGCCCCATTCCCAGGTGGCGATGGCGAGATTGATCTTGTTGTGCTGGGCGCTGACACCCATCATCTCGCTGCCGCGCCAGGCGATCGGGCGCACATAGCAGTCGGTGAGCTTGTTGGCGGCCATGGTCTGGCGGCAGGCCTCGTCGATCTCGGCCACCGAATAGGGGATCTCGAAATCGAGGATGCGGCCGCTCTCGATCAGCCGCTGGCTGTGCTCGGTGAGCTTGAAGATCTCTCCGCCATAGGCCCTCTCGCCCTCGAACACCGCGCTCGCATAGTGGAGCCCGTGCGAAAGCACGTGCAGTGTCGCCTCCCGCCAGGGAACGAGCTCGCCGTTGAGCCAGATCCAGCCGTCACGATCATGATAGGGAACGAGTGCCATGGAATTGACCTCCGGATGCGCTCACGATTGGACCGGGCTGCGCCATGCTTTCCGTTCCCGTTCCCGCGCGAGCAATTGTCGAAATCGGTGTGACCACCTGCAAGCCTGAATTTCCGGCGGAGCCTCTGCGACCGGCATTCGAGAGCGAGCCCGGCGGCCCGCGCAACCCGAACGTCGATTTCGCTCCCTCATGTGTCGATCGGCTTGACGGTGCGCCGGCGGCTCCCTGGACGAGACCTCGGCGACGGGCGAATGCTGGCTTCCTCGAGACGCGGCCGTCGCAGCCAGCCGGCCGGCTGGCCGTCATCGGGCGCGAGGCGGCGGATGCGGACAGTCTGTCGGCGGCACGCCATCTGCAACGGACCGCTCGAAAAGGGGTGTATCGCACGGGCGGCCCGGAACCTGACACCGGCCGAGGGGCGCGGCACTTCGGGCATGGGTCCCGCCATCCTCGCGGTTTTGCCCGCTCGAACGCCGAAAACGCTACCAATCACCCGAAAATATGTCAATATAGCTGACATAAATCCGGAGCGCATGCCATCCATGCCGAGCCTCATCAATCATCGCAGTGCCGGCCGCGACCGCCCCTCGGCGACAGAGGTCGCCAGCCGGCGCGAGCGGCTGGTCGCCATGGTCGAGCTCCTGTTCTTCGCCTATCGCGACTTCACCAGCGACGGCGACAAGGCCCTCGCTGAGCTCGGCTTCGGCCGCGCGCATCATCGCGTCGTGCATTTCGTCGACCGCTATCCGGGCATGCGCGTCGCCGACCTCCTCGACATCCTGCAGATCACCAAGCAGAGCCTCGCCCGCGTCCTGAAACAGCTCGTCGCCAAGGGCTTCATCGAGCAGCGCGCCGGCACCGACGACCGCCGCGAGCGCCTGCTCTACACGACCGGTCCCGGCCGCGAGCTGGCCCGCCGCCTCGTCGAGCCGCAGATCCGCCGCATGGCCGGCGCGATGCCGGTGAGCCGGGCGCCGGCGAGTTCGAGGCGGTCGAGCGCTTCCTGCTGGCGATGATCACCGAGAGCGAGCGCGACGAGGTGCTGGCGCTGATCGACCGCGCCGCGCTCGGCGCCGCCGGCCCGGGGCGCCCCCTTCGACTGAGCCGCCCCTGGCCAGGGCCGTCCGGTACGGACGAGGTGGTCAGTTGCGCAGCCACCAGTGGACCAAAGCCGGCAAATGGGCTTATGTCGCCCCCTGACCTGCCGCAAGGCGCCGGCCCGCTGGACCCGGCAATCGTTTTGCCGTCCGGTGCGGGCGGCCACCGGACGGCGGTCGCGCATCGCCCGCGAGGGACCCGACGCGGCGGCGTCGGCCGGGAGCTGGCAGCGATCATCCCGGTTGCGGGCATCCGGCTGCGAGGACGAGCCATGAACGACGACGCCATCGGAGCGACGAACGGAGCGACGAAGGCGAAGCCCCCGCTCCCCGACGATGCGCCCCATATCATCATCGTCGACGACGACGACCGCATCCGCTCGCTGCTCGCCCGCTTCCTGCACGACCGCGGCTACCGCGTCTCGAGCGCCGGCGACGTCGCCTCCGCCCGCTCGGCGATGAAGGGCCTCGCCTTCGATCTGGTCATTCTCGACGTCATGCTGCCCGACATGAGCGGCTTCGAATTCGCCCGCGAGCTTCGCCGCGACACCAAGATCCCGATCCTCATGCTGACCGCTCGCACCGAGATCGATGCGCGTCTGGAGGGCCTGGAGGCCGGCGTCGACGACTATCTCGCCAAGCCCTTCGATCCGCGCGAGCTGCTGCTCCGCCTCAACAACATCCTGAGGAGGCGCGACGGCGGCGGGGCCCAGCGCGACGAGGTGCGCATCGGCGACTTCACCTTCCATGTCGGCCGCGGCGAGTTGCGGCGCGGCGAGGAGACGGTCAAGCTGACCGAGCGCGAGCGCGACCTGTTGCGCCTGTTCGCCCAGCGCCCCGGCGCCACCATCCCCCGCCACGAGCTGATCGTCGGCGACCAGACCGGCAGCGAGCGTGCCGTCGATGTGCAGATCAACCGCCTGCGCCGCAAGATCGAGATCGATCCGGCCAACCCGGTGTTCCTGCAGACCGTGAGGGGCAGGGGCTACATCCTGCACACGCAATAATGGTGTCGCTCGCCGGCGAACGGACCTTGCGGACGAGGAGCGCGGTCAGGCTGCGCGCCTTCATGATGGCGCTGCGCCGCCGCATCGCCCACCTCATCCAGAGCGGTGTCCCCAAGGGGCTCTACACCCGCGCGCTGATCATCATCATCGCACCGATCGTGCTGCTCGAGTCGGTCGTCGCCTTCGTCTTCATGGAGCGCCACTGGGAATCGGTCACGCGCCGCCTGTCGGAGACCACGGCCGGCAACATCGGCACGCTGATCGACATGTACAAGGGCTACGACAACAACGACGAGTACCGTCGCCTGATCGAGCTCGCCCGCAACCGGATGGGGCTGTCCCTGCAGATCATGCCGACCGGCGATCTGCCGCCGGCGCGGCCCAAGCCCTTCTTCGATCTGCTCGACCGCACGCTCTCCTCCCAGATCCGCGACCAGGTGAGCTATCCCTTCTGGATCGACACCGTCGGCAAGTCGAAGCATGTCGAGATCCGCGTCAAGCTCGACGACGCGATCATGCGCGTCGTCGCCCAGCGCAGCCAGACCTATGCCTCGAACTCGCATATCTTCCTCATCTGGATGGTCGGCACCTCGCTCGTGCTGCTGACCGTCGCCATTCTCTTCCTGCGCAACCAGATCAAACCCATCCTCCGGCTCGCCGAGGCGGCCGACGCCTTCGGCAAGGGCCGTCCGGTCTCGGAGGACCTGCGCCCGCGCGGCGCTCTGGAGGTCCGCCAGGCCGCCAATGCCTTCCTCGAGATGCGCGACCGCATCGAGCGCCATGTCGAGCAGCGCACCACCATGCTCGCCGGCGTCAGCCACGACCTGAGGACCGTGCTGACCCGCTTCCGCCTGCAGCTCGCCATGCTCGAGGAGACGCCCGAGACCCAGGCACTGCGCTCCGACGTGGAGGAGATGCAGATGATGCTCGAGGATTACATGGCCTTCGCCAAAGGCGGCAGCGGCGAGGCCGCAAGGCCGGTCAACGTCCGCGAGCTGCTCGAGGAGATCCGCGAGGAGGCCGGCCGCTTCGGCAAGCCGATCGAGCTCAATTTCCGCCGTCGCCGCAAGGCTCCCGTCGAGTTGCGCCGCCACGGCTTCAAGCGCGCCGTCGGCAACCTCGTCACCAACGCCGCCCGCTATGCCGACAAGGTGGTCATCACCGCCGCCCAGGACCGTCACTGGCTGCGCATCGAGGTCGATGACGACGGCCCGGGCATCCCCCCCGAGAAGCGCGAGATCGTGTTCCGGCCGTTCTTCCGGCTCGACGACGCCCGCAACCAGAACCAGGGCAATACCGGCCTCGGCCTCGCCATCGCCCGCGACATCGCCCGTGTCCATGGCGGCGACATCTGGCTGGAGGAGAGCCAGCTCGGCGGCCTGAAGGCGATCGTGCGCGTGCCCGTATAGGATCGCTCCCGCCGCCGGCCCCTGCGCTGCCGGGCGACGTATGCCGCCCATCCGGTCACGGCGCGCTTCGGCCGCACTTGCCAAAGGAGCGCTTCGGCCCGATGAATCTCCGTCCCCGCGGGCGGGGCGACCTCGGTGATCCGGGCAGCGTCTCTCCGGGAGGAAATGGGTGGCCGAAGGCAACAAATCCGTGCGCAACGTCGCCGGACGGGCAAAGGCACTGGCGGACAGCTTTGCCGCGCCGACCGAGGCCTGGCGCCGCCTGACCTGGCGACAATGGCTCGAGGTCGCGATGGTCGTCGCGCCCGCGCTGCTCATCGTCATCGCCGCCTTCTGGCTCGCCGCCCGCTTCGTCGAGCCGGCCCCGCCCAAGGAGCTCGTCATCACCACGGGCAGCCAGACCGGGGCCTATTACGGCTTCGGCAAGCGATATGCCGAAGTGCTCGCGCGCTCGGGCATCGAGCTCCATGTGGAGCTGTCGAAGGGCTCCGGCGAGAATCTCGCCCGCCTGCTCGATCCCGAGCAGAAATTCGATCTCGGCCTCATCCAGGGCGGCGCCACCAACGGCATCGCAACCGATGGCCTCGTCTCGCTCGGCCGCCTCTTCGTCGAGCCGGTCTGGATCTTCTATCGCAATGACCTTCCCCTCGACCGCCTGAGCGAGCTGTCGGGACGGCATATCGAGATCGGCCCCGTCGGCAGCGGCACCCGCAAGCTCGCCCTCGAACTGCTCGCCGCCAACGACATCGACGACAGCAACACCACCTTCCTCGACGATCCGACCGGCAAGGCCGTCGAGAACCTGCGCGACGGAACGGCCGACGCCGTGATCCTCGTCGCGGCCTCGGGCGCACCTGCCGTCCGCCTGCTGCTCACGACGCCCGACGTGCGCGTCATGAGCCTCACCCATGCCGAGGCCTATACCCGCCGCTTCCCCTATCTCTCCCACATCGTGCTGCCGCGCGGCGCCGTCAGCCTCGTCAAGGACGCCCCACCCCAGGACATCCATCTGGTCGCGCCGATGGCTGCCCTCGTTGCCCGCGATACGGTCCATCCGGCCCTCGTCGAGCTGCTCGTCGATGCGCTCCAGGAGGTCCACAGCGGTGGCGGCATGTTCAACCGCGCCGGCGAGTTTCCCAAGGGCGAGGACCCCGAGCTCCAGCTCTCCGAGGATGCCGAGCGGGTCTATGCCGACGGCAAGGGCTTCCTGCTCCGTCACATGCCGTTCTGGCTCGCCAATTTCATCGAGCGCATGCAGATCATGGTGCTGCCGATCCTGACCGTGCTCATTCCGATCGTGAACATCGTGCCGGCGGTGCTGCGCTGGCGCATCCAGCAGCGCCTGCTCTACTGGTACGGCCAATTGAAATCGCTCGAGGACGCACTCCAGCAGGAACCCGCCGAGGCACACAGTCCGGTGCATCTCGCCGAGATCGACCGCATCGAGCGCGCCCTCGCCGCCATCCCCATCCCGCGCGCCTATCACGAGCAGTATTATTCGCTGCGCGGCGCCGCCGACCTCGTCCGCAACCGCATCGAGAGTGCGAGGGCCTGACCGACCGGCCGCTTCAGGCCACATCCTCGAGCGTGGCGAGCCGCGGTGCCAGGATGCGGATGCGCCTCTCGACGCCGCGCAGCTTGAACTTGCCCATCGGCCGCCAGGGGTGATCGACATGGCGCGCCAGCGCCTCGCTCACCAGGATCGGCTCGCGCAGGCTCTTGGTGAGCTGGTCGATCCGCGTCACCTCGTTGACCGCCGCCCCGAAGGCCGAGAAAGACAGCCGCGCCGGCACGCCGACATTGCCATAGAGCACCTCGCCCTCGTTGAGGCTGATGCCATAGCCGATCGGCGGGTCGTCCGCAGCGCTGCGCCGGCTGTTGAGCGCGGCGAGGCGCGCCCGCGCATCGAGCGCCGCCTCCAGTGCCGCCGCCGCCGCCCCCTCGACCGTCCGCCCCGGCCCGATGGTCGGGAAGATGGCGAGCAGACCATCGCCGACGAAGCTCAGCACCTCGCCTCCGGCATCCGCCACCGCCGAGCCGGTCGCATCGAAGAAGCTGTTGATGGTGTCGATATAGGCCTGCTGCGACAGCCGGTCGGCCATGGTCGTCGAGCCACGGATGTCGGCGAACCAGATGGCCGCCTGGATCGACTGCCCGTCGCCGCGCCGGATCTGCCCGTCGAGCACGAAGCGGCCGGGGCCGCTGCCCAGATAGGTATCGACCACATTGCGCATCAGCTCGGTCTTCAGCGCCACCTTGGTCGCGACCGCGAGGCGCTGCTGGATGCGCATCAGCGCGTCGATGTCGTCCTCCGAGAAGCCGCCGCCGTGATCGGAGGCCCACGAGCCCGTCAGCCCGCGAAGCTCGGTGCGGTCGAAGGCGATCCGGAAGGCGAGATAGTCGGTGATGCCCTCCCGGCGCAGATCCGCGACGATGGGAAAATCGAACTGCCGGACCGGGCAGTCGAGCGGGACACGCAGCACATCGAGCTGGTGCGTCATCAGATAGTGGAAGGGGCTCTTGCGGAAATTCTCGGTCAGCCCCTCGGGCGAATGGGGATAGTCGTCCGTCGCCATCGGCTGCCCGCGTCGCCAGGTGAAGCTCTTGGCCGAATGCAGCGGATGGAGCACGCTGAAGCCGAAGAACGCCCGCGCGATCGGGATGCCGGCGGCGAGAATGCGCTCGCAACACCCCTCGACGATGGTCTGGAGATCGGTATCGGCGAGCGCCTGCTCCATCAGCCAGTCGGTGATCCGGTTGACGAGCGCGCGCGGCACGACATGGCGCATCGGCCGCCCGGCGCCGCTCCCATTGGGTAAGGGGCCGATGCCGCCATGGGGCGCCAGAGCCGGCGCCCCGGCGGTCACCGCCGGCACTGCGTTGTCGAGGCCATCGCCCGGCTTGTCCTGCATGTCTGCTCTCCCGGACCGCTGCACGGCCGCTCTCGGGCTTGCCGCGCCCCGCCGATCCCTTCAAATGTCGCGACAGGCTCTAGGCCCGCCGCCGACTTGGACCAAATCACAAGTTTACGATGAGACGGCCCGCGTCTAGAACCCGGCGACGCCTGAACGCGAGGGAACGCCGCCGGGAGGCCGATCGGCCGGCCGGAGGAGAACGGCGAGCGCGGGGGAGACCATGTTCAAGAAGATCCTGATCGCCAACCGCGGCGAGATCGCCTGCCGCATCATCAAGTCGGCAAGAAAGCTCGGGCTCGCCACCGTCGCGGTCTATTCCGACGCCGACCGCGACGCCCTCCATGTCGAGATGGCCGACGAGGCCATCCATATCGGCCCGCCGCCGGCTGCCCAGTCCTACCTGCTCATCGATCGGATCGTGGAGGCCTGCAAGGTGACCGGCGCCGAGGCGGTGCATCCCGGCTACGGCTTCCTTTCCGAGCGCGAGGCCTTCCCCGTGGCGCTCGAGAAGGCCGGCATCGTCTTCATCGGTCCGAACCCCAAGGCGATCGCCGCCATGGGCGACAAGATCGAATCGAAAAAGGCGGCCGCCCGGGCCCGGGTCTCGACGGTCCCGGGCCATCTCGGCGAGATCGGCGATGTCCGCGAGGCCGTGCGCATCGCCGCCGAGATCGGCTATCCGGTGATGATCAAAGCCTCCGCCGGCGGCGGCGGCAAGGGCATGCGTATCGCCTATTCGGCCAAGGAATGCGAGGAGGGCTTCACCCTCGCCCGCTCCGAGGCCAAGGCCTCCTTCGGCGACGACCGCATCTTCATCGAGAAATTCATCGAGAATCCGCGCCACATCGAGATCCAGGTGCTCGGCGACAAGCACGGTCAGGTCGTCTATCTCGGCGAGCGCGAATGCTCGATCCAGCGCCGCAACCAGAAAGTCATCGAGGAGGCCCCCTCGCCCCTTCTCGACGAGCGAACGAGGAAGGCCATGGGCGAGCAGGCGGTCGCCCTCGCCAAGGCCGTCGGCTACGACAGCGCCGGCACGGTCGAGTTCGTCGCCGGCCAGGACCGCTCCTTCTACTTCCTGGAAATGAACACCCGTCTCCAGGTCGAGCATCCCGTCACCGAGCTCGTCACCGGCATCGACCTCGTCGAGCAGATGATCCGCGTCGCCGCCGGCGAGAAGCTCCCCTTCAGGCAGTCCGACATCAAATTGAAGGGCTGGGCGGTCGAGAGCCGCATCTATGCCGAGGATCCGTTCCGCGGCTTCCTCCCCTCGATCGGCCGTCTCGTCCGCTACCGCCCGCCCGCCGAGGGCGTGATCGATGGCGTCACCGTGCGCAACGACACCGGCGTCACCGAGGGCGGCGAGATCTCCATGTACTACGATCCGATGATCGCCAAACTCGTCACCCATGCCGGAACGAGGACCGAGGCGATCGACGGCATGGCCCGTGCCCTCGACGCCTTCGCCATCGACGGCATCGGCCACAACATCCCCTTCCTGACCGCGCTCATGCAGCACCCGCGCTGGCGCGAGGGTCGGCTCTCGACCGGCTTCATCAAGGAGGAGTACCCCGACGGCTTCCGCCACCGTGCCCCCGAGGGCGAGGAGCTCGACGTGCTGGCGGCGGTTGGCGCCGCCATCGACCATCTCGGCAATGCCCGTCGCCGCCAGATCAGTCAGCAGATGACCGGGCCCGCTTTCCGCTTCGCCGCGACCCGCATCGTCGATGTCGGCGGCGCGACGCGGCAGGTCGAGGTGGCGAACGGCGAGGACGGTCCCCTTACTGTGACGTTCGCCGACGCCGAGCGTCCCCGTGTGATGACGCTCCTCTCCCCGTGGTGGCCCGGCGAGCCGGTCTGGCAGGGCTCGATCGACGGCCGGCCGGTGGCGGTGCAGGTTCGTCCGATCGCCAACGGCGTCCGCCTCGCCTATCGCGGCGTCGAGGCCAATGTGCGTGTCTACACCCGCCGCGAGGCCGATCTCGTCCGCCTGATGCCGGTGAAGCAGGCGCCCGACACCTCCCGCCTCCTGCTCTGCCCGATGCCGGGCCTCGTCAAGGCGGTGCACGTGTCCGTGGGCGACGAGGTCAAGGCTGGCGATGCGCTTTGCGTCGTCGAGGCGATGAAGATGGAGAACATCCTGAAGGCCGAGCGCGATGCGGTGGTGAAGGCCGTGAAGGCCAAGCCCGGCGACAGTCTCGCCGTCGATGCCGTCATCATGGAGTTCGGCTGAGCCGGAGCACGCGACTGCGACGGAGCCGGGATGTCCGCTCCAAAACAGGGTGATCGCCTCGTCGACGGAGCATGAGCCCCGGTGACGACGGGTAGCTGCCCACTGTTACCAATTTACAACAATATTCCGCCGCCACGACTTTGACTCGCAACAGGCCTCGGCTAACCTCGCCACCTCAATCCGCTGACAGAGGGGTCAAGGCGATGGGACTTGGTGGCATTCTCTTTTCGTTGAACGGCCGGATCGGCCGGGGTGGTTTCTGGCTCGGCGTGCTGATGAGCGTCCTCTTGTCGATCGTATCGATGGGACTGATCTTCATGCTCGTACCGATGGACCAGATGCTCGTGCTCGACGCCAACGGCCAACCGGTTCTCGACGCCCTCGGCAATCCGCAATTCGACTATGGCAATCCGGCGATGATGCCGGCCTTCATCATCTACGGCATATCCGGCCTGCTCGGCCTGTGGTGGAGCATCGCCTACACGGTCAAGCGCCTGCACGACCGCGGCAAGTCGGGCTGGTGGTACCTGCTGATGATCGTCCTGTCCTTCATCCTCGTCGGCTTCATCTGGTGGCTCGTCGAGTGCGGCATACTCGAGGGCAACGAGGGCCCCAACAAATACGGCCCCGATCCGCGCGCCGCGTGAGAATGACCCTCGACCAGCGTCAACGCCGGTGTCACTCCGGCCCGATCACGATCCACCCGGCGGCGGGCCGGGTGGAGGCCTGATCGCAAACGAGAGGAAATCATGGATCTCCTGACGTCATTCGAGGGCCGCATCATGCGCGGCCGTTTCTGGCTCGGCTCGGTGCTGTCCTTCGCGCTGATGCTCGCGCTCTATCTGATCGTCAACCAGATCTTCGGCGGCATCGTCGAGACCACCATGCCGGCGGCGGAAGGCGAACTGCCGCAGATGACGGTCAACAAGACCGCCATGATCGTCTGGACGCTCGTCGGCCTCATCCCGGCCTACATGTTCTTCGCGGTGGCGGCCAAGCGCGCGCACGACCGCGGTAAGTCCGCCAAGTGGCTGCTGCTGTTCGTGCCCGGCTGGCTGTTCTCGATCTATCAGAACATCGTGATGCTCGGCGGCGACGGCGACGTCATGGCGATGATGATGGATCCGACGATGCTGACCCTGCAGATGATCGTCGGCGTGATCAGCCTCGGCGTCATGATCTGGTGGCTGGTCGATCTCGGCATCCTCGAGGGCCGCGAGGGGCCGAACGCCTATGGCCCCGATCCGCGCGGCGCCACCGTGGCGGCCTGAACTGCGATGCCGCTCTACTTCGCCTACGGTTCCAATCTGTCGCCCGTGCAGATGGCGGAGCGCTGCCCTGGCTCGGTGATGGCCGGCCGGGCAGTGCTCGCCGGCTGGCGCTTTGTCATCACGACGACCGGCACCGCCAACATCGTTGCCGAGCCGGGTGGCGTCGTACATGGCGGCTTGTGGCACTGCGACGAGAGCCATCTCCTGACGCTCGACGGCTACGAGGGTGTCCGCGTCGGTGCCTATCGCCGGCTTCAGGTCTCGGTCGATCATGCCGATGGCGCCCCGCGCGAGGCGATCGTCTACGTCTCCGGCCGGCCACATCCCGGCCCCGCCCGCCTCGACTACATGCTGACCGCGGTCCTGCCCGGCGCCGAGGCGTTCGGCCTGCCCGCCTCCCATATCGCCGAGCTGCGAGGCTGGCTGCCGACCGATCTCCCCGCCACCCTGCCCGAGCGCTATCGCGGCGATATCGTCTGAACCCCGGAGCTTCCGGGATCTGAGTACCTCGCGCCGAACCTATGCCAGATCGCAAAGCGCTCTGGCGCTCAGCGAGCCGGCATGGGAAATCGCCTCGTCAGGGTGAACGCCTCGCTCGAGGGCCCCTGCGCCTCGAGGAGGCGAAGCCGCCTCAAGCCCTCCTGCGGTGTCGGTCGCTCGCCCTCGCCGACCCACCAGAGCGCCAGGAATGGCCCGGGATAGGGCTCGAACCAGTCCTCGCGCCGCTGCACGAACCGGCCATGCACGGTCCGGTAGACGAAAGCCTCGAGCGCCTCGGGGCCGGCCCAGACCGACATGTTGATGATGAATTGCGGATCGTCGGTGAGCTTGATCGAGGTCGCATCGTCGCCCTCGCCGATGAGGCGCCATACGAAGCCCTCGCTGCGCTCGGCGATGGCATTGACGCGCGCCAGATTGTCGACGAAGCCTGCCATCCTCGGATCGTCGAGCGGATACCGCACGCGCCCGACATTGATCTGCGCGATCTGCATGGCTCCTGCCCCTTGACCGTCCGCCCCGTTCTCCCCTCAACTTCGCCCTCGACCGACCCGAAGGCAAGGCCAGAACCGATGCGCGATTTCCAGAAGCCGGGGCGCTCCGTCGCCTATTCGTCTCGTGCCATGTGCGCGACCTCTCACCCCCATGCCACCCTCGCCGCCCTCGACGTGCTGAAGGAGGGCGGCAATGCGGTCGACGCGGCGGTCGCCGCCTCGGCCGTGCTGTGCGTGGTCGAGCCGCAATCGACCGGCATCGGTGGCGATTGCTTCGCCATCATCGCACGGCCCGGCGAGCCGCTGCGCGGCCTCAACGCTTCCGGCCGCTCGCCCATGGGGCTGGACCCCGAGCCACTTCTTGCCTCGGGTGCCGAGCGCATCGACGTCAACTCGCCTCATGCCGTCACCGTGCCCGGTGCCATCGACGGCTGGTCGATGCTCATCGAGGCCTATGGCACGCGCGGCTTCGACCGCCTGCTGGCACCGGCCATCGCTCATGCCGAGGACGGCTTCGTGGTGACGCCGCGCGTCGCTTCGGACTGGCGCCGCGAGGAGCCCCGCCTCAGGCACCACGCCGGGGCGCGCCGGCATCTCCTGAAGGATGGCGCCGCGCCGGCCGAAGGAGCCATCATGCATTCGCCCGCCCTCGCGCAGAGCCTCAGGGCGATCGCCCGCGAGGGCCGGCGCGGCTTCTACGAAGGCGCGGTCGCCGAGGACATGGTTGCGACGCTCCGCGCGCTCGGCGGCGCCCATGCGCTCGAGGACTTCGCTCGCCATCGCGGCCAATGGGTCGAGCCGATCGCCGGCGCCCATGCCGGCCTCGACCTCGCCGAGATCCCGCCGAACGGCCACGGCGTCACCGCCCTCGTCATCCTCGCCATCCTCGACCGGCTCGGCGTGAAGCCCGATGGCCCCGTCACCGCCCGGCGCTATCACCTGCTGATCGAGGCGGCACGCCAGGCCTATCGCGCCCGCGATACCTTCATCGCCGATCCTGAGAAGGCCGATGTGCCGCTCGCCCATCTGCTTTCGGGCGCCCTCGCCGACGAGCTCGCCTCGCGGATCGACCCGGACCGCCGCCGCGCCGATCTCGGCCCGGTGCCGCCGCCGCCCGGCTCCGACACCATCTATCTCTCGGTGGTCGACCGCGACGGCATGGCGGTCTCCTTCATCAACTCGGTGTTCTGGTCGTTCGGCAGCGCCATCGTCTCTGAGAAGACCGGCATCGCCCTGCAGAACCGCGGCTGCGGCTTCGTCTTGAGCCGCGGCCACCGCAATGTGCTGGCACCGGCCAAGCGCCCCCTCCACACCATCATCCCCGCCATGGCGACGCGGAACGGCGAGGCCGAGATCTGCTTCGGCGTCATGGGCGGCGCCTATCAGCCCGTCGGCCATGTCACCGCCTTCACCAACATGGTCGATTTCGGCCTCGATCCTCAGGCTGCGCTCGATGCCCCGCGCTGCTTCTTCGAGGGCGACAGCCTCGTTGCCGAGCACGGCGTGCCGGACGATGTCGCGGCCACGCTCGGGGCCATGGGCCACGCCGTCGTGCGGCCCGACGAGCCGCTCGGCGGCGGCCAGATCATCCGCATCGACCGCGCCCGTGGCGTGCTGATCGGTGGCAGCGATCCGAGGAAGGACGGCTTCGTCGCCGGCTTGTGATCGGCGCGGACGGCCAGGCTTTACCGGCCGTTAAGTCTGTCAGCACTAGTATCGTCGAAGAGGCTCGGCTTGCGCGGGCGGGTGACGCGCGGCCGACCGATCGCCACGCGCGTCGTTCTGGGATCGCGACAGCTCCCGACATTGCGCGAAAGCACCGTCCGGAGGCACCACCCATGTACGAGAACCGCATCGAGCATGCCATCGTCCGTGTCGGTGGCACACGCCGGCCGGGCGGCATCCTGATCGGTCTCGGCCTCGCCCTCATCTGGCTCGGCGTCACCGCCGTCGCCGTCGAGGATACCGGCTCGCGGCCGCTCCTGAGGATGCTCGACTTCCTGCTCGATCCCGCGATCATGCGCGCAGCACTCATCAGCGGCCTGGCGAGCCTTGCGCTCGCCGCGCTGGTGCGCCTCGTCTCCAGCATCCGCCGCGTCGCCTACCGGATCGACCGCTCCGGCGTCACAACGCTCGGCCTGCTCGGCGAGCGCACCGAGCCCTGGAGCCATTTCGGCGCCATCGACCGCCAGACCGGCGGCCTCCTGCTGATCGCCAGCCCCGAGGCCGCGGCCAAAGCCGGCGCCCGCTCGGTCGAGGTCCCGGTCGAGAACTCCGACGTCACCATCGAGGAACTCGAGGCCCTCGTCGCCCGCTACCGGCCCGATCTCATCAGCCAGCGCCAGGGGCACCGCGTGCGTCCCGCCGCCGGCAAGATGGAGCTCGACCGCGTCCGCGGCCACTGACCGAGCACCTCCGCCCCCTTATGGCGAGAAGCCGGCCGAGGCGAGCACGATCTGGCAGCGCATGTTGAGCCTGCGGAACTGCGCGAGCACGCAGCGTTTGACCTTGGCGACCGTCGGATTGGCGCCGACGCACAGCCGCCGGACGTCGGCCTCGCAGGCCGAGCGCATGGCGGGCGTCACTTCCTTGGGGAGTTTGAAGCTCTCCTCGGCCTCGACAGCCACGACCGCTGCGACCGATAGGGCTGCGGCCAGCACGATTCTCTTCATCGATTGACACCCGTCTGCTCGTGATCACCTGAGGCCGCGCCTCATATTGGCCGGTGGGCGCGGACCCTGCCCGCGGGCTCTCCGGCCCCGTCGCAGGCGGCGCCCTATACGCCAGCAGCTGTGGCGGAATTGTGGGCGGTCGCTGCCCTCGTGCCGACGTGCCGCACCGCACGGTGCCGGTTTGCGCCGCACCGCCCAGTCTGCCAACGCGCCCGGATTCCCCAAAAGCGCCCGGATTCCGCCAAACTGGGTTCACCGCCGGTTCAGCCGCCGCCCTCTATTTCTCGATCGAAAGCCCGCAGCCCAACGGCTCCGGCAACCTGGCAGATCGATGGAGAGCAACAGTGCCGACCTATTACGGAAACAACGCCTCGAACCTCATCCGCGGCAGCGCCTGGTCGGACACGATGTACGGTTTCGCCGGCAACGACAGCATCTATGCGCGCGGTGGCAACGACCGTATCTTCGCCGGAGCGGGCAACGACTATGTCGATGCGGGCTCGGGCAACGATCTGGTCGATGGCGGCTCGGGCAATGATCGCCTGCTCGGCTACACCGGCAACGACCGTCTCTATGGCTACACCGGCAACGACGCGCTCTATGGCGAAACGGGCAATGATCGCCTCTATGGCGAGAGCGGCCACGACTTCCTGAACGGCGGCTCGGGCGCGGACTATCTGAACGGTGGCTGGGGCAACGACCGCATCTACGGCGGCACCGGCAACGACGTGATGGTCGGCGGCGGCAATATCGACACCTTCCAGATCGGCTGGGCCAACGGCGACGATCTCGTGCTCGACTTCACGCTCGGCGTCGACTGGCTCGATCTGCGCGGCACCGGTGCCATCGACCCGTTCGATATCTTCGTCAGCGACGTCTATGTGAACGGCATCCTGTCGAGCGAGGTCGACTACGGCTCGGGCTATGTCACGCTCGTCGGTGTCGATCGCTTCGACATCGCCGCCAGCGGCTATGCCGATTTCCTGTTCGCCTGAGCCGCGATCGGCCGATGGCCCGCTCGGGCTCTTCCCTCCACTCCACCTCGAGGCCGGCTCGCCGCCGGCCTCTTCTTTCCGTTTGCTCGTTCCGTTTGCTCTGGCGCGCGGACCAAGTCCGATCGCCGGCCCGCGCCTACCAGCTCGGACCACTGCCCGGCACGAACGGACGACCACCGCAATCAGGCAGCTTCGGCACCTTGCTGCGCCGTGCCCGCTTCTGTTCCGCGGTCTCGCTCACCGGGACCGGACGGGCGATACCGGTGATCGCCACCAGATGCTGACGCAGCTCGTCGAGATGCGCCACCGTCAGATCTGCGAGCCCCTGATAGAGCGGTGGCGCTCCCGCTTTGCGCAGCTGCGCGGCAAACATCCCGACCCAGCGCAACAGGTGCTGGTCCAGGAAGCGCGCGGCATCGGCGAGGGCCTCGGGCGCCTCGGCGAGTGACAGCAGATGGGCGAGGAACTGCAGCTCGAGCACCAGATGGTCCTCGGAGCGCTTCGCCCAGTCCGCCGTCCCGACGCCATAGCGCCGGTACCATTGCCTCACGCGGAACATCGGCGCCTGACGTTCCAGATTGTCGTCGTCGAGCCAGACGGACTCGTTGGGCGCCGCCCGGTAGCGATAGGTGAGATAGATGTCGGCGAAGGCGACGGAGAGATTGTCGAGCGTCGCCTGCTCGAGCGGACGAGGCAGTGCCGCGAGCGCCGCATCGATCGCCGCCACCGCGCTTCGCCCCTCCTCGCCACGCATCGCGAGCGCGAGACGCCTGTGGAACGGCAGCGTCCTGAGACTCTCGATGAGCTCCGCATCCGGCTCGTGGTCGTGCAGCGCAGCGAGCAGCCGCATGTCGTCGGCGGCCCCCGACCGGAAGCGCGCGAGCGCCGCCGCCTCGGCCGCATCGACTGCGGTCACCTCTGCGCCCGTGCCTTCCCGCGCGACACCTGCGCGCGCGCCCTCGTCCCCCATCACTTCACCGCTCCCTGGTCGTGCGCGACGAAGACGATCGAGGGATTGGTGAGCTCGGGATCGGCCATGGTCTTCACTTGCCGCACCACCTTGTCCTCGGGTCCGCGCGCCTTCGTCTCGTAGCTGCCGTCGATGAGCCCGGCGATCGGCCCGATATCGAGCACGCGCATCATGCACGCCATCACGCAATAGGGCTTGCGGCCGGCGTCGATCTCGTCGACGCACATGTTGCACTTGGCGACGATGTTCTGCTCGGGAATGAACTGCGGCGCGCCGAACGGGCAGGCCGCCTCGCAACGCCGGCAGCCGATGCAGAGTGTCGAATCGATGTCGACGATGCCGTCCTTCTCGCGCTTGAAGATCGCACCCGTCGGGCAGGTCGGCAGGCAGGCCGGCTCCGCGCAATGGTTGCACGACATGTTGACCTTGTAGGCGTAGACCTCGGGATAGGTTCCGCCTTCGATGTACATGACGCGACGAAAGCGCGGACCGGGCGGCAGCCCGTTCTTGTCCTTGCACGCGATCTCGCAGGCCCGGCAGCCGATGCAATCGACATTGTTGTGGATGAAGCCGAGCTGCATCTCCGGCACGACCGGCTCGTAGACGGCGCGATCGCGGCGGGCGATGGCCTCCTTGACGGTGCCCCTGTCGAGCTTCTTCGCCATTCTCACTCTCCTCGCCGGCTGGCACTCTCGTCTCGGCCGCCGTGTCGCTCCAGATCCGAAACGTCCCGTTGAAGTGCTGATGGCGGACGCGCGACGCGCCTGCCTCGATCTAGTGATGCGATTCCGGCATTTGCTACCCGTTTCAGAGCCCGCGCGAGCAAATGCCGGAATCATCGGAACAACTGGAAGGCCCTTAGATCCTGGTGGCACTCTCGAATTCGACACTTGAGTACGCCCGTCGCGGCAACCGGGATTGAAGTGTCGAATTCGCTCCCCTAGAGGTCCCGCCTGAAGAGCGAGGCGCGCGAGGTCGCCAGACGATCCCAG
>JAWKWA010000012.1:0-123307 GCA_041397765.1 Hyphomicrobiaceae bacterium | reverse complement strand
AGCTGATGGACATGCGGCTCGGCGGGGGGCCGGCGCGCGAGCTGATCGCGGAGGCCATCGAGGCGGCGGAGATGGGCGCGCGACTGACGGGCCGGCTGCTCACCTTCGCGCGGCGCCGGCGGCTCGATCCGGCGGTGCTCGATCTCAACGACCAGGTGCTCGGCATGACCGAGTTGCTCCGGCGGGCGATCGGCGAGCCGATCGATCTGTCGACGGTGCTGGCGCCCGATCTGTGGCCGGTCAAGGTCGATCCGAGCGAGATCGAGAACGCCATCGTCAATCTGGCCGTCAATGCGCGCGACGCGATGCCGAGCGGGGGCAAGCTCGTCATTCGCACGCACAATTCGCCGATCGGTGGAGCGGGGGAGACCGGCCTGCCACCGGGCGACTATGTACGCCTCTCGGTGTCGGACAATGGTACGGGCATGACGCCGGAGGTGCTGCAGCGCGCCTTCGAGCCTTTCTTCACCACCAAGGAGCACGGGCGCGGCACCGGGCTCGGGCTCAGCACGATCTACGGTTTCGTGCGGCAGTCGGGTGGCCAGGTCACGATCGACAGCGAGCCGGGGCGGGGCACCACGGTCAATCTCTTCCTGCCGCGGGCGGCGGCGATGCCGGCCGAGGCGAGCGGGGCGGGGGTGACGAGCGGCGTCGCGGCGACGCGCGGCGAGCTGGTGCTCGTAGTGGAGGACAATCCGCAAGTGCGCCGGCTGGCGGTCCGCCGGCTCGCCGAGCTCGGCTACCGCGTCGAGGAGGCGGAGACCGCCCGGGAGGCACTCGCTCGGATCGGCGCGGGCCATTTGCCCGACATCGTTTTCAGCGACGTGGTGATGCCGGGCGGCATGTCGGGCGTCGATCTCGCCCTTGCGCTCGCCAAGAGCCACCCTCGGGTCAAGGTGCTGCTCACCTCGGGCTTCACCGGCGAGACGATGGCCGGCGGGAACGATGCGGCCAAGGGGCTGGCGCTGCTGCGCAAGCCCTATTCGCTGACCGAGCTGTCTGAGGCACTGCGCCGGGTGCTCGACGGGCCCTGACGGCGGGCCCTGACGACGGGCAAGCGAGCCTTGGCCGTTCGTTCCGCCTCAGCGCGGCAGGTCGGTGTGCCCCATCAACGAGAAGTCGATGGCATGGGCAGCCTGGCGGCCTTCGCGGATCGCCCACACGACCAGCGACTGGCCGCGACGCATGTCGCCGCAGGCGAACACCTTCTGCCGCGAGGTGCGATAGTCGCGATCGTTGGCGCGCACATTTTTGCGGCCGTCGAGCTCGAGGCCGAGATCGGCGATCATCCCCTCGGCGAGGGGCGAGACAAAGCCCATGGCGAGCAGGACGAGATCGGCCTTCAGCTCGAACTCCGAGCCGGGGATCTCCTTCATGGCGCTGTCGACGCGGGCGCAGACGAGCGCCGTGACGCGGCCGTCGCGACCCTCGAAGCGCTTGGTCGTCACTGCGAAGTCGCGCTTGGCGCCCTCCGCCTGGCTGGTCGAGGTGCGCATCCGCATCGGCCAGTGCGGCCAGGTGAGGCTCTTGACCTCGCTCTCGGGCGGGGCCGGCATGATCTCGATCTGGGTGACCGAGCGGGCGCCCTGGCGGATCGAGGTGCCGATGCAGTCGGAGCCGGTGTCGCCGCCGCCGATGACGACGACATCGAGGCCTTGCGCCATCTCGCCGGTCTGCTGCTTCGACAGCGGCTCGCCCGAGACGCGGCGGTTCTGCTGGGGCAGGAAGCTCATGGCGAGATGGATGCCGCCGAGATCGCGGCCGGGGACGTCGAGATCGCGCGGGCGCTCGGCGCCGCCGGCGAGCAGGACGGCGTCGAATTCCTTCTCCAGCGCCAGGACCGGCTTCGTCACGCCGACATGGACGTTGCAGTGGAACTTGACGCCCTCGGCTTCCATCTGGGCGATGCGCCGCTCGACCACGGTCTTCTCGAGCTTGAAGTCGGGAATGCCGTAGCGCAGCAATCCGCCCGGGCAGGCGTTCTTCTCGAAGACGTGGACCTCATGGCCGGCGCGGACGAGCTGCTGGGCGGCGGCGAGGCCGGCGGGACCCGAGCCGACAATGCCGACGCGCTTGCCGGTCCGCCGCTCGGCGCGCTCGGGACGGACGAGCCCGTCCTCGAAGGCCTTCTCGGCGATCGCATATTCGATCGACTTGATGGTGACCGGCTGGTCCTCGAGATTGAGCGTGCAGGAGGCCTCGCACGGGGCGGGGCAGATCCGGCCGGTGATCTCGGGGAAATTGTTGGTCGAGTGGAGGTTGCGCGAGGCTTCCTCCCAGTGCCCGCGATAGACGAGGTCGTTCCAGTCGGGGATCTGGTTGTTGACCGGGCAACCGTTGTGACAGAACGGGATGCCGCAATCCATACAGCGACTGGCCTGCTGGCGCACGACCGGCTCGGGGTCGGCCACGACGAACTCCTGCCAGTGCTTGATGCGCTCCTCGACGGGTGCGTAGTCGCGGTCCTTGCGCTCGACCTCGAGGAAGCCGGTGATCTTGCCCATGGGTCGTCTCCCTGAGGTTCACATGGTGGCGGCGGGCTGACGATGAAACTCATCTGGACAGGTATGCGTGACGGCGGGGATGCACGCCGCCGCTTTCAGCCCTCAGAAGCGGCCCGGTCTGCACATCCCTGACACGACGATCCTCAGCGTTGCCCTTCGCGACCGGCCGCACGAAGCTGATGTCGCAGGTCCGGCATCGCGGACGGATCGTCGGCGGCGTCGAGTTGGGGAATGCCCATCCGTCCCGTCACCCTTTCCTTGCCTGACCGCGCGCCTTGCCCTTCAGCGGCAGGCCGACCTCGAGAACCTCGAGCCCGGTGCGGTCGGCGGCCTGTTGCGCCGTCATCTCCTTCAGCGCCTGGCGGTACTCGACCGGCATCACCTTGCGGAAGCGCGGCAGGAACTCGGACCAGCGTTCGAGGATCTCGGCGGCACGGGCCGAGTCCGTATAGTGGCGGTGGTTCTGGATCAGCTTCAGCAGCCGCTCCTCGTCGCCGGTCGACATGTCGGTCATGACATCGACGAGGCCGTGGCTGTGCAGGTCGGCCTTCTGGTGACCGCGACGCTCGAGCGCCTCGGCCTCGGCGGCGACCGGCTCCAGATCGACCATGGCGAGGTTGCAGCGCTTGTCGAAGCTGCCGTCCTCGTCGAGCACATAGGCGATGCCGCCCGACATGCCGGCCGCGAAGTTGCGGCCCGTCGGTCCGAGCACGACGACGCAGCCACCGGTCATGTACTCACAGCCATGGTCGCCCGTTCCCTCGACGACGGCGACGGCGCCGGAGTTGCGGACCGCGAAGCGCTCGCCGGCGATGCCGCGGAAATAGCACTCGCCGGTGATGGCACCATAGAGCACGGTATTGCCGACGATGATGCTCTCCTCCGGCACGATGCCGGAATTCTCCGGCGGACGAACGACGATGCGGCCGCCCGACAGGCCCTTGCCGACATAGTCGTTGGCCTCGCCGGTCAGCGACAGCGTCACGCCGCGGGCGAGGAAGGCGCCGAAGCTCTGGCCGGCCGTGCCCTCGAGCTCGATCCAGACCGTGTCGTCGGCAAGGCCCTGATGGCCATAGAGCCTGGCGATCTCGCCCGACAGCATGGCGCCGGCGGTGCGGTCGCGGCTCCGCACCGGGGCGATGATGCGAACGGGCTGGCGCGTGTCGATCGCCTGGCGCGCCTGGCGGATGAGCTTGCGGTCGAGCACGCTCTCCAAATGGTGGTCCTGGCTCTCGCAATGCCGGATGGCGACGCCTTGCGCGACCGGGGGCTTGTGGAAGAGCCGCGTGAAGTCGAGCCCCTTCGCCTTCCAGTGGGCGATGGCGGCGCGCTTGTCGAGCCAGTCGGTCTCGCCGACGAGCTCGTCGAGCCGCCGGACGCCCATCTCCGCCATCAGCATGCGCAGCTCGCCGGCGACGAAGAAGAAGTAGTTGATGACGTGCTCGGGCATGCCCTTGAAACGCTTGCGCAGCACGGGGTCCTGGGTCGCGACGCCGACCGGGCAGGTGTTCAGATGGCACTTGCGCATCATGATGCAGCCGGCGGCGATGAGCGGTGCGGTGGCAAAGCCGAACTCGTCGGCGCCGAGCAGCGCGCCGATCAGCACGTCGCGGCCGGTGCGCAGGCCGCCGTCGACCTGCACGGCGATGCGGCCCCTGAGGCCGTTCATGACCAGCGTCTGCTGGGTCTCGGCGAGGCCGATCTCCCAGGGGCTGCCGGCATGCTTGATCGAGGTGAGGGGCGAGGCGCCAGTGCCACCCTCGAAGCCGGAGATCGTCACATGGTCGGCGCGCGCCTTGGCGACGCCGGCGGCGACCGTGCCGACACCGACCTCGGAGACGAGCTTCACCGAAATGGCCGCCGACGGGTTGACGTTCTTCAGGTCGAAGATGAGCTGGGCGAGGTCCTCGATCGAATAGATGTCGTGGTGGGGCGGCGGCGAGATGAGGCCGACGCCCGGCGTCGAGTGGCGAACCCTGGCGATCACCTGATCGACCTTGTGACCGGGGAGCTGGCCGCCCTCGCCGGGCTTGGCACCCTGGGCCATCTTGATCTGGATGACGTCGGCGTTGACGAGATACTCGGCGGTGACGCCGAAGCGTCCGGATGCGACCTGCTTGATCGCCGAGCGCATGGAATCGCCGTTCGGCAAGGGACGGAAGCGGTCGGCTTCCTCGCCGCCCTCGCCGGTGTTCGACCGGCCGCCGATGCGGTTCATGGCGATGGCGAGCGTGGTGTGCGCCTCGCGGCTGATCGAGCCGAAGGACATGGCGCCGGTCGAGAAGCGCTTGACGATCTCGGCGGCCGGCTCGACCTCATCGAGGTCGACGGGGGTGCGGCCCATCTCGGCGGCGCCCTTGACGCGGAACAGGCCGCGCAGCGTCATCAGCTGCTCGCTCTGGTCGTTGATCTGGCGCGCGAAGGCGGCGTATTTGTCGGCCGAGTTGGCACGCACCGCATGCTGGAGATCGGCGACGACGGAGGGGCGCCACATATGCGCCTCGCCGCGGGTGCGGTAAGCATATTCGCCGCCGACATCGAGCATGTTGCGCAGGGCCGGTGCGTCGGAAAAGGCGAGGCGGTGGCGCTCGGCCGTCTCGGCGGCGATCTCGGCAAGGCCGACGCCTTCGACCTGGCTGTGGGTGCCGGCGAAGAACTGCTCGACGAAATCGGTGCGCAGACCGATCGCATCGAAGATCTGGGCGCCGCAATAGGACTGATAGGTCGAGATGCCCATCTTGGACATGACCTTCAGGAGCCCCTTGTCGACCGCCTTGATGAAGCGCTTCACCGCCTCCTCGAACTGGAGGCCGGGGTCGATCTCCGGCAGCAGCGCCTCGATGGTCTCGAAGGCGAGGTAGGGGTTGATCGCCTCGGCGCCATAGCCCGCCAGCGTCGCGAACTGGTGCACCTCGTGAGCCTCGCCGGTCTCGACGACGAGGCCGACCGAGGTTCTGAGGCCGCGGCGGATGAGGTGATGGTGCACCGCCGAGGTGGCGAGCAGAGAGGGCACCGGGATCATGTCACGGCCGACCTTGCGGTCGGACAGGATGATGATGTTGTAGCCGTCGCCGATCATCGCCTCGGCATCGGCGCAGATGCCATAGATGGCCGCCTCCATGCCATCCGCGCCGAGATCGGCGGGATAGACGATGTCGATGGTCTTGGAGCGGAACGGATTGTCCGAGATGTCGCCGATCTGGCGGATGCGCTCGAGCTGCTCGTTGGTCAGGATCGGCTGGGCGACCTCGAGGCGCTTCAGCTTCGATGTGCCCTTCAGGTCGAGGATGTTGGGGCGCGGACCGATGAAGGAGACGAGGCTCATGACGAGCTCCTCGCGGATCGAGTCGATCGGCGGGTTCGTCACCTGGGCGAAGTTCTGCTTGAAATAGGTGTGGAGCAGCTTGGGCCTGTCCGACAGCGTCGAGATCGGCGTGTCGGTGCCCATGGAGCCGACGGCCTCCTGGCCGGTATGGGCCATGGGCGCCATCAGGAACTTCAGGCTCTCCTCGGAATAGCCGAAGGCCTGCTGGCGGTCGATCAGGCTCACATTCGAGCGGTGCGCCTTCGACTTCACCTTCGGCAGGTCGGCGACGCGGATCTGGGTGCGCTCGAGCCAGGCCTGGTAGGGGTGGCGCTGGGCGAGGTCCGACTTCAACTGGTCGTCGGAGACGATCTCGCCCTTCTCCAGGTCGATCAGCAGCATCTTGCCGGGCTGCAGGCGCCACTTCTCGCGGATGCGCTCCTCGGCGACCGGCAGCACGCCGGCCTCCGAGCTCATGACGACGAGGTCGTCCCTCGTGACGAAATAGCGGGCGGGGCGAAGTCCATTGCGGTCGAGTGTCGCGCCGATATAGCGACCATCGGTGAAGGCGACGGCAGCCGGCCCGTCCCAGGGCTCCATCAGCGCGGCGTGGTATTCGTAGAAGGCGCGGCGCTTCTGGTCCATCAGCGGATTGCCGGCCCAGGCCTCGGGGATCAGCATCATGGCGGCATGCGGCAGGCTGTAGCCGCCCATCACCAGGAACTCGAGCGCATTGTCGAAGCAGGCGGTGTCGGACTGGCCCTCGTAGGAGATCGGCCACAGCCTGGAGATGTCCTTGCCGAAGAGGGGCGAGGAGACCGACGCCTGGCGCGCCGCCATCCAGTTCACATTGCCGCGCAGCGTGTTGATCTCGCCGTTGTGGGCGACCATGCGATAGGGATGGGCGAGCTTCCAGGAGGGGAAGGTGTTGGTCGAGAAACGCTGGTGGACAAGGGCGAGGGAGGACTGGAAGCGCTTGTCCTTGAGGTCGAGATAATAGGACCCGAGCTGGTGGGACAAGAACATGCCCTTGTAGACGATGGTGCGGCACGACATCGACACCGGATAGAAGCCGATGTCGCGACCTTGCGTCTCGTCGTAGATGACGTTCGAGACCACCTTCCTGATGATGTAGAGCTTGCGCTCGAAGGTCGCCTCGTCCTTGACGCCCTTGCCGCGGCCGATGAACACCTGCCGGTGCACGGGCTCGGTGGCGAGCACCGCCTTCGACATGCCGGCGGGATCGACGGGGACGTCGCGCCAACCGAGGCAGACCTGCCCCTCCATGGCGATGATGCGCTTGATCACATCCTCGCAGTGGATGCGGCGGGCCTTGTCCTTGGGCAGGAACATCTGGCCGACACCATACATGCCGGGCTCGGGCAGATCGAAGCCGAGGCGCTGGCACTCCGAGCGCATGAGCTCGTCCGGGATCTGCGAGAGGAGGCCGGCGCCGTCGCCCGCATCGGGATCGGCACCGACGGCACCGCGATGGGTCAGATTGGCGAGGATCGACAGCCCGTCCTCGATGATGCGGTGGGATTTGCGGTCCTTGAGATCGACGATGAAGCCGACGCCGCAGGCGTCGTGCTCGAGCCGCGGATCGTAGAGGCCGGGACCCGTCGCCCCGCTCGCTCCCGTGCCGTATCCCATGGCGCCCTCGCCCCTCTTTCGGCCGGCCGGGGCGTGGTTTCAAGTGGCCCCGGCGGCGTTTCCGCTTCTTGCGGTGCCTGCGAGGGATACGCTGCGGCTCGGTCCGCCTCGCCTGCCTCCTTCGCACCGACAGAGCCCCGTCTCCCCGACGAGCCGGACGGCGCGGACGGGGCGGGTGCCATTAGGTCAACAAACCTGTCCTATTTTATCGCAGAGTTTGCGCGGGCGGGCAAGGGGCAGGCCGAAAGTTGCGTCAGGGGGATCGAGCGGTTTTCAAAGCTTGCGGATGGCCGGCCGGGAAAGCATCGCACCGGTCACGCGGTAATGCCGCGACCGGGCCTTGTTCTCACATTCGTTCAATGGCCCGTGAGGCGCCATGCGAGAGCCCAAGATCGACCTATCTAACGCCTTGTCGGCCAGCTAAACGACTTGTGCCGGACAGCGGAGGTCCGGGGCCGGAGAGTTGGCAATTCGAGGACGTCCAAAAAGAGGACGATGGAGGAAGAAGAATGGACGAGAAGATGAAGAAGGGAACGGCGGCGCTCGCAGTCGCGGGTGCGTTCGCGGCGATGCTCGCCATGTCGGTGGCCGAGCAGGCGAAGGCGGCCGACGACATGGAGAAGTGCTTCGGCATCGCCAAGGCGGCCGAGAACGAGTGCGCCGCGGAGGGCCACAACAGCTGCGCCGGCACCTCCACCGTCGATTACGACGGGAAGGCCTGGAAGCTGGTGCAGAAGGGCACCTGCGCGACCATCGAGACGCCCTACGGCACGGGCAGCCTCGAGCCGATCGAGGGCCGCCCGCCGGCCTGAGGGCCTCGAACAGCGATCGGGCCGCGGCGCAAGCCGCGGTCCGGATGCCTGACCGGGCGAGGCGGATCGCGATTTTTGCAAAGGGTGGATCATGAGCACATCGGCAATGGTCGAGCATCCGCGCGTCGCCGCGACGATCCCGGCGCGAGCGGGCGTCGGGTTCAAGCCCGAGCATGCCGTTGACATCCTTTCAGGGGACGCGGCCGGTGTCGCCTGGTTCGAGGTGCATCCGGAGAACTATTGCGGCGCCGGCGGGCGGCCGCACGACACGCTCGAGAAGATCCGCGCGCGGTTTCCGATCTCGCTGCACGGCGTCGGCCTGTCGATCGGTGGCGCGGGCGATCTCGACCGCCATCATCTGCAGCGGCTGAAGGCGCTCGTCTCGCGCTACGAGCCGGGCCTCTTCTCGGAGCATCTCGCCTGGTCGAGCCACGAGGGCGCCTATCTGAACGATCTCCTGCCGCTGCCCTATACGAAGGAGACGCTCGCGCGCGTCGTCGATCACATCGACGAGGTGCAGGAAACGGTCGGCCGGCGGATGCTGCTCGAGAACCCCTCGACCTATGTCCGCTTCGAGAGCAGCGAGATGGACGAGATCGACTTCATCGCCGAGATCGTGCGGCGAAGCGGCTGCGGTCTGCTGCTCGACGTCAACAACGTGTTCGTTTCGGCGTCGAACCACGCCTTCGCGCCGGAGGACTATATCGACCGCTTTCCCGTCGAGCATGTCGGCGAGATCCATCTGGCGGGCCATGCCGAGAGCGTCGACGAAGTTGGCGCGCCGCTCCTCGTCGATGCCCATGACCGTCCGGTGATCGCGCGCGTCTGGGACCTTTACGTGCGTGCGATCCGCCGGGCGGGAGCGGTGCCGACGCTCATCGAATGGGACAACGACATACCCGAATGGCCGGTGCTCGCGGCCGAGGCGGCGCGGGCCGAGGCGCTGATCGCGGCGCGGAGAACCAATCATGCCGCGTCACCATGAGATCGAGGCGGCCTTCGCCCGGGCCCTTCTCAGCGAGGTGGCCGAGCCGCCGCCGGGCGTCACGAGCCATTCGAGCCCTCATCCGGTGCGGCGCTTCGGCGTCTATCGCAACAATGTCGCCGCGAGCCTGATCCGCGTCCTCGAAGGGCGCTACAGGGTCGTCGAGCGTCTCGTCGGCGAGGAGTTCTTCCGGGCGACGGCGCGGATCTTCATCGAGCAGCATCCGCCACGCTCGCCGGCGCTCGTCGACTATGGCGGCGCGTTTGCCGAATTCCTCTCCAGCTTCGCACCGGCAGCGCCGACGCCCTATCTCGTCGATGTGGCGCGACTCGAATGGCTCGAGCATGTCGCCTATCACGCGGCCGATGCGGTGCCGATCGGGCGCGACGCGCTCGGTGCCATCGCGCCCGACCATGTCGCGGCGACGCGGCTGAGGCTCCACCCCTCGCTCGGACTGATCCGCTCGGACTATCCGGTGTTCTCGATCTGGCGCACCAATGTCGAGGACGAGGAGGTGATGCCGGTGTCACTTGGGACGGGCGAGGCGGTCATGATCGTGCGGCCACGATTCGACGTCGAGGTGCGGAAACTGCCGGCGGGTACGCACGCCTTCCTCGCGGCGCTCGAGGACGGCCAGACGCTCGCCGAGGCGGCCACGGCGGCGATGGCAGATCACGCGGCGTTCAATCTGGCGTCAGCTCTCGCGGGCGTGATCGGCGTCGGCGCTGTCGTCGGCTACCACTGATCCCAAGTGAAAGTCCGGGAAGGGCTCGTCCAGCTTGTGCCTCCAGAGGGGCGGCGCGACGGCGATGACCCGTCCCGCCGCGACTGCGGATTTCACTGCATTCTGCTGAGGAGGAGGAAGGGCATGACACGGCTGTTCGACCAGTTCACGCGCGCCTGCGAGGCGATTCCCTATTGGCTGCTGGCGCTGCTCGCGCGTCTTTCGCTGGCGGCGGTTTTCCATCTGTCGTTCCGCACCAAGGTCGATTTCGCGACCTGGTCGCTGAAGCCTTCGACGTTCTATCTTTTCGAGAACGAGTATGCGCTGCCGCTGATCCCCTCCGAGTTCGCCGCCTACATGGCGACGGCGGCCGAGCTCGTCCTGCCCATTCTCCTCGTCATCGGCCTCGGCACGCGCCTCGCGGCGCTCGGCCTTCTCGTCATGACGCTCGTCATCCAGCTCCTCGTCTATCCGGGTGCCTATCCCGTGCATGGTCCCTGGATGGTCGCCGAGCTTCTGCTGATGAAATACGGAGCGGGTGCGCTGTCGCTCGATGCGCTGCTCGCGAGCCGCAACGACGGGCGCATCGCCACCGCGCCGCAGAGTTGAGGGTGGACGGAGACGGATTGGCGCGCCCGTGCCGTATCGCGGCGGCGCGGATCACACCCAGCCCATCAGCTCGCGGCGCACCTGCGCCTCGATCACGTCCATCCCCTCCTCGCTGTCGTTGAGGCAGGGGATGTGCGTGAAGCGCTCGCCGCCATGGTGGATGAAGCTCTCCTTGGCCTGCTCGGCGATCTCCTCGAGCGTCTCCAGGCAGTCGGCGACGAAACCCGGATTGATGACGGCGAGGCGCTTCACGCCTTTCTGGGCCAGGGACACGACGGTCTCGTCGGTATAGGGCTTCAGCCATTCCTCGGGCCCGAAGCGCGACTGGAAGGTCGTAACGAGGCGCTCGCGCTCCCAGCCGAGCGCCTCGCGCAGCAGTCGCGTCGTCTTCTGGCAATGGCAGTGATAGGGATCGCCCTTGTCGAAATAGGACTGCGGGATGCCATGATAGGAGGCGAGCACCACCTCGGGCTCGGAATCGAGCGTGGCGAGATGGCGTTTCACCGAGCGGGCGAGCGCATCGATATAGGCGGGATCATCGTGATAGGGCGGCACGGTGCGCAGCGCCGGCTGCCAGCGCATGGCCTGCAGGGCCTCGAAGGCCTTGTCGTTGACGGTCGCGGTCGTCGAGGCGGCATATTGGGGATAGAGCGGGAACACCAGGATCCGCTCGCAGCCGGCCTCCTGCAGCGCCGCGATGCGGCTGGCGATCGAGGGATTGCCGTAGCGCATCGCCCAGTCGACGACGAGTCGGGGGCCGAGATCGGCGAGGCGGGCGGCGAGCTTCTCGCCTTGCGTGCGGGTGAAGGTCCGCAAGGGCCCCTCGTCGCGCTCGTTGTTCCAGATGGTGCGATAGGCGGCGCCGGAGCGCTGGGGGCGCTTCTGCAACACGATGAGGTTCAGGATCGGCTGCCAGTAGAGCGGGTTCCACTCGATCACGCGGCGGTCGGAGAGGAACTCGCGCAGATAGCGGCGCATCGACCAGTAGTCGGTGCCGTCGGGGGTGCCGAGATTGACGAGCAGCACGCCGACCTTGCCGGCAGCGACCGCGGGATGGCCGGCCGGCAGGTGACGGGGATCGGGCACGGCGCGGGGGGCGGGGCTCGGCATGGCGATGGCTGCTCCTCGAAACTTGCCTTGGCGGCTACGGGCCGGGCGGTTTCTTAGACCATCGAGCGCGGTGCGGCCAAACGTCTTCGGCGAGGCTCGACGGCGGGGGGCCAAATCGCGCATGGTCGCGGCCCCGGCAGCCGGCACCACCGGGACCGGTGAGAGGGAGGCAGCGAGGCGATGGCGAGACGAGCGAAGGCCACGGGGCCGGTGGCAGGAGCGGTGGCGCGGGGACTGACGGCGCACGAGGACGCGGCCGAGGCGCTCGCGCACATCTCCCGCATCTACGATCGCAGCGCGGCTCGCCTCAAGGACCGCTTCCGGCGCTTCACCGCCGGCGAGAAGTCCGGCGATCCGGTGAGCGATGCCTGCTATCCCTATCTGTCGGTCGCCGCCGAGCCGGCCGATCTCGTCTATGACGGGCGGCCGTCCTGGGGCACGCTCGCCTATTCGGGAACCTTCGGCACCACGCTCACCCGGCCCGACATCTTCGCCGACTACTATCTCGGCCAGATCGAGCGGTTGATGCGCTATCACCGGGTGCCCGTCCATGTCGGGGAAAGCACGCGGCCGATCCCGCTCCCCTTCGTCATCGACGAGGCGACGGCCGATCTCCAGGTCGGCGACGTGCGCGCGCTGCAGCAGGTGTTCGCCCTGCCCGATCTCGCCTCGATCGACGACGCCATCGCCAACGGCACCTGGCGGGCGCCCGACGGCCATCCCCAGCCGCTCGCCCTCTTCACGGCCGAGCGGGTCGATCTCGCGCTACAGCGGCTCCATCACTACACCGGCACCGAGGCCCGCCATTTCCAGCGCTTCGTGCTGTTCACCAACTACCAGCGCTATGTCGACGCCTTCGTCGCGCATGGCCACAGGTCGATGGCGGAGGGCGGCGGGGAGGAAGGCTTCGATGCCTTCGTCACGCCGGGCAATGTGGAGCTGAAGGCCGGCACGCGATCTGGGCGGACGGGTGAGGTGGCGATGCCGGGAAGCGGCTCCTCGCCACAGATGCCGGCCTATCATCTGAAGCGGCCCGACAGGCTCGGCGTCACCCTCGTCAATATCGGCGTCGGGCCATCGAACGCCAAGACCATCACCGATCATCTGGCGGTGCTGCGGCCGCATTGCTGGCTGATGGTCGGCCATTGCGGCGGCCTCAGGCGCTCCCAGCAGCTCGGCGACTATGTGCTGGCGCATGCCTATGTGCGCGAGGACAATGTGCTCGACCAGAACCTGCCGGTCTGGGTGCCGGTGCCGCCGATCGCGGAGGTGCAGGTGGCCTTGCAGGAGGCGGTCGGCAAGGTGACGGGGCTCGAGGGCGACGCGATGAAGATGCGCATGCGCACCGGCACCGTGGTCTCGACCGACGACCGCAATTGGGAGCTGCGCTACGACGTACTCTACACGCGGCTCAACCAGTCGCGGGCCATCGCCATCGACATGGAATCGGCGACCATCGCGGCCAACGGTTTCCGCTTCCGCGTGCCCTACGGGACGCTTCTATGCGTGTCCGACAAGCCGCTGCATGGCGAGGTCAAGCTGCGGGGCATGGCGAACGCCTTCTACAGCCAGCGCATCAGCCAGCACCTGACGATCGGCCTCGAGGCCGTGCGCATCCTGCGCGAGCAGGGCATCGAGCGCCTGCATTCGAGGAAGCTGCGCAGCTTCGACGAGCCGGCCTTCCGGTAAGGGGGCGCGCATGAGTTCCGGCTCGCGATCCAGTTGGATGCGCGCCGGTGGCTCGCTTGTTTGCGCGCGGCCGCCCCGCCAACCCCGCGCGCTGATACTTCGTTTGCGCGCGGCCGCCCAACCAACCCCGCGCGCTGATACCACCTCGCGAAAGTCAGGACCTCGCGAGGCGGAATCACTCCCCCGCCAGTAATTCGCGGACGGCGGCGAGGTCGGCGAGGGCTTGCCTCAGCTGGCGGGTCTGGGCGCGGGAGAGGCGGAAAGGTGCGGTCGAGCCGTTGGTGCCGGGCGGGTGGGGCGCGCCGGAGGGGTCGGCGGCTGGCTCCGCCGCGGCTTCGGGTGCGGGTGCGGCGGCCCGCTGACGGCCGCGACGCCTCGGGGCGGCGGGCATCTCGGCGCGATCGCCCTCGACCGCCTCGGGCTGGAAGGGGGCGACGAGCGAGCCGACGGGGCCCTGCCAGCACAGCTTGACGAAGTCGAGCCCGTGCATGCGGATCACTTTCTGAACGCCCTTGATGGTGTAGCCCTCCTCATAGAGGAGACGGCGGATGCCCTTCAGGAGGTCGATGTCCTCGGGCCGATAATAGCGCCGGCCGCCGCCGCGCTTCATCGGCCGGACCTGGGGGAACTTGCCCTCCCAGAAACGGAGTACGTGCTTTGGAATATCGAGATCGTCGGCAACCTCGCTGATGGTGCGGAACGCCTCTGACGACTTCTCGATGCCCATGCGTCATCTCCCCGCTATAGAAAGGCCTGCCCGGCCGCGATGCGGCGAGGCCCGGCAGCACGCCCGACCGATCAGGCGCCAGGCATATGAGCTCCCGCATCACCCGCGACACGACGGCATCCGTCCCGGCCCTCGCGGGGACAGGCCTCGCCCAGGGATGCGCCGAAACTCAGCGGCCCGGCCGACGCGCCGAGGCACGGCCGCGATTGATTCGCTCTTTCATCAGGTTGCTGGCCTTGAAGACGAGCACGCGGCGGGGCTTGATCGGGACCTCCTCGCCGGTCTTGGGATTGCGGCCGACCCGCTCGCCCTTCTTGCGGATGCCGAAGGAGCCGAAGGAGGAGAGCTTGACTTGCTCGCCCCGCTCGAGACTCGCGCAGATCTCGCCGAGCACGAGCTCGACCAGCTCCTGCGATTCGTTCCTCGGCAAACCCACTTGCTGAACGACGGCCTCCGCGAGATCCGCCCGCGTCAATGTACCCTGCCCCATATGGTGCGCAGCCCCCTGAAACGCCTTACGCTCAGGGGAGCCTAATTGAACGCAATCGCACGGTCAATTATCGCCCAGCCGCAAACGCATGAAAGTCAACAGGTATTCGGTCCGGATGCGGTCCCTCGTCGGGAGCCCGGGGGAGCGCGAGGGGGAAAGCGGGGCCGCTGCGGCGGCGGGCGCACACGCGGCGCGCTGAGCGCGATGCCCGGACTACCAGCGGGCGAGGACGGCGCCCCAGGTGAAGCCGCCGCCCATGGCCTCCATGAGCACGAGGTTGCCTTCCTTGATGCGGCCGTCCTCGAGCGCGGCATTGAGGGCGAGCGGGATCGAGGCGGCGGAGGTATTGGCGTGACGATCGACCGTCACCACGACCTTTCCTGTCGGAATGCCGATCTTGCGGGCGGTGCCGTCGAGGATCCGCTCATTGGCCTGATGCGGCACGAACCAGTCGATCTCGTCGGCGGCGAGGCCGATGTCGACCAGCGTCTCCTGGATGACGCCGGAAATGTTCGAGACGGCGTGGCGGAAGACCTCGCGTCCGTTCATGCGCAGATGGCCGACCGTGCCGGTGCTGGAGGGACCGCCATCGACATAGAGATCGTCGGCGTGGCGGCCGTCGGCGCGGAGCCGCGAGACGAGAATGCCGCGGTCCGCGACGGTGCCGTGCTGGGGCTGGGCCTCGAGCACGAGGGCGCCGGCGCCATCGCCGAAAAGAACGCAGGTGGTGCGGTCCTCCCAGTCGAGGATGCGCGAGAAGGTCTCGGCGCCGACCACCAGGGCGCGCTTGTAGGGGCCGCCCTTCAGGAGGCTGTCGGCGACGGCGAGGGCGTAGACGAAGCCAGAGCAGACGGCCTGGACGTCGAAGGCGGGGCCGCCGGGCTTGACGCCGAGCTTGGCCTGGATGGAGACGGCGGTCGAGGGAAAGGTGCGGTCGGGCGTCGAGGTGGCGCAGACGATGAGGTCGATCTCGCTCGCATCGATGCCGGCGCGCACCAGGGCCTGGCGCGAGGCCTGGACACCGAGATCGGAGGTGAGCTCGCCGTCGGCGGCGATGTGGCGGCAGTGGATGCCGGTGCGCTCGCGGATCCACTCGTCGGACGTGTCGATCCGGCGCGCGAGCTCATCGTTGGTCACCACCCGCGCCGGCAGATAGGCACCACAACCGCGGATGACGGAACGGATCACGGCCAACTTCTTTACCCCTTCTCGCTCTCGGTCGAGCCGACCGCGCTCATGTCGACGCCTTGCAGATCGGCGGCGATACGGCTGACCAGGTCGGCCCGGGCGATGTCGTAGCCGAGATCGATGGCACTGGCGAATCCGGTTTCGTCGGTGCCGCCATGGCTCTTGATGACGAGGCCGTTCAGCCCGAGGAACACGCCGCCATTGAGGCGCCGCGGATCCATCTTCTGCTTCAGGATGTGGAAGGCGCCCTGGGCGAGAAATGCGCCGGCGCGCGTCAACGGCGAGCGATTCATCGCCTCGCGCAGATACTGGGCGAGCTGACGGGCGGTGCCCTCGGCGGTCTTCAGGGCGATATTGCCGGTGAAGCCGTCGGTCACCACCACGTCGGCGCCGCCATGGCCGATCCTGTCGCCCTCGACGAAGCCCTGATAGCGGAAAGGCAGCGTCTGCTCGTGATCGCGCAGCCAGGTGTGGGCGGACTTGATCTCGTCGAGCCCCTTCATCTCCTCGACGCCGATATTGAGCAGGCCGACCGAGGGGCGCTCGATGCCGAACAGCACGCGCGACATCGCCGCGCCCATGAAGGCCGAATCCATGAGCTGGTGGGCGTTCGCCCCGACATTGGCGCCGAGGTCGAGGACGAGGCATTCGGAGGTGACGGTCGGCCAGATGCCGCAGATCACCGGACGGTCGATGCCGGCGAGGGTCTTCAGGCAGATCTTGGACATCGCCATCAGGGCGCCGGTATTGCCGCCCGAGACCGCGACATTCGCCGTGCCGGTCTTCACCGCGTCTATGGCGAGCCACATGCTGGAGCGGCCGCGGCCGCGCTTCAGCGCCTGGCTCGGCTTGTCGTCCATGGCGACCTGGACATCGGTGTGGACGATCTCGGAGGCGGCCTTCAGCGCCGCATGGCGATCGAGCAGGGGCTCGATCAGGGCCCGGTCGCCGAACAGCCGGAAGCGCATGCCAGGATGGCGGAGGAGGGAGATGGCGGCGCCGGGAACCACGACCTCGGGGCCGCGATCGCCTCCCATCGCGTCGAGCGCTATGACGAGCTCATGGGCCATTTTGAGTGTGGATCCGGTGCATCCGGGAATGGGGCGGTCGCACACTGACGAGCCGGACGGGATGCCACGTCCAGCCATGACCGCATCAGATTGGGCAATTCAAGCTTGGCCGGCCGACCCCGTCCGACCCCACCGGGTCTCCCGGCCGCCGTGCAAGCCTCCACCGATTCCGGACGGGTTGGCCAGCAGCGAGCGAGCGGCGCCCGGCGCATGCTGCGAAAATACAGGTTTGGGAGCACTGCACAAGATGGTCGCGCCGCCGGCCGGGGCGTCGAGCGGCCCGGGCGGGCGGGCGGAGCGGGCCTTGATCATTCCGGCGGGCGGATCCGGCGGAGGCCGGCGAAGGGGGTTTCCTCCTCGCCCTCCTCGTCGGGGGTGCCCGATGTCGTGCGGTCGAGATCGGCGCCGTCGGCGCGCGGATAGGGGTTCATCGCGATCGCCAACTCCTCGAAGGCGACGCGGCCGAAATCGATCGCCTGACCGGTGATCGGCTCGTGCGCTTCCTCCTCGAGGTCACCGAGATCGATCTCGCGCGGGACCGGGCGGGGGGACTCGGCGGGCGGCGCCGCCCCACGCCGGCGCGTCTTGGGCGGGCGATCCGCTCGGACCCCTTCGGGCTCGGGGCGGAACTCGACCGAAAAGACCTCGGCGATCTCCTCGATCACCGGCTCGAGCGTGACGATGCACGCCTCGACGAGGGTGGCGGCGATGCGGCCCTTCAGCCGGTAGCGCCCGCGCGAGAGCGGCCTCAGCTCGTAGTCGAGCGCGAATTCCCGGGCAGCCGGAATATCGAGCGCGCGGGCGATGGCGAGAAGCTCCTGCTCGCTCGCCCTCACATGCGCCTTGAGCCCGGCCGGGGGGATGGATGCGAGGCTCGCCTGCCAGCGCGGGCCGGCGAGCGGCTGCTCGGGGATGCCGGCCGCGGGGTCGTTGCCGTCGTGATCCTCAGCCATGCACAATGCCCTCGACAGGGGGAAAGACGACCACGCCACGGGAGAGGCCGTCGAGCGGTTGGGTGGCCAGTGTGGCGGCCATGGCGCGGACATGGCAGGCGAGCGCGTCGGCCCGGTCGTCAGCTTGGCCGTCAGCAGGGCCGTCGGCGCGGTCCCGGCCATAGACATTGCGGCGCAGCGCATCGGCGAGCGGCTCTGGCGAAGCGGCGCGGATGGCCGTCGCATAGGCGTCGAGGCGGCCATAGAAGGCGCCGGCGGCCTTGTGCATCTTCTTGGGCACCGTCACGTCGCCGACGCCCATCTCGCGCATGGTGTCGTCGAGCGCCTCGAAGAAGCGCTCGACGAGCGCGCGGGCAAGCTCGGCGCCCGCCTCGCCCTCGGCGCGCAGGCGGTCGAGGACGACGAAAAGATGGACGATCAGGATCTCGAACCGGCCCTCTATGGTGTCGGCGACACCGAGCCCGCGGAACAGCGCCGGATCACGGGCCGCAGCCACACTGGCGCCATAAAGCTGGTCAGCACTGGGTTTGAGGGAGCGGTCGCGTATCAACCAGGAAAACATGTCCCGTCCTCGTCTGATCGGATGGCGAGCCTCGGGCGGCGAGGTGCCGCCGGACATCGGTTCGGGCGGGTGCGAGCGTTCGCCGCGCCACCCGGGGAGGGGTGCCAGCCGTCCGGGTCCGGCAGTGGCAAAACGGCCATTGCCTTCGCTCGAGGCTCCCGCTAGGCAATGACAGGTCGTCCACGAACCGATTCCTTCATGGGGCTCAGTAGCATGGTCATGAGCGGCCGTCAGCAGGCGGGAATGGCAAGCACCGGTGGCGGGCAAGGCGCAGTCTGCGCCGGCCCGGCGGTGCGCCGTGGGCGCCTCGTGGCGGCCCTGGTGCTCGGGCTCATGGTCGCCGGCTGCGCCGGGCAGGTCGATCGGCACGGCCATTTCCTGTCGCAGAGCGATCTCATGCAGGTCCAGCCGGGGATGACGCAGGACGAGGTGCGCAGCCTGCTCGGCACGCCGGACACGACCTCGACCGCCGATGGCCAGACCTTCTATTACATCGCCTCGACGTCGAAGACCTCGGTCGCCTTCATGACGCCGGACGAGGTCGACCGGCAGGTGGTGGCGGTCTATTTCAATCCCATCGGCCTCGTCGACAGCGTCGCCAATTACGGCATGCAGGACGGCATGGTGGTCGATTTCGTGACGCGCAGAACGCCGACCGCGGCTCGCGAGAAGAGCTTCATCGAGCGGCTGTTCAAGGGCATCGGCAAGAAGAAGGTCTACGACCCGAACGCCCAGCCGAGTTGAGCGGGCGGGCCGGGCGAGCATTCGCCCCGTGTCGATTTCCTGAGCGGACACAAGGCGTGGCGGCTCCATTCCGGCGCTCTCCGGCCCCGAGCGCCCAAGTGCACGATCGGTGGTGCCTCGCGCGGCCTTGCGGGCGGCCACTTGGCTTTTCAGCACACACGAAAGGCCGGCCTTGCGGGCGGCCCCAGGCCTTCTCAAGCAAAAACAAAGAGGCCGCCCGTCAGGGCGGCCTCCGTGAGATCGGCTGTGTCGTGCCCCGGCCGAAACGGTCGAGGTTCCGGACCGGACCGTCAGGCGAGCGCGGGAGGCTGCTCCAGCGCCGACAGGACCGTCACGGGCTCAGACACCAGCGCGGAAATCCCACTCGACATCGGACCACCTCCTTTCCGTTGTTGAAACCGGAGGAAAAGTTGTCATATCCGGCCGGCTTCTACAAGTGCACAGATGTAACAGAGTATCTCAGAACGACGAGTTCGGACCTTTGAGGAACTCGATCTCCTCCGGCGTCGGGATACGGCCGAGCACGGCGTTCCTGTGCGGGAAGCGGCCGAAACGGTCGATGATGACCTTGTGAAGATGGGCGTAGTGGAGGGCATCGGGATCGTCGAGACCGGCGAACAGCTCGATGGCGCGGGCCTGTGCGGCCGGGTCCTCGCTGTGCTCGTAGGGCATGTAGAGGAAGCGCCTCCGGCGGACATCGAGCTCGCGGTCGAAGCCGTGCTCGACGGCCCATTCGGCGATCGCGAAGGCGAGCGGGTCGGCGGCGAAGGCGCGGGGATCGCCGCGCCAGATGTGACGCGGGAACTGGTCGAGGGCGATGACGGCGGCCAGCATCTCCTCGGCCCGCACGAAGGCGCCGGGCGAGGCCTCGCGCATCAGCCGCTCGACCAGCGTCTTGAAGCGGGTGACGACGGCACGATCGGTGCGGTCGCTCTTTTTCCACCAGTCCTCCTGCGACAGCTCGCCGAACCAGAAGTCGAGGACGTCTCGGGTCCATCCGTGTACGGTGCTCATCGGGCAGGCTCCTTCGATGGCGCTTGGCGGGGCGGCCGCCTGATCGACAGCGCATCCGGCCGGCGAGGGCTCAGGGTTCAGGATCGCGCGCGCGACCGGCATGCCATGACCTCTCATGCCAGTCGTCGTCGCGCAATCATTCGGTCCGCCAAGGTGAGGTGAAGGATGGGGAAGCTCGGGGGTCTGCTGTTCGGCATCTCCCTGTTTGCAAGCGTCCTCGTCGCCCATCTGGTCGCCGAGCGGCTCCGAGAGCGATATGTCCGCGGCCAGAACCGGCTGCTCGACCGCTGCCGGGCGCTGCTCATCCTCGGGGCGAAGGCGCTGGAGACGGGAGCGCCGGACGAGGCCGAGCGCCTGCTTGCGACGATCCGCCGGCTCGAGGCGCAATGGCGCTATGGCCGGTCGCTGCCCTATCGGCTCGCCAAGGCCGGGGAGGCGATGTTCCTCGGCGGCGTCGCTTTCGTCGGCGTGCGCATCGCGGGGCTGGTGGCGATGGCGGCCGTCGAGGGGACGAGGGAGCAGTTGCTCACCCTCGAGGGCGCGTGGGTCTTCTTTCTTCTCGCGATATTCGGTCCGCTCCACGCCGCCGCGGCCTATGTCGATCTGCCGGTCTTCATCGACCGGATCGACGATTGCGGCGACCGGCTCGAGGATCTGATCCGCTCGCCGCGCGACGTGCTGGCCTTCGAGGAGGAGGCGGAAGAAGAGGAGGCCGACCAGGCGCAGAACGGAGCAGCCGGGCACGAGCCGCGCGTGCGTGATGGTCTCTCGCCCTGGCAGGTGCTCGGCGTACCGCGCGAGGCGACGCGCGCGCAGATCGACGCGGCGCGGCGCCAGCTCGTGCGCGAATTGCATCCCGACCGCTGGATGAGATCGGGCCCGGTCGTCGTCAAGGCGCGCGAGGAGGCGCTGAAACGTGTCAATGCCGCCTATGATGCGATGCGCGAGGGCCTCGAGGGATGACGCCCTGCCGTGGCAGGGCGTGCGGCCGGGCGTGCCGTCGCTCAGTTCTTGTGGTCGCTGGATCGGGGCTCGCCGTCTCCATCATCGGCGTGCTTGCCGTGGCCCATCGGATGAATACGCTCGATGAGGCCGAGGAACACGGCCGAGGCGATGAAGGTGAGGTGGAGCAGCATCGCCCACATCACCTTGTCGTTGGGGTAGCTGTGGACGTTGAGGAAGATCTGCAGAAGGTGGATGGAGGAGATCGCGATGATGGCCGAGGCGATCTTGATCTTCAGCGAGCCGGTGTCGAGCTTGCCGAGCCAGGAGAGCTCGGCATTTGGGTCGTCGAAGCGGCTGACGAAATTCTCATAGGAGGAGATCATCACCATCACCATGAGGCTGGCGACCAGCGCCCCGTCGATCAGGTTCAGCATCGCCAGGATGATGTCGGCATCGGCCATGTCGAAGACGTGCAAGGCGATCTTCAGGAACTTCTTGGCGAAGGCGATGGCGTAGATGAAGAGCGCGGCGGCGAGGCCGAGGCAGAAGAAGGCCAGCACCCACCGGCTGCCGAGAATGACGCGCTCCAGATAGACCTCCGCCGTCTTCATCCCCGAGCCCGGGTTCGGCGTCGCGCCTTTCGGCGACAGGCTCACATCGGTCATTCCCGTTCCTCCCCGATTTGCCCGACCGGCTGTCGTCCGGCGGCGCGCATATGCGACCAGGCGAGCCTTAAAGGCGGTGTGCCGGTCTGGCAATCGCCGCTCGCCTGCTCAGTAAACGGAGGGCCGAGCGGCCGGGGCCAGCTTGGTCGGGCTCGCATGGCGGCGGCGGTGTCGCTATAAGCCAGGGTGCGGCGCAGCGTGGCTGCGCGGCGGGCCGGAGAGGTCGCCGCAAAGGACGGGTGAGGAAGGAACGGGCATGGCCAACGTCGTGGTCGTCGGCTCCCAATGGGGCGACGAGGGCAAGGGCAAGATCGTCGACTGGCTGTCGGAGCGGGCGGATATCGTCGCGCGCTTCCAGGGCGGCCACAATGCCGGCCATACGCTCGTCATCGGCGGCGTCACCTACAAGCTGTCGCTGCTGCCGTCGGGCGTGGTGAGGCCCGGCAAACTGTCGGTGATCGGCAATGGCGTCGTCATCGATCCCTGGGCGCTCATCAAGGAGATCGGGGAGCTCCAGGCCAAGGGCGTGGCGATCTCGCGCGAGAGCCTGAGGATCGCCGGCAATGCCACGCTCATCCTGCCGTTCCATCGCGAGCTCGACGCGCTGCGCGAGGCGGCGGCCGGCAAGGCCTCGATCGGCACCACCATGCGCGGCATCGGCCCGGCCTATGAGGACAAGGTCGGGCGGCGGGCCATTCGCGTGCAGGACCTCAACAATCTCGAGACGCTGCCGTTCAAGCTCGATCGCATCCTCGCCCACCACAATGCGTTGAGGCGCGGGCTCGGCGAGCCGGAGATCTCGCGCGACAGCCTGTTCGAGGAGCTGAAGGCGATCCGCGAGCCGATCCTCGCCTATGTCGACACGGTGTGGGCGCTGCTCGACCGCGAGCGGCGGGCCGGCAAGCGCATCCTGTTCGAGGGCGCACAGGGCGTGCTGCTCGACATCGACCACGGCACCTATCCCTATGTCACCTCCTCCAACACGGTGGCGGCGCAGGCGGCGACGGGAACCGGCATGGGGCCAGGCTCGATCGGCTACGTGCTCGGCATCACCAAGGCCTATACGACGCGCGTCGGGCAGGGCCCGTTCCCGACCGAGCTGACGGATGCGACCGGCGAGCGGATCGGCGAGCGCGGCCACGAGTTCGGCACGGTGACGGGGCGCAAACGCCGCTGCGGCTGGTTCGACGCCTGCCTCGTGCGCCAGTCGGCTAAGGTCGCGGGCATCACCGGCATCGCCCTCACCAAGCTCGACGTGCTCGACGGCTTCGATGAGCTGAAAGTGTGCGTCGGCTATCGGCTCGACGGCCGCGAGATCGAGCATCTGCCGGCCGGCCAGTTCGCGCAAGGACGTGTCGAGCCGGTCTACGAGACCATGAAGGGATGGCAGGGCTCGACGCGAGGGGCGCGCTCCTGGGCGGACCTGCCGGCCGAGTGCATCAAATATGTGAAGCGGGTCGAGGAGCTGATCGAGGTGCCGGTGGCGCTGTTGTCGACCAGCCCCGAGCGGGACGATACGATCCTCGTCCACGATCCGTTCGAGGACTGAGGCCGGGGCCGCGCGCCGAGCCGCCATGCGGGGTGAGGGGTGCGGCGGGGTGCGGGCGCCCTGCCGCTCGGGAGGCCGTGAGGCATGCTGATCGTCTATGAGGGACGGCCGGGAACGCTCGTCCGCCAGGATGGCGACACTGTGGCCATCGGCGAGCGCAGCATCTGGATCGACCTCGTCAATCCGACCGACGAGGAGGAGCGGCGTGTCGAGGCGGCGCTCGGCATCGACATCCCGACACGCGAGGAGCTGGCCGAGATCGAGGTGTCGAGCCGGCTCTATTTCGAGGACGGCGCCCACGTCATGACGGCGACGCTGACCGTCCAGCTCGATCAGCCCGAGCCGACGCAGACGCATGTCACCTTCATCCTGAAGGGCGAGCGGGTGGTGACGATCCGCTATGCCGATCCCTACTCGTTCCGCATGTTCGCCTCGCGCGCGGCGCGCGGCCAGCTCGATTGCGCCAATGCACCCGCCGTGCTGCTCGGCCTCCTCGAGATGATCGTCGATCGGCTCGCCGACCTCATCGAGCGCCAGCAGGGGGAGGCGGACGCGCTCGCCGCGGCGGTGTTCGACGGCGACAGGGGGGAGGTGTCGGGCCGGCGCGGACGCCGGCGGCGGACGAAGCGCCAGCCCAAGCCCTTCGAGGACCTGCTGTCGCGCATCGGCCGGCAGGCCGATCTCGCCGCCCGGGTGCGTGAGAGCCTGCTCTCGCTCAACCGGCTGCTCACCTATCTGGGACACGTCGTCGCCGATGCGAAGGGGGAGAAAGCCCTCAGGGCGCGCCTCAAGACGGCGCAGCGCGACATCGGCTCGCTCAGCGACCACGTGAATGCGCTCTACAACCAGATCGTGTTCCTGCTCGATGCGACGCTCGGCATGATCTCCATCGAGCAGAACGCCATCATCAAGTTCTTCTCGGTGGTGGCGGTGGTTTTCATGCCGCCGACGCTGGTCGCCTCGATCTACGGCATGAATTTCCACAATATGCCCGAATTGTCGTGGCCCTTCGGCTATCCGATGGCGCTCGCGCTGATGGTGGCCTCGGCGGTGCTGCCGATCTGGTTCTTCCGTCGGCAGGGATGGCTCTAAGCCGGCTCTGGCGACAGGTTTCTGCAGGCCGGCTCCGCCGGCAGGATTGACGATCGGGCGCGACGGCGGATGAGCGAAAGGAAGGCTGGAATGAGCGGTGTGGACAACCAGTCCTCGCGGACTTTCGTCAGATTTCTGATCGGGTGCATGGGGATCGTGCTGCTCGGCGCGGCGGTCATGATGGCGGTCAGGCCGCAATCCATCGGCCTCGAAGCGGAAGAGGGGCTGCTGCTGGCGGTCGGCTTTGCCGTGGCGGGGCTCGCCGACATCTGGCTCTTCAGGGCCTGGCCGCGGCTGCTCGTCGGCAAGCGCTGAAGAGGGCGGCGGGGGCTCTGGAGTGCTGCGCCACGGCCCGGTGGGGCTTTGCGCGGCCTGGCAGCAATCGGTTGCCGTGGCTGCCAAGCCTTTGAATCGCTTAAGTTTCTCGTTGAGAATCAATCCTTCCGGGTTATGCTTTCAAATCGCCACCTGCGATGAAGGGAGCACACGGACCATGGCGGACCGGGATTTTCTCTCCATGATCGGCGGTTTCGGGCTGACCACCGCCGAGATCCTCTATCACCTTCCCGATCACCCGCACCTGCTGCAGACCTATCTCTGGCAGGACTACGACCGCCATCCGACCTATCCTCGGCTCACCGGCTTCCTCGACTTCTGGACGCGCAATCTCGACGGCATGCTGAACAGCGTCAGGGTCGCTCATCGCGGACTCGTCGCGCCGCGCGAGTTCAAATTCGTCGACGGGCAAATCGTCGTACACTGATCAAGCGTTGTAGGATCGTTGCGCAACCTGCCGCGATGGTTGGCAATTCTTCACCAGCCACTTGCAGTCATTCGACCATCGCTACTCGACTGCCCTTGACCGGTCATAGTCGAGGCGCAATCCTCTCGCTATCCGGGGGACCGGCGGAGTCCCTCATCCGTGGTTGATCCTGCGCAAGGACGTCCGGCTCATCCGCCGCTAATCGGGGCCAGGACAGAGCGCCGGCCGAGGCGTGAGTTCAGTGGACCTCACCGGCAGCCGCAGGGCGCGACGCTTCAGCAGCGGGACGGCGTCATGGGGGCGTGTAGCGCCCCTTTCGCCGTCGATCAGATGCCCTCAGTGACCGCTTTTTCGGTCGTGCGACTTCGGGCGTCGCGAGGCGGCGAGCAACCACACCCCGTCGGACTGGGAGGGCGCGTCTTGCCATGGGCAGATTGCGCCCATTCTCCCGCCGATCGTCAAAGAGGGCCTCCAGCATGTCGACTCCCAATCCCGACCAATCACGGCCGCCGCCCCCGCGTCGCAAGAGCGTGGCGCTGAGGGTATTGTTGACGTTCTTCTTCGGGATCCTCGCCGTTGTCGCCGTAACCCTCACGGTGCTGACCGTCCAGCACTACAAACTTGGCGATATCCTTGTCGCCGACCGCTCGGCCGACAAGGAGGCGGAACCGGCCGACAGACGCTCCAAGCGGAGCGTGCCCGAGCGGCGCGAGATCACGGTCGGGCCCGACGATCAGGCCGCCAATTCCAGGCGGACTTCCGGCGGGAGGACGCGATCGGATATCGAGGTCGGCGCGACGCGGAGGGAGTTCTCGTCGGAAGATGGGGCGACGGGGGCAGTGCCGAGTTTCGAGCCCGATGTCGCAGGCAGCGGGGCCGGGGACATCGCAGGAGCCACGCGGGGCGAGTTCTCCGACGACGGGAGCGTCAGCGGGGCCGTGCCGTCCAGGGCCGAGCCCGAAATCGCCGCCAGCGAGGCGGAAGCAATGTCTGGCACCACCCGCGATGCGCTGGCGCCCGACGATTCACCCTTTGCGACGGTTCGCGTGTTCTATGCGACCGACCGCAAGCGTACCGGCTCGCTCGCGCCCAACGAGATGTATGGCGGCGAGCGGGGCGAGCTCGTCTATGGCACGGCCGAAGTGTCGATCCCGCGCGATCATCGCGAAGGCGAGCTCGAGGCGCCCTCGATCTGGCGGCTCGAGTTCCGCGAGGACCCCGAGCGACACGTGGTGCTGCTGTCGGCCAAGGAGCAGCCGGTCGACGACTTCTATCGCGAGGTGGCGGCGCAAGTCGCAGGATCGGGCGGCAAGATGGCCTCGATCTTCGTGCACGGCTTCAACGTGACGTTCAAGGATGCCGCCCGGCGAACGGCGCAGATGTCCTACGATCTCGGCTTCGATGGTGCGGCCGCGTTCTATAGCTGGCCGAGCGCGGGCACGCTGTCGGGCTATGCGTTCGACGAGACCAACATCGCCTGGACGGAGCCGCATCTGAAGCAGTTCATCGAGGATTTCGTAACGCGCTCCAATGCCGCTCACATCTATCTGGTCGCCCACAGCATGGGCAACCGGGCGCTGACCAGCGTCCTCAAGCAGATCGGCCGTGAGCGGCCGGACGTGCGCCAGCGCATCACCGGCATCATCCTCGCCGCGCCCGACATCGACGCCGACATCTTCAAGCGCGACATCGCCCCCTATATCGTCACCGAAAAGGCGACCGTGACGCTCTACACCTCGGCGAACGACAAGGCGCTGGAGGCGTCCTACAAGGTGCACGGCTATGCACGGGTCGGCGATTCGGCGGCGGGTATCACGGTGGCGCCGGGCATCGACACGATCGATTCGACGGGCGTGGAGACCGACTTCCTCGGCCACGCCTACTATGCGGAGTCGAAGTCGATCATCACCGACATGTTCGACATCATCAACCGCCGGCTGCCGCCGGACGAGCGGCCGCATCTGCAGCCGATCGAGGCGGGAAGCGGGCGCTACTGGCGCTTCGTCACGGGCGGCTGAGACGGCACGCGCACGTCTCCGGAGCAGAGTTCGGTCTGCTCCGGGGCGTCGCATCCCTGTCGCGCTTCCTCGCCAGCCGCAAGGCGAGCCTGGGCTCAGCGCCGCACCTTGACGCCGAGCGTCACCTCGTCCTCGGTGTAGTCGCGGCCGGGCTCGCTCGAGGAGAAGTCGGTGTGCTGGTAGCGCGCCGTGACGCCGAGCGTGCGGGTGAAGAGGTATTCCGCCTCGAGGTAGCTGGTCAGCTCGTCCTCCTCGATGTCGGTTCCAGCGTAGCTGTCGGTCGCATAGCCGAGGCCGGCGGCGACGGCGAAGTAGCGACGCAGCTCGTGGCGAACCTCGAGGCCGAGCCTGCGCGAGAGCGAGCCGGCCGAATTGGCGACGGTGGTCGGCGAAATCTCCGAGCCGGCGCTTGCGGTCACGGTCGTCAGCGCCGTCGGCTCCCAGGTCACGGCGCCGTCGACGACGAGGCCATCGACCTTCTGCAGGCGGCTGTCGTCGGGATCGCCGACGGTGCGCCCGAGGCTCATCTCGCCTTTCAGCTTCGACGACATCTCGACGGCGACGCCGCCGCGCAGCGTGCGGATCTGCAGGTCGCGCACGAGGCCGTCGGCGGCGACGACGTCGTAGCTGCGCCGGATGGTCTCGCCCTCGGCGAAGACCGAGAGACCGGGCGAGATCTCGTAGCCGAGGCGGAGCGCGCCGCCGGCATCGTGAAAGCTGCGCGGATCGGGACCGGCGAGCCCCTCCTCGCTCTGATGCTCCTCCCAGCCGGTCTCGCCCGAGAGGCGGCCGTAGAGATTGGTGACGCGCTGGTTGAGTGCGAGGGAGGCGGTCGTCGTGCGGATGTCGGGGCGCACGGCAGCGCCTGCGGGGAAGTCGATGGTGCCGCGGCTTTCCTGGGTGAGCGCATGGCTCGTCTCGCCCTCGAGCGACGTGCCCTTCAGGATATCGACCCGGCCGCCCGCGGAGAGAGCATAGGCGCGGTCGTCCTCGCTCGGCTCGTCGTCGTAGAAGCTCAGATCGGCCGAGGCGGCGGCGTGGGCCTCGTGGCGCGTCCAGTCGGACTGGATGCGCAAGGCCGGACGCAGAACGAGCGCGCTGTCGGAGACGGGAGCCTCGGGCGAGAGGCGGACATTGTCGGAGAAGCGCAACGCGATCTCCGCTTCGGGAAGAATGCGGAATGCGCCGAGGCGCAGGCCGGTCGGCTCGAACCAGTCCTCGTCCTCCTCGGGATAGGCGGGTCGGAAGGCGCCGGCCGTGGCGGCATAGGGCTCCTCGTCCGCGGGGGAGGGGCGGGAGATGGCGGGCTCGGCCGCGCCGTCGTCCTCGACGGGGAGCGCGTAGTAGCGGCCATCCGCCGACATGTCACCGTCGATGGGGCCCTCGGGCTCGGCACTCTCGGTGGTGCCGTCTGTGCTCGCTTCCGGCTCGGTCTCGGCGAGGTCGCCGTCGGCGAGGGCGGCGACGGGCGGGTCGCTGCCATCCTCGCCGTCCTCGCCGGTGAACTCGTCGGGATTGCCGCGGCGGATGGCGCCGATGAGGGCATCGAGCGGCGAGGTCGCGCGGGCATCCTCCAGCGTCGTTCCGGGCTCGTCGGGATCGGCGCCTGAGGGGATCTGGCCGGCCGCATCGTCGGTGCTGCCGCGCAGGTCCTGGCGGAGCAGGGATTGGGCCGGGGCGGTCGAGGCGGGGGAGAGGGCGAGCAGGAACGCGGCGGCAGCCACGGTCCGAGCCAAGAGGCGCCGCGCGGGGCGCCTGGGCTGTTCCGGCCTCGGCACGGAGCCTGGCCTGAGGATGTCGAGACGGATTGCGCGCACGAGACTTGGCGACCTTCGCCGAGGACTAGCCGGACCGGTACGCGGAACGAACGGACGCGATTGTCGGCGAAGTCTGGTTAAGACCGGGTTAGGAGGCGTGTCGCGGGACGCGGACGAGCCCATGAGCGTTTCTTGCTGGTGCAACTCGATGATCCGCGGGAAATGTCGGTCGAAGAGAGGGAAATATCCACAGCCTGCGACGCCCATCCGCTGGACAAGCAGGCGGGCCCGCCGCAAAAGGTTGTAGAAGGATCCTTCGGGTGTGACGGCATCCGGCGAACCGAGGATCGAACGACAGGCGAGCGGCGGAGGGGCGAGATGGCAGGCAAAGGGGAGCGTTCGCGCACGCGTGCGGCCCGGGCTTCGGCGAGCCCCGCGCGGCACGAGAGCCATGCGCTCGCCTCGGCACTGAGAACGCTCGCGCTCGAGACCGAGGGGCTGAAGGCGCTCGACGCCATCCTGCGCACCGGCATGGGCGCCGCCTTCGTTTCGGCCGTCGAGACCATGGCCTCGGCCCGCGGCCGGGTGATCGTGACGGGCATCGGCAAGAGCGGGCATGTCGGGCGCAAGATCGCGGCGACTTTCGCTTCGACCGGGACGCCCGCCTATTTCGTGCACCCCTCCGAGGCGAGTCACGGCGATCTCGGCATGATCACCCGCGACGACGTCATCCTGGCGCTGTCGTGGTCGGGCGAGACGGCCGAGCTCACCAATATCATCACCTATTCGCGCCGCTTCACGGTGCCGCTGATCGCCGTCACCTCGCGGGCCGAAAGCGCGCTCGCCCGGGCGTCGGAGGTGGCGCTGGTGCTGCCGCGCGCCAAGGAGGCCTGTCCGCACGGGCTGGCACCGACCACTTCGACGACCATGCAGCTCGCGCTCGGCGATTGCCTCGCGGTGGCGCTGCTCGAGGGCAAGCGCTTCACCGCGACCGACTTCCGCGATTTCCATCCGGGCGGCCAGCTCGGCGCCAGCCTGCGCTTCGTGTCCGACCTCATGCACAAGGACGAGCGGCTGCCGATCGTCGCGCCCGAGACGCGGATGGCGGAGGCGCTGGTCGTCATGACGGAGAAGAGCTTCGGCTGTCTCGGCGTCGTCGATCAGCGCGGCCGGCTCGTCGGCATCGTCACCGACGGCGACCTGCGGCGCAAGATGGGGCCGGATCTGCTCGAGCGCAGCGTCGCGGAGGTGATGACCAAGCGGCCGAAGGCGGTCACGCCCGATACGCTCGCCTCGGCGGTGCTGGAGGTGCTCAACTCCTCGAAGATCACCGCGGTGTTCGTCGTCGAGGCACAGAAGCCGGTCGGCATCGTGCATGTCCACGATCTGCTGCGCGCGGGCGTTGCCTGAGCGGCAGGGCGCCGTGACGCAGGCGAGGAAGCTGCCATGGCCGCGCCCGGCCGCGTGATCCTCCTCAACGGTGTCGGCAGCGCCGGCAAGTCGTCGATCGCGCGGGCGCTGCAGGTTGTCGCGCGCGAGACCTTCCTGCATGTGGCGATGGATGCCTTCCTCGACATGCTGCCGGCGGCACTCTTTGACCACCCCGAGGGCCTCGTCTTCGAGACCCGGACGGTGGACGGCCGGCCCGAGGTGGTGATCCACACCGGACCTGCCGCGGAGCGGGCGCTCGTCGGCATGCAGCACGCGGTCGTGGCGATGGCGCAGGCCGGCAACAACCTCATCGTCGACGACGTCATGCTCGGCGACACCATGGCCGAGTACCGCCGTCTGCTCGCAGGGATCGTGAATCACGCCGTCGGCGTACATGCGCCGCTCGACGTGCTCGAGGCACGCGAGCGGGCACGCGGCGACCGCATGATCGGCCTCTCGCGCTGGCAGTTCCCGCGCGTCCATGCCGGGATCGCCTATGACCTCGAAATCGACACGGCGTCGGCGACGCCCGAGGCGTGCGCGCGCCTCATCTGCGAGCGGCTCGGACTTTGAGATCATTGAGGTCGGGCGGCCAAACGAGGCGGCATGCGCGCCCGGGCCGGCCGTCTCAGGCCGGCTCCACCTTCAGAACGGTGCCGTGCACAGCGGTGACACGCACCCGCGTTCCCTTGTCGAGATCGGGTCCCTCGGCGATCCAGAGCGAATCGCCGATGCGGATCTTGCCGCGACCGTTCGAGATCGGCTGCTCGACGACATAGATCTTGCCGACATAGCCGGCCGAGCGGACATTCATGCCGCCATCGTCGGAGACCGTCTCGCCATAGCGGAAGACGAGCTTGGCGAGGACGAGGCTGGCGATGGCGGCGGCGCCGAACAGGGCGAGTTGCCAGGGCAGCGAGATGTCGAACATCAGCACCACGGCACCGACGACGGCCGCGGCAAAGCCGAACCACAACAGGAACACGCCCGGCACGATCGCCTCGAGGATCAGCAGCAGCAGGCCGGCGCCGAGCCAGGCCCAGCCGCCCAAATCCGCCATTTCCGACATCATGTGTCAGGTCTCCGATAGACGAGCCGAAACGTCTGCACGCGACTGCCGGTATGATCCTCCGGCCGCATCCGTTCAACGGGGCGAGGAGGAGGGCGATCGTCCCGTCCCCCCGGCACGCCCGTCCGGCATGCGCGGGGAGAACGGGGATGCCGCCTTCAGCTCTCGCTCGAGCCCCAGGGCGAGGCGACGCGCACGGTGCCTTCGCCCGAGGAACGGCCGCGTCCGCCCGAGCCGCCGCCCGTCGGCGATCCACCCGAGCCACCGCCGCCCTGGCCGAACGCCTCGCCGGCGATCTGGGCCAGGCCGCCGAGCGAGCCGATCACCGAGGATGCCTCGAGCGGCATCATGATGATCTTCTGGTTCGGGGCGGAGGCGAGCGATTCCAGCGCCTTCACATAGTTGTTGGCGACGAAGTAGTTGATCGCCTGCACGCTGCCGCCGGCGATGGCGGTCGAGACCATCTCGGTCGCCTTGGCCTCGGCCTGGGCGGAACGCTCTCTCGCCTCGGCGTCGCGGAAGGCGGCTTCCTTGCGGCCGTCGGCGGCGAGGATGGCGGCCTGCTTCTCGCCCTCGGCCTTCAGGATCTGCGACTGGCGCATGCCCTCGGCCTCGAGGATCTGGGCGCGCTTCTCGCGCTCGGCCTTCATCTGTCGAGCCATCGAGTCGACGAGGTCGCGCGGCGGGGCGATGTCCTTGATCTCGATGCGCGTCACCTTCACGCCCCACGGCTCGGTGGCGTCGTCGATGATCTGCAGCAACCGGGCGTTGATCTGGTCGCGGTTGGAGAGCAGCTCGTCGAGGTCCATCGAGCCCATGACCGTCCGGATATTGGTCATGGTGAGGTTGATGATGGCGAGGTGCAGATCGGTGACCTTGTAGGCCGATTGCGCGGCGTCGAGCACCTGAAAGAAGGCGACGCCGTCGACCCGCACCATGGCGTTGTCGCGGGTGATGACCTCCTGACCGGGAATGTCGAGCACCTGCTCCTTCATGTTCACGCGATGACCGACGCGCTCGATGAAGGGCTTCAGGATATGCAGGCCGGGCTGCAGCGTGCGCGTGTAGCGGCCGAAGCTCTCGACCGTATAGGTGTAGCCCTGCTGCACGACCTTGATGGTCGTCCAAAGCGTAAATGCGATGAGGATGATAAGCAGAAAGAATATGATGGACAGGCCCTGCATGGCTTCCCTCTCCCCGGAATGAGAACCTAGTCGGATATGGTGCTCGAATCGCGGAATTCCAGTGGCGACGATCAAGCCGTGCCGGCGTTAACCGACAATTAATTCCCTGTTGCCGGCGGTTGCGCAACGGCGTGGAGCATGTCCGGCGGACACACGCGCTCGCGGTCCGGCGGGCCCGATCAACCGCCTTGCGGCGCCGGATCGAGAGATGCCAGCTCGGCGGCAAGCGCCTTGCCGCTGTCGTCGGCGAGGGCGGCGGCCGTCAGCCGGCGCAACCTGGCGGCGGCATCCGAGCGCCGCTCGAGACGATCGAGCGCGGCGGTGATGGCGCGGAAGCTCGCCAGCCCACGCGCGTGGGTGTCGCCATAGCCTTTGACGAGATTGCGCGCCTCGGCATAGGCGATGGCGAGTTCGCAGTCCTTCGGGGCTGTCGCGGCGATCCTGTCGAGCCAGCCTTCGATGGCGCGGGTCTCGGCGGCAAAGCGCAGCGACCGGCGGCGGCGCGATTTCAGCGCGGCGACGGCACTGAGGAGCAGGTGTCCGCGGATGCCCGTCGTGGTGACGATCCGGCCCTTGCGCGTCGCCCATGTGACGACGGCGCGGGCGGCGCGGTTGTCGGTGATGAAGCGGCCGAGCGGGGCCGGCACGGTCTCGGCGATCTCCTGAAGACGGGGATGCAGGAACTCGGCGATCTCGAGCACGTCGTCCTTACCGGCGCGCACCTCGCGGGCGATGCGGGCGCGGCGCTCGGGACGTGTCTTCAGATCGGCGATGCGGATGGTGTCCTCATAGGTCATGGCGAGGGCGAGCTGGCGCGCGGTTTCTGCGAGAAGCCGCGTGCCGTTCTCGCCGCCATCGCGCGCGAGGCCGGCGATCGGGCGAAGCCGCTCGAGATAGAGGCGTGCATAAGCCTCGTCCTGGTAGTCGACGAGGCGGGGCAGCGCGTGACCGACGATGGTGCGCAATTCCTCGCCGGCCTCTCCCCACCAGCTTTCGCGCCCGACGAGATGGTCAAGTCTGACGAGATCGTCAAGACTGGCGAGATCGTCAAGACCGGCGGGGGCGGCGTTCACCGGCGCGGTGGCCGGAGCCGACGGCAGGCTCGCGCCGGCGTCGTCGTTCATGGTGCGTGCGAGCGAGAGCTCGAAGGCGCGGATCGACGCCTCGACGCCGACGCCGCCGCGGCGAATGGTTGCGAGGAAGTCGTCACGGGTGAATGGCAGCGCGGCCGAACCGGCGAGCGCGCCGAGCAGGGCCGCGCTGATGACGCTGCCGCTCTCCTCGGCGATCGCCGCCATGTCGGTGGCGACGAGGCGCCGGGCGGCCCGGCGGCAAGCCTCCAGAAGTGGCGCGGATTGACTGCGGCCGTCGCCGAGGGCGATCTTCTCGGTCATCGCGTAGACGCGGTGCGTCGAGGCGATCAGTACCGTGCGGTCGGGCGTGACGAGGCCACGCTCGACGGCGCGCGCCGCCTCCATCAACTCCGAGGCGATGACGATGTCGACGTCGCCGGGCACCGGCATCAGCGCAAGAACGGGCTCGCGGCCCGCCGCATCGGCGAGACGGCGGGGAAACAGCTCGATGTAGTAGATCGTCGCGCCGGTGCGCTGGGCGACGCCCGGCACCGAGGTGGTCTGGGCGATGTAGCCGCCGGTCTCGCCGAGATCGACGATCCAGTCGGCGAGCACGCCGCCGCCCTCGCCGCCCATGGCGAGCACGGCGATGCGGATGGCGCGGCTCGAGCTTGCAACGGGCGGCACGGCTCAGGCTCCCCCGGCTGATTTCGGCTGCACCGTGGCGCGCAGACGCCGGCGATCGAAGAAGCCGATGACCGCGGCGCGGAGGCGCGAGAGGAGACGGTCGAGAGCATTGGGATTCTTGACGAGGCGGGCGCGATAGAAGGACGGGCACAGCATCGCCGCGTGGCTGACCTCGCCGCACAGGCCGCAGCCGACGCAGGAGTCGATCACCTTCGTGACGGGATCCTTGCGCAAGGGATCGGGGTGCGGAGCGATGGTCAGCGAGGGACAGCCCGACAGGCGGATGCAGGAATGATCGCCGGTGCAGGCCTCGGCATCGACGCCGAAGCGGTCCTTGACGACACGCGCGCCGTCGCGGATCGCCTTGGCGATCTCAGGCTTCACGCGGCGCTGGCGGTTGAGCTGGCATTCCGACTGCGCGACGATCACCTTCGGTCCCTTCGTCTTCGTCGTCAGCGCCACCTTCAGCGTGTCGCGCATGCGCGCCACGTCGTAGGTGTCGGTCAGCGTGCGCACCCAGTCGACGCCGACGCCGCGCACCGCCCGCGAGATCGGCGTGTCGGTCTTGCGGATGCGGTTCTGCTGGCGCGATGAGAGCAGGTCCTGGCCGCCGGTCGCCGCCGAATAGCCGTTGTCGACGATGATCGTCACATTGTCCGACTTGTTGAAGGCGGCATTGCCGACGCTCGACAAGAGGCCGTTGTGCCAGAAGCCGCCGTCGCCGACGACGGCGATGGCGCGCTTGCCGGCCTCGGCATTGAGGGCGGCGGCACCGGCGCCGCCGAGGCCGTAGCCCATGGTGGTGTTGCCGATGTCGAAGGGCGGCAGGATCGAGAAGAGATGACAGCCGATGTCGCAGGAGACGTGATGGCGGCCGAGCTCCTTCTCGACGAGCTTCATCGCCGCGAAAATCGGCCGCTCGGGACAGCCGGTGCAGAATGAGGGCGGTCGCGGGTGGACGGCGCCGCGGCCGAGATGGGCAAGCGCCTCCTTCGGCGGGCCGGAGGAGGGCGACGGCTGGTCCTCGAGCAGATCGGGCCGGTAGCGGGCGACGAATTTGGCGAAGCCGTCGCGCATGACGGCGCCGGTGTATTCGCCCGCCATCGGCAGCATGTCCTTGCCGTGCACGCGCGTGGCGATCTCGGCGCGCCGGAGGATGGTGTTGACGGCCTGCTCGATGAACTCCGGCTGGCCTTCCTCGACGATCAGGATCGCCTTCTTGTCGCGGCAGAAGGCCTTCAGCTCGTCGTCGACCAAGGGATAGGTCACATTCAGCACATAGAGCGGCAGCTCGGCGCGGCCGTAGGCATCCGAAAGACCGAGGAGCTCGAGCGCCCGGATGGCGGTATTGTGCATGCCGCCCTGCATGACGATGCCGATGTCGCGCGCCTCGGCGTCCATGATCTCGTTGAGGCGATGCTCGACGATGAAGCGCTGGGCGGCGGGCCAGCGCCGCTCGATCTTCTCTCTCTCGTGCAGATAGCTGGACGGCGGCAGCACGATGCGCGTGACGTCGCGCACCGGATTCTCCAGCGCATCCTTCAGCGTGAATTGCGGACGGACATTGTCCTTGGCAGTGAAGCGGCCGTGGACGTGGCAGGCGCGGATGCGCACCTCGAGCATGACAGGCGTATTGGAGGCCTCGGACAGCTCGAAGCCCTTCTCGACCATCTCGACGATCTTGGGCAGGTTCGGACGGGGATCGAGCAGCCAGATCTGCGATTTCATCGCGAAGGCGTGGCTGCGCTCCTGCATGATCGAGGAGCCCTCGCCGTAGTCCTCGCCGACGATGATCAGCGCCCCGCCGGTGACACCGCCCGATGCCAGATTGGCGAGGGCGTCGGAGGCGACATTGGTGCCGACGGTCGACTTGAAGGTGGCGGCGCCGCGCAAGGGATAGTTGACGGAGGCGGCAAGGGTGGCGGCCGCGGTCGCCTCGGAGGCGCTCGATTCGAAATGGATGCCGAGACCGGCCAGGATGTCGTTGGCGTCGGAGAGAACGTCCATCAGATGCGAGATCGGCGCGCCCTGATAGCCCGCGACATAGGAGACGCCCGATTGCAGGAGCGCCTTGGTGATGGCGAGAATGCCCTCGCCGCGAAACTCCTCACCCGCGCCGAGATGGAGCTTCTCGACCTCCCTCGCAAAGGATCGCTCGGCCATGGCGTCGTCTCCGTCGGCGGCGCCCGGCGGGCCCCGGGCGCAGGTTCCGGCCCCTCGGCCGATCCGCCCGATTTGTGGCTGCCTGGATGCGCCCGGTCAATGCCGGGCTCAGCTCATGCTTGCCGGCCGGACCGTTCAGGCGGGCCCGTAGACGCGCCAGAAATAGACGACCGACAAGGTGAGGCCGGAGGCGATGACGAGGGCACGCAGGAAGGTGCGCGGCACGTGGCGAACCATCGAGCCGAGGCCGAAGCCGCCGAGCAGCGCCCCGGTGAATACCGCCAGCGTCTCGGGCCAGGAGACGAGGCCGGAGGCGATGAAGATGGCCGCCGAGGTGGTGCCGTTGAGGGCCGAGAGGAAATTCTTGAGGCCGTTCGCCTCGTGGTCGTTCTCGATGCCCTGGAGCCGCAGGAGCGCGAGCAGCATGACGCCGAGGCCCGAGCCGAAATAGCCGCCATAGACGGCGGCGATGCTCTCGACGAGGGGCATGGCGCGGGGCGGACCGTCGGTGCGGGGTAGAAAGCGAACCAGCCAGCCGCCGAGCGCGTAGAGGCCGGTTGCGGCGATGAGAAGGAAGGGCACGAGCTGGGTCAGCACCACCTCCTCGGTCCGCAGCAGCAGGATCGCGCCGATCGAGCCGCCGGCGAGCGCGATCACGGAGCGCAGCGCCAGGTCGTGGCGATGGGCCCAGATCTCGCGGCGGCAGGCGAAGGCGGCCATCGGATTGCCCGGCCAGACGGCGACGAGGTTGGAGGGCACGGCGATGGTCGGCGGCAGACCGGCGGCGAGCATGGCGGGGAGGGTGAAGAATGTGCCGCCGCCGGCCACCGCGTTCACCGAGCCGGCGACGAGGCCGGCCGCCGTCAGAAGCGCGATGTGCAGGGCATCGGGCATCCGGCGGGCTCCGTGCGCAGATGGTCGGGAAAGGGTGAACGCGGGAACAGGCATGTTCCAGGGCGGCCAAGCCCTATCGTGCCGGCGGGAGGCCGGCAAGGGGCCGCGCGAGCCTGCCGGCGCCTGCCCGTCGCCGTCGTCATGGCACCCTTGCAGCCGCCGCTTGCGGCGAGCGGCCCGCTTTCTCGTCAGCGACCCGCATGCGACAGTGTGCGCCGCAACAACGACGCCATGGACGAGGGCCCGCACGATGATCGACTTCTCCCTGTCGCCCGAGATCGAGGACGTGCGCGTACGCACCCGCGCCTTCGTCGCCGAGCACATCCTGCCGCTCGAGGCCGACAAGGCCAATTACGACGAGCACGAGAATATCCGGCTCGACCTCATGGAGGCGGTACGCGCCAAGGCGAAGGCCGCCGGCCTGTGGTCGCCGCAAGTGCCGAAATCCCGCGGTGGCATGGGGCTGCCGATGGTCGGGCAGGCGGTGATGTACGAGGAGGCGAACTATTCGATCTTCGGGCCGGCCTGCTTCAACTGCGCGGCACCGGACGACGGCAATATGCGCGTCCTCAATCAGCTCCTGCCGAGCGATGACTTGAAGGACAAATGGCTGCAGCCGATCATCGACGGCCGCCTGCGCGGCGCCATCGTCATGACGGAGCCCCATCCCGGTGGCGGCTCCGACCCGACCATGATGAAGACGACGGCCGTCAGGAAGGGCGACCGCTGGGTGGTCAACGGGCGGAAATGGTTCATCACCGGCGCCGGCTGGGCCTCGCATTTCATCCTGATCGCGCGCACCTCCGACGAGCCGCGCCGCGAGCTGTCCGCCTTCCTCTTCCACAAGGACACGCCCGGCTTCCAGATCGTGCGCAAGGTGCCGATCATGGGGCCGGAGGAGCATGGCGGGCATTGCGAGCTCACCTTCACCGACATGGAGATCCCCGACGAGAACCGCATTCTCGAGGTCGGTCAGGGCATGCGCGTGGTGCAGGCCCGACTGGTGCCGGCCCGCCTCACGCACTGCATGCGCTGGATGGGCCTGTGCAAGCGGTCCATGGCGATCGCCCGCGACTACATCGCCGTGCGCGAGGCCTTCGGCACGACGCTGTCGCGGCACGAGAGCGTGCAGATGATGATGGGCGACGTCGCCAAGGACATCGAGATCGGCCGCATGCTGGTCATGAAGGCGGCCTGGACGCTCGATCAGGGAGGGCGGGCGATGAAGGAGGTGTCGATGGCGAAGGTCTATTGCGCCAATCTCCTGCACAAGGCGGTCGACACGGCGATCCAGCTCAATGGCGCGCGCGGCTATTCCAAGGACACCGTGCTCGAATGGATCTACCGCTATGCCCGGCAGGCGCGCATCCTCGATGGCGCCGACGAGGTGCACAAGATGATCTTCTCGCGCGCCTACGAGAAGGAAGGTGACGATTTCTGGGCCTGGAAGGCGCGGTGATACGCCCTCGAGCTCTTTGCCTTGGAGGCTGATTGAGGTTCTCGATGCTCGCGTCTGCGCTCGCATCTCGACCGATCAGGCTCTAACAACATTCGATCCCGAAACCGACGAACCGGAGCCCCGGCATGACCGCGACCGCCGACATCCTGATCGAGAATGCCCGCGTGCTGACCATGGACGAGGGGGCGCCTCGGGCCGAGGCGATCGCGGTGAAGGGCAACAGGATCGTCGCCGTCGGCACGCGCGCCGAGGTCGGCGCGACGAAGGGCGCGGGCACGCGCGTCATCGACGCGGGGCGCGCGACGGTGCTGCCCGGCTTCATCGAAGGGCATATCCACATCTTCCCCGGCGGCACCTCGCTCGATGGATTGTCGCTTGAAAGCGTGTCGGGGCTCGATGCGCTCAAATCGGCAGTCAGGGCCTTCGCGGCGAAGCGGCCGGACCATAAGATCGTCTTTGCGCGGCAGGCCAACTACACGATCCTCGGTGTCGGCGTTCAGGTGACGCGGCATCATCTCGACGAGGTGCTGCCCGACCGCCCCTTCGCCATGGTGGCGCCGGACGGCCATACGGTCTGGGCGAACACCCGGGCGCTCGAGCTCGGCGGTCTGCTGCACGGCAAGGAGACCATTCCGGGCTCGGAGATCGTCATGGCGGCGGACGGCAAGGCGAGCGGCGAGCTCCGCGAGCCCGGCGCCTATGGCGTGCTCAACGCCTTCACGCCGACCGGCGGGCGCGAGGTGCTGGGACTCAGGACCGGCGACGACCCCGAGACGCCGCCGACGGCGGCCGAGCGCGAAGGCGACCGGCAGATCCTGAGGAATGCGCTCGACTATTGCGCGTCGCTCGGCATCACCAGCTTCCAGAACATGGACGGCAACCGCTATCAGCTCGCCCTTCTCGAGGAGATCGACGAGGCGAGCGGCCTCAAGGTGAGGGCGCAGATCCCGTTCCACATGATGAACCACATGGCGCTCGACCGGCTCGAGGAGGCCGTCGCCATGCGCGCGCGCTGGGCGGGCGGACGGTTGAAGTCGGGCATGGTCAAGGTGTTCATGGACGGCGTCATCGATTCCTCGACCGCCTTCATGCTCTCCGACTACGCCGACCGGCCGGGCGTGATCGGCGATCCGTGGTTCTCGGCGGAGCACTTCGCGGAGATCGCGACCCGTGCCGACCGGCTCGGCCTGCAGATCGCGGTGCACGCCATCGGCGATGCGGCCGTGCGGCGGACGCTCGATGGCTACGAGGCCGCGCAACGAGCGAACGGCCGGCGCGACAGCCGGCATCGCATCGAGCACATCGAATCGATCGATCCCGCCGACATCCCGCGCTTTGCCGGGCTCGGCGTCATCGCCTCGATGCAGCCGACCCATGCGCCGGGCTTCGTCTTCCCGCCCGAGCCGACCGTGTCGCGGCTGGGGGCCCGCCGCCTCAAGACCGCCTATGCCTGGCAGACCATCCGCAAGACTGGTGCGCATATGTCGTTCTCGAGCGACTGGCCGGTGGCGCCGCTCGATCCGATCCTGTCGCTGAAGGCGGCGCTCGTCAGACGGCCACTGACCGAGGGAGCGCCCGACGAGCGCCAGAGCCTGGAGGACGCGCTCGCCGGCTATACGCGGGACGGCGCCCATGCCGAGTTCGCCGAGGGCTCCAAGGGCCGTCTGAAGAGCGGCATGCTCGCCGACATCGTGGTGCTGTCGGGCGATATCGAGGCAACGCCCGCCGAGGCATTGACCGACCTCAAGGCGGCCATCACCATCTGCGACGGCCGCATCACCCACGGTGGGTGAGGGTGGCCGCAATCGTCGTCACGGCGCCGTCGCGAGGCAAGGAGAGAAAGCCGCCATGTCCGAGGTGACCGAACTGCTGGCCGATCTCGTCAGGATCGATTCCGTCAATCCCGGCCTCGTGCCGGGCGGGGCGGGAGAGACGCGGATCGCCGGCTTCATCGCGGACTGGCTGAGTGCGCGCGAGTTCGAGGTGCACCGGCTGGAGCGCAACCCCGGCCGGCCCTCGATCGTCGGGATTGCGCGGGGCACGGGCGGCGGCCGCTCGCTGCTGTTCGACGGCCATACCGATACGGTCGGCGTCGGGGGCTATGAGGGCGATCCCTTCGATCCGGCGATCGCCGATGGCCGGCTGCACGGCCGGGGCAGCGGCGATATGAAATGCGGCGTCGCGGCCATGCTGGTCGCCGCCGACCGGGCGCGCCGCATGAGGCTGAAGGGCGACGTCATCGTCGCGGCCGTCGCCGACGAGGAGCACGCGAGCCTCGGCTCGGAGGAGGTTGCCGAGGCTTTCGGGGCCGATGCCGTCATCGTCACCGAGCCGACGGGGATGGAGATCATCGTCACGCACAAGGGCTTCGTGTGGGCGGATGTGATCGTCACCGGGCGGGCGGCGCACGGCTCGCGGCCGGATCTGGGCATCGACGCCATCGTCATGGCCGGGCATTTCCTGGTCGCGCTCGGGGCGGAGGGCCAGCGCCTCGCGGCGACGGCGCCCGTTCCGCTCCTCGGCACCGGCTCGGTCCATGCCTCGCTGATCGCGGGTGGCCACGAGATGTCGAGCTATCCGGCCGAATGCCGGGTCCGGCTCGAGCGGCGCACGGTGCCGGGCGAGACGGTCGAGACGGTGACGGCCGAGCTTCAGGCGATCATCGCGCGGCTCGGCCGCGAGGTGCCGGGTTTTGCGGCGCGGCTCGAGATCGGCTTCAACCGGGGGCCGCTCGTCTATCCGGGCGGCGACGCCATCGTGCCGTTGGTCCAGACGGTTGCCGAGGAGCTGACCGGCAAGGCGCCGCCGCTGCGTGGCATGACGGGCTGGACCGATGCGGCCGTCTTCGATGCGAGGGGTATCCCCTCGATCCTCTTCGGGCCGGTGGGCGAGGGCTTCCACGCCAAACGAATGGGCCGACATCGCCTCGGTCGAGGCGGTCACTGATGTGCTGACCGAGGTCTGCCGGCGGTTCTGCAGGGGGCAGTGCGGCCTCCTGATCGCCGCCCGGGAGTTTTCGCAATTGTACGCGCGCGCGATCGCCAAGCGCGCCTCTACCCGACGAGCTCGAAGGCCATGGCCGTCGCCTCGCCGCCGCCGATGCAGAGGCTGGCGATGCCGCGCGTCAGCCCCCGCGCCTTCATGGCCGAGAGCAGCGTCACGACGATCCGCGCGCCCGAAGCCCCGATCGGATGGCCGAGCGCGCAGGCCCCGCCATTGACGTTGATGCGGTCCTCGGGGATCGACAATTCGCGCATCGCCGCCATGGGCACGACCGCGAAGGCCTCGTTGACCTCGAAGAGATCGACATCGCCGACCGACCAGCCGGCACGGGCGAGCACCTTGCCGATGGCGTCGACGGGCGCGGTCGTGAACCAGCGCGGCTCCTGGGCGTGGGTCGCCTGGGCGATGATGCGGGCGAGCACCGGCCGGCCGGCCGCGCGGGCATCGGCCTCGCGCGAGAGGACGAGGGCGGCGGCGCCGTCGGATATCGAGCTCGAGGAGGCGGCCGTCACGGTGCCGTCCCGGCGGAAGGCCGGCTTCAGCTTGGGGATCGCGTCGGGCTTGCCGCGGCCGGGCTGCTCGTCGGTGGCGATCTCGGTGGCGCCGGCCTTGCCCGGCACGGCAACGGCCACGATCTCGGCGGCGAAGCTGCCGTCGCCGATCGCCCGTCTCGCCCGCTCGAGCGAGCGGATCGCATAGGCGTCCTGCTCGCCCCGCGTGAACTGGTAGCGGTCGGCGCAATCCTCGGCATAGGTGCCCATGGCGCGGCCGGGCTCATAGGCGTCCTCGAGGCCGTCGAGGGCCATGTGGTCGTAGGTCGTGACGTGCCCGTATTTGTGGCCCGCACGCAGTTTCGGCTGCAGGAAGGGGGCGTTCGTCATGGATTCCATGCCGCCGGCGACGGCGAGGTCGATCGAGCCGGCGATGAGGCCGTCGGCCGCCATCATCAGCGTCTTCATGCCCGAGCCGCACATCTTGTTGAGCGTGACGGCACCGGCGCTGTCGGGGATGCCGGCCTTGCGGCCAGCCTGGCGGGCGGGCGCCTGGCCCTGGCCGGCGGGCAGCACGCAACCCATCGCCACCTCCTCGACCGCGGCGGGGTCGGCCTTGGCGCGGGCGAGGGCCTCGCGGATGGCGGCGGCGCCGAGGTCGCTGGCGGTCATGGGCGCGAGGCAGCCGAGCAGCCCGCCGATCGGGGTGCGGGCATAGCCGGAGACGACGATGGCCTTGCTTGCTGTCATGTCTCATTGTCTCCCGTGGAGCGGCCGGCGGTCGCCAATGGCGATCCCGGGCCGGCGACTGGAAATTCCGGCTGGCCGAGCCTAATTCAGACGGGCGAAGCCTTGAACCGATAACTTGCCGGCCGGATGGCCGGCCGAACGGAACGCAACGTGACGGACAGGAAGACGAGATCGCCGCGTGGCGGTGCGAGGGGGAAACCGCCGGCGGTCGGCGACCCGCTGGCGAAGGCATTGCCGCCCACGGTCGAGCCCAAGCTGCTCGGCCACCGTCATCTGGGATCGACGGCCCCCTTCGGGCTCGCTCTTGGTGGCGGTGCGGCGCGCGGGCTCGGTCATGTTCCCGTGCTCGAGGCGCTCGACGATCTCGGCGTCCGTCCTTCAGTCATCGCCGGCACCTCGATGGGCTCGATCATCGGCGCGGGCTATGCCGCCGGCATGTCGGGGCGCGAGATCCGCGATTATGTGACGAAGCTGTTCGCCAACCGGGCGGAGGTGATCCGGCGCATCGCCACGCGCTGGCCCGGATCGCTGACCAGCCTGTGGAATCCGCTGACGCCGGCCATGTTCAATGCCGAGACGCTTCTGGAGATCCTGCTTCCTGACGTCTTGCCATTGGAATTTTCGGGCTTGCGCACCCCTTTCATGGCGGTGGCGACGGATTTCTATGCCCAGGAGGAGGTCGTCTTCGAGGAGGGGCCGCTGTTCCCTGCGATCGCGGCGAGCTCGGCATTGCCGGCGCTCCTCAAGCCGGTGCGCATCGGCGAGAGGCTGCTGATCGATGGCGGCTTCGTCAATCCGACGCCCTTCGACATCCTCGCCCGGCGCGCGCCCGTCGTCGTCGCGGTCGATGTGACGGGGACATCGGCGCGGCGGGCACAACAGCAGAAGATGCCCAATTCGATCGACATCTGGATCGGGGCGGCGCAGATCACGCTGCATTCGATCGTCCGGGAGAAGCTGCGAACCGAGGCGCCGCATGCCCTGCTGAGGCCGCCGGTCACCGACTTCGGCGCCCTCGACTTCTTCAGGGCCGAGGAGATCCTGGCGGCGGCCGCGCCGATCCGCGAGGAGGCCAAGCGCGTGATCGAGGCGCTGTTGACCGCCGGGGAGGGCGGGGCGTCACGGCGTCCGGGTCGGCGGCTGCCGCGGCCGGCGGAAAAAGAGGGCTGAGCAACCGCCGGGGTCACTGCGGCAGCGGAATTCCTCGTGCGGGACGGGAATTTAACCCAACCGTCAAACGAATCACCTAGCGTTTCGTCATGCCACGGCGGATGAGGCCGTGGCAGGCCGGGCGGCGGCGACCCCGCCGATCCGGAACGTGGAGGCTGCGGCCTGTCGCGTCCTCGATGGGGCGCGGGCGGCCGCGACTCGCCCTGTCCTGAGGTCAGACGGAGCGGATGGGACCGTCGGCACGATCACGAAGGACAGACGTGCGCCGCCAGGCGCACGGACCCCATCCGTCACCGCGGCGCCATGGCCGCCCACTGCCGACACCAGCCGTCCGATCGCCCGGCCGCGCAGCCTGCTGCGCGTCTTGCGTCAGGCGTCGGGTGAGCCAGGCGGGGGGAAGTCTCTCGGAGCGGCCAGCGTCGGCGCCGGCGACACCAACGATGGAGCGGCACATGCTGAGGCGTCGGGCATGGTCTAGGGATGAGCTGAGGGCGAGATCGGGCGTTCTCGCCGAAGAGGCTTTCCGGCTCATCTTCTGGCAGGCGGTGCGTTTCCTCAACCGATCCCGATTGCATCATCCGCCAAGTATCTGAAGCGTGACGTGCCTGCCGGTGCGCCCGCACCGGCCAGAAGAGGGGGGCTGGCCCGTCGGCCGGCCCCTTTCGATTGCAGCCGGGCGCCGGCATTCCTCAGCGGCCCCCGACGCTTTGATCCTCCGGCAGCTCCACCGTATCCGGAGCGCCCTCGGCCCGTTCCGGCTCGCCGATGTCGGGCACGCCGAAGAAGACGACGCCAAGGGCGATGAGTGCGACGGCGGCGAGAACGCCGAGTGTGACGGGCGTCGCGCCCGAGCCGGCGAGGCGCACGCACAGGTCGATGATCAGCTCGTATTTGACGATGGCGATGGCGCTGAAGACGAGACCTGCGACGCGGGCGATCTGGTCGAACTGGCTGCCACGGCTGCGGTAGTAGTAGAACAGCAGGACGAGCCCCCAGGCGCCGAAGGCGAGCGAGACGATCGGCGCCGTCAGCCGGTACGAGCTCGACGAGCCCTCTCCCGAGACCAGCGCCGCCTGCTCGAGAAAGCCGTGATTCATGGCCGGGAAGAACATCATCACCGCGGCACCTGCGAGCACGCCGCGGTCGATGCTCTCGCGCAGATCGCGGTAGCTCGTGCGGATGGTCCGCGGCCAGGCCATCAGCAGCAGGCTGATGATGAGCAGCACGAGCAGGAAGAAGACCTTCAGCGGCAGCAGCGCCCTGTGCACGCGGCCGGTCAGCGAGGGCGCCGCGGCGTTCATCTCATTGACGCTCGCGACGAAGCGGCGCTGCGCCCGGCAGCAGGACGCATCGTCGCTGAGCGAGGCCCCCGGACGGAAGATCGTGGTGACGAAGCAAGAGCGCTTCTCGGTGACGCGGCTGCTCCATTCGATGAGCGGATCGGGATTGCAGTCCCGCGTCAGGTCGGTGAGGCCGATGCGGACCTGCGAGACGTTGCGCACGTTGGAGAGCACGGTCATCACCGGCAGCCGCTCGCACGGGCCGGCCGTGCCGTCGCAGCCGGCGGGCTCGCCGCGATCGCCGGCGAGCATGGCGGGCGCGACCTCCAAGACCCAGCGCTGGGAGCCCGAGACCATCGCCTCCGCGACGGCCCAGGAGACCGCCGCCAGGGCGAGCGTGCCGATCAGAAAGCGCGTGCGACCGAAGATGCTGACGCGACGGACGACATAAAGGTCGACGAAGACCGAGGCCGGCACGAAGAAGGCAATGAGCGCCACGGTGCCGAACAGCGGAAAGAAAATGAACAGATGGCTGTAGAAGGTGGCGATGGTCAGCCAGTCGTGGCCCCGGTATTCGTACCAGAGCGCAGCCGTCGTCGCCCAGAAGGACGCGGCGAGCACCGCGAACACCACGGCGACGAAGATGCGGGCAGCGATGTGCATCGGGCCTTCCCTCACGGCGGTTCCTCTTCCCGTTCCCATCGAAGCATATCGACGCGAGACGTGCACCGGTGACGTGGCCGAAGCGCCCCCGACAGGTTTCAGCGGGGCGTCACGGCCGCGATCGGGCGCTCCCCCAGATCACCGAAGAAGCGCAGGAGGTAGCCGTCGGGATCCTGAACGAGAAGCTGGCGGTTGCCGACCTCGAGCGCTCCGGCACGGTACCAGCGATCCTGCAGCGGCCTGAAGAGCGGCCGGCGCGCGGCCTCGAGCCGGGCGGCGAGGGCGTCGATGTCAGCCACCTCGATCTGCAGGTTGATGCCCCGTCCGAGCGGCGGCTCGGGGGGACCCGTCCACCAGGCCCCCGGATCGTCGGCCGCGGTTTCCTCGAGCATCAGCTCGGCGCCCTCGAGGTCGAGATAGGCGAAGCCTTCCTCCGGCCGGTCATAGGCGACGACGAAGCCTATGAGGTCGACATAGAAGGCGAGGCTGCGGGCGATGTCGCCGACGAGGAGCTCGGGCACGAGGCGGGCTGAGGGCATCGGAGGTCCTCCGGGCGCGGAGCTACGGGGGCGGCGGGGCTCAGACGAGGCCGGGGAAATCGCCGCCGTCGATCAGGATGTTCTGACCGGTGATGTAGCCCGCCTTCGCCGAGCACAGGAAGGCGCAGGCCGCACCGAACTCCTCGATCGTGCCCATGCGGCCGGCCGGTGTCTCCTCCAGAGCCTTTGCGATGTACGCATCATAGGGAATGCCGGCGGCCTTCGCCCGCCCGCCCATGGACGAGCGGATGCGGTCGGTGTCGTGCCAGCCGGGCAGGAGCCCGTTGATCGTGACGTTGCGGCGGACGGCGCGGCGCGCGAGGGCGGCGACGGCGCCGGTCAGGCCCGCCCGCGCGCCGTTGGAGAGCTCCAGCGTGTGGATCGGCGACTTCACCGAGGAGGAGGTGATGTTGACGATGCGCCCGAAACCCCTGTCCATCATGCCGTAGACGGTCTCGTGGATGAGGGCGAGGGGCGTCAGCATGTTGCCCTCGACGGCACGCCGCCAATCGTCGAGCGCGAAGTTGCGGAAGTCGCCGGGCGGCGGCCCGCCGGCATTGTTGACGAGGATGTCGGGATCGGGACAGGCGGCAAGCACGGCCCGGCGGCCCTCTTCGGTGGTGATGTCGGCGGCGATGGCGGTGACCTTGACGCCATGGGCGGACCTGATCTGCTCGGCCGTCGCCTCGAGCAGGTCGCGACCTCTCGCATTGATGACAAGATCGACGCCGTCGGCGGCGAGCGCCATGGCGGAGCCTTTGCCAAGGCCCTTCGACGCGGCGCAGACGATGGCGCGGCGGCCTTCGATTCCCAGATCCATCGATCATCTCCCTGACTTGCGGCCGAGGGCCGCGCATGGCCGGGAAGCGTGGAAGCGGCGGGGCCCGGCGGTCAAGTCCGATCGCGGTCCGGCGTGTCCTGAAGCTGACATTTGGCTGACTGCGACGGTCAGGGGCGTCGTGCCCTCCTCTCTAGGGTGATTTTTGCCGGTCGGGCGAGCGGCACTCGCGGATGGACCGGCCGAAGACAAAACCCGAAGAGGACATGATCATGAAGCGCCTTACTCTCGCCTCCGCCGGTCTCGTCGCCATCGTCGCGGCGGCCGGTCTTGCGGCCCCCGCCTCGGCCAGCACCTCCGGCGCGGCGCTCGTCGCCGGCAACGATCTGGCGCATGTCAGCGCCGCCTCGATGCCCGGCGCGTTCACGGTCGCCGATGCCCGCAAGCGCAGCGACGACAACGGCCGCAGCCGCAGCCGCAGCGGCGACGACAGCGGCCATCGCAGCGGCAGCGACGACAGCGGCCATCGCAGCGGCAGCGACGACAGCGGCCACCACAGCGGTGGCGACGACTCGGGCGGCCATCACAGCGGCGGCGACGACTCGGGCGGCCGTAGCGGCAAGTCGGGCAAGGACTCCGGGCGCAGCGGCAGGTCGGGCCACGAGGGCAAGTCGGGTCACGAGGGGCGGTCCGGCCACGAGGGTGACCACGACTGATCAAGGCCAGTTTCGGCGGTGGCGCGGCTCCCGGTTTGGGGCGGAGCCCGACACTGCCCGATCGGCAGGTGGGTCGGCACTCTCGAGCGCCCGGTCCGCCTGCCGATTTCGTTCGTCGAGGCTTTCCCGAGAGGTCAGAGCTTCAGCTTGAAGCCCCGATGGGTCGGCTCGAAGCCGAGGCGGCGATAGAAGCGGTGCGCGTCGGCGCGCTCGCCATCCGACATCAGTTCGGCGACCGTGGCACCTTGCTCGCGGGCGCGGGCGAGGGCATGGCGCATCATGGCCGTGCCGATGCCGCGGCTGCGCAGGTCGCGCGCAACGCGGACGGCGGCTATGGCCGCGCGCAGGTGCCCGCCACGCGAGAGATAGGGCGTGAGCGTGAGCTGATAGGTGCCGACGAGGCGACCGCCCGCCTCGGCGACGAAAAGCATGGCGGACGGCTCGGCGTCGATCCGCCGGAAGGCGGCCTCGTATTGGGCAAGCGCACCCTGGCTCAGATCCTCGCGCCGGGCGCTGACGGGATCGTCGGCGATCAGATCGCGAATGGCGGCGACATCCTCGATGCGGGCCGGGCGGATGGTGAGCGGCGGGGCCGAGCTCGAGCCCCGCTGATCGATTTCTTCCGGCCCCGCCATCGCCGCCCTACACGCCGAGCTTCTTCTTCAGGATCTCGTTGACGGCCTGCGGATTGGCCTTGCCGCCCGACGCCTTCATCACCTGGCCGACGAACCAGCCGATCATGCTCGGCTTGGCCTTGGCCTGATCGACCTTGTCGGGATTGGCGGCGATGATCTCGTCGACGGCCTTCTCGATGGCGCCGGTATCGGTCACCTGCTCGAGGCCGCGCGCCTTGACGATGGCGGCCGGATCGCCGCCTTCGGACCAGAGGATCTCGAACACGTCCTTGGCGATCTTGCCGGAGATGGTGCCGGCGCCGATCAGGCTGACGAGGCCGCCGAGCTGGACGGCCGAAACCGGGCTGTCGGCGATGCCGCGGCCTTCCTTGTTGAGCCGGCCGAACAGCTCGTTGATGATCCAGTTGGCGGCCGATTTGCCGTCGCGGCCGCCGCTCGCCCGCACGACGTCCTCGAAGAAGTCGGCGGAGGCGCGCTCGGCCGACAGCACCGTGGCATCATAGGCCGAGAGGCCATAGTCGGCGGCGAGGCGGGCCTTCTTGGCGTCGGGAAGCTCGGGCAGGTCGCGCCTCAGCGCCTCGACAAAGGCGGGCTCGAGCTCGAGCGGCAGGAGGTCGGGGTCGGGGAAATAGCGGTAGTCGTGCGCCTCCTCCTTGGAGCGCATGGAGCGCGTCTCGCCGGAGCGGGCGTCGAACAGGCGCGTCTCCTGGTCGATGGTGCCGCCATCCTCGATGATGCCGATCTGGCGGCGCGCCTCGACCTCGATCGCCTGGCCGATGAAGCGGATCGAGTTGACATTCTTGATCTCGCAGCGCGTGCCGAGCGGCCCGCCCGGGCGGCGCACCGAGACATTGACGTCGGCCCTGAGATTGCCCTTCTCCATGTCGGCATCGGAGGTGCCGAGATAGCGCAGGATGGTCCGCAGCTTGGCGACGAAGGCCTTGGCCTCCTCGGCCGAGCGCATGTCGGGCCGCGACACGATCTCCATCAGCGCCACGCCCGAGCGGTTGAGATCGACGTAGGAATAGTCGGGATGCTGGTCGTGCACCGACTTGCCGGCATCCTGCTCCAGATGGACGCGCTCGATGCCGACCGTCACGCTGTCGCCGTCCGGCAGGTCGACGATGACTTCGCCCTCGCCGACCACCGGGTGCTTGTACTGGGAGATCTGGTAGCCCTGGGGCAGATCGGGGTAGAAATAGTTCTTGCGGTCGAAGACCGAGACGAGGTTGATGCGGGCATTGAGCCCGAGCCCGGTGCGGACGGCCTGGGCGACGCATTCCCGGTTGATGACGGGCAGCATGCCCGGCATGGCGGCATCGACGAGCGAGACATGGCTGTTGGGCTCGCCACCGAAGGCGGTCGAGGCGCCGGAGAAGAGCTTGGAGCGCGAGGCGACCTGGGCATGGATCTCCATGCCGATCACGACCTCGAAATCGCCGGTCGCTCCGGCGATCAGATCGGTCCTGTCGGCGGCGCCCCTGGCCTTGGCCTTGTCCTGCATCGCATGTTCCTCAAAGAGCCGTCCGGCACGACTGGTTAGCAAAAGCCCCGGCGGGGCCGCAATGCTCGTCGCAACGGGGAGCCAAGGGGGCGGGAGCGGGCAGGGCCGCCAAGGGGCGAGGAAGGGCCGGCGCGACCGCGGATCGGGGCGGTGCAGAGGCGCCCCGTGCGGCCAACGGCAGGGTTGATCGGCCGTGGCGGCTGGTCCAACGTCCGCGCGCCGGCGCAAGGCCGAATCAGACCCGAAAGGTGATCCATGCAGAACGCTTCCCGCGCCAGTCAGCAGGCAGCCGGCGGGTCCAGCCCGGCACGGTCGGTCTACCGGTTCGGCGCCGGCGGCTCGGACGGCGCTGCGCATATGAAGGAGCTGCTCGGGGGCAAGGGCGCCAATCTCGCCGAGATGGCGAGCCTCGGCCTGCCGGTGCCGCCCGGCTTCACCATCACGACCGAGGTCTGCGCCGCCTATTATCGCAACGGCCGGGCCCTGCCGGAGGGACTGTCGGCCGAGGTCGACGCGGCGCTGGCGGTGGTCGGGGAGGCGGTCGGGGCCCGGTTCGGCGATGCGTCGCGGCCACTCCTCGTCTCGGTACGCTCTGGAGCGCCGGCCTCGATGCCCGGCATGATGGACACGGTGCTCAATCTCGGCCTCAACGACGAGACGGTCGAGGGGCTGGCGACAGGCTCGGGCGATGCGCGCTTCGCCTATGACAGCTATCGCCGCTTCATCCAGATGTATTCGGACGTCGTCCTCGGCGTCGAGCACGACGTGTTCGAGGAGATCCTCGACGGCCACAAGGACCTCAACGGTTTCAGCCAGGATACCGACCTCACGGCCGAGGACTGGCGGCAGGTGATCGGGCGCTACAAGGCGGCGGTCGAGAGCCATACCGAGAAGCCCTTCCCGCAGGATACGCGCGAGCAGCTGTTCGGCGCGATCTCGGCGGTTTTCAGCTCCTGGAACAGCGCCCGTGCGCTCACCTATCGCCGCCTGCACGACATTCCCGAGCACTGGGGCACGGCCGTCAACGTGCAGGCCATGGTGTTCGGCAATCGCGGCGAGACGAGCGCCACGGGCGTCGCCTTCACGCGCAATCCCTCGACCGGCGAGAACGAGATCTATGGCGAGTTCCTGGTCAACGCCCAGGGCGAGGACGTGGTGGCGGGCATCCGCACGCCGCAGAACATCACCGAGGCGGCCCGCCTCGCCGCCGGCGACGACAAGCCCTCGCTGGAAGCGCTGATGCCGGCGGCCTTCGCCGAGCTCGTCGGCATCTTCGGCACGCTCGAGCGCCACTATCGCGACATGCAGGACATCGAGTTCACCATCCAGGAAGGCAAGCTCTGGATGCTGCAGACGCGCTCGGGCAAGCGCACGACCAAGGCGGCGCTCAGGATCGCCGTCAATCTCGCCGAAGAGGGGCTCGTCACGCCCGATGAGGCGGTGATGCGCATCGACCCGCTGGCGCTCGATCAGCTCCTGCACCCGACCATCGACCCGGATGCCGAGCGCCACGTGCTGGCGAGCGGGCTGCCGGCATCGCCCGGCGCTGCGTCGGGCGAGGTGGTGTTCTCGGCCGACGAGGCGGAGGCCTTGAAGGCGAAGGGAGTCGAGGTGCTGCTCGTGCGCGTCGAGACGAGCCCGGAGGACATCCACGGCATGCACGCGGCCGTCGGCATCCTGACGACGCGGGGCGGCATGACGAGCCATGCGGCAGTCGTCGCGCGGGGAATGGGACGGCCTTGCGTATCGGGTGCCGGCTCGATCCGCATCGACTACAAATCGCAGTCGATGACCGTCGGCGGCCAGCGCATCGTGCGCGGCGACGTCCTCACCATCGACGGCTCGACCGGCCAGGTGCTGAAGGGCCGTGTGCCGATGAGGAAGCCCGAGCTGTCGGGCGATTTCGCGACGCTGATGGCCTGGGCCGACAAGGCGCGGCGGATGAAGGTGTGCGCCAATGCCGAGACACCGATGGATGCGCGACAGGCGCGCGAGTTCGGCGCGGAGGGCATCGGGCTCTGCCGCACCGAGCACATGTTCTTCGATGCCGATCGCATCCTCGCCATGCGCGAGATGATCTGCGCCGACAACGAGGCGGGCCGGCGGGCCGCGCTCGGCAAGATCCTGCCGATGCAGCGCAAGGATTTCGTCGAGCTGTTCGAGATCATGGCCGGGCTTCCCGTCACCATCCGCCTGCTCGACCCGCCGTTGCACGAGTTCCTGCCGCACGAGCCGGCCGAGATCGAGCAGGTCGCCGAGGCGATGGGGATCGACGTCTACCGTCTCGCCGACCGGGTGAAGGAGCTCTCCGAGTTCAATCCGATGCTCGGCTTCCGGGGCTGCCGGCTCGGCATCGCCTATCCCGAGATCACCGAGATGCAGGCCCGCGCCATCTTCGAGGCGGCGATCGAGGCGGGGGAGAAGACGGGCAAGCCGGTCACGGTCGAGGTGATGGTGCCGCTCGTCGGCTTCATCAAGGAGCTCGACACGCTGAAGGCGGTGATCGACCGGACGGCGGCAGCGGTCGCGGGCGAGCGGGGAGCAGCTCCCGACTACCGCATCGGCACCATGATCGAGCTGCCGCGGGCGGCGCTCCGGGCCGGTGAGATCGCAAGGACGGCGGAGTTCTTCTCCTTCGGCACCAACGATCTCACCCAGACGACGCTCGGCCTGTCGCGCGACGATGCCTCGCCGATCCTCAACGCCTATACGCGGGCGGGCATCGTCGAGACCGATCCCTTCGTCACGGTCGACACCGAGGGCGTCGGCGAGCTCGTCCAACTCGCCGTCGAGCGCGGCCGGGCGACACGGCCCGACATCAAGCTCGGCATTTGCGGCGAGCATGGCGGCGATCCCAAGTCGATCGCCTTCTGCGAGGAGGTCGGGCTCGACTATGTGAGCTGCTCGCCCTACCGCGTGCCGGTCGCCCGGCTGGCGGCGGCGCAATCGGCGCTCAAAGGCCGGGCGGGCGCGGCGAAGGCCAAGGCCTGATGGCGGCGGGCGGCGACGAGCCTCGGCCGGCTGCGTCACGCCCTGGCGGTGGCGGGGGGGACGCATTCTCGCTCGAGGGCGTCGCGGCGGGTGGCAAGCGGGCGATGGCGGCCGCGCTGGCGGCGATCGAGCGCCGGCCCGGCGATCCGACGGTGGTCGCTCTGCTCGATCGGGCGGTGGCGGCGCCGAAGGCCCATGTCGTCGGCATCACAGGTCCGCCCGGCGTCGGCAAGTCGAGCCTGATCGATGCGCTCATCCGGCGCTGGCGGGCGGCGGGACGGACCGTCGGCATCGTCGCGGTCGATCCCTCCTCGCGGCGCTCGGGCGGTGCGCTGCTCGGCGACCGCACGCGCATGGCGACCGATCCGCTCGATCCGGGGGTCTATGTGCGCTCGCTCGCCTCGCGCGGGCGGCTCGGCGGCCTTGCCGATCTCGCCTATCCGGTCGCGGTGCTGATGCGCGCGGTCTATGACCGGGTGATCGTCGAGAGCGTCGGTGTCGGCCAGTCGGAGGCCGAGATCACCGGCATCGCCGATACGGTACTGTTGTGCGTGCAGCCGGGCTCGGGCGACAGCCTGCAGTTCATGAAGGCCGGCATCATGGAAATCCCCGACATCATCGCGGTGACGAAGGCGGATTTCGGCGCGGCTGCCCTTCGCGCCGAGGCCGAGCTGAAAGCCGCGCTGTCGCTCGCCACGGCCGGCGAATGGCCGGTGGCTGTGACCCGCCTGTCGTCGCAAACGGGCGAAGGGCTGGACGGGCTCGACGCCGCACTCGCCGATCACCTGGCGTTCCTTGCGGGATCCGGGCGGCTCGATGCGGCGCGCAGGGCGCAGGCGGGCGCCTGGGTCGACGAGGCGATCCGCGAGGCTGCCGGACGGCAGGGCCTGCAGGCGGCACAAGCGCTGATCGAGCGCGAGGCAGGCAGAAGCGGGCCGTTCGAGACGGCGCGGACGGTGCTGGCCCGGCTCACCGTGTCGACCCTCTGAGCCGTCGAGGGTCGCAGCGCGATGTGCACACCGTGATCCTCGATCTGGCGATCCTCGCCGTGGTGCTGGCGGCGGCGGCGGTCATGTTCTCGGCGCGCGTCTCGGGCATCACCCGCTGGCGGGCCATGGTGACGCCACTCGCCTCGATCATCGGCAGCGGTTTTCTGGTGCTTGGGCCGATCCTGCTCGCCTCCTATGGGCGCTTCGCGCCCCTCGCCATGCTCGCCTTGTGTGCGGGGGCCTATCTGTTCGGCGCGGCGGTGCGGTTCAACATCGCGACCATCGCGCTCGCGCAGTCGCAGGGCGGGCGATCGGCGGCCGAGCTCGCGGTCGAGATGGTCGCCTCATGGGCACTCGCCTTCGCCTATTTCATCTCCGTTGCCTACTACCTCAACCTGTTCGGCGCGTTCGGCGTCAGCATCATCGGCTATCGCGACGGCATCGAGGCGCGACTTCTGACGAGCGCGATCTTCCTGGCGATCCTGGCGGTCGGCTGGTGGCGCGGCTTCAAGGTGCTGGAGCGGCTCGAATATGCCTCGGTCACCGTCAAGCTGTCGATCATCGTGGGGCTGCTGGTCGGGCTTGCGGCATCCTTCGCGGTCAAGCTCGCCGATGGCGGGCTCGTCTTCAATCCGCCGGCGCTGGTCGGTGTCGATGCGGTGACGCTGGCGTTCGGCCTTCTCATCACCGTGCAGGGCTTCGAGACCTCCCGCTATCTGGGACGGCACTACGACCCTCCCATGCGCATCCGCTCGATGCAGCTCGCCCAATGGGTCACCACGGCCATCTACATGGTCTATATCGGGCTCATCACCTATCTCTTTCAGCGCTCGGAATTGAAACTCTCCGAGACGGCGATCATCGACATGATGCGGGTGGTGTCGCCGGTGCTGCCGGCACTGCTCGTCGCGGCGGCGCTCAGCGCCCAGTTCAGCGCGGCGATCGCCGACACGGCGGGCTCCGGCGGCCTCCTCAGCGAGCTGACGAGAGGGGCGGTGACGCCGCGCCAGGCCTATCTGCTGCTGACGGCGGTCGGCCTCCTGCTGACATGGACGGCGGATGTGTTCCAGATCATCAGCTATGCCTCGCGGGCCTTCGCCTTCTACTACGCGATGGAGGCGCTGATCGCACTGCTCGGGGCGGCTCGGCTCGATCGCGGGGCATGGAGGGTGGCGGGCTTCCTCGCGCTCTTCCTGCTCGGCCTCGCGATCGTCGTCCTCGGCGAGGCGGTCGTGGCTTGAGACCTGAGAAAATGCTGCAAGAACATGGGCTTGATTGGGTCGGGCGGTTCCGCCCGTGGCAAGGCGTCTGTCCCCGCATTTCCCCGGACTGGTCACGAAAACGCCTAAAACTCCGCAACCGGAGCCATATTTCGGCTTGAAATTCCAAGTACCGATCACAGTTAACGGACGGCAGGGCGTGATCAAGAACTTGCCCGCCAGAGCTGGGACGGTAGCTGTCATGGGCATCCACTTCATCTTCGAAGGCGAGAAGGGGCCGCAGTCGGGCAAGGCGCCGCACCACGTCGCGGGCGATCTCGGCCTCGAGCGCGGGTTCCATTTCTGGCTTGGCGCTTCCGGCCGCCGCTATGTCCACACGGTCTACAGCCTCATCGAATGTCCCGAGGTGGCGGCCGCCAACTATGTGATCGCGCGGCGCCATGCCGACGGCTCGATCGAGGCGCTGTCGATTGCGCGTACCAGCACGTCGGCGCCGAGCCTCAACCTCGCCGAGATCCGCCGCCGTGCGGCGCAGCTCGGGGGCAACGAGGTCCATCTCCATCTGCTCGCCGAAGACGAGCGCAGCGCCATGATCGCCGAGTGCGACATGCGCGCCGCCGCCTTCGCGGTGCATCCCTCCGGTGCCGATCGGCCGACGCTGCGGCTCTGCTGAGACGCAAGGACACTTCCACACTCATCGCTTCACCCCCGACCTGCGCATGTCTCCACTGCCTCGGCCCGCCGCGTCCCCAACGCGGCGGGTTTCTTCGTCGAGGCGGGGCGGTGCGGAGCTGGCAAGGTTCAAAGCCGTGCCAAGGCGTGCTATCGGGGCGGCCGACAGCAGGCATTGAAGGGGCTCTCCGATGACGATCGCGCGCTTTCCCGTCCGCCATCTGCACAATATCCGCGCCGATCGCAGCCGGCCCTATGGCGGGGAGGCGGCGCGGGTGCTGAACCGGGCGGGCTTTGCGGCGGCGCGGGAAGAGATCTCCTCTTGGCCCGGCTATCGGCCGACGCCGCTCGTGCCTCTGCCCGGGCTCGCCGACGCGCTCGGTGTCGGCGCCATCCACTACAAGGACGAGGACAAGCGCTTCGGGCTGAAGAGTTTCAAGGCGCTCGGCGGGGCCTATGCGGTGCTCGGTGCCATCCAGGATCTGATCGAGAAGAGCGGTCATGGCCGGGTATCCGCCATGGAGCTGTCGGCCGGCCGGCATTCGCAGCTCGCCTCGACGCTGACGGTGTGCTGCGCCACCGACGGCAATCACGGCCGCTCGGTCGCCTGGGGGGCGGAGACTTCGGCTGCCGGGCGGTCATCTATCTGCACGGCCATGTCAGCGCGCGGCGCGAGCGCGAGATCGCCCGGTTCGGAGCGAGGATCGTGCGCGTTTCCGGCAGCTACGACGATTCGGTGCGCCAGTGCGCCGAGGATGCCGAGCGCAACGGCTGGACGCTGGTCGCCGACACCAATGCCGGCGGCGGCGACATCGCCATCCCGGCGCGCATCATGCAGGGCTATACGGTGATGGTGGCGGAGATGCTCGAGCAGATGCGCGGGCGGGTGCCGAGCCATGTGTTCGTGCAGGGCGGCGTCGGCGGGCTCGCCGGGGCGGTGGCCGGCCATCTGTGGGACCGGCTCGGCGAGCGCCGGCCGCGCGTCGTGGTGGTCGAGCCGGAGAAGGCCGACTGCATCTATCGCTCGATCGAGGCGGGCCGGCCGACGGCGGTGCCGGGCGACGTCGATACCTTCATGGCATGTCTGGCGGCGGGCGAGATTTCGCCGATGGCCTGGCCGTTCCTCGAAGTGGCGGTGGACGACGTGCTGACGCTGCCCGACGAGGCGGCGCCGGCAGCGATGCGGCTGCTCGCCAAGGGCCTGGCGGGCGATCCCTCGCTGGTCTCGGGCGAGTCGGGCTCGGCGGCGACGGCGGGGCTGGTGGCGGCGGCGCTCGACCCGGCCGTGAAGGCGGCGCTCGGGCTCGATGCCGGCTCGGATGTCGTCGCGATCGGCAGCGAGGGAGCGACCGATGCCGACACCTATCTGCGCGTCGTCGGGGCTTGATCAAGAGAGGTGGTTGCCGGCGTCGGGCCCGATCCTGACCGAAGGGGCCGTCATGACGAGAGCCGATAGCCCGCGCCTTGCTCGCGGCCGAGCCGGTCCGTCAGAAACGGCAGCAGGAGCGCGAGCTTGCCCTCCAGCGTCCAGGGCGGATTGACGATGACGAGGCCGGCGCCGTTCAGCCGGTCGGGTGTGTCGTCGGGGCGGATCAGCAACTCGGCGATCATCAGCTTGGGCAGGGCGAGACCGGCGACGGCGGCGTGAAAGCGCTCGACCGGCGCGCGATCCTTGATCGGGTACCACAGCAGGAAGGTGCCGGTGGCGAAACGCTCGACGGCCGCCGCCAGCGCCCGGGCGAGGCGGACGAGATCGTCACGCTGCTCGTAAGGCGGATCGATCAGCACGACGCCGCGCCGCTCGGGTGGCGGCAGCAGCGATTTGACGGCGATCCAGCCATCGATCCGCATGACCTTGGCGCGCCGGTCGCCGGCGAGGCTGGCGGCGAGCGCTTCGGCGTCCTCGGGGTGGAGTTCGTTGGCGATCAGGCGGTCGGCGGGGCGCATCAGGCGCAGCGCCAGCAGCGGAGAGCCGGGATAGTGGCGAAGCCGTTGGTCGGGGTTCAGGGCGGCGACGATCTCGAGATAGGGCGCAAGAAGCGCGGCGATCGCCCCGGGGAGGGGAGCGGCGTCGGCGCCGGCGATCCGTCCGATGCCGGCCTCCCACTCGTTCGTCTTGGCGGCCTCGGGCCCCATCAGATCGTAACGGCCGATGCCGGCATGGGTATCGATGACGCGGAAGGGCTGAGGCTTCAGCTTCAGATGCTCGAGGACGAGCGCCAGCACGGCATGCTTCATGACGTCGGCGAAATTGCCCGCGTGATAGGCGTGGCGGTAGTTCATGCGCTGGCCGGTCCGGATCGATTGACGTCCCGGCGGCTGGGCGCTGCCGGTCGAGCCCGACCGATAGCCGTTCGCGGGCCGCCTCTCCACAGGTTTTCGACAGGGCTCCCTTCTGGTGCGGCCGGGAATCGCGCGATCTGGCGATCCTCGAGGATCGTGCCCGCGTGCCGCCCAGGCGGCGGGTCGGGCGCGATCGAGATCATCGCGCGGGCAGCCGACAGGAGAGCCAGATGGCGAATTTCACCACCCATATCGCCTCGGGCATCATCGCCGGCGGCGTGCTCTCGACGCTCGCCATGGCAAGCGCGGCGGTGACGCCGGCCGAGGTCATCTCGCTGACGGCGACCTGTGCGCTCGGGGCGGTGCTGCCCGATGTGGACTTGCAGAAGTCGCGGGCCTCGCAGGCGTTCTTCTCCGGGCTCGGCATCTTCATCGCCTTTTCGATCCTGTTCAAATCGGCGATGGCGCTTTCGCTCGCCGAGATGTGGATCCTGTGGGTCGGCACCTATCTGGTGGTCAGATATGTCGGGCACAACCTGTTCCACCGCTATGCCATGCACCGCGGCGTGTTCCACTCGATCCTGGCGGCGCTGTTCTTCGCCTGCGTGACGGCGATCGTGCATTCGCATGTGTTCGGCGCCTCCGACACGCTCGCCTGGCTCGCCGCCGCCTTCATGCTGGTCGGCTATGTGCTGCATCTGGTGCTCGACGAGGTCTACAGCGTCGATGTCATGAACGAGCGGGTGAAGGCCTCGTTCGGCACGGCGCTGAAACTGTGGGATTCCCATCATCCGATGGGCTCGATCATGATGGCGGGTGCCGTCGTCGCGGCTTTCCTCGTCGCGCCGCCCGCCATGCGCTTCGTCGACATCATGGCGCGTCCGTCGACCTGGACCGCGCTCAGCGACCGGCTGCTGCCGCATGGCGACTGGTTCAACGTGCATCTGGCGCGGGGGCCCGAGACCAGGGGCGGGCCGATCGAGGCCGGTGAGCAGGTGACGGCACCGGCCGGAGAGGGCGCCGGAGCGGCTGCGCCCCAGTAAGAGCCTTCCCGCTCTTTTCCTCGTCACGGGCATGTGCTCTGTTGCTCGCGGGCTTCGATGCCCGAGCGCGGGCTGGCCGGGGGGCCGGCGGCGGTATGCGACGGGGAGGCAGAGGTGATGACCGACAGGGGGGAGACGAGCTCCACCGGGCGCCCCCGGGTCGGCCTGTTCGTCACCTGCATCGTCGATGCGATGCGGCCGAGCGTCGGGCTTGCGGCGGCCAAGCTCATCGAGGACGCCGGCTGCGAGGTGGTGGTGCCGCCGGCGCAGACCTGCTGCGGCCAGCCGGCCTACAACTCCGGGGCGCGCGACATCGCCGCCGACCTCGCGCGGGGGACCATCGCCGCCTTCGAAGGGTGCGACTATATCGTCGCGCCGTCGGGCTCGTGCGCGGGCATGCTGAAGCGTCACTATCCGCTGCTGCTCGGCGCCGGCCGGGAGGAGGCCGCCGGGGCCCGCGCCTTCGCCGGCCGGGTGCACGAGCTGACGGCCTTCCTCGTCGATGTGCGCCGGGTCGAACGGGTCGACGTGCGGCTCGAGGCGAAGGCGACCTATCACGATGCCTGCTCCGGCCTCAGGGAGCTCAAGGTGCGCGAGCAGCCGAGGAAGCTGCTGGCGAGCGTCGCCGGGCTGACACTCACCGAGATGGCGGAGCCCGAGGCCTGCTGCGGTTTCGGCGGCACCTTCTCGGTGAAGTATCCGGCCATCTCCAGCGAGATCGTCGCGCAGAAGACGGTGAGGATCGCCGCGACCGGGGCGGACCTGCTCATCGCCGGAGATCTCGGCTGCCTCCTCAACATGGCCGGCAAGCTGAAACGCGAGGGCAGCGCCATCCGCGTCCGCCACGTCGCCGAGGTGCTCGCCGGCATGACCGACCATCCGGCCATCGGAGAGGGCCGATGAAGCCGACATCGCACGACTTCAAGGCGAATGCAGCGCGGGCGCTGGCCGATCCGGTGCTGAAGGTCGCGCTCGCACGGCTGCGGACCAATTACATCGGCGCCATCACGCGGGCACGGGCGGCGCTGCCGGAGTTCGAGGCGCTGAGGGACGAGGCCATCGCCATCAAGAGCCATGTGCTCGACCACCTCGATCTCTATCTGGAGGAGTTCGAACGCAAGGCCGCCGAGCAGGGCGGGCGGGTACACTGGGCCTCGAGCGCGGCGGAGGCACGGGCCGTCATCCTCGACATCTGCCGGGCGGCGGGCGCGCGCAAGGTGCTGAAGGGCAAGTCCATGATCTCCGAGGAGATCGCGCTCAACGCCCATCTGGAGGAGGGCGGCCTGCAGGTCGTGGAGACCGACCTTGGCGAATATCTCATCCAGATCCGCAAGGAGGCGCCGAGCCACATCATCGGTCCGGCGGTGCATGTCACGCGTGAGCAGGTCGAGGCCGATTTCCGCCGCATCCACACGCATCTGCCGGCCGAGCGCAAGCTCGACGAGCCGGCCGTGCTGGTCGCCGAGGCGCGCCAGGTGCTGCGCGAGCATTTCCTCACCGCCGATGTCGGTATCACCGGCGCGAATTTCCTCATCGCCGAGACCGGCTCGGCGGTCATCGTCACCAACGAGGGCAATGGCGATCTGTCGGAGACGCTGCCGCGCGTGCACATCACGCTCGCCTCGATCGAGAAGATCGTGCCGACGCTCGAGGATGCGACGACGCTGATCCGGGTGCTGGCACGCTCGGCGACCGGCCAGGAGATCTCGACCTATACGACTTTCGCGACCGGCACACGGCGGGAAGGCGATCCGGACGGGCCGGGCGAGCATCACATCGTGCTCTATGACGGCGGGCGCTCGGAAATCCTCGGATCGGCCTTTCGCGAGGTGCTGCGCTGCATCCGCTGCGGCGCCTGCATGGATCATTGCCCGGTCTATCACGCGGTCGGCGGCCATGCCTATGGCTGGGTCTATCCAGGTCCGATCGGGGCGGCGCTCGATCCTGCCCTGATCGGTGCGGAGGAGGCCTATCACCTGCCGCAGGCCTCGAGCTTCTGCGGGCGCTGCGAGGAGGTCTGCCCGATGCGCATCCCGCTGCCGCAGATGATGCGGCACTGGCGGGAGAAATCGTGGGAGATGGGCCGGGAGCCGGCACTGTCGCGCCAGGCACTCCGCGCGTGGGCGTTCATCGCGCGGCGGCCGTGGCTCTACCGGCTCGCCAGCCGGGCCGGCGTCGGGGTGCTGAGGATCTGGGCGTCGGGACGCGGCAGCATCCGCCGGCTGCCGCTCGCGGCCGGCTGGTGCGAGCATCGCGACCTGCCGGCGCCGGAGGGCGGCACCTTCATGAGTGCATGGGCGCGCGCGGAGCGGGAAAAGCGGCGGGGGGCGAAAGCATGACACGGCCCGATCCCCATGCCCGCGAGCATGTCCTTGGACGGATCCGGAAATCGCTCGGTGTCGGCGAGGACGACGCCAAGCGGCGCTTCGACGTGATGCGGCGGCTCGCCTCGCCGCCGGGCCATACGGTGCCGGCGCGGGCGAAGCTCGACCGGCCGGGGCTCGTCGCCGCCTTCCGCGAGCGGCTGTCGGCGCAGGGTGCCACCTTCGCCGATGCGGCGGGGCCGGCGGACATTCCCGGGCTCGTCGCCCGCTATCTGCGCGACACCAATCTGCCGGCGCGCATCCGCATGGGGGCGGATGAGCGGCTCGCCGGGCTCGATTGGTCGAGCGAGCCCAATCTGGAGCGCGCGGGCGGGCGGGCGGAAGGCTCCGACCTCGCCGGGCTCAGCCATGCGTTGATGGGGATCGCGGAGACCGGCACGCTGGCGCTCGTGTCGGGCAGCGACAATCCGACGACGATCAACTTCGTCCCCGACACGCATATCGTGGTGCTGCGCGAGGCCGACATCGCGGGCGGCTACGAGGCGGTGTGGGCGAGGCTGCGCGCCGACTACGGGGACCGCAGCATGCCGCGCACGCTCAACTGGGTCTCGGGGCCGTCGCGCACCGCCGACATCGAGGGCGTGCTGATCATGGGCGCGCACGGGCCGAGGCGGCTGCATGTCATCGTCGTCAAGGACGGTGGCTGAGGCGCCAAGGGCAAGCCGCGATCGGCGTTGCCGGGCCGGATCGATCAGTTGGCGTAGATGTTGACCCTGCGACGCTTGCGTCCGGCGGCGAAGAGCAGGAGGCCGAGCCCGCCGAAGAAGGCGAAGGTCGGCAGGCGCAAGAGCGACAGCAGCACCGGGTCCCAGAGCGCCGGCGAGATGCGGGCGCTGACGAGCGTCTCGGCGGCGGCGAGGCTGGCCGGGGCGAGGCTCTTCCAGTGGCCGATGACCGTGGTTGCGACGAAAGAGCCATGGGCGGTCGCTATGGTGCCGTCGGCCACCAGCGCGATGACCGCGACGAGCAGCATCCAGCTGGCCAGTGTCCTGACGATCATGGGCCGTCGGCCTCCGTTACGGTGTCGTGCGCGGTTCCCATCGATAGAGCAAGTCCGACCGAGTTGGAATTCGATTGTCGATATCGAACGTGCTCCAACTTCCGGATTTGGAATCCGATTCACCGGTGCTCGCGCAGCGCTCGCATTCGACCGATCAGCTTCTTGTTCAAGAGTCGATCACGCCTCGATGCTCGCGCGAGCGCCATCGACCGATCAGGCGTTTGCCTCAGAGATCACGCCTCGATGCTCGCGCGAACGCTCGCATCTCGACCGATCAGGCTCACTTCTTTCAAGAGTTGGATTCACGCTCGATGCTCGCGCAAGCGCTCGCATCTCGACCGATCAGGCTCACTTTGTTCAAGAGTCTGATTCACGCTCTCGATGCTCGCGCAAGCGCTCGCATCTCGACCGATCAGGCTCACTTCCTTCAAGAGTCTGATTCACGCTCTCGATGCTCGCGCAAGCGCTCGCATCTCGACCGATCAGGCTCTAGTCAAATCCGCGGACGATGGCAAATCGGAGGTGGCTGCGCGGCAGCGATGCGCCGGACCGGGCCGGCGAGCGGACTTGCGTGGAAGCCGCTGAGTTCCGCCCCGCGCGCGAGGAGGCCGATCGGCATCGGCATCGCGTCGGCCGGTGCCGCACAGTTCTGGCGTGCCGCCAGCCGGCCATGCCGGCCGGCTGGCGGAGACGCCGACGTCACCGCTCCCCCCGAGAGGCGACGCGTGTCAGTATCTGTCGATCAGCTCGGTCGAGCGCTTGCCGCTCGCATTGGCGTCGAGATCGTGCTGGATGTCGGCATTCTCCTGGCGGATCTGGATGATGTGCCAGATGATCCAGAAGGCGATGCCGGCAATGGCGAGCACGAACTCGCTGCCCTGGAAGGGGTAGATGCCGCCGATATTGGCGAGATCGACCGCCCAGTTGGTCATGCCGTTGGTGGACATGCGGTGCTTCTCCTTGATGTTTGACCCTTGTGCATCCAGCGACGCTGAAGATGGCGATGCTCGATGCGTCCGGGCTGCACGACAATCCGACCTTCCCTCGGTCGGGCTCGTTCACATTCGAGCGCCGGGAGGACGGCTCCTCCGAAGAGGCAGCGCCCCCCTCCCGGCACCAGCCGGCTAGCCGGCCGCGACGATCGCCTTCTCGGCCTTCCTCACCTCGTCGACCGCGGCCGCGTAGGATTCCTCGGTCGAATAGTCGAGGCCCATCAGCTCGATCTCGCGCGGCACCCTGAGCAGGCCGGCCGCATTGAGAATCCAGGCCAGCACATAGGTCGGGATGAAGCCGAGCACGACGAACATGATGATCGCGCCGAGGAAGTTGCCGAGCGGGCTGATGGTGGCATAGCCCTCATAGGGCGAAGATGGCTGGCCCCACAGCATGAAGCCGGCGACCACGACGCCCATGAAGCCGCCATAGCCGTGCACCGCCACGGCGCCCACCGCATCGTCGATCTTGAAACGCCGCTCGACGAAGAAGTGCAGCTTGTAGGCGATGACGGGAATGATGGCGCCGATGAACATCGCCTGGACCGGGTGATAGAGGTCGTTGCCGGCCGAAGCGCCGATGACGCCGCAAAGCCCGCCCGAATAGGTCCAGAAGGCGTCGCCCTTGGAGACCAGGTAGGTGGCCATCATGCCGCCCGACAGCGACATCAGGAAGTTGAAGGTGATGGCGCTGAGCGTGGTCGGGGCAAGGTAGATGTTGGTCGCCGTCCACGTCGTGCCGGTGATCTGGCCGGCGATCACCTCGGGCGAGATGACGGGGATGTTGCAGGCGGCATAGAAGCCCCAGAAGCCCGTATAGATCAGGAACACGCCGATGGTGACGAGCCAGGTGTTGTGGGGCGGGATGTCGCGCGGGGTGCCGTCGGGGCGGAACTTGCCGAGACGGGGGCCGAGCACGATGAGGGTGGCGAGTGCGGCGCCGCCGGCAATCGCATGGACGACGCCCGAGGCATAGGCGTCGTGATAGCCGAGCTGCTTCACCATCCAGCCGCCATAGGACCAGCCCCAGGCCGCGTCGATGATCCAGGTGACGGAGCCGACGAGCACGGCGATCAACCAGAAGGCGCCCGAGCGGATGCGCTCGATGACGGCGCCGGAGATGATCGAGGCGGTGGTGATCGAGAAGAGCAGGAAGGCCGCCCAGAAGACGCCGTTCAGGCGGTGCCAGAGGGCCGAATCGGCGGCGGTGATGCCGTTCGCCGCGTCATTGGCATCGGCGCCGCTCAGATGGGTGCCCATCAGCGGGCTCCAGGGCGCGGCGACGGTGTTGGCGACGGCCGGGATGCCGCCCTCCTGGATGCCGGGCCCGTTCGGGAAGGCGAAGTAGATCCACCAGCCGAAGAAGAAGAACGTCACCGTGACCAGCGGAATGGCCATGGTGTTCTTCATCAGCGTGTGCAGGTGGTTGCGCCTGCGCGAGGCGCCGACCTCATACATGCAGAATCCCACATGGATGAGGAACATGAAGACGACCGTCACCCAGTAATAGAACTCGGTGAAGACCACCATCAATGAGTCCAGGCCATTTCCCATGGATTTCGCTCCCATCTGCCGCGTCGTGCAGCGCCGTTGCGGGCGCCGTCACCGGCACCGCGCGGTCTGCCGTTTTTCACCGGACCCGTGCCGCTGATCTGCGGCCGGGGCCTTCGATTGGTGGGAGAGGCATGCCCTTCGGGGCTCGCGCTCGCCCGCCCAATGCTCTGGTGCCCGCGGGGCTTTGACCGGGGCACGAAGCTCGTGCGGCTCTGGGAAGATGGTCCTGGCCTTGCCGGGGTACCCGCGATCCCGCGCTGCCGTCTCGTCCGGCCGGAGTGGCCGGGCAGCATTGCGCGGACTTTCGAGATCCCCCCTGTCGTCCTCCCGGTCTCGTCGGGGGCGCGACTGCCGGCATGCCCCCGATGAAAAAATATTGTTTGTTGAGAAAAAAGGATGCGACAGTGCCGGGAAGCCTGTCAAGCGCGGATGGGGCACGATCTCCTCCGAAAGTCGCATATCCCGCCTCCGATTGAGGAAGAGGTGGTGCCGAAGTGGGGAGAGCCGGCATGCCGGTCCAGCCGAAGTCGACGAGGGGGGGCGCCGGCGGGCGCGGCAGGCTGTCGGACGGTGCAGGGAGCCGTGGCCCGGGCGCTGCTGGGGCCGGCGAGATCGCGGCGAAGTCGGTTCAGTCATCGTCCGCCGGCGAAGGGGCGAGCGCCGGAGCGGCGGCGGGCGGGGCCGCCCATTTCCAGGACCCCCACGAAATCGGCGACAACAGCACGCGCCATCTGCAACTGGCGATCGGCCGTGAGGTGAAGGGCTTTCGCGAGAAGCTCGGCATGACCATCGCCGAGCTCGCGCGGGTCGCCGAAATGTCCGCCGGCATGCTGTCCAAGATCGAGAACGGGGCGACCTCGCCCTCGCTCGCCTCGCTGCAGGCGCTGTCGCGGGCGCTGCATGTGCCGGTGACGGCGCTGTTCCGCTCGTTCGACGAGATCCGCGACGCGACCTTCGTCAAGGCCGGGACCGGCCTCACCATCGAGCGGCGTGGCACGCGAGCGGGGCATCAGTACCAGCTGCTCGGCCATACGCCGTCGGGACCGCTGACGGTCGAGCCCTATCTCATCACGCTCTCGGCGGAATCGGACGTCTTTCCGGTGTTCCAGCATGCCGGCCTCGAGTTCATCTACATGCTGGAGGGCGAGGTCGTGTACCGGCACGGCGAGCGCACCTACACGCTGCTGCCGGGAGACAGCCTCTATTTCGACAGCGAGGCCCCGCACGGGCCGGAGGAGTTGAAGAAGCTGCCGATCCGGTTCCTGTCGGTGATCACCTATTTGCGGGAGGGCTGAGTGCGGCGCTCGAGGTGTGTTCTTCCGATGAAATTTTTGTTCATCCCAGTTGAAGGCGGAGGCAGCGGCTGCTAGGAATGTCGGTGGGAGGCGCCCCGTCCTGGACATTGCGTGGGCGCCGGGAAATTCCCTCACGCCCGTCCCCGCGCTCGATGACGGAGAACAAGCCCCCATGTGCGGCATCGTCGGTCTCTATCTGAAGAATCCGAAGCTGCAGAAAAAGCTCGGCCGGCTGTTCACGCCGATGCTGATCGAGATGACCAATCGCGGGCCCGATTCGGCGGGCGTTGCGATCTATCGCGATCCGGTGCGGGACGATGAGCAGAAGATCACGCTCACCCATCCCGATCGCAGCTTCGACTGGCCCGCGCTCGCGGCCGGCCTCGAGGCGTTGCACGGCGCGTCCAGCATCCGCAAGCTCGGCAATCATGCGGTGCTGAGGACCCGGGCGAGCGAGGAGCAGGTGCGCAGCTTCCTCGCCGACGAGGCGCCGGAGGTGCGCGTCGTCGGGGCGGGCCATGTCATCGAGATCTTCAAGGAGGTTGGGCTGCCCAAGGACGTCGCCGCCGACTACGACCTGGAGAGCGCGGAAGGCACGCACATCATCGGCCATACCCGCATGGCGACGGAATCGGCGGTGACGACGGCGGGATCGCATCCCTTCGCCACCGGCCAGGATCTCTGCCTCGTGCACAACGGCTCGCTGTCGAACCACAACCGCCTGCGCGAGTGGCTGACGAAGCATGCCGGCATCACCTTCCAGACCGAGAACGACACCGAGGTCGCGGCCGCCTATCTGACATGGAAGCTGAGAGAGGGGGCGACGCTGAAGGAGGCGCTCGAATCGAGCCTCAGCGATCTCGACGGGTTCTACACTTTCCTTGCCGGCACCGCCGACGGCTTTGCCGTGCTGCGCGATCCGATCGCCTGCAAGCCCGCCGTCATGGCCGAGACCGACGACTGGGTGGCGTTCGGCTCGGAGTTCCGCGCGCTGCGCTCGCTGCCAGGCGTCGAGGATGCGCGCGTCTGGGAGCCCGAGCCGGCGGTGGTCTATTCGTGGGGGAGGCAGTGAAGGGGTGGGGCGTGAGTGGTGAGTGGTGAGTGGTGAGTGGTGAGTCGCCAATAGGGCGTGGCATTGTGCATCGAGAGTAGCGGCGATGAGCGATCTCATCCTACAGGATCTCGATGTTTGGCAAAAGGCGATCTCTCTTGCTGAACTCACATATCGCCAGACGGCAGGCTTCCCAAAGGAGAACCTATGGTCTCACCGCTCAAATGCGACGATCGGCGGTCTCGGTGGCAGCCAATATCGCCGAAGGTTACGGTCGAGATCAGACGGGAACTTTCATCCAGTTCCTTAGGATTTCTTTGGGATCGGCACGTGAGCTGGATACACATGTGACGATTGCCATTGAATCGGTCTGATGACAGCCTCCGAAGCAAGTTCCATGATCCAAGAGTGCGATGACATCAGCAAGATGCTGCGATCCCTGATCCGCTCGCTTGAAGCCAAGTCCGACAAGAAATAGCCACAGGACGTGCCGATGACCAGATCCCAAACAACTCACAACCCCACAATCTCACAACCTCACAATTCAATCGTCATCGACGTCCAGAAAACCGGCCTCACCGCCGTCAACCAGCGCCTGCAGAAGATTGCGGCGGGGTCCAACGAGACGCATTTCACGCTCGAGCATCCCGAGGGCGAGCACGCGCTCGCGGTCGGCCTCATGAGCCCGATCACCGTCGATATCATGGGCACCGCGGGCTACTACTGCGCGGGCATGAACAAGGAGGCGACCGTCGTCATCCACGGCAATGTCTCGACGGGGGTCGCCGAGAACATGATGTCGGGCCTCGTGCGGGTGAAGGGCAACGCCAGCCAGTCGGCGGGTGCGACGGCGCATGGCGGAATGCTGGTCATCGAGGGCGACGCGGCGGCGCGCTGCGGCATCTCCATGAAGGGTGTCGACATCGTGGTCGGCGGCAGCGTCGGTCACATGTCGGCGTTCATGGCGCAGTCCGGGGCGCTCGTGGTGCTCGGCGATGCGGGCGATGCGCTCGGCGACAGCCTCTACGAGGCGCGGCTCTATGTGCGCGGCAAGGTCAGTTCGCTCGGCGCCGACTGCGTCGAGAAGGAGATGACGGCGCATCACCTGCAGAAGCTCGCGCGGCTGTTGGACAAGGCCGGGATGAAGGCGGATCCCAAGGATTTCCGCCGCTACGGCTCGGCGCGCAAGCTCTACAATTTCCACGTCGACAATGTGGATGCGTACTGAGGGACGGGCGTAGGGGCGACCTGCGGTCGCCCTCTCTCCAACGATGACACTGTCGTATGTGGGCGCAAGACAGCGAGAATCCGAACCACAACCCGCAATGAACGGAGGGCGACCGCAGGTCGCCCCTACAGCCGAGAGATCATTTGCATGGACCCGAAAGAAGCCGCGCTGATCCCGCCGACGACGCCGCGCAAGTCGGCGACCTTCGACGACTACACGCTCTCGGAAATCCGCCGTGCGGCCGCGACCGGCATCTACGACATCCGTGGTGGCGGGGCGAAGCGGCGGGTGCCGCATTTCGACGATCTCCTGTTCCTCGGCGCCTCGATCTCGCGCTATCCGCTCGAGGGCTATCGCGAGAAATGCTCGACCGAGGTGGTGCTCGGCACGCGCTTCGCCAAGAAGCCGCTCAAGCTGCGCATTCCGATCACGATCGCGGGCATGAGCTTCGGCTCCCTGTCGGCACAGGCCAAGGAGGCGCTCGGGCGCGGCGCGACCATCGCCGGCACCTCGACGACGACGGGCGACGGCGGCATGACGCCCGAGGAGCGCGGGCAGTCGCAGACGCTCGTCTATCAGTATCTGCCGTCGCGCTACGGCATGAATCCGGACGACCTCAGGAAGGCCGACGCGATCGAGGTGGTGGTCGGCCAAGGCGCGAAACCGGGCGGCGGCGGCATGCTGCTCGGCCAGAAGATCTCCGACCGCGTCGCGGAGATGCGCAATCTGCCGAAGGGCATCGACCAGCGCTCGGCTTGCCGGCATCCGGACTGGACAGGGCCGGACGACCTCGAGATCAAGATGCGCGAGTTGCGCGAGATCACCGGCTGGGAGAAGCCGATCTTCGTCAAGGTCGGCGGCGCGCGGCCCTATTACGACACGGCGCTGTCGATCAAGTCGGGGGCCGACGTGGTGGTGCTCGACGGCATGCAGGGTGGTACGGCCGCGACGCAGGAGGTGTTCATCGAGCATGTCGGCCAGCCGACGCTCGCCTGCATTCCCCAGGCGGTCCAGGCACTCAAGGATCTCGGCATGCATCGCAAGGTGCAGCTCGTCGTCTCGGGCGGCATCCGCTCGGGCGCCGATGTGGCCAAGGCGCTCGCGCTCGGCGCCGACGCCGTCTCGATCGGAACGGCGGCGCTCGTCGCGCTCGGCGACAACGATCCGGCGCTCGAGGACGAGTACCAGGCGCTCCACACCACGGCCGGCAGCTACGACGACTGGCACGAGGGGCGCGACCCGGCCGGCATCACGACGCAGGATCCGCAACTTGCGAAGCGCCTCGATCCGGTGAAGGCCGGACGGCGGCTCGCCAACTATCTGAAGGTGATGACGCTCGAGTGCCAGACGATCGCGCGGGCCTGCGGCAAGAGCCATGTGCACAACCTCGAGCCCGAGGATCTCGTCGCGCTGACGGTCGAGGCGGCGGCGATGGCGCGCGTGCCGCTGGCGGGCACGAGCTGGATCCCGGGGCGCTGAGGACCGGGTGTTGAAACAGTGAGGAAGGACGGGCATCGCCGGCCTTCGAGCGGGCGGCTGCCGCCCATGCGAGGTCCGATGCCATGACGCTCTCGGCATTGTTGCTTTTCGCCGCGGCACTCGTCGTCAATTCCGGCTCGCCGGGGCCGAGCGTCGCCGCACTCGTCGCGCGCGTCATCGCGCATGGCTGGCGCAATGTGCTGCCCTTTGCCGCCGCCATGTGGATCGGCGAGGCGCTCTGGCTGTCGGCGGCGGTGCTCGGTCTTGCGGCGATCGCCGAGACGTTCCAGCCGGCCTTTCTCGCCATCAAGCTCGCGGGCGTCGCCTATCTGCTGTTCCTCGCCGTCAAGATGTGGCGGGCGCCGGTCTCGATCGAGGAGGCGGACGAGGATTTCGGCCGGACAGTCCCGTCAAGCTGTTTCTCGCCGGCATGGCGGTGACGCTCGGCAATCCGAAAATCATGGTCTTCTACGTGGCGCTGCTGCCGACGATCATCGACCTTGCCCGGGTCGGCACGGTCGGCCTGATCGAGCTGACGGCGACCATGCTCATGGTGCTCGCCTTCACCGACATCGCCTGGATCGTCGCGGCGGCGAGGGCGCGGCGGCTGCTCAGGAGCCCGCGCGCCATGCGGCTCGCCAACCGTGTCGGCGCGACGGCGATGGGCGGGGCGGCGGTGGCGATCGCGACACGATGAGGACGGTTGGCGGCCGGCCGGGACATGAGGCATGGTGCCGGCGGAACGCGACCGGCCGGTGAACGTAGAACGAGGACGTGGGAGGAAACGTGATGACCAAGGACCTCAGCGCCTACGCCAAAGAGCGTGGCATCAAGTACTTCATGGTGAACTTCACCGACCTGTTCGGCGTGCAGCGCGCCAAGCTCGTTCCGGCGCAGGCGATCGGGGGCATGCAGAAGTCGGGGCCGGCTTCGCCGGCTTCGCCACCTGGCTCGACATGACGCCGGCGCATCCCGACATGTTCGCCATGCCCGATCCCGATTCGGTGATCCAGCTTCCCTGGAAGAAGGACGTCGCCTGGGTGGCGGGCGACCTGATGATGGACGGCAAGCTCGTCGATCAGGCGCCGCGCGTGCTCCTCAAACGCCTGATCGCGGAAACGGCGGCCAAGGGCTACCGGCTGAAGTCGGGCATCGAGGCGGAGTATCACCTCATCTCGGCCGACGGGCGCTCGATCTCCGACGCCCGCGATACGCAGGAGAAGCCCTGCTATGACCAGCAGGCGCTGACACGGCGCTTCGATGTCATCGCCGAGATCTGCGATTGCATGATCGAGCTGGGCTGGGGCCCCTACCAGAACGACCACGAGGACGCCAACGGCCAGTTCGAGATGAACTGGGACTTCTCCGACGCGCTGGTGACGGCCGATCGGCATGCCTTCTTCAAATACATGGTGAAGACGATCGCCGAGAAGCACGGGCTGCGGGCGACCTTCATGCCCAAGCCCTTCTCGAACCTCACCGGCAATGGCTGCCACATGCACATCTCGGTGTGGACGCCGGACGGCCGCACCAATCTGTTCGACGATCCCAATGGCACACTCGGCCTCACGCAGATGGCCTACAATTTCGTCGGCGGCATCCTGCACAATGGCGAGGCGCTGTGCGCCATCACCAATCCGACGGTCAACTCCTACAAGCGCATCAACGCGCCGCGCACGGTTTCGGGCGCGACCTGGTCGCCGAACACGCTGACTTTCGGCGGCAACAATCGCACCAACATGGTGCGCATCCCCGATGGCGGGCGCTGCGAGATCCGGCTCGCCGACGGCGCGGTCAATCCCTATCTGCACCACGCGGTCTATCTCGCCGCCGGCATCGACGGCATCGAGAACAAGCGCGATCCGGGGCCGCGCCACGACATCGACATGTATGCCGAGGGCCACAAGGCGCCAGAGGCCAAGCGTCTGCCGCTCAACCTGATCGATGCGATCCGCGCCTTCGACAGCAACCCGTTCCTCAGGAAGGTCATGGGCGAAGGGTTCTCGAGGGCCTATGTGAAGCTGAAGATGAACGAGTGGAACCAGTATGCGGCGCATCTGACCGAGTGGGAGCGGGCGAACACGCTCGACTGCTGAGCGGTCGCAGGCGCGAGCCGCCGCCCGCGGGCGCGTGCCCCGGTCCTGCAAAATCGCGGTTGCCGGGGCGGGCGGCTGTGCGATCAACTCGCGACAGGACGGGCAGCGGCGCGCCGCTGCCTGCTTGCCGTCCGGGACCGGGCGCTGGACAAGCTTCGCCTTAGGTGGCACTCGGTCGGGCATGGACGCGGAAGACCTCAAAGAGCAGATGGTTGCGCTCGGCCGTCGGGCGCGGGTGGCGCAGGGTGCCATCGCGCTGGCGACAGGCGAGGTGCGCAACCGTGCGTTGCGGGTGGCGGCGGAACTGCTCGAGGCGCGCGCGGCCGGGATCGTCGCCGCCAATTCGGCAGATGTCGAAGCGGCCGAGACTGCCGGCCGGCCGGCCTCCTATATCGACCGGCTGAGGCTCGATCGCGGCCGCATCGCCGCGATCGCCCGTGGCCTGGGCGAGATTGCCGGGCTCTCCGATCCGCTTGGCCGCACGCTTGCCGAATGGACGCGGCCGAACGGCCTGAGGATCGCGCGCGTGTCCCAGCCACTCGGCGTCATCGGCATCATTTTCGAGAGCCGGCCGAACGTGACCGCCGATGCGGGCGCGCTCTGCCTCAAGGCCGGCAATGCGGCGATCCTCAGGGCCGGCTCGGACAGCCTTGCCTCGGCGACCGCGATCCACGACTGCCTGGTCGACGGCCTGACCGAGGCCGGGCTTCCGGCGGCGGCGATCTCGCTGGTGCCGACACGGGACCGCGCCGCGGTCGGCGAGATGCTGACGGGCCTTGGCGGCGCGATCGACGTCATCGTGCCGCGCGGCGGGCGCAGCCTCGTCGAACGGGTGGAGCGGGAGGCGCGGGTGCCGGTGTTCGCGCATCTGGAGGGCATCTGCCACGTCTATGTCGACAGGGCCGCCGATCTCGGCATGGCGAAGGCGATCGTCGTCAATGCCAAGATGCGCCGCACGGGTGTGTGCGGGGCGGCTGAGACGCTGCTGATCGACGAGGCGGCGGCGGCAAGCCATCTGGCGCCGCTGGTCGGGGCGCTGATCGAGGCGGGCTGCGAGGTGAGGGGCGATCCGGCGACCTGTCGGGCGGACGCGCGCGCGGTGCCGGCCGGGGAGGCCGATTTCGGCCGCGAGTTCCTCGATGCGGTCATCGCGGTGAAGCTCGTCGATGGCGTCGGCGGTGCGATCGCGCATATCGCGCGCTACGGCTCGTCGCATACCGAATCGATCGTGACCGACGATGCCGCGGCCGCCGAGCGCTTCCTCAGGGAAGTCCAGTCGGCGATCGTCATGCACAATGCCTCGACCCAGTTCGCCGATGGCGGCGAGTTCGGCATGGGAGCCGAGATCGGTATCGCGACGGGGCGGCTGCATGCGCGCGGGCCGGTCGGCGTCGAGCAACTCACCACCTTCCGCTATCAGGTGCACGGCAGCGGACAGGTGCGGCCCGGGTGACGTGATAGGCTTTCGGCCGGCCGCCGGGGCGGTGGCCACATGGCGCGGTTGGCGCGGGACAAGCGGGAGAGAGGGCAGATGACGACAGCAGCCGAGCCGAGCGCGCGCAAGCTCACCGGTCAATGCCTGTGCGGTGGCATTCGCTTCGAGATCACCGCGCCGTTTCGCCCGGTCATCATGTGCCATTGCCGGCAGTGCGCGCAGTGGACGGGACATGCGGTGGCGGCGACGGCGGTCGCGACCGAGCATTTCCGGCTGACAGCGGGGGAGGATCTGCTCGGCTGGTATCGGGCGTCAGGGGTCGCGACCCGCGGCTTCTGCCGGACCTGCGGCTCGAGCCTCTTCTGGAAGCCCGAAGACGGCAGCCGGATCTCGATCCTCGCGGGCAGCCTCGATCCCCCGACCGGGCTCGCCGTCGAGAGCCATATCCATGTCGGCGCCAAGTCCGACTATTTCAGCCTGTGCGACGATGTCCCCAAATATGACGGTGGCTCGGCGCCGATGGGCGTGCCGCCGGGCTCACCGGCCCTGTCCGGCGAGGGGACGTGATTCGCCCGTGCCCTCTGCACCGCGCTCACCCATCGTGTCCCGCTTTCCGCCAGCCGCGAGCGGCATGGCGATCGGGCTCGTCGGCGGCTCGTTCAATCCCGCCCATGACGGCCACCGGCAGATCAGCCTCGAGGCGCTGAAGCATCTCTCGCTCGACCGCATCTGGTGGCTGGTGACGCCGGGCAATCCGCTGAAGAGCCATGACGAGCTGGCAAGGCTCGACCGGCGGATGGCGGCGGCGGCGGCGCTCGCCGATCACCCGCGCATCGTCGTCACCGGCCTCGAGACGGCGATCGGCACCGCCTATACCGCCGAGACCATCCGCCATCTCCTCGTGCGCTATCCCGCCGTCCGGTTCGTGTGGGTCATGGGGGCGGACAACCTCGCGGGCTTTCATCGCTGGCGCGACTGGCGGGCGATCGCGGCGAGCGTGCCGATGCTGGTCGCCGACAGGCCGGGCTGGCGTTACCGCGCGCTCGCCTCCAGGGCCGCGATCGCGCTCAGGCCCCATCGGGTGGGCGAGGCCGCGATCGGGGCGCTGGCGCGCCTGCCGCCGCCGGCCTGGGCGTTTCCGGCAGGACCGCTGTCGCCGCTCTCCTCGACGGCGATCCGCGATGCGGAGCGGGTGCGCCGCATCGGTGCGTGAGGCGCGTGTCGCCCGAGGCCTCGGCCTGAACGTCAAGAGGCCGCGGGGCGGGTGCCGGGCGTCCGTGCCCGGCCGAGCCTCTCGCGGCCTCTTGGCCCAATATCGGTGCGCGATGTCGGGGATCGCCTGGTGCGGATCAGGCCGCGACGGTCGAGTCCTCGGGGTTCCTCAGCACATAGCCGCGGCCCCAGACCGTCTCGATATAGTTGTCGCCGTCGGTCGCCTGGGCGAGCTTCTTCCTCAGTTTGCAGATGAAGACGTCGATGATCTTCAATTCCGGCTCGTCCATGCCGCCATAGAGATGGTTGAGGAACATCTCCTTGGTCAGCGTCGTGCCCTTCCTCAGCGAGAGGAGCTCCAGCATCTGGTACTCCTTGCCGGTCAGATGGACGCGCTGGCCGCCGACCTCGACCGTCTTGGTGTCGAGATTGACCGTGACCTTGCCGGTCTGGATGACCGACTGGGCGTGGCCCTTGGAGCGGCGGACGATGGCGTGGATGCGGGCGACGAGCTCGTCCTTGTGGAACGGCTTCGTCATGTAGTCGTCGGCGCCGACGCCGAGGCCGCGCACCTTGTCCTCGATGCCGGCGAGGCCGGAGAGGATCAGGATCGGCGTCTGGACCTTGCTGACGCGCAGCGTCTTCAGCACGTCGTAGCCGTTCATGTCCGGCAGGTTCAGGTCGAGAAGAATGATGTCGTAGTCGTAGAGCTTGCCGAGGTCGACGCCCTCCTCGCCGAGATCGGTCGTATAGACATTGAAGCCCTCGGACTGGAGCATCAGCTCGATGCTCTGCGCCGTGGCGCTGTCGTCCTCGATGAGCAAGACCCTCATGGTCGGTTCCCCTGGAATCTGGACCGTCGATGGCGCGTCGAGCTCATCGGCGGTGAAAGTCGGCAGCACGTCTTGGTTAACCACTCATGAGGACGGTACTTGCGAGAAGTTAACAAACCCTAATTTCGGCTTCAGACTCGTGAACTCTTTTGACCGGGCCACGCGGGATATTGGCAGCGGGCGAAAGCGAGACAGGCCCGGCAACGACGGTGCCGGTACGGACAGGTCCGACACGCAACACGAGGGCAAAGATCCATGCCCCGGCAGGCCGGGCCCGAGAGACGGGCGGCGCGAGGACAAGCACTCGACCTTTCAGGAACACTTCAGGTGACGGCCCTGCGGCATGCCGAGGGCCGGTGACGCGCGCCGCGAGCGACCCGACGCCGGCGGTTGGAGCCAAGCCGAGAGGCCCACGGCGTCCCTCCCGCCGCGGTTGTCGCTGCCCGTTCCACACGCGAATCAATCTGTGGATAGGGTGTTAGCAGAATTCCCGATTCGACCCAATTGCCGACGGGCAACATGGGGCATGCTGAGTAATTACTGGAGCAATCCGTAGGGGTTCGGAAACTCTTGGATTTACGGCGACTTAAAGCCTCGCTGTCATAGTCCCGTCGCTCGCCGTGGGCCGGCGGCCTTGCAAACGCGCCGGTGGCACGCCGGGAAGCGGGAAAGGCCTCGCCGAACGCGGGCAAGCGGGTGGCAGGTGGCATGGTGCTTGCTTTCTCGCCTACTGCCGGCGGCGATCGCCCTCGATGGGGCGGCCTGGCCCAGCATGTTCGAGTTTGTACGGGGTATCGAACGATGAAATCACGCGACACGGCCATCCGGGCCCGTCAGTTCGAGCTGGCGGACAAGCGCCGCAAGCTCGCCGACATGGAGACGATGATCTCCGACTTCCGCCGCATGGCGAGCGATCTCGACCAGCAGATCGAGGCGGAGCATGCCCGCACCGGCATCCGCGACGTGCACCATTTCGCCTATCCCCCATTCGCCAAGGCGGCGCGGCAGCGGCGCGACAACCTGCTCGCCTCGGTCGAGGACCTGATCGTTCGGCTGGAATCGGCACGCCAGGACCTGGCGGCGGCCGAGGACGAGGTCAAGCGGATCGCCGAGACCGGCGAGAAGAGCGAGGAGCGCGCCAAGTTCTCGCGCCGACCGGTCAGCCGGGGCCGCAGCGGTGCCTCCCGCCTCGCGCGGATCTGAGCAAATTGCCTCGCGCGGATCTGAGAGAGCACGGGGCGTCGGTGCCCTGCCTGTTCTCCCGATGAAGCGGTGACCACCCGCGATCTGTCAGGGACACGCTACGTCGTCGCATGTTCTGATCATGCGCAAGGGGCGGATGCCGGAAGGGGCGTCGGCCCCTTCGCCATGTCGGCAGGGCCGGCTTCGAGGGTTTTCCTGTGACGCATGGGCCGTTGCAAGTTGGCGTCGAGGGGGCCTAGAGTCCTGGCCCGGCGGGGGACGTGTCGCGGGCCGACCCTTCCCTGACGGGTGGCGGCGGAGAGGCTCGGGGGCATCAGACATGATGCTGAGGGGATTGCCGGTCTTGGCGGCGGCGGGGCTCGTTCTCGCCGGCTGCGCCGATGCGCCGGTTCCGGGCGGCGGTCCGGCCGAGGTTTCCAGCTTCCTGCCGCTCGCTGCGGGGGCGGGCACGGTGCGCGGTTCGACCGCCGACGTCTATATCCAGATCGCGCGGGGCGCCAAGGGCTGCTGGTTCGGCTTCGAGGGCCCCTTGCGCGGCACACATGTCTATGCGGCCGATCTCGAGCCGGCGGACAAGGGGGGGCGTGCCAGCATCGTGATCTACGAGGCGACGCCCGAGGGGCAGCGCGGGCTGAAGGCCTTCGCGGTCGACATCGAGCCGCGGGGCGGAGAGGGGAGCGAGAGCGCCGTCAGCCGGCAGAATCTGCGCGTCCCCGAGCCGCTCGGATCGAGCATGGTGGCCGATGTCGATCGCTGGATGACGGGCGAGAGCGGGTGCCGGCCGGTCGAGGCCGGGTGGGAGGCGACACCGTCGGCGCCGGTGGCCGGCAGCGGTGCGAGGTTGCCCGCGGCAAAGAGCCGGCCGAAGAAGACGGTGCCGGCAGGCAGCGCGACCTGAGCGCCGCTGGTCGCTCGGCCCCATGCGCCGCCTCGGGAGGTGCATGGCTGGCGGCGGCCGGTGGCGAAGGCGAGTGGCTTGCGCGGTTTCCCGTTCTGCGCGTTTCCCGTGCTGATTGCCCGCAGGGATTGCCCGGCGCTCGATTCTCTGCCAACGGATGGCCGGGGCGGGCGCCAGCCGAAGCGGGCAGCGGGCTTGCGCCACGCGCGGCCAGCCCTTCGCCCGAAGGTGGCGATGGGCGTCTGCCGCTCGCGGAGCTGCCCGATCACCGGTTCGCGAGAGACCGCACCCTCGCCTTCGCGCCGACCGCATGGAGCCGCAGTGCATGGCCGACATCGACAGCCTCAAAGCCAAGTTCGGCGTCAGCGGCCGCATCAGCTTCGGCACCACGATCTGGGGCGCCGACGTCATCGAGATCCGCAACGAGGATTGCCGGGCGACGCTCGCGCTCGCCGGCGCGCAGCTCATCGACTGGACGCCCGAGGGGGAGTGGCCGGTGATCTGGTTGCCGGCGGAGCCGCGCCTCACTCCCGGCAAGGCACTGCGCGGCGGCGTGCCGGTTTGCTGGCCCTGGTTCGGCGCGCATCCGGCCCTTGCCGATGCGCCCGCGCACGGGTTCGCCCGGACCGCGAAATGGGTGCTCGAGGTCGCCAAGGAGACCGACGACGGCACCACGCTCGTGCTCCGGCTCGACGTGCCGGAGGGGTCGCGCCCCGACTGGCCGCATGGCGCCGAGGCCTGGCTCGCCATCACCGCTGGCCGGACGCTGCTCATCGATCTGGAGACCCGCAACACCGGTGGAACGCCCTTCGCCCTCACCGAGGCCCTCCACACCTATTTCCGCATCGGCGAGATCACCGACACGCTGATCGTCGGGCTCGACGGCTCGACCTATCTCGATGCGCTGGACGGCTTCGCCCGCAAGATCGCGCCACCCGTCACCACCATCGCGGGCGAGATCGACCGGGTGCATCTCGGCCGCCATTCACCGATCGTGATCTGCGACGAGGAACTGCGCCGGCATATCGTCGTCGAGAGCGAGGGCAGCGAGAGCACCGTCGTCTGGAATCCCTGGATCGCCAAATCGGAACGGCTCGGCGACATGGGCGAGGACGGCTATCGCCGGATGCTGTGCGTGGAGACCGCCAACGCCTTCGACGATGCCAGAGTGCTGGCGCCCGGCGAGACGCATCGGATCGCCCAGACGGTGAGCGTGCATCCGATCTGAGGGCGGCTCCCGGCACTGCCGGCGAGGTTACGAAAATGACATGCGCCGGCCACCATCCCTTCATGTGGCGAGAGCGCATATGGGGCTCCAGAACAACGCGGTCGCTTGCGCTCCCTCTGGGAGCTGGAGCGGCCAGGCTCACGGAGAGACCCAGATGTCCAGGCCCAAAACCCCCCTCGCCCGCTCGCTGACGCGCGCCCGTGCCCTCGTCGCCGGCGCCAGCGCGCTTGCCATCGCCGCAGGCCTCGGTGGCGCCCTCGTGCTCGACACCCATCCGGTTCGCGCCGAGGCGGTGACCGGTTCGGCGAGTGTCGCCGCGCCCGGCTTTGCCGATCTCGTCGCGCAGGTGAAGCCGGCCGTCGTCTCGGTCCGCGTGAAGAGCCGCGGCGGGGTCGCCACGACCAGCGGGGAGAACCCGTTCGGCGACCAGAACCCCTTCGAGGGCACGCCGTTCGAGAAGTTCTTCAAGAAGTTCGGCCAGCCCGATGGCCGCAACGGCACGCCGAAGGGCGAAGGGCCGCTCGTCATGGCGCAGGGTTCTGGCTTCTTCGTCTCGGCGGACGGCTATGTCGTGACCAACAACCATGTGGTCGACGGAGCGGTGAAGGTCGAGCTCGTCGCCGACAATGGCGACACCTACGACGCGCGGGTGATCGGCACCGATCCCAAGACCGACCTCGCCCTGCTGAAGGTCGACGGCCATACCGACTTCCCCTATGTCGAGCTCGCCACCTCGAAGCCGCGCATCGGCGAATGGGTGCTCGCCATGGGCAATCCGTTCGGCCTCGGCGGCACGGTGACGGCGGGTATCGTCTCGGCGGAAGGCCGCGACATCGGCTCGGGCCCCTATGACGACTTCATCCAGATCGATGCGCCGGTGAACCGCGGCAATTCCGGCGGCCCGACCTTCAATCTCGAAGGCAAGGTGATCGGCGTCAACACCGCGATCTTCTCGCCGTCGGGCGGCTCGGTCGGCATCGCCTTCGACATTCCGGCCTCGACGGTCGCGAGCGTGATCACCCAGCTCAAGGAGCATGGACGGGTGGAGCGCGCCTGGCTCGGCGTGCAGATCCAGCCAGTGACCAAGGAGATCGCCTCGAGCCTCGATCTGCCGGAGGCCAAGGGCGCGCTTATCGCCGAGGCGCAAGGCGGCGGTCCGGGTGCCAAGGCCGGCCTCAAATCGGGTGACGTCATCGTCCGGGTCGACGACCACGCCGTGGTGGACGCCCGCGACCTGGCGCGAACGATCGGCGGCTATGCGCCGAACTCGACGGTCGTGCTCGGCATCTACCGGGACGGCCAGTCGGAATCGGTGAAGGTCGCGCTCGGCCGCATGGAGGACCAGAGCACCGCGAAGGGCACGGGCAGCTCCGAGCAGCAGGGCTCCGACCAGATGACGCTGTCGGGGCTCGGTCTCTCGGTGGCGCCAGCCGCCAGCGTGGATGGTGCCGGCAACGAGGGCCTCATGGTCACCGGTGTCGACGGCGCCGGGGCCGCGGCCGATGCGGGCCTGTCGACGGGCGATGTGCTGCTGAAGGCCGGCGGCCGGCGGCTGAGCGCGGGCTCCGATCTGGAGCAGGCGTTGGCGGATGCCAAGTCGGCGGGCAAGAAGAGCACGCTGGTGCTGGTCCGCCGTGGCAATGATCAGCTCTACGTGGCGCTGCCGGCCAATCAGGGCTGAGGCTCGGAGCGGCCGACGCCCTCATCCTGCGAGATGGGGGCGCGGCCGTCAGAACCAGGTTCCGGGCGGCCCCTGCACTTCCCCCCCTCGATGTAGGTCCGACCGGACGAGCGGATCGGGGCGTCGCGAGACCCAGCGTCCCCCTCGCGCGATCCGGCGCCAGATCCGCTCAAAGGGCGGGACGGTTTCTCGAGGAACCGTCCCGCCTGATCCCGCGTTGTGCGAGGATCGCGTCGGCGGCCCGTCTCGCCGGCCCGTCTCGCCGGCCCGTCATGCTCGCCGATCCGTCATGCCTTCCGACCGATTGCACTCCACCGGTGACCGGCTACACCATGCCTCGTCCGGGTCCGCGACCGCGGCGTCCGGCCCATCGATCCGGGCGAGAGGGGGCCGGCAGGCAATATGCAAGGGGGACCTCATTCATGACCGTCAGGCTCGATACGCGGAAGGATCTCAGCATCGAGGCCGCCGTCCGGGTCGGCTGGCAGGGCGAGGGCGTCAACCTCGCCCCCGAGGCGCTCGACAGGATCGCCCGGGCGCGGGCCGGCTTCGAGCGGCTGATCGAGGAGCCCGGCATCGTCATCTATGGCGTCACCTCGGGCTATGGCCAGCACGCCTATCAGCGCTTCACGCCCGAGGAGCGCAAGCGCCATGCGCGGCGGCCGAGCTGGCCGGCCCAGGCGCATTTCGGCCGGCCCTATCCCGAGCGCGCGGTCAGGCTGATGGTGCTGGCGCGGCTGTCGAACTTCCTCGAGGGTCATGCGGCGGTGAGACCCGAGCTCGCGCTCGAGGTGGCGGGCATGCTCGAAGGGCCGATGCCCGAAGTGCCGATGGACGGGGCCATGGGGGCGGGCGAGATCCTGCCGCTCTCCTATCTGTTCGACGGCATTTCAAGTAGGTTTCCGCTCGCCGAGAAGGAATCGCTCGCGCTCATCAACGGCTCGCCGGTCGCCGCCGCCCTCGTCACCGATGCGGTGATCGCGGCCGAGCGGCGCATGGCGATCGCCGAGGCGATCCTGGCGTTGGCTGGGGAAGCCTACAAGGTGCCGCTCGGCCATTTCTCGCCGGAGACCTCGGCCCTGTCGGGCGATCCCGACGAGCTCGTGACGGCGAAGATCCTCGCGGGCTACATCGCGGGAGGGGCGAGCGAACGGCGGCCCTATCAGGCGCCGGTCTCGTTCCGCATCCTGCCGAAGATGCTCGGTGGCTGCGCCGTGCGACCCGGCAGGCGCGCGAGGCGGCGGAGATCTCGCTTGGACAAGTCTCGGACAATCCGACCTATTTCCCGCCCGACGACGACCATCCCGATGGCCGCATCCTGTCGACCGGGGGGTATCACAACGCGCTCGCCTGGCCGGCCATCAATGCGCTGTCGGCGGCCTATGCCGATCTGACGACGATCGCCGAGCGGCTGGTCTCGCGCATGCTCGACGGCAACACCTCGGGGCTGCCGAACCAGCTCCTGGCGGGCGAGGCGGACGAGCGCTATCTCGGCACGCTCGGTTTCGCCATGGTCGGCTATGCCGAGCAGGCCAAGCATGCCGCCGCGACGGTGTTGCTGCCGGGATCTGAGGGCGGCGGCTTCGTGCAGAACGACGTCGCGGTGCCGACCTCGCTCGCCTTCGAGGGCATGGAGACAGCGGGGCGCATGCTCGACCATGCGCTCGGCTCGGTGGCGGTCGTCGCCTCGCAGGCTTTCCACGTCACCGGACGCGCGGCGCCGCCGGCGCTGAAGGAGACGCTCGACTTCATCCGCGAGGCGGCGCCACCGCTCGAGGGGCGGACGCGGCCGGGCCCGCATTCGGGGGCTGCGATCGGCGCCATCCGGACGCGGATCTACGGCGCCAGTTGAGCGCCGGCCACACTTCGGCAGCCTCGTTAAGCCATTGATGGCTTTCGCTTTGCCTAGACCGATCGCTCGCCGCAAGCTTGCCCGGCTTGATGATTCCGGGAGGGGCTGGCATGGCGAGGGCGATCGGGCGGGCGGCGAGGCTTCCGGCAGTCCTGGCGCTCGTTGCGTGTGTTGGCGCCGGCGGCGACGGGGCGGTGTCGGCCGAGGCGGAGATGATCACGTTCCGCGAGCCCTGCGAGGCCGGCACGCGCATCACGGTCGCGGCCGTCGGCGACCTCCTCTTCCACAAGCGCCTGCAGCTCGAGGCCTATGCCAAGGGCCGGGATTTCCGGCAGTTCTGGGAGCCGGTCGCGGACATACTCGCCGGGGCCGATCTCACCTACGGCAATCTGGAAGGGCCGGTCGCCGACGGTGTGGCGGTCGGCGGGCGGGCGGCGAAGAAGGACCCAGGCCGCCGGCTCGACGGCATCGTCTACAGCGCCGATCTGAAGACGCTCAACTTCAACTACCACCCCTCCGTCATTCCCGATCTGATCGCGTCCGGCTTCGACCTCGTCTCGACCGCCAACAATCATGCGATGGATCGGGGCGTCCTCGGCATCGACCGGACGGTCGACAATCTCGACCGCTATGGCCTGCCGTTCACGGGAACGCGCAAGGCGGGCGAGACGACGCGGGCCTGGAGCGTCGTCACACGGGCGGACGGCCTCAATGTCGCATGGCTCGCCTGCACCTACTCGCTCAACGGCATGCCCGACCGCAAGAGCCAGGTGCTGTTCTGCTTCGAGGAGCGCGAATGGCTACTCGCCGAGATCCGCAAGCTCGCGAGCGACCCGGCGGTCGATGCGGTGATGGTGACGCCGCATTGGGGCATCGAGGACAGCCACGGCGTCGAGCAGCGGGCGCGGGCGCTGGCACGCGATATGATCGATGCGGGGGCGACGGCGGTGATCGGGGCGCATCCGCATGTGCTGCAGCCCTGGGAGAAGGTGGTGGCGAGGGATGGGCGCGAGGGGCTCGTCATCTATTCGCTCGGCAATTTCGTCTCCAATCAGAGGAAGCTGCCGCAGCGCACCGGGGCTATCGCACTCATCGAGCTGACGAAGCCGGCGACCGGTGGACGGGCCCGCGTGACGGCTGCGGGCTTCATCCCGACCTGGGTCGAGATCGACGGGCGGGGACACCGGGCCGTCGAGTTGACGGGCGGCCGCGGGCAGTCGATGGGCGTGCTGAAGGCGGCGCTGAGGCTCCTGCCCGACGGCAACCGTGTTCTGTCGTCGAGCCTGCCGCATCTGCCGGGAGCCTGCAGGGCCGTTGCCGAGGCGGCGGCACCCGAGAGCCCGTGACGGCGCCGGACCGGGTCCTGCCCGGGGGCGGCAGGATCGCGGCCTTAAGGGCGTTACGAGACTCGTGTTGAACAGGTCACGATCCTGTGGCTAGAATGACGGCGTCGGGCTCGCGCGGATCCGGCCCGGCAGCGCCGTCATGCCCATGATGGGTTGCGGCGCGATCTGGATGTCGCAGGCAGGCCGTACGCCGCCATCGCGCGACACCCCGCAACGGATCCCGAGAAGGGCCTACAAGCTGACGATACGGACATCGTCGCGGCGGACCGTCGAACCGGAGCCCGCCGTTGAAGTCGTTGCCGCAAACCGCGGCTCGGCGGATCTCCTCGACCTCCTTCTTGGCGCCCTCGACGACGCCAAGGCGGAGAAGGTGGTCACGATCGACCTCGAGGGCAAGTCCTCCATTGCCGACACCATGGTGGTCGCATCCGGGCGCTCGCAGCGCCATGTCGGAGCGGTCGCCGATCAACTCCTCAGAAAACTGAAGGACGCCGGCCACGGGCGCGCACGCGCCGAAGGGCTCGCGACCTGCGACTGGGTGCTGGTCGATGCCGGCGACGTGGTGGTGCATATCTTCCGGCCCGAGGTGCGCGAGTTCTACAACCTCGAGAAGATGTGGTCGGCGGACCGGCCGGCGGATATCGTGCCGTCGTAAGGAGAGCGCGGGCGGGCGGCCCGAGGCACTTCGCCTGTCGTAGCGGCGTGCCGCTGCAACGGGGCGGTGCGCCGTCGCCAGCGCTGCGGCGGGCCGGCATATGGGTGGCGTCGCAGAGGCCGCTCACCGGCTCCGGGTGCCGACGATGAAGCTGCTGATCGGCGCGGTCGGGCGCCTGAAGGACGATGCCGAGCGCCTCCTCGCGGAGCGCTATCTGGAACGTGCGTCGGCGATCGGCAGGGCGGTGGCGCTCGCACCGGTCGAGATCCGCGAGATCCGCGAGGGCCGCGCCCGCGACAGCACCGGCCGGCGGCAGGACGAGGCCGAGCGGTTGCTGGCGGTCGCGTCCGGCGGGGCCATGGTCGCGCTCGACGAGCGGGGGCGCGGGATGACGAGCGCCGAGTTCGCCGCGCTCATCGTGCGGATGCGCGATGGCGGCGAGAGCGCACTGACATTCCTGATCGGTGGTCCGGACGGCCACGGTCCGGCGGTTCTCGCCAAGGCGCGCACGACGCTGGCGCTCGGGCCCATGACGCTGCCGCACGGTCTGGCGCGGGTGGTGCTGATCGAGCAGATCTATCGGGCGATCACCATCGTCACCGGCCACCCCTATCACCGGGCCTGACCGGCACGGGCGGGGCGGGGGCGGTGGAGTGGCGGACAAGGGTTGACGGCGCGGCCGGGGCGCGCGATCGCCGTTTGGCCGGCGCACCAGAATCGCCGCATTCATCGGGAGTACAGTCGCAGGACGGCGGTCCGATCGCATGGATGGCGAAAGTCCCGCGTCCTCGCCCCCGTTCGAGATGGCGGACCGGGGCGCAATCGGATCGAGGCTCGAGCAAGGGCAAATCGAATGGACGGTCGGCGCTGGCAGGGGGGGCGTTGCAGGGGCTGCCTCGGCTGGCTGCTGGCCGCGGTCGTGCTCGTCGGTCTTGCCGGGCCGGCCAGCGCCGCCGACAGCAAGAAGGCCGCCGCCGGCAGCGACCTCACCCGCGAGGAGGCCAGGAAGCGGCTCGAGGAGGAGCAGAAGGGGCTCGATGAGACCCGCCGTAAGGCGAGCGAGCTCGAGGAGAACGTCGCCCAGCTCGCCCGTGAGCGCGAGGATCTCAATCGCCGGCTGATCGAGACCGCGCGGCGCATCCAGGACGGCGAGGCCGAGCTCAGCACCATCGAGGGACGGCTCGGCGAGCTCGGCCAGCAGGAGAAGCTGATCCGCGGCTCGCTCGAGACGCAGCAGCGCACCATCTCCAAGCTCCTGATGTCGCTGCAGCGTATGGGGCGCAACCCGCCGCCGGTAATGATCACGCGGCGCGACGACGCGCTCGCCCAGGTGCGCAGCGCCATGATGCTGGCGCGGGTGTTCCCGGAGCTGCGCGACAAGGCGGTGGCGCTCGCCGACAAGCTCTCCGAGCTCGACCGGGTGATCAGCGGCATCCGCGAGAATCGCGACCGGCTGGCGAGCGAAAGAGAAGCGCTCGCCGCCGAGCACACCCGGCTCGACGAGCTGATGGTGGTGAAGCGCGAAGAGCTGGAGAAGAGCGAGACGGCGCTCGGGGAATTGCAGGCGCTGGCCAAGGCACAGGCCCGCACCGTCACCGATCTCGGAGAATTGATCGCGCGGCTCGACAAGGCGGTCGGCGAGCAGGGAACGCTCGCGGAGTACGAGCGCAAGCTCGAGGAAGGGACGGCACCGGGCCAGGCCGAAACGGCACTGGCGGCGCCCTCGGGCGATGCCGGCAGCGGGACCGAGACGAGCGGCCGCGACGGCGGGCGCACCACCTTCAGCAATCAGCCGGTGACGACGGCGCTTTTCTCGCCGGCGCGGATCGAGCCCGCCATCCCCTTCGAGAAGGCGAAAGGCCGGCTGCCACTGCCCGCCAAAGGGCGGCGGCTGTTCGGTTTCGGCGATCCGACCCAGCACGAGACGCGGGCCAACGGCGTCGCTTTCGCCACCCGCGAGGGCGCCCAAATTACGTCACCGAGCGATGGTTGGGTCGTCTATGCCGACGAGTTCCGCAGCTACGGCCAGCTCTTGATCATCAATGCGGGCGGCGGATATCATGTTCTGCTCGCCGGATTGTCCCAGATCAGCGTTCAGGTGGGCCAGTTCGTCCTTTCGGGCGAGCCGGTCGGCAAGATGGGCGCAACGGGCCAATCCGGTGGACAGACCGGCGACGGCGGCTCGCCGATCCTCTATGTCGAGTTCCGGCGCAAGGAGCGCCCGATCGATCCCGATCCATGGTGGGCTCGCGAGCCAGAAAAGGTGCAAGGATGACGCGGAAATCCGAACTAGCATTCTGGTCCAGCCTTGTGCTCGCGGTGTTCGCGGCCGGCACGACGGTGTTCAACGTGACGCGGACCCAGTCCGCCACCTCGACCAATTCCGAGCTCTATCGCCAGCTCGACCTCTTCGGTGACGTGTTCGAGCGCGTCCGCTCCGACTATGTCGAGAAACCCGACGACGGGCAGATGGTCGAGGCGGCCATCAACGGCATGCTGACCTCGCTCGACCCGCATTCGTCCTACATGAACGCGAAGAGCTTCCGCGACATGCAGGTGCAGACCCGCGGCGAGTTCGGTGGCCTCGGCATCGAGGTCACGATGGAGAACGGCGTCGTCAAGGTGGTGTCGCCGATCGAGGATACGCCGGCGGCCAAGGCCGGGCTGCTCGCCAACGATCTCATCACCGAACTCGACGGCGAGCAGGTGCAGGGGCTGACGCTCGAGCAGGCGGTCGACAAGATGCGCGGTCCGGTCAATACCCCGATCACGCTGACCATCGTGCGCAAGGGGGTCGATGCTCCCTTCGCGGTCAAGGTGACCCGCGACGTCATCCGCGTGAACCCGGTGAAGTGGAGCGTCGAGGACGATGTCGGCGTCGTCCGCCTGACGGCCTTCAACGAGCAGACCCATGCCAATCTGAAGCGGGCCATCGCCGAGCTGCGCAAGGAGATCGGGCCGAAGCTGAAGGGCTTCATCATCGACCTGCGCAACAATCCCGGCGGTCTGCTCGACCAGGCGATCGCGGTGTCGGACGACTTCCTCGAGCAGGGCGCGATCGTCATCACCCGTGGCCGCAACGAGGACGAGACGCAGCGCTCCAACGCCCGGCCGGGCGACATCACCGACGGCGCCAAGATCGTGGTGCTGATCAATGGCGGCTCGGCTTCGGCCTCCGAGATCGTCGCCGGCGCGCTTCAGGACCACAAGCGGGCGACGCTGATCGGGACACGCTCGTTCGGCAAGGGGTCGGTCCAGACCATCATCCCGCTCGGCTCGAACGGCGCCTTGCGGCTGACCACGGCGCGCTACTACACGCCGGCCAACCGCTCGATCCAGGCCAAGGGCATCGATCCGGACGTGATCGTCGAGCAGGACGTGCCGGACGAGCTGAAGGGCCAGGACCGCACCAAGGGCGAGGCGAGCCTCAGGGGGCATCTGACCAATGCCCAGGGCGAGGCCACTCCGGAGGAATCGGGCTCCTCGGCCTATGTGCCGGCCGACAAGTCCAAGGACAAGCAGCTCATCTATGCGCTGAACCTCCTGCGCGGCGTCACCCAGGCGGAATCGAAGCCGGCTGGCGACACGGGCGGCACCGCGACGGATGGTGCGGCGCCGGTGCCGAACTGAGTTCCGTCAGCGCGTCACGGGGGGCGGCGATGGTCGTTCCCCCGTGATGACGACGGCGAGAGATTGGCTGTGGGCGAGCGGCGATCGAGGTGTGGCTTGCCCTGCCGTGTCGGCTAAGATGCGGAGGGTGGCCGACCGGCGGTCGGACGATGCTTGAGGGGAACGGCAGGCCGTGCGGACGCTGATCTCGACATCACTGCTGATCTTCGTCCTGATGACGGCGGCGGTCATGTATCTCTCGGTCGCGCGCGATCCGCTCGGGGGCGAGCCCTATGCGACGGTCGCGGTCGAGCCGCCGACCGGCAAACTCTCGACGGCGCCGCTCGGCGGCGAGGTCGAGCCGACGCCGGTGCCCGGCAAGGCCCGAACGGGTACGGCGGCGGCGGGCGGCGGCGGGAGTGCCATCACACCCACCGAATCGCCGCTCGGCGGACTGACCGTCACTCAGCAGTTGCTCGAGGGCAGCAGCGAGGATCAGGGCAGCCAGGACGGATCGCAGAACTGACGGCCCGCCTGCGTGCGGACCCGGCGGTCCCTGATGCCAAGGCCGAGCGAGTTTCCATCCGCAAACGAGCAGATCCTGATGGCCGTCGATCCGCAATCCCTGCCCTACCGGCCCTGCGTCGGCATCATGCTGCTCGATGCGCAGGGCCGCGTCTTCGTCGGTCGGCGAGCCGATCAGGCGGAGGAGGGACGGGGCAATTGGTGGCAGATGCCGCAAGGTGGCATCGACAAGGGCGAGAGCGCCGAGGCGGCGGCCTTCCGCGAGCTCTATGAGGAGACCGGCGTGCGCTCGGCCGAGCTCATCCAGCAGGCCTCGAAAGACTATTGCTACGAGCTGCCGCCGCATCTCGTCGGCGTCGCCTGGAAGGGGCGGTACCGCGGCCAGCGGCAATCCTGGTTCGCCATGCGCTTCCTCGGCCGGGACAGCGAGATCGTCATCGGTCCCCATGACGGCCACAAGGCGGAGTTCGACGCCTGGCGCTGGGTGGCGATGAGCGAGCTCATCGAGCTCATCGTGCCGTTCAAGCGCGCCGTCTATGCCGAGGTGGTGGCCGAGTTCGGCCATCTCGGCAATGTCCCGGCGCTGGGGCCGAAGGGATGAGCGAGGACGATCGGCCCTACCGGCCCAATGTCGGCATCGCTCTCTTCAACCGCGACGGCCGCGTGCTGATCGGGCGGGCGGAAAGCTCCGGCCCCGAGATCGTCTGGCCGGGCACGGACTGGCAGATGCCGCAGGGCGGCATCGATCCTGAAGAGGATATCGAGGTCGCCGCCCGGCGCGAGATCTGGGAGGAGACCAATGTCCGCTCGGTGGAGGTGCTGGCGGTCACCAGCGATTGGTGGACCTACGAGTTCCCCGACTATGAGGGACCGCCGCACAAGCTGACACCGTTCCGCGGCCAGAAGCAGCGCTGGGTGGCGCTGCGCTTCACGGGCGAGGATGGAGAAATCGACGTCGCCAATCCGGCGGGCGGCCAGCCGCAGGAGTTCTTCGAATGGCGATGGGAGCGTCTGGCGGCGACACCCGATCTGGTCGTTCCCTACAAGCGGGCGGTCTATCGGAAGGTGGCGGACGCCTTCGCCGGATTTGCGCGATGACATCTGCCGGCGTGCCGCGGCCAGCACGGGCTCGGAGCAAGCGGTTGCGTGTCCCGGTCATCTGGCTCGCGCTCGTCCTCGCGTCCAGTCTTGCCGGCTGCGGCCTCGGCGGCGATGACGAGCCGCATGCCAAGGTCTCGCCGATCGTCGAGAGCGATCCGGGCGGGGTTCCCGATCTCGCCGCGGCCGAGCGGTTGATCGTCGAGGGCACCAACGCCTTCCGCCAGCGGCAGGGTCTTTCGGCTGTGACGCGCGAGCAGCGGCTCGATCAAGTCGCCCAGGCCTTCGCCGATTACATGGCGCGGACCGGCAATTATGGTCACGAGGCGGACGGACGCGCGCCGTCCGACCGGGCGCTCGCCGGCGGCTACCGGTTCTGCATGATCGCGGAAAACATCGGCTATGCACTGCGCTCGGCCGGCTTCTCGACGGACGGGCTCGCGCGCCTCTTCGTCGAGGGCTGGGAGAACTCCCCGCCACACCGCCACAACATGGTGGAGCCGGGCGCGGCCGATATCGGCGTCGCGCTCGCCAAGGCGGACGGCGAGCAGCGCTATTTCGCGGTGCAGCTCTTCGGCCGCCCCGACACGCTGAAGCATCGCTTCCAGATCGCCAATCTGAGCGGCCGACCGCTCGCCTACCGGATCGACGGGCGGGCCGAGCAGATCGGCGATCACGAGGCGCATACGCATACGGTCTGCGCGGATGTCGCCATCGAGGTCGAGGGGGTCGCGGGCGGGGCGCTCCGCCCAGCCGGGGGCGAACGCTACGAGATCGGTGCTGCGGCCGGCGGCGAGACCATCGTCACCACCCGGCGGATGGCGGGCGGCTGAGGCGGGGCCGCGCTTTCGCCCGGCCGGACAGGCGTTGCGCTTGTCAGGGCCGGCCGGTTGGGTGCAGGCTTGGCGTGGAACGAATCCGACAGGGAGATCCGCCGCATGTCATCCGCCGGCTCGCGCGATCAACTCAACCAGCCGCTCGGCGGCAATGTGATGCCGCGGTTCGGCGGCATCGCCACCATGATGCGGCTGCCGTTCCAGGAGACGGCCGAGGGGCTCGATGCCTGCTTCGTCGGCGTGCCGATGGACATGGGGACCTCGAACAGGTCGGGCACGCGCTACGGACCGCGGCAGATCCGCGCCGAATCGGCATTCCTGCGCCCCTACAATATGGGCACGCGCGCCGCCCCGTTCGATGTGCTGAAGGTCGCCGATGTCGGCGATGTGGCGATCAACCCCTACGATCTGAAAGACAGCGTGCGCATCATCGAGGCGCATTACGACAAGCTGCTGGCGACCGGCGTCAGGCCGCTGACGCTCGGTGGCGACCATACGCTGACGCTGCCGATCCTCAGGGCGATGGCCCGCAAGCACGGCCCCGTCGGCATGATCCACATCGATGCCCATGCCGACATCAACGAGCACATGTTCGGCGAGAAGATCGCCCATGGCACGCCGTTCCGCCGGGCCGTCGAGGAAGGGCTGATCGAGGGGCGCCGCGTCGCCCAGATCGGCCTTCGGGGCACGGGCTATGCGGCGGAGGATTTCGACTGGCCGCGCCAGCAGGGCTTTCGCGTCGTGCAGGCCGAGCAGTGCTGGCACAAGTCGCTGGCGCCGCTCATCGCCGAGATCGCCGGGGAGATCGGCAAAGGGCCGGTCTATCTCACCTACGACATCGACAGTCTCGATCCGGGGGCGGCACCTGGCACCGGCACGCCCGAGCCCGGCGGCCTGACGACCGCGCAGGGGCTCGAGCTCATCCGCGGCTGCCGTGGCCTCGACATCGTCGGGGCGGATCTCGTCGAGGTGTCGCCACCCTATGATCCGAGCGGCAATACGGCGCTAATCGCCGCCAATTTCCTGTTCGAGATGCTGTGCGTGCTGCCCGGCGTGGTCTACCGCTGATGGCCGAGAAGCGCTCCATCATCGTCGTCGGCGGCGGCATCGTCGGGGCCTCGATCGCCTGGCATCTGGCCAAGGCGGGGACGCCGCCGCTCGTGATCATGGCCGATGGCGAGGGACCGGCGACCTCGGGCTCGTTCGCCTGGATCAATGCCAGCCACGGCAATCCCGAGCCCTATTTCCGCTTGCGCGCCGCCTCGATCGCCGACTGGCGGCGGATTGGTGGCACGGAGCTGCCGGCCATGCCGGTCAGGCTCGGCGGCAGCCTGACCTTCGACATGCCGGCGCACGAGGTGGACGGCTATGTCCACCAGTACCGGGACTGGGGCTATGCCATCGAGGCGATCGGACCGGCCGAGATCCGGGCGCGCGAGCCGCGGCTGAGGCAGGTGCCGGACCGGGCTGCGCTCTGTCTCGACGAGGGGGCGGTCGAGCCAGTCGCGGCGGCCCGGCTGTTTCTCGAGGCGGCCGAGGCGCAGGGCGCGCGCATCATGAGCGGGATCGCGGTCGAGGGGCTGATTACCGAGGGCGGACGGGTGACGGGCGTCGCCAGCCGCATCGGCCAGCATCGTGGCGACCTCGTGGTGCTCGCCGCCGGGATCGGCAATCCGCGGCTGGCGGCCGATGCCGGCGTCACGCTGCCGATGCGGACGCCCGAGGGGCTGCTCGTCAACACGCAGCCGCTGCCGAAGGTGCTGAACGGCCTCCTCGTCGCGCCCGACCTGCATGTGCGCCAGACGCTCGACGGCCGGCTGGTGGCGGGACTCGATTTCGTCGGTTCGATCATCGAGAGCCGGTCGCGAACCGAGGAGGTGCTGCTCGAGCGGGTGCGAGACCTGATCGACCTTCCCGAGCCGATCGAACTCGAGCGAACCACCGTCGCGCAGCGGCCGACGCCCTCGGACGGTTTTCCCGCGGTCGGCGCGGCGCCGGGTACCGAGGGGCTCTACATCGCCTCGACGCACAGCGGCGTGACGCTCGCGCCGGCAATCGGGCGGATGGCGGCCGAGGAGATCCTGACCGGGCAGCGCGATCCGCTGCTCGAGCCCTACGATCCGGGACGCTTCTGACCATGGCGAGATCGGCCCGATCCGGGAGCAGGGGAAGCGCTGGCGAGGCGGGCCTGAGCTTCTCGCCAGCGACCGCCGGGCGGTGGCGCGATCTGGAAACGCTGTTCGGGCCCGAGCGCGGCGCCAATGGCGGCTGCTGGTGCCAGTGGTGGCGGATCGGCCGGCCGGAATGGAACGAGCTCGGACGCGACGGCCGCAAGGCGCGGTTCGAGGCGGAGGTCGGCAGCGGGCCGGCGCCCGGCATTCTCGCCTATCGGGGGGAGGTGGCGGTCGGCTGGTGCGCGGTGGCGCCGCGAAGCTCGACGCCGCGGATGCAATCCTCGCGGATCGCAAGGCCGGCCGCTCCAGGTGATGACGGTGTGGCGGCGATCGACCACGACGACGTCTGGGCGATCACCTGCTTCTTCATCGCGCCGGCGGAGCGCAAGGGCGGCATGATGCGGGCGCTCATAAAAGCGGCGGTGGCACAAGCGCGAGCAGGCGGCGCCAGGGCGGTCGAGGCGATCCCGATCGATCCGCGGCGCGAGCTCGTCTGGGGCGAGGGCTTCGTCGGCATCGCCTCGGTCTTTGCCATAGAGGGGTTCGTGGAGATCGCCCGACGTTCGCCGACGCGGCCACTCATGCGCCTCACTTTGCGGCCATGAGCGCGCGGCCACAGGTCGCCGGGCGAACGAGGCTGCCATGCAGATGCCGCTTGGCTCGGCGGCAACGCCGGGTTTAAACCCGGCCGCCCACGAGGCACACTCGGCGAAGTACACCGTCATCGTCCCGCGAAAATCAGGTCCGAAGCGTCTCCCTTGACCGATACAACCAGACAGGGGCCCCTGTGGCTCCCCGCCGCGCCGGCGCCCGGCATCACCATGCTCGCCCTCATGACGGGCGTCGAGGCGATCGGCCGGGCGTCGATCGTGACGCTGCTCAGCCTGCAGACCTACCACCTGTTCGAGACCAAGCAGGCCGTCACCTTCATCGGCTTCGCATCGCCTGCTTCAGCCTCGTCGCCGGGCTCTACATCCCGACCATCATCCGACTCGTGACGCGGCGCTGGACCTATACGCTCGGCGTCGTGTCGCTGATCCTGTCGGCGGCGTCGTTCTATCTGGAGACCAAGGGGCTGCAGATAGCCGGGCTGGCGCTGCGCTATTTCGGCACGGCCTGCATCGTCTGGCGATAGCTCTGATGGACTACATCGACCGGCAGAGCTTCGTCAGGTTCGACTCGACCAAGATGGTGTTCGCGACGCTCGGCTGGACGTTCGGGCCCTATCTCGGCATCTGGCTGAACGGCAATTTCGGTCCGGCGGTCGCCTATGGTTTCAGCATGTTCTGGCTGGCCGTGCTGCTCGTCACGTTCTGGTATCTGCGGCTATCGGATTCGCCGGTGATCCAGCCGGCGGCGCGTCCGCCGGCCAATCCGATCAAGCATATCGGCCGCTTCATCTCGCAGCCAAGGCTCCGCCTCGCCTGGTTCATCGCCTTCAGCCGCTCGGCGTTCTGGATGACGCTGTTCGTGTTCGGGCCGATCCTGATGGTCGATTCGGGCATGGGAGCCGAGGCGGGCGGGCTCCTGCTCTCGATCGCCAATTTCCTGCTCGTCACCTGCTATTTCTGGGGACGGGCGGCGGAGCGGCGCGGGGTCCGGCCGATCATCGTGACGGCATTCCTCGGCACGGCCGTCGCACTCGTCGTCGCCGGCATCGGCGGGGAATATTCGGTCTGGCTGGCAGCCGGATCGCTGCTCGTTGCGGCGTTCTTCTGCTCCTCGCTCGATGCGGTCGGCGGCGTGCCGTTCTACCGCTCCGTCAAGCGGCGCGAGCGAGCGCAGATGACGGCGGTCTATCGCAGCTACATCGATCTTGGCGATCTGATGCCCTCGCTCGTCTACACGGTGCTGCTGGGTGTGCTCGGTTTCGGACTGGAGGCCGTGTTCATCGCGCTCGCCTGCCTCCATGTCGTGTGCGCCCTGGTCGTGTGGCGCTATCTGCCACGTTCGATGTAGCGCGTGGCGGAGCCGGATGGCGGCGAAACGAAAAGGGCCCCGTGCGAGGGGCCCTTCCAGTTCCAGGTGAGGCACGCGGGTTCGCACGGATGGCGCCCGCGCACGTCCCTCACTTCTTCTCGAGCGCGGCGATGCGGCGATCCTGCTCGAGAATGTAGAGCGTGAGCTCCTCGATCTTCTCCAGCAGCTTCATCGAGAAGGCGGTGAGGCCGATGCCGTCGGTCTCCATGTCGGCGCCCTTGGGCACGCCCGGCAGGTGGCCGTGGCGGGTGACGTAGCGGCGCACCTCGCGCAGCGACGGCAATGCGTAGTCGGCGGCGAAGACGTGGTCGGCCGCCTTCATCGACGAGCCGTTGACCTTGATGTCGCCGGTGTCGCCCGAGATCTCGACCGTCACCTTGCCCTTGGCGTTCATGGCGCGCATCGAGCCGCCATGGCCCTCGATCCACACGCGCGGCGTGCCGTCGGAAGTCGTCAGCACGATATCGCCGTCATGGCCGTTGCCGCCGAGCTTCATGTTGCCCTGGCCGCCGTCGATATGCACGGTCTCGGCGCCGGCGGTGTCGAGCAGCGTGACGTCGCCCTGGCTGCCGTGACCGCCCATGACGAGATTGCTGCGGCCGCCCTCGATCATGACGCAGAGGTCGCCGTCGGTGTTCATCAGGCAGATGTCGCCGGCCATGCCGCCGCCGCCCAGATTGAGCAGGCCGCGCTGATCGGTGAGACGCGGCGTGGCGCTGTTGCGGCCGCGGCGCGTGCCGCGAGTGGCGGTGCGCGTCGCGGTGCGGCGCGTGCCGCGGGCGGTGCGTGCCGTGCGCGCGGAGCGGGTGGTGCGCGTCGCACGGGTGGTCCGGGGCGTCCGCGTGGCGCGCTTGGCGCGCGGGGTGCGCGTCGCTTTTGCCTCGGTGGTGCGGGCCGAGCGGGCGGTGCGACCGCGCGAGACGCGCGCCGTCGCCGACTTTGCGCGTGCCGTGCGCCCCGATCCGGCTGCGGATGCGCGGGTGCGCGTGGTGGACGAGCGCGTGGACGTGGCCTTTCGGGCCCTCGCCGTCGTCCGCTTCGGTTCCTTCGGTGCCCTTGCCATGGGATACTCCTGAATACGCGTTTGAATCGTGTTCGACTGCACGGACCGGCGCTGCTGCACTGACGCGAGCGCGGTCCCTTGGACGGGACTCCTGTCCGAATGCCGCCGCTGCGTGCGACATTCGAACAGTTTGCGCCATAAATCACGATTTCAAAAGGGACTTGGTAAATCGCTCGAAGCAAGACACGCGCCCCGAGGCCTGCGCGCCTCGCGCGGGAACATGCAGATCGCGCGTTTTCGTGCACCTCCATTCGAAGCTGCACATGCACGAACCGGGCTTCAGCTTTGAACCTCGAACCAGGTGTCCATGCCGGCAGCCTGATGGTCGAGCATGTGGCAATGGATCATCCATCGGCCGGGATTGTCGGCGACGAATGCGATGGTCACCGTCTCGCCGGGTGCAACGAGGAGCGTGTCCCAGAGCGTGTCGTCGACGGGAACCGGACTGCCCTCACGGGCGACGACGCGGAAGTGGTGGCCATGGAAATGCATGCCGTGCGCCCAGGCCGTGCGATTGACGATGCGGACGGCGGCGGTGCGACCGCGCGGCGCGGAGAACAACGGCGTTTCCGTCATGCCCGCGACGCCGTTCAACTGCCAGACCGGGCCGCTCGCATAGGCAGGCGAATGATCCATCTCGCCCTTGGCGCCGCCGGTCATGACGAGATCGACAGGCAAGTGATCGCGCATGTCGGGCGCGGGGACGAGGCTTTGGGCAAGCGCGACCGGCAGATCGAGCGGCGTCTTGCGCGCGCTCGCATCGGCGCGGGGCTCGAAGGATGCGAGGAGGCGGCGGTCGCCCGAGACATCGGTCAATGCAACCCGTGCGCCGGGCTCTGCCGGCATGTCGACAATGATGTCGGCCCGGTTGCCGGCGGCGAGCACGAGTGGCGCGGCGAATGCGGCTGGAGACGACAAGGGCTGGCCGTCCCTGGCGATGACGCGCGCGCTCGCGCCTTCGAGGGCGAGTTGCAGCGTGCGTGCGCTCGAGCAGTTGACGATGCGCAGGCGCAGCCGGTCGTTCACACGGAATGCGGCCGTGTAGCCGGTCGTGCCGTTGGTGGTCAGCACATTGCCGAGGCGGCCGGCATGGGCACGGTCATGGGCGGAGCCGAGGGTCGCCTCGCTGAAGCTGCCGTCGCTGCCGAGGCGCCAGTCGTTGACGACGAGGACGATGTCGTGATCGACGACGGGCGGGTCCTTCTCCTCGACGACGAGGATGCCGAACAGGCCGCGCGCCACCTGCTCGTAGGAGCGCTCGTGGGGGTGATACCAGAAGGTGCCGGCGTCGGGCGGCGTGAAGCGATAGTCGAAGCTGCCGTCAGGATCGACGCTGTGCTGGGTCAGATGCGGGACGCCGTCCATGCGGTTGTCGATGCGGATGCCGTGCCAGTGGATGGTGGTCGGCTGGGCGAGGCGGTTGACGAGACGCGCCGAGAGTTCCTCGCCCTGGCGGATACGGATCACCGGCCCGGGCGTCGTGCCGTTGTAGGCCCAGACGCCGGTCGAGGGCTTGTCGGCGCCGCGCAGCGCGGCCGTTGCCGGTGCGGCGACGATCTCGGCCGTGCCTGACGATGCTCCGGCGAGGCGTGGCCTCAGCAGTGCCGATCCGGCGACGGCGAGCGGGCCGGCGATCACCATGCGGCGCGTCAGGCGGATCGCGGGGCGCGCGGATAGGGGGGACGATCCCATTTGCTGTCTCCTGTTTGCGGCCGGCGTTCATCATGAGCGAACGATGAACGCGATGTTCAGCGGTGTTTCATGAGAGGTGTGGTGTGATCGCGTCATCCGATCGAGGCAGCGGCGCGGTCGGGAAATGGCCCCGGTCGCAAGGTGCGGTGCCTTCCGATCGCGGCGGCTGCAGGCTGAAAACCGATCCCGATCGAATGCGGCCAAATTGAGAATGCTCGGAGGCAGTCTCCATCCATCCCCTGCCTTCGTCATGGACCGGATCGCTCTTTCCCCCTCGCTGCGATCCGGTCCCCCTTTCTTCATCCCGGCTGCCATCGCCGACAAGGGTGTTCAAGGCAGCATCGGATGCATTAGAAGTTCTGCGGTCGGCCCCAACCCATCTCTGCGGACAACACACAGGAGATCGAGAATGGCAGGCAAGCTCACTAGGACACTGGCAGCCGCCGCCGTGGCGATGCTCGCGGGCTCCGCGGCAATGGCTGTACCGGCGAATGCGGCGGTCTATGGCTGCTACGAGGTGCGCGGCACGTCGAGCCTCAATATCCGTGCGCATGCATGGAGCCACTCGGATGTCGTCGGCGTCGCACGGCGCGGCGATCTGCTGGTCAAATGGAAGATGTTCTGCTCGCTGCGCGGCTTCTGGTGTCCGGTCGAGAAGGACGGCATCCGGGGGCATGCCGACAAGCGCTATCTGCGCAAGGTGACGTGCCCCTGGTGATGAGGAGGCGCCGCATCGCGGCCTGACAGATATGAGGCTCGGCGGCCGGTTCTTCGAGGGACCGGCCGTCTCTCGTTCGGCCGATGCTGCAATCGATCGCGACCAGGGAGGGGAGCGATGCCGTTCGTGCTTTCCAAGGCGATCTGGCTCGTCGCACAGCCTTCGAGCGTCATGATCCTGATGGTGATCGCCGGGGCGCTGATGGCGGGCAGCGCGCGGGCGAGATGGGCGACTCGCGGCCGGCGGCTGGCGCTTGCGGGCGGCCTCCTGCTCACCGCCGCCGGGCTGCTGCCGGTCGGTCACTGGCTGACCATCCCGCTCGAAGATCGCTTTTCCCGTCCCGACATCGCGCGGCTCGGCCGCATCCACGGCATCATCGTGCTCGGCGGCGCGATCGAGACGACCGTGTCCAAGGCGCGCGGCGTCGTCACGCTCAACGAGGCGGGCGAGCGCATGAGCGAGGCGGCGATGCTGGCGCGGCGGCTTGCCGGCACGCGGCTCGTTTTCTCGGGCGGCTCGGGCGCGATCCTGTTCGAGGGCATGACGGAATCGGAGCTGGCGCGACGCTGGTTCGTCGAGGAGGGCATCGCGGCCGAGCGGATCGTGCTGGAGGATCTGTCGCGCACGACGCGCGAGAATGCGGAGCAAACGGCCGCGCTGCTCGCCCGGAGCACGGAGGGCGCGGGCGGACGCTATCTGCTCGTCACGTCGGCCTATCACATGCCGCGCGCGATCGGCACGTTCCGCCATGCCGGGCTCGACGTGGTGGCCTTTCCGGTCGACTACCGCTCGCGCGGGATCGCCGATCTGTGGCGGCCGTTCGACAAGCCGTCGGAGGGGCTGAGGCGGGTCGACATCGTGGTGCGGGAATGGATGGGGCTCCTCGCCTACCGGCTGACGGGCGCGACGGACAGGCTGTGGCCGGGACCCTGAAGGCGGTGGAAAGCCTCGAGGTGACAGGCATGGCGATTGCCGCGCGGCGAGGCTGCGCTATGGTGGCGCCGGGACAATTCGGGGCGGGGCGATGGCGAGCTGGATCGACCGGCACTGGGCGGGACGGAGCAATCCCTGGTGCGTCTATACGCGGCTCGCCGCCGCGCTCGGGCTCGTCGCTGCCGTCGGCAGCTACCGGACGCTCGGTCCCGATGCCGCCATTCCGGTCGGGCTCTGCCTCCTCTTCATCCTCGTCAATCCCTTCATCTTTCCCGCCCCGAGGAGCAAATCCGCCTGGGCGACGCGGGCGGTGCTCGGTCAGCGGCGCTGGCGGGAGCGGCGGGCCTGGGACCGGCCGACCCTTCTGAGGATCCTCTCGGCGCTCGCCTATCTGCCGGCGCTGATCCTCGCCTTCGAGGGTATGCGCGGCGAGGCGGCGGTGTTCGCCCTCGTCGCGCTTTTCCTGAAGCTCGGCTATCTTGACTGGATGGCGCGGTTCCACGACCGGATCGCGGGCGCTTCGCCGGAAGCGGCCTGAGCGCTCCTCGATCCTCAGGCGGCGGCGTGCCCGGTTTCAGCCATCGGTTGGATCTGTCCAGAAGGAGCTGTCTCATGCCATCGAAGATCACGACGGGCTTCAAGGCCCTCATCGCGGCGGCCCAGAAGGAGATCGAGGAAATTCCGGTCGAGGAGGCGCTGAAGCTCGCCGGCCGCGACGATGTGGTGATCGTCGACATCCGCGACCCGCGCGAGCTGGAGATCGAGGGGCGCATCCCGGGCAGCTTCCACGCCCCGCGCGGCATGCTCGAATTCTGGATCGACCCGGAGAGCCCCTATTTCAAGCCGGTGTTCGGCGAGGACAAGAAGTTCGTTTTCCACTGCGCGGCGGGCTGGCGCTCGGCGCTCGCCACACAGGCGGTGCAGCGCATGGGGCTGAAGCCGGTCGCGCATATCGCGGGCGGCTTTGCGGCCTGGAAGAAGGCGGGCGGGCCGATCGAGAAGCCCGAGCCGCGCAAGGAGCCCTGGACGGGCGACAAGAAGGACTAGTGGAGCGAATTTGACACTTCGTGTCCCGGTTGCTGCGAAGTGCGTTCTCAAGCGTCAAATTCAAAAGCTCGACCAGAATCACAAGCTTGCCAGTGGTTGGACCGTTTCGGACATGGTCCAACACGTTGATCGACTGATTGACGCTTTCGATGCTCGCGTGGACGCTCGCATCTCGAGCGGGCGGGGTCGGAGCGGGACCGGTCGGCGGTGTCCCCGATGCGGCGCGTCAGCCCCAGAGCGACGGCTCAGGGGGGAACATCAGCGCGCCGTCGTAGCGGATCGGCGGCGCATGGTCCTTCGCCATCAGGATCGGCCCGTCGAGATCGACCCAATCGGCGGTCCCGGCGAGCAGCATGGCCGGGGCCATACTGAGGGACGAGGCCATCATGCAGCCGGCCATGATGCGAAAACCGAGGCGCCGAGCGTCGGCGGCCATGGCGAGCGCCTCGGTGAGGCCGCCGGTCTTGTCGAGCTTGATATTGACGGCGTCGTAGCGGCCTGTGAGGGCGGCGAGACCGTCGCGGGCGTGCGCGCTCTCGTCGGCACAGACGGGCAGCGGCCGGGATATCCGGGCGAGCGCCTCGTCGCGGCCGGCGGGCAGCGGCTGCTCGACGACCTCGACGCCGAGCGTGGCCGCGGTGCCGAGCAGGGTGTCGAGCATGGCTTCGGGCCAGGCTTCGTTGGCATCGACGATGAGACGGGCGTCGGGCCGGGCACGGCGTACCGTTGCGAGCCGTTCGGCATCGCCGTCGCCGCCGAGCTTCAGCTTGAGGAGTGGATAGGCGGCGCGCGCGACCGCCTCGGCAGCCATGGCGTCGGGCGTGTCGAGGCTGATGGTGCAGGCGGTGGTCAGCGGACGGGGCGCCGGCAGGCCGGCGAGGCGGTGGGCGGGATCGCCGGCGAGCTTGGCCTCCAGGTCCCAAAGGGCGCAGTCGATGGCGTTGCGGGCGGCGCCGGGCGGCATGGCCGCGAGGAGCCCATCCCGGGTCAGGCCGGCGGCGATCGGAGCCGCCATGACCTCGATCTCGGCCAGCGTGCGCTCGACGGTCTCGCCGTAGCGGGCATAGGGGCGGCATTCGCCGCGGCCCCGCACCTGCCGACCGCCGGTGTCGTCATCCTCGATCACCGCCATCACCAGGCCGACCTCGGTGGTGGCGCCGCGCGAGATGGTGAAAGGGCGGGCCAGCGGCCAGCGATAGGCGGTGGCGGAGAGGCGGCGCATCGGGGTTTCCTCGACGACGGCAAGGCCGCCCCTTGCCCGGGTTCACTCCGCCTTCGGCTTCACCGGGCGCTTCAGGAAGTCGGGCACGTGATCGCCGAGCCCGACGACGCCTGGACCATCGTCGCGGTCACGGCGGTCGCGCCGGCGCTCGCCGCGGCCATGGCCGGGCTCCTCGGGCGGGCGTCCGCTGCGCTCGACGAAGCGGCCAGGATCGGGGCGGCCAGGATCGGGGCGGCCAGGATCGGGGCGGCCCTGATCGGAGCGACCCGGGTCTGAACGGCCCTCGGTGCTGCGGCCACGTGGAGCGGTGCCCGCCTCATCGCCGTGCTCGCGCAAGGGGCGATGATGGCGGCGGGGGCCACGGGCGGACGTGTCGCCCTCGCGGGATCGCTCCTCGCGGTGCCTCGGCTCGCGCGACCTGCCGTCGCGATGCCGACCGTCCCTCGGCCTGTCCTCGCGAGTGCCGTCCTCGCGAGATCTGTCCTGTTGCGAGCGGCCCTCGGGCGAGTCTGCCGCGTCGGCCGAATGCGTCCGCTCGATGCCCTCGGCAGCGGCCTCGTCGGCGGACCGGTCGGCGCGCGGGCCAGTGCGTCCGCGACCCCGTCCACCGCGGGAGCGGCGCGGCTGACCCTCGCGGGCCCGCTCCTCGCCGGGGAAGCGCCCTTCGATGCTCGGCTGCTCGCCGGTGCCGGCGGGCATCGGGGCGTCGTCGGCCGGGCTTTCGGCCGCGATTGCCGGCATGTGCTCGGCGTCCTCGGGAGCGGAGCGGACACGGTCGCGGCCGCGCGACATGCCCCGTCCGCGGCCGTCGCGACCGTCGCGACCTCCACGTCCGCCGCGCCTGTCTCCGTCGCGCCGGTCGTCGCCGCTGCCGGCACGCGCGCGGCGTCCGGACTTGGTGCCGGCATCCTCGGGCGGTGGCTCGCCGATCCATTCGAGGTCGCTCTTCACCAGTCGGGCGATCTCCTTCAGCGTGCGCATGTCGTCATCGGTGACGATGGTCGCCGAGAAGCCCTTGCGCCCGGCCCGGCCGGTGCGGCCGATGCGGTGGACATAGTCCTCGGCCTGGATCGGTACGTCGTAGTTGAAGACGTGGCTGACGTCGGGAATGTCGAGGCCGCGGGCGGCGACGTCGCTGGCGGCAAGGAAGGTCAATTCGCCGGAGCGGAAGGCGTCGAGCGTCGCCATGCGGTGGCGCTGGTCCATGTCGCCATGGAGCGCGCCGGCATTGAAGCCGTGCTTGACGAGCGACTTGTAGAGAATGTCGACGTCGCGCTTGCGGTTGCAGAAGATGATGGCGTTCTTCACCTCCTCGCCACGGATCAGGGTGCGCAATGCCTCGCGCTTCTGACGGGGATCGAAGGAGGAGAAGACGAAGCGCTGCGAGATGGTGCCGGCGGTGGTGGACTGGGGCGCCACCTCGACGCGGGCCGGTTCCTTCAGGAAGCGGTCGACGAGGCGCTGGATCTCGGCCGGCATGGTGGCTGAGAAGAACAGCGTCTGGCGGCGCGGCGGCAGCAGCGAGCAGATGCGCTCGATGTCGGGGATGAAACCCATGTCGAGCATGCGGTCGGCCTCGTCGATGACGAGGATCTCGACGCCCGTCAACAGCAGCTTGCCGCGGGTGAAGTGGTCGAGCAGGCGGCCGGGTGTGGCGATCAGCACGTCGGCGCCGCGGTCGAGCTTCTTCTCCTGCTCGTCGAACGAGACGCCGCCGATCAGGAGGGCGAGCGTCAGGCGGTGCTTGGCGCCGTATTTCTCGAAGTTCTCGGCGACCTGGGCGGCGAGCTCGCGGGTCGGGGCGATGATCAGCGAGCGCGGCATGCGGGCGCGGGCGCGGCCCTGCTCGAGGCGCGTCAGCATCGGCAGCACGAAGGAGGCGGTCTTGCCGGTGCCGGTCTGGGCGATGCCGAGCACGTCGCGGCCGGCGATCGCGTGGGGTATGGCCTTGGCCTGGATCGGAGTCGGCTCGGCGTAGCCAGCGGCGGTGATGGCCGCGAGCACCTTCTCGCTGAGGCCGAGCTCGGAAAAGGCGGTCTTTTCTGAAATCGTCATGAGATCGGGTCGATCGTCCTTCTGGGGCGTCAATGCTCGATGGGAAAGTCGGGTTCCCGGCCGCCGGGCTCTTCTCTCGCCGGCTGGGCCAAAAAACAAAATGCGAACGACGCCCAAGGTTGGCTTAGAGCAGAAGCATTGCACGGCAATGTGTCAAATGCGCGCAAATGCTGCCGCAGGAGGCAGGCCGGATGCCATCACGTCCGACGGGTCCCGGTGCCAGTTAACATGCAGCGAGGGTCTGCACCAGCATCGCCATTGCTGCGAGGCGCTGTCCGGCTTGGCCGGCATGCAAGGCCCGGGCGCCGATTGTGGCGGTCCAAGGTTGCAGAACCGTGAACCGCCGTCCGCTCTCCTGGCTCGGCCGGACGCAGGCACGTTCAGTCGCCTCCCGCCAGATGCCGCCAGCGGTCGGTCTCGGCGTCATAGGCGAGGATCTCGCCCTCGTCCATATCATAGAGCCATTCGTGGACATTGAGCGCGCCCTTCTCGGCACGCTCGCGGACCACGTCGTAGGTCAGGAGATTGTCGCGCTGGGCGCGAATATTGCGCTTGGTCGCCTCGAGGGCCGACATCTGCTTGGGCACGCTCGAATGGCGGACCCAGCTGTGGAGATGGACCTCGGGGCCGGGCAGCCCCTCCTGGATGGCCTTGACGCCGCCGCAGTTGGTGTGGCCGCACACCACGATGTCGTCGATGCCCAGATGCAGAACCGCATATTCGATGGCGGCACCGACCGAGCTGTCGCCCGAGCCGGCCGGCGGCACGATATTGGCGATGTTGCGCACGACGAACAGGCTGCCGGGATCGGCATTGGTGATGATGTTCGGCACGACGCGGCTGTCCGAGCAGCCGATCCACAGGAGGTTCGGCTCCTGGCTGGCCGACAGGCGGCCGTAGAAGGCGCGGTCGGCCTCGAAGTGATGGCGGAAGCGCCGATAGCCGTCGACCGCCTTCCTCACGTCCTTGTCGGCGAGCCTCGCGCGATGGGCCGACGAGATGCCTTTCGGCTTGTCCTTACGCCACCACAGGAAACCCATGACGCGCATACTCCGGAGCGAGCGGGCCGGTCGCATGGGCCGGCGCGGCCGCAGATATAGGCGGTGGCCGCGCGGCCGGCAAGCGCCCGGTCAGGCATCCCGTCAGGCATCCGGCTCCTGCCCGGCGAGGCCGGCGAGCTTCAGCGCGAAGGCCTGCGTGATCGCCACCTCCTTCAGCCGGTCGAACCGGCCCGAGGCGCCGGCATGGCCCGCCTCCATGTTGACTTTCAGGAGCAGCGGATTCGCGTCGGTCTTCATGGCCCGAAGCTTTGCCACCCACTTCGCCGGCTCCCAGTAGGTGACGCGCGGATCGGTGAGGCCGGCGAGCGCGAGGATCGGGGGGTAGGCCCGGGCGGCGACATTGTCGTAGGGGGAGTAGGCGCGGATGGTCTCGAAGTCCTCGCGGCTCTCGATCGGGTTACCCCATTCGGGCCATTCGGGCGGCGTCAGCGGCAGGGTGTCGTCGAGCATGGTGTTGAGGACGTCGACGAAGGGGACCTGGGCGATGATGCCGAGGAAGAGCTCGGGCGCCATGTTGGCGATGGCGCCCATCAGCATGCCGCCGGCCGAGCCACCCTCGGCGACGATGCGGCCCTCGGACGTGAATCGCTCGGCGATCAGGTGGCGGGCGGCGGCGATGAAATCGGTGAAGGTGTTGACCTTCTGCTTGCGCTTGCCGGCGGTGTACCAGCGATAGCCCTTCTCCTTGCCCCCGCGGACATGGGCGATGGCATAGACGAAGCCGCGATCGACGAGGGAGAGGATGCTCGTCGAGAAGCCGGCCGGCATGGCAAAGCCATAGGAGCCGTAGCCGTAGAGGAGGAGCGGCGCGGTGCCGTCGAGCGGGGTCTCCTTCAGATAGAGGAGGGTGACGGGAACGGTCTCGCCGTCGGCGGCCGGGGCGGCGATGCGGCGGGTCACGTAGCGCGCAGGGTCATGACCGCTCGGCACCTCCTGGCGCTTGCGCAGCGTGCGGGCGCGGCTCTCCATGTCGTAGTCCCAGACCTCGCTCGGCGTGGTCGGCGAGGAATAGGTGAAGCGCAAGGTGCAGGTGTCGAACTCGTAGCCGGCGGAGGTGCCGAGCGAATAGGCCTCCTCGGGAAAGGCGATGGAGTGCTCGGCGCCGTCCGATTTGCGGCGGACGACGATGCGGGGGAGGCCGTTCTCGCGCTCGAGGCGGACGAGGTGGTTGCGGTAGGGCGTCACGTCGAGGATGAGGCGGCCGGGGCGGTGTGGCTCCAGATCGCGCCAGGCGGCCATGCCGGGATCATCGGTCGGGGCCTCGACGATGCGGAAGTCCTCGGCGCCGCCCGAATTGGTGAGGATGACGAAGCGGTCGCCCCAGTGATCGAGCGAATATTCGTGGCCCTCGGTGCGCGCGGCGACGAGGCGGAGGCCGGCCTGCGGCTGCTCGAGGTCGAGGATGCGGATCTCGGCGCTCTCGTGGGTGTGGGCATCGACGATCAGGAAGCGGCGGTCGTGGGTCTGACCGATCGAGACGAAGAAGCCGGGATCGGCCTCGGCGTAGATCGTCTCGTCGGCGGCGGCCGGCGTGCCGAGCAGGTGGCGGTGGACCGAGACCGGCCGGTGATTGGCGTCGAGACGGGTGTAGAAGAAGGCGCGGGCATCGGGTGTCCAGATCGCCGCGCCGGTGGTTTCGGCGACGATGTCGTCGAGCAGGACGCCGCCGGCGACGTCGAGGACGCGGAGCGTGTAATATTCCGAGCCCTTGTCGTCGACGCCATAGGCGACGAGCCGGTGATCGGGGCTGTGGGTGACGGCGGCGAGGCGGAAATAGCCGAGGCCCTCGGCAAGGCGGTTGCCGTCGACGAGCACGACCTCCGGGCCGCCGTCGCGCGGGATGCGGCAGGCGCGCGGATACTGGCCGCCGGTGACGTAGCCGACATAGTAGGCGAAATGGCCGTCGGGGGCCGGCACGCTCGAATCGTCCTCGCGGATGCGGCCCTTCATCTCGGCGAACAGGCGGGCCTGCAGGGCCTCGGTGTCGTCGAGCCAGGCGGCAGTGTGGGCGTTCTCGGCCTCGAGCTGGGCGCGGATCGGCGCCGGCAGCCGGGAGGGATCGCGCATCACCTCCTGCCAATTGTCGGCCTTCAGCCAGCCGTAGTCATCGACAATATCGATCCCGTGAACCTGTCGCGATATCGGTTTGCGGGCGGCGACGGGGGCAGTATCCGAAGGTTTTTTCTTGATCGTCATATCAATTTTTTCTCACTCGTGTCTGAGATGCAACTCGGGTCCGTGGTATAATACGCGAAGGCTGACCGGGGGCACAGTCCGTCCAGCCATTCAGGAGTTGAGATGTCGAATACCCGTCTTTACGTTCATGTGCTGCTCGATCGCTCGGGCTCGATGGAAAGCTGCCGCGATGCCACCATCGAAGCCTACAACAGCTATGTCCAGTCGCTGAAGGTGCACGAGGCGACGATGACCCGTCTGTCGCTCACCCTGTTCGACGGCCAAGGGATCGACACCGTCATCGACAATCGGCCAGTCGGCGTCGTGCCGGCGCTCGATCGGGAGAGCTTCGTGCCGCGTGGCTCGACGCCGCTCTACGACGCGATCGGCCGGGCTGTCGAGACCATCGATGTGACCAAGCTCGCCGAGGGCGAGGCGGTGGCGCTCGTCATCGTGACGGACGGCTATGAGAATGCCAGCCGCGAGCACAACTCGGCCAGCATCAAGGCCCTGCTCAAGGACCGCCAGCTCGCGAAGGGCTGGCTGGTACTCTATCTCGGCGCCAATCAGGATGCCTGGGCCGAGGCCGCCCGGATCGGTGTCGGTGGGGCGCATGCGCTGGAGTTCAACATGGAGCATGTCCAATTTGCCCTGGCGGGCGCGGCGCGCAGCACGGTCGCCTATTCGCGGACGGGCGACCGATTGCTCGGCGGCTTCGACGACGAGGCCAGAGAGAAATCGGCTCCCGCTATGCTGCGCCGGAAGCCTGGCTGAGGCCGCGCGCACAGAATGCCGGGAGGGAGTTGTCCCTCCCGGCGCTGTCATTTTCGCGCCCATACCAAGTCGAGGGCGGGTTCAGGTCGATCGGAATCGTGAACCTGCTCTAACCTATTGATTTGATCGCGTTCCAACGGCGAACCCGTCAGGGCGCGCCTCGTCAGGCGTCGTCGCCTTTTTCCCCCGCCGGCCCAGCCTCAGGCTCGAAATCGAGCGCGACGCCGTTGATGCAATAGCGCATGCCGGTCGGCTCCGGTCCGTCGGGGAAGACGTGGCCGAGATGGGCGTCGCAGCGCGCGCAGCGCACCTCGGTGCGGCGCATGAAGAGCTTGCGGTCCTCGTGCTCGCTGACGGCTCCGGGGCCGGCGGGCTCGTAATAGCTCGGCCATCCGGTGCCGGAATCGAATTTCGCCTCCGAGCTGAACAAGGGCGCCCCGCAGCAGGTGCAGGTGAACATGCCCTGGCGCTTCTCGCCGTTCAGCGGGCTCGTCCAGGGGCGCTCCGTGCCGTGGCGGCGGGTCACGTCGTAGGCCTCCCGGCTCAGCCGCTCCCGCCACTCCCGGTCGCTCCGCTCGATGCGTCCGCCGCCGCTCGTCTTGTCGCTCATCGCCGTCTCTCGCTGATGTCCGCTCATCGATGAGGCCAGATATGGGGCGGAACCTCATCGGGTGCCAGCCGCGATGCCATCACATTCGGGGGCTGCCGGCCTCACGAAAGCGCGAGAGCGGCGGCACGGCGCTGGGGATTGCCGGGTTTCCTGCTGGACGAACCTCGTGTCTACTGCGATCGGGCGGGGAGCCCTCGCGGTGCACCGGACCGCTGCGGCGCGATCGGTGGTCCGCCGGCGGAACATCGACGCGGGCCGACCCCACGATACCCATCCAGACATGGAGCGACCTAGATGAAATGCCAGGACTTCATGCTGACCGATCCACCCAGGCTCGAGCAGTCGCAGACGATCGAGAAAGCGATCAAGACGCTGATCGATTCGAAACTTTCGGCGCTGCCGGTCGTCGACGGCTCGGGCCGGCTGGTCGGCCTCTTCTCGGCACGCGAGCTGTTCGGCCGCATCCTGCCGGCGGCGGTCAAGCTCGGCTCGCTGGTGCCCGATCTCGCCTTCATGGACGAGCCGCTGAAGCACACCAAGGGCGATCTCGACCGGATCTCACGCGATCCGGTCGGTCAGCATATCGAGAAGAATCCGCAGGTCGCCCATCCCGACACCACGATGATGGAGGCGCTGCTGCTCCTCTATCGCGGGCGCTCGGTGCTGCCGGTGGTCGAGAAGGGTACCAACCGGCTGGTCGGCGTCACCTGGCGGCTGCACGCACTTGCCAAGATCATGGAGAGCAACAGCGATGCACGGTGAGGCGGGGGGGCATGCACTCGAGTCGGTGCCGATTTTCGGTCTCGACGCCATGTTGCTGGCGACGCTGGTGCTGGTCGTCACCTATGCGGTGATCATCTCGGAGAAGGTCAACCGGGCGATCGTGGCGCTGCTCGGGGCGGGCACGATGATCATGCTCGGCGTGCTCAACCAGGAGGCCGCGATCCGCGGCATCGACTTCAACACCATCGCGCTGCTGGTCGGCATGATGATCATCGTCGCGATCACCAAGCGATGCGGCGTGTTCCAGTACATCGCCATCCGCGCGACGAAACAGGTGAAGGCCGATCCCGCCGGCATCCTGCTGACGCTTCAGGCCGTGACGGCCGTGCTCTCGGCGCTGCTCGACAATGTGACGACGGTCCTGCTCGTGGTGCCGGTGACGCTGATCATCGTGGAAGAGCTGAAGCTGAAGCCCTATCCGTTCCTCGTCGCGGAGATCTTCGCCTCCAATATCGGCGGCACGGCGACGCTGATCGGCGATCCGCCCAACATCCTGATCGGCTCGCAGGTCGGGCTCACCTTCAACGATTTTCTGATCAATACGGCGCCGATCGCCATCCTCGTCATGATCGTCCAGGCGGCGATCTTCCATGTCCTGTGGGGGCGGGGCATGACGGCGGCCGAGGAGGACCGCGAACGGGTGATGGGCTTTCGCGAGATCGACGCCATCACCGACTGGGCGCTGCTCAAGAAGTCCGTGGCGGTGATCGGCCTCGTCACGATCGGCTTCGTCACCCACCACGCGCTCGGGCTGCAGCCGGGCACGATCGCGCTGACGGCTGCTGCCCTGCTCATGCTGCTCGACAGCCTCGGCCGCGATGCCGAGGCGCAATCGGAAGGGGTGCATCACACTTTCGGCGAGGTCGAGTGGATCACCATCTTCTTCTTCATCGGTCTCTTCGTGGTGATCGCCGGAGTCGAGCGCTCGGGGCTGCTCGAACTGCTCGCGCACGAGATGGTGGCGGCGACCGGGGGCAATCTGGCGGTCACGGCCATCACCATATTGTGGGCGTCGGCGGTGCTGTCGGCGATCGTCGACAATATCCCCTTCGTCGCCACCATGATCCCGCTGATCAAGGCGATGGGGCCGACCTTCGGCGGCGCGGAGGCGCTGGAGCCGCTGTGGTGGTCGCTGTCGCTCGGGGCCTGCTTCGGTGGCAACGGCTCGCTGGTTGGCGCTTCGGCGAACCTGACCGTCGCCGGCCTCGCCGAGCGCTCCGGTCATCCGATCCGCTTCCTGCCGTTCCTGAAGCTCGCCTTCCCGATGATGTTCGTCAGCATCATCATGAGCACGGTCTATGTGACGCTGCGCTATCTGATCTGAAGCATCCATGCGATGCGCAAGAAGATCGGCGCCGTTCTCATCCCCGCCTTATGGCCGAGCGCTTAGCGCGTATATCGGTACCACTTGGCTTTGGCCTTGGAGCATGTCCGGCCGAGTTGAAGGTTGGACCCGTGTCGGACATGCTCCAACTCTTCGTCGTCTCAGTCGGATTCACGGCTTCGATGCTCGTACGGACGCTCGCGTCTCAGCCGATCAGGCTTTCTTTCTTCGAGAGCCTGATTTACGGCTTCGATGCTCGCGTGAACGCTCGCGTCTCAGCCGATCAGGCTATCTTTTTTCACGAGTCTGATTCACGGCTTCGATGCTCGCGTGAACGCTCGCGTCTCAGCCGATACTGCATGCGAGATGCAGGCGGGGCAGCGCTGCCTTGTGAAGCGCAGGTTACTTCGTCTGCATGTCGTAACGGCGAGAGCGTCCGGCCGACACCTTCGCCGTCGGGTGATTTCGCCGTTGGGGCAGGGCAAATGCGCGAGAGACAGACCGCCGAAGACTGGGCCATCATGCTTCGGCAGCGAGGCTGAGAATGGCCGGACTCATAGTAATATCCCCAAGTTCACAGAGGCAATCGGCGATGAAACAATGCCAGAAACCTTAAGCGTGTGCGTCCTTGCTGTGCCGCAGTGATCATGCCCAACTCAGGCCGGCTGCACGAGGCGAAGCTCTTTCACGTTTTCGTTGAACGCGCGTGTAACTGTATGCTGATATATCGGAACTGTCGCGGCGCGAATGTGCGGCGCACTTTCAATGCTCGCCGATCCCGTGCCCGCTGGGATCGGGCAGTTGGGCGCTGATGATCCGTGCGCGCCGGCATCGAGGTCTCCAAGACTTGAATCTGGAGCGCTGTTCGTGCCAATTTGGGCACCGAACTTCTACGCTCGCGCAACCACTGGCGGGTGGGCGATGAGTCGTCACTTCATTTCATGGAAGCGTCCGGTAAGCCGGGCGTCGACACCGATGCGGCACGATTCGAACGGATGCTCGAGGTCTCAGAAGAAAGATTTATTGACCGTGATCATCCGTTTAATGCCGCAACAGGTATGATTTCGCCTCGCCGACCACGCGGATCGATGGCTGGATTTGCCCGGCCGATGTGCCGTTTCAAGCATTGTCTTTCCGATCAGCAAAGTTTCTCCAGGCCGCAAGGACTTAGCGCGGCCCGGCGAAGGTTCATACTGAATCGCAGAATACCTCGCCAGATATGCGCGGCGCGTGACTTCAGCAAGATTATGAAGCAAAAAGTTGTCGAGTTCCGCCGCGAAGCGGATGGGCAGAATTTCTGCGCCAGCCCGTTCGTGCGGATCGCCGAGTGATCTGCCATACCAGGTCGGACGCGCTTGCAGTATAGCTCCGATTTAGTGGCGCATGATCCATCAACCAACAAACAAAAGCAAGCCAATGGAGAGATATACGGTGAGCGATGAATACGACAAGCCGCAGTTGGTAGATCTGACAGCTGAAATCGTTGCTGCTATGTCAGTAAGAACACGAATTGTTTCGGCGGATCTGCCAAAGATAATCAAAGAAGTTCATGACGCGCTGACGCATGCAACAAGCGGAACCGTCGAGCCGATCAAGGAAGATCTCAAGCCGGCTGTGCCGATAGAAATCCATCGCGCCAGATTACATTATCTGCTTGAACGACGGCCGAAATTCAAATCCCTGAAAGCGGCATTTACGGACGCAGTACGACATTTCTCCGGAAGAATACCGGAAATGTAGGGGTCTTCCGGCCGATTATCCGATGGTGGCGCCGAACTGCCAATCAGCGCTCCCAACTCGCCAAGAAGATGGGGCTTGGCCAGCGCCGGCGCGGCAAATAGAGCCCGATCGGGCCAAGCAGATCGTGCTTTGACGGGCGATGGTGCTCGAGATGCCTCGGGAACCGCGAGCGTAGGTCATTTGGCGTCCGGCCTTGTCGGCCGGCACGCCCAGGCGCGTGCTGGCACTGGCTGATCCAAGATGCCTGGCGGCCGCGTGGCCGGTGGACACGCCGCCGGCGATGACGTGGCCTGGATGCGGGCCAGCTCGGCGCTATGGGCCGCGCGCAATGCCGCATGGCGGTTGATGTCGTAGCTCCAGTGCCCTTGCAGCCGGCGCTTCCGCTCGGCGCGCAGCCGCCCAGCCAGCGCTTTCAGGATGGCGGCTCGCTCGGCCGGGCCATCCGCAGCGAGATCCGCGGGCCAGATGCCGATGAGGCGGGGCAGGTCGCGGATGCGGTCATAGCCGCCGGGGGATCGTGCAGGGGATGGCGTCGAAGGCCGGCAACCGGCTCGGCTCTCCGGTGCCCGGCTTGGTCTGGCCGCGAACTCTCCAATCGGCGGCCGACCGCTGTCCGCTCTCCTGACATCCTTCATCGCGCTTCTCCCGGCCGACTCGTCGCGGCTGCTCAGGTGAGAGTGCGGGACGTTTGCGATGCGGGGATTGATCGGGCCAGCGCGATGAAGATCGGCGGCCGGGGGGAGGGCGAGCGACGGGTGGTGACGGTTCGACGGGCGGCCGGGCAGCTCTGACGCCGGCGCTCTTCGTGGCGGTCAGGTGGTACTCTGATGCCCGCAGACGCGGGCCCGGGCCAGGCAGTGATATTCCTGAAGTCCCGGTCCCAGATAGAGATGCTTGTTGCAGTCGGTCCTCCGGGTGGAGACGTCGATCCTCCTTGCCCCGTCGAGGCGCAGGCGGCCCTTCTGCTCGGTGATGCGATCGGCGAGCATGCTCTCGGCGATGCTGCGGGTCTCTTCCTCGCCGACCGTCGTCGAATGGGCAGAGAGGTCCATGCAGGTGCCGCCGCTGTCGGCGACGGCGGGAACCGCCTCGGCGAGGGGGCCCGTCGCGGGGGCGGCGACAGCCGGCGCGGCGAGACCCGAGACGGAGGGGCGGTCCCGCGGCGTGGCACAGCCGGTGACGCTGGCGGCAGCGAGCAGCAGGGCGGCGATGGCGGAGGGACGCAACATACGGACCCGTCACTGAAATTCGGATCGGATCGCCGCCTTCTCCCCGAGGAGGTATGGCGACGGCCCGCTTAGCCGGGAAGGGCTGCCGGACGAGGCAACGTCGCCGCCGATTGTGGCCGATCGAGGGAACGGGCCGGCGGCCCGCGAGGGACGCGGCGCGTTGCCTCCGCAGTGGCAACGGGGCTCAGGCGAGCACGGGATAGCCGAGCCCGATCGCGCGGTCGCGGATGGCGGCGATGCGGTCGTAGCTCGTGTCGTCGAGAACCTCGCAGCCGGCGATGAGGAGTGCGGCGCGGGCCTCTGCCAGCTTGCGGTCGGCGATGGCGCCGGAGATGGCATGCCGCAGGGCCGCAAGGGTCGCCGGTGGCGTGCGGAGGCCGGTGATGTAGGGCAGCGAGGGCGCGCGCGGCGAGCGGGCGATGATGCGCAGGCCGGCCATCGCCTGCTTCTCGTGACGACGGGCGAGGGCGACGCAGACCGCATCGATGGCGCAGACGTCGGCGCGGCCCTCGGCGACCGCGATCAGCGAGTTGCGGTGGCCGCCCGAGAGGGCGATCTCGCCAAAAAACCGGCCATTGACCGCCTTGGACGCGACGACCGCGCGCAGCGCCGAATAGCCGGACTGGGAATCCTCGGAATTGGCGATGGCGCGCGCGCCGCGCAGGTCGGCGACGCGACGGTAGGGGCTGTCGCGGCGGACGAGGATGAAGCTGCGATAGGTCGGGCCTTCGCAACCCGGGGCGTCGTAGCAGGGTGTGGCGATGAGCTGGACCCGGCCGCGCAGGGTGCTGACATAGGGATAGCCGCAAGTCTGGCCGAACAGGAGATCCGGCCGGGTCCAGGAGCGCGTGTAGTCCCTGGTGCGCGTCAGCCGGTCGGGGGCGGCGATGCCGGTATCGCGCAGGCGCGCGGCGATGCCCGCCCAGAAAACGTCGGCGGCCGGCCGCACCTCCGGCCAGTCGTACATGGGCATGGCGGCGAGCGGCTCAGTCACGGCCGAGATCCGGTCCCGAGCGGTCCGCCTCGGGCCTTGGCGCCGCGGTCCAGCCATCGGGCAGCTCGACAGATCGGCCGCGCCACAGGCCCGTCGCCATCACCGGATGCTCGACCGGCTCCTTGCGGCGGAGCGCATAGCGGCGGAAGACCTCCCAATAGCTGGCGACGCGATAGTTGCCGTTGCGCGTCAGATAGCTCTCGCGATCGGCGCGATACATGCCCGGCAGCTTGTACCAGGCGACCGCCGGATAGGTGTGGTGAACGAGGTGGAGATTGTTCTTCAGGAAGATCAACGAAAGCAGGCCGCGATCCTCGTTGATGATGGTGCGCTGGTCGATCTCGCTGCGGGCCTGATGCTCCATGAAGGTGCGGATCGAGAGCACGGCGATGGTCGGGTAGCAGACCGCGAGGAAATAGAGGAGGGGATTGAGCCCCGAGATCCATGTCACCCACCAGATGACGGGCACGGCGCCGACGAGGAAGAGCAGCCAATCGCTCATCACCTCGGTGTCGCCCTTCAGCATGAGGCGCAGCTCGGAGGTCCAGAAGCCCCAGATCGACAGCGCCGGACCGATGATCAGCCGGCCGAGCTGGGTGTTGTTGACGAGACGGATGCGCTGCCAGAGCCAGGACGCCTTCGACCAGTCCTTCGGCGTCATGTAGTAGGTCTCGGGATCGTCGTAGGGGTCGGTCAGCGCCTCGTTGTCGTGATGCTTCAGGTGCAGCGTGCGGAAGCGCCGGTAGGGGCAGAACAGGCCGAGCGAGAGGAAGACGCAAGCCTCGTTCCAATAGCGGTCGTTTGTCGGATGGCCGTGCAGGCATTCGTGCTGCAGCGAGGAATGGAGGGCGGCGGCGAGTACGGCGAGCGGCAGCAGGTACCAGAGGCCATGGACGCCGGCGGCGTAGACGGTCCCCGCCCAGACGACATGGGCGAGCAGCACGAGGCCGATGGTCGGCCATTCGAAGCGGGTAGGCATCGGGCATTCCTCCCCCTTGCGGGGCCGGACCGCGCCGACACCGCAGGCAGATCCGATGTATCACAAAGGCGTGAGGTGCGGCAGAGGCGCGTGCATGCGCCGCTTGCGACAGAAGATGGCGGGGCTGGCATTCAACCGGTAAGCTGGTTAGAAATGGCGGGGGAGGCTCCCCATGCACGAACCGTCCATCGCCAGCATCCGCATCAATGGCGGCCGGCTCTGTCTCGACTTCGTCAATACGGCGGCGTGGCAGGGGGCCGAAGTCGTCCGCGAATTCCTGGTGCGACCGGAAGATCTGACAGTCTGGGCCGGCCGGGAAATGCTGATCGGCGACGGCGATCGCATCTTCGTCAGCGAGGCCGATCTCGGCGCCGCGCGGCAGCTCCGCTCCGCCATCCGTTCGCTGATGAATCCGCAGGCGAGGGGCGAGGCGGAGAAGGCGGCGGCGCTCGGCATTCTCGACGAGCGGCTCGCCATCGGCATTGCGGGGGGCCGGCCGTCGCTCGCCGGGGACCGCCTCCTTTGGCAGGCGCGACCCGTCGAGCAAGGGCGACCTGTCGAGCAAGGGCGCGGTGGGTCCGGTCCCGAGCACACCATCTCGGCGGCGGAGGCCCGGCTGCTCGCGCCCGTCGCGGTGTCGGCGGTGGAGCTGGCCGGCTCGCAAGGCGACCTCGCCCGCGTCAAGGTCTGCCCCGGTGACGGCTGCAATTGGCTGTTCCTCGATACCAGCCGTGGCGGCACGCGGCGATGGTGCTCGATGGAGAGCTGTGGCAACCGGGCGAAGGCGCGCGGCCACTACGACCGCGCAAAGCATGCCGTGCGCCGCGAGGATGGCAGACGGAAGCCGGTCCGATGAGCACCGGCTATTTCCTGCAGCAATGCCTGAACGCGCTGACGGTCAGCGCCTTCTACAGCCTCGTCGCCGTAGCCTATGTGCTGATGCACGGCGTGACGCGGCGGTTCAGCCTCGCCTTCGGCGCGCTCGCGGTGTGGTCGGGCTACGTCGTCATCAACATCTCGCTGTGGCTGATGGTGCGCATGCCCTACGCGACGGTGCTGCCGGTCGGGCTCGCCGCCATTTTCGCGGTGATCGAGACGGCGGCGGTCGGCCATGTCACCGAGCGACTGGTGGTGAGGCCGCTCATCCGCCAGCCGAGCCTTGCCATGCTGGTGGCGACGCTCGGTCTCGCGCTGGTGCTCGAGGAGCTGATGCGCATCCAGAACGGCAGCCGGGAACTCTGGCTGCAGCCGATCCTCAACGTGCCGATGCGCATTGGCGGCAGCGATGCCTTTCCTATTCTCGTCACGCCGATCCAGATCATCGTGCTTGCGATCGCGATCGGGCTCTGCGCGCTCATCGTCGCCTTCATCTCGCACCATCCGTTCGGGCGTGTGTGGCGGGCGACGTCGCAGGATCCCGTGATGGCCGAGCTCGCGGGTGTCGATGTCGGACGGGTGGTCGGCGCGAGCTTCGCCCTGGCGGCGGCGAGCGCGGGGGCGGCGGGCGCACTGCTTGCCATCTATTACGGGGCGGTGAGCTTCTATTTCGGTCTGGTGATCGGGCTGAAGACGCTGTTCGTCGCGGTGGTCGGGGGGCTCGATTCGGTGAGGGGCGCGTTCGCCGGTGCACTGATGCTCGGCGTGCTCGAGACCTTCTGGTCGGGCTATGTCAGCGCCGAGTATCGCGATGTCGCCTCGTTCGTGGTGCTGACGGGGTTGCTCATCCTGTTTCCCGCCGGGCTCTTTGCCGGGGCACGGCGCGTCGATCACGCCTGAACCGAGGGCCGGCGGCGGGTGGCAACGGGACCTTAATGCCGATCCGGCATGATTTTTCCCATGTACCAGGACAACCAATCGATCCGCCAGTTCGAGCGCATCCACGCTCGCGACCGGCTCCGCGAGATGGCTCACCATGTCGACGAGGACCCCGCCGAGGGCCTGGTCGGGGCGCATCAGAATGCCGACGCCGCCGATCGCATGATGATGCGCGTGATCGGTGTGGCCGCTGCCGCACTCATCGTCGCGGGCACCTTCCTCATGCTCGCGGACTGAGCCCTCGCGGCGTCGCCGTCGGCACGCGTCCGGCGTCGACGTGGCGAGGCGGGCACGCCGCCATCCGGCTGCTCGCATCGGCGTCGATCGCCGTGCCTGGAGCCCATCCTCCCTTGACGGCGGTGCGCCGACGGGTTCATCAGCACGGGCCCCCTCACCCGCACCATGCCGAAGGATGCCCCGATGCCCGCCTCAGCCCTCATGAACGTGATGACGCAAGCGGCCCGCAAGGCCGGACGGCAGCTTGCGCGCGACTTCGGCGAGGTCGAGCAGCTCCAGGTCTCGATCAAGGGGCCGGCCAATTTCGTCAGCGCGGCCGACATGCGGGCCGAGCAGATCCTCTTCGAGGAGCTGACCAAGGCGCGGCCGGGCTACGGCTTCCTGATGGAGGAGCGTGGCGAGGTGGCGGGCTCGGACAAGAGCCACCGCTGGATCGTCGATCCGCTCGACGGCACCACCAACTTCCTGCACAGCCTGCCGGTCTTCGCCATTTCGATCGGCCTCGAGCGCGACGGCCAGATGATCGCCGGGCTCGTCTACAACCCGATCATGAACGAGCTCTACACCGCCGAGAAGGGCAAGGGCGCCTTCCTCAACGACCGGCGGATGCGCGTCGCGGCGCGGCGCACGCTCGCCGATTGCGTCATCGCCACCGGCATTCCCAACCGCGGCGACAGCGGTCACAGGGCGTTTCTCGGCGAGCTGGAGAAAGTGATGAAAGAGGTCGCCGGCGTCAGGCGCTATGGCGCGGCCGCCCTCGATCTTTGCTATGTCGCGGCCGGCCGGTTCGATGGCTTCTGGGAGCGGGGGCTCGCGCCGTGGGACATGGCGGCGGGCATGCTGATGGTGCGCGAGGCCGGCGGCTTCGTCTCCGATTGCCAGGGTGGCCAGGAGATTTTCGGCACGGGCTCGGTCGTCGCGGGGAACGAGGCGATCCGCAAGCAGTTGCAGGCGGTCGTTGGGGGGTAAGTTGTGAGTGGTGAGTTGTGATGCCAGCGAGCGGAAGTTCTGACTTTCGCGAGGTGGTGCGCGCGCGGGGCTGGTGGGGCGGCCGCGCGCAGATAAGGGAAATACCGGCGCGCATCCCATGGGATCGCGAGTCGAAACTCATGCGTTCGTCGAGATCGGTCCGGTGGCGGTCAGGCGACCGGGGTCTCGGCGAAGCAGGGCCGCACCGCCATGATCGTCGTATTGTCCTGACGGGGATCGTCGGCGCGCTCGACCGCCTCGATCAGCGCCGAGACGAGCGTGTCGACGTCTGAGCGGCAATGGCGGTCGGCGATGTCGGCGATCTCGGCATGGGAGAGCGTCTCGATCCCATCGCTCGCCAGCACCACCCAGTCGTCGGGCTCCAGCGGCAGAAGCCGATCGCGCAGATCGACGAGCTCGATCTCGGCGCCGGTCAGGGCCGAACGCAGGAAATGCCGGCGCGGATGGCGGCGCGCCGCCTCCGCCTCGATCTCGCCCTCGGCGGCCAGGCGATCGAGCACGGGGGCCAGCGAATGGTCCTCGTTCAGCTGGTAGAGCCGGCGCTGACGGAACAGGAAGAGCGGGCTGTCGCCGACGCTCACCCAGCGGAGGCCCTCATCGCCAAAGGCGGCGGCGACCAGCGTCGATCCCATGCCCTCGAGGTTGTGGTCATGAGCGATGCGCTCGGCGATCGCAGCGTTGGCGGCAGTCAGAGCGGCCTCGAAGCGGTCGCGCGTCAGGCCCTCGCTCTGGGCGTAGCTCTCGATGAAGGTCGCGCAGGCGGTGCGGCTCGCCTCGGCCCCGGCGACATGGCCACCCATGCCGTCGGCGAGCACGGCGAGCAACTCGCCCGTGCCGGTGACACGGCCGCTCGCGGTGAAATAGAGCGCCCGGGCATCGGGAAAGGCGAAGGCGCATGCGTCCTCCTGCCGGTCCCGCGTCCCGGTGATCGCCCTCGTCGCGTGCTGGTAGCGCGCTATCATCCTTCGAGATCGGCAAGCTCCGACCAATCGAACTCCGGTCCGCAGAACGGCACGAAGACGAGCTGCGTCTTTCCGATGGTGATGACATCCATGGCGGAAAGCCTGACGGCGGAGGTGGGCTTCAGGTCATTGACGTGAACGACATTGGTCTTGGCGAGGTTCGGCACGAACAGGAACTGGCGGTCGGCCGAGTCGTAGCGCAGATAGGCCTGTTCCTCGCCCGATATGGTGTCGTCGCCGAAATTGATCGGGATACGCTGGCCGGCCGAGCGGCCGATGGTGTTGTTGCCCTCGAATACCGGCCGGAAGGCGCCGAGGCCGGGGCCGCCGATGACGACGAGCCAGGCGACGACCGGTTCCTGGTGAAAGTCGGTGCGGCTCGGCTTCTGCTGGCCGCGAACGATCTGGGTCTTCACGTGCTCCATCCTCGATGCGCGCTCGCCCGTGCGGATGGCAAGGGTCGGCGGAACCTCTGTGGCGGGCTTGGCAGAGCCGCCGGCCGCCGATTTCGTCGGAGTGGTGCCGAGCGCGGCCTCGACCGCCTTCAGCGCATCCTGCAGCACGCCGAGGCGGCCGGGGTCCTTGCCCTGGCCGGCGGCGGCACCGCGATTGATGATGGCCGTCCGCTCGGGATCGACCGGCTGGGCCGACCGTCCGCCCTCGCCCGCCACCGCCTTCAGGCCGTCCTTCAAGGGGTCGCTCGCGCTTTCGGCAGCCTTTGCCGCCCTTCCCGCGCCTTGCCTGCCCTCGTCATCGCCCGACATGTCGTTCTCCTTCTCTCGTCCCTCTCGCGCGGGCAGCATGCGGACGCTGCCGCCTTTCGTTCATGGCACGGGACCGCCGCCTCGTCACCGATCGGCCGAGCCGTCACGCAGGTCCGACCGGGGCGCCCGTGCCGGCGCTTGTTCCCTGGTCTCGGACCCTGATTCACGCTCTCGATGCTCGCGCGGACGCGCGCATCTCGACCGATCAGGCTCATTCTTGCTCAAGAGACTGATTCACGCTCTCGATGCTCGCGCGGGCGCGCGCATCTCGACCGATCAGGCTCTAATGACGCGCCGCGAGTTGGAACCGCAACCGCACCTCTCCGACCTCCACGACGTCACCGGGCCGCAACTGGGCCTGCTCGACCCGCGCGCCGTTGACGATGATGCCATTGCCGCCGCTGCCCGACAGGTCGGTCAGGACGTAGTCGCGCTCGGGCGTGACATGCACGACCGCATGGTAGCGGTGGACCGTCTTGCTGGCCAAGCGGATGTCGTTCTCCTCGTGGCGACCGATCCGCACCATGGTGCCCTGAAGGGGCAAAGCTGTGGCGGAGCCGTCGAGCATCTCGAAGGAGGCGACCGAGCTCCACCGGATCGGCTCGGGCGAGGCCTTGGCGGTCCGGCCGGTGCTCGGAGCGGCGGGCCCGCTCGCCGTCGATCTGGCGATCGAGGTCGAGACGCGGGTTCCCGCCTCGGCGGCTTTGAGGGCGTCGCGCCAGGAGCTTTCCGCCGGTCGGGGCGCGCGTGGACGACGCAGTGTCACGACGAGCAGGGCCGCGATGCTGACGATCGGCAGGCCGAGCACGAGGGCGAGAAGGGCGGCGATCAGGGCAGGCTCGCGGCGATAGCTCTCCTGCAGCCAGTCGATCAGGCGGCCGACCGGGCGCATCGGATCGAGGGAGGGCGCGCGCGTCGTCTCGGTGGCGAGATCGGGAAGGGGATCGGTCGCGGGCTCGGGCAGCGTCGCGGGCGATGAATTTTCGACCGCCGGCTCCGTTGTCGTCTGAGCGAGGCGAAGGGATGCGGACTGGCCAGGACGGGTCGGCTCCGCGGCAATCCGGGTTGCCCCGGCGCCTGCGGCGCCTCGAGGGTCAGCAGCGCGGCAAGGAGCAGGAGCGAGCCGGGCCGAAGCCGGCGGAGCGGGGTGGTCAGCATGGCGGGAAGATAATCGCGGAAGCGGGCGCTCAGCAATCGGGCCGAGGGGGAAATCTGATCGCAAGGGGCGGTGACGGGCAAACGGGCGGGCCAGGAGCAAGACGGGCCGACGGGCGACCGCCGGTCGCCCCTACGTGGTCGAGAGCCGTGCGAGCCGGCACGCTCGCATCTCCCCCGATCAGGCAAGGCCTTCGTTCTCGAGAGACTGATTGACGGGTTTCGATGCGCGCTTGAACGCTCGCATCTCCCCCGATCAGGATCTAGGATCAATCGGGGAACGATTCCTCTTGGCGCGCCCGGTGGGGTATCAAGGGCGCCGGATGTGGCGCACGGCGAGGAGACGGGGCGTCCACAAGCTGAACGCGCGTTCACAGTTCGGCCAAATCCTCCTGCAAGACATGCCCGGGTCCGATTTCCGCGCACATGCCAGAACGGCGCGGGGACGGCTCCATCGGGAGGGGGATCGAGCGTCGATGAGCGGCCAGCCGAAACGATCGACCAGAGCCATGGACAATCTGCTTGCGCTGCCGAACGGAACCGTTCTCGCCGGTGACTACCGGGTGAGGCGCGTGCTCGGCGCGGGCGGATTCGGCATCACCTATTTCGCCGAGGAGCTCTCCTTGAGCCGCGGCGTCGCCATCAAGGAATATTTCCCGAGCGATTTCGCCGCCCGCGAGAGCACGCTGATGGTGCGCTCGAAGTCGACGACGCACGAGGAGGATTATCGCTGGGGCCTCGACCGATTCATCGAGGAGGCCAAGACCCTCGCCAAGTTCGAGCATCCGAACATCGCGCGCGTCTACCGCTACTTCCGGCAGAACAACACCGGCTACATGGTGCTGCAGTTCGAGGAGGGCCGCAGCTTCAAGTCCTGGTTCGACGCGCTCGGCAGGCCGCCGACACAGGCCGAGCTCGAGCAGATCGTCAGCCCGCTGCTGGATGCCCTGGAGCTCATCCACGGCCAGGACTTCCTGCACCGCGACATCGCCCCGGACAACATCATCATCCGCGCCGACGGCTCGCCCGTGCTGATCGATTTCGGCTCGGCGCGGGGCGAGGTGGCGCAGCATTCGCGCACCGTCTCGGCGCTGGTGAAGCCGGGCTATTCCCCCTTCGAGCAGTATGCGGTGACGGGCAAGCAGCAGGGGCCGTGGACCGACATCTATGCTCTCGGCGCGACGCTCTATCATGCGGTGACGGGAGCGCGGCCGGTCGATTCCCCGACGCGGATGACGGCCGACGACCTGAAGTCGGCGGTGACGGCGGCGAAAGGCACCTACAGGCCGGAATTCCTCAAGGCCATCGACCGGGCGCTGGCGCTGCGCATCGAGGGCCGGCCGCAGAGCATCGCCGAATGGCGGCGCGAGCTGATGGCGCGACCGGCCGGCGGGGCGGCAGCCCCGGTGGCGAGGGCGGCGACCGGCACGGACGGCGTGACGGCGCGCACGCGCAAGATCGCGACGGAGGCGCCGCTGGTGCTGCGCTGGCCGGGCCGTCGCAAGCCTGCCGAGGCGGCCGACGGGGCCGCGACGCCGGCCCGGCCGAAGGGCGCGGCCGGTGGTGCCGCGGTCACGCCGCTGCGGCCGGTCGTGCCGAAGGCGCTCGCCAAGGGTCACGGCGCCGGGGCGGGCGGGGCCGCGATCGCCGAGACGGCGGCGAGCCCGAAGCAAGTGGCCGCCGCCGGGCCGGCCGGGAAGCGCCGCCGCAGCCTGTTGTCGCTGCTG
>JAWKWA010000011.1:0-154433 GCA_041397765.1 Hyphomicrobiaceae bacterium | reverse complement strand
CCTGTGAAGCCATCAGCCGTCGCCTCGAGCGGGACGAGAGCGTCGCTCTTGGAACGACGTCGGCGCAAGACCTCCGAAAGCAACCGTTGTTGCCCGTTGCCTATAGCGCACATTCTTCTCCTGCGACGATGCTGCAAGTCGGATGATGGATCGTTGTGCGGGGCAGCATTCTCACCCAGGCGTCCGGTCGGTATTGGCCCCTAGCCACGGTGACGCTCACCATGACCGGACGCGGCCCCGTGCTGCAATCTGCATCGGTGATACTTGATGCTACGAGATGAACGCGTCGCGAGCCCCACGTCCGTTCCTGCGTGACAGCGTCGGAACGCCCGCCATTCCGTCGTCACCGGTCGATGTCCGCAGGTCGCCCCGCGACCGGACGGATGGGCCACATCTCGATCACCGCGTGTGTTGCGACATGGCCTCGGGCGGCAACCGGATCGGCAGACGCCTGCGGATTTCCTCGTCGATCGCGCGGGGGATGTGGGTGGGGTAGTGGGTCGACAGGATTTGTCCGAGTTTCGCCTTGGCCTTGTACACGACATCTGTCGAGCCCTTCTCCGCCCATTCCTTGGGTGAGGTGCGGTCGCCGACCGAGGGATAGACATATTCCTTCTGCATGAGCGCCAGCGTCTGCTCGGAGCCGAGGAAGTGGCCGGGGCCTTCGAGACAGGTCGAGCGGATCGTTTCAAGTGCGATCGCTTCGTCGCTCACCTCGATGCCACGGACGGTGCGCATGGTCGCGCCGATGATGTCGTTGTCGATCACGAGCTGCTCGAGACTGAAGCCCAAGAGACTCGCGAGCATGCCGGCCGATTCATAGACGAGGTTCGCCCCTGCGTTGGCAACGAGGGCATGCGTGTAGCCCTTCTCGTAGCCGCTCTGGGCATCGGGAATTTTCGAGTCCGTCATGCCCGCTGGCGTGCCGCATGTGAGATCGTAGTACTGGCTCATCTGCGCGGCTGCGGCCGAGAGGAGAGCCTGCTCGGGGCTGCCGCCCGACATGGCGCCGGTTCTGAGATCGGAGATGAAGCAGTAGGGGCCAAAGATCGCCTTGGCGCCTCTTTCGACGGCATTGACGTAGACGAGCCCTGCGAGACACTCGGCCATCTCCTGCACGAGGGAACCCGCGAGCGAGGCGGGCGAAGTCGCGCCCGCCTGTCCGGCCGAAACCAGGAACACCGGTACGGCCTCCCGGACCGCGATCTCCAGACACCGGCAGGCATCGGTCGCGAATTTGAGTGGCGGCACCACGAAGCAGTTCGACTGGTGCACGAAAGGCCGCGCCCGCCACTTGTCCTCGCCGCCGGCGATCATGTGCAGCATCTCGATGGTCGGGCCCATATGCGCAGGATCGCTCCAGCTCGTGCCCGCTGGTTTCGCCGTTCCCGACACCGCCGCGTAGCAGGTGTTGACGTCCATCTCAAATGCGTTGGTGAGATCCCGGCAGACCGTGGCACGCAGGAAGAAGTGGATGTTCTCCAATGCATCGCAGACACGGGCGATGTCGTAGAGGTCGCGCGTCGTCGACTCACGAAAAGTGCGTGTCTCGATGTCGACGATGTTGACCGCCGCGCCCGCGATGCCGCAGTGAACCTTGCTGCCCCAGGGTTCGAGATCATATCTCGGATCCTGCCCGTGCAGCACGAAGCGCCGCGCAGCCATCGCGATCGTGTCCTCGACGAGGGCACGCGGGAAGGTGATGCGGCCATTCGACTGCAACTCGGCGCCAAAAGCCGTCAGCAGCTCGACGCCCGAGGGCGGCGCGTCGGATAGGCCAATCCCGGCCAGCACGTCGAGGGCGGCCGCATGGATCTTCCGGATGTCACTGTCCTTCAGCGGCTTATAGGCACCGCCTTCGAGCCCAGGCCAGATCGGGCGAAGCTCCGCGGCGAGCGGTGCGGCGCGCGTCGCCCTCCGGGCCTCCCGTCCGCCGCGCCTTGGTGAAGCGTCCGTTGTCATGTCGTCCCTCGGGCGCTCAGGCGCGCAGTTTGGTTTTGCACGGATCGCAAGGGCGGTTCGGCGAGGATCGTTGCCCTATGTGGCTTACCGAGCAGCTGCACTTCGAGTTGCGTTCCATGAGCGGCCACCTCGGAGGGCACATAGGCAAAGGCGAGCGATTGCCCGATACGTTGATCGTCGGCCGCGGACGTCGTGACGCCGAAGACCTTGTCATTCATGAGCACGGGCTCGGCGCCGCGCGCGTCGGTGTCTGTCGCATCGATCGCCATGTGCACGGCTCGGCCGCGCGGTCTTGCTTCGAGGGTGGCGTCGCGGTCGCGGAATGAGCCCTTGTCCTTGGCGACGAAGCGCGGCACGCCCGCCTCCATCATCGTGATCTCGTTCGTCAGCTCCGAGCCCCAGCCGTGATAGTCCTTCTCCATGCGCATGCTGCTGATGGAATAGAGGCCGAACCAGCGAAACCCATGGGTCTTATCTGCTTTTCCAGTGCCTGGTGGAGCCGCGGCAGGTCGGCGATCGGCGCATGCAACTCCCAACCGCGCTCGCCCAGATCGTTCATGCGAAGCGCGCGGAGATCGACGCCGACGGTTCTCGCCTCTTGCGCGGCCAACCAGGGAAACGCGACATCTCCACCTCCAACCGATACGCCGCGCGATGCCGCGGGCAATGCCGGCGCCTGCTGCATTGAAGCTGCGCGCCAACACCGGGCAAAGTCAATAGAGATTATTGATAATTGAGCGAGATCGGCTTGGCATGCTATCGTTCAGGCTCGACACGTCCGAGCAGACGCAACAATCCGCAGGCCAGACGATGGACCGCAACGAAATACCCCGGTCGAGCTCCCCGGCAGCGGAGCTCGATCGCCGGAACCTTGATGAGGACGTCGCCGGGGCGCTCCGCCAGGGCATCCTCACGGGCGACCTCAAGCCCGGCGAGCGCCTGACGGAGCTCGACCTCGCGGCGCGCTGGCGGGTCAGCCAGGGGACGATCCGGGCGGCTCTGAGGACGCTCCAGTTCGAGGGCCTCGTCGAGGTGCGGCCACGCCGCGGCACCTTCGTTACGAAGCTCGACGAGGCGGATGTGATCGAGATCTACTCGCTGCGAGATACCCTCGAATCGCTTGCCTCCCGCCATGCCGCCGAGCGGATCACCGACAAGGATCGCCGTACGCTCGAGCGAGTGCTGCGCGCCATGCGCTCGGCAGTCGAGGCTGGCAACCGCAAGCGCATGCTTGAGCTCGACTTCGAGTTCCATCGCACGATCGTCGAGATATCCGGCCACAAGCGGCTCATGGAGATGTGGTCGAGGCTTGCCGTGCAGACCCGACTCTTCCTCACCATGACCGACCAGTTTCATCACGACCTCGACGGGCTGCTCTCGATCCACGAGCCGCTTGCCGAGGCCATTCTCGCCGGTAAGGCCGAGAAGGCCTTCCGCCTCGCGAGCCACCACAGCCAGCGCGACGGCACCCGCCTCGCGGCGGCGCTCGCCAATGCCGAGGACAAGGGGCAGCAAGCATGAAGCGAAGCTCCAGCAAACCCGCTCTTGCGCCCGCCGAGTATGCATGCCTCGACGGTGTCGGCCTCGCCGAGCTGGTCACCCGCAGGGAGATCAGCATTCCCGAGCTGATGGCCTCTGCGCGCGCTGCGATCGATCGCGCGAACCCGACCGTCAACGCCATCATCGAGATCTACGAGGATCGTTTCGACGATCCCGAGACCGGTTTGATGAATGGCCCGCTCAAGGGCGTGCCGTTCCTCATCAAGGATGTGACCGCGCATTTCGGCGGCCGGAAGCTCGAATACGCCTCCCGTCTCTGCGAGGGCTATGTCGTTCCCGAGGACGACCACTACGCGACGATGGTCAAGGGCACGGGCGTCAATCTGGTCGGACGCAGCCATACGCCCGAGTTCTCAATGGCGCTGTGCGCCGACTCGGTGCTCTACGGCGCCACCTCCAACCCCTGGAAGCGCGGCTATTCGACGTCGGGCTCATCCGGGGGAGCAGCGGCCGCGGTCGCCTCCGGCATGGTGCCGATCGCGCACGCCTCCGATCTTGGCGGCTCGACGCGCGGGCCGGCCGCCTGGTGCGGCACGGTCGGGCTCCACCCTTCGCGCGGCCGCGTCAGCCAGGGACCGGCTTTCGACGAGCGCAGCAATGGCATGTCGCAATCCTCCGTCGTCACCCGCACCATGCGCGACACGGCGGTGATGCTGGACGCGCTTTCAGCCCCGCAGCCCGGTGATCCCTTCATCATCCGCCGGCCGGAGCGGCCCTACACAAGTCTCCTCAACGGCACAGACAGGAAGCTCAAGATCGGATGGTCGGCCGGGCCGCTGATGGACGCCCCGGTCGATCCGGAGATCGCGGCGGCGGTCGAAGCGACGGCCAAGGCACTGGCGGGACTAGGTCATCACGTCGAGGAGTCTTCGCCCATCTTCGATCTCGTCGACATGGACCGGATGCTGACCGAACTTTGGTATTTCCAGTTCGACAAATACCTGGACGGGCTGGGCGCACGTTCCGGCCGAAGTCGGGCCGGGACCGTCGAGCGCGCGACGCTCGCATTCTACGAGTTCGCCAAGAGCCGCTCGGTCGAGGCCTACTTCGCTGCCGTCGAGAAGCTCAGTTTTTCCGTCGCCAGATCGGCCGGTGGTTTGCGCGCTACGACATCTGGCTCACCCACCTGCGCCCAGGTCGCCCAGCCGAACGGCGTCTACGGCATGAACATCGACGTGCCGCCGCTCGAGTTCCTGCAGCACGAGCAGCGTCCGTGTCAGTTCATGGTTTGGGTCAATGTCTGCGGCGTTCCTGCCATTTCCCTGCCGCTCGGCCAGCATACCAACGGTCTGCCGATCGGCGTGCAATGCCGCGTGCAGGCCATGAGGAACACCTCATCGGTCTTGGCGCCGAGCTGGAGAACGATGCCGGGCGGGACGAACCCACCCTTGCATGAGCCAGATGACGGGAGCGACCGGCCGAGAGTGAAAGATGTGACCGGCCCCGACACGCAGGCAGGCCAGTTCCAGACTGAGCATGGCCACTGATATGTCCAATGGTCCCGGCACAAGGACGGGTGCTCGGCGTTAGAGGCGACCCGACGGTAGCGGACGTGTCAGAGGGGCCGACGCCTGGCAGGCTTCACAGAGGGCACTCCCCTCGAGGTTTGCGCACACATGGACCGGTGGGCGGCGGTCCCTCCACGGTGTCGCCTCCTCGAGCACGGCTGCGAGCCTCAGAAGGGTTGCGTCCTCACCGAACCGGCCGACGAGATGGATCTCCGATCTGAGCGCCGGTCTTTGCCTGATGAAGCGGCAGCGAGATCGCCGGGTTGCCGGTGATGTTGTAGAGCGGCAGGAAGATGTCGGGGTGCCACATGTAGCGCGTCCAGCCGAGGGCATCATAGTCGGCGTCCTGGTCCTGTGCCGCGTGTGGAAGGGCGAGCTCGGCCGTCGTCGGCGTCAGCAGGAGATCGTAGGCGGCAAAGAATGCGCCCATCTGGCGCCTGAGGACATTCATGGTGGCGAGCGCATCGATGTAGGCGCTGGCGCTGACGCCTTTGCCGTGAGATAGGTCGCATAGCTGGTTCGCGTCAGGTTCTGGAGGCTCGGCGTTCGACCGAGCTGCTTGCTCAGATTGTCGATCGGGTTGGCCATGCCGGCAGACCAGATCTCGTGGGTCGACAGGATCAGTCCTCTCCCGAGATCAGGAGGACCGTTTCCTCGACCCGGTGCCCCATGCTTTCGAGCAAGCGTCCCGTTGCCTCGACGGACGCGGCGATCTCCGGGTCGACGCGACCGCCGTCTGGCGCCTTCACCAGCTGGCGATCTTCAAGCGGCGTGGCTCGCGTCCGAGCTCCTCCATGAAAGGCCGCTCTGGTTTGGGTGCGAGATGAGGGTCGCCGATCGCGGGGCCGCTCAGCACATCGAGCATCATCGGTGGTGTCGCGTACCGTGCGGGTGACGGCGAGATGACAGGACATGTACCGGCATTGGGATCGGCCACACCCGGTCCGTCGCTCACGCGTCCGCGCGTCGGCCTGGGCCGACGAGCCCTTGGTGGCGGCAGGCGCCCGCGTCGAGCTGCCACCGTCGCTCGCGTGCGCGATCGGCACCGCGCCGCTCGCGACCGCCACGGCCGCGCCGCTCGACGATCCGCCAGGATAGGTGCGCACGTCCCAGGGATTGCAGGTGAGACCGCAGAGCTTCGTGTTGCAGGAGCTCGCCCAGCCGAGTTCCGGTACGGTCGAGCGGCCGAGAATGACGAGGCCGCCCTTGCGCATGCGCAGCACGACCTCGCTGTCGTAGGAGCCGACGAGCCCCTCCGTCAGCAGGCACCCGCACTCCGATTTCACTCCCAGTTCGAACTTGAAGAAGTCCTTGAGGAGTGTCGGCACGCCGGCGAGGGCCCTCGGGCCCAGACCTTCAGCGCCTCGACGCGCTCAGGAAAGTCTCGACCGCGAAGTTGAGCAAAGGGTCGACTTTGCTGATCGCTCGGAGCGCCGTGGTGCAGACCTCTTGTGCGGTAACCTCGCTGCGGGCGATGAGCCGCGCCAGACCAACGCCGTCGAGTGCGGCATATCTTCGAGCCTCATCGCAAGTCCCCTCGGATTGGCGAGACGAGGCGCCGTCCATCTGCGGGGCGCCTCCTCTACCGTCTTCTGTCAATCAGGCCGAGAAGGCCCGGTCACTGAACCACCAGCGGCGCCACATGTATGACCCGTCATGATCGAGGTTCGAGTTCAGATCGCCATGCGCCACAGCCTTTGAATGGGCTGTAACGTAGTTGTTGAACGCCAGCACGATCTGGCCGCCGTCGTCATGCAAAAAGCTGCTGCATCTCTGCGTACATGGCGCCGCGTTTGGCCTCGTCCGTCTCGGCGCGGGCCGCGACCAGGAGCTCGTTGAAGCGCGGGTGCTTCCAGAAGGTGTCGTTCCAGGCGGCATCGGCCGCATAGGCCTGGGTCGCCATGGTGTCGATCGCCGATCGGCCGCCCCAGTAGGAGAGCATGAACGGCTTCTTCATCCATACGACGTCCCAGTAGCTGTCGGCCGCCTCGCTGACGATGTTGATCTCGATTCCCGCCTGTGCCGCCGACGCCTTCATGAGTTGCGCTGCATCGAGCGCGCCCGCGAACGCCGCGTCGGACGTCGAAAGATCGATCTTCAAGCTGTCGAGACCCGCCTTTGCCAGGTACTCCTTGGCCTTTGCCGGATCGAAGCGGTGCCGGGGCTCCGGGTCGATGGCGTATTTGATCGTCGGCGCGAAGGGATTGTCGTTGCCGACCGTGCCGAACCCGAGCAGCACCTTCTTCAGCAACTCCTCCCGGTCGAACGCATACTTGAGCGCCATGCGGACATTCGGATTGTCGAACGGCGCGATTGCCGTATTGATCGTCGCAACGAGATGGAAAAGCCGGTGACGTTGTCGATCTCGATGTCGGGGCTTCGCCTGCAGCAAGCCGATCGTCTTCAGGTCGCAGCGGTCTATGTAGTGCACGGCATTGCTGACGAGCGCGTTCGAGCGGGCCACCGGATCCGAAACGACGAGCGCCTCGACCTCGTCGAAGTAGACGTTGGCGGCGTCCCAGTAGTCGGTGTTTCGCGTCGCCTGGATCGTCACGCCCGGGTCGAACGTTGTCACCTTGAAGGCACCGCAGCCGCCAGACTGCCAATCGACGACGCCATCCTTCGAGGGGAAGATGGAGAGGCGATAGCTCGCCACCTCATAGCCGAAATCCGCAGACCCGCTCTTCAGCGTAAAGATGACATTGTCACCGTCGGCCTTGATGTCGTCGACGATCTGCAGTCCCGCCTTCGAGCCTGACTTTGTATCAGGCCCACGATGCATGTTGATCGAGGCGACGACGTCGTCTGCCGTCATCGTCTTTCCGTTGAGGAAGGTCACACCCTTGCGCAGCTTGAAGACCCATTTCGTCGCGCCGCTTTCCGTGGTGAAGCTCTCGGCAAGGCGCGGGACGAGGGCGTTCTTCTGGTCGATGTTGAGGAGCTGATCGCTGATCAGCGTCCCGAACTCTGACGTAGAAGTTCGTGCCCCAGGTCGTCGGGCCGAGCGAATCGGTCGAGGCGCCCTGACCGATGGCCGCCGTTGAAGCTGCCGCCGGCCTTCGGTGCGGCACGGGCTTCGGCAACGAACAGGTCCTCGGCCATGACCGCCGTCACGCCGGTGGCGAGTGCGAGTTGCACGAACTCGCGACGTGACATCCGTCCGGAGCGGATGTGTCTGCGGGTCCATCCAAGCGATAGGTACTCGAGCGTTGCTCTCGGCATCGTTTCTCCTCCCTGCAGACGAGCGGGCTCGAGCTTATCCGGCGAGCCCCCACGGTGTTGCTCCAGCGGCCATGCGAGGCGCGCCGCACCGTAGGTTTCGACAGGCTCCTGCACGGAAACAAGTGATAGTTGCGTATGAACTGATGCGCTGAGATCATGAGCGACTGATGTCAGCGAGCGAAAGCCGGACCTTCGCGAGGTGGTATGCGCGCGCGGTTGGTGGGGCGGCCGCCCGCAAAACAAAGAAGATACCGGCGCGCATCCGACCGGATCACGAGCCGAAACTTTTGCGCCGGTATGAGACAAGAGCGGGCGCCGAAATGCGTTGGGGCTCAGAGGGCCCGGGCCAAGCCTCGGCGGCGCAAGACCGGCGCAGAACGCCTTGCGAGCTTGCGAAAAGCGGCCGTGCATCAGTCGGTCACGCCGGATGCCGACCCTCGAGAACGAAATCGAGGAAGACCCGCGCTGCCTGCGGTAGCGGAGGCGATGCCCAGATGGCGATCGTCTCTATCCGCTCGCTGAGACCGCTGATCGGGATGGCAGCCACGTCGTTGAGTGACAGGTGACGCTGGCAGTCCGGATAGAGCGTGACGCCCCCGCCCGCGACGACAAGCCCGAAGATCGCGACGCTCTCCTCGATCGACTGGGCGATCTTCAACGGCACGTCCGCAGCCTTGAAGATGCGGTCGAGATACTCATGGAAGGTCAGCCAGGTCGGCCGGCTCCTGAGGATCAGTGGCTGGTCTGCGAGGTCGGACAAGGTGAGGTTAGGTCGTTGGCAAGCGGATGAGTACGGTGCATCAGGGCATTGAGGCCATAATCGCCGGTGCGGAAGCTCCGGTATCGGTCGTCGCCGAGCGGCCCCATGGCAAAGCCGATGTCGATCTCGCCGGTCGAGGGCGGACAATTGTCGCTGTCGCGTTCCCGACATGATCCCGAAGGTGATGTCGGGGTAGAGCCGCTGAAAAATCCGCAGAGCAACCGCGGAAATTCGGCCTGCGAGGCGAAATCGTTGACCCGACTCTGATCTCTCCTGCAAGCCCGTTTGCCCCACGCCGCCGGGCCGATCCAACGCTCGAAATGTGCGAGAACCTCACGGCACTCGTCGAGCAGCAGACGGCCCTCGGCCGTGAGGCGCAACGCTGCGGGTCGTGCGCGACAGCAGCGAACGCGCAAGTCTGCTTCCATCTGCGCGACCGTCCGGCTGATCGCCGATTGCGATCTATTCAGCCGCCGTGCCGCTTCGGAGAAGCTGAGCGCTTCGGCGACAGTGACGAATGTGCGAGCCTGGCGAAGCTCCCATTGCATCGGGACCTCGCGCCGCTTTGCTCTCGGACCACCGGGCTCTGGCAGGACGTGGACCATGGACAGCTCAGATCGGCAGGGCTCCGCCTTCGACTTCCGCCCGCGCAACGAAGTCGGCGAGTGCGGCCACGCGGCTCAAGTCGTTCGGCGGCGACACATACTCGGCAAGGGTCTTCTTCCAGATCGTGTTGGCGCGCTCTGTCGCGGCAGCGAGCCGTCCTCGCTCCATTGGCCGTAGTTGCGCCAGTCGGAGACGAGCGGCGAATAGAAGGCGTTGCTGTAGCGTTCCATGGTGTGGGGCGCCGAGAAATAGTGTCCACCCGGGCCTACGGTGGCCATGTCCTCGAGCGCGAGCTCGTCCTCCAGCACCGGCTGGAAGAGCTCCGCGAACATCTGCAGCATCTCGACATCGAGAATGAACTTCTCGAGCGAGGATCGTGAGGCCGCCCTCGAGCCAGCCTGCCCCGTGGTAGAGCAGGTTGCAGCCGCCCATCAGTGCGCTCCAGAGGGACATCTGCGCTTCATAGACCGCTTGCGCATCCGGCGCGTTGGACGCGTTGGCGTTCGTAGCGGAAGGGAAGGCCGACGCGACGCGCAAGCTGTCCCGCACCAAAGGTCGCCTTGGCGAACTCTGGCGTTCCGAAGGCGGGCGAACCTGATCGCATGTCGACGTTCGAAGTGAAACAGCCATAGATGCCTGGTGCACCGGGCCGAACGGCCTGCAAAGCACGAAGCAGGCGAGCGCTTCGGCGTGCGCTTGGGTGAGCGCGCCCGGAATGGTGATCGGCGCCATGGCACCGGCGAGCGTGAAGGGGGTCATCAGCACCATCTGCCCGGCCTCCGCGAATGACGTGATGCCGTGGGCCATGGGAATGTCGAGCTGAAGCGGCGAGTTCGTGTTGATGGCCGTGTAGCAGCAGCAGTGCTGGGGGAGGGCATCGTGTGCGAGACCGTGGGCCAGCGCGACCATTTCAGGCAATCGCGGATCTGGTCGGGGCCGCGGCTATAGATGAAGGGCACGCGGTCGGTGAGGGTCAGTTGGGCATGCATGATCCGAGGTGCCGGAACTGAAGCTCGACATCCTGGGCTTCCACGATGCCGGGCCCCATGACGTGCAGCACGTCGAATGACTGTGCGAGCTTGGTCAGATCCCTGAAATCGGCCAGCGTGCCGTTGCGCTTGCCCCCGTCGATGCTGGAGATGTGCGGAGCGCCACCGGTGGTTGCGACCGCGACGTGATTGCCGCCCATGCGCAACCGGTCGGTCGAGCCGCGGATCACGAAATCGACCATGCGCGGTGTCGTCTGCAGCGCCTTCTCGACCATGCCGCGGTCGATGCGTACGGTGAGGCGGCTTTCGTCGACTTTAGCTCCGGCCTTTCTGTAGCAGGCCCGTGCCTCCGGGCTCAGTACACGCATGCCGATCGTCTCGAGCACGCCGAGCGCAGCTTCGTGCATATGCTCGACCTGATCGTCGGAGAAGACCCGGATCGGGGGAAAGGGATTGGAAATCCGGCGATAGGCCGCCGATCTTGGAGGATGGGTCAGGGCACCCCTCTGTCGGCGTGCACGCCTTGCGGTTCCACCTTCCGAAGCCGCCATGACGCAATCCCCAATCCGGCCGCATGACGTCGCCGCTGGCGCGCGCCAGGGGCTCAATATCGCATCGGCGCGCCGGAACGGTCAATCATTATCGATAATTTCAAGGCTCGAAGGTTGCCCTTATCCTGGCGCTGTTCCTGGTCACGTCTTGTGGAACAGCTCTCACCAGCTCGACCGCATCCCGCTCGCAGTGACTTTCGCCAGCTCGAAAGCCCGTTGATGATCGCCCGCCAGGATGGCGTCTGCCGGAGCGGCTCATGATGCGCGATCGCGTCTTCGAGATCATGGTGCAGGACGTCGGTCATGGTCGGGAGGAAGAGGCGGGTCTGGGGACTCGAGCCGCATAGATCTCCAGGAGTCGCCTGTGTCCGCTCATGTTGACGATGGCGCGATGGAACTCGAAATCCAGCTCGAGCATCCGCCTGCGGTCTCCGGTACGGGCTGCGGCGCATGTTCCGCATGATGCGCTCCAGACTCTTCTCGCCGTGGGCCGAGACGCGTTGCGCTGCCCTGCGGGCCGCGAATGCCTCCAGCATCTCGCGCAGCGTGTAGATCTCGAGCACATCCGCTTCCGAGATCGAGGTGACGAACGTTCCGCGCCGCTTGCGGTACTCGACGAGCCCTCGCCCTGCAGCAACTTCAGCGCCGCACGGATCGTCGCCTGGCTCACCTGCCATTGATTGGCAAGCGAAAGTTCCGTCAGGCGTTCGCCAGCCTCCAGCTCGCCCTTCAGGATCGACTCGCGCAGACGATCGGCGACTCCTCATCGAGGAGCCGCTTGCGATCCGCGCCTCTTGCTGTGGGCAAAGCCTTCGCCGCCGCGCTTCGAGCCATGAGCGTCAAGCCTTTCCGGGATGATCGCAGCGAGACCCAGGGCAGGAGCTGCAACCGCAGCCTATCACGTGCCGCGGCGTGGATCGATTGACATATTATCGATAATCGTGATGAATGCCGGCACCAATGAGCACGCGCCTTTCCTGCAAGGCCCGGAGGAACACCGTGTCCAAGTTCGGCGAATTTCTGAAGAGCGATCGCAATGGCGAGCTCGAGTTCGATGGCGTGAGGATCACCGCGCTCGCGGCTGAGTACGGCACGCCTCTCTTCGTGCTTTCCGAGAGCACGATCCGGCACAACTACCGGCGCATTCACCGGGCGTTCCAGGATGTTCATCCGGCGGAGGTCATCGTCTGCGCCGGCATGAAGGGAATGCCGGCCTCGCCGCGCGACGCGATCGTCGAGGAAGGCGGCGGCGGCGATGCCTTCGGTCTCGGCGAGCTGACGGTCGCCATGATGGCGGGTTCCGATCCGCGCAAGATCGTGATGAACGGCGCCAACAAGTCGCGCGAGACGATTGCGGCGGCCATCGATCTCGGCGTCATGAACCAGGTCGACAACGCGGACGAGCTCGCGGTCGTCGGCGAGGTGGCGAAGGAGATGGGGCGTACCGCGCGCGTGTCGCTGCGCATCCGCTGCCGCTCGCGGCGCTGGAGGAGATCGAGTACGTGGACCCCGCTATCCCGACGGCATCAGCCCGTCCTATTGGGAGCGGACCTTCAAGTTCGGCATGGAGCCCGCATCCTATGTCGATGCCGTCAATGCGGCCAAGCGCATGCCGGGCGTCGTGCTGGAAGGCATGCACTACCATGGCGGCATCCTGCGCCGTGCCGGCTTCTACCGCGAGGAGACCGAGGACCTCGTCGAGCACATCGCGGACATCAAGGCGAAGACCGGTTGGGCACCTGCCTACGTCAATGTCGGCGGCGGCTTCGTCTCCGAGCGCTACGGCGCCGATGCTCCGCCTCCGGTCGAGGCTTATGGGAAGGCGATCAGCGAGGCGATCGTCTCCACGTGCCGCAAGCACAAGATCGAGGTTCCCGTGCTCATGCTCGAACCGGGCCGTTATTGCTGGGAAAGCGCCGGCCTATGGATCACGAAGGTTGGCGCCCGCAAGGAGGACATGACGCTCGCCAAAAAGACTTGGGTCTATGTGGACGGCAACACCAATGAGATGCGCGATCCGTTCGATCCGCGCTGCTCGGTGCACCATGTGCTGATCGCCAACGATGTGAAGCGCAAGGGCAAGGAGGTCGTAGATGTCTGCGGCCAGACCTGCAATGCCGCCGACATCCTCGCGAAGGCCCGCGAGCTGCAGCCGATCCGGACGGGCGACATTCTCGCCTTCATGGACATGGGTGCCTACAACGAATCCTTCGCCTGTCAGTCGAACGTCATCCCGCGTTCTGCGACCGTCATGGTCTCGAAGGGGCGTTCGACCGTCGTGCGGCGGCGCGAGACGGTTGCCGATGTCTTGTCGCGCGAATCCGTTCCGACCTGGCTGATGGCCCGCACCGGCAGCGGCCAGCCCGGAACGCCGATGGCGGCCGAGTGAAGGTGCAGTTGCGGGCTATGCGGGCGAAGGAGCAGTGACATGCGTCGGTCGAAGCGGGTGGTGATCATCGGCGGCGGCATGATGGGAGTGGGGCTGCTCTATCACCTGGCCGAGATGGGCTGGAAGGATGTGCTGCTCTTCGAGAAGGGCGAGCTGACCTCGGGCAGCACCTGGCACGCCGCCGGCCAATGCGCGAGCTTCCAGGGCAACTACAACATCTCGAAGATCCATCATTACGGCATCAAGCTGTTCCCGCGCCTGCAGGAGATGACCGGTCAGTATGTGAGCTGGCACGGCTGCGGCGCGATCAGGATCGCAACGACGCCCGAGGAAGCGGACTGGTTCCGGTACGTGCTCGGCATCTCGCGCAACATCGGCTACCGCATGGAGCTGATCGGTCCCGACGAGATCAGGAAACTCAATCCGTTCATGGATACGACGGGCGTCGTGCTCGGTGCCTGGACTCTCGACGACGGCCACGTCGATCCGGCCGGCTCCTGCAATGCACTGGCGATAGCTGCCAAGAACCTCGGGGCCGCGATCGAGACTCATACGCTCGTCACCGGCATCGATGCGCTCCCCTCGGGCGAGTGGCTGGTTCGAACCGACAAGGGCGAGGAGATTACCGCCGGGCATGTCGTCAACGCGGCCGGCTGCTATGCCCGCGAAGTCGGCCGCATGGTCGGCCTCGACGTGCCGATCACCAATATGGAGCACCAGTACCTGGTGACGGAGCCGATCGAGGAGCTCATCAAGCGCGACGTCGAGCTTCCCGTCATGCGCGACACCTACACGGCCGGCTACTATCGCCAGGAGCAGAAGGCGGGGCTCATCGGCATCTACGAGCACGCCAATCCGCGCGAAGCCTGGGACCACCGCGGCGGCGCGCCCGACTGGTCGGCCTCCAACGAGTTGTTCGCGGCCGACCTCGACCGCATCGCGCCCTGGCTCGAGCGGGCGCTCGAGCGTATGCCGCTCTTCGCCAAGGCCGGCATCAAGCGGGTCATCAACGGGGCCATCCCGCACACGCCCGACGGCATGCCGCTTCTCGGACCGGCGGCGGGCCTCAGGAACTTCTGGATGTGTTGCGGCTCCTCGATCGGAATCGCGCAGGGACCTGGCTGCGGCAAGCACCTCGCCGAATGGATGATAGCGGGCGAATCCGAGATCAATATGAAGGACTTCGATCCGCGCCGCTTCGGCGGATGGGCCGATGAGACCTATACGCGGGCGAAGTCATTCGAGGACTACGCGCATATGTTCGTCACGCATCTGCCGGGCGAGGAGCGCCCCGCCGGCCGGCCGGTGCGGCGCACGCCGCTCTACGACACGCTGCAGGCGCGCGGCTGCGTCTTCACCGAGGGCGGCGGCTACGAGCGACCGAAATTCTTCACTCTCGAGGGGCGTGAGGAAGTGCCGGGCTTCCGCCGCAACAACGTCTTCGCGGTGGTGGCGGCCGAATGCCTGGCCGTGCGCGAGCGCGTCGGTGTCGCGGACATGTCGAGCTTTGCCAAGTATGACGTGACGGGCCCGGATGCCGGCACGTTCCTCGACAGGCTGCTCGCCAACCGTCTGCCGCGTAGGGATGGCGGCCTCTGCCTGACCCATCTCCTGACCGCGAATGGCCGCATCGAGACGGAGTTCACCGTCACACGCCTCGCCGCCGATCGCTATTACCTCCTGTCCTCGATCTCGGCCGAGGTGCGCGACCTCGATCATCTGAACAGCATGAAGCGCGCCGACGAACGCGTGACGATCGAGAATGTCACCGACAAATTCGGCGTTCTGGTCGTCGCAGGGCCAAAGTCGCGCGAAGTCCTGAGCAAGCTCACCGAGGCCAAGCTCGACAACGCCGCCTTCCGCTGGCTCACCGCCCAGGAAATCGACGTCTCCGGCATCCGCCTCCGCGCGCTGCGCGTCAACTATGTGGGCGAGCTTGGCTGGGAGCTGCATGCGCCGATGGAGAAATTGCCGGCGCTCTATGACAGGGTGCGGGCCGCCGGCGAGCCCCACGGCATCGCCGATTTCGGCCTCTACGCCATGAACAGCCTGCGCATGGAGAAGGCCTATCGCGGCTGGGGCGCGGAGCTGACCAACGAGATCACGCTCGTCGAAGCGGACATGGATCGCTTTGTCGCGCCCGACAAGGGCAGCTTCCGTGGTCGCGACGCCACCTTGAAACGGCAAGGCGCGGAGCTCGCAACGAAGCTCGTCTACCTGGAGATCGCCGCCACCGACAACGACGCGCGCGGCGGCGAGCCGATCCTGGCGAATGGCAGATGCGTCGGCGTTTTGACCTCCGGCGGCTATGGCCACGCCATCCGGAAATCGCTTGCGTTCGGCTATGTGGAGCCGGCGCTGTCAACACCTGGAACCGCCTTCGAGGTCGAGCTCCTGGGTGAACGCGTGCCCGCAAAGGTGCTCGGCGAACCGGCCTACGATCCCGCCAGCCAACGCCCCCGCGCCTGACCACCCCCTCAATCCGATAGGAACGCCCGAAACATGGCCGAGCTTCCCTCGCAAACGGGCATCGTCATCATCGGCGGCGGCATCATCGGCTGCTCGCTCGCCTACCATTTGACGAAGCTCGGCCGGAAGGACGTGCTGCTCATCGAGAGGAAGAAGCTCACCTCCGGCACCACATGGCATGCGGCAGGCCTTGTCCGGGCCATGCTCTACTCCAAGAACCTGACCCAGCTCGCCCGGTACAGTCTCGAGCTCTATGGCGAGCTCGAAAAGGAGACCGGACAGGCGACGGGGCTCAAGCGCTGCGGCTCGATCTCGATCGCGACCAACTCCGAACGCTGGGAGGAGATCCGGCGCGGCGCATCCATGGCGCGCGCCTTCGGCGTCGGAATGGAGGAGATCAGTCCGAAAGATGCGCAGCGCCTCTGGCCGGTCATGCAGATCGACGACGTGGTCGGCGCCGTCTACTTCCCCGAGGACGGCCAGGTGAGCCCAGGCGACACGACCATGGCGCTCGCAAAGGGCGCCCGGATGGGGGGCGCGAGGCTCGTCGAGGACATCAAGGTCACCGGCATCCTGAAGGTGGAAACGAGGAGCGGAGGCCGGGCGGTCGGCGTCCGCACCACGCATGGCGACGTCAGAGCCGAGATCGTCGTCAACTGCGCAGGTATGTGGGCCCGCGAGGTCGGGCGCATGGCCGGCGTCGACGTGCCCTTGCAGGCGACCGAGCATTTCTACGCGGTGACCGAGCCCATGGAGCTGCCCGCCTCCATGCCGGTGCTGCGTAACATGGACCAGAAGCTCTACGTCAAGGAGGACGCGGGCAAGCTGCTGTTCGGCGGCTTCGAGACTCGCGCCAAGCCCTGGGGCGTCGCCGGCATCCCCGAGGACTTCTGCTTCGATGAGCTCCCCGACGACCTCGAACAGTTCAATCCCATCTTCGAAGGCGCGCAGCACCGGATACCGGCTCTCGCCAAGACGGGCATCCGCAAGTTCTTCAACGGCCCTGAGAGCTTCACACCCGACCAGCGCTACTTGCTGGGGCCGGCACCGGGGCTCGGAAATTTCTATGTGGCGGCCGGCTTCAACTCGGTCGGCATCTCGTCCGGCGGCGGCGTCGGCATGGCGCTCGCGCGCTGGATCGTCGACGGACACGCGCCATTCGACCTCAGCGAGGTCGATCTGCGGCGCATGCAGCCCCACCAGAGCCGCACGTCCTATCTCGTCGAGCGCATCGCCGAGGCGCAAGGATTGACCTTCGCCATGCACTGGCCCTACCGCCAGTTCGAGGCGGGCCGCAACATCCGCCATACGCCGCTCCATGACCGCTTGAAGCACCACGGCGCCTGCTTCGGCGAGGTCGCCGGCTGGGAACGACCCAACTGGTTCGCGAGGCCCGGTCAGGCGGCCAGATACGAGTACAGCTTCGGCCGCCAGAACTGGTTCGCCAATTCTGCCGCCGAGGCGAAAGCGGCGCGTGAGGCGGCCGCACTCCTCGACCTGTCGACGCTCGCCAAGTTCCTCGTGCAAGGACCCGATGCGCTGCGCGAATTGCAGCGCATCTCGGCCGGCGAGATGGATGTCGCACCCGGCCGCGCCGTCTACACCCAGTGGCTCAACGAGCGGGGCGGCATCGAGGCCGATCTGACCGTGACCCGCCTTGCCGGAGAAAAGTTCCTGGTCGTTACATCGGCGGCCTGTGCCGCCCGCGACTGGGCCTTTCTGCAGCGATCCCTGGCGGAGGGCGCGCGGGTGACGATCGACGACGTGACCGGCGGCTGGGCGGTCCTCGGCGTCATGGGGCCGAACTCGCGAGCGCTACTCCAGTCCGTGAGCGAGGAAGATTTCTCGAACGCAGCCTTTCCGTTCGGCAGCTCGCGCATGGTCACGATCGGTGCCGTCGCGGCGCGCGCCACGCGGATCAGCTATGTGGGCGAGCTCGGCTGGGAGATCTTCGTGCCCTCCGAGTACGCCGTCGCGCTCTTCGACACGCTCCATGCGGCTGGCGCGCCGCACGGCCTCAAACTCTGCGGCATGCATGCGGTCGACAGCCTCCGCCTCGAGAAGGCCTATCGGCATTGGGGTCATGACATCGCGGACGAGGACACGCCCCTGGAGGCCGGCCTCGGTTTCGCGGTCGCCTTCGACAAGAAAGCGCCCTTCGTCGGGCGCGACGCACTGCTCCGGCAGCGCGAGAAGAAGGTGCTGACGAAGCGCCTGCTGCAGTTCGCCCTCGATGACCCCCGGCCGCTGCTCTACCACAACGAGCCGATCTACCGGGACGGCAAGCTCGTCGGGACGACGACCTCGGCCAACTACGGCCACCATCTCGGCTCGGCGATCGCGCTCGGCTATGTGACCGAGCCCGCCGGCGTCACGCCCGATCTCGTCTCGAGCGGACGATGGGAGATCGAGATCGGCCTCGCGCGTTTTCCCGCACGCGCGAGCCTCAGGCCGCTTTATGATCCAACGAGCTCGCGAATGAAGGGCTGAGATGCCGTTGATGTGACGGCGCGTTCGTGCTTCCGCCTCACCCGAGCAGCACGCTCGGATGAGGCTGCATCACAAGGAGCACGCCCTTGCTCATGTAGCGTGTGTGGCGGCGACGGCACTCCAGGCTTAGAAGCTCGCGCCGGTGCGTTCGATGGGGCGGCGCCAGCCGAGGTAACTCGGCAGATACCTGGTCGCGACGCCGCTGCTCCCGCAGTGGGGATTGCGGCGGCAGGTCTCGCAGTTGGTGCCATAGCCGCCGACATTGTTCTGACTTTGCCGATGTATGGCAAATTCAATCAAACGGGAATATTCTCAGGCCCACTGTTTGGGAACCCAGATTTAGAAGCACCTGGCAATGACCTCGGCGCGGAAGGCGAGGATGTCAGTGACTGGGGTGGACCTGAAGGTGTCAAGAGTGGACTTGACCCTGATGTGGCTCCTCCTGCCCGGATGTTACCGAAAGTGGCAAACGGGCGGCTGCCGAAGGAAGGGATGCCAGCTACCACCCGAGCCAACCCGAAAGGATCATCTCGATCCAGCCTCTCTCGGCGGAACAGAGACCTACGATCGGGATGCCGGCGGCAACCGGCGAGCTGGCGGTCGGATGTCCGAGATCAATGGGTACTATGATCGCATAGAGGCAGAGTATGAAAAGCTCGGACTTAAAGCACACCGCATCACTTAGATGAAGCTAGAGAACGAGACATACGCGATATGAACGCCGATATAAACGCAGAGTCGCATGGAAATATGGGCGATTTTTATGGAGGGCAAGACAGTGATTGATCGCCCAAAAATCGTCAGCCGGGAAATCCGCGACTTACAATTACGCGGCGAAATTGGAACTGACAGGAGATTCACTCATTCTGGAATGACAAAAAAACGAACTTTGCCCATATCGTTGGATAACATCCGCGAGTGCCGCGATTGACACGTGCAGGAGCCGGTGGAAATTTTCCCCGAGCGACATCATGCAAAGAAAAAATCGCCCGATGCGCGTATGGGTTAATGAATTAGGTCTCGATATATTGACCTACCATGGCGGCGCCGAGGATCGTTTGGATAATCGCGCGCTATCAAGCGGCGAATACTATCGACGATAGTCGCGTGACGCGAACAGGAATTGTTGTCAACGGCGTTACATTGATGCCTGGTATGAGGGAAAGCGAAATAATGGTGAGCGGACTGACCCCGCTCGATTACTTCGTCCCCAAATTTTCATACCACGGCGCGATGTTATGGTTTACAATTTCATTCAAGAGATCGAAAGATGCTGTGCAATCGGATCACGCAACCGGAATGATCGATCGCGTTGACATACACATAAAATAACGAGAGAGTATTATTTCAGGAACGGTTGTTTGCCTCGACAGTCGCCGCTCCGGGAGGCGTGGTCAGATGGCTGTCTATGAAGATCAGTTGTCAACAGGCGACCACACTTTTCGTTTCGAGCTGACGGGGTCTTCTCGATGCCAGTGGGCTCGCAGCAACCAGCAACCCTGGCAGGTCGTCCTTGAACGCTGTGGCCGGCGTGCTGCCTTTCATGCCGCGCCCCTGATCCTGGCGCCTGCTATGGCATTGATGAGGGGTGAGCGCTTTCCTTCGCACCTCCCATTTCTGGCCTCGCGGCGTCCGGCCAGGGCTCAGGCGGTCGCCGGGGGGCAGGTCCGCCAGGGCCAATGGCTGCCCTCGGGAGGGCCGAAGCCGCTCCCTTCAGACCCGATCATTGGGGGGCGAACGGTGGCAACATCCCGATGACAGCTGTTAGCTAAGCTAGCCGGCCCGATTGCTCCGTTCGAGCCTGACTGTCAGCCCATTGCAATGGTGGTGCCGCTTGCGTGACCTCGAACACGCGACCCCATCATTACGAATGATGTGCTCTACCAACTGAGCTAAAGCGGCTTGCCGGGTCGGGCCCATGACGGCTGATGGTGGATCAGCCTGTCGGGGCGAATGGGCGAGAGACTTATTCTCGCTGCGTCGCCGCTTGGCAAGCGCGGCGTCGGGCCGCTGACGCGCTGGCGGTGCCTCGCTGGTGGCCGAGGGGCAAAGGGGAAGTCGGACGGGCGTGGCCGGCGGCAGGGGCTCGCATCCTGGTCGGGCCGGGTGGTAGGCTGGTGTCTTGTCGATCGGCGTGTCTTGTCGATCGGCCCCTACCTATTTGCAGCGGGGGCACGACCCCCTTCCCGACCATCAGATCATTGCCGGCCTTGCCGCCATGCCCCGACGACACAGCGATGCCGCGCGTTCCCCAGACGGGCCACTCGAGGTGGCGGTCATCTGCCTGCCCGCTTTCAACGCCTTGGCAACGATGGCCTTCGTCGATCCCCTGCGGGCGGCCAATTATCTGAGTGGCCGTCATCTCTTCAGCTGGCGGTTCCTCTCGGTCGAGGCGGCGGCGCGCGCCAGCAACATGGCCGGGATCGTCTCGGAACGTCTGGCACCGCAGGCGCTCGCCTCCGCCGACTGGGTGGTGATCTCGGCGAGATGGACGCCGGAGGCCTTCAGGCAGGAGCGGCTGCTGCGCTAAATGAAGACGGCTGCCGCGCGTGGCGCCTTCGTTTGCGGCCTCGACACGGGCGCATTCCTTCTCGCCGATGCCGGGCTCATCGAGGGACGGCGCGCGACCGTCCATTACGAGCATATCGACGCCTTCCAAGAGCTCTATCCCGGCATCGAGGTCGTCGAGGATCTCTATGTGGTCGACGGGCGTACCGGCTCTTGCTGCGGTGGCGCGGCGTCGAGCGACTTCGCTCTCCATCTCCTGGAGAAGGTGGCCGGCTCGGATCTGGCGAATGCCGCGGCGCGCTATATCTTCCATGATCGCCAGCGCAAGGGCGGAAACGGCCAGAACCCACTCGCGGGCGAGCCGATGGGCTTCGACCCGCCGGAGGTGCTGAGGGCGTCGATCCGCCTGATGGAGCAGCATCTGGAGCAGCCGCTGCCGATCCCAGAAATCGCCAGGAGGGCCGGCATCTCGCAGCGCCGGCTGGAACGGATGTTCCGTGCGCATACGCAAAACTCTGCGGTCCAATACTACGCCAATGCGCGCCTCGATCGGGCCCGTGGTCTCGTCACCCAGACGGCGCTGACCATCACCGAGATCGCACTGGCGAGCGGTTTCCGGTCGCTGGAGCATTTCTCGCGGCCTATCGACGGCGCCACGGGCTTTCTCCGCGGCGTGACCGGGTGAGCGGGCGTGCCCTCGAATACCGGGCGTGGCCCATGCATTCGGTCGCAAGGACAAAATAGACAGGTTCTTGTCGAAAAAGTCATTCAAGCTGACGCGCTTCGGCTCATCCTCGAACGTCAGGGGGCTTGGAGAACGGTGCCATGGTGATGCTGTTGACGAAATCCGACCTCGAGGCGGTGCGGCGAGGCTACGATGCGAACTCCTGCCCGGTCGCTCTCGCTGCGGGCCGAGGCCTATGCGAACCCGAAATGGCTGGCGGTCGAGCGCGAAGCGATCTTCTGGCGGAGCTGGCAGTGGTGCTGCCATGGCGAGAAGCTGCGCAGTGCGGGCGACTATGTCGTGGTCGACGCAGGGGCGCTCGGTGTCGATCGTGCGCGACGAGGCGGGCACGCTCAGGCCTTCCAACGTCTGCAAGCACCGGGCACACGAGCTCCCGAAGGGGCGGGGCACGTCAATCGCATCATGTGCCCCTACCACGCCTGGGTCTACGACCTGACGGGCCAGCTCCGGCGGGCGCCCCATACCGAGCTTCTGGAGGATTTCTCGACCGGCGAGATCTGCCTGATCCGGTGCGGGTCGAGGAATTCTGCGGCTTTGTCTATGTCAATCTCGATCCGCAAGCCGTACCGCTCGCCGAGCAGTCGGTGCCGCTCGCCAGCGAGATCATGCATTTCGCACCCGACATCGACGCGCTCACCTCGCCCACCGACTCGAATTCACGATCCGGTCGAACTGGAAGAACGTCGTCGACAATTTCCTCGAATGCTACCACTGCCCGACGGCGCACAAGGACTTCTGCTCGATGCTGCAGATGGACACCTACAAGGTGACCACGCACGGCATCTATTCGAGCCATATGGCCAAGGCGGCGAAGGGGCCGAACACGGCATATACGGTCGAGGGGGACGGTCGACGACCATGCGGTGTGGTTCCTGTGGCCGACGACCTGCCTCCTGCGCTATCCCGGCCGCGGCAATTTCCTCGTCATGAACATCATCGCAGTCGACGAGCAGACGACGCGGGAGACCTACGACTTCTTCTTCGAGACGGCGGAGCCGATCCCATCCGAATGGGAGGCGATCGCCTATATCCGCGATGCTGCAGCGCGAGGACATCGATATCGTCGAAAGCGTGCAGCGCGGCATGGCGACGCCGGCCTTCCGGCAGGACGCATCGTGCATCATCCGCAACGGGTAGCACCGAGCACGCGGTGCACCACTTCCACGGGCTCGTGCTCGACGCCTATTCGAGTGTCGCAGAGCGACAGGGCTGAAACGTCGCCACAAGCGCGAGAGGAGGACCGATGGCATCGTTGGCGGGCAAGGTGGCATTGGTGACGGGCGGGCGGGGCATCGGCCGGGCCATCACGGCACGTTTCAAGCGCGAGGGAGCCATCGTCTATGCCGCCGACCTGACGGATGCGGGATCGTTCACAGATGCCGAGCCGGGCGAGGGGGCCGGGGTCGGGGCGGGCACGTTCATCCGGCTCGACGTGACCGAGGAGGCGAGCGTCAAGGCGGCGATGGCGGTCGTCGGGCGGCGCAGGGCCGGCTCGACATCCTGGTCAATGCGGCGGGCATCGAGATCGAGAAGACCATCGAGCAGACCAGCCTTGCCGATTGGAACCGCATTTTCGCGATCAATGTCACGGGCACCTTCCTCGTCTCCAAGCACGCCTTGCCGCTGCTCAGGCGGCCGGGGAAGGCTCGATCGTGAATTTCGGCTCCTGCGACGGTTCATCGCCGATCCGCTTGCGGCCTATTGTGCCACCAAGGGCGCGGTGCATGCGCTCACCCGGGCGATGGCGTGCGATCATGGGCCGGAGGGCATCAGGGTCAACGCGGTCTGCCCCGGCTATGTGGACACGCCGATGCTGAGGAGCTTCTTTGCAGGCGAGGGCTCAGGCGGGGGCGGCGGCACGATCGAGACGCTGATGCAGCCGGTCCGCGACATCCATCCGACACGCCGCTATGGAACGCCGGACGACATCGCCAATCTCGTCAACTGGCTGGCAGGCCCGGAGGCGCGCTATGCCTCGGGCCAGCTCTGGGTGATCGACGGTGGGCTGACGGCGCAGGTGCAGCAGATGCGGCGCTGAGCGTCGTGCCGGCTGTGTTGTCGCGCGTCGGGCCCGAAGTCGAGGCGTGCGATGTCGGCATCACCCAGGCAGGACAAGGAACAGCGGGAGCCGAGATGGGCATGCTCGGGAAGGCGCGCCATCGTCACCGGCGGCAGCCGTGGCATCGGCCGGGCGATCGCCGAGGCGATGACGGGCGAGGGGCCGAAGTCGTCGCCTGCGGCCGGGGCGGCCGGCCGGACGATCTTGCGGATGCGATCGGCTGGGTGCAGGCGGACGTCGCCAACCGTGACGACGTCGAACGGCTCCGGGATGCCTGCGGGCCAGTGCAGATCCTCGTCAACAATGCCGGCGTGCAGATCGAGAAGACCGTGGTCGAGACCACCGACGAGGACTTCGACCACCTGATGGGCGTCAACGCCAAGGGCGTGTTCCTGATGACCCGTGCCTTTGTGCCGGTGATGGCTCGGAGCGGCGGCGGGTCGATCGTCAATATCGGCTCGACCTCGGGTCATGCCGCCGATCCGGGGCTTGCGCTCTACAACGCCTCGAAGGCCTTCGTGCACGGTCTCACGCGTTCGATCGCGGTGGACCATGGCTTCGAGGGCATACGCTGCAATGCGATCTGCCCGGGATGGATCATGACCGGCATGGCGGATGCCGCTTTCGCGCTCGCCGGCGATCCTGAAGCGGCCAAGCGCGACGCGCTCGCCCGTCACGCCGTCGGGCGTTTCGGCTCGCCGCGCGATGTCGCCCGCATCGCCGTCTGGCTCGCCTCGGACGACGCGGGCTTCGTGACCGGCCAGACCTTCACGGTCGATGGCGGACTGACCGCGGCATCGCCGATCCGGCCATCGCTCTTTTGAGCATGCGGCGGGCATCGGTGGCTACGGCGGGGAGGCGGAAAGGCGTAGCGCCACTGCATCAGGACGCCGACTGGATCTTGGCCTTGTCCTCGGTCGGCTCGACGGGGCCTGGATCGTCGGGAGCATGGCCGGGCACGAAATAGCGCGGCTTCTCCACCACCTTCCCTGTGTCCCTCTCGGAAACAGCGGCGGAGGTGGCGGCGCCCTCGCTGCGAACCATCTGGATGCTCGCCTCCTGCCTGCCCGCAGGCCGGCGCTGGTCGGCCTGAACCGAGAGCGATCGCGATGCGGCGCCCGTCGTCGTCGTGGGCGAGCCGCCTTCGGTCGCGGGATGGCTGTCGGCGACCGGCACCACGGCCGCCGCAGTCACCACCTCGGGCTCTGCCGGCTTCATCGCGGCGGCCGTCGGGGCGGACGTGGCGCGCTCCGGCTCGGCCTTCGCCGTGGCCGCCGGGGCAGCCGGCTCGGGGATGGTCTCGGCCTCGGTCACCGCGGTGCGCGCGGGGCGTGCCTCCATGTCGATCATGGTCTCGCGGGGACGCTCGGCCATGGAGACCAGTTCCTCGAGCAGGAGGTGGGCGCTGCGCGTCTCGGCGCGCTCGGCCGGCACCTTCCATTCATAGGCGTCGAGCCGGCCGGTGACGGGCGAGACCGGCGCCCAATGGTCGGAGAGCTCGCCATCGGCGGTCCAGGCGGGGTCGCGCGGCGCCGAGACCGCCCGGGCGAGCCACTCCCGCATCCGTCCGGTGTCGCCACGCTCGCCGCCCTCGATCCGCGCCATCAGCACGGCGACGGCCGCCGTCGGTCCTGCCTCGATCAGCGGCTCCAGGGCGCGGCGGGCTTCGGTCCATTCCTTGGCCTCGATCGCCGCCTCGGCGACGGCGACCGGCGCCTCCCTGGCATTGGGAGTCTGCTGGGCGAGATCCTTGACGCGCTTCAAGCGGTCGCGGGGGGAGTCGCCGGGGCGCGCGAAGGCATAGACCTCGGCAATCTCGGGATGGGGCGACTTCTTCCAGGTGCGCGAGAGCACGGCCGCCGCCTTGGCGGTGCTGCCTTTGGAGGCGAGCACGCGGCCGGCGATGACCGCGGCCGGCACCAGGCCGGGTGCGAGCTCGTGCGCCTCGAGCGCGAGCGCGAGTGCCCGGTCCATGTCGTTCTCCTCGGCGCGCTGGGCGAGCCCCGTCAGCAGCACGGCCTTGCGCCGGTCGAAGGTCGCGCGGTCGACCTGATCGTGGCGGCGGGCGATCTGCAGCGTCTCGAGCGCTCCCTCGAGATCGCCCTCGCGGGCCTGAAGCTCGAACAGGGCGGTCACCGACCAGGGCAGTTTGGGGTTCAGCTTCACCGCCCGCTCGGCGAACTGGCGGGCCGCCAGCCATTCCTTCTCGTGCTCGGCCTCGAGGAACAGGCCGCGCAGGCCGAGCAGCTCGGTCTCGGGCTGGTGGGTCATCGATTCGTAGATGCGGCGTGCCGTCGCCCGGTCGCCCATCAGATGCGCGGTCTGGGCGCGCAGGAGGTCGGTCATCGGCTCGTTGGGCAGGGTGCGCCGCGCCTGGAGCGCATAGCGCGAGGCCTGCGCGCGGTCGCCCGAAGCAATGGCGATGAGGCCGCCGGACAGGGCGTCGAGCCCCTGCTTCTGACGGCGGCGCCGGAACAGCCGGGAAAGGCTGGCGGGACTGGAGAGGATGCCGCGCAGCATCGACCAGACGAGGACGGCGAGACCCAGGCCGATGCCGAGCATCACGACCGACAGGAAGACGCTGGTCCGCAGCTCCCAACCCTGCCAGTTGACGACGAGCTCGCCCGGCCGGTCGGCCAGCCAGGCAAGGCCGGTCGCCATGAGCGCGACGAGGACGAGGAAGAGGATGAGACGGATCATGATCGAGGGTCCTCTTCTCAGTTCAGTTACCGGCGCCCGAGCCCATGGCGGCGCGAAGACCGTCCTCGATCTCGCCGATCTCCTTCTCGACGGCGATCCGGGCCTCGACCTTGGCGAGCCAGGGCGCGGCGATGGTGCGCGCGCTGTCGGGCAGGCCTTTGGCCTCGTCGAGCACGCCGGCGAGATCGCCGCGGCCAAGATCGTCCTCCATGCGGGCGACGACGGCGTCGGCGCCGCTCCCCTCGACTTGGCCGGTGCGGCGCACGCGAACGACCGAGCGGGCGCTTGCCAGGATGTCGTCGATGAAGGAGCCCTTGCCGTCGCCTGGCTCGCCGCTCTCGATCATGCGGCCGGCAAGGCCCTGCAACTCGTCCTGCAGCATGGCGATGGTCGGCAGGCCGGCATCGGCGGTCGCCTCGAGGGTGGCAAGGTCGCCGGTCGAGCCCGAAAGCTGCTGCACCGCACGCAGCTCGCGCCGGTAGCCGGTGCCGCGGTCGACCGCCCGCTTCAGGTCGCCGAGCGCGAGAGTGAGCAGGATGCGGTTGCCGGCCGCCTCCCGTGCCTTCTCGCGCGAGACCACCGATTGCAGTGTGTCCTCGACACCGGTGAGACGTTCGGCGACCGGCTTCAGCGTCTGGTCGACATCGGCGCTGCTGGCGAGCGCGCCGACGCGGGCCTCGATGTCGCTCTTCAGATTGGCGATGGTCTGGCCGATCCTGTCGGCCTCGGTGCGCAGTGTCTCGACGGCGGTCCGTGTCTCCTCGCCACTCGCGCGGACGGCGTCGAGGCGCTGGCCGAGGCGGTCGGCATCGAGCTTCAACGTCTCGAGCTCGCGGCTGACGCGACTGTCGCTCTCCTTCAGCGTGGCGAGGGCGACGGCGGTGCCGGCGGTGGTGGTCTGGCCCTCGGCGAGGCGTTTGGTGACTTCCTCGCTCTGGACCTGCAGGTCGCGCGCGATCTGGCTCTTCAGCGCACCGATGCGGCTGTCGATCTCGGTCTCGAGGTCGCCGATGCGGCCGGCGAGGCTGGCGATCTGGGCAACCCGGCCGCCGCCGCTGCCGTCGCTGCCGGCGGCATCACTGATCGTCTTCAGCGTCTGCTCGAGGCTCGCAATGCGGCTTTCGAGACCGGCGGGCAGCTCCGCTGAGGCGCCGGTGCCGCTGTCGAGCGCGGCGGCCTTCTCGACGAGCGATTTCTGTGCGGTCTCGAGCGCACCGATGCGGGCCGGCAGGCCGTCGAGATCGGCGAGCCGCTTGAAGACTTGGTCGAAACGCGCATTGACCGTGCTCTCGGACAGGTCCGAAGCCTGCTCCTTGAGGTCGGCCTCGACGACGCCGAGGCGATGCTGCAACTCCTCGACCCGCTTGTCGGTGCCCGGCCAGGGCAGGTCGATGCCGATGGTGCGGGCTGCCTGGTCCGCCCCGAAAAGGGCGATGACGGCGCCGACGATGCCGGCCAGCATATGCGAGAGGAAGCTGCCGATCCCGCCCGAGCGCCGTTGCGGCGGCACGGCCGCGGCGCTGGCGGAAGTGGTGGCGGAGGTGGTGGCGCCCGCGGCTGCCGCCTCGGGAGAGCGCGTCGTGCCCTTGTCCGCCGACTTGCCGGCATCGGCGCCGGCGGCTGCGGATTTCGATGTCTCGGCCTTGCTGCCAGGGCCGGCCGTGCCGGATTTCGCCGGATCGGCCTTGCCGGAGGTGTCACCGGGGCCCGCCGCTTCCTTGCCGGCCGCGGCGGCGGCTTCCTTCGCGGGATCACGTCCCGCGGATGTCGAGCCGGCGCCCGGCACGTCGCGGGTCTCGATCACCTTCGCCTCGAGGTCGAGGGTCGCGGTCGGACGCTTGGACTTGCCCTGGTCGCTGCCCGGACGGCCGGCGCCCTTCTGATCGTCGCTCTTGCCATTGGACATGGGGCACTAACCTCTGCGTCGGTTCATGGATCTTGTCGCTGGCTCGTCCCGAGCATAGCAGGCTCGTCAGCCCGGCGGCACAGAACGTTGTTTTTCATAGGTCAATTCTGCCGCCCGACGGTTAACGAGCTCGAGGATCGCCTCGACATCGGGTCGCCCTGCGACATCGGGCGAGCTCTCGCCCGTCTCTCCTAGCGCATCGGCGACGGCCTTTGACAGACAGAAGTGACGTATCCGGCCGATCAGGTGATCGAGACCGGCTGCAACGACGAGGTGCCGATAGGTCCTCGCCGTCAAAGGCGACATCAGGATGACGGCGTCGACCGTCGCGTCGGACAGGGCTGCGGCGGCACTGGCGGGAAGCTCGCCCACCGGTTCGCTCCGATAGACGACGATGCTGTCGAGATCGACGCCGAGATCTGCCAGAGCGGCGGCGAGATCGAAGGCGAGCGTCTCGGCGGCAAGATGCAGAAGCCTCGGCCGAGACGCTCGGACCTCGCCGAGCCGGCGGCGGACGACGTCCGGGAGATCGGCCGCCCGGCCGGCGCCCGTCACCACCTCGCCGAAGCCGAGTGTACGCGCGGCCGCGGCTGTCGCATCGCCGACGGCAAAGAGGGGGAGCGCGGTCAGCGCCTGGAGGTCGTCGCGGCTCGCGATGGCCCGCAATGCATTGCGGCTGGTGACGACGAGGCCCGAGAGGCCATCAACGCAGATTGCGACCTCGCGGCCGAGCAGCCGGACGGCGAGCAGCGGCGCAAGGATCGCCTCATGGCCGGACGCTGCGAGCCTGTCGGCAAGTGCGGTGGCGCCTGGCTCGGGACGGGTGACGAGGATGCGCATGACAAAGCCCGCCCTTCAGTCATGGCGAGGGGCGCCCGCGCCGGCCTCTCACCCGCGATGTCCTGCGAGGAAGTCCTGACCCGCCCGCTCCAGAAGCGTTCGTGCGGCCTCGTCGCCGAGACGGGCCGCGTCGGCCGATCCGCCGTCCAGCGTGATCTCGTGGGATGAGGACCCGTCCGGGCTGAGGATCATGCCGGTGAAGGCGAGACGACCACCCTCGAGGCGGGCGAGGCCGGCGATCGGGGTGCGGCAGGAGCCGTCGAGCCGGGCGAGGAAGGCGCGCTCGGCGGCCAGCTCCGTCGCGGTCCGGGCGTCGGCGATGGCGGCGAGGAGGGCGTCCAGTTCGCCATCGTCGGCGCGGATCTCGATACCGATGGCACCCTGGGCGACCGCCGGCAGCATCTCGTCGGGCTCGATGATGGAGGAGGCCCGGTCGAGCATGCCGAGCCGCTTCAGGCCGGCGACCGCGAGGAGCGTGGCATCGGCCTCGCCCTCGCCGAGCTTTCTGAGGCGGGTCTGGACATTGCCGCGGAACACGGCGACGCGGAGATCGGGCCTCAGGCGCCGCACCTGGGCCTGGCGCCTCAGCGAGGCGGTGCCGACCACGGCGCCGGCCGGCAGATCGGCGAGCCGTGCGGCCTTCAGCGAGAGAAAGGCGTCGCGCACATCCTCGCGCGGCAGCACGCAGGGGATGACGAGGCCGTCGGGCAGCACGGTCGCCACGTCCTTCATCGAATGGACGGCGAGATCGATCGCGCCTTCGGCGAGTGCCTCCTCGATCTCCTTGGTGAAGAGGCCCTTGCCGCCGACCTCGGCGAGGGGACGGTCGAGGATGCGGTCGCCGCTCGTCTTGATGACGACGATCTCGAAATCGCGCTCATGAAGCCCGTGGGCGGCGATCAGGCGGTCGCGCGTCTCGTGCGCTTGCAGGAGGGCGAGCGGGCTGCCGCGCGTTCCGATGCGAAATGTCCGTCCGGCCACTTGGGGCCCTTTCGAGATCTGGCGGGTCAAAGGCTTGGCGGTCCGTGCCGGTCGGCGGCGGGGCCGCCGACGTTGACGGCGACTGGCCCGGTCGTTATGCGGATTCCGGCGCCCGAGAGCAAGCGCGGCCGGTCCGGCCGCCGGTGCCGCAATGGCCGGTCGCGCAGAGACGCGCCGAGAGGAGATGCCATGCCGGTCGCCGCCCTGGCGAAAGACCTGACCGTGCTCGGCATCGAGACGAGCTGCGACGAGACCGCCGCGGCCGTCGTCCGGCGACGTGCGGACGGCTCGGGCGAGATCCTCTCGAATGTGGTGCGCTCGCAGCTCGAGGAGCATGCGCGCTATGGCGGCGTCGTGCCGGAGATCGCCGCCCGGGCCCATCTGGAAACGCTCGAGCCGATCGTCGGCCGGGCCCTCAATGAGGCTGGCATCGGGCTCGGCGATCTGTCCGCCATTGCGGCGACGGCGGGCCCCGGCCTCATCGGCGGGCTCCTCGTCGGGCTGACGACGGGCAAGGCGCTCGCGCTCGCCGCGGGGCGGCCGCTGATCGCGGTCAATCACCTCGAGGCGCATGCGCTGACACCGGGGCTGACCGACGGCCTGTCCCCGCCCTATCTGCTGCTGCTGGTCTCGGGCGGGCATACGCAGACGCTGGTGGTGGAGGCGGTCGGGCGCTATCGCCGCATCGGCACGACGATCGACGATGCGCTGGGGGAGGCCTTCGACAAGACCGCGAAGCTGCTCGGGCTCGGCTTTCCGGGCGGTCCGGCGGTCGAGCGGGCGGCGCGGGACGGCGATCCCTTCAAATTTGCGCTGCCGCGGCCGATGCTCGGCCGGGCCGAGCCGCATTTCTCCTTTGCCGGGTTGAAGACGGCGGTGCGCAACATCGCCATCCAGCATCAGCCGCTGACCGACGCGACAGTCGCCGATCTGTGTGCCTCGTTCGAGGCGGCGGTGACGGCGATCGTGGCGGAACGGGTCGGGCGGGCGGTGCGTCTCCTCGAGGACGGCCGGGCGGCCGGAGCGGCGCCGATCCGCCATCTGGTGGTCGCGGGCGGGGTCGCGGCCAACCGGCGATTGCGCGCAGCGCTCACCGAGACCGCCGACGCGCTCGGGCTCGATCTCGTGATGCCACCGGCGGGCCTGTGCACCGACAACGCCGCCATGATCGCCTGGGCCGGTGCGGAGCTGATGGTCGCGGGGCGGTCCGGCGACCTCGACGCGCCGGCGCGCGCGAGGTGGCCGCTCGATGCCGAGGCCGAACCGGTGCTTGGCGCCGGCCGGGCCGGAGCCAAGGCTTGAAGGAGAGAGACGCGATGCCGACCTCCCTCACCCGATCCTGTCGGCGTGCCGCCGTCATCGGCGCCGGCGCCTGGGGGACGGCGCTCGCCAGCACGCTGCTGAGGGCCGGGCTCGCGGTCCGGCTGTGGGGCCGCGATCAGGCCCTCGCCGACGGGATCAACGCCTCTCATATCAATTCGCGCTACCTGCCGGGGGCGATGCTCGATCCGCAATTGCTGGCGACGACCGATCTCGCCGCGTCGCTCGAGGATGCCGATCTCCTGCTGGCCGTCGTGCCGACCCAGGAATTGCGCGGCGTCCTCACCGGGCTGCGGCCGCTGCTCGATCGCGACGTTCCGGTCGTCATCTGCTGCAAGGGTCTGGAGCGCGGCAGCCATGCCCGACCGAGCCGGATCGCGGCCGAGACGCTCGGCGCCAGCCAGCCGGTTCTGGTGCTTTCGGGGCCGAGCTTCGCCGCGGAGGTGGTGCGCGGGCTGCCGACGGCGGTGACGCTGGCGGCCGACAGCCTCGCGTTGGCCGATGCGCTTGCCGGCGCCATGGGCCATACGACCTTCCGTATCTATCCGAGCGACGACATCGCCGGTGTCGAGATCGGCGGGGCGGTGAAGAACGTGCTCGCCATCGCGGCGGGTGTCGTCAACGGACGCGGGCTCGGGGCGAGTGCGCAGGCGGCACTCATCACGCGCGGTTTCGCCGAGCTGTCCACTTTCGCCGCCTGCCACGGCGCCCGCCCGGAGACGCTGACCGGGCTCTCCTGCCTCGGCGACCTGATCCTCACCTGCAACAGCCCGCAGTCGCGCAACTTCGCCTTCGGAGTCGAGATCGGCAAGGGCCGCTCAGCCGCCGACATCCTTGCCTCGCGGAAGACGGTGACGGAGGGGGTGCACACCGTCTCGTCGGTGCTGGCCATGGCGGCGCGGCACGGGCTCGATCTCCCGATCTGCCAGGCCGTCGGGTCGATCCTCGATGGCGAGGCCAATGTCGACGAGGCGATCGCCTCGCTGCTCGCGCGCCCGCGACGCCGGGAGGTGGGCACGCCGACCCCATGAGAATGGCTGGCGGGGCGGGCGGCGCTCCATAGCCCGAAATTCGATGCGACGAGACCCAGCAGGAGATCGATGCGATGCTGTTTGCGCTGATTTTGACCGACAAGCCCGGCGGCCTTGCCATCCGCAAGGAGACGCGGCCGGCCCATCTCGACTATCTGCGCTCGCTTGGCGGGCGGGTGAAGGCGGCCGGTCCGTTCCTTTCGGAGGATGGCAGCGAGCCGCGCGGCAGCCTCGTCATCATCGAGGCGGCGACACTCGAGGAGGCCCGCGCGGTGGCGGCCGCCGACCCCTATGCCAAGGCCGGGTTGTTCGCGACGACGGACATTCGGGGCTGGAATTGGGTCGTCAATCCGCCGGCGGCCGGCTGAGGCCGTTCGCCCGGCACCCGAAACAGGCTGTGTGTCCGGCGGCAAGTGGCGGCGCCGGTTCGAGCGGGTGCGATCTCGGGGAAGGGCGAAACTCGAGGGATTGGCAGACCGCGGGCGATGAGCGCGATGCAAGAATCGGTCTGACGACCAACCTCCCGAAGGCGATTGGTCGTCAGCGTCGAAGGCCGGCCGATGGTCGGGCCCAATAGCGGCGAGGCCCTAGGCACGCGCCATCCGTCGGCCTTCGTGTACGGAGACTTTCCGACACACGCGGTGTCGCGGAAAGGCTCCAATCCCGTGCTCCGAGCCTGTCTTCCCGGGCGAGGTCATCTCTTCCCGCAGGAAGTCATCGCCTCCTGGAAGCACTCGGAGCTGGCATCACTCCAATGCGGATCTGCTCGTAGCTGCAATTGACGGCTCGCGGGGCGTCACGGCCACCGTCATCTTCATCACGCCCGACCTGCCGCTCCAGCAGGTCTCTCGTCTGTGCGCTGATTCCGTGGCGGCGGTTTTCTGGGCGGCGGCATTCTGTCCGCCGATAAACCCGACCGCCGTGCACGACTTTACAGCAATCGGGCCCGGCACGCATCCGGATTCGTCAGTGCCCTGTCACCTGTTCAAATGAGGAGATGGAGAGCCTCGTCGGCGCCGTCCATTCCCACATTCCAGGCCGGAGCCGCCGGACTTGCCGTGGCGCGAGCAGCTATCGGCAAATCCGGATGAGCGCGACCGGCTCAGTTCACGTGGCAGCCGCGACGCCGCTCCTCGCGACGGATCTGCTCGACACGCCTTGCCTCCCATTTCGACAGGCGGCCATAGGGCGGGAAGCAGCCGGCGCCGAAAGTCTGGCGGGCGAGCTGCGTCTTGAAGCAATAGCCGTTCTCCGCATAGATCTGGTTGCGGGCATACCAGAGGTCGTAGCAGCTATAGCCGGAGTATGATCCGGCGCTCGCCAGCGAGGGGGCCACCAGCCCCGCCAGCGCCACGGCGCCGACCGCAATCGCGGTAAGCCTCATTCTGCTCATGTGTGGTCTCCCTGTCCCTTGGCGGTCGATCGCGGGTCGTCGTCTCGTGATCGCTACCGATCGTGGACGACCGCTCCGGTCGCATCCTTCGCTTCATCAATACCTGCGTTCCAGCACTTGGTCATTGAGCGAAATCAGTCAATGTGAACGGTGCGGAAGACGGTCGGAGGCCAGCTTTCCATATCGGAAATGTTCCGGTAATTTCTGCCTCCGAGCCCGGATCGCGTGGGCGCATGCTCGCGCTGGCGCGTGGCACGGCGGGCGGCGAGGCGCCTCGAGATGAGCAGCAGATCCGATATCGCCGCCGGGCCGGGGGCGAAGGACGGCAATACCCCATCGGCGCGGAGCGAGCCGGCGTCCCGGCCGACCCATGCGATCGCGATCGCTGCCGCGCTCAGGCAGAAGGGCTGGACACGGGTCCATCTCGCCCGGCTGACCGGCTATGACGAGCGGACCATCCGCAATGTCCTGGCGGGTCAAAAGGTGCGTGCGCAGACCGTTCATGACATCTGTCAGGCCCTGGGCATCGCAGTGCATTCGCCGGCACCGGAGGCTGTCGAGATCGCGGCCGAGCGGCTCGGGGGCTACACGCGGCCTCATGTCGAGGCGATGATCGGCCTTCGCTCGGCTTGTCGCCGCAGCTTCCGCTCACCGGGCGGACTGATCCGGACGGTGTTCGAGCTCTCCTGGTCACCAGAGCTGCCGGGCCTCGCATTCCGCGAGCATCAGCGCTACCGGCTGGAGGGGCGCGTTATCGATCACAGCCAGTCGGGCGAGGTGCATGTCAGCGCCGCCACCGATCTCGTCCACCTCCTGACGCTCGATCGCGGAGCGGTGCGCACCATCACGCTGACCAAACCGAAGATGATCGAGCCGGTGATGCGCGGCGTCATGGTCACCCAGAGCGAGCGCACCATGTTCTTCCAGCCAGCGGTCTCGCCCGTTCTCATGGAGCCGCTGGGGCCGGCGATGACACTGGCGGCGGCGCTGGAGCTGGTCGGACCCATCGAGCCCGGCGATCCCGATTTCGCTCCCGTTCATGCCGCGCTCGAAAGCGTCGAGCGCGAGGTCGTGCTGTTCGCCGGGCGGGCGCGCTGAGCCGGGGTCCGTCACCGTGCCATGTGGCGGCGCGCGACGGCCATCGAAGCCTTGCACCCGCCCTTGCGATCGGGGCACACCAGGGGCGCAACGATTCTCGAACGGCCCGACGGCCATGCGTCCGGGGAGGCTCCCATGACCTACTGGCTCCTCAAATCCGAGCCCGACGTGTTCTCCTGGCAGATGCTGAAGGCAAAAGGCCGCACACCCGAGCCGTGGACCGGCGTGCGCAACTATCTGGCGCGGAACAATATGCGGGCCATGGCGGTCGGCGATCTGGGCTTCTTCTACCATTCCAATATCGGCCGGGAGATCGTCGGCATCCTGGAGATCGTGCGATCGGCCCATCCGGAGCCGGGCGACGAGACGGGCAAATGGGAGTGCGTCGAGGTGAGGGCGCGCGCCGACCTGCCGAGGCCGGTCGGGCTCGCCGAGATCAAGGCGACGGCCGAGCTCGCGCAGATGAGCCTCGTCACCTGCTCGCGGCTCTCCGTGCAGCCGGTGCGCGATGAGGAATGGCGCAAGGTCTGCGGTCTCGCGGGGCTCGATCCAGAGACGCTGAAGCCCGAGCGGAACGTGCCCACCGTCAGGACGGCTGCGGTGGCGGGCCGCTCGGGACAAGAGAGGCGGAAGGGGACTGGGCAGGCCTCGGCCGGCGCAAGCGACCGCAACAAGGCGAACGGCAGCCGGCGGCCCGGCTCGCGGGCCGGCGGAGGCAAGCGCACGACATGAGCGAAGCGAGCGGCGCGCCGCCGAGCCCGCCGGACCCGGCCGCTTTCATCCGGGCCAATACCCGCCTCCTGTCGCCGCCGCTGGTGCCGGAGGTGCGATTGCATCTGGCCGAGGAATCGCTGCCGATCTGGCAACGGACCGAGGAGGAGCTCGGCGAGATCGGCCTGCCGCCGCCCTATTGGGCCTTCGCCTGGGCCGGCGGACAAGCGCTCGCCCGCCACCTCATCGACAATCCCGGCCTCGTCCAGGGCAAGCGCGTGGTCGATATCGCCTCGGGCTCGGGGCTCGACGCCATCGCCGCCATGCGCGCGGGGGCACGGTGCGCGCTCGCCTCCGACATCGACGTCTTCGCGCTCGCGGCGATCGGCCTCAACGCCGCCGCGAACGGCGTCGGCGTCGACGTGACGGGCGAGGATCTGCTGGCGGGGCCGGTGCCGTCAGCCGATGTCGTGCTGGTCGGCGACATCTTCTACGAGAAGCCGCTCGCCGAGCGGGCGCTTCGCTGGCTCGACCGCTGCCGCCATGCCGGGCTCGACATCCTCATCGGCGATCCGGGGCGCAGCTATTGCCCCAAGGACCGGCTCCTCGCCATCGCCACCTATTCGGTGCCCGTCACGCGCGAGCTGGAGGACACCGAGCTGAAGCGCACGACGGTCTGGCGTCTGACCGACTGACGGGACGGCATGGCCCGGAGGTGCGGGGAGGAGCCGGGCAGACCCCTGACGGTGCAGAGGATCGGCGCCCCGCCGCCTCGTCCTGTCCCCATGTTCGCGGGCCGGGCGCATTCCTTCTGCCATGATCACGGTGTAGAAGCGGCGCCAGTCCGGACGACCGCCATGTGCCGGCGGGGCTGCCCGCCCCGCGAGCGGGAGCGTTCGACCGAGGCACCGCCAGAGGGATCGGGGAGGCAGGCGATCATGGATTTCGAGGGCCTGAAGTCGAAGCTGATGTCGGTCATTCCGGGCATCGTCGACTATTTCAATCAGATCAACTCGACGGCGGTGCTCGCTGCCCTGGTCGGGGGCTGGGTGGTCGGCTGGATCTGGTACGGGCTTGCCGGCAAGTTCTGGAAATCGGCGGCGGGAGAGGGCGTGCGCGGCCAATTCTCGCCGCGCCGGCAGATCTTCGGCGGCCTCGCGCAGATCATCATGACGGTGATGCTCGGCACCTTCATGGAGAAGCTCGGAGCCATGAGCGCGCTCGGCGGCATCCATACCGCCTTCCTGCTGTGGCTCGGCTTCGTGATGTCGACCATCCTCGTCAACTACGCCAATCTCGGCAACCGGCTCGGCCTCGCTCTCGTCGACGGCATCCACTGGCTGCTGGTGCTGGTGGCGATGGGAGCGATCATCGGCGGCTTCAGCGAGTTGGGCATCGGCACCAGTGCGCGGACGGCGGCAGTGCCTGCCGGGTTCGAGTCGACCGCCAGTGGGACGGCGGGCGAGAGCGAGGCTGCGACGGCCGGCACGCCGACGCCGGTTGCAAACCCGGTGAAGACGATCTCCTCGGGCAGCTCAAGCAATTGACGGCGGCAGGCGGCGAGCCGTGCTAGACCAAATCCGACATAGTTGGAATCGGTTCGACCGTGTCGGACATGCTCTGAATGTCTTGCGTAGAGTCCGATTGACGCCTTCGATGCTCGCGCGGGCGCTCGCATGTCAATCGATCAGGCTCTAGTCTCGCAGACCTGCCGTCTACGCCCCTCGCCCAGCTCAAGGAAGCGCAACATGGCATTCGCAGGCATCAGCTATCTCGCCGTCGTGGTCGCTGCCATCGCCAGCTATGTGTTCGGCTCGGTCTGGTATATGGCGCTCTCCAAGCCCTGGCTCGCCGCCCTCGGACGGACGGAGGCGGAGATCCGCGGTGGAGGCGGACCCTCGCCGGTGCCCTTCGTGGTCGCCGCGCTCGCGCAGGTCGTCATGGCCTATGTGCTGGCGGGCCTCATCGGCCATCTGGGGCCGGGCAATGTGACGCCGAAGAACGGCATGATCTCGGCCCTCTTCGTCTGGGCCGGTTTCATTGCGACCAGCCTCGCCACCAACCATGCCTTCCAGCAGTCGAAGCGCATGCTGACGCTGATCGACGGCGGCCATTGGCTTGGCGTCCTGCTGATCCAGGGCCTCGTCATCGGCCTGTTCGGCACCTGAGCGCCATGCGCGACGCCGGTTTCCTCATCTTCGACTGCGACGGCGTGCTGATCGATTCTGAGCCCCTCGCCAACACAGCCTGGGCCGAGGTGCTGAACGAGCACGGCTTTCCCGTGACGCCGGAGGATCTCGCCGGCCGTTTCACCGGCGTCACCGACCGCTCGATGGCGGCGCGGCTCGCCGAGCAGTTCGGCCGACCCGTCCCTCGTGAGGTCGCATCGAGCGCGACGGCGCGGCTGCTGGCCCGCTACGAGCGCGAGCTCGGCGCCATCGAGGGAATCGCCCGACTGCTCGATGCCGACGACCGGCCGCGCGCGGTCGCTTCCTCGAGCACGCCCGACAAGCTGATGAAGGGTCTCGAGGTGACCGGGCTCGTGTCGCGTTTCGGCCGGCACATCTATTCGGCGAGCCTCGTTCCGCGCGGCAAGCCTTGGCCCGATCTGTTCCTCCATGCCGCGGCCGAGCTCGGGGGCGATCCGGCCGACTGCGTCGTCGTCGAGGACAGCCGCGCGGGGGTCGAGGCCGGGGTCAGGGCCGGCATGCGGGTGATCGGCTTTACCGGCGGCAGCCATTGCCGCGAGGGGCACGGGGCGGCGCTGATCGCAGCCGGGGCGGTGGCGGCCGTCGCCAGCGCCGACGAGCTTGCAGCCCTCATTCGCTGACGCCGCGCGGATTACCTCCCGCCTCGATCGCAGCGGCCGGCAGGCGCGGGCGGGCGAGCGCGAGATTGTTCAGCCAGAGCGCGCCGAGCAGCAGGGCGAGGCTGACGAAGATCCAGCGGTCGAGCTGATCGCCGACGAGCAGCGCGCCGAAGCCGACGGCAGCCGGCGTCGAGACATAGACCGCCTGCACCGTCGTGACTGGGCCGGCGTGACGGATCATCGTGAAAAAGGCGATACGCTCGATCAGCCAGACCACGGTGATGGCGACGAGGAGCCAGTAGCCCGAATGGAAGTCGGCCGTGCCCTTCGGCCAGTCGAGAATGGCCATCACCGGCAGAACGAGTAGGGCCGAGGCAAGGCTCTCGACCGTGCCGGCGGTCATGGTGTCCATGCCCTTGGGCCAGGCGACGGCGGCGAAGTGGTTGTAGAAGGCGTAGAGGAAAGGGCTGACGAAGGCGGCGAGCGCCCAGGCGTCGAGACCCGGTCCGCTGCCGCTTCCAGCCCGGGTGACGATCAGCACGACACTCGACAGGAAACCGACGCCGAGTGCGGCGAGCCGGATCGGATGGGCCTGCTCGCGCCTGAGCACGATGGCAAGGGCGTAGGACCACAGGGGCGCGGTGGCGACGGCGACGCCATAGACCGGCACCGGGATCTTGAGGATGACGAAGAGGCTGAAGGCGAAGGGCACGTTCATCAGGATGCCGCAGCCGAGGCCGTAGGCCATCGCCCGCCAGCCGATCGCAAGGCGGCGCTCGACGAGCGCGCGCACGACCCACAGGCCGATGCCGACGCCGAGGCCCGACAGCACGATGATGTGGGTGATCGGGATGCCGGCATCGCCCATCAGCCGGTAGAAGGGCGGCGACAGGCCCCAGAAGAGGCCGAGCCCGATGACGCAGAGCACCTGGACGAGTGGCGACATGGGCGATTGGTCCTCGACCTGGAAGGGCAGGGCCGAGCGGACGGCCACCCCCGGCCGCAGCCGGCGACGAAGGGGCCGCCATCCATAGGCGAAGCCGACCTCCCCGACAAACGACTCGGTTGCCGCCCCATGGGCCCCCCTTCATAATGCCGCAAAATTTGGGGGGAGGGCGGACGACCGCGGCCTTTCGGCCGCCGGATCGCCGCGATCAGTCCCTCCGGCCGGGCGTCGCCGCGGAGCGGCGCCGGCGGGTTTCGGAGGCTCCGTTCCGCCCGGAACGGACGCTCACCGGCGGAAACGGTCGATGAGGAGACGTCCCGATGTCGGATGACAAGGTCTACGAGGTCCCTGCAGAGTGGTCCAGCCGCGCCTGGGTCGACAATGCGACCTACCTCGCCATGTACAAGCGCAGCGTGACCGATCCGGAAGGCTTCTGGGGCGAGCACGGCAAGCGCATCGACTGGATGAAGCCCTATACCCGGGTGAAGAACACCAGCTACGCGCCCGGCGCCGTCTCGATCAAATGGTACGAGGACGGCATGCTGAACGTGGCGGCGAACTGCATCGACCGTCATCTGGAAAGCCGCGGCGACCAGATCGCCATCATCTGGGAGGGCGACGACCCGACCCATGACGAGAAGATCACCTATCGGCAGTTGCACGAGAGGGTGTGCAAGTTCGCCAATGTGCTGAAGGCGAACGGCGTCAAGAAGGGCGACCGCGTCACCATCTACCTGCCGATGATCCCCGAGGCGGCCTATGCCATGCTCGCCTGCGCGCGGATCGGCGCGGTCCATTCGGTGGTGTTCGGCGGTTTCTCGCCCGACAGCCTCGCCGGCCGCGTGATCGATGCGGAATCGAAGCTCATCATCACCGCCGACGAGGGCGTGCGCGGCGGCAAGCCGATCCCCCTCAAGGCCAATACCGATGCGGCGCTCGCCAAATGCGCCGGCGGCGAGAAGGTGATCGTGGTGCGCCGGACCGGCGGCAAGGTCGCCTGGACGCCCGGCCGCGACGTCTGGCTGCACGACGAATTGATGAAGGTCTCGCCCGACTGTCCGGCCGAGCCGATGAACGCGGAGGATCCGCTGTTCATCCTCTACACGTCAGGCTCGACCGGCAAGCCGAAGGGCGTGCTGCATACGATGGGCGGCTATCTCGTCTTCGCCTCGATGACGCACCAGTACGTGTTCGACTATCACGACGGCGACATCTACTGGTGCACGGCCGATGTCGGCTGGGTGACCGGGCACAGCTACATCCTCTATGGACCGCTCGCCAATGGCGCGACCACGCTGATGTTCGAGGGGGTGCCGAACTATCCGACCGCCTCGCGCTTCTGGCACGTGATCGACAAGTGGAACGTCAACATCTTCTATACGGCCCCGACGGCGATCCGCGCGCTGATGGGCTCGGGCGAGGATTTCGTGAAGCGCACGGACCGCTCCTCGCTGCGGCTGCTCGGCTCGGTCGGCGAGCCGATCAATCCGGAGGCCTGGGAGTGGTATCACCGCGTCGTCGGCGATGGGCGCTGCCCGATCGTCGACACCTGGTGGCAGACCGAGACCGGCGGCATCCTGATCACGCCGCTGCCGGGGGCGACGCGGCTGAAGCCCGGCTCGGCGACGCGGCCGTTCTTCGGCATCAGGCCGGAGCTCGTCGACGAGAAGGGTGTCGTGCTCGAGGGGGCGACGAGCGGCAATCTCGTCATCACCGATTCCTGGCCGGGGCAGATGCGCACGGTCTATGGCGACCACGAGCGCTTCATGCAGACCTATTTCGCGACCTATCCGGACAAGTATTTCACCGGCGACGGCTGCCGGCGCGATGCCGACGGCTACTACTGGATCACCGGCCGGGTCGACGACGTGATCAACGTGTCGGGGCACCGGCTCGGCACGGCGGAGGTCGAATCGGCGCTCGTCGCCCACCCGAAAGTCTCCGAGGCGGCCGTGGTCGGCTACCCGCACGACGTCAAGGGCCAGGGCATCTACTGCTATGTGACGCTGATGTCCGGCGAACCGCCGTCCGACGAGCTGAAGAAGGAGCTGGTCGGTTGGGTGCGGAAGGAGATCGGCCCGATCGCCTCGCCCGACCTCATCCAGTTCGCGCCGGGGTTGCCCAAGACGCGCTCGGGCAAGATCATGCGGCGCATCCTCAGGAAGATCGCCGAGGACGATTTCTCCAATCTCGGCGACACCTCGACGCTCGCCGATCCGGGCGTCGTCGACGATCTCGTCAAGAACCGCGCCAACAAGCGCTGATCGCCGGCCAGCCTTGGCCTGGCTCCCCGATCCCGGCCCTGGCGCGGAGTGTGCAATGACACATTCCGCGCCGGAAGGCTTTCCGCGTTGCGCGAGCGATGGAAGGACTGCGCGTCGCGCGCGCTCATGGAAAGCGCGCGGAGGGGACCTGCGCGAAGGGGCCGTCCGAAGTCGTCCTGCCTCTACCTAGTCAGCCGCAGCTTCTGCAGGCGGGTGGCGATCGTCTGGAACGCCTCGCGGAGCTCGGCGGTGTTGTCAGCGACGAAGAAGTTGGAGGTGCTCGCCGAGCAATCGCGCAGCATCTGCTCGGCGGTCGCCGGCGCCTGGAAGGCGACCGTGAACACCTGCACGCCGGCATCGCGTATCGCCTCGCACAGATCGAGCGCCTGATCGGACGAGGTGGCGTTCATCGCGCCATTGGCATAGCTGGTGTTGAACTCGCCGTCGGTCATGATCAGCACCGCCTTGGTATAGTCGGCATTGGTGTAGTCCTGCGGCTCGCTCCCGGCCGGCCAGATGCCCGCCCAGCTCGGCGAGATGGTGTACCAGCCCCAGGCGATGCCGATATGGCCCGCCGTGCCGCCGAAGGCACTGTAACTGTTGACGGTGGTGAGCAGCGTCGCCTTGGAGTTGGTGAGCGGGAGGACGGTCGGCGCCGGGCAGGAATAGTTGGGATTTGAGGGACTCATCGGATCCTCGGCGCCGGAATAGTCGCCAGGGCCGGGCGGATCCTCCGAATAGGCATGCGCGCCGACGCGCTCGAACACGCAATTGTCGATGCTGGCGCCGTCGGAGGCGATGCTGGCATAGGGGCCGGCATTGACGGAGGCCGAGTAGGGCACCAGCGAGACCTTGTTCAGCGTCACCTCGCCGTCGGGCAGCAGGATGTCGACGATGTCGGTGGCGGCCTGCTTGAGGGCGCTCAGCTTGCCGCCGGTATCCATCGAGCCGGTGATGTCGAGCACCATGGCGAGTTCGACGCCCTTCAGCTTGAAGATGGCGGTCGACGAGCGCGTGCCGGACATGGTCGACTTGCCGAGCACGGCCGAGAATGTGAGCGGCACGCTGAAGCCGACGGTGGCCTGGACGGTTCCCGTCGGCGGATCGAGCGAGATCTGCAGATCGCCGACCCGGATCCCCTCCTCGCGCGCATTGATGAGCTGGCTGTCGAAGCTGCGCTCGACATATTCCCTGACCTCGGCCTCGGTGATGTCCTCGCGCGCCATGAGCTGGGCGCCGGCGAGGGTCGCGGCATCGAGTGAGCTGGCGATGCGATTGGCGGCGACGACGGCGCGGCCCGTATCGATCGCAAGGCCGATGGCGAAGACGATGAGAATGAGGGCGAGGCCGAAGATGATGGCGATGGCGCCGTCATCGCGGCGTTGGAAGGCGCGGGCGGCTGCAGCCAGCTTCCTGAGGTTCAACATGGGCGGTACCTTGAGCGGATCGGGACTCCGACTTGTGCACATGCTCTGGAAAACAAGCCTTAAGGTGAATGCGGAGGTAAGGAGGGCGAGGCAATCTTTGCGGGGGATGGTATGCGGTTCGTTGACGGATGAACCGGGCCGGCACCCATCTGAGGTGGCGGCGCCGCTTCGTGCAGGCGGTCGGACGGAACGGTGCGACGGGGAGGGGACGGCATGCTGTCGACGATCGGTCGCATGATCTGGGTTGCGATCGCCTTTCTGGTGGCCGCCGGTGTCGCCGCCTTCGTGGTGGTGACGCTCGGGGCGGAGCGCCTAGCCGAGGAGGTCCATCGGCAGTCGACGGGCGGCGACATCGACCTGTGGCTCGGCTATGCCGACCAGGTGATGGGCATCTTCGACATCGTGACGGCGCTGTCGCTCGTTCCCGGTCTCGTCGCGGTCGTCGTCGGCGAAGTCGCGCGGCTGCGCTCGCTGCTTTATTGGACGGTTGCGGGTGGCGTCGCGCTGGTGGCGGTTCCGGTCATCGGGCGCCTGGCGAGCGAGGGCAATGCCGTGCTGCCGCCGACGACGCTCCTCCAGGTGCTGGCGACGGCCGGTTTCGCGGCCGGTTTCGTCTATTGGGCGCTGGCGGGCCGCAGCGCCTGAACTTGACTGTGAGCGGGCGTGGCGCTGCGGCGCAAAAGAATTGCTGCATTGCAGCATGAATTGCGCTATGCTGTTGAAACACCGCGCCTGTCGCGCCGCGGCCGCCCGCAGGGGGCGGCAAGTCCACGCAAGGATTGAAGCCCCATGTTCCTCGATCCGACGCCCTATTTCGCTTGCGCCCGGGCTTTCAGCGATCTCGCCTGGTCCGGCACGCGCATGGCATCGGCCGCAACGCTCGCCGCCATGGGCGGCGCCGTCGACCGTGCGGCGATGGGGGCATCGGCATCGTCCGAGGTCGCTGCGCCGGCTGGCCGGACCGTTGGCGGGGCCCTCGAGGATCGGCCGCGACGGTCGGTCGAGGCGGCGGATGCGACTGATGTCCTGCCCAATCCGTTCGAGATGCTCTTCTGGCCGGTGGCGGGTGGCTTCCATGGGACGACGAGCCCGGTCAGCCATTTCCCGGTGCCGGCGATCCTGCATGCGGATCGGCGCGCGGGATCGGCAGCGATGCGAACGGGCCGCGACGACGCTTCGGGAAACGTCACGCGGCGGGGCGAGTCAAAGCCCGCAGAAGCGGTGACGAGCGATCGCGACCGCCTGCCTCACGGCGATCTCATGCGCCTCGCCTTCATGTGGCCGATGATGATGGCGAGCGGCCTGTCGCGCGGCGCGGCGGCCATGGCGGAGCCGGCCGATCCGGCGCCGAGGGCCACCGCAACCCCCGTTGCCGGCGAAAGCCCCGTGCCGGCGTTTCACGTGAATTCGCTCCTCGATTTCTGGCGTGCTCCGCTGGCGGCGTTCGCGATGCCCCCGGCACTGCCGATGCTCCCCTTCGGTGGGTCGTCGCTTCCCTTTGCCGGCCCCATGGGTGCATTCGCGGCGGCCCAGGCGCTTCCCGGCTGGTGGGCCGATCAGGCGGCGCGGCTCGGGTTGCCGCGCAATCCGATGTTGCCCTGGTGGTTCAATGCCATGCACCTCGCCTCGGAGAAGATGCCGTCGGCGGCTGGCGGGGCCGGGGTTTCGTCCGACCGGCTGGAATGCTTCGTCAATTACCGCCCGCCGACCAAGGGCATGGGCTTCATGCCGAGCCGCGGGCTGCTGATGGTGGCATTCGCCCTGCCGGCAGCGCTCGAGGGGTGGCTCGGCCATCTGCCGCCGTTCTCGCTCTCGGCCTGAGGATCCGTCTGCCGTCCGGCCGATGGCTCTCCGACCCACGCGGGCGACGCGTGTCGATAATTCGCAACTCCTGTCGAATTGCAGGAGGGCTCCTTCCTCGAAGCTGTCACCATGGGCCGATGCCGGCGAGCGGGATCGGTGCACTCTGACTCGCGCCTTCCCATCCGCCGTACCCCGCCACGAACATCGAGGAGAGTGCGATGGCCGATGTCGAGATCGTCCGGCGAGGCCGGGTGCTGGAAGTCAAGCTGAACCGGCCGAAGGTGAACGCGATCGACGTCGCGATGAGCCAGGAGCTCGGGCGTGCCTTCGCCATGCTGCGTGACGATCCGGAATTGTGGGTCGGCATCCTGACGGGTGAGGGCGACCGCATCTTCTCGGCCGGCTGGGACCTGAAGGCCCTCAATGCCGGCGACATGACGCTCGACAACTGGTGGGAGACGGCGGATTACGGCGACGGTGGGTTCGCCGGTCTCACGGAGAACTGGAATCTCAACAAGCCGGTGATTGCGGCGCTGAACGGCCTCGTAATCGGCGGCGGCTTCGAGCTGGCGATGTCGTGCGACCTGCTGATCGCCGCCGACCATGTCGAGTTCGGCCTGCCGGAAATGCCGCTCGGCATCGTGCCGGATGCCGGCGCACTGCAGCGGCTGCCGCGCCGGCTGCCCTACAACATCGCCATGGAAATGTTCCTGCTCGGCCGGCGCATGACCGCGGCGGAGGCGGCGCGCTGGGGCCTCGTCAACAAGGTGGTGCCGAAGGAGGAGCTGATGTCCGCCGCGCGGGACTGGGCCGACAGGATCGCCGGCTCGGCGCCGCTGGCGCTGCAATCGGTCAAGGAGGTGCAGCGGGCGATCGAGTGCGTGCCGCTCGAGGAGGCCTTCGCCAAGATGCGGCGCGAGAATCTGCCGACCTACCGGCGCATGCTGAAGTCGGAGGATTCCGCCGAGGGCGTCGCGGCCTTCGTCGAGAAACGGACACCCAATTTCAAGGGGCGCTGAGATGTACGAGGATCCCGCAAGCGTCAGGCGCGTCGCATCGCTCGGGGCCGGCCCGATCGGCGGCGGCTGGGCGGCGCACTTCCTGGCGCGCGGCTACGACGTCACCGCCTATGTCCATGCGCCGAGCGAGCGCGACGCGCTGATGGCGGTGATCGACACCGCCTGGATCAGCCTGACGGCGCTCGGTCTGGCGGAGGGGGCCTCGCGCGACAGACTGACGGTCACGACCGATCTGGCGGCCGCCGTCGGAAATGCGCAATTCATCCAGGAGAGCGCGCCGGAGCGGCTGGAGCTGAAACAGGCGCTCTACAGGCAGCTCGGCGAACTGGTGCCGCCTGCCTCCGTCATCGCCTCCTCGACCTCCGGCCTGATGATGACGGACATCCAACGCGATTGCGCGACGCCGCAGCGCACCGTGATCGGCCATCCGTTCAATCCGCCCTATCTGCTGCCACTCGTCGAGATCATCGGCGGGAAGCGGACCGATCCGGCCGCCGTCGCATGGGCGGCCGCGTTCTACCGCACTGCAGGCAAGGCGCCGCTCGTCATGAAGAAGGAGATCCCCGGCTTCGTCGCGACGCGCCTGCAGGAGGCGCTGTGGCGGGAGGCGCTGCACATGGTCGCAAATGGCGAGGCGAGCCCTGAGGACATCGACAATGCGCTGATGAACGGACCCGCCCCGCGCATGGCGGTGCAGGGCCAGTGCATGGCCTTCCATGTCGCCTGCGGCGAGGGCGGGATGGCGACCAATCTCGATCAGTTCGGACCGGCGCTGAAATGGCCGTGGACGCGGCTCGAGGCGCCGGAGCTGACGCAGGAGCTACGCGACCGCATGGTGGACGGCTGCAACGCGATCGCCGACGGCCGCCACTTCGCCGAGATGGCGGCGCAGCGCGATCGCGAGATCGTCGCGGTGCTGAACGCGATCCGGGCGGCCCGCGCCGCATCGTGACGATCTTGGCGCGGGCATGTCGCGGGCGCGGCGGCGACGTGGTGCCGGCATTGCCGCTCAGCGACCCGACTTGCGCGCGATCTGCATGGGCTTGGCCGAGCCTCTGTTCTCGAGCGCCTCGAGAAAGTTCGAGAGCGTGCCCGGCCAGCTCGGCGCGGCATCCTTCTCCGGCCAGGCCTGGCGGTAGTCGGAGGGCCGACGCCCGAAGCATTTGCCGAACGAATAGGCGAAGTGCGACAGCGTGTTGAAGCCCGATGCGGCGGCGATCTCGCGCACCGACAGCGTCGTCGAGATGAGCAGCACGCGAGCATGCTGGAGGCGCAACAGAAGCCCGAACTGGACAACGGAGCAACCGATCTTGGCCTTGAACTGGCGCTCGAGCTGGCGTTGCGAGACGCCGAGTTCGGCGGCGATCCGAGGCACCGACATCGGATCGGCGATGTTCTTCTCGATGAGCGTGATGGCCTCGCGCAGGACCGGTGAGAGCATGTCCATGCCGCGACCCATGGTGCGGCGCTGGGGGGCGGCGGCCGGGCGGATCGGATGATGAAGCATCTGGTCGGCGATCTCGCCCGCCAGCCGCTCGCCATGACGGTCGCCGACCACGCTCAGCATGAGGTCGACGCCGGCAATGCCGCCGGCACAGGTCAGCAACTGGCCGTCGATGGTAAAGAGCTGCTCGCAGACATCGACCTCGCCGAACTCCTCCTGGAAACCCGACAGCCACGACCAGTGCGTGGTCGAGCGCCGGTCGGCGAGCAGGCCGGCGCGCGCCATCAGATAGCAGCCGAGCTCGACCGAGCAGAGCCGGGCGCCGGCGCGTGCGCTGCGGCGAAGCCAGTTGAGCGTCGCGGGATTGCGATAGGACTCGGCATTCCAGCTCGCCAGCACGAACAGCGTGTCTCCACGGCGGCAGTGGTCGGCCGGAGCGGGCGCACCGACCGTCAGCCCGTTCGAGGCGACGACCTGCGGTCCGTCGAAAGACACGATCTGCCATGCATAGAGCGGTGCCGGCGAGAGGTAGTTGGCGATGCGCATCACCTCGATCATCGTGATCATGGTCGCCATGTTGAAGCGCGGCACGACGAGGAAGGTCATGCGCTCGGGCGTCGCGGTGGCGCTCGAAGCGGCGACAGGCGCAGGCGTTTCGCTCGTGCGGTTTTTCGACATCGGCGGATCATATCAGTCGAAATTCTGACAGGGAACCGGCAAGCGCGCCTCAAGATGACGAAAAACGGTAGCGGGAGGAGAAACGCCATGAACTTCGACGTGGTGCTCACCTGTGCGGTGACAGGTGCGGGCAATACCACCCATATCAGCCCGCATGTTCCCGTGACGCCGGAGGCGATCGCGCGCGAGGCGATCGAGGCGGCGAAGGCCGGGGCGTCCGTCGCCCACATCCATGTCCGCGACCCGGCGACGGGCCGGGGCTCGCGCGATCCCAAGCTGTTCCGCGAGGTGGTCGACCGCGTCCGCCAGTCCGGCACCGACATCGTCGTCAATCTGACGGCCGGCATGGGCGGCGACTGGACACCATCGAAGGACGACTGGGCGATGCCCGGGCCCGGCACCGACATGATCGGTCCGGACGAGCGCCTCGCGCATGTGAAGGACTGCCTGCCGGAGATCTGCTCGCTCGACTGCGGCACGCTCAATTTCGGCAACGAGGATACGATCTACATCTCGACGCCACCGATCCTCAGGCGCATGGCGGCGCTCACGAAGGAGTGGGGCGTGAAGCCAGAGCTCGAGGTGTTCGAGCTCGGTCACATCCGCTTCGCCAAGGCGATGGTCGCCGAGGGACTGATCGCGGCGCCGCCGATGTTCCAGATCTGCCTCGGCATTCCATGGGGAGCCGAGCAGACCGTCGAGACCATGGCGGCCATGAAGGCGCAGCTTCCCGACGGCGCAAGCTGGGCCGGCTTCGGCATCAGCCGCATGCAGATGCCGATGGCGGCCGCCGCGGTGGCGCTCGGCGGCAATGTCCGCGTCGGGCTCGAGGACAACATCTATCTCGACCGCGGCGTGCTCGCGACCAATGCGCAGCTTGTCGAGCGGGCGCGCGGCATCGTCGAACGCATGGGCGCGCGGGTGCTCTCGCCGCAGGCGGCACGCAACAAGCTGAAGCTTCGCGGAGCGGACACGGCGGCATGACGGCTGAAGGCGGCATCGGCGGGCTGGAGCTGAAGAGGCTGACCAAGCGCTTCGGCGGTTTCACCGCGGCCGAGCATGTCGATCTCGCCATCCGGCGTGGCGAGTTCCTGACGCTGCTCGGTCCCTCGGGCTCGGGCAAGACGACGCTCTTGATGATGATCGCGGGCTTTCTCGACATCACCGAGGGCGACATCCTGCTCGATGGCCGGTCGATCGCCGGGGTGCCTCCGGAGAAGCGCAATTTCGGCATGGTGTTCCAAGGCTATGCCCTGTTCCCGCATATGACGGTGCGCCAGAACATCGCCTATCCGCTCGACGTGCGCCGTCGCGCGCGGGACGAAATCGACGCGCGCGTTGGCGAGATGCTCGATCTCGTCCAGCTCGGCCAGTTCCACGACCGCTATCCGGTGCAGCTCTCGGGTGGCCAGCAGCAGCGTGTCGCGCTCGCCAGGGCGCTCTGCTTCTCGCCGCCTGTGCTGCTGCTCGACGAGCCGCTCGGCGCGCTCGACAAGAAGCTGCGCATCGAGGTCCAGCAGCAGCTGAAGGACATCCACCGCCGGGTCGGCACGACGTTCGTCTACGTCACGCACGACCAGGAGGAGGCGCTGTCGATGTCGGATCGCATCGTCATCATGCGGGCCGGGCGGGTCGAGCAGGTCGGATCGCCCGAGGAGCTCTATCGGCGGCCGCGCACACGCTTTGCCGCAAGCTTCCTCGGCAAGTCGAACTTCGTCATGCAGGCGGGCCGCCTCCACGCCCTCAGACCGGAGCGCATCGACGTCCGGCCGAAGGGGAAGGACGCCGGCAGGGCGCGGCTTTCGGGCACGGTGCGGACCGTGACCTATTTCGGCGCGCTCCTCAAATATGCCGTGGCGGTTCCGGGGATGGAGGATCTGGAGGTCGACGTGGATGCCTGGCGCAGCGGCGAGCCGCTCGCGGAGGGCAGCGAGGTCGATCTCGACTGGTCGGACGCGGCAGCCGTCAGGCTCGAGGATCAGTGATTTCCCGCCGATCCGCACTTGCGGGCGGGCGGGCAATGCCGGGCACAACAGGCCCGATCTGCAAGGAGGAAACGGAATGCACGACAAGCAGTTCATGCGCGAGATGCTCGCGGATGGTGCAAGGGCGCTGAAGGACGGCCGCATGGATCGCCGCACCTTCCTCGTGCTCTGCGGCATGGCCGGGTCGCGAGCCAGGCGGTGCTGGCTGGCGATGCAGAGGCGGCCGCCAACGAGATCGTGATGTGGAACTGGGGCGGGCAGTCGGAAGAGTGCCACGGCAAGGCGATCGGTGAGCCGTTCACCGCCAAGACCGGCATGCCGCTGCGCTTCGACACGTCGGGGCCGCTGCAGGGCAAGATCAAGGAGATGGTCGACAGCGGCAATGTGACGGCAGACGTGTGCGACGCCGATCTGTTCGACGCGGTGGCGCTCGGGCCGGCAGGCGCGCTCGAGGCGATCGACTACGGTATCGTCTCCAAGGAGCGGACGCTGCCGCAATATGCGCTCGAATACGGCATCTCCGTCATCCTCTACGGCTATGCCTATGTCTACGACACGCAGGCTTATGGCGAGAATCCGCCGAGCGGCTGGGCGGATTTCTTCGACACCAAGAAGTTCCCGGGCAAGCGCTCGCTCTACAAGTGGGCCAATGGTGCGCTCGAGGGGGCGCTGCTCGCCGACGGCGTGCCGAAGGACAAGCTCTATCCGCTCGACATGGATCGCGCGCTCGCCCGCATCAAGGCGATCAAGGACGACAGCATCTATTGGGGATCGGGCTCGGACGCCCACTCCATGGTGGTGAACGGCGAAGTGTCGATGGGCATGATCTGGCAGAATCGCGGCCGGAACATCGAGAACGACACCAATGGCCGCTACAAGCTGGTGATGAACGAGGCGCTCGCCATGCCTGGCGCCTATATCGTGCCGAAAGGCAATCCGGCAGGCCGCGATGCGGTGATGAAGTTCATCGCCACGGCCCAGGAAGTGCCCTCGCAGCTCACCATTCTCGACTGCCTCGGCATGACGCCGGCCAATCCGGAGGCGTTCGCGCAGATCCCCGAAGGCCAGCAGCCCTATGCCATCACCTCGGCGATGAACATCGACAAGATCGTCTACAACGATCCCAACTGGTGGGGCATGCACGGCGGCGATGCCGTCAACGCCTATCTTGAGGCGATCAGCTGACATCTTCCGGCGGCGGCAGCCTCGCCGCCGCCGGTTGTTCGTCCTGCCAGGCTGCGCGAGGGCCCCATCCGTGAACGGCATCATTTCGGGACGCAACAGCTCGGGATGGCTTCTCGTGATGCCGTTCCTCCTGCTCGTCGCGGTGCTGTTCCTCGGACCCATCCTCAACGTGCTGTGGCTGAGCGTGACCGAGCCCAAGCCCGGCCTTGGCAACTATGCGGCGCTCGCGACATCCAGCAATCTCGTCGTGATCCTGTGGACCACGGTCAGGATCTGCGTGATCACGACGGTCCTCTCGGTGCTGCTCGGCTACTCGATCGCCTATGCCATGGCCAATGCGGCGGACGGCAACCGGAACTGGATGCTGAGCTTCGTGCTGGTGTCCTTCTGGATCTCGGTGCTGGTCAGGACCTTCTCCTGGCTGATGCTGCTCGGACGCAATGGGCTCGTGAACAATACGCTGATCGCCGCCGGCATCGTCTCCCAGCCGGTCGAGTTCATGCGCAACGAGCTCGGCGTGCTGATCGGCATGGTCCACTACATGATCCCCTATGCGGTGCTGCCGCTGCTCGCCTCGATGATGAGCATCGACCGGCGCGTGCTGTCGGCCTCGCGCAGCCTGGGGGCGAACGGCGCCCAGACCTTCTGGCGCGTCTATCTGCCGATGACGAAGCCCGGGGTCGTCGCCGCCTCGCTGCTCGTCTTCATCCTGTCGCTCGGCTTCTACGTGACGCCGGCCGTGCTCGGCGGCGGCAAGGTGATGATGGTGGCCGAGTACATCTCCGTGCAGATCCTGGTCACGCTCAGATGGGGCACGGCGGCGATGCTCGCCACGCTGATGCTGCTCGGCGTGCTGGCGCTTCTCTTCGTCATGTCGCGCTTCATGAAGCTTTCGGCGGTGTTCGGAGGCATGCGGCGATGAGGCGAGGCCTGCTCGAACGACTGAACGGCGCTTGGGCTTGGCTGCTGCTGGCGTTCCTGGTGGCGCCGGCGCTCGTCTCGATCCCGGTGTCGCTGACGCCGAAACGGTTCCTCTCCATGCCCGAGGGCGAGCTTTCGCTCCGGCATTTCGCGCATCTGTTCTCCTCGCGGGAATGGATGTCGAGCTTCTGGCAGAGCGGCGTCGTCGCCATCGTCTCGGCGGTGCTGGCGACCGCCATCGGCACGCTTTGCGCTATCGGCCTGTGGCGCATCGCGTCACGAGCCGGGGAGGCCGTGCGCGCCTTCCTCTTGCTTCCCCTCGTCGTGCCACCGATCATTTCGGCGATGGCGCTCTACCGGTTGTTCGTGCCGCTCGGCCTCATCGATACATATGCCGGGCTGATCCTCGCGCATACGGTGCTCGCGGCGCCGCTGGTGCTCATCACGGTTTCGGCCTCGCTCGCCGGCTTCGATCAGCGCCTCGAGCAGGCGTCGCGCAGTCTCGGCGCGTCGCAATGGACGACGATGCGCCGTGTGATCCTGCCGTCGATCCGGCCGGGCATGCTGGCGGGGGCGATCTTCGCCTTCATCGCATCGTGGGACGAGATCGTGGTCGCGCTGTTTCTGTCGAAGTTCGGCATCTACACGCTGCCGCGACGCATGTGGAACGGCATCCGCGAGAATACCGATCCGACCGTGGCGGCGGCCGCCGTGGTGCTGATCGCGATCACGCTCGTCTTCTTCCTCGCGCAGGCGCTCATCGCCCGCAGAAACCGCACGTCACGATCATCACAAGAGGCCTCATGAGCACGACGACGACCCATGAGACCGAGCTCCTGCTCGCAACCGTGCGCGCCTTCATGGAGGCGGAGATCTATCCGCACGAGGAGATGGTCGACCGGCTCGGCGAGGTGCCGGAGGAGCTCGGCCGACAGATCGAAAAGCGTGCCATCGCGGCCGGTCTCTATTCGGCGAACCTGCCCGAATCGGTCGGCGGCGGCGGTCTCTCCAAGCAGGCGATGATGGTCGTCGAGCGGGAATACGGCAAGACCAGTCATGCGCTGCATTCCTGGATCGGACGGCCGACGGAGATCCTGCTCGCCTGCGAGGGCGACCAGGTGGAGCGCTATCTGCTGCCATGCGTGCGGGCGCAGAAACGCGAGCTGTTCGCGCTGACCGAACCCGAGGCGGGCTCCGACGTGATGGGCATGAAGTCGAATGCGCGGCGCGACGGCGACGACTGGATCCTCAACGGCTCCAAGCATTTCATCTCCGGTCCCTCGATGCCCGATTTCGCCATCGTCTTCGCGGCGACGGGTGTCGACGAGACGAAGCGCGGTCCACGCAAGCGCATCACTGCATTTCTCGTCGATGTCGGCACGCCAGGTTTCCAGATCAAGGAAGGCAATCGCTGCGTCAGCTATCGCGGCTACAAGACCTTCCAGCTCGCCTTCGACGACGTGCGACTGGGGCCCGGCCAGATCCTCGGAAGCGAGGGGCAGGGCCTGGAGCTTGCCGGGAAGTGGCTCGGCATGGGGCGGATCTGGGTCGGAGCGTGCTGCTGCGGCAAGGCGGAGCGGCTGATCGGCCTTGCAAGCGAATGGGCGGCGAGCCGCAGACAGTTCGGGCAACCGATCGGGCAGTTCCAGGCGACGGGCTTCCGGCTCGCCGACATGGCGATCGGCCTCAGAACCGCCGACCTGCTCGTCGCCGACGCGGTGGCGCGTGCGGAAGGCGCGATGATGACGGACGCCGATGCGGCGATGGTCAAGGTCTACTGCTCGGAGATGCTGAACCGGGTCGCCGACGATACGGTGCAGATCTATGGCGGCATGGGGCTGATGGAGGAATTGCCGATCCAGCGGCTGTGGCGCGATGCACGGCTGGAACGGATCTGGGATGGAACGTCGGAGATCCAGCGCCACATCATCACGCGCTCCATTCTGCGACCGCTCGGCGCATGACACCGCAGCGAAGAGCCAATCTCGACAGGCTGCTGTCGCCGCGCACCATCGCCTTCGTCGGCGGACGCGATGCGGAAGTGGCAGTGAAGGAAGCGCGCCGCGCCGGTTTCGGCGGCATCATGCGCGCGGTCAATCCGAAGCGGGAGGCGCTCGGCGGGGTGCCGTGCCACCGGAGCATCGCCGATCTTCCCGAGGTCCCGGACGCGGTGTTCCTCGCCGTGCCGGCACCCGCGGCGGTGGAGGCGACGGTCGAGCTTTCGCGCATCGGCGCGGGCGGCATCGTCTGCTACACGGCCGGTTTTCGCGAGGCCGGCGGGGAGGGCGCGGAGCTCGAGCAGGCGCTCGTCGCGGCGGCCGGCGACATGGCGCTCGTCGGGCCCAATTGCTACGGCGTCATCAACTATCTGGACCGCGTCGCGCTGTGGCCATTCGCGCATGGCGGCGCCACGCGCGGCTGGGGCGCGGCGATCGTCACGCAGTCCGGCATGCTGTCCTCCGACATCACGATGGCGCAGCGCTCGCTGCCCCTGACGCACATGATCTCGGGCGGCAACCAGGCGGTGCTGACAATCGAGGATTTCGTCGACTATCTGGCCGGGCACGAGAAGGTGCGGGCGATCGGTATCCATATCGAAGGGCTGCGCACGATCGGGACGTTCGAGGCGGCGGCCCTCAGGGCGCTGGAGCGCGGCGTGCCGGTCGTTGCCCTGAAGACGGGATCGTCGCGCGTCGGGGCCAGCCTGACGGTCTCCCATACCGGTTCGCTTTCGGGCGCCGACGACCTCTATGATGCGCTTTTTTCGCGATGCGGCGTCATCCGCGTCAGGAGTCCGTCCGAGCTCGTCGAGACGCTGAAGCTCATGACGATCTGTGGCGCTCCCAAGGGCAACCGGGTGATGGGTTTCACCTGCTCGGGCGGTGGCGCGACCATGCTCGCCGATCATGCCGAGATGATCGGGCTCGATTTCCCGCCGTTCGATGTGGCAGGCAAGGCCGAGTTGACCGAGCTGCTGCCGCCGATCGCGACCGTGTCAAATCCGCTCGACTACACGACACCGATCTGGGGAAACGGCGCACTCACGCGGCCCGTCTTCGAGCGGGCGATGGCGTTGTCGGCTGCCGATCAGTCGGTGCTGGTGCAGGACTATCCGGCGCCGGGCCTCGATGAATCGAAGCCCTTCTACCTGGCGGATGCGAAGGCGTTCGTCGCGGCGGCCAAGGCGACGGGCATTCCGGCGGCGATCGCCGCGACATTGCCGGAGAACCTCGACGCCGAGACGCGAGAGATGCTTGTCGACGAGGGCATCGCGCCCCTGCAGGGGATCAACGAGGCGCTGAATGCCATGCGCGCTGCGGCCTTGTGGAGCGAGGCGCGTGAGCGGCGGACGAGCGAGCGCGCCGGAGCGCTGTTCGCACCCCGGGCCGCCGGCCGATTGCGGATGCTGGACGAGGCGGCCGGAAAGCGGCGGCTGTCGGCACTCGGCGTGCGGGTGCCCGAGGGTCTGCTCGTTGCCGGTGCCGATGTCGTCGCGGCCGGCGAGCGCCTCGGCTATCCGGTGGTCCTGAAGATGATGGGGCCGCGGCTCGCCCACAAATCGGAGGCGGGCGCCGTCGCCGTCGGGATCGGTGACGGAGATGGTCTCGCGGCGGCAGTCGCGCAGATGCGCCAAGCTGTGCGCGCTCATGATCCGCAGGCTGTGACCGACAGCTTCCTCATCGAGCGGATGCAGCAAAGGCCCCTTGCCGAGCTTATCGTCTCGGTGCGCGCGGATGCGCAATTCGGCATGGCGCTGATGATCGGCTCGGGCGGCGTGCTGACGGAGCTCGTCGGCGACAGCGTCACGCTGCTGCTGCCGGCCACCGAGGCCGAGATCGGGCGGAAGCTCGCGACCCTCAAGGTGTCGAAGCTTCTCGCCGGCTTCAGGGGCGCGGCGGGTGCCGACTGCGCGGCGATCGGCCGGCTCATTGCCCGTCTCGCGGAGGCGGTTGCCGGCGCTCGTGACAGCATCGCCGAGTTGGAGATCAATCCGCTGTTCGTCTATGAAGCCGATGTCGTCGCGGTCGACGTGCTGATGCATGAATGGCTGGTGGTCTGACCCGGACGGACCATGGGCGCGGCCGGGGCGAGCGAATGACCCGAGCGATCGGCGGCAGGGAGAAGACCGGGCGTCGCGGTCGGCGCGGCCTGATGGAACCACATTGGCCCTTTCCTGTTTTACGGCAAAGGTACGAGCTGTCGGCCGTGGCCGCGCGGCTTGCTGAGCGCTTGCCAGTTGCGGTACTCAGCGAGTGCAATCACCGACGAAGCAGGTGCCGGCGAAGGCGGTGATCGACACCGGTTCGTCGGGATCGAATGCAAGAAAACAACAAGCTGGGGCACCGGTTCGAATCTATCGGATGGGAAGAATGCTTCAGCACCCAGCCGTTGGTTCGGCCAGCCGTCGCCCGGCTTTCGAGCAATGGAGCCAGGGAAATGAGCAGTAGCACAGGCCGGGAGGGCGGCGCCGAGACCGGCACGGTGCGTCTCCACCGAGTGTTCGCGACGAGCCCGGAGAAGGTATATCGGGCCTTCATCGAGGCCGAGGCGCTGGCCAAATGGCTGCCCCCGGACGGTTTCACCTGCGAGGTCCATAGCCTCGAAGGCAAGGTCGGCGGCACGTTCCGCATGTCGTTCAGGAATTTCAGCACCGGCAATGCGCATTCGTTCGGCGGGGAGTATCTCGAACTCGTGCCGCATGCGCGCATCCGCTACACCGACCGGTTCGACGATCCGGGGCTGCCCGGCGAGATGCAGGTGACGATCGAGATGAAGGCCGTATCGGTCGGCACCGACGTGAAGATCGAGCAGTCGGGCATTCCGCCGGCCATTCCGCCCGAGGCCTGCTATCTCGGCTGGCAGCAGTCGCTGCGCCAGCTCGCGAGCCTGATCGAGCCGGACATCCCGGGCTGAACGAGGCCGTCGCTACTCTCGAACGCTGCCGTCGGTCGACGCCGGACGGGGCGGCGTCGGGATCCCATCCGAACGCAAACTTTTGGGGACGCTCTCCATGAGCACCAGCACCTATCTCGCCATCTTTCTCGGCTCCAAGTCGAGCCCCCGCATGGCCGAATGGAAGGCGCTCTCCGACGAGGAGCGCAACAAGCAGATCGGCGAGGGCATGGCGGCTTGGCACGCCTGGGTGCGCCGGCATGAGGCTGCGATCATCAGCATGGGCGGTCCGCTCGGCAAGACGAAGCGGATCTCGGCGGAGGGGATCGCCGATGTCAGCAACGAGGTCAGTGGGTACTGCGTGGTGGAGGCTCAATCGCACGAGGCGGCTGCGAAGCTGTTTGCCGGACATCCGCATTTCTCGATCTTCCCCGGCGAGATGGTCGAGGTGATGCCGATCCTGCCGATTCCGGCGGAGCGGCCGCGCATCAGCGTGGAGACGCGCGTCGCCGCGCCGATCGATAACGTCTGGCACGCCTATACGACGCCCGAGGACATCATGAAGTGGAATGCGGCCTCCGACGACTGGCACACGACGGCTGCCTCGGTCGACTTGCGCGAGGGCGGCGATTTCTCCTCGCGCATGGAGGCGAAGGACGGCAGTGTCGGCTTCGACTTCGCCGGCACCTATACGCGGATCGTGACGCACGAGCGCATCGAATATTCATTCGGAGATCGCAAGGCCGAGGTCGAGTTCCGGCCGGGCGAGGGCAAGGTCACCGTGCGCGTCACATTCGACAGCGAGCCCGCCCACTCGATCGAGCAGCAGCGTCAAGGCTGGCAGGCGATCCTCGAGCGCTTCGCACACTATGTCGAGGAGCAGGCGTCCAAGGGCTGAGGCTGGGCCGGAAGTGGCCGCAACGGGATGGTTACCCGCAACCTCAGAGCTGGGGGTCGGCGTCCCGTGACGGCTGCGGTGCTTCCAACTCGGCAATCAGGGTTCGGTGCGCGCCGATGCCGGCTTGCTGCTCGGGCACCCCGGCTCGTTCGATGTTGCGCTTGTCAGCTCGACGGCGGCAAGGCGGCCGGGGTCAGCGGTTCGACCTCGTGAGGCGCAACTCACCGGCGCGCCCGATCGAGAGGGTCCAGCCCGGCGGCAGATAGGTTGTCGCCGACATCTCCTCGACGACGAGGGGACCGGCGAGCGGCTCGCCTCGCAGATCCTCGCGCCGCCAGACCGGGCAGGAGCGCATCACTCCCGACACCATCAGCTCACGCGTGATCGGCTGCGCATTCTCCGTCGGCGGCACCGCCGGCTGCCATGCCGGCTTCCGGCTCGGCAGCGTCGCGACCGCGCGCAGGTTGACGATCTCGATGCCTCGACCCCGATCGCGGCGGCCGAACTCGCGCTCGAACTGGATCTCGAACAATTCGACGAGCGTGGCGATCTCTCCGCCACGCGGTAACGTCACGGTCAGCTCGTGGGCCTGGCCGCGATAGCGCAGATCGAGCTGGCATTCGACGATGAGGTGAGCGGGCGAAAGTCCTTCGGCCGCGAAGCTGTCGGCCAGATCGGCGGCAAGCCCGTCCATCAAGGTCCAGACCGTTGCGAGCTTATCGGCATCGAGCGGCAGCAGCACCGTCGCCGAACGGTCCTTGGAGAGAGCGGAGGACAGGGCGCCGCGTGCCGAGAATGCGCCTGGTGCCGGCGGCACGATCACCTCGCCGATGCCGAGCTCGTCGGCGACGAGCGCAGCGTGGAGCGGGCCCGCCCCGCCGTAGCAAAGCAGCGCGAATTCGCGGGGATCATGGCCGCGCGCGACGGAGATCTCATGGACGGCCGTCGCCATCCTGGCAACCGCGATCTCGAGAATTGCGGCGGCCATCTCGCGCGCGCTCAAGCCTGCTGCCGAAGCGAGCATGGCGAGGGCGCGCTCGGCGGCATGCCTGTCGATGCGCAAAGTGCCACCGAGTTCCTGATCGCCACCAAGGCGGCCGAGCACGACATTGGCGTCCGTGACGGTCGCGAGTGTGCCGCCGCGACCGTAGCAGGCGGGGCCCGGCGAGGCGCCGGCGCTTTCGGGGCCGACATGGAGAAGTCCGCCCGAATCGAGGCGTGCGATGCTGCCGCCGCCTGCGCCGACGGTGTGGATGTCGAGCTGGGGCACGCGCACCACCATTCCTTCGAGCAGTGTCTCGCGTTTCAGCGGGAACACGCCGTCGGCAATGAGTGCCACATCCGTGCTGGTTCCGCCCATGTCATAGGTGATGAGATTGGTGGCGCCGATCGTTTGACCGAGATCGATCGAGGCGGCGATACCGGCGGCGGGACCCGAGAGAATCGTGCGCACCGGCTGCGCCGCGACGTCGCCCGCCGAAAGGAGGCCGCCATTCGAGCCGATGGTGTAGAAGCCGGCATTGCGATAGCGGAGCTTGACGGTCTGTCTCAGGCGATCGGTGTAGCGGGCCATGACGGGCATGACATAGGCGTTGATGGCCGCGGCGGAGAAGCGCTCGAACTCGCGGATCTCGTTGAGCACGCCGGTCGAGATGGTGACGAAGGCGAAGTGGCGCGACAGGATGCCTGCGGCCTCGTTCTCGTGCGCGGGATTGCGGAAGCTGTTGAGGAAGCCGACGGCGACCGACTCGATCCCCTCGGCGGCGAGCTCGCGGGCGAGTGTCTCGAGGGCGGCGGTATCGAGCGGGGTCTCGACCGAGCCGTCGGCCAGGATGCGCTCCGTGACGACGCGGCGATGGCGACGCGGCACGAGAGGGGATGGCCGGCGGAAATAGGGATCGTACAGCGTGCCGGGAACGAGGCGCGTGGTGCGGCCGAGCTCCAACACGTCGCGGAAGCCGGCGGTGGTGACGAGCGCCGTGCGTGCGCCACGCCGCTCGAGGAGTGCGTTGGTCGCAACCGTGGTGCCGTGAACGATGAGCGCGATGTCGTCGGCGGGCACGCCGGCCTTGGTGATGCCCTCGAGCACGGCGCGCTCTGGCTCGGCGCGATCGGAGGAGACTTTGGCTGCGTGTGTCCGGCCGCTGGTGCGGTCGAGCACGATGATGTCGGTAAAGGTGCCGCCGACGTCGATGCCGATCAGGTAGCGTTGCGGATCAGTCATCGCGTCTGCCAGGATCGGAGAGAAGCTGGACGCGGACGCATCCGGCAAGGCCGGAGACGGCGGGGACGATGATCGCGTCGGGGACGGCGGCAGCACGCGTATCGACCACCCACAGGCGGATCGAAGGCCCAAGCTCGCGGAGCAGCTCGACGAGGTCGCCTTCCTTGGCACCGAGCCTGGCAGCGGTTGCAGGCGACAGTCGCACGGCATTGCCGGCGAGGCTGGAATCGGCGCGTGCGTCGAGAACGAGTGGCGACGCCTCATATCGCGCTCGGCCGGCCTCGGTCACATAGCCGTCGGCGAGATCGGAGGCGAGCGCCGCGGGATCCCGCTTGAGCGGATCGCCGTAGCCGCCGCCGCCGGAGCTTTCGACGGCGACGATGTCGCCGGACCTCAGGGGAAAATTCGCCACCTTGCCGGGAAATGCGGAGGGCTCGATCGTTGCGCCGTCACGCCGCACCCGATAGCGATTGGCCGCGCCCGACAGTCCGCCATTGACGCCGGCGGGTGGAATGATGTTGCGGTCGGAGAGCACCGAGAGACGCGCGTCGCGGCCGAGCACCTCGATCTCGCGCACCAGTCCGCAGCCGCCGCGGAAGCGTCCGGCTCCGCCGCTGTCGACGCGGATCTCGTTGCGGCGGATGCGCAGCGGGTAGATCGCCTCGACAACCTCCGCCGACTGGATCGAGACATTCTCTCCCTCGTTGAACGCGCGCACGGCGGCGTTGCCGTCGCCACCGGAAAAGCCGCCCGTGCCGCCCGAGGGATATTCGTAGAAGATGAAATCGCTGCTGCCGATATAGGTGTGGTTGGAGGTGCCGCGCACATCGCCCGTCATCCGCTCGGGTATGACCTGGCCGAGCGCGCCCATGATGGCGGCGTCGCAGGCGAAGCGCACCTCGTTCAGTCCGCCGCACGGTGCGGGCCGCTTGGCATGGACGATCGTGCCCTCCGGCGCGGTGACGCGGATGGCACGCAAGGTGCCGGAGTTGATGGCGCCGCGGGGATCGAGGAACGATTTGACGACGGTGAGCACCGATGTCGGCGCGATGGCGGGGCCGGCGTTCAACGGTGCGGGCACCTGCTGCGAGGAGCCGGTGAAATCGGCGTGCAGGCCATCGCCCTCGATGGTCAGTGCAACCTTGACGGTCAGGGGATGCGGCGTGGCGGCATTGCCGTCGAGATAGGCGGTGTGTCGATAGACGCCGGCAGGCAGCTCGGCGATGGCCGATCTCAGCCGCCGCTCGGCGCCGTCGAGGGCGTCCTCGATGCCGGCCGCAATGGTGTCGGCGCCGTATTTCCTCACGCAATCGGCGAGGCGCCGCTCGGCGACGCGGCAGATGCCGAGCACGGTGTCGAAGTCGGCGACGGCCTCCCGGGTGGCGCGGACATTGTCGAAAATCATGCGCAGCAGCTCCGATGTGCCATTGCGCGGGAGCCGCAGATAGTCGAGGCGCAGACCTTCCTGGATGATCTCGGTGGCCGCCCCGTTCAGCGAGCCGGGCGTCATGCCGCCGACATCGCCCCAATGCGATCGCACGACGATATGGAAGAGGCGGGCGCCGGAGATGGTGACCGGCCAGATGACGGCCACGTCGTTCAGATGCGTGCCGCCGGAATAGGGATCGTTGTGCAGCAGGATCTCGTCTGCTGCGATGGTGCCGTGGAGACGCGCGGCCCCCTCGACGGCACCGGCGACGGGAATGAGGTGGAAGGGATGGTCCTCGCCCGACTCGGCGACGAGGCGTCCGGCGCCGTCCAGCAGCACGCAGGAGAAGTCGTAGCCCTCGTAGATGATCGAGCTGTAGGAGGATCGCACCATGGAACGGCGCATCTCGCGCACGATCGCAGAGAGCGCCTCGATGATGATGGCGCCCGTCGCAAGTCCGGCTCGCCGCTCCTGCTTGGCCCGGTTTTCCCGTCCCACGCTCGACTCCATTGCAGCGCGAATGGATTTTGTATACAAACGACAATGTGCAAGGTCAAGCTCGGGCGTCGGCGAGCGAACCCAGGGAGGACGAGGGTGCCCCAGGCCAAGGTCTACGGAATCCGCGAGCATCTGGTGCCGGTGCGCGAGAAGCTGTCGGACGCCCTCAACGAGGCGATCTCGATCGGTCTGCAGTTCCCGCGCGAGCGTCGCCTGCAGCGCTTCTTCCCGATGGCGCGGGAGGATTTCATCTTTCCGGCGCACGAGCGGTCGGAGCGCTACACGATCATCGAGATCGAGACGTTCCAGGGGCGCAGCAAGGAGGCGCTGAAGGAGGTCGTGCGGCAGATCTACCAGCGCATACCGGCGGCGACCGGCATCGCGCCGCGCGACATCGACGTGATCATCTCCGAGCAGCCTCGTCACGCCTGGGGCCTGATGGGCGAGCCGGGCGACGAGATCAAGCTTTCCTACAAGGTCGACATCTAGAGGAGCCGCGCATGCCCATTCCGGTCGGAACCATGTCGGCCATCGAGCTCAAGTCGAGCGTCGAGGTGCTGACATTCGATCTCTATGGAACCATCGTCGACATGCAGAAGGGGCTGACGGACATCGCCACGCCCTATCTGAAAGACAAGGGCTGGCGGGGCAATCCGAACTCCTTCGTCACCTGGTGGCGGCGCACGCATTTCGAGAACTCGATGATCGATGCGCTGATCGATCGCGGCCACACGCCCTATCGCGAGATCGGACGCAGGGCGGTGACGCTGACACTCGAGCGGGCGGGGATCGATCACACGCAGGACGAAGTGAAGTGGCTCGTCTCGGAGATCGAGAAGCTGAAGCCGTTTCCCGATGCCCGCGAGGCGCTGGCGCGGCTGCACAAGCGCTACAAGCTCGTCATCCTCTCGAACGGCGATGCCGACATGCTCGAGAATGCGCGGCCCCATATCGGCTATCCGTTCGACGACTACATCTCGATCGCGACCTCGGGTTATTTCAAGCCGCATCTGGCGAGCTACCGGAAGGCGGCCAGCATCCTCAAGACCGACATCGGTCGCATCATGCATGTCGCCAATCATGCCTTCGATTGCATCGGTGCCCAGGCACAGGGCATGAAGGGCGCCTATATCAACCGTCGCGGCAGGCCCTACGAGGACACGCCCTACATGCCGCATCTCGTGGTCGACAACCTGAAGGAGCTGGCCGACGCGCTGGCGTGATGCGCGCGGGGGAAGGTGCGGAGGCGATGAAGCCGCTCGACGACATCAGGGTGCTCGATCTCTCGCGGGTGGTGTCGGGGCCGTTCTGCACCATGCAGCTCGGCGATATGGGGGCCGACGTCATCAAGGTCGAGGAACCCGAGCACGGCGATGACACGCGGGCCTTCGGGCCGCCCTTCGTCGCGGGCGAGGCTGCCTATTATCTCTCGGTCAATCGCAGCAAACGCAGCCTTGCGCTCAATCTGAAGGCGAAGGCGGCGCTGCCGATCCTCAAGTCCCTGATCGAGCGCTCGGACGTTCTCATCGAGAATTTCCGTCCCGGTGCCGCCGACCGGCTCGGCCTCGACTACGAGACGGTGTCGGGATGGAACCCGCGCATCGTCTACTGCTCGATCTCGGGCTTTGGCACGACAGGGCCCGAGCGCGACCGGCCGGGATATGATCTCATCGTGCAGGGTGCGTCCGGGATCATGGACATCACCGGCGATCCGGCCGGACCGCCGATGAAGGTTGGCACATCCGTCGCCGATCTCGTCACGGCGCTCTATGGCGCGCAGGCAATCCTCCTCGCCTTGCGGGCGCGCGATCGCAGCGGGCGCGGCCAGAGGATCGAAGTGGCGATGGTCGAGGCCATGGCCTCGCTGCTCACCTTCAATGCCGGGATCTTCTTTGCGAGCGGGCGCAGCCCGACGCGGCGCGGCAACAGCCACGCGACAATCGTGCCCTACGAGACGTTCAGGGCGGCGGACGGCTGGATCAATCTCGGCGTTGCCAACGACGCGCTCTGGGTGAAATTCTGCAACGCCTGTGGTCTCGAGGCGGTGCGTGACGATCCGCGGTTCCGGCGGGCGCCGGACCGGGTCGAGAACCGCGAGGCGCTGCTGCCGATGATCAACGCGACGATGGCGTCGCGCAGCCGGGCGGAATGGGTGCATGTGCTGGGAGCGGCGGGGGTGCCGTGCGGCGAGATCCGGACCGTCGGCGAGGTCTGCACGAATGAGGCGCTGCAGGCGCGCGGCATGATCCGAGATCTGCCGCACAGCACCATCGGGCAGTTCCGCACGATCGACACGCCGATGCGGCTCGACGACACGCCGGGGGGCGCCGAGCTGGCGCCGCCACTGCTCGGCGAGCATACGATGGAGATCCTGACGGAGCTTGCCGGGCTCTCGGCAGCCGAGGTCGAGCGCCTCGCGGAGGCCGGCGTCGTCAGATGCGGACAGGGAAGCGGCGACCGTGGATGAAAATGCTGCACGCGAGGCGCTGGACGGGGCGCTGTCGACTTATGAGCAGGCGTTCGGAACGTTCTTTCTCGCGCGGCTGCTCGGCTTCGAGATCAGCTACGGGGAAGGCCGCTGCATCATCCGCATGCCGGTACGTGACTTCCTGTTCAATCCGCAGGGCACGCTTCATGGCGGTGTCATCGCTGCGATCATGGACACGTCGATGGGGCATTTGCTGCATCACGAGAGCGGCGTCGGGGGCGCGACGCTGGAGATGAAGATCCAGTATCTGCGGCCGATCCGTCAGGGTACCGTGCAGTGCGAGGCGCAGTTTCTGCGCCGAGGCCGCAGCATCGCCTTCATCGAGGCCCGGCTCAAGGATGACGAGGGCGAGCTGGCGGCGGTGGCAAGCGCGACGTGGAAGCCGGGCGAAGCCGCCAGGTCGAGCGGGAAGGTGGGATCATGAGTGCCGCCGCGGCCCGCAAATCCCTATCGGCGCCGGTCGAGGCCGAGGGCAATCCATTCCGCATTCCCGACGTCATCGCCAAGGAGCTGACGCGCCACCTCGAGGACCAGATCATCTTCGGCGAGCTGGCGCCGGGTGCGCGCCTGCTCGAGGAGGAAATCGTGCAGCGGTTCTCGGTCAGCCGCTCGCCGGTGCGCGAGGCGTTGCATTCCCTCGAGCGGGAAGGGCTGGCGGTGCGGCGCTCGCGGCGCGGCGTCTGGGTGAGCGAGATCGGTCTTGACGATCTCGACGAGGTCTATACCTGCCGCATCGTGCTCGAGGGACTGGCGACAGAGCTTGCGGCGGAGAATCGCAGGACGGAAGACATCGCCGAAATCCGCGCGGTGCTCGCTCATATGACGGCGATCCACAAGACCGCCGATACGCGCGAGTTCTTCCGGGCCAATCTCCGCCTGTCCGTGGCGATCCACTCGGCGGCGCACAACGATACGCTGAAACGTCTGCTCGCGACGATCGGCAAGCAGGCCCATCGCTACCGCTATCTCGCCTATTCGAGGGCGCGCGAGATGATGGTCGCCTCGATCGAGGGACACCGCGAGGTTCTCGGCGCAATCGAGGCGGGCAAGGGCCGTATGGCGCGGCAATGCATGGAAGCGATGATCGAACGCTCCTGGACGGCCATCCGCGGCCATCTCGCCGAGGAGGCGAAGGCGGCGGGCGAGGCGGAGAAGGCGCGGCGAGCCTGACGGCGGCCGACAACCGGCGCGGTCGCGCACCGGTTTCCTGAACCCATTCGAGTTCCACTGACGATGGAGAACCAGCCATGAGCACTGCAGGCATCGACGGCGGCGGCACGGCTCACGCGCTCGGCCGGCACGGGCATACGAATGTGGCCGAGGAGGCCTATCTCGCGGAGGCATCGCAGCTCTTTCCGGGGGCGCCTCGGAGGCAATGTGCTCGTCGCGGACAACCGATTCGTGTTCGATCACGGCGAGGGCGCGCGGTTCTGGGACGTGTCGGGGAACGCGTATGTCGACTATGTGCTCTGCTCGGGTGCGCTCTTCCTCGGCCATGCGCATCCGGCGATCCAGGCGGCGATCGTCGAGCAGGTGACGCGCGGCACGCATGCCTTCGCCTATCTGAACGAGACGGCGCTGCGCGCGGCGCGGCGGGTCCTGCCGCATATCCGCTGCGGCGAGCGCATTCGCTTCACGACGGCGGGATCAGACTCGACCTTCCATGCCATTCGCCTGTCCCGCGCCTTTACCGGGCGCGACAAGATCCTGAAATTCGAGGGCGGCTATCACGGTGTCCACGACTATGCGCAGCTGTCGACTACGCCGCGGACGCTGACCAATTTCCCGCAGGCAGTGCCCGACACGGCGGGCATTCCGGGGGCGGTGCAGGACCTCATGCTGGTCGCACCGTTCAACGACGTCGACACGTTCGCCTCGCTGATGTCGGAGCACGGGCACGAGATCGCCGCGGTGATCGTCGAGCCTATCCAGCGGATCCTGATGCCGAAGCCCGGCTTCCTCGAAGCAATCCGCGAGCTGACGGCAAAGCACGGTTCCGTCATGATCCTCGACGAGGTGGTGACCGGATTCCGCTACGGAATCGGCGGCGCACAGGACTATTTCGACATCACGCCCGACCTGGCCACCTATGGCAAGATCATCGGCAGCGGCCTGCCGGTCGGGGCGGTCGCCGGTCGTGCCGACATCATGGAGCAGGCAGACCCGGGCCGGAAGGGCAAGCCCGGCTATGTCTACCAGAACGGCACGCTGCAGGGCCACATGCTCGGCTGCGCGGCGACGATCGCGGCCATGGACGTGCTCGAGGCGCCCGGCGTCTACGACCGGGTCTTTGCGATGTCGGACAAGCTGCGCGAGGGCCTGCAGCGCGTGTTCGATCGCCACGACATGGGCATTCTCGTCTTCGGCGAGGGGCCGATGTGGCACATGCTCTTCACCGACAAGGTGCCGCAGAGCTGGCGTGAGATCATTGCAACGGACACCAAGCGGATGGCGGCGTTCGAGGCCGAGCTGCTGCGCGAAGGGATGTTCGTCATTCCGGGAAATCGCCGCTTCGTTTCGATCAGGCACACCGAGGAGGATCTGGAGCAGACCTTCGAGGCGGCCGACCGGGCCTGCCGCCGCTTCAAGGCCTGACGGGGACGCAGACGGGGAGAGGGTGATGCGCGATCCGAGATACGACATCCTGTTCGAGCCGATCCGACTGGGGCCGGTGACACTGAAGAACCGCTTCTATCAGGTGCCCCACTGCAATGGTCTGAGCGCCACCCTGCCGCGCGGTCACGCGGCGATGCGCGGCGTCAAGGCGGAAGGCGGCTGGGCGGCGGTGTGCACCGACATCCTGTCGATCCATCCAAGCTCGGATACGACGCCGTTCCCGCAGGTGAAGCTCTGGGAGGAGAACGACGAGGCGCAGCTCCGCCTGTTGACCGACGCCATCCACGAGCATGGTGCGCTCGCCGGCGCCGAGCTCGCCCATGGCGGCTGGGCCGTCGCCAACCGCTACACGCGCGAGCATCTGATCGCGCCGATCGACACACCCTCGCGGCGCGATCCGGTGCAGGCAAAGCAGATGGACAAAGCCGACATCAAGGCCTATCGCCAGTGGCACAGGCGCGCCGCGCTCAAGGCCCGCGATGTCGGCTTCGACATCGTCTATGTCTACGCGGCCGACGATCTGGAACTCCTGCAGTTCTTCCTGTCGCGCCGCCGCAACCACCGCACCGACGAGTATGGCGGCTCGCTGGAGAACCGCACGCGGCTGCTGCGCGAGGTGATCGAGGACACCAAGGACGCGGTCGGGCAGAGCTGTGCCGTCGTCGTGCGCCTCACGATCGACGAGCTGTCCGGGCCCGACGGCATCGTCGCCGACGCCGAGGGACGAGACATCGTCGCCATGCTCGCCGAACTGCCCGATGCCTGGGACATCAAGGTGAGCGGCTGGCTCGAGGACAGCAAGACCAGCCGCTTTGCCAAGGAAGGGTTCCAGGAGCCCTACAACAAATATGTGAAGAGCGTGACGACGAAGCCGGTGATCGGCGTCGGCCGCTTCACCTCGCCCGATGCCATGGTGTCCCAGATCAAGCGGGGCATTCTCGACATCATCGGCTCGGCGCGTCCCTCGATCGCGGATCCGTTCCTGCCCAAGAAGATCGAAGAGGGCCGCATCGAGGACATCCGGGAGTGCATCGGCTGCAACATGTGCGTGGCATCCTACAATGTCGGCGCGCCGATCGCCTGCACGCAGAATCCGACGGTCGGTGAGGAGTACAAGCGCGGCTGGCATCCCGAGCGCTATCGGCCGGCGGGCTCGCGCGAAGAGGTGCTGATCGTCGGCGCGGGCCCGGCGGGGCTCGAATGCGCGCAGGCGCTCGGCCATCGCGGCTACACGGTCGTGCTCGCCGAGGCGAGGCGCGAGCTCGGCGGACGGGTCGTGAGGGAGGCCGGTCTTGCCGGCCTTTCCGAGTGGATCCGCGTGCGTGACTGGCGCGAAGGGCAGATCAAGCGGATGGCCAACGTCACGGTCTATCGCGAGAGCGCGATGACGGCGGCGGACGTGCTGGCAACCGACATTGCCAATGTCGTCATAGCGACGGGCGCGCGGTGGCGGCGGGACGGCTTCGGGCGCAACAATCACAAGGCGATCCCCGTCACGGGGCAGCCTCGAATCCTGACGCCCGACGACGTGATGGCGGGCGTCGCGATCGAGGGGCCGGTGGTCGTGTTCGACGACGACGATTTCTACATGGGCGGCGTCGTCGCCGAGACGCTGGTTGCGCGTGGCGTCGCCGACGTCCGGCTCGTCACCGCCAATTCCGCCGTCTCGGCGTGGACGGCGAATACGCTCGAGCAATCGGCGATCCAGCGACGGCTGCTCGAGCTTGGCGTGAGCATCCATGTGACGCGGAACATCGCGGCGATCCGCGAGGGCGAGGTCGAGCTCGCCTGCGTGTTCACGGATCGACGGGAGCGGCTGGCCGCGGCGTCGGTCGTGCTGGTGACCGCGCGCCTCCCCGATGTCGCGCTTTACGACGAGCTTGCGGCGCTGCAGGAGAGCGGCGAACACCGGGTGCGGAAGCTGGTGCGCATCGGCGATTGCATCATCCCCGGAACGATCGCCAGCGCGGTGTTCGACGGTCGCCGGTTCGCCGAGGAGCTCGACGTGCCGATGGACGGATTCCTCAGGGTGTTGACCGAACCGGTCGAGGTACGCGAGGCGGAACGCTACCACCGCCGTCACGCACATCTGCCGCCGCGACCGAGTGTTTCGTGACGCTCTTGCGAGTGGGTTCGCGGGATCGCAGGGCACCGGCAAGATGTCCCGCGATCCCGCGCCATCGTCATCGTCAGCGCATCACGAAGGGATTGGCCGCCTTGCTGATGGTGTCGATCCACACGGTCTTGGTCTGCAGGAAATTGCCGATCGCCTCCTGGCCGCTCTCGCGTCCGATGCCGGAGCGCTTGTAGCCACCGAAGGGCGCCATGTAGCTGACGGCGCGGTAGGTGTTGATCCAGACGGTTCCGGCCTCGAGCGCTGCGCTGCCCCTGAGGGCGCGGCCCATATCCTGTGTCCAGAGCCCGGCAGCGAGCCCATAGGGACTGTCGTTGGCGATGGCGAAGGCTTCCGCCTCGTCGTCGAAGGGGATGATGGAGAGGATCGGGCCGAACACCTCCTCGCGCGCGATGCGCATGGAGTTGGAGACGCGCGTGAAGATGGTCGGCTCGACGAACCAGCCGTCGAGGAGATCGTCGCGCGTCGGCTTCTTGCCGCCGAGCATGCATTCGGCGCCTTCCGATCGCGCGATGTCGATATAGCCGAGCACCCTGGTACGCTGTGCCTCGGTGGTGATCGGGCCGACCTGGGTTTCGAGCCTCGAGGGATCGCCGATGCGGGCGGTGCCGGCGCGCTGTAGCACGGCCTCGACGAACCGATCGTGGATGCTGCGCTCGACGAGCAGTCGCGAGCCGGCGATGCATGTCTGGCCCGTCGCGGCGAAGATGCCGGAGATGGCGCCGTCGACCGCATTCTCGAGATTGGCGTCGGCGAAGACTATGTTGGCGGACTTGCCACCGAGCTCCAGCGTCACGGTCTTCAGGCCTTCGACCGCCGCGCGGTAGACTGCGAGGCCACCCGGCTCGCCACCCGTGAAGGCGATCTTGGCGACGAGCGGATGGGAGACGAGGGGGGCGCCGACCTCGCCGGGGAATCCCGTGACCGTGTTGACGACGCCGGCGGGAATCCCGGCCTCGGCGATGAGCCTGACGAATTCGAGCGTCGAGGCCGAGGCGTGCTCGGAGGGCTTGATGACGACGGTGTTGCCGGCGGCGAGCAGCGGGGCGAGCTTCCAGGTGAGCAGCAGGATCGGCGAGTTCCAGGGCACGATGGCCGCGATGACACCGAGCGGCTCGGACCTCGTGAAGGCGAACATGCCGGGCTTGTCGATCGGCAGGACGGCGCCCTCGATCTTGTCGGCGAGGCCGCCGAAGTAGCGGTACCATTCGGGAATGTAGCGGAGCTGCGAGCCCATCTCGGCGATGAGCTTGCCGTTGTCGCGCGTCTCGATGGCGGCGAGCCGCTCGGCATTGGCCGCGATCAGATCGGCGAGGCGGACGAGCAGACGGCCGCGTGCCGATGGCGTCATGTCGTGCCAGGGGCCGGAGCGGAAGGCGCGATGCGCGGCGGTGACCGCACGGTCGACGTCGTCCGGCGTCGCAAGGGGAATGCGGGCCCAGGGTTTTCCCGTAAAGGGATCGAAGCTCTCGAAAGTCGCGCCGACCGGCTGGGTCACGCCGTCGACGAGATTGGCGAAGGTTTCAAGCGGACGCATATCGGGACCTCGGTCTTCAATGGATGCACACGAGCGGCGCAGGGGCGGAACGGACGTGGCAGAGAGCTGCCGGCGCAGGCAAAAGCGTCATTGGCCAGTGGAGCGAATCTGACACTTCGTGTCCCGGTTGCTGCGAAGTGCGTTCTCAAGTGTCAAATTCGAAAGCTCCTCAGGCTTGCCAGTGGTTCTCATGATTCCGACATTTGCTCTCACGGATTCTGAAACGGGATGCAAATGTCGGAATCGAAGCACCAGCTATATCGCGTTCCACCCGGTGCGGGCGAGGCTCGAGGCGAAGCCCCGGGCAAGGTCGAGGCGGTGCTCCAGGCTCAGGCGAAGCGAAGGCGGCCGTCTGCGAGATCGATGGCGGGGATGGTGTCCTTCTCCGCCCAGTAATCATGCATATGTCGCCACTCAGGCCGGTCGAGGCTGCGGGGCATCCTTGCGAGGCTGCGCATCAGATAGCCGCCGTTGAAATTCTCCGGCTCGACCCACGGCCGCCTCGGCAGGGCCTGCTCTTCAGGGAGAAGCTGAGGCATGGCGGCGCGATGGCCGTTCGCGTCCATGTGGCGAAGCAGGCGGCAGAGGAACTCGGCGTTCATGTCGACGCGCAGCGTCCAGCTCGCGCGGAGATAGCCGAAAGTCCAGGTGAGATTGGGAAGGCCCGAGAACATCATGCCCCGGTAGGTGACGGTCTCGGCGATGTCGACGGGCTCGCCGTCGCGGCTGAAGTGGACGTCGCCGAGGAGGCAGAGATCGAAGCCGGTCGCGGCGACGACGAGATCAGCCTTCAGCTCGCGACCGGACCTCAGGCGGATCGCGTCCGGCGTGAAGCGCTCGATTTCCGCCGTGACGATCGTGGCTTTGCCGGAGCGGAACGTCTCCAGGAAATCGGCGTCCGGGATGTAGCAGACACGCTGCTGCCAGGGCCGGTAGCGCGGATGGAAATGCGTCTCGATGTCGAAGCCGGGGCCGAGAACGTCGCGGATGGCCTCCAGCATCTCGGCCTTGACGGCCTCGGGTTCCTCGAGCGTGCGGCGGATGAACTCCGCCTCGTCGGCAACGGACTTGCGACGCGCGATCTCGTGGATCCAGGCGGGATCGATGTCGAGGCGGCGAAGCAGTTCGACCAGGTCCTTCGTGCTCGAGCCCCAGAAATACCAGCTCGGCGAGCGCTGCAGCAGGGTGATCGGACCGCTCGAGCGTGCGAGCGCGGGGACGAGCGTGGCGGCCGTCGCGCCCGAGCCGATGACGACGATCGAACGGCCGGAGACGTCAAGATCCTCCGGCCATTCCTGCGAATGGACGATCTCGCCCGTGTAGCTCGAAAGCCCCGGCCAATCCGGCCAGTAGCCCTTGCGATGGTGATAGTAGCCCTGGCACATCGCCAGAAAGCGGGTCCGCAAACGAAGGCTCTCACCGCCGGAGCCGGCAACCGTCAGTGTCCAGAGTGCGTCGGCCGAGGACCAGTCGGCGGCGGTGACCGTCATTCCATAGCGAATGAGGCGATCGAGCGCGTGCTCGGCAACGACCTCTCCCAGATAGGCGAGGATCTCCTCGCGCGAGGCATAATGCGCACCCATCCAAGGCTTGAAACGATAGCCATAGGTGAAGAGGTCGCTGTCCGAGCGGGCGCCCGGATAGGTGTTGGTCAGCCAGGTGCCGCCGAAGGTTTCCTCGCGCTCCAGGATCAGGATGCGCTTGTGCGGCATGTCGGACTTCAGATGGCAGGCGGTGCCGAGGCCCGACACGCCGGCGCCGACGACGATCACGTCGAAGATCTCGGTTCCGTCCGGCATGTCCCTCTCCCCCGAAGAGCCATGGGCGGCCCCTCGCCCGCGATTGCAGCGGCTGCGGCGGAGGGGAGACTAACACCGGGGTGGGCGCGGCGGAACGAGGGCCGGGAGGGAGCCGGCGCAGACCTGATCCTCATCAGCGGGCTCGATTGGCGTCGACTGGTGAACCAACTCCAATCCTCCGACCTCGCCCCGGCGGCGGCGAGCGGGGCCCGCTTCGCCTGGACCTGCTCGAGCCCGCCATGGCGGCCATGCCTCAGTCCCACAGGAGCCGGTCCTTGCCACCGCCGTGACAGTGGACAAAGACGGCGACGCCCGATAAGCACCGGCCGCATGCTGCGCCGGCTTTACGACAAAGTGATCGAGCTTGCCGACCGTCCGAGTGCGCCCTACGTGCTCGGCGCGGTGGCGTTCGCGGAAAGCTCGTTCTTTCCCGTGCCGCCCGACGTGATGCTGGTGCCGATGGCGCTCGCCAATCCGAAGCGGGCCTGGTTCTTCGCCGGCATCTGCACCGTGATGTCGGTGCTCGGCGGCCTGCTCGGCTATGCGATCGGGGCACTGCTCTATGATACGGTCGGGCACTGGCTGATCTCGGCCTATGGCTATGGTGACCGGCTCGAGCATTTCCGCGCCCTCTACCAGGAATGGGGGCACTGGATCATCCTCATCAAGGGGATGACGCCGATCCCCTACAAGCTCGTCACCATCGCCAGCGGCCTTGCGGGCTACAGCCTGTTCTGGTTCACCATCCTGTCGATCATCACGCGTGGCATCCGCTTCTATCTGGTCGCGGGGCTGCTCAACCAGTTCGGCGACGGCATCCGCGGGATCATCGAGCGCAATCTCGGCCTTTTCGCCGCCATTTCGGCGTTGTTCATCGTCGGCGGGTTCGTGCTGGTGAAATACGTCGTGTGAAGGGAACCTCGAGCATGACCGCGAAGGGTGACGGCCTGACGGCGAGCCGGCTTGCAACCCTGGTGCTGATCGTGGGAGCCGCCGCGATCCTCGCCGCGCTCGCCTTCGAGCATATCGGCGGCTACAAGCCCTGCCCGCTCTGCCTCAGGGAGCGGATCGCCTACTATGCGGGCGTGCCGGTCACCCTCGTCGCCCTCGTCATGATGCAGGCGGGCCGGCGGGGCTTTGCCGGGGTGCTGCTGGCGCTCGCGGCGGTCGGCTTCCTCGTCAATGCTGGGCTCGGCGTCTATCATTCGGGCGTCGAATGGAAATGGTGGGCCGGGCCGACGGCGTGCTCGGGCGCGGGCGGCCTTACGCTCGAGTCTGGCAGCGTCCTGGAGGATCTGAGCCAGACCAAGGTGATCCGCTGCGACGAGGCGCCGTTCCGCTTCGCCTATCTCTCGTTCGCGGGCTGGAGCGCGGTGATCTCGCTCGGCCTCGCCGTGACGGCGCTCGCGGCCGCCCTGCGCAGCCGATGAGGGAGGCCGTGTCCGCCGGACAGGCCCGCATGGGGGTCGCGGCAGTGGCGTTGCGGCCTTGCGTCAAATCAGTGACCCTGTAGCGATCCACGGGGAAGGGGATTGGAGGGGCCGATGGACGATCGGGTCAGAAACGAGCCGACACCGGCTCCGGAGGGACCGAGCGTCGGGCTCGGGCTCGAGCGCATAGGGCTTGTCGCGCTCGCCTATCCGATCCTGCTCGTGCTGATCGTTGCCGGGCTGACGGTCGTGGCATGGATGGGCATCAACCGGCTGAAAGTCGACGACTCGCTCACCGAGCTGTTCCGCAACGACACCGTCGAGTTCCGCAGCTACGAGCAGCTCGCGACACGGTTCCCCTCCAGCGAGTACGATGTGCTGGTGGTGGTCGAGGGCCGCGATCTGTTGAAGCGGCCGCAGCTCATGGCGCTGCGCAATCTCGTCACCGACCTGCATTTCGTCGATTCCCTCGACGGGTTGATCTCGCTCTTCTCGGCGCGCGGCGTGCCAGAGGCCGGGCAGCTTCCGCCGCCGCTCTTTCCCGAGGTGCTGCCGGAGGGCCAAGCCTATGACGATCTGATCGCGCATGTCAGGGACAACGAGATCATCCGCGACAAGCTCCTGTCGCCGGATGGGGAGCTGGCTCTCGTCGTCATCGCGCTCGACAGGGCAACGGTCGAGGGCGTCAGCCTCAGGGAGGCGGTCGGTCAGATCCGCGCGCAGGTCGATGAGTCGCTGGCGGGCACCGGACTGACTGCCGAGCTCTCCGGCGCACCGGTCATGCAGCTCGAGATCCGCAATGCCGTCGAGCGCGACCAGCTGACCTATAACGGTCTTGGTCTCGCCATCGGCGCGATCATCGCCGGCATCTTCTTCCGCCGCCTGTCGCTGCTCTTGCTGACCGTCCTGCCGCCGGTGCTCGCCATCATCTGGTCGCTCGGCGTGCTCGGCTGGCTCGATTTCCGCCTGAACCTCTTCCTCAACGTCATGACGCCGCTCATCATGGTGATGGGCTTCTCCGACAGCATGCAGATCGTGTTCGCGCTGCGCGACCGGCTGATCGCGGGCGACGACAAGGTGACGGCGCTGCGCTTCGCCATCCTGGTGGTCGGGCCGGCCTGTGTGTTGACGGATGGGGCGGCCTGCCTCTCCTTCGTGACGCTCGCCTTCTCGGATTCGGCGCTGATCCGCACGTTCGGCTATGCCGGGGCGCTGGCGACGATCCTCTCCTATCTGGCCGTCATCGTGCTCCTGCCGCTGCTCGGCATGTTCCTCATCCGCAATACCAAGGGGCTCGAGCAGTCGGCGAAGCTCGGCGACGGCGCCATGCAGATCCTGCGCGATCTGAGCGCGGCGATCATCGACCGGGTGCTGGCGCGGCCGGGCATCTATGCGCTCGGCGGCATCGCACTGCTCGGGCTCTTCACCGCGGCGCATCTCTCGCTCGAGCCGCGCTACCGGCTCGCCGACCAGGTGCCCGACCGCGAGCAGGCGCTCGAGGCGGGCAGCCGGCTCGACGAGAAACTGACCGGCGCCAATCCGGTGCATATCCTCGTCGAGCTGCCCAAGGGGACGGAGCTCTTCAACGAGACTTCGCTCGGCGTGCTGAAGGCGGTGCACGAGGTGGTGGAGAAGCAGCCGGGCATCGGCAATGTCTGGTCGGTCGAGACGCTGAGGCGCTGGCTGGCGGAAAAGGCGGGTGAGACCTCGGTCGAGGTGCTCAAGAAGTATGTCGACATCCTGCCGGAGCATCTCGTCCGCCGGTTCATATCGGTCGAGCAGGACGCGGTGGTCGTCACAGGCCGACTACCGGACGTCGATTCGGCGCAGATCCTGCCGGTGGTCGAGGCGATGGATCGGGCGATGGAGCCGATCCGGCAGGCGCATCCAGGTTACAAGATCAGCGTCACCGGCCTGCCGGCCATCGCCGCGCGGAACTCCGCTTCGATGATCGAGCAGCTCAATGCCAGCCTGACGGTCGAGATGGTGTTCGTCGCGGCGCTGATCGGCCTCGCCTTCCGCTCGTTCTTCATCGGGGCGGTCAGCATGCTGCCCGGTCTCTTTCCGATCGTCGCCTCGGGCACGCTGCTGTGGCTGACGAACGAGGGGCTGCAATTCGCGAGCATCGTGGCGCTGACCGTCGCCTTCGGCCTCGGCCTCGATGCGACCATCCATTTCCTCAACCGGCTGAGGCTCGAGGACCGGCCGGACGAGGATCCGGCGCTCGGGGTCCATCGGGCGGCGATCCTGATCGGGCCGGCGCTGATGCTGACGACGATCGTGCTCGCCTTCGGCCTCGCCGTGACGGTGTTCTCCGAACTGCCCTCGCTCAGGGTGTTCGGGCGGCTCTGTGCGGTCACGCTGATGGCGGCGCTGATCGGCGACCTTGTGATCCTGCCGGCGACCATGCTGATCGTCAGGCGCTGGATCCGGGCCTTCAAGGCGCGCCGCGCGAAGGCCTGAACTCCCTCGCCTGGGCGATGGACGAGCCGGATCGGCCGAGCAAGGGCGTCCCGCTTGCCCGGCGCGGGCGCGGCGAGGACCCGCGGCGTCGTGGGGGCAAAGGCCCGCGCGGGACATTCAGGGATCCGTGGAAGAGCGGGCGGGCCGAAAGCCCGGAAGCTCTCGCGCCTGGGACGAGGCAAGCACCCGATCGGGGCTCAGCCCTTGGCCTTGGCGGGCTTGCGGAAGCCGACGAAGATCTTGTAGTCGGCCGGGCGGACGCCGTCGGGGAGCGGGAAGGTCACCGTGCGGACCGTGGAGAAATAGCCGATCGGCCGGCCGGCCGGCACGTCGACGGAGATGTTGACGTCGTCGGTGGCGATCTTCTCGCGCTCGGCGTCGGTGACGAAGACCGTCACCGGCAGCGCGATCGATCCGGCCTGCCCCTTGGGGCCGAGCAGCACGCGGCCGGAGAACCCGTATTTGACCGTCATCTGGCCGGCGGCGAGTTGGCACTCGCGCGCCGTCTGGGTGATCTCGCCGCGATGCATGATGGCGAGGCCGTCGCCGTCCCGGCCAGCCTCGTAGGAGGTGAACTCGCGCTCGTCCGAATCGACGAAGAATTGCGGGCAGGTGCTGGCGGCCGAGGCGAGGCTGGCCATGGTGGTCGATGTGGCGTCGGCATCCGCGTCGGTCTTGGCGGCGCTGAGCAGCGATTCCTCCGACACGGCCGGCGCATCCGTGGAGGCCGTCGAGCCCTGGCCGAGCAGGCCACCGGTCAGCGACCCCATCGAGCCCATGCCGCAGCCCGCGAGTGCGAGCGTCACGATCACGGCGGCGAGGGTGCTGCGGCCAGCGGCCCCGGCAGAGGCACGTGCGTCACGGTTGCGAGCGCTCATCACTCACCTGTGTTCTTGAGGCGGCAGCACCCCGCCGGGCGCATCACGCCTTGGATGAATTCCCGCCGAATCATAGAGGGCCCCCGCCCGTTGCAGGCGACACTAGCACCCCCCGACCGACCCGGCAAAGCGAGCAGTTGGCGATTGACTGCGGCCTCTCAACGCTCCATCTGAGTTTGCGCCCGCATCGACCAAGGAGTGGCCATCGCCATGCCGGACGGAAAGGGCGGGCCCGCCGGGGCGCGCCGACCGCTCACCATCCTGCTCGCCGCACCGCGCGGATTCTGCGCGGGCGTCGACCGGGCCATCCAGATCGTCGAGCTCGCCCTCAAAAAGCACGGCGCACCCGTCTATGTGCGCCACGAGATCGTCCACAATCGCTTCGTCGTCGACAGCCTCAAGGCGAAAGGCGCCATTTTTGTGGAGGAGCTCGACGAGATCCCGGACTGCGACGCCCCTGTGGTTTTCTCGGCACATGGCGTGCCCAAGGCCGTGCCAGCCGAAGCGAGGCGGCGGAAGCTCTATTATCTCGATGCGACCTGCCCGCTGGTCTCCAAGGTCCATGTCGAGGCGGCTCGCCATCATGCGGCCGGGCTCGAGATCGTGCTGATCGGTCATGAGGGGCACCCGGAAGTCATCGGCACGATGGGCCAATTGCCCGAAGGCGCCGTCCACCTCGTCGAGACGGTCGAGGATGCCCGCCGCCTGTCTCCACACGATGCCGGGCGGCTCGCCTACATCACCCAGACGACGCTCTCGGTCGACGACACGGCGGGCATCGTCGCCGTCCTCAAGGAGCGATTTCCGGGGATCGCCGGGCCGCACAAGGAGGACATCTGCTATGCGACGACCAACCGGCAGGCGGCGGTGAAGGCGATCGCGGGCCGGTGCGAGCGGGTGCTCGTCGTCGGGGCGCCTAACAGCTCCAACTCCAAGCGCCTCGTCGAGGTCGCCGAGCGGGCGGGCTCTGCCGAGGCGATGCTGATCCAGCGCGCCGACGACATCCCCTGGGAGCGGTTCGAGGGGGTCGCCACGGTCGGCGTCACGGCGGGGGCCTCGGCGCCGGAGGTGCTGGTCGACGAGGTGCTCGCAGCCTTTGCGGCGCGGTTCGACACCACGGTCGAAACCGTGACGACGGCAACCGAGGCGGTCGTTTTCAATCCGCCGCGCGAGCTCAGGGACTGAGGCCGGGGAACATGGCGGTCTATACCGAGGTGCAGCCCGAGGCGCTCGCCCACTTCCTCGACAGCTACGGGCTCGGCGAGCTCGTCTCCGTGAAGGGCATCGCGGAAGGAGTCGAGAACTCCAACTATCTCGTCCAGACGGCGAGGGGATCCTACATTCTCACGCTCTACGAGAAGCGGGTGCGGCGGGACGACCTGCCGTTCTTTCTCGGGCTCATGGAGCATCTGGCGGGCCGCGGCATCACCTGTCCGACGCCGCTGCGCGACCTCGAAGGGCGGATGCTGCGCGAATTGGCCGGGCGACCGGCGGCGATCGTCTCGTTTCTCGAGGGGATTTCGGTGAAGCGGCCGAGCGTCGCCCATTGCGCGGGCCTGGGGGAAGCCCTGGCGGGGCTCCATCAGGCCGGCGAGGGGTTCAAGCTGACGCGCGAGAACGCCTTGTCGCTCGCCGGCTGGCGGGAGATCGCGACACGGCTCGGCGAGGATGCCGACAAAGTGTCGGCGGGGCTCGGCGCGCTGATCGAGACCGAGCTCGATGAGCTGGAGCGGCGCTGGCCGGCCGGTCTGCCGGTCGGCGTCATTCATGCGGACCTCTTTCCCAACAACGTCTTCTTCCGCGGCGACCGGCTCTCCGGCCTGATCGACTTCTATTTCGCCTGCAACGACATGTTCGCCTACGACATCGCCGTGTGTCTCAACGCGTGGTGCTTCGAGGCCGATCATGCCTTCAACGTGACGAAGGCGCGGGCGATGCTGGAGGCCTACCGGCGCGGCCGGGGCCTGTCGCCCGAGGAGATCGCGGCGCTGCCGATCCTCGCCCGTGGGGCGGCGCTGCGTTTCCTGCTGACGCGGGCGCACGACTGGCTCCATACGGCGCCGACGGCGCTCGTCAATCGCCTCGACCCCCAGGAATATGTCCGCAAGCTGCGCTTCCATCGGGAGGTGAGGAGCGCCGGCGAGTACGGGATAGACGGGGCGATATGAGCGAGGGGGAGCGTTCCGCCCGTCGGCCGCACATCGTCATCCATACGGACGGGGCCTGCTCGGGCAATCCGGGCCCTGGTGGCTGGGGGGCGATCCTGGTCTCGGGGCACCACCGGCGGGAGCTCAATGGCGGGGCGGCCGGCACGACCAACAACCGCATGGAGCTGATGGCGGCGATCGAGGCGCTGAACGCGCTGAAGCGGCCATCGCGCGTCGAGCTTTTCACCGATTCCAACTATGTCCGCGACGGCATCACCAAGTGGATCTTCGGCTGGAAGCGCAATGGCTGGCGCACGGCCGACAAGAAGCCGGTCAAGAACATGGAGCTGTGGCAGGCGCTCGACGAGGCGCTGAGGCGCCACGAGGTGACGTGGCACTGGGTCAAGGGCCATGCCGGCGATCCGGAGAACGAGCGGGCCGACGAGCTGGCGCGCGAGGGCATGGCCCCCTTCAAGAAAGGCGGCGGGGCGGCGTGAGGCCCGGGCCGTCTCGCCCGCGCTGCCAGGTGATCCGCGCCTGCGACAATCGCGCCGTGTGCCGACGCGAAAAGAGACCTCGCAATTCGTCGCAGCCGCCACCAGATGAAGAGGATTATACTTCGCCGCGGATCGTTGGATCTCATGCCGGCGCGCAGGAGTTTCGACACGTGATCCAGTTGGATCCGCGCCGGTATCTCGTTGGTTCGCGCGCGGCCGCCCCACCAACCCCGCGCGCATACCACCTCGCGAAAGTCAGACCCTTCGCGAGTTGGTGACAAGGCTTCATGCCGACCAGCCTGTGGAGGCGCCCGATGCGACTGCCCACGCAATCCTGGACCCGGTTCAGGAAGGTGGAGACGGGGGCCCGTCTCATGGACGAGGTGATGGAGCGGCTGGGCATCGACGCTGCCGCCTCGATCCGCGACAGCGCGGGCGAGGAGTTCGCGGCGGCGCGGAGCAATTGCGCCTCCTGCCGACATGCGGTGGCCTGCCGGCGCTGGCTCGATGCCTCGATCGTCATGAGCGCGCCACCGCCCTTCTGTCCGAACCGCGACTTCTACTGCCAGTTCCGTGCGGTCGATGCCGGCGTGCTCAGGGTCGCGCATTGAGCTTTGATCCGCGGACCGTCCTCAGGCCGTCTGGTAGAGCGAATTGTAGGTCTCGCGCAGCAGGTTCTTCTGCACCTTGCCCATGGCGTTGCGCGGCAGGTCGTCGACCATCAGCACGCGCTTGGGCATCTTGAAGCGGGCGAGACGCCCATCGAGCGCCTTCAGGACGGAAGCCTCGTCGAGCGTCGACCGGTTCGCCGCGACGACGACGGCGGTGACGGCTTCGCCGAAATCGGGATGCGGCAGGCCGATCACCGCGCTCTCGACGACGCCCGGCAGCGAGTCGATCTCGGTCTCGACCTCCTTGGGATAGACGTTGAAGCCGCCCGAGATGACGAGATCCTTGCCGCGGCCGACGATCTGGACATAGCCGTTCGCGTCGATCCGGCCGAGATCGCCGGTGATGAAGAAGCCGTCGGGGCGGAACTCGGCCGCGGTCTTCTCGGGCATCTGCCAATAACCCTTGAAGACGTTCGGGCCCTTCACCTCGATCATGCCGATCTCGCCCTCTTCGAGCGGGCGGCCGGTCTCGGGATCGGTGATGCGCAGCGCGACACCCTGAAGCGGCAGGCCGACGGTGCCGGGCACGCGCGGGCCGTCATAGGGGTTGGAGGTGTTCATATTTGTCTCGGTCATGCCGTAACGCTCGAGAATCGCGTGGCCGGTCCGCTCCTGCCATTGCCGGTGGGTGTCGGCGAGGAGGGGGGCCGAGCCCGACACGAACAGCCGCATATGGGCCGTGCTGCTGCGGGTCAGCCGCTCGTCCTTCAGAAGGCGGACATAGAAGGTCGGCACGCCCATCATGGCGGTGGCGCGGGGCATGGCGGCCATGACCATATCGGCATCGAATTTCGGCAGGAACAGCATGGAGCCGCCGCACAGCAGCATCACATTGGTGGCGACGAAGAGCCCGTGCGTATGGAAGATCGGCAGGGCGTGCAGCAGCACGTCGCGCGCCGTGAAGGCCCAGGCCCCGACCAGCACCTCGGCATTGGAGACGAGGTTGGCGTTGGTCAGCATGGCACCCTTGGAGCGACCGGTGGTGCCCGAGGTGTAGAGGATGGCGGCGAGGTCGTCGGGGCGACGGGGTACGGTTGCGAAGCGGTCGTTTGCGGTCGCGCAGGCCTCGATCAGCGTGCCGTCGCGATCGGTGCCGAGAGTGAGAACGGCGGCGACGCCGTGGCGGGCGGCAAGGGGAGCGACGTCTGCCGCCCGCGAGAGGCCGACGACAAGCGCGCGCGGGCGGGCGTCACCGAGGAAATAGTCGAGCTCGGCCAGCGTGTAGGCGGTGTTGAGGGGAAGGAACACCGCGCCCGCCCGGATGGTTGCGAGATAGAGCGCGATGGCCTCGGGGCTCTTTTCGACCTGGACGGCGACCCGGTCGCCCGGCACGACGCCGGAGGCGACGAGGGCGTGAGCCATGCGGGCGGTCAGGGCGGCAAGTCCGTGCGCGGTCACGGTCCGCTGGTCGCTTCGGTCCAAGCGCGGAACCGTCATGAAGACGTCATCGGGGCCATCGAGGCGCGCGGCCACGCGCTCGTACAGGTTGCCGGACATGGATCGCCTCTCTCACCTCGACGGCACAGCGGCCGACATCCTGTCCGGAAGTGCGACAGTGGGCAACCGGGCATTCGGAAGGCCTGCGGCAGCCGGTCGCCGGGGGGCGCCCCGCCCCTTTTTCCGCAACGGGATCGATCCCATATGTCGCCGAGAGGATGGCGGCTCCGGGAGTGCCGGTTGCGGGCTCGCGGGCGATGCCATCATCCGCAACGGCAATCTGCAGACGGCGCCGGCCGAGGGGCCCCGAATGGGGACGTCGGGTGGCGCGCCGAGGAGCTGAGACATGAATCTCGAGAAATACACCGAGCGCGCCCGGGGATTCGTCCAGGCAGCGCAGAGCCTCGCCTTGCGCGAGGGGCACCAGCAGTTCACGCCCGAGCATGTCCTCAAAGTGCTGCTCGACGACGAGGAAGGCCTCGCCGCCGGGCTGATGCGACGGGCCGGGGCCCGGCCGGAGGATGCACTGGCTGGCGTCGAGCGCGTGCTCGGCAAGATGCCCAAGGTCTCGGGCGGCAGCGGCGGGCTCTATCTCGCCCAGACGACGGCCCGCCTGTTCGACACCGCCGAGAAGCTCGCGCAGAAGTCGGGCGACAGCTATGTCACGGCCGAGCGGCTGCTGCTCGCCATCGCCACGGAGACGGGCAGCGAGGCCAGCCGCATCCTCAAGGAGGCCGGCCTCTCCCCCAACGCGCTCAACCAAGCGATCAACGACCTACGCAAGGGTCGCAAGGCCGACAGCGACACGGCGGAGAAGTCCTATGACGCGCTGAAGCGCTATGCGCGCGATCTCACCGAGGCCGCCGCCGAGGGCCGTATCGACCCGGTGATCGGCCGCGACGAGGAGATCCGCCGCACCATCCAGGTGCTGTCGAGGCGCACCAAGAACAATCCGGTGCTGATCGGTGAGCCCGGCGTCGGCAAGACGGCGATCGCCGAGGGCCTCGCCATGCGCATCATCAAGGGTGACGTGCCCGAGAGCCTGAAGGGCAAGCGGCTGCTCGCGCTCGACATGGGGGCGCTCATCGCCGGCGCCAAGTACCGCGGCGAGTTCGAGGAGCGGCTGAAATCCGTGCTCTCGGAGATCGAGGCCGAGGGCGGACGCATCATCCTGTTCATCGACGAGATGCACACGATCGTCGGCGCCGGCAAGGCCGACGGCGCCATGGATGCGTCGAACCTCTTGAAGCCGGCACTCGCGCGCGGCGAATTGCACTGCGTCGGCGCGACCACGCTCGACGAGTACCGGAAGCATGTCGAGAAGGATGCGGCGCTGGCGCGGCGCTTCCAGCCGGTGTTCGTCTCCGAGCCGACGGTCGAGGACACGGTCTCGATCCTGCGCGGCCTCAAGGAGAAGTACGAGCTGCATCACGGCGTCCGGATCACCGATTCGGCGCTGGTGGCGGCGGCGACCATGTCGAACCGCTACATCACCGACCGCTTCCTGCCGGACAAGGCGATCGACCTCGTCGACGAGGCGTCGTCGCGTCTGAGGATGCAGGTCGATTCCAAGCCCGAGGAGCTCGACGAGATCGACCGGCGCGTCGTGCAGCTCAAGATCGAGCGCGAGGCGCTGAAGAAGGAGCATGACGCGGCCTCGAAGGACCGCCTGGTCCGGCTCGAGAAGGAGCTGGCCGATCTGGAGGAGGAATCGACCGCGCTGACCAGCCGCTGGGAGTCCGAGAAGGGCAAGCTCGGCGAGGTCCAGAAGATCAAGGAGGAGCTCGACCAGGCGCGGATCGAGCTCGAGCAGGCGCAGCGGCGTGGCGACTACAACCGGGCGGGCGAGCTCAAATATGTGGTCATCGACGGGCTCGAGAAGCGGCTCCAGGGCCTCGACAGCAAGGACGGCCAGAAGGCCGACATGGTCGAGGAGGCGGTGACGCCGGACCATATCGCGAGCGTGGTGTCACGCTGGACGGGCATTCCGGTCGACCGCATGCTCGAGGGCGAGCGCGACAAGCTCTTGCGCATGGAGGAGGCGCTGGCGAAGCGCGTGATCGGTCAGGAGGAGGCGGTGAAGGCCGTCTCGACCGCGGTCCGGCGTGCGCGGGCAGGGCTGCAGGATCCGAACCGGCCGATCGGCTCCTTCATGTTCCTCGGGCCGACCGGCGTCGGCAAGACCGAGCTGACAAAGGCGCTCGCGACCTTCCTGTTCGACGACGAGCACGCAATGGCGCGCATCGACATGTCGGAATACATGGAGAAGCACTCGGTGGCCCGGCTGATCGGCGCCCCTCCCGGCTATGTCGGCTATGAGGAGGGCGGCGCGCTCACCGAGGCGGTCCGGCGGCGGCCCTATCAGGTCGTGCTGTTCGACGAGATCGAGAAGGCGCATCCGGATGTCTTCAACGTGCTCCTGCAGGTGCTCGACGACGGCCGGCTTACCGACGGGCAGGGTCGTACGGTCGACTTCAAGAATACGCTCGTCATCATGACGTCCAATCTCGGCTCGGAATATCTGATCGATCCCAACCAGGACATCGAGAAGACTCGCGGGCTGGTGATGGGTGTGGTGCGCCAGCACTTCCGACCGGAGTTCCTCAATCGCCTCGACGAGATCATCCTGTTCCACAGGCTGAAGCGCGAGCAGATGGCGGCGATCGTCGACATCCAGATGGGGCGGCTGTCGAAGCTGCTGGCGGATCGCAAGATCGCAATCGAGCTCGACGACAAGGCGCGGACCTGGCTCGCCAATCAGGGCTATGATCCGGCCTATGGTGCGCGGCCCCTGAAACGGGTGATCCAGAAGGCGGTGCAGGATCCGCTCGCCGAGTTGATTCTCAAGGGCTCCGTCAAGGACGGCGACACGGTGCACGTCTCAGCGAGCGGCGACGGCCTCGTCATGAACGGAGAGGTGGTGAAGGCGGCAGCGTGAGCCCGGCGCCTCGCCATGCAAGTCGACCGGGAAGGAGCCGGGCGAGGTCCAACGCCCGGCTTCTTGCCGTCCTGGCCACTGTTCGAGGCGCTGCCCGGCGCGCAAAAATGCGTGATAGACTGCTCAGATGCAGGACCGACCGACAGCCAGAGCGACCTACGAGGATCTGAGGGCCGTTCCGCCCCATCTCGTCGCCGAGATCCTCGGTGGTGCGCTCACCACTCATCCCCGTCCGGGGCCGCGCCATGTCCTGGCGGGCTCAGGCCTTGGCGTCGTGCTCGGCGGGCCATTCCAGCTCGGCGCCGGCGGTCCAGGCGGCTGGTGGATCCTCGATGAACCGGAGCTGCACCTCGGCGAGGACGTGCTGGTGCCGGACCTCGCCGGCTGGCGGCGCGAGCGGCTGCCGCGGCTGCCCGACACGGCATGGTTCGAGGTGGCGCCCGACTGGGTGTGCGAGGTGATCTCGCCGGCGACGGCGCGGCACGATCGCGGGCTGAAGCGCGACATCTACGGGCGGGAGGGCGTCAGGCATCTCTGGCATGTCGATCCGGCTGCGCGGCTGCTCGAGGTCTTCACGATCGCCGATCCCGGCTGGCATCTGGTGCGGACGTTCCGCGAGGACGAAGAGGTGGCGGCGCCACCTTTCGAGGCGGCACCGTTCCGCCTCGGCCTGCTGTGGGCGGAGTAGTCAAGGCCGACGGGCCTTGGCGGATCAATCGGGCGGGGAGGATCGTCAGCCGCGGACCGCGATGGTGACGCGGCGCGGCTCACCCGATGTGGCGCCCTGGCTGTCGGCCACCACGACGTCGAAGGTCGCTTCGTTGGAATGGCTGCCGTCGTGGAGGAACAGCACGCGGTCGCCGATGATGTCGGCCTGGGTGAAGCTCTCGACCGGGCGATTGCCGCCGTCGGACAGGACCACCGAGCCATTGCGGGGATTGGTGATCGTGTAGACGAGGTTCTCGGCCACGTCGTCGGGATCGTGGACCGTCAGGTCGTGCGTGGTGATGCGGACGGCGCGCCCCTTGTCGACGGTCAGCTCGAAATCGCCGTCGATGGTCGGGGGCACGTTGCGCACATCGGCGCTCAGATTGCCGCCGGCGTCCATGGTGAGCTGGCCATAGACCACATTGCCGTTCAGCGTGCCGGTTTCGGCGATGCGGCAGAGGCCGAGGACGGTGACGTCGCCCTGGACGAAGCCGAGCACGTCGAGGGTCTGGGCGCGCACCTTGCCGAACAGGCGTCCCGAGGGTTGGACGATCACCTCGTCGGCGATGATCTCGCCCTCGACATAGCCTTCGATCTGAATGTGATGACAGCGCCGGATGCGTCCCTTGAGAAACGCGTCCTCCCTGATGATCGTCACGTCGCCTTGACCGGCCACCGTTGCTCTCCCCCAAACGTGCCCGCTGCTGCCGACTATCGGCAAGGAATGCGACAGCACTTTGCCGTGCCTCGCGACGGCCGGGCGGGCCGGGGTCGACCGGGTGTCCATCGGATTCGCAAGGCGACCTCGACCTCAGTAAACGCGCGAGGGGCCCAGGGCCATCCATCGCGATGCGCTTTCCAGAGCGGAGATCGGGCAGCGCCGCTGCCAAATGTCGCATGGGCCGGGAAATACAGTCGACAGAGGGCGCAAGCGCAAAGCGGGTGGCCCGGCAATACCGCCGGGACGAGCAAAGCCCGACCCGGCATCGAGCGCCGCGCCATCCGCGTTTGGGGGCGGTGCGCGACTGGCGGAGCCCGCAAGCTCCGGTGCCGCTACTTCTTCTTCTGCTTCAACGCGGAGGCCGCGGCGGATTTCGCCTCCTTGGAGGCCTTGGGGTCGCGGAGCGTCTTGGCGGCGGAGGTCGCGACCTTCTTGGAGGTGTTCTCCTTGCTGCCCTTCTGAGTCAGGGCGGAGGCCGCCGCCGACTTGGCCTCCTTCGATGCCTTGGGATCACGCAGAACCTTGGCGGCGGAGGATGCCGCGTTCTTGCCGGTGCCGTTGTCGGTGGTCGACTTGCGGGCCATCTCTCAAGCTCCTCGCGATGGTGTCAGCGGCGCGGATGCGCCGGGTCCACCGTAAATGGATTCGCAAGATCTCCTAAGAGGATAGAGGCGCTGCCGGCGAGGATTACGCCGACAATACCGGGCTCAGGCGGCGATGGTCTCGTGGTCCTGCTCGCCAAGGCCCTCGACGCCCAGGCGGACGCGCTGGCCGGGCCTCAGAAAGACGGGGGCGGGCTTGATGCCGAGGCCGACGCCGGGGGGCGTGCCGGTCGCGATGACGTCGCCTGGCTCCAGCGTCATGAACTGCGAGAGGTAGGCGACGAGGAACCGGACGCCGTAGACCATGGTGGCGGTGGTGCCGTCCTGGTAGCGGTGGCCGTCGATCTCGCACCACAGTTTCAGCGCCTGGGGATCGGCGATCTCGTCGGCGGTGACGAGCCAGGGACCGATGGGGCCGAACGTGTCGTGGCTCTTGCCCTTGGTCCACTGGCCCTTGCGCTCGGCCTGGAAGGCGCGCTCGGAGACGTCGTTGACGACGCAATAGCCCGCGACATGGGCGAGCGCATCGGCCTCAGACACATATTTGGCGCGGGTGCCGATGACGACGCCGAGCTCGACCTCCCAATCGGTCTTCTGCGATCCGCGCGGGATCTCCAGGGGGTCGGCGGGGCCGCAGATCGAGGAGGTGGCTTTCATGAAGACGATCGGCTCGGAGGGGACCTCCATGCCGGTCTCGGCGGCGTGGTCGGAATAGTTGAGCCCGATGGCGATCAGCTTGCCGACCGCGCCGACGCAAGGGCCAAGGCGTGGTGTGCCGGCGACCAGGGGCAGGGAGGCGGGGTCGATCGCCCGGAGCCGGTCGAGCGCCGAGGACGAGAGGGCGGGACCGGCAATGTCGGCGACGGCGGCGGAGAGATCGCGGAGGCGGCCGGCACCGTCGAGAAGGCCCGGCTTCTCCTCGCCCTTCGGTCCAAAGCGCAGCAGTTTCATCGGTCCCTCCCTCGTCGCGCCAGGCATTACCTGTCCGGCGCTCAATCGCCCGGCGGCGCCGTCCGCCACCGCAGGACGTGAAAATAGCCGACACCCTGCAAAGCTCAATCATTCCTGTCGCTGGGGAGAGGCACACGAGCAGGCGGCCGGTCCGGCATGAGGAAGCGCTTTCCACCGCGAAGCGAAATGAACTAGGTTGCGCGCAACAGCAATGCGCGCCCCCCCCGCGGGCGATCCTGCGGGCCGACGAGGGCCGCGGTCCCGCGAGGCCGGCGGCCCATCCTGAGCGAGCCGACGCCCGACATGCCGGTCAAGGTCAAGATCTGTGGCCTCAGCACGCCCGAGACGCTTCGTGCCGCGCTCGAGGCCGGCGCCGACATGATCGGTCTCGTGCTCTTTCCAAAGAGTCCGCGCAACGTCTCGCTCGAGACGGCGGCGGAGCTGGCGGAGCTGGCGCGCGGGCATGCCGAGGTGGTCGTGCTGATGGTCGATCCGGACGACGATCTGGTGCGGCGTGCGGCCGAGGCGATCCGGCCCGATCTCATTCAGCTGCATGGCAGCGAGAGCCCGGAGCGGGTCGCGGCGGTCAGGGCTCTTTCGGGCGTGCCGGTGATGAAGGTCATCAAGGTCGAGACGGCCGCAGACGCGCTCCAGTCGCGCGCCTTTCGTGGCGTCGCCGATCGCATCATGTTCGACGCCAAGGCGCCCAAGGGGCTCAAAGGCGCGCTGCCGGGGGGGAACGGCATCACGTTCGACTGGCGGGCGCTCGAGGCGGTCGCGGGCGATGGGCCCTATATGCTGTCGGGGGGCCTCACGCCCGACACCGTCGCCGCGGCGGTCCGTCTGACCGGGGCGCCGATGGTCGATGTGTCGTCCGGCGTCGAGCGGCGGCCGGGGGAGAAGGACTGCGCGTTGATCGGCCGCTTCGTGGCCGAAGCGCAGGCGGCGGGCGAAGGGGCTTGATCGGGGGACTTGGCCGGTCGAACAACCGGTCCGTCTCCTCGAGGGATCTGTACAAATCTGACGAGCAGGAAGGCTCAAGGCAAGGGCAATGGCGAAGGCGAAAAGCGAGAAGACGACGACGAAGGCGGCAACCACCGGACAGCCCAACAGCTATCGCACCGGGCCGGACGAGCGCGGTCATTTCGGGCTATACGGCGGGCGCTTCGTCGCCGAGACGCTGATGCCGCTGATCCTCGATCTGGAGAAGGCCTACGAGGCGGCGAAACGCGATCCGAAATTCCATGCCGAGCTGAAGCACCTGCACACGCACTACAATGGCCGGCCGAGCCCGCTCTATCTCGCCGAGCGGCTGACCGAGCATCTGAAGGGCGCCAAGGTCTATTTCAAGCGCGACGAGCTCAACCACACCGGCAGCCACAAGATCAACAACTGCCTCGGCCAGATCCTGCTCGCCAAGCGCATGGGCAAGACCCGCATCATCGCCGAAACGGGGGCCGGGCAGCACGGCGTCGCGGTGGCGACGGTCGCGGCGAAGTTCAACCTGCCCTGCGTCGTCTATATGGGCGCCACCGATATCGAGCGGCAGAAGCCGAACGTATTCCGCATGCGACTGCTCGGCGCCGAGGTGCGGCCGGCCCATTCCGGCCATGCGACGCTGAAGGACGCCATGAACGAGGCGCTCCGCGACTGGGTCGCCAATGTGGACGACACCTACTACATCATCGGCACGGTGGCGGGGCCTCACCCCTATCCGGCCATGGTACGCGACTTCCAGTCGGTGATCGGCGAGGAGGTTCGTCAGCAGATGATGGCGGCCGAAGGCCGGCTGCCGGACACGCTGGTGGCGGCGATCGGCGGCGGCTCGAACGCCATGGGCCTGTTCCACCCGTTCCTCGACGACAAGGGCGTCGCGATCTATGGCGTGGAAGCCGGTGGGCACGGTCTCGAGGTGCCGAACGGGCATGCGGCCTCGATGAACGGCGGACGGCCGGGCGTCCTGCACGGCAACCGCACCTATCTGCTGCAGGACGAGGACGGGCAGATCCTTGAGGGGCACTCGATCTCGGCCGGGCTCGACTATCCGGGCGTCGGACCGGAGCACGCCTATCTGAAGGACACCGGCCGGGTCACCTACGTCTCGGCGACCGACAAGGAGGCGCTCGAGGCCTTCCAGCTCTGCACGAAGCTCGAGGGCATCATCCCCGCGCTCGAGCCGGCGCACGCCCTTTCCTATGTCATGAAGCTCGCGCCCAAGCTGAAGAAGGACAATCTCCTCGTCATGAACATGTGCGGTCGTGGCGACAAGGACATCTTTTCGGTCGCGAAATATCTCGACATGGAGATTTGAGCAAACAGGCAGGCGAGTGGATAGGGCCGCATCTCGGCCGATCGAGCCCAGGCGCGGCCGCCTGAAACCCCTGCCGCTGCTCGCGGCCGGCTTGCCGGCCGCAGACGGTTATTCCGCGCGTGTCGTAGAGGCAATGGCTGGGGCCGGGTTCTTTCGGCTGCGAGGCGTACTCGTCGGGACACTCGCGTTCCAAGCGTATGCCGGACTCCTCGGCATGAAGCTCGGTGCCCGCGCGGTAATGACGGGAGACGTCGACTTCGCGCGGATTTTGGCATCTCCGAAAACCTTGATGATGCATGCCGCCGGTCATCGAGGTCATCCGCAGCATCGATGACAGCTTCACTGCGACATCCTTGATCCGGCTGATCCGTTCGTGACGGCCCGTTATCGCAATCGTGCGGGCTACATGGTCGACATGCTGACGCCAGACGGGGCTCGGATGGTTATGCCCGCCGTCCTGCACGAATGAAGGCGCGCCGGGCGGATCGGGCGCCCAGCCCTTGCGTCATCTGGATTATCTGATCCACGAGCCCGAGCGATCGGTGCTGCGCCGATGCTGGAGTTCCAGTCACAATTCCGCGCGCAGAGCGGTTCGCCGTCCACAAGCTGATCGTCGCCGCCTCACGGTTTGATCAAGCCAAAGCCTCCAAGGACATCGCGCAGGCGGAAGTGCTGATCTGCGCGCTTGTCCGCGAGCGACCGAACGAGCTCGCCGAGGCGTTCGTCGCCGCCTGGGACGAGGGGCCGGAATGGCGCGACAAGCTCGACGATGGCATGGAGCGTCTCGAAACGAGCGCGCGCCTCCTGCTCGAGGACGAAGTCCGGCGCTGGGCATCATCGCGGCGTGGTCACAACTGGCGACCGACCGAGCCGCCCCACTGGCTCGGCAAACAGGCCGGGTGAGGCCTGCGCATCGACAGGAACGGAGGTCAGGTTCCACCAGGCCGCAGTCAGTTCCTACCAGCCGACCGGGCGCGTCACCATCAGCCAGATGATGGCGAGCACGGCGGCGAAGGCGGGGAAGCCGCACAGGAACCAGATGCGGAAAAGGCGGCCATAAGCCTCGGGAAGTGGCAGGCCGTTGCGGACCGCGGCCTCGGCGAGACGCATCATCCGGTGCTGGATGACGACGACCGGTAGCCAGAAGAGACCCGTCACGACATAGAGCGCCAGCGAGGCGAGGATCCAACCCTCGGTCAGCGACCAGCCGAGCCCGCGGGCGAGCAATGCGCCGGTCACGGGCTGGGCGACGACTGCGGTGGCGGTGAAGAGGAAATCGGCGATCACGACGGTGCGGGCGACATGGGCGACAAGCCGCGGCTCGCCGGTCCGGTGCGCCATCAGCATGAAAAAGGCGATGCCCGCGCCGGTGCCGAGCAGGACCGTCGCGCCCATGATGTGCAGCCAACGCAGGAAGTGGAGCCAGTCGGGGAGCAGGGCGGCCATCAGCGCTCGTCTCCGCGGGCAAGGAGCGCCAAGGCGAGGCCGATGACGGGCACCACCTTGGCGAAGGGGCCGAGAGGATCGGCCCAGAGTGCGGGCGTCAGCAGGGTCCCGAGCGCCAGATAGGCGAGCGAGAGGGCGATCGAGCCGACGAGCGCCCACCGGTGCCAGCGGGCGATCAGCATGCCGAAACCGAGGCCGAGATCGAGGAGCGCGCCGCCGACGACGGCCGCCGCGGCCGATCGGGCGGGCATCGCATCGGCGAGCACGGCCATGGCCGCCTCACGCTGCCAGAGGCCGATCGTCCCCGAGGCGATCCAGAAGAGGGCCAGCATGACGAGGAGCAGGGGAAAGGCAAGCTCGAGCCGTGCGAATACCCGCTCCTGACGGGTGGCGGGCAGGCGGGCGAGGGTGGCGGCGAGAGGGGCGCAGTTCTCGCCAGTCGCCGTCTGCCAGGGGGCGGGGTCGCCGACCACACCCCCGGCGAGCACGCGCATGGCGGTCGAGCGCAAGGGCGGCCGCCAGCCCAGCCGGCCGGCGAGGTCGGCGAGCGCCGAAACGGGTGCGACGAGCCAGGCGGGCGTTGCGACGACGAGCGCCGGGGCGGGAAATCCGAGCCAGCGGCGGAAGGCGAGGACGATTTCAAGCAGGGTCGGAGGATCGGTCTCGACGAGGTCGTAGCTGCGCCGGGAGAGGCTCTGATCGGCGAGCGCGCGGGCGACGGCGCGACCGACCTCGGCGACATCGACGGTTGCGATGCGGGTCTGAGCGAGCGCGACCGGCTGGACCAGCGGGAAGGCCGCCAGCATGCGGATGAGTGCGGTGCCGCCATAGGCGGTCGGGGCGATGACGAGGCCGGGCTTCAGGATGGTCCAGTCGAGGTGGCTCGCCCGCAGGGCCTCGTCGGCCGCGCCCTTGGTCGCCATGAACTCGGTCGGAGCGGCGGGATCGGCACCGGGCGCCGAGATCTGCACGAATTTCCGCAAGGATGGCGCGATGCCGGAGCGGCCTGTCGCGGGCTGGCCTGGCTCATCTCCAGTTCCCAATTCCATGGCGCGGACGAGCGCGACGACAGCGTCGCGCTGGAGACGCTTCAAGTCGTCGCGTCCGCCCGATTGCAGGGCGCCTGCCGCATTCACGACGGCATCGATGCCGGCGAGGTGAGGGCGCCAGAGGTCCGGCTCGGTGAGCTTGGCGATGTCGGCACCGATCCAGGCGATGCCCGGCAGCAATGCGCGTCCGCGCGAGGCGTCGCGGGCAAGTCCCGTCACCTGGTGCCCCGAGCGGACCAGCTCCGAAGCGATCTCGCGGCCGATCAGGCCATAGGCGCCGAGCACGAGCACGTTCATCGGTGGCTCCGGGGGTGGTGGATGCCGGCGGGAAAAGGGGGCAGGGACGGCGAGTTGACGCGCGCCCGGCAACGACCCAGGCAGACGCCTCGTCACACTACCGCTTCCGGCGCGGCGGTGCTAAGCCTCCTGTCCCGGCCTTTCGAGGTGCCGTCCTTTCCGATATTCCCGTCCCATCCCGTCCTTTCCCTCTCATCGGCAGTTCCAAGGCATGACCGAGACCCGTATCGACCGACGCTTCTCCGCCCTGAAGAACGATGGCCGGGCGGCCCTCGTCACTTTCGTCACCGCCGGCGATCCCGATCCGGAGACTTCCGCGCTCATCCTCGCGGGGCTGCCGGAGGCCGGCGCCGACATCATCGAGCTTGGGATGCCGTTCTCCGACCCGATGGCCGACGGCCCCGCCATCCAGGCCTCCTCGCTCAGGGCGCTGAAGTCGGGCCAGACGATGAAGCGGACGCTCGAGCTCGTCCGCGATTTCCGCAAGAGCGACAAGGACACGCCCATCGTGCTGATGGGTTACTACAACCCGATCTATGTCTATCCGGTGGAGAAATTCCTCCAGGACGCGGTGAAGGCCGGCGTCGACGGGCTGATCGTCGTCGATGTGCCGCCGGAGGCCGACGACGAGCTCTGCCTGCCGGCTCTGGCGCATGGGCTCAACTTCGTGCGTCTCGCCGCGCCCACGACTGACGACCGCCGCCTGCCGGCGGTCCTCGCAAACACCTCGGGCTTCGTCTATTATGTCTCGATCGCGGGGATCACCGGCACCAAGGCGCCCGATGTAGGCGTGGTGCACCGTCAGGTGGCCCGCATCAAGAGGCAGACCGAGCTGCCGGTTGCCGTCGGGTTCGGCGTCAGGACGCCCGAGCAGGCGAGGAACATCGCGAGTGGCGCCGACGGCGTCGTGGTCGGGTCGGCCCTGGTCAACGCTATCGCCGACAGCCTGACCAGAGACGGACGGGCCTCGAAGAAGACGGCGCCGGCCGTCCTCAAACTTGTGAGGTCGCTGGCAGAAGCGCTTCGCAACGGATGAGACTTGGGCAATGCTGGTGAGGGCGAGGAATGCCGGTCCCCGGCACGTCCGGTCCCTCGACGGCGCCAGCCGCGGCGGGGACTGCCTCGCCGGAGACGTCCGGTGCGATTGGCACAGCAAGAGGTCTGACCGCAGTGAACTGGATCAACAGCGTCGTCCGTCCGAAAATCCGCGGCATGTGGAAGAAGCCGGACATGCCGGACAATCTCTGGATCAAATGTCCAGAGACCGGGCAGATGGTCCACTACAAGGATCTCGAGGCCAATGGCTTCGTGATGCCGGGCTCCAACCACCACATGCGGATGGAGGCCGAGCAGCGGCTGAAGAGCTTCTTCGACGAGGGGGAGTTCAAGAAGATCGAAGTACCGGAGGTGCCGCTCGATCCCTTGAAGTTCCGCGACGAGCGGCGCTACACGGACCGTTTGCGCGACGCCCGCGAGGAGACCAAGCTCTCCGATGCCGTGCTGGTCGGCGAGGGGACGCTCGACGGTCTGCCGGTGGTCGCGGCCGTGCAGGACTTCCGCTTCATGGGCGGCTCGCTCGGCATGGCGGCCGGCGAGGCGGTCATCACCGGCATGCTGCGGGCTGTCGATCTCGGCTCGCCCTTCGTCATGTTCGCCGCCTCGGGCGGGGCGCGCATGCAGGAGGGCATGCTGTCGCTGATGCAGATGCCGCGCACCACCGTCGCCGTGCAACGCCTGCGCGAGGCGCAGCTTCCCTATGTCGTGGTCCTCACCCATCCGACGACCGGCGGCGTCACCGCCTCCTATGCCATGCTCGGCGACGTGCATATCGCCGAGCCTGGCGCGCTGATCGGTTTTGCGGGCCCCCGCGTCATCGAGCAGACGATCCGCGAGCAGTTGCCCGAGGGCTTCCAGCGGGCCGAGTATCTGATGGAGCACGGCATGTGCGACATCGTCGTGCACCGCCATCATCTGCGCGAGACGCTGAGCCGGGTATGCCATCTGCTGATGCGCCAGCCGTCCTTGCGCAATGGCGAGATGCATATGAACGGGGGCGACGGCGAGACGGCGAGCACGGTGACGGCCGAACTGGCCGGCGAGGAAGTGGCGCAGGTTGCGGCTGGTGCCGATCCGACGCTGGACGCATTGCCGCCGCCGGCCCGCGAGCCGGTGACCGGGCGCGCTGGCGCTCAGACCCGGCGAAGCTGAAGATCAGGACACAAGGCTGGCGGTCGGAGGCGCCGCCGGTCGGGGCAGTCGCAGCCGGAGAGATCGGTCGCCCGGGCGATCGCAACCCGTGGGACGGGCGACCGGCAACCCGCCACGGTCGCCGCCATTGCCCCTCACTCCCGCTCAGCCGCCCCGCTCAGCCGCTGGTGCGGCGGGGCCAGTCGAGGAACAGCGCCTCGAAACCGAGACGGCGAGCCTCGATCTCGAGGCCGGCGCCCTGCAGGGCGCGAATGGTGTCGCCAAGGGCGATCTGGTTCGCTCCGGCAGCGCCTTCGGGGCCGAGCGCGGCAATGGCGAGGAGGACCGTCCGGGCGACGTCGCGCTGGACGGCTGCGGTCTGCAGATCGGGCAGGACGCCGGTCGGCGGCAGGAAGCCCTTCTCGTTCTGCGGCGTCCGGCTCGCCGCCTCCCATAGCGGGATCGGGATGTTGAACTGCAGGGCATCGAGCACGGTCGCGAGCCGTTGCAGAAGCTCGGCCGGGAAGCCGCCACGCACCGCCATCTGCTCGGCAAAGCGCATCGACGAGCCGCGCGGAGCGGCGGGGTCGGGATTGGCGATGTCGATCAGCGTGTACCAATGGACGAGCCCGCCCTGGCGCTGGGGATCGGCGGTGTTGCCGTAGTCGATCCACCGCAGAGCCTCGCGATAGCGGCCGGCGGCGATGTCGATCTCGACGGCGGTCTCGGAAAACCAGGCGATGTCGGAGATCTGCGGCATGTCGGCGATCGGGTCGGCGAGCATGCGGGCGACGACGAGATAGAGGCCGCTGCCGCGGGCCTCGTCGAGCAGGGCGCGGACGAGACGGGCCTTGCGGACCGGCTGGCGCTCGCCGGCGGCGGCCTGATAGAGCAGCGCCCGCTTCAGGGGGGGCGGCAGATCGGCGGCGGTCGGGGCCTGGCGGATGGTTCCCGCGAATTCGGCACGCGCGTAGAGAGTGGCGAGCCGGGCGGGGGCGATGGCGTTGGCGACGGCGGCACCTTCCGCAGCGGCGATGCGTAGGTCGAGAGCGGCGCTGTCGTCGAGCGCCAGAACCGCGAGCAGCTCGGGCGTCGCGCCCTCGATGGCGGAGCCCGGCAAGGGCACGCCGGCGAGCGCCAGCAGCTTCATATCCATGAGCCCGGCCCGGCCGACGCCATCGATGGCCGGCTTACCGCCCGTCGCCATGGCGTCGAGCGCGGCGATCGCGATGGGGGCATCGACCTTCTGGTCACGCAGGAGATCGGCGGCGAGGCCCGCGGTCTCGGGGTTCTTCTTCAGGGCGAGGCACCAGGCGACCATCAGCAGCGCCTCGGACCGCATGGGACCGCGCAGCGCATCGCCCTTCAGCGGGATGCGGCGAGCGCCGGCACAGCCGCGCCCAGCGTCCCCGGCGGCGATGGCAGCCCGCGAGGCGGTCACAAGGACGAGTGGATCGTCATTGCCCGCACCGGTCATGTCGCCGAGGGAGGCGGAGAGACGGCCAGCCTCCTCAACGAAGCCCGAGCGGCGGAGCGCCTCCAGCCTGACGGCGTCGAAATAGCCGGGCGCTCCACCATCGGGCGGGGAGGCGTCGGTAGTCAGCAGCCTCATCCAGAGCGCGGCGAGCGCCGGCGAGGCGGTCGGCACGGGGAGGCTGGCGATCAGCCGCTCCAGCCGATCGACCGGCAGGCCGGACCAGGGCGCGCGGGGCAGCGGGCTCGAGGCGAGGTCGCCACCATCCGCCGCACCGAAGGCCGGCGTCCCGGAGAAGCCGGTCGCCGGAAAAGCCGCCACGGCTCCGGAGCCGGTGCCGGCCGGCGGCCACGCGCCCGATCCGGCGGCGGGGTCGGCGAGCGGGGCGGTGTCGGGATCAGACAGCGTCGGTTCGCCGAAGCCGGCGCCGACGGCGGGCCCCGACAGCTCCGGCACCGGGCCCGCCCCGAAAGTTCCGGCGCCGCCAGTGCCTGCGCCGAGGCTGCCGTTCGGCGTTCCGGCGGCGAAGCCGCCCCCATCGCCACTGCCAGCTTCCGGCACGACGAGGGGGCGAGCGGCTCGGCGGTGACGGGGGCCGGCACGGCGCCAGAGGCATCGATGGGGGTGAGAGGTGCGCTGCCGATCGAGGGGTCGGGAACGGCGTCGGCCGAGGTCGATCCGCGGAGCGCCTGCGTGCCGACCTTGCTGCGATCGGGCTCGGCGTGGGCGGATGGTCCCGCGAGCACCGCCGCCAGAAGAGCGATGAGAAAGAGCCCCGTGACCCCCGACGCCTGTCCGGCTGCGGCAGAATGGGGGCGACGGCCTGCCCGGCTATTCCTTGCGAATCTTGATGCCATGGACGGGTTTCGTGACCTCCCGCTGGGACGGCTCGAAATAGACGGCGAGCACGTAGAGCGTCCCGTAGGTGACACCGGCGATAATGCCCACGACGGACAGGAATCGGACAAGGCTCGGCATGGCTCTTTCGCTTCGGCGGCATCTTGGTGATCGGGGAAGGTGACCTCATTATGGCCCCATCCGGCCGCCGACCGGAACCCCCCGTGCGTCGAGGGACGGGGAAAGCCGCAGATCGGCCACAGGAGGTCGAAGCGGCGAAGGCCGTTCCCAAGCGGCCCCGGTTTGCTTTAGAGGTGGGGAACGCCGGGCGGTCCAAGGACCGTCGAGGTGGCCTCGAGGGGGCAGGGAGGAGCCGGCGTTAGAGCCGCAACGATCATGACGGCGGAGAGCACGAGTTCAGGCGGAGCGTCCTCTGCCGCGGCATGCCAGGGCATCTGCGACCGCCTTGCGGGGCGGTCGATCGTGCTCGTCGGTCTCATGGGCTGTGGGAAGTCGTCGATCGGCCGGCGGCTGGCGGAGCGGCTCGGCCTCGCCTTCGTCGATGCCGATCACGAGATCGAGGCGGCGGCCGGCTGCACCGTCACGGAGATCTTCTCGCGCTATGGCGAGGCCTATTTCCGCGACGGCGAGCGGCGGGTGATCGCCCGCATCCTCGAGCAGGGCCGCAGGTGCTGGCGACCGGCGGGGGCCTTCGTCAACGAGGAGACGCGGGCGCGCATCGCCGAGGCAGGCATCTCGGTGTGGCTGAAGGCCGAGCTGCCGGTGCTGATGGCGCGGGTGAGGCGGCGGACCAACCGGCCGCTGCTGCGCACCGACGATCCGGAGGCGGTGATGCGCCGGCTGATGGCCGAGCGCTATCCGGTCTATGCGGAGGCCGACATCACGGTCGAGAGCCGCGAGGAGCCGCACGAGGTCATCATCGGCGAGATCGTCGCGGCGCTCAGGGAACGGCTCGCGGCACCGCAGTCCGGCGGGAATGCAGGCAGCGGCGGGCAGAGCACGGACGGAGCAGCATGACCACGCGAGCAAAGGCCGGCGTCAGACCGGGCAAGGTGAAGGGGCGGGAGGGCCCGCCCGTGGCCCCCGCCATGGTCGATGTCGTGCTCGGTGCCCGCAGCTATCAGATCGAGATCGGCGAGGGGCTGGTCGCGACGGCGGGCGAGCGGATCGCCGGGCGGCTCGGCCGGGTGCGGGCCGCCATCGTCACCGACGAGAATGTGGCGCGGCATCACCTCACGAGCCTCGAATCCTCGCTGGCGGCCGCCGGCATGCATGCCGGAAGCGTGGTTCTGCCGGCGGGCGAGGCGACGAAGAGCTTTGCCGAGCTCGCCCGGCTGTCCGAGAGGCTGCTCGAGCTCGGCGTCGAGCGCCGGGACGTGGTCGTCGCTTTCGGCGGCGGCGTGATCGGCGATCTCGCCGCCTTCGCCGCCTCGATCCTCAGGCGCGGCGTCCGCATGGTGCAGATACCGACCTCGCTGCTCGCCCAGGTCGATTCCTCGGTCGGCGGCAAAACCGGCATCAACACGCCCCAGGGCAAGAACCTGATCGGCAGCTTCCATCAGCCGAGCCTCGTGCTCGCCGATACCGGCGTGCTTTCGACGCTGGCCCCGCGCGAGATCCGCGCCGGCTATGCGGAGGTCGCCAAATACGGTCTTCTGGGCGATGCCCGGTTCTTTCGATGGCTGGAGACGAGCCATGGCGCCGTCACCGGCGGCAACGGTCCGGAGCGGACCAAGGCGATCGCGACCTGCTGCACCATGAAGGCCGGCATCGTCGCGCGCGACGAGACGGAGACGGGCGAGCGGGCGCTGCTCAATCTCGGCCATACGTTCGGCCATGCGCTCGAGGCCTTCGCGGGCTATTCGGGACGGCTGCTCCATGGCGAGGGCGTGGCGATCGGCATGGTGCTCGCCTTCCGCCTGTCGGAAGCGCGCGGCTTCTGCGCCGGCGGCACCGCCGATCGGGTGGCCCGCCACCTCGCGGCCGCGGGCCTGCCGACGCGGATCGCCGACATGCCCGGTTCCGACCGGCCGGACGCCGCAACCCTCGTCGGCCTCATGGCACAGGACAAGAAGGTCAAGGCCGGTGCGCCCGTGCTCATCCTGGCGAACGGGATCGGCCGTGCTTTCATCTGTCCCGAGGTGTCCTGGGACGATCTCAAGAGCTTCCTCGAGCCGCATTGCATCTGACAATGGAAATCGACCTCGAAACCTGGCTGACGGGCGGCGCCATTCTGCTGCTCCTCGGCGCGTCCGCCTTCTGCTCCGGATCGGAGACCGCCCTCACGGCCGCCTCGCGCGCCCGCATGCATCAGCTCGAGGTCGACGGCAACCGAAGGGCCGGCGTCGTCAACCGGCTGATCAATGCCCGCCAGCGGCTGCTCGGGGCGCTGCTCATCACCAACAACATCGTCAATACGCTGAGCGCGGCGCTGGCGACCGGCTTCCTCATCCGCCTGTTCGGCCAGGCCGGCATCGCCTATGCGACGATCGGCATGACGCTGCTGCTCGTCATTTTCGGCGAGGTGCTGCCGAAGACCTACGCGATCAATCATCCCGACCGCATGTCGCTGGCGGTGGCGCCGATCATGCGGGCGATCGTCGTGATCCTGACGCCGATCAACATGGCGGTGCAGGCCATCGTCCGGGGGCTCTTGTGGCTGCTCGGGGCGGGTGCGGCGGCGACGGCCGACGAGGAGGCCGCGCACGAGGAGCTGCGGGGCGCCATCGACCTCCATCACAAGGAAGGCAGCGTCGCACAGCTCGACCGCGACATGCTCGGCGGCATCCTCGACCTGAAGGAGCTCGAGGTCTCCGACATCATGGTCCACCGCACCAAGATGGAAACGGTTTGCGCGGACGATCCCGTCGGCAAGCTCGTCGAGGATGCGCTGTCGAGCGCCTTCACGCGCATCCCGGTGTGGCGCGGCGATCCCGACAACATCATCGGCATCCTGCACGTCAAGGATCTGCTGCGCGAATTGCACAAGTCGCGCTGGGATCTGGCGACCATCGACGTCGCGGCCATCGCCGGCGACACCTGGTTCATTCCCGATACCACCAATCTCAAGGACCAGCTCGGCGCCTTCCTGAAGCGCAAGGCCCATATCGCGCTCGTCGTCGACGAGTATGGCGAGGTGATGGGCCTCGTCACGCTCGAGGACATCATCGAGGAGATCGTCGGGCAGATCACCGACGAGCACGACAGGCCCGATCCGCAGATCCGGCCGCAGTCGGACGGGCGTGTGATCGTCGACGGCTCGACACCGATCCGCGATCTCAACCGGCATATGGACTGGAACCTGCCCGACGACGAGGCGACGACGATCGCCGGTCTCGTCATCCACGAGGCGCAGATCATCCCGGAATCGGGCCAGCAGTTCACCTTCTACGGCTACCGGTTCGAGATCCTCCGAAAGAGCCGCAACCGCATCATGGCGCTGCGTGTCACGCCGCTCGTCGAGCGCGGCGTGGCGGGCCCGGCCGAGACCGGCTGAGAGCGGCCGAAAGAGGCCGAAACCGGCGGCACTTTCCGTACGACAGGTCCTGCCGCTCCCCTCATAGTCGTGGCCATCTGCGGCTGCGGTCGGGCCTTTGCCGACACCGGCCGGGCCTTTGGGGGAGCCCTGACCATGTCCGACGCCCCGAGCGGCGCCAGCCACGATCTCGTCATCGTCGGTGCGAGTTTTGCCGGGCTCGTCGCGGCGCGCACCGCGGCGATGCGGGGGCTGAAGGTCGTCGTCCTCGAGGCCAAGCCATCGGCGGGGGCACGGGTTGCCACCACCGGCATTCTCGTCAAGGAGGCCGCAGAGGAGATCGACATCCCGCACGAGCACACGCGACGCGTGCATGGCGTACGGCTCTATTCGCCGGGGCTCGCCTCCACCGATCTCTTCGCCCCCGGCTACCATTTCCTGACCACGCGGACGGGCGACCTGCTCGATTGGCTCGCCGATGAGGCGCGGCGGGCTGGCGCGGAGATCCGCTTCGGGCAGCGGTTCGCACGGGCGCAAAGGTGCGGCAGCCTCGTGCGGCTCGCCGATCTGGGGCTGACGACCCGCTATCTGATCGGTGCCGACGGCGGTCGCAGTCGGGTCGCCGAGATATTCGGGCTCGGGCGCAACCGGACCTTCCTCGTCGGTGTCGAAGCCGAGTACGAGGGCCTCGAAGGCGTCGATCCGCGCTTCCTCCACTGCTTCATCGACAGCCATCTGGCGCCCGGCTACCTCGCCTGGGTGGCGCCGGGGCCGACGGTGACGCAGGTCGGGCTCGCGACCAACGGATCTGTGCGTCCGGATCTTGCGGCCTTCCACCGGCGCACGGCGCATCTCTTCGGTCATGACCGGGCGCGGATCGTCGAGCGCCGCGCCGGGCGGATCCCGGCGGGCGGGCTCGTCTCGCCGATCGGGGCGCCGGGCGTGCTGCTGATCGGCGATGCGGCCGGCATGGTGTCGCCGATGACCGGAGGGGGCATTCGACTCGCCTTCCACTACGGGCGGCGGGCCGGCCAGCTCGTCGCCGATCATCTGCAGGACCTTGGTCCGCCGCCCGAACGGGTGCTCGCCGGCGAGCTGCCGAGATTCGCGGTCAAGCGGCTGATGCGGTGGGCGCTCGACCTGCGTCCGCCCAATGCCGCGCTCGATCTCCTCATCGGGACGGCGCCGATGCGGGCGCTGGCACGGCGCGTCTATTTCCATCGCCGGGGCGGAGGCGGGCTCAGCCTCGCCGAGTTCGAGAGGCGGATCGGCGAGCTGAGACCGGGCGATGCGGAGGGGTAACGGATGTCCGCGGAGCCCCGGCGGCAAGAGCGGGTTCAGATCAATCGGGAATCTTGAACCCACTTCAAGTTATTGATTTCGAGCACGTTCTAACAGCGAGCCGGTTTCCGCGTCCGCCGGAACGTGCTGTAGGTGACGGGCTCGGCGATCGCAAGATCGGCCGGCGCGTGGAGGACGGCTTCGCGCGGGGCTTTTCCCTGAAGGTAGCTCGGCGGCCTCAGGCCTCGCCCGGGGCCTTCGCCCTGAGGGCGAGGGCATGCACCGGACCTGCAAGCTCGGCAGCGAGGATTTCGTTGACGATGCGGTGGCGCTCTATCCGCGACTTGCCGACGAAGCTCTCCGACACGATATGCAGCCTGAAATGGCTTTCGCCGGTCTGCGGCGAGCCATGGTGGCCGTGGTGGAGGTGGGATTCGTTCTCGATGGTGATCGCCGCGTCCGGCATCGCCTCGGCAAGCTTTTCCCTGATCCGGCTCTCGACGCTCATCGATCTCCTCCGGGCCGGGGCCGGCCCTCGTTAACCTGCCGCTCAGACGTGATTGCGCAGGATCGGCGCCCAAAGCTGCGGCAGCATGGCAACGCCGGGGCCAAATCGCGCGTGCAACCTATTGTCCGACCAAAAGGCCTGTGGCCATTATTCGCTGTGATGAAGCTCGATTCAAAATACTTCGATTCGATCCGGATCGCGCCCAAGGAGGAGGCCCGCAAGGAGAGGCAGCCTGCGGCACCGTGCTGCCAGTGGGCCGGCTGCACCCAGACGGGCGAATTCCGCGCTCCCCAGGGACGCGGACGGGAGGGCAGCTTCTTCCTCTTCTGCCTCGACCACGTGAAGGCCTACAACAGCTCCTACAATTATTTCCAGGGCATGAGCGACGACGAGGTGGCCGCCTTCCAGAAGGACGCCATCACCGGCCATCGGCCGACCTGGACGGTCGGGGCCAACTCCTGGGCACATGGCCGCTCTGCGCCGGGCGGGGAGAAGGCCCCTCCCCGCGGCTTTCGGCCGCGCGTTGCCCAGAGCGATCCGTTCGCCTTCTTCAACGAGCATGCGACGGGTGCGGACAATCGAGGTTCGGAGCCCAAACGCCAGCTCGGCAACATGGCGCGGAAGTCGCTGAGGGCCCTCAATCTCGAAGACGGTGCCTCCAAGAACGAGGTCAAGGCCCGGTTCAAGGACCTCGTCAAGCGCCACCATCCCGATCTCAATGGCGGCGACAGGGGCTCGGAGGATCGGTTGCGCGAGATCATCCAAGCCTATAATTACCTGAAGCAAGCCGGCCTCTGCTGAGGGCCGCGGCGACCTCATCAGGGCGCGGTCCGGTGGCAGGCCCAAGGACGAGCGGGTCCCATGGGATCCGTCCCCGCCACCAATCGCAATCGTGCTGGAACGAAATCCCATGAGCCCCACCACTTCCGGGAATGCCCCCGGCCTGCCGGACATGAAGGTCTCCGTCAGGCAGCTCTTCGGTATCGACAGCGATTTCGAGGTGCCGGCCTATTCGGTCCGGGACGAGCATGTGCCCGATCTCGACCCCGACTATCTGTTCGACCGGCAGACGACGCTCGCCATCCTGGCGGGCTTCGCCCACAACCGTCGCGTGATGGTCTCGGGCTATCACGGCACCGGCAAGTCGACCCATATCGAGCAGGTCGCCGCTCGGCTCAACTGGCCGTGCATCCGCGTCAATCTCGACAGCCATATCAGCCGCATCGATCTCGTCGGCAAGGACGCGATCGTGCTGAAGGATGGCAAGCAGATCACCGAGTTCCGCGAGGGCATCCTGCCCTACTGCCTGCAGACCAATACCGCCCTCGTGTTCGACGAATACGACGCCGGGCGGCCGGACGTGATGTTCGTCATCCAGCGCGTGCTGGAAGTTTCGGGCAAGCTGACGCTGCTCGACCAGTCGAAGGTGATCCGCCCGCATCCCGCCTTCCGCCTGTTCGCGACGGCGAACACGGTCGGGCTCGGCGACACGTCGGGCCTCTATCACGGCACCCAGCAGATCAACCAGGGCCAGATGGACCGCTGGTCGATCGTCACCACGCTCAACTACCTGCTGCGCACGATGCGGAGGTGAAGATCGTGCTGAAGGCCAAGGGCACAACAAGAAGGGCCGCCAGCAGATCGTCTCCAACATGGTGCGCGTCGCCGACTGACGCGGAACGCCTTCATGAACGGCGACCTGTCGACCGTGATGAGCCCGCGCACGGTGCTGACCTGGGCGGAGAATGCCGAGATCTTCGGCGATGTCGGCTTTGCCTTCCGCGTCACATTCCTCAACAAGCGACGAACTCGAGCGGGCGCTCGTCGCGGAGTTCTACCAGCGCTGCTTCGGCGAGGAGCTGCCCGAGAGCGCAGGCCGAACGTCTGCGCCAGGCTGACGGGCGGTGAGGCGGCGCCGCGACAGAGCACGGAGCAAGCGTGAGACGGCCACGGCCTTTACCACAGGCCGCCGGCCGATGTCTGCATGCCGCCTATCTGGACCATTTCTTCGCCCGCGTCGTGCCCGAGCGGGACGATCCTTCGCGATGGACTGGCGCTTCGGCGTGCCGGCGGACGAGGAGGCCGAGCTGCTCGCCGCGACCCTTCTGCGCTCGGGCGTCGATCTGGCGCCATTCAGCGACGGGCAGGTGGCGATCGGCCTCAATGCGCTGCTCTTTCCAAACTATGGTGACACGGCCGGCCGCATCATGGCGGTGGATGTGCCGATCGAGCGGCGGATCGCCGCCGTCGCCGCGATCGGGAGGCTCTATGCCGACTGCCTTGCGCAGCGGGCGCCGCCGGTGCTCGGTCACTTGAGCGAGGGCGCGGGCCATCCGCTCTCCTTCGTCACCTACATGCTCTGGGACGTATCGCCGATCGACTGGTGGGCGGCCAAGGACGACCGGCTGTTCGCGGCCTATCTCGGCGTGCTCGAGATGGGCCTTGCCTCGCCCAACGACGCGGTGGTCGAAAGCGCGCTGCACGGGCTCGGCCATCTGCCGGGGGAGCGACGGCCGGCCGGCACGCGGCTCATCGACGACTGGCTCGCCGGTGCGGGCTCGGCGCGGCTGGAGCTGCGCGCCTATGCCGAGCGTGCACGATCCGGCTGCATCCAGTGATCGCGGCACTCGCAGTTGCGCACCGTTTCCGATAGCATTGGTCCTGTGCAGCCGACACTACGGAAAGCGCCGCGCCGTCACCCGCAAGCCGTCGATCTGAAGAGCCTGCCTCCGATGACGGTCGACGAGTTCCTCGCCTGGGTCGAGGGGCGCGAGGGTCGGCACGAGCTGCACGGCGGGCACGTGGTCGCCATGTCGCCGGAGCGCGTCGGCCACATCACGATGAAGGGCCGTGTTTTCCGCGCCCTCGGCGATGCCATTGGGACCGCTGGGCTTGCCTGCCATGCCCTGCCGGATGGAGCGACAGTGCGCGTACCGGACGCCAGTTGCTACGAGCCGGATGCGCTCGTCTACTGCGGCCCGCTGACCCACGATGCGCAGGAAATCTCGAACCCCATCATCGTCGCCAGAAAGGGGTGCTGTCACCTTCGAGCGCGCATATCGATGTCGCTCGCAAGCTGGCCGGCTACTTCCGTCCCCTCGGTCGTCCACTACCTCGTCATCGATCCGGACGAGCCTGCATGGTGCCACAGCGGCAGGCAACGGCGGTCAGCCGCCTCGTACCGGGAGGCGAGATCCTGCTTGATCCGCCGGGACTCGTCCTCGATACCATTTAACCTCTCTATCCACCCAGCACATAGCAACTGACCCATGGCCCAGTCCCCCAAGCGCAAGGAAGCTCCCGTCGAGCCGTTCAAGCGGGCGCTCGCCCTCGCCGTGCGCGGCATCGCCGGCGACGACGAGATCGAGGTCTCCTACGCGACCACCCAGCCGGCCCTCGACGGCAAGAGCGTCCGCCTGCCCGAGCCGTCGCGCTCACCGACGAAGCGGGAGATCGCGGTTCTGCGCGGCCAGGCGGACTCGCTGGCCCTGACGGCGGCCTGCCACGACCCCAAGGTGCATCGGCGCGTCGCCCCCCATTCGGGACCGGCACGGACCGCCTTCGAGGCCGTCGAGCGGGCACGCATCGAATCGCTCGGCTCCATGCGCATGCCCGGCATGGCCGACAACATCTCCGCCAAGATCGACATGCAGTACGGGCAGACGCGGTTCGCCGACATCCGCACACGCGAGGAGGCGCCGCTCGAGGACGCGCTCGCGCTGATGATCCGCGAACGGCTGACCGGGCGGGCGCCGCCCAAGGGTGCGGAGAAGCTCGTCGAGCTGTGGCGCGACGACATCGAGAAGCGTGCCGGTCGGCTGCTCAAGCATCTCGACGGCATCGTCGAGGATCAGAAGATCTTCGGTGAGGCGGTCTGTGACGTCTTGCGCGCGCTCGATATCCTCGAGGAGGCAAGCGAGGGTGAGCAGGAGGGTGAGGAGGGGGAGCCGGAGGAGGATCAGGCCGAGCAGACGCCCGATTCCTCCGACGAGGGCGAGGAGACCGGCGAGAGCGAGCAGTCGGCCCAGCAGGATATGAGCGAGGGCGAGGCCGGCGAGGACACCGAGATGTCCGAGGAGGGCGACACCGATGCCTTCGACGCCGACACCGACGATCTCGACGATGCCGATGCCGGCGATCCGTTCCGGCCGAACCATTCGGTGCTCGATCGCCCCGAGGCGTTCGGCTACCGGGTATTCTCGCATGCGCACGACGAGGAGATGGCGGCCGAGGAGCTGTGCACCGCCGACGAGCTGGAAAGGCTGCGCGCCTTCCTCGACAAGGAGCTGAAGCATCTGGCGGGGGCGGTGGCGCGTCTTGCCAACCGCCTGCAGCGCCGGCTGCTCGCCCAGCAGAACCGCGCCTGGGACTTCGACCTGGAGGAGGGGCAGCTCGACGTCGCACGCCTCACGCGGATCGTCACCGATCCGATGCATCCGCTGTCGTTCAAGCACGAGCGCGACACCGACTTCCGCGACACGGTGGTAACGCTTCTGCTCGACAATTCCGGCTCGATGCGCGGCAGGCCGATCATGGTGGCGGCGTGCTGCGCCGACATCCTGGCGCGGACGCTCGAGCGCTGCGGTGTCAAGGTCGAAATTCTCGGCTTCACGACGCGGGCGTGGAAGGGGGGCCAAGCCCGCGAGGAGTGGCTGGCGGCGGGCAAGCCCGCCAATCCCGGCCGCCTCAACGACCTGCGGCACATCATCTACAAGACCGCGGACAGCCCATGGCGGCGGGCCAAGCGCAATCTGGCGCTGATGATGCGCGAGGGGCTTCTCAAGGAGAACATCGACGGCGAGGCGCTCGCCTGGGCGCACAAGCGGCTGCTCGGACGGCCTGAGCAGCGGCGCATCCTGATGATGATCTCGGACGGTGCGCCGGTCGACGATTCGACGCTCTCGGTCAATACCGGCTCCTATCTGGAGCATCATCTGCGGCAGGTGATCCACGAGATCGAGACGCGCTCGCCTGTCGAGCTGATCGCCATCGGCATCGGCCACGACGTGACGCGCTACTATCGCCGGGCCGTCACCATCACCGATCCATCCGAGCTCGCCGGCGCGATGACGGACAAGCTCGTCGAGCTGTTCGAGGAGACGAGCGGCGCTGGCGGCAAGACCGCGCCGCGCGTGCCGAAGGGGCGCCAGCGTTAGCCTCCCGGCAACCGTGACGATGATAAGCCCTTGCCGGAGGCCGTCGGCGGCAGGTCGAGGGCAAGCGAGGCGGTTGCCGGCGCCCGACCTCGCTCGACCATCGCCGGCAGTGCCGGGGCATGGCGGCCGTGCCAGATCCCCCAGTGTCCTGGACCCCGTATCGCGTAGAGGGCCGAAGCCGTCATGCCGGAACACAGATGGTCGCGCTCGCGCGCGATGCTGAAGCTCATGCTGGCGGCGGCGCTGGTGGCGGGCTCGGTCAACGCCTACGCCAAGCCGGACATCTCGGCGATCATCGTGCAGGCACTCGCCGTCAAGGCGTTGCCGATCCGCGAGTTCGAGCCGGCCCACCCCGAACGGCGCGTCTTCGGCCGCCTGCGGTACCGCGGCGGCATCCAGCTCAGCTCGGAGAGCCCCTTCTTCGGCGGCATATCGGGTCTCGCAGTGGATGGCGACACGGGGCGCTTTCTCGCCGTCTCCGATGCCGGGGCATGGATGAGAGGCCGCATCGCCTATCGCGGCAGCGCGCCCGTCGGCGTCGAGGATCTGGAGATCGGTCCCATGCTGTCGCGCGAGGGCAAGCCGCTTGCCCGCGAGAAGGACCGCGATGCCGAGGCGATCGCGCTCGTCTCGGGCACGCTGGAGAGCGGCGAGGCGCTCGTCGCCTTCGAGCAGAACAAGCGGGTCGGTCGCTTTCCCGTCGGCAAGGACGGGCTCGGCGCGCCGCAGTCCTATCTGCCATTGCCGAAGGACGTGCAGAAGCTCGTCGCCAATCGCAGCCTGGAAAGTGTCGTGGTGCTGCCGGCCGGCCCCATGAAGGGCGCGCTGGTGCTGATCGCCGAGCGGGGTAGCGGTGCGGGCGACCGGCCGGGTTGGGTCATCGCCGGCAAGAAGGTGAGCGAATTCCGGCTGGCCGACCATGGCGGCTTCGACGTCAGCGACCTGGCGGCACTGCCGAACGGCGATATCGTGGTGCTCGAGCGGCGGTTCACATGGTCGGAGGGCATGCGCATGCGGCTGCGGCTGGTCAGCCAGTCGGAGCTCGCGCCGGGCGCTAAGGTCGAGGGCGAGGAGCTCTTCAGCGCCGACCAGACTTTTCAGATCGACAATATGGAGGCGCTCGCCGTTCACACCGATCAGAGAGGGGCGAGCGTGCTGACGATCATGTCCGACGACAACTTCAACTTCTTCCAGCGGACGCTGCTGCTGCAGTTCTCAATTCTCGATGCCGATGTCACCAATTCTACAGATCAATGAACGCGCGTTTGCAACCTTGCGGTGAAGCGGGATCCATTCGAGGCCGATGCGTTCCAGAGCGGGACCGGTCTTCACGAGACGAGAATTTGTCATTGCAAGGAGCGTTGTAGGTTCTTTGTTTTTCCGAAGAAAATCGCAGATTCTTGCAGATTTTAGCGATCGGCGAAATGAGATCGCAGGACCCCGGGACTAGTCTCTCGTCAAACAGGGAAACGGATCTTCCGACGGGGTGTTGAGCAATGCGTGTCCCGGGTCTGGCAGTTGGAATCGCGGTGTGGGTGCTGGCTCCGCAGGGGGCGATCGCCAAGGAATGCGTCGAGCCCTATGGCTATGTCGTCGAGATCAGCCGCTATGAGACCGAGGTGCGGCTGAAGCCCGAATGCGCCGAACTCGCGGCAAAGCCGGCGGCGAGCTACGAGGTGATCGAGAACAGCTATTCGGTGGTCTCGCCGCGGGATACGGCGGAGACGATGCCGCGGCTCGGCGCGAGCGAGATCGGCCGGCCGGTGCGTGGTGCGCGCAAGGCCGCCGCATCGAAGGCCGGGAGCGATGAGAGGAAGGCGCGCCGGCGGAGCGATCGTCGCCCCTCGCGAGCCAAGCCCACGATGTCCCTCGGGGTGATCGAGCCGAGCGTGGCGAAGGCGGATGCCGACGAGAAGGCCTGCGTCGGCGCCATGGGCCGGCTCGTCAAGGATGCGAGCGGGAGCTACGTCGTCGAGATCCGCGAGGAGTGCAAGGCGCTCACGACCGCGGCGAAGGGCGACAGCGAGGTCAAGCCGGCGCGGTCATTGCCGGCCTTCTTCGACGACGACGCGCTCAGCGACGACGGCATGATCTACGAGGAGGAGCTGTCGCCGCGACGGACACGCGGCTCAGCGAGCGGCCGGGCCAAAGTCTCCGATCGGCGGCCGCCGACGCCGGCGAGGCGGCGCTCGAGCCCGGAGCAGGCGCTGCTCATCAAGGCGGGGTACAATCGGAGCTGAGGCGACGCGGCCCGCCGCGCGGCCGATCTGCGCCGGGCGAGCACGGCTTGCGCATTCGATCGGAACATCCACCACCGACCCGACATCCCGGCCTGAGCGGACGCGAGCCCGCGCAGGCCGGGATCTGGCATTTGCGGACAGGCAAGCAGGCCGAGCGATCGCAAGCCTCAAGATCCCGGACAGCCGAAGCCGCGGCTTCCGGGATGCCGGGAGGGGGCGGTAAAGTCTGCGCATCCGGTGATGGCGTGCGCGCTCGCAATTCGGCCAATCAGGCTCCAGCGGGCTGCCGACGCGATGGGTCCCAGGCGATCGGGCTTGTGAGCGAGCCGGTTCCCAACGCGCCCGAACGTGCTCTACATTCGTCGCTTTCCATCATAGGGCCGGGACGGGCCGAGGCGGCGGAGACAGAGCATGGACAAGCGCTACGCATCGCCGGAAGGACATTGGAATTGGCCGATCAAGGTCAGCCACAAGCATGGCGTGCGCTCGGGCGAGATGATCTGGCTCGGCGGGCAGGTCGACCTCGACCCCGACGGTGCGGTGCGCCATGCCGGCGATCTGGCGACCCAGACACGCCATGCGGTCGGCAATCTGGAGCGGGTGCTCGGCTCGCTCGGCTGCGACGCCGCCGATCTCGTCAAGCTGCTCTGCTTCTATGTGAATGATGGCAGCCTCACCGAGGAAAGCTTCCTCGCGATGCTGGCCGACGCGCTGCCCGAGGGCGTGCGCGTGGCGGTCACCACGATCCCAGTGCCCTATCTCGCCTATCCGGGCATGGTGGTCGAGATCGAGGGCTATGCGATGCGCGGTCGCGACGGCCAGCGTCTCGCGCGCAGCTATGCGGACGCAACCGGCCTGCCGGAGCTGCCGAGGCCGTTCGTGCAGGGCATCCGCGCCGGCCGGATGATCTTCGTTTCCGGCCAGTCGCCGGTCGACGACGCCGGAGCGCTCGTCGAGCCGGGGCACATCGTGCCGCAGACCAAGATGGTAATGGCGAATGCGGGGCGTGTGCTCGCCGCCTTCGGGGCCGGCTTCGACGATGTCGTGAAGCTCAACCGCTGGTATGTCGGGACGGGCACGGTGGAGGATTTCGAGCCGGCCGCGCTGGCTTGCGCCGCCCATTTCAAGGAGCCGGGACCGGCCGCCACCGGCATACCGCTGCCCCGCCACGCGCGGGCCGGCCAGACCATCCGCATCGAGCTCGTCGCCATGCTCGGCGAGGATGGCAGCCGCCTGCCGCGCCGTCACGCCTGGCCGGATTCGCTCTGGGACTGGACAGTGCATCTGCCCTATCACCACGGCCTCAAGTGTCACGACATGATCTTCCTCGGCGGGCAGGTCTCGCTCGACCGGCAGGGGCGTGCGGTCCATGCCGGCGACATGAAGGCACAGACACGGCAGGCGATGACGCATATCGGTGCCATCCTCGAGGATCTCGGCGCCGGCTATGACGACGTCTGCAAGATCACGACGATGTATGCGGGCGGACCCGGCTACGACACGCTGCACGAGAATTTCGCGATCCGCGCCTCTTTCTTCGCCGAGCCCGGGCCGGCGACGACGGGCGTGCCACTGCCGGTGCTCGCCTATCCGGCGATGGTGATCGAGATCGACGCCTTCGCCATGGCCGCACCGGATCTCGATCCGGCGTGAGCGATGTTCCATCGGCTCTGCGCGGTGCGATGGTCTGACGGGCTCATCCGCCACGCTCTGCGCGGTCCATGGCGCGCAGGTCCATGCGGCGGATCTTGCCGGTGACGGTCAGTGGCATCTCGGCGATGAAGCGCAGTTCGCGCGGATATTCGTGGGCGGCGAGCGTGTCGCGGACATGGGCCTTCAGCGTGGCGGCGAGCGCATCGCCCGCCGCAAAGCCCGGTCGCAGCACGACATAGGCCTTGACGATCTCGCCGCGTACGGCATCCGGGCTGCCGATCACGCCGGCGAGCGCGACCGCGGGATGACGCATGAGGCTCGCCTCGACCTCGCCGGGGCCGATGCGGTAGCCGGCGCTCGAGATGACGTCGTCGTCGCGCGACTTGAAGTGGAAGTAGCCATCCGCGTCCATCGTGCCGAGATCGCCGAGCACGCACCAGTCGCCGACGAATTTTCGCGCCGTCGCCGCCTCGTTCCGCCAATAGCCGAGGAACATCACCGGGTCGGGCCGGCGGACCGCGATCAGCCCCTCCGTGCCCGGCGGCAGGGCTCGTCCCTCGCCGTCGATCACCGCCACATCGTGACCGGGAATGGCGCGGCCCATGCTGCCGGGCCTGACCGGCATGATGGCGGCATTGTTGCCGACGACGAGGTTGACTTCGGTCTGGCCGTAGAACTCGTTGATGGTGACGCCGAAGGCCTGCCGTCCCCAATCGATGAGGTCGGCGCCGAGTGTCTCTCCGCCCGAGCCGATGGTGCGCAGCCGACACTGCCCGACCCGGCCGGAAACGCCTTCGCGCAGCAGTCTCAGCGCCGTCGCCGGCATGAAGACATTGCGCACGCCATGGCGCGCCATCAGGGCGAGCGCCTCGCCCGGATCGAAGCGGGGAAGGCGGCGGGCAAGCACGGGGACGCGGTGATAGAGCGCGGGCAGCAGCACGTCGAGCAGGCCGCCGATCCAGGCCCAGTCGGCCGGCGTCCACATCAGGTCGCCCGGCCGGGGCAGGAACTCGTGAGGGAACTCGACGCCGGGCAGGTGGCCGAGCAGCACGCGGTGGGCGTGGAGCGCGCCTTTCGGCGGACCCGTCGTGCCGGAGGTGTAGATGATGAGCGCGGGATCGTCGGCGGCGGTGTCGCGGGTCTCGAAGCGGGGCGCGGCTCTCGCCATCAGGGGGGCGAGCGCACGGGTGCCCGGCGCCTCGCCGTCGACCGTCAGGATGTGGCGCAAGGCGCCAAGACCGTCGCGAACCGGAGCGAGACGGGCGAGGTTCTCGAGGCTGGTGACGATCAAGGCTGCGCCGGAATCGGCGAGGCGGTGGGCGAGCGCATCCGGGCCGAACAGCGAGAAGAGCGGCAGCGCGATGGCGCCGGCCTTGTAGGTGCCGAGATGGGCGACGGCCGCCTCGAGGCCCTGGGGCAGATGGATGGCGACGCGGTCGCCGGGGCCGAGGCCGAGCTCTCCCAGCACATTGGCGAAGCGGTCGGCTTCCTCGCGCAGGCGGGCGAAGGTGACGCGCGGCGCATCCGCCCGGCCGTCGTCGAGGATGAGGGCGGTCGCTTCGGGAGCGTCGGCGGCATGGCGATCGAGGCAGGCGGCGGCAATGTTGAAGCGCGCCGGCACTTGCCAGCGGAAGGCGGCACGGCAGGCCTCGTAGGTTTCGGCATGAGGGAGCATCGGCAAGGCCCGGTCGGACGGGGATGGCGCCGAGTAGAGCAGATCGGTCGCTGCTGGCCAATGGCGCTTGCGAGGAGATCGTGGGCGACGATGCCGGCGCCCGTCGCCTCACAGGTCGGTCACGTCCTCGAGGGCCTCACGGAAGATGCGGAAGCCCATGCGGCGGTAAAGCGGCTGGGCGGCCGGGTGGTCCCACTCGTCGGTGTGGAGCCAGATGCGGGTGACGCCGGCGGCGAAGGTGGCGCGCAGAGCGCTGTCGAGCAGGCATGGGCCGAGGCCGCGCCCCTGAACCTCCGGCAGGAGGCCGAAATTGACGAGCTCGGCATCGGGGGCGCCCGCGCGGTCGATCTCGCAGAGCCCGGCAGGGCGGCCGTCGAGCCGGAGCAGGTGAATGTCGCTCGAGGGGGCAGCGAGGTGGCTGGCGAGTGCCGCCCGATCCATTCGGAGGCGCTGATCCCAGCCCTGCGGACCACCGATGGCGCGATAGAGGTCGAGATAGGCGGCCAGGCCAATGAGCTCGCGGGCGATCCCGGCTCCTGCGACGGGCAGGGCGAGCGGCGGGCCGGGAGGGGGGGCCGTCAGCTCCATGTAGGTGACGACGAGCTTGATGGTCATGGCGGGGCCGCAGCCAGCGGACTGGGATCGCAGGCGGTTCGGCATGAAGGCGCCATGGCGCGGCGGCAGCGTCTCACGCGACGCGCTCGCTCAACCCCTCAGCGCGCGCGGGATGGCCGTTACCCGGCGAATTCCGCGTCAGCCCATCGGTCGGGGCGAGGATTGGGACCCTTGCCGGAGCGGCCCGGTCAGGCCGCGGCCTTCTCGCCGGCGGCCTTGACGACGTCGCGCTTCAGCTTGCGCATGCGCGGCGAGAGCTCGTCGCTGCCTGCCTTCATGAGATAGGCGTCGAGGCCGCCCCGGTGCTCGATGGTGCGCAGCGCGTGGGCCGAAAGCCGCAGCCGCAGCGCGCGGCCAAGGGCATCGCTCATCAGCGTGACGTTCACCAGGTTCGGCACCCAGCGGCGCCGGGTCTTGTTGTTGGCATGGCTCACCATGTTGCCATACTGCGCCGTCTTGCCGCTCAATTCACAACGCCGCGCCATGGCACGAGCTCCTGCCTCTGTGTCCGATCTCGAATGTCATCCTGGAAGATGAGCATCGGCGCAAGATATTCAGCCGAGGCAAGAGCCCACGGTGCGCCGGAAGCGCCCGCTTGTCTCACAGGCAGGGGCGCAGGTCAAGACGCGGGGAAAGTGTGACCGGCTCGCGGGTGAGGAACTCCCGTCTGCGACTGGGAGGGGCGTGCCGGGCGGAGGGGCGGCCCCGGTCGCTTCGCGCGGGATGCGGCCCTGGTCCCCGAGCGCCCGCAACTCGCCGCATCCTCTGATTTCTCCCTGTCGGGCCTCGCAAGGCCCCGGCCGGCGATGGCGCAGCCTTGCTCCGGTCGGCCGCGATCTCCCGCCACGATACGAGGCGCATTGAATTGTTAACCGTAAACCGGCATCCTCTGGCCGACACAGAATTGACCACAAGGGCCAATACTGCGAGTTGTCATAGTGTGGGGCAGGCCGCACCGCGAGTGCCGCGTCGACCTTGGGGCCGTTTCATGATGAACCCGTTTCAGCGGTTCTGTTTCAGCATCGTGGCGCTTTTCGCCCTGGTGGTGTCGTCTCTTGCCGCAGCGCCGGCCGCCCGTGCCGAGGACGAGCGCGCGAGGCCAGCGCCGGTGCATTTCCCGACCCGGGTCAACGCGGTCTATACGATCAGCTGGAACGGCGTGGAACTCGGCGAGTTCGCCTTCTCATCGAGCCTCAAGGGCAACCGCTACTCCATGCGGGGCGATACCAGCCTCAGCGCGCTGTTCGGTGCCTTCTCGTGGCGCGGCATGACGAAGAGCGCCGGGACGGTCTCGGGCGTCTCGCCGACACCCGTTTCCTACAATTTCCGCTTCGAGGGCAACGACAAGTCCGGGCGGATCGACATGGCCTTCCAGGGCGGGCAGGTGCGCAAGGTGACGGCGCAGCCGCCGATCGGCTCCTCGCCCGGGCGCGTGCCGGTGACACGGGGCCATCTGACGGGTGTGCTCGATCCCTTGAGCGCGGTCATGGCGATCTCGGCCTCGACCGGCGCCAGCATCGAGGGGGTCAATCCCTGCAAGCGGCGGATTCCGATCTTCGATGGCAAGCAGCGATTCGATCTCGTGCTCTCCTATCTGCGCAAGGAGCGGATCGAGGGGGGCAAGGGCGGAGCCGGTTTCGCCTATGTGTGCAAGATCAAATATGTGCCGGTGGCCGGTCACAAGATGAACCAGGAAACCCGCTACATGGCGAGCAATGACGGGATCGAGATCTGGCTGATCCCCGTTGCCAAGGCGAACCTGTTCGTGCCGCACCTCGTCGTGCTGCCGACCTGGGCGGGCAATGCGCAGATCATGTCCTCGCGCGTCGACATCGAGATGGCGGGACGGGGCCGGGTGGCGCTCGTCAACTGAGCCGCCCCGCGGGCGGGACCTGCCACCAGCCGTCGGCTGCCGAGAGCGCGCCGTTCCGGCACCTCGTCTTCATTGGATGGCATCGGGCGGACCTGGCGCCGTCACGGCGGTGCGGCGTGCTGCCGGCGTGGCGTTCGGGTGGGGCGTTGGGGCGGGGCGTTCGGGCGTGGCGCAGGATCGCCACTGCCTGCCTCTCGTGCGGCCGGGTACAAATACGCCCTTGCCGCTCGGACCTCGGCTCTTTACAGGAATTGAGACTGGCGCTGCGGCCCGACCCCGGCATATCGCCTGCCGCGCCTGCCGCCTGCCCGCGATTTCCGGGCGGCCCGTCAAGGACAGGGGCAGAATGACCACCAACATCTCGCAGTCCTCGCCACTGAGCCCGCTCAGGTCGCGCAACGTGACTGCCGTGCTCGGCCCGACGAACACGGGCAAGACCCATCTCGCCATCGAGCGGATGCTCGGCCACCAGTCGGGCCTGATCGGCCTGCCGCTCCGGCTGCTCGCGCGCGAGGTCTACGACCGCATCGTCGCGCGGGTCGGGCCGGACCAGGTGGCGCTGGTGACGGGCGAGGAGAAGATCAAGCCGGAGGCGCCGCGCTACTGGGTGTCGACGGTCGAGGCGATGCCGCGCGACCTTGCGGTCGATTTCCTCGCCATCGACGAGATCCAGCTCGCCGCCGATGCCGAGCGCGGCCATGTCTTCACCGACCGGCTGTTCAATGCGCGAGGGCAGTCGGAGACGCTGCTGCTCGGCGCAGCGACGATGCGCGAGACCATCAAGGAGCTGCTGCCCGGCGCCAATTTCGTGTCGCGGCCGCGCCTCTCCAAGCTCACCTATGCGGGGCAGAAGAAGATCTCGCGGCTGCCGCGCCGCTCGGCCGTGGTCGCGTTCTCGGCCGGCGAGGTCTACGAGATCGCCGAGTTGATCCGCCGCACGCGCGGCGGGGCCGCCGTGGTGCTCGGCGCGCTCAGTCCGCGGACGCGGAATGCCCAGGTCGCGCTCTACCAATCGGGCGACGTCGACTATCTGGTCGCGACCGACGCGATCGGCATGGGGCTCAATCTCGATCTCGACCACGTCGCCTTCGCCGCGATCCGCAAATTCGACGGACGCAATCACCGCATGCTTTCACCATCCGAGCTCGGGCAGATCGCCGGCCGGGCCGGCCGCCACATGAACGACGGCTCGTTCGGTGTCACGGGCGATGTGGAGCCGTTCGAGGCCGACCTCGTCGAGAAGCTCGAGAACCATGATTTCGAGGCGGTGAAACTGCTGCAGTGGCGGAACAGCGCCCTCGACTTCGGCTCGCTCGAGCGGCTGCGCGACAGTCTGCGCGAGCTGCCCCGCCACGAGCGGCTGACGCGGGCGCGGGCGGCCGACGACGTGATCGCGCTCGACACGCTCGCCATCGACCCGGAGATCGCCGATCTCGCGACTCGTCCCGATGCCGTGTCGCGGCTGTGGGACGTCTGCCAGGTGCCGGACTATCGCAAGATGTCGGCGACCAGCCATGCCGAGCTGATCGGGACGCTCTACAAGTATCTGATGCACGGCAGCGGGCGGATCCCGGAGGACTGGTTCGCCGAGCAGGTGGCGCGCGCCGACCGCACCGATGGCGATATCGACACGCTCGCCAACCGCATCGCACATATCCGCACCTGGACCTTCGTGTCGAACCGGGCGGACTGGCTCGAGCATCCCGGACACTGGCAAGGCCGCACGCGCGAGATCGAGGATACGCTGTCGGACGCGCTGCACGAGCAGCTCGCGCAGCGCTTCGTCGACAAGCGGACGAGCACGCTGATCCGCCGGCTGCGCGACGAGGACGAGCTCGACGCCAAGATCGCCGAGGACGGTGCGATCAGCGTCGAGAACCATTTCGTCGGGCGGATCGCCGGCTTCCTGTTCACGCCGGACACGTCGGGCGAAGGCATCCACGAGAAGGCGGCGCGCAATGCCGCCACGCAGGTGCTGACGAAGGAGCTCGCCATGCGGGCGCGGCGCGTCGCCTCGGCGCGGCCCGACGCCTTCCGCCTGACACGGACCGGCCGGATCACCTGGCGCGGCGAGGAGGTGGCGCGGCTGGAGCGCCAGGATGATCCGCTGAAGCCGACGGTGCATGTGCTGGCGGACGAGCATCTGGCGGTGCCCGACCGCGAGCGTGTGCAGGGGCGGCTCGCCGAATGGCTGACGCAAACGGTGGCCGAGCGGCTGAAGCCGCTGATCGAGTTGTCGAAGGCCGAGGATGTCAACGGCATGGCGCGCGGCATCGCCTTCCGGCTGAAGGAGAGCTACGGCGTCCTCAAGCGCGAGACGGTGGCCGAGGAGCTGAAGACGCTCGATCAGGAGGCGCGGGCGCAGTTGCGGCGCTACGGCGTCAGGTTCGGGGCCTTCAATATCTATTTCCCGCTGCTCCTGAAGCCGGCGGCGACCGATCTCCTGCTCAGCCTCAGGGCGCTCCATATCGGCGAGCGCGCGCAGGCCGGGCAGGCCGCACAGTCAAGCGAGCCGCCGCGGCCGGGGCTCACCTCGGTGCCGGTCGATCCGGCGGTGCCGGAGGAGTTCTACCGCGTCGCAGGCTTCCATGTCTGCGGACCGCGCGCGGTGCGGATCGACATGCTCGAGCGGCTCGCCGACATGATCCGGCCGCTGATCGCCTGGCGGCCGAACGAGACCAATCCGGTGGCGCCGCCCAAGGGGGCGAGCGGCGACGGCGGCTTCATCGTGATCCCGGAGATGATGTCGATCCTCGGATGTTCGTCGGGGGAGCTCGGCGAGGTTCTGAAGTCGCTCGGATTCTGGGCGGACCGCAGGCCGGCGAGGCCGAAGCCCGCCGTGGCCGAGGTGGCACCGGCAGCGCCCGAGGCCGGGGCCGAGGTTGGGGGCAACGCCGGAACGGTCGCGACGAGCGAGCCGGTCGCAAGCGAGGCCGGCACCGAAACGGCGGCCGCCGCATCCGGCGAGCCTGGCTCGTCGGCCGAGCCGACCGACAATCAGCCGGAGACGGCCGAACCGACCGGCGTCGAGGCGACACATACGGAAATCGCCGCCGATGCGTTGGACGATGCCGCCCCCGCCGAGGCAGCGACGACCACCGGCGGGGACGGCGCCGCGGAAGGCGGGATCGCGGCTGCCCCTGTCGAGCCCGCGGCGGAGACCGGTGCCGGGGCGGCGGCGGACGCCGTCGCCAGCGGCGCGCCGGCCGAGCCCGAGATCATCGAGATCTGGCGGCCGCGACGGCGCCGGCACGGACAGGAGGGCGAGCGGCGACAGAGGTTCCGTCGTCCGCGGCCCGGCGAGCGGCGCGAGGCTCCGGTGGCCATCGTGGCGGAGGCGGGCGGTCGCAGCGAGGCGGGCGCCCCGACCGGCGAAGCCGCTGCGACCCGGCAAGGCCGGCCTGGCGACCGGGACAAGGACCGCGAGCGGCGCCACGACCGCAACAGGGACCGCGACCGCAAAGGCGGGGAACGGCGCGGCGAGCGGGGCGATGCGCCGCGCGAGGGGCAACGCGAAGGCCGGGGTGAGGGACGCGGGAATCGCGACCGCCAGCGGCGCGATGGCCGGCGCGACGATCGCCGGCCGGGCGGTGGTCAGGAGCGTGGCTTGCGGCCCGACGGCAATCGCGTGGTGCACGAGGACAAGAAGCGCGAGACCTACGACCCCAACTCGCCTTTCGCAGCGCTGACGGCGCTGCGCCAGCAGCTCGAGGACAAGCAGAAGAATCCGCAATCCTCCTGACCCGATGGCCCGACCGGCGCGGCTCGCGGGCTCGTGCAGTGGGCCCGCGATCTGGACCCGCGATCTGGGCCCGAGCCGGCAGGGCGAAGGCGGCCCGCAAGGAACGGCGATGGCAGGCGGCAGGTCCGATCGCGACGAGCCCGACGATGACGGGCGGAACGATGGCGAGGAGCCCGGCGGTCCACAGCGGCTCGACAAATGGCTGTGGTTCGCGCGGGTGGTGAAGACACGGACGCTGGCGGCCAAGCTCGTCGCCGATGGGCGGGTGCGGGTCAATCGCGAGCGCACCGATAAGCCGAGCCAGCCGGTCAAGCCCGGCGACGTGCTGACGATCAGCGTGCACCGCAGCATCCGTGTGCTCGAGATCGTCGGTATCGGCCGGCGCAGGGGGCCGGCTCCCGAAGCCCAGGCGCTTTATGTCGACCGGACGCCGCCGGCCTCGCGCGAGGACGGAGCGGCCGGCATGAGCGGGCAGGCACCGAGCCCCGCGGCGGCGCGAATGCCGGGACAGGGGCGGCCGACGAAGCGCGACCGCCGCGTCATCGACCGGCTGAAGCGACCGGGCGAGCGCGACTGAGATCATCTGTCGGAAGCCTGTCCCGCACGGGACCAGTCGGGTGTGGGTAGGGTTCGGCTCCGTCTGCGAGCAGTCGGCCGCAGAGGTGCGGGGGCGCGGGAATCTGCCGCTGGCGGGTTTGCCTCCGGTCGCCGGGCCGCTGCTTGCCCTCACCAGGCTTCTCGGTTAGGGAAAACGCGATTTGGCGTATCCGCGCCCCGAGTCGGCGAGCCATGCCTAGATGCTCGCGCCGGAGCCGCCCGACGGAGACCCGCATGACCTACATCGTCAACGACAACTGCATCAAATGTAAGTATACGGATTGTGTCGAGGTGTGCCCGGTCGATTGCTTCTATGAGGGCGCCAACATGCTGGTGATCCATCCCGACGAATGCATCGATTGCGGGGTGTGCGAGCCGGAATGCCCGGTCGACGCCATCAAGCCCGATACCGAGCCGGGCCTGGAGAAATGGCTGGAGATCAACCGGACCTATTCAGGCGAGTGGCCGAACATCACCTCCAAGAAGGAAGCGCCCGCCGACGCCAAGGCCTATGAGGGCATGGCGGGCAAGTTCGAAAAGTTCTTCTCCGCCGAGCCCGGCGAGGGGGATTGAGCCGTCCCTGAGCGCCGCTCTGTCGTCCAAGGCGCGCCAGGACCACAATACCGGTCGCGCCGGCCATTGCGCACAGGGCGGAGCAAGGCCGGCGATCTCTCCTTGCCAAGCCGGCGAAGGACGTTAAGGTGCGCATACCACTTCGGTCGCCGACCGGAGTTCGCTCGAGCGGTCGCCACTCCAAGCTCCCTCCAGCGAATATTGCGGGTCGCGAGCCGTGCGTTGCCGGAATCCGGCTGCGGCGGCACGGCCCCACCGATCCCGACCGACGCCCGCCGCGGGCGGGCGGAACCCCGGTTGTTGCCCTGTTTTTTCTCCCTTCTGAACGACGCGCTTCAACGCGGCGATTATTTGTGCTATGGTCGGTATTGGAGTGGCGTCAGCTGTAGCATGCGTCGTTAGGCGGTCTGCCGGCAGGGGCAACCGCGATCTGTCGATCCTGAAGAGGTTCTGTTCGCCGGAATCGTCCGGCCGGGCAGGCTGATCGACGTGGCGAGGCCGGGCTCCGATATGGTCGGACCTCCTTCGCTCAGTGGCGACGACGGCTCCACCCGAAATGAAAGTAAGACGCCGGCGTAGGCTTGCTTCCGCCGGAATGTAAGTGTGTGCCCGGCGCCTGTTCGGTTGTCGGGGGAGGATTGATGCGGCCCGGCTCCCCCCGCCGGGACGTATCGGTGACGAACGCAAAGAGTGAGAGCGAGTATGGCTGCGAAGGACCGTGCAAAGCTTGCGGCGAAGGCCAAGGAACTGCCCCCCCGGAAACCGGGGAAGGATGCGGCGAGCAAGCCCGCGAAAGGCGCGGAGACCAGCAAATCGGCGCTGAAGGCGCGGCACGAGGGCGAGGCTGCGGTTACCCGCGACGTCGGCAAGGCAAAGGCCGACAAGTTGAAGGCCGACAACAAGAAAGCCGGCGAGGCGACGGCCGGGAAGGCGACGAGCGCAAAGGTGGCCGAGAAGGCGCCGCGCGAGAAGACGGCGAGCTCGAAGCCGGCAGCGGCAAAGGCTGCCTCGGGCAAGGCCCCCGCCGCGTCGTCCAGCTCTTCGACCGGGAAGACCGCGAGCGCCGTCGCGAATGCCGGCGCGGCCGCGAGCAAGACGGCGAAGACGAAGGCAGCGGTGAAGGACGTCCCCGTGATCAACAAGGACAAGAAGGCACCCGTGACGGCAAAGCAGACCGGCAAGATCGCAGGAGCGAAGACGGCTGGCGCGGCGAGCGCAAAGCCGGTGGAGACGACGAAGCCCGCCAGCAAGGCAGCAGCGCCGAAGGCGTCCGCCCACAAGGCGACGGGCGCGGCCGGCGACAAGGAGGTCGCGGGAGATGCCCGGCCGCGGGCGGTGGCCAAGACGGTCGCCGAGCCGAAGCTGAAGGCACCGCTCGCCAACGCCCCTGCCGCCGCCAAGCCCGCTGCGGCGAAGCCGGCCGCCGAGGTTCGTGACGAGGCGCCGAAGGCGGTGCAGCCGGTTGCGGGCTCGCACGGGACCACGGCCGGCAAGACCGTGAAGCCCGAAATGGTCAAGGCCGGGGTCGCCGCGCCCATCGACGGTGGGGGGAAGCGGGCGGCTGCGGCCGGTGCCGCCGCATCCGCCGCCAAGACCGCGGCAGCTCCCGCAAAGATGCAGGAGCCCAAGGGCGATGCGAGCAAGAAGACGCTGCAGCGCCACGGTTTCCGCACCAATGAGTATGTGGTCTATCCCTCCCACGGCGTCGGCCGCATCGTCGGCATCGAGGAGCAGCATGTGGCCGGGCTGACGCTCGAACTGTTCGTCATCACCTTCGACCAGGAGAAGATGACGCTGAAGGTGCCGACCACGAAGATCGCGTCCGGCGGCATGCGCAAGCTTGCCGAGGAGCCGGTCGTCAAGCGGGCGATGGATACGCTGAAGGGCCGCGCCCGCATCAAGCGGACGATGTGGAGCCGGCGGGCGCAGGAGTACGAGGCGAAGATCAACTCGGGCGACCTCGTGTCGATCGCCGAGGTGGTGCGCGACCTCTATCGCGCCGAGACGCAGCCGGAGCAGTCCTATTCGGAGCGCCAGCTCTTCGAGGCGGCGCTCGACCGGATGTCACGCGAGATCGCGGCAGTCGAGAATCTGGACGAGCGCGGGGCGGTGCAGAAGATCGTCGAAGTGCTGGCGAAGAGCGCGCGCGGTCGCAAGGCCGCCGAGGAGGCCGAGCCGGCAGCGGCAGCGACGGATTCGGGCCAGGAAGCGGCCTGAACGGTCGAAGCTGCGCCCTCCATCCGTTCGCGCCCGTTCGATAGGGCGAGGGCGGCGGCGCGGCGGACAGTGGAAGGATGAAAGGCCCGGCGGCCGTGTGTCGCCGGGCCTTGTCGTTTCCGCGCGGCTTCGTGCTCGTGCGGGGAGGTCCGATGGCACCAATGTGAGTGGCCGGCGACCTGATCGCGGGCGCCGCGAAGCTCGAGGCTCACGCCATCGACCGGCCCGTCGATGGCCGCCTGATCCGGCGTAGCGGGCTACCCGCTGCTGCGATGCGCGAGATCGCCTCGGCGACCGGCTCGATCACCGTCTCGTTGTGGAAGGCGTTGGCGTGAAGCAGGCGCGTGGCGTCGACCATGATGCCGACATGGCCCGGCCAGCAGAGGATGTCGCCGCGGCGAAGACCTCCTTGCGCATCGGCCGCATCGGGTCCGAGCGCTTCGCCGATCGTCGCTTCCTGCATGTCGCTGTCGCGCAGCACATTTCGTCCGGCGGCGGCCATCGAGACCTGGACCAGACCCGAGCAGTCGAGGCCGATGCTGGTCTTGCCGCCCCACAGATAGGGCGTGCCGAGGAAGCGCTCGGCGACGGCGACGAAATCGACCTCGAAGCTGGCGACGGGCGCGAGGTGAACGGAGCGCACGAAACCGCCATCGGCCAGCAGCATGTAGCGGTCGTCGTGGCGGGTGGCTGCGAGCGTGGCGCCGAGACTGAGGCAGGCGGTCGGCGGCTGCTTCAGATCGGCTGCGGGAAAGACGAAGGTGCGCAAGGCCGAAACGCGATGGGTCGGCGGAGGCCCGACGGACCCGAGCGCCTCGGCCGGCAGATAGCCGACATAGCCGTCGGTCTCGAGCTGGCCGAACACCCAGCCCTCGGCCTCGTCGAACACATCGACGCGCTCGCCGCAGAGCGCCTCGGTGTCGAGCGCGGCGTCGGGCCGGGGCGCACGACGCAGCGGTGCAGCCGCGGCCACGATCTGCCGGGGGACGCCGGCGACATAGCGCGGCGCGGCGACGAGGTCCTTGAGCTGCTCGTCGGCAAGATCGGCACGCCAGGCGTTCAGGCGTCGATCGGGCATGGTCGGCATCAGCGGCCCCTTCAGCCGTAGCGCTCAGAGAGAAGCTCGAGCATGGCGCGTGCGCCCTGCGGCTCGCCACCCTGCGGCTTGCCGGGCTTGGCCTTCGGCACCCAGCCGTAGATGTCGAAATGGGCGAAGCAGCCGGCATCCCTGACGAAGCGCTTCAGGAACAGCGCGGCGGTGACCGATCCGGCGAAGGCGGTGCCGGTGACGTGGTTGACGTCGGCAACAGGGCTCGACAGCATCCTGTCGTAGGGCGCCCAGAGCGGCATGCGCCAGAGCGGGTCCTCGACACGCCGTCCCGCCGCCATGGCAGCCGCCGCGAAGTCATCGTCGTCGCAATAGAGTGGCGGCAGGTCGGGCCCGAGGGCGACGCGGGCGGCGCCGGTCAGCGTCGCGAAGGAGAGCAGCGTGGCGGGCTTCTCCTCGCAGGCGGCAGCAAGGGCGTCGGCAAGAACGAGGCGTCCCTCGGCATCGGTGTTGCCGATCTCGACGGTCATGCCGTTGCGGCTCTTCAGGACGTCGCCGGGGCGGAAGGCGTTGCCGGAGATGGCGTTCTCGGCGACGGCGAGCAGGATGCGCAGATTCACATCGAGCCCCGCCTCCATGATCATCCGGCCGAGCGCCAGAGCGGTGGCGGCGCCGCCCATGTCCTTCTTCATCAGCGTCATGCCGTCGCCGGTCTTGACGTTGAGGCCGCCCGAATCGAAGCAGATGCCCTTGCCGACCAGCGTGACGCGCGGGGCCTTCGTGCGGCCCCAGCGAAGCTCGACGAGGCGGGGTGCGCGCACGCTGGCGCGGCCGACGGCGTGGATCATCGGGTAGTTCTCGGCGAGGAGGGCATCGCCGACGATGGAGCTCGCCTCGGCCTTGCAGTGCCGGGCGAGGTCGCGGGCGGCGGCCTCGAGCTCGTCCGGTCCCATGTCGCTCGCCGGCGTGTTGATGAGGTCGCGCCCGAAGGCGACGGCACCGGCGATGCCGGAGACCCGCTTCCGGTCGGCGACGTCGGGCAGAACGAGACGACGCGGCTTTCGCGCCTTGGCGGATCTGTAGCGGTCGAAGGTGTAGGAGCCCATGGCCCAGGCAATGGCGGCGAGCTCGGGGCTGTCGACGCCGGAGGCAAGCCGATAGTCGCCTTCGGGAAGCTGGGACGACAGGCCGCCGATCTCGAAGGCGGCCTCGCTGCCCAAGGCATCGCCGAGGCCGAGCGCCACCATGGCGAGCTCGCCGGCATCGCCGGGCACCAGCGCATGACTGCCGCGACCGGCCTCGAAGCCGACGCGGGTGAGCCAGGCGCGCGAGGCCGGAGCAAGACCGTCGAGGAAGGCGCCGAGCGCCGATTTCGCCACCGCGTGGACGGGCACAGCCGCCCTTGCCGCATTCCCGTCGAGAAGGATCGCGCCCTCGGGGGCGGCGTTGTCGCTCGTCTTGCTCTTGGCCATTCGATCTCTCTCGTTGGGGCGGCCCCTCTCACCGTATCGACGCGGCGAGGGGAAGGCTTGCGGGACGGACGGATTATTGGCAGTTGGTCGGCCTGAACTCAATCGCCGCTCCGCATCGTCTCCCATCGCCCCGATCTCCTTCTCCCCGAAAGGACCAGCGCCATGCCCGGAACCGCCGCCCGATCCGGCCTCACCCTCGTCATCGGCGACAAGAACCTGTCCTCCTGGAGCCTCAGACCCTGGCATGTGCTGACGGAAGCCGGCATCCCATTCCAGGAAGTGCTGATCCGTCTCGACCGGCCGGACACGCGGGCTCGGATTCTCGAGCACACGCCGTCCGGCAAGGTGCCGTGCCTGATCGAGGGCGACATCGCGGTGTGGGACAGCCTCGCCATCGCCGAGCATCTGAACGAGCGGTTCCCGGAGACGGGGCTGTGGCCGGCCGATCGGCATGCCCGGGCGATGGCGCGGTCGATCGCGGCGGAGATGCATTCGAGCTTTGCGGCGCTGCGGCGGGCGCTGCCCATGGACTTCACCGGCCGGGGGCTGGCGGCCACCATCACCCCCGAGGTCGCCGCCGATATCACGCGCATCGTCGCGATCTGGAAGGCGGCCCGGGCGCTTCAGGGCCCGGCGGCTTCGGGGCCGTTCCTGTTCGGCAGATCCTCGATCGCGGATGCGATGTATGCGCCGGTCGTCTCGCGGTTCACGAGCTACGCCGTCGACCTCGCGAAATTCGGCGACGACGGGACGGCCGAGAGCTATCGCGCCGCCATGATGGCGACGGCGACCATGAAGGCCTGGGGCAAGGGGGCGGCCGGCGAGGTCGCGGGCGGTTAGCCTTCGGCTGCCGGCCATCGGTCTCAGCCGAGCATGCGCTTCAGGAAGTCGATGGTCCGCCCGAAGGCGAGATCGGCAGCCGCCTTGTCGTAGCGGGCGGCGTTGGTGTCGTTGTTGAAGGCATGCTGGACGCCTTCATAGATGAACAGGTCGTAGCGGACGCCGGCGGCCTTCAAGGCGGTCTCGTAGTCGGCGATGCCGGCATTGATGCGGTCGTCGAGGCCGGCATAGTGGAGCATGAGCGCCGCCTTGATCCCGGGCACCTCGGCTGCGGCTGGCTGACGGCCGTAATAGGCGATGGCCGCCTGCAGACGGTCGCCGAGGGTGACGGCGAGCCGGTTGGCCATGCCGCCGCCCCAGCAGAAGCCGACGACGCCGAGCTTGCCGGTCGTCGCCGCGTGCGATCTGGCGAATTCGGCGGCGGCGACGAGCCGCTTCACGGCAGCGTCGCCGTCGAGCTTGCCGATCATGTCGCGGGCCTCGTCCTCGTTTGCGGGCGTGCCGCCGTCGGGGGCGAGCACGTCGGGCGCGACGGCGAGGAAGCCTTCGAGTGCGATCCGCCGCGCGACGTCGCGGATATGCGGATTGAGACCGCGATTTTCGTGAACGACGAGCACGGCCGGGTGCTTGCCTTCGCCCGCCGGCCGGGCGAGGTAGGCGCGCATCTCGCCGTCGGGGCCCTTGAAGCTCTCCTCGCCGGTCGTCAGGCGCTGATCATCGGCGGCGACGGTCTCGGCGAGGGCATAGTCGTTCTTCAAGCTCGCGAGAAGCATGGTCGCCGCGGCCGTGCCGCCGGCAAGGACCGCGAGGCGCTCCATGAAGGCGCGCCGGGTCAGGTGACCGTGGGTAAAGGCGTCGTAGAGATTGATGATCTCCTGGGAAATCGGCATCTGATCGTCTCCGGTCCCTTGTGCCAGCCCCGTCCGGCCGCCGGCTCGAACTATCCCTGAAGGAGCCATCGCGATGCAAGACGAACGGCCAGCCGGTGGCACCCCGGCGATTGCGACGAGCGGCGGGCAACGGCCACGGACCATCCTCGTCACCGGGTGCTCGTCGGGCATCGGGCTCGCCTCGGCGCGGCTGCTGAAGGGGCGTGGCTGGCGGGTGCTGGCGACGGCGCGGACGGCCGGCGATCTGGACCGGCTGGAGCGAGAGGGTCTCGTCGCGCTGCCGCTCGAGTTGATGGACGGCCGCTCGGTGGCCGCGCTCGCCGAGCGGGCGCTCGAGATCGGCGAGGGCCGGCTCGACGCGCTCTTCAACAATGCCGCCTATGGCCAGCCGGGCGCGGTCGAGGATCTGACCGGCGAGGTGCTGCGGGCGCAGTTCGAGGCCAATCTGTTCTCCTGGCACGAGTTGACGCGGCGGATCCTGCCGGCGATGCGCAAGGCGGGGCAAGGCCGGATCGTGCAGTGCTCGTCGGTGCTCGGCTTCATCTCGCCGCCCTATCGGGGTGCCTACAACGCGTCGAAGCACGCACTCGAGGCCCTGACCGAGGCGATGCGCTACGAGTTGTCGCTGACCGCGCCCGGCATCAAGGTCTCGCTCATCGAGCCGGGGCCGATCGATACGCGCTTCCTCGAGCATGCGATCGCCGCCTTCCGGTCCAATGTGCCGATCGAGGGCTCGGCGCACCGCGCCGAGTACGAGCGGCGCCTCGCGGCCATGCAGGCGGGCGGCAAGCGGGGTTTCAAGCTGCCGCCGGAGGCGGTGGCGGCGAAGGTGGTGCACGCGGTCGAGAGCGCGCGCCCGAAGGTGCGCTACAAGGTGACGATCCCCACGCATATGGCGGCGCTCGGACGGCGGTTCCTGCCGCAGCCGCTCTATGACTGGATGGTGATCAGGGCCTGACCGGAACGCGAGGCCGGGCCGGGCGAGGCCGTGCTCACGCCGGCTCGCAAGAGCGTGCTTTGTGGCGAGGGCGCGATCCGGCTATGCTTCAGACTTGTCGCGCAAGAGGCGATCGACGATGGAAACGTTTTTCTACTCACTGACACCCTTCGCCGTCGGCGCGGTCGCCATCGTGCTGGTGCTCGGACTCGTCAATATGATGCGCGGCGGCAGTCCAAATCTCAGCCAGAAGCTGATGCGCTGGCGCGTCGGCCTGCAATTCCTCGCCATCATCGTCATCATGACGGCGCTCTATTTCCAGAGCTGAGCCGGTCGCGGATGCCCCGAGAGAGGCCGGCCGTTCCATTGCGACACGGCCGTTCGGGCGGCCTTAACGCTCTTTTTGCCCCTGAGGAGGAAACTGTCACCGTTCTGCCGGTCGGCAGCGGTCGATAGTCCTCCGGGTTCTGGTCATGAGCGTTTTCGAAGTTGCCATGCCTGCGGGCAAGTCCGCCGGCCGGTCAGTACCCCAGGCCCGACGGGCGGGGTCGAGATTGTTCGCGGGGCTGGCCATCATCGCGGGGCTTGCCGGAGGCCATTCTCCATCCGCCGAGGCCGGGGCGCTGCCGCCTGAGCTGCGGCTCGGTATCTTCGATCACAATGTCGAGCCGGCGGGCAACGAGGACGGCATCGATCTCAATGCCGAGGCGCTGATCTCGCTGCCGTTCAACCAGGGGGCGACCGGCAGCTCCGTGCTCGACCGGCTGATCGATCCGCGGATCGCGGTTGGTGCCACGCTGAATACGGGAGACGCGACCGATCTCGCCTATGCCGGTCTCGTCTGGACGGTGCCGATCGGCGATGTGGTGTTCTTCGAGGCGGGCATCGCGGCGGCGATCCACGACGGGCCGCTCGACGAGGATGGCGTGGCCTCCTATGGCTGCCGCCTCGCCTTCCGCGAGACCGCCTCGATCGGCATGCCGCTCGACGATCGCTGGCGGATCATGGCGACGGTCGAGCACATGTCGAACGCCGATCTGTGCGGGCGCAATCGCGGCTTGACCAATGCCGGGGTCAGACTAGGCTACGCACTCGATTGAGGGGTCCCGACCGGCGTGTCGCGGGCCCGAGGCAGGGGCCCCATGGTCGTCCTCAACAAGATCTACACGCGCACCGGCGACAAGGGCGAGACGGCTCTCGGCACCGGCGAGCGCGTGCCGAAGTATCAGCTCCGCATCTCGGCCTACGGCACGGTCGACGAGGCCAATGCGGCGATCGGGGTGGCGCTGCTCCATCTTCCGCCCGAGGAGGCCAAGGTGGCGGCCATGCTGCTCAGGATCCAGAACGACCTGTTCGACCTCGGCGCCGATCTGTGCACGCCCGAGCGCGGGCAGAAGCCCGACTTCGAGCCGCTCAGGATCATCGAGGACCAGGTCGAGCGGCTCGAGAGCGAGATCGACGAGTTGAATGGCGAGCTTGCGCCACTCAGATCCTTCGTTCTGCCGGGGGGCACGCTGGCGGCCGCCCATCTCCATGTGGCCCGCACCATATGCCGACGGGCCGAGCGGCTGATGGTCGAGCTGTCCGGCCTTGAGGGCGAGCCCGTCGGTCAAGCCGCCCTCAAATATGTCAACCGCCTCTCCGATTTCCTCTTCGTCGCCAGCCGCTATGTGAACGATCGCGGCCGGGGTGACACGCTCTGGGTGCCGGGCGCCAATCGCTGAGCCCGAGATGCCGCGGCCGTGGCGGCCATCGCAAGGCCATACCGCGGTGGTCGAATCGCGCCTAAGATGACGCCGATCCGCTTGGGGAGGGCGCAACGATCCGGCGGCGGGGCGGCCCTTGGCGGCGCCCGCCCAGACGATCGCGGCGGCAGCTTCCTCTCCGCCTCAGAACTCCGAGCCGAGCGAGCCCGCCCATGTTCGTGCCGATCTACGACGAGAACCCGCTGAAGGGCATCCGTTTCCAATATGCGACGATCGCGCTGATCGCCATAAACTGCCTCGTCTTCCTGGTCTTCCAACTCCCCTCGCTGATGAAGGCGGATTTCTGCTCGGGCATGATGTTCGCGCGGGCGTTCGGCATCGTGCCCTTGGAACTGACCGGCACGCATGTGCCCGCACCCGAATGTGCCGACGGCGCCATCGCGGCGGTGTTCCCCGAGCCCCTGACGCTCCTCACCTACATGTTCCTGCACGGCGATTTCTGGCACCTGTTGGGCAACATGCTGTTCCTGTGGGTGTTCGGCGACAATGTCGAGGATGCGCTCGGCCATGTGCGGTTCGTGATCTTCTATCTGCTGGCCGGCATCGCCGGCGGGCTGCTGCACGCGCTGATGCAGCCCTATTCGCCGGCACCGCTGATCGGGGCGAGCGGGGCGGTCGCGGGGGTGATCGCCGCCTATCTGCTCTTGCATCCACGGGTGACGGTATGGGTGCTGGTCATGCGGTTCTTCCCGTTGCGCATCCCCGCCGCCTTCGCGCTCGGGGCCTGGGTGCTGATGAACCTCTATTTCGCCTTCGTGCCCGATCAGCCGATGGTCGCCTGGTGGGCCCATATCGGCGGGCTCGTTGCCGGTGCGCTGCTCATTCTGGTGATGCGGCGGCCCGGCGTGCCGCTGTTCGATCGGACGGCGTGAACGATCGGATCGGCCGTGCGGGCGACCTCTGCCGGCGGCGATCCCGCGCGTGCGAGAAGGTCCGTACCGGGGCTCTCAGCAGAGGCGAATCCTTGTCGCAGGAGTGTCCCGGCAGCGACCATTGACTCGGCTTGGTGACAAGAAGTAGGGTCCGCCGATGGTCCATTTCGCGCCTGCGAGATGACGCGGCCCGCTCACCAGCTCCGGCATCGGGGGAGAGCCGGACGCCGCTTCGACCCGATCAGCGGATCACGACTGGATCACGACGCCAGGGCGTCGTGCGCGACGAGCGGAGCAGGGAGCCGATGAAAATACTCGTGCCCGTCAAACGGGTGGTCGACTACAACGTGAAGATCCGGGTCAAGGCCGACGGGTCTGGGGTCGATCTCGCCAACGTCAAGATGTCGATGAACCCGTTCGACGAGATTTCCGTCGAGCAGGCGATCCGCATGAAGGAGGCCGGCGTCGCGACCGAGATCGTCGCCGTCTCGATCGGCCCTGAGAAGTCGCAGGAGACGCTGCGCACGGCGCTTGCCATGGGCGCCGACCGGGCGATCCTCATCCAGACCGACGACATCGTCGAGCCGATCAACGTCGCCAAGCTGCTGAAGGCCGTGGTCGAGGCGGAGAAGCCCGGCCTCGTCATCGTCGGCAAGCAGGCCATCGACGACGACTGCAACCAGACCGGCCAGATGCTGGCGGCGGTGCTCGGCTGGCCGCAGGGCACCTTCGTCTCCAAGGCGGCGATCGCCGACGGCCGGCTGTCGGTGACGCGCGAGGTCGACGGCGGCCTGCAGGTCGTCACGCTCAATCTGCCCGCCGTCATCACCACGGACTTGCGCCTCAACGAGCCGCGCTACGCCTCTCTTCCCAACATCATGAAGGCGAAGAAGAAGCCGCTCGACGTCAAGAAACCCGCCGATCTCGGCGTCGACCTGAAGCCGAGGCTGCAGGTGCTGAAGACGGTCGAGCCGCCGGCACGCAAGGCCGGCGTCAAGGTCAAGAGCGTCGCCGAGCTGGTCGACAAGCTGAAGAACGAAGCGGGAGTGATCTGAAGCCATGGCCGTCCTTCTTCTTGCCGAGCACGACAACAAGGCGCTCAACGCAGCGACCGCCAAGGCGCTCTCGGCAGCCGCCGCGATGGGCGGCGAGGTGCATGTCCTCGTCGCCGGCAATGGCTGCCGGTCCGTCGCCGACGAGGCAGCCAAGCTCGCCGGTGTCGCCCGGGTGAAGCTCGCCGAGGCGCCGACGCTGGAGAACCAGCTCGCCGAAGAGATGGCGGGCCTGATCGTACCGATGATGGCGGGCTATGAAGCGCTCGTGGCTGCCGCAACGGCGACGGGCAAGAACGTGCTGCCGCGGGTGGCCGCGTTGCTCGACGTGGCGCAGATCTCCGACATCACGGCCGTGCACGGCGCCGACACTTTCGAGCGGCCGATCTATGCCGGCAACGCCATCCAGACGGTCAAGTCGGGCGATGCCAAGAAGGTCGTGACGGTGCGCACCGCCTCTTTCGCGGCGGCGGGCGAGGGCGGCTCGGCCACCGTCGAGAGCGTGGCGGCACCGGCGGCCGTCGGCATCTCGAAGTTCGAGCGCAACGAGCTGTCGAAGAACGATCGGCCCGAGCTGACCTCGGCCAAGATCGTCGTCTCGGGCGGCCGCGGCATGCAGGCCGGCGAGAACTTCAAGAAGTATATCGAGCCGGTCGCCGACAAGCTCGGTGCCGCCGTCGGCGCCAGTCGCGCCGCGGTCGATGCGGGCTATGCCCCGAACGACTATCAGGTCGGCCAGACCGGCAAGGTGGTGGCGCCCGACCTCTATGTCGCGGTCGGTATTTCGGGGGCGATCCAGCACCTCGCCGGCATGAAGGATTCGAAGGTCATCGTCGCGATCAACAAGGACGAGGAAGCTCCGATCTTCCAGGTCGCGGACTATGGTCTCGTCGCCGACCTGTTCCAGGCGCTGCCTGAGCTCGCCACCGAGCTGGAGAAGGCTCGCGGTTGATCGGGGGGCGGGATCTTCCGAGGTTCCCGCCCGGCGCCTGCATGCACTGGTCGCCCCTTTTCGGGCCCGCTCGGGATCGGAGCGGGGCGGCCGGTAAACCATTCGAGGCTGGCGGAGCCTTGGAGCGAGGCCATGCGCGACAGTCCTCCGGCGAGGGGACGCGACGGCCTTCCTCTTCTCCTCCGGTGGCGGGGTTGGCCCCAAAGGTGAGCTGATGGAAAAGTCGACGGGTTCGAGGCGAGGCGGCTCCACCACCTCGCGCGAGGAAGCGGCCGCGAGCGCACGCAAGCACGTGCGTAAGGTCGGCGTGATCGGCGCCGGCCAGATGGGCAGCGGCATCGCCCATGTGGCGGCGCTCGCCGGCTACAAGGTCGGCATCAACGACCTTTCCAAGGATCGGATCGAGCAGAGCCTGCAGCTCATCGACCGCAATCTCGGCCGGCAGGTGGCGCGCGGCCGCATCAAGGAGGCCGAGAAAGCCGCGGCGCTCGCGCATATCTCGGCGGCGCCCTCGATCGACGACTTCGCCGACGCCGACCTCGTCATCGAGGCGGCGACCGAGGACGAGGACATCAAGCGGAAGATCTTCCAGACGATCTGTCCGAAGCTGAAGCCCGAGGCGATCCTCGCCACCAACACCTCGTCGATCTCGATCACGCGGCTCGCTTCGGCGTCCGACCGTCCCGACCGCTTCATCGGCATGCATTTCATGAATCCGGTGCCGGTGATGGAGCTGGTCGAGCTCATCCGCGGCATCGCCACCGAGGAAGAGACATTCCAGATCTCGCGCGGCTTCGTCGAGAGCCTCGGCAAGACCATCGCGATGTCGGAGGATTTCCCGGCCTTCATCGTCAACCGCATCCTGCTGCCGATGATCAACGAGGCCGTCTACACGCTCTATGAGGGCGTCGGCGGCGTCGAGGCGATCGACATGGCGATGCGGCTCGGCGCCAACCATCCGATGGGGCCGCTCGAGCTCGCCGACTTCATCGGCCTCGATACCTGCCTGTCGGTCATGCAGGTGCTCTACGAGGGCCTCGCCGATTCCAAGTACCGGCCCTGTCCGCTGCTGGTGAAATATGTCGAGGCGGGCTGGCTCGGCCGCAAGACCAAGCGCGGCTTCTACGATTATCGCGGCGAGACGCCGGTGCCGACCAGGTAATCGGCACCGGGGCAATCCGGTCGGGCTTTGCCGGGCCGGAGCAAGCTCTGGCGCTGAACTCTGCCGCGGCGGCCGATGCATTGTATCGCGCGGCGCGCCGGTCCCCTCCCCTTGCGGCGGCCGCGATCCGGGTGCATCTCCTCTGGCGACACGTGCGGTCGCAAGAGGGGGACATCCCATGTCGATACCGACCGTCGAGCGCCTCGCCCGCTATGCCGGCTTCTGGCGGCGCTTCCTTGCCTTCATCATCGACTGGCTGATCGTGGCGACGGTGGCTTTCGTCGTCTTCGCGCCGCTTGCGCTCATCGAGCCGCGGCTCGCCAACCATCTCGTGCTCGAGACGCCGCTCGACATCTTCACCACCGACAAGACGCTGTCCGAGGTCGAGAGCGTGACCTCGCCGGTCGAGAACGGCGCGACCGTCACCGTCTCCGGCCGCACGGTCGAGCGGACGGTGGCGGGGACCTGGACCTACCACTACAAGGTGACACGGCGGACGACGACGCCGGCGAGCGGCAGCCCGACCTACGAGGAGGACTGGCAGCTCGTCGACCGCGAGACGGGACAGCCGATCGATACGACGCGGCTCGATTCGATCATCGCCTTCGTGCTGCTCGTCTACCTGATCGTCATGGAGGCGGGGCCGCGTCAGGCCTCCTTCGGCAAGGTGGCGCTCGGCATCCGCGTCACCAATCTCGCCGGCGGCAAGCCGACGCTCGGTCAGTCGGTGATCCGCAACATCGCCAAGATCCTCTCGGTGCTGACGCTGTTCGTCGGCTTCATGATGGCCGGCTGGACGCGGCACAAGCAGGCGCTGCACGACAAGGTCGCGAGCGCGCTCATCGTCGTCGACGAGCCGCCGCCATGAGCGGCAAGAGGTTCGGGGATGTGAGGGCGGGGATGTGAGGGCGGGGCCGCGACCCGTCAACCGGCAGGCTGGCGGCGGCGCTTCAGCCGCTCGAGCACGGCGCGGTCGCGCTCGGCCTCCAGATCGGCGATCGAGCGGCCGGCCGTCTCTGCCCTGACGCCCGCGATCGCGCGGCCAATCAGCTCCTCGCTCAGGTCCGGCGTGCCGAGGGTCTGCCAGCGGGCGATCTGGCTCGGTCCCAGATGGCGGAAATAGTGCTCGATGCCACCGCGTCCGCCGCCGAGGTGGTAGGTCAGGAAGGGGCCCATCTCGGCCCAGCGGAGGCCGGGGCCATCGGTCATGGCGCGGTCGATGCCGGCGACATCGGTGATGCCCTCCTGCAGCATGTAGAGCGCCTCGCGCCAGAGCGCGGCACCGAGCCGGTTGGCGACATGGCCGGCCATTTCCTTCTCGAGCACGATGACCGACTTGCCGAGCCCTTCGTAGAAGGCCTTCGCGCGGGCGGCCGCGGCGCTCTCGCCGAACACCTCGACGAGCGGCATCAGATGCGGCGGATTGAAGGGATGGCCGATGACGATGCGCGCGGGTGTGGCGCATTCGGCCGTCATCTCGCTGAGGAGCAGCGAGGAGGTGCTGGAGGCGATGACGGCATCGGCGGGGGCGCTGGCGTCGAGTTCGGCGAGAAGCTCGATCTTCAAGGGCAGCCGCTCGGGCGCGGTCTCCTGGATGAAGGCGGCCCCGCGCGCCGCCTCGGTGGCGGTGCCGGCAAAGCGTATGGCGCCCTCTCCGTCAAGGCCGAGCTGCGAGAGCGCGCTGCGGGCCGTGGCGATCGCCTGCCTCGCCTCGGTCTCGGCCTCGGGCCGGGGATCGTGGGCCAGCACCTCGTGGCCGTGCGCGGACATCAGCGCCGCCCAGCTCGCGCCGATCAGGCCCATGCCGATGACGGCGACCGGGGCTCCCATGGTTGTCGGCATGTGGCGGCTCCCCTCCTTGCGATCGGCCTTCCCGCGTATCAGGCTTCAGTCCCGGGCGACAGGGGGCTCTCGGCATTGGTCATGGCGCGGCGGGGCATGATATGGCGGTATGGCGGGCGGCGCGCTCATGGTAGCCGCGAAGCTCGCGCGGGATATCCCCCTTTTGCAGGTGCCGGGACATGACGGCGAGAGACGACATCGGCTTTCACGAGGCTGAGGGCATCAAGCGCTCGGCGGCGTTCAGCCATGCGGTCGTCGCGGACGGGCTCGTCCATGTCTCGGGCCAGATCGCTGCCGACCGGGAAGGGTCCGACGGCGTTCCGCCCGGCGACATCGCGGCTGAGACGCGGGCGGTGATGGAGCAGATCGGCATGGTGCTCGCCGGGCTCGGTCTCGACCACGGCGACATCGTCAGCGTGCGGGTGCACATGACGGACCTGCGCGAGTTCGAGGCGATGAACCGGGTCTATCGCGGCTTCTTCGCCGAGGGGCGGATGCCGGCGCGCACCACCGTCGGCGTGGCGGCAATCCTCGAGGGCTGCCGGATCGAGATCGACTGCGTGGCGCGTCTCAGGGCTGCGGAGGCGCGCCGGGACTGAGCGGATGGCCGTGGCGATAGGGGGAAAGCCCTCATTGCGGGCACCTGCTTGGGTTGTGGACTCGCCTCCGTCCGGTGCTAGAGTCCGCCCGACGGTGATCGCGCCATCCGGCGCGGCGAGGGATGAGGTTGGAATCGTGGGTATCTTGCTGCTGCTCGCCCGTGCCGGCGGGATCATGTTCCTGTCGCTGATCTTCGCTGCGGTGCTGATCGGCTATCTCGCCATCTATCACCCGACCATGCTCGAGGCCTGCCTCAATACCGCCGGCAGCCTCAAGAGCTGGATCACCAACACCACAAACACCGGCATCTCGGCGGAGTACAATATCTGGCTGAAGTTCCTCATCCAGGAGCAGCAGCTCGTGTTCATGTTCTTCGTGATCATCATGCGGCTGATCATGGCGCTGATCTGGTCGGGCCGTTCGGCAGCGTTCGGGCGGGTGTCGGCATCGGCGCGCTGAAGCCGGCGGGCTCCTCCGGGCGATCCTGCAGCCGCCACTCGCGGCCGCCGCACCGTCAGGGCGCGGAGCGTGTTGACTTTGTTCCGGCCGCGCTCTCGCCTCAGACTTAATAAAGTCGTATTGTTTCATTGGTGAAATTCGGCGGTCTGGCGAGACTGGCCGCGATCTTGCTTCTGTATGGGCCTCGCCGGTCGAATCCGGGCGGCGGCAGCACCAAGCGCGCATCCGTTGCGCGACAGGCCGGCATCCCGCACCGCCGGCGGGACCCGCGAGAGAGCATGCCCCTGCCGTCGCAGGGCGCGCGGGCGGCGCGCCACGGCGGACCCGACACATCTGGAGTCACGCGTCATGTCCATCAAGTCCGACGACTACAGCCCGCATTCGGCCATAGGGCGCTACGAGCTGCCGGGCACGGCGGCCGACAGCGAGCCGGAGCTGAGTGCGCTGTCGAACGGCATCGCCGTCGGCCGCCGCGCCATGCTGTTCCGTCCCGCCTATCTCAACGAGGACGAGGCGGTGCTCGCCTGCTGCCATCATGCGCACGAGGTCGCCAGGGCCCACGGCGCGCGCGAGGTGATGCTCGATCACCTCGTGCATGCGCTCGCGCGCGTGCCAGCGGCTGCGACGGTGCTCGAGGATCGCGGCATCCATGTCGAGGCGCTGCGCCGCGACAGCGCGACCGTCATCTCGAGCGAGATCCCGGTCGACCACACGATCGCGCCCGGCCAGCTCAAGGCGTCGCGCGACTTCAACACGGTGATGTTCCTCGCCGCCGCCGGCGCCAGTCATCGCGACGAGCGCATGACCGGCGTGCGCGACGTGCTCGAGGCGCTGCTGAAATACGATCCGAAGTCGCGGGCGGTGCGGCTCGTCCGGCGCCATGCGGCGGGTGCCGACATCGAGGAGCGTGCCGATCCGGTCGGCGAGCTGAAGCTCGCCATGGATCGCTATGTCGCCGAGGCGCGCGAGATGCGGCTCGTCGTCAGCGATCTGAGGGCCTCGCAGATCGGCCACGGCTCGAGCCTCGAAGCCGCCCTCGACCAGCGGCTCTACCAGCTCGAGAAGACGGTGCAGTCGCTCGCCGCCGAGGTCGGCTCCGACCGTCAGATCCTCGCCGACCGTTTGCAGCGGGCCCTCACCGAGCGCCTGCAGCAGCTCGAGCGCTCGATGAGCGGCCATCCCGGCGCCAGCCAGATGCAGGCCGTGGTCGGCGACCGCATCCAGATGCTGCAGAAGGGGCTCGAGACGCTGCGCCTCGACGTGCAACGGCTCGAGGCCGGTGTCGTCGAGCGGATGAAGACGACCGACCGGGCGGACGACCAGCGCCAGGAGGAGCTCACGCGGCTCCATCAGGCGCTCGCCGAGCGGATGACGGCGATCGAGGATGCGGTCACCTCCGACGATGCGTCGGTGGGCATCGACCTCAAGCCCGTCGTCGAGCAGCAGGTCGCCGCGACGAAGCAGGTGATGGAGACGCTGAGGGCCGACATCTCCCGGCTCGACCAGATGATCTCGGAGCGCATTCGGGGCATCGAGCCGCCACGCATCGACATTAGCCGCATCGAGACGCTGGTCGGCGACCGGCTCAGGGCGGTCGAGCGCAGCCTCGAGACGCAGGTGGTCAACATGCAGCGCGGCACCGCCCAGCTCGCCGACAAGCTCCATGTCATCGAGCGCGCCACGGCGGGGCTCGGCGATCGCATGATGACGCTCGAGGGGACGATCAGCGAGCAGCCACGGCTGCTCGAGCAGCGGATCGTCGAGAAGGGCGTCAACGGTGCCGATGTCGGAGGGCTCTCCGAGCACCTCGCCGCCATCGAGCGGTCGGTGCAGACCATGACCGGCCATTCGGCGAAGACGATCGCGGGCCTCGAGGAGCGGATCGGGCTGCTCGACCGCACGGTGACGGCGCAGCGCAGCGAGGTCTCGACCATCAACAAGGCGCTCGACAGCGAGTTGGAGCAGATCCGCAAGGCGCTGTCGGCGCTCGGCCATGCGCAGGCGACCTTGTCGACGGCCATCGACGAGTGGCGGCAGAACAACAGCGGCGATCTCAGCATCATCTCCAACCGGCTCGCCGCGCTCGAGAAGGTGGCGAGCACGGTGCAGACGGCGGTGCCCCAGCAGGTCGGCCTCGTCGACAAGGTCGATCGGGCCCTGCGCGGACGCTACAACGCCTCCTAGAGTCGGGGGCTCTCTGGCCCAGGCAGCCGATATCCAGAAAGGGCGGTGCCGCGCAGGCGCCGCCCTTTTTCCGTTGGCCGCGGGCGAGGCGCCGGGAGGCGATGACGGAAGTTTGGCGCTGCCCAAGGCCGGCAACTCCTCTATGCTTGGACGCCCGCCTGCGATCCCCCTCAGCCTTCCCCCGCCAAACGAGTGCTTCGATGACGCTGCCGCTCAATTCCGATCTCATCGACACGGCCACCCCGCCGATCCCCGAGAGCCACGACTGGGCGCGGCGCTATGACGGCCGGCACGGGGCGCTTCTCAATCTGGCGCAGGCGGTGCCGAGCATGCCGCCGCATGCCGATCTGCTCGCCAGGCTCGGCCAGTCGGGCGGGGAGGCCGCCTCGGCGCGCTATGGCGACATCCGGGGCGACGAGGGGCTGCGCGAGGCCTTCGCCGCCGAGCAGTCGGCGATCTATGGCGACCGCATCCGGGCCGACGAGGTGGCGATCACCGCCGGATGCAACCTCGCCTTCTTCATCACCATGCTGGCAGTGGCCAAGGCAGGCGACGCGGTGCTGCTGCCAGCTCCCTGGTATTTCAACCACCAGATGGCGCTGAGGATGCTCGGCATCGAGGCCCGCGTGCTGCCGGTTTCGGACGAGACCGGCTTCGTGCCCGATCCCGCCGTCGCCGAGCGCCTGATCGACGATCGCGTGAAGGCCATCGCGCTCGTCACGCCCAACAATCCGACCGGAGCGGTCTATCCGGCCGCGACCATGGCGGCGTTCGGCGCGCTCTGCCGGCGGCACGGTATCTGGCTGGTCGTCGACGAGACCTATCGGGACTATCTGCCCGAGGGCGCCGGGCGGCCGCACGAGCTGATGGCCGGGGCGGACTGGCGGGACGGTGTCATCGGTCTCTACAGCTTCTCGAAGGCCTATTGCATTCCGGGCTACCGGCTCGGCGCCATCACCGCGGGTCGGGGTGCCATGGCCGAGATCGAGAAGGCGCTCGACACGGTGCAGATCTGTCCGCCGCGGGCCGGCCAGGGGCCGCTCGGCTGGGCGATCGGTGCGCTGAAGGGCTGGCGGGAGGAGAACCGGGCCGAGATCAACCGGCGGGGTGCCGCCTTCCGTGCGGCGATGACCGAGGTCAACGACTGGCGGGTGTCGTCGATGGGGGCCTATTTCGCCTATGTGAAGCACCCGTTCGCCGGGGTGCCGGCGCGGCGTGTGGCAGAGGTGCTGGCAACCGAGCAGGGTGTGCTCGGCCTACCGGGCAGCTATTTCGGTCCCGAACAGGATGGTCATCTGAGGCTTGCCTTCGCCAACCAGTCGCCGGAGGCGCTCGCCTCGCTGCCGCAGCGCCTGAGGGGGCTCAGCGTCGGCCGCTGAGCGGCTCGGCCGCCATCGGCCGCCATCCTCGTCAGGCGGCGTTGGAGGCCTTGGGCACGATACGAAAAACCGGCGGCACGCCGAGCGGGGTGTCTGGAATGGTTTCGGCCGGCGGCGGGGGCACGGCATGCGCGGGCCGGCGCGTCATGATCGGCGGCTGCCAGGTGTCGACCCAGCTATCGGGATCGGCGATCCGGCGATCCTCCGGCCGATGCACCAAAAGACCGCGCTGCATGTCCTCGATCTGGTCGAGGAGATCGGCGCGCTGCTCGGGACCGACGTCGCAGAAGCGCTCGATGGCGACGCGGATCGCGCGGCGGTGGAATGCCAGATCGGACAGCTTGTTTTCCATTCGACCCTAACCCCTTTGTCCATGTGGCGAAGATTGGACGACAGGTGCAAATCAAGGGCTACCCGGCCGGGTAAAATTTGACACATTCCCAGTTCAAACGACGATTTTTTGCGAATACTATGCGGGCTGATAATCCTCTCTATTCATCTCTTCTTTTTTGTGGAGGAACTGCCCTGCCGAAGCGTGGAAATGCGGGCCGGTAGAGTGAACCATGGCCTTGCCGGCGATGATGATTTTTCGCCGAATCTACGTTGTCTTTGAAGTGCTTTGCAGCGACGGATGACGGGAAGGGGGCTGCGTGGCTGGCTTCCGGCCGCCCCCGGGGGAACGACCCGTCCCGTCTCGCTCAAATCTCGCGCGGATAGGCGATCGCCATCGCCTGGCCGGCGCCGAGCCTGATGCGGACGGGGCCATGCGCGACATTGGAGAGCGTCAGCGTGCTGCCGAGGGCGACGGTGCGTCCCGCGAGCGGCCAGCGGACGCCCTCGAGATCGAGACCGGCGAGATCGGACAGCGCGACAAGGCTGAGACGGCTGCCCGCCGGCAGGTCGAGCAGGGTCTCGCCGGCGACGAGCGGATGGGCCTCTTCCTCGCCGCTCGTCACCAGGATCGGCAGACCCGCGCGACGCAGGCGCACGGCCAGCATGAAATGGCCGAGCGCGTGGTCGGTCTGGCCGCCGAGGCCGCCGGCGAGCACGATGGCGCTGGCGCCTCTGGCGAGGGCGGCGTCGATGGCGAGCTCGCCGTCGGTCTTGTCCTTGTCGGGGGAGAGCACCTCGCGGGGGACATCGGCATGGCGGGCGATCAGGCCGGCGTCGGCGGAGTCGAAGTCGCCGACCCAGAGCTCCACCGAGAGCCCGAGAACATCGGCATGGGCCATGCCGGCATCGGCGGCGATGGCGCGGGTGCCGGCGACCTGACGGAGGAGGCGCGCGGTCGGCGTCAGCGTGCCCCCGACGAGCACGGTGAAGCGAGAGCCGGTCCGTTCCGTCATGCCGGCGCCCCGGAGCGCAGGCTGGCGGCGAAGCGGGCGGCGGTCTCGAGGCCGGCTCGGTCGAGACCGGTCGCAAGGCCCCTCCGGCGCAGCAGGTCGTCCACCGCCAGCGTGTCGACATTGCCGCTCGCCCCCGGTGCATAGGGACAACCGCCGAGGCCGCCGATCGCCGCGTCGAAGGTTGCGAGGCCATGATCGAGAGCGACCTCGATATTGTCGAGGGCGCGGCCGCCGGTATCGTGGAAGTGGCCGGCAAGGCAGTCCGGCGGCAGCTCCGCGAGCACCGCCTTCAGCATCCGCGCGACCGTTTCCGGCGTGCCGCGGCCGATGGTGTCGCCGAGCGAGACCTCGTAGCAACCCATGGCGGCGAGCGCGGCGGCGACACGGGCGACGCTCGAAGGCGGCGTCGGTCCCTCGAACGGGCAGTCGGTGACGCAGCTCACATAGCCGCGCAGCGGGATGGCGTCGGCGCGGGCGGCCTCGGCGACCGGGCGGAAGCGCTCGAGGCTCTCGGCGATCGTGCAGTTGATGTTGGCGCGGCTGAAACCCTCCGAGGCGGAGGCGAAGATGGCGACCTCGTCGGCCTTGGCGGCCTTGGCGGCCTCGTAACCCTTGAGGTTCGGTGCGAGCACGCCATAGGCGACGCCGGGCCGGCGGGCGATGCCGGCCATCACCTCGGCGGCATCGGCCATCTGCGGCACCCAACGCGGCGAGACGAAGCTCGTCACCTCGATCTTCCTGAAGCCGGCCGCCGACAGGAGATCGACGAGCCGGATCTTGTCGGGCGCGGGAACGAGGCGCGGCTCGTTCTGCAGGCCGTCGCGCGGCGACATCTCGTAGATGGTGACGAAATCGGCCATGGTCGTTCCGGCTCGTTCGAGGGGAGATCGGCCCGCTCGATATCCGAAAGCCTATCGGAGTTCGGCGCACCGGTCAGCCGCTGATGGGGAAGGGCATAGGCATGGCGACGCCCGTCCGTCCCCTGCGCGCTGCTCCTTACGCAGCGCCATCGCCGCTCAGGCCGTCTCCTTGAACATCTCGCGGCCGATCAGCATGCGGCGGATCTCGGAGGTGCCGGCGCCGATCTCGTAGAGCTTGGCGTCACGCAGCAGGCGACCGGTCGGATAGTCGTTGATGTAGCCGTTGCCGCCGAGGCACTGGATGGCATCGAGCGCGAGACCCGTCGCCTTCTCGGCAGCATAGAGGATGCAGCCGGCGGCGTCCTTGCGGCTGGTCTCGCCACGGTCGGCGGCGGCGGCGACCGCATAGACATAGGCGCGGCAGGCATTGGTCGTCGTGTACATGTCGGCGAGCTTTGCCTGGATCATCTGGAACTCGCCGATCGGCTGGCCGAATTGCTTGCGGTCGTGGACATAGGGCACGACCACGTCGAGGCAGGCCGCCATGATGCCGAGCGGTCCGCCCGCCAGCACCACGCGCTCGTAGTCGAGCCCCGACATCAGAACATTGACGCCGCGGCCTTCCTCGCCGAGCACGTTCTCGAAAGGCACCTCGCAGTCGGTGAAGACGAGCTCGGCGGTGTTGGAGCCGCGCATGCCGAGCTTGTCGAGCTTCTGGGCCGGCTGAAATCCCGCCATGCCCTTCTCGACGATGAAGGCGGTGATGCCGCGCGGTCCGGCATCGGGATCGGTCTTGGCATAGACGACGAGGGTGTCGGCGTCGGGGCCGTTGGTGATCCACATCTTGTTGCCGTTCAGCACGTAGCGGTCGTTCCGCTTCACGGCCCTCAGCTTCATGGCGACGACGTCCGAGCCGGCGCCGGGCTCGGACATGGCGAGGGCGCCGATATGCTCGCCCGAGCACAGCCTCGGCAGATATCTGCGCTTCTGCTCTGCGGTGCCGTGGCGGTTGATCTGGTTGACGCAGAGATTGGAGTGGGCGCCGTAGGAGAGGGCCGTCGAGGCGGAGGCGCGCGACAGCTCCTCCATGGCGACGACATGGGCGAGGTAGGTGAGGCCGGAGCCGCCATAATCGGGATCGGCGGTCATGCCGAGAAGGCCGAGGCCGCCGAGTTCGGGCCACAGATCGGCGGCGAAGGTATTGGTGCGGTCGATCTCGGCGGCGCGCGGGGCGAGGCGATCGGCGGCGAAGCGGCGCACCGTCTCGCGAAGCTGGTCGATCTCCTCGCCGAGGCCGAAGCTCATGGTCCTGTCGAACATGCCATCCTCCATCCGAAGCGTCTCTCGCCGTGGCCAGGCGGGGCGCCGTTGGCCATGAGCATAGTCCCGGCCCGGACGAAGGAAAGAGCATGCGAGGGCATCGTCGCCGAAAGTGCAATGGGCGACCGGCTGGTCGCGAAGGCGGCGGGCCAGCGCTGTCTCAGGCCGTTGAACTAGGCGCCGCCGGCGCCTATGATGATCGGGCTTCTACGGGGTGCCCTCGATGGGCTGAGAGGCCGTCTGATCCCGGTCGGGGATCGGGCCAACCCGCTGAACCTGATCCGGATCATGCCGGCGGAGGGAGAAGAAGCCTCTTTCAGGACCCTCGCACGGGTTCTCCGTCTCGGCAACGAATGGAGGACGCCCATGCGGTCCGCCTTCATCAGTGCCCGTTTCCTCGCTCTCATCCTCGCCGGCCTCGCCATGCTTTGCGGTGTCGCTCCGGCGGCGCGGGCGGCCGAGACGCTGACCATCTACACCTATGAGAGCTTCGTCGCCGACTGGGGGCCGGGGCCGAAGATCAAGGCGGCGTTCGAGGCCGAATGCGGCTGCTCGATCGAATGGGTGGCGGTCGCCGACGGCGTGGCGCTGCTCAACCGGCTGAAGCTCGAGGGCCGGGGGACGCGCGCCGACATCGTGCTCGGCCTCGACAACAATCTCGTCGCGGAGGCACGCGGCACGGGCCTATTCGCGCCGCACGGCGTCGACACGACGAGGCTGTCGCTGCCGATGTCGTGGACCGATCCCTTGTTCCTGCCGTTCGACTACGCCCATTTCGCCGTCATCTACGACAGCGAGCGGCTCAAGGATCCGCCCAAGAGCCTGCACGATCTCGTCGAGGGCGATGCGACCGAGAAGATCATCCTGGAGGATCCCCGCACCTCGACGCCGGGCCTCGGCTTCCTGTTGTGGATGAAGGCGGTGTTCCACGACGAGGCCGGGGCGGCCTGGACCAAGCTCGGCCGGCGCGTCCTCACCGTGACACCCGGCTGGAGCGAGGCCTATGGCCTCTTCACCAAGGGCGAGGCGCCGATGGTGCTCAGCTACATCACCTCGCCCGCCTATCACGAGATCGAGGAGAAGTCGGAGCGCTACAAGGCGGCGCTGTTCGAGGAGGGCCACTACATCCAGATCGAGGTGGCGGGCCTCGTCGCGGGCACGGCACATGAGGTGCTGGCACGGCGGTTCCTCAGCTTCATGACAGGGCCCGGCTTCCAGGACCAGATCCCGACCGGAAACTGGATGTTCCCGGCGGGGCGTGTGTCGAGCGCGATGCCGGCGGCGTTCGGCAGCGTCGGGGCGCCCGGGCGCACCTTCATCTTCGACCCCGAGATCGTGGCGGCGAAACGCCAGGAATGGACCGCGGAATGGCTCGACGCCGTGACGCGCTGAGGTCGCTCGGTCTCGCGGCCGCCCTCACGGTGGTGGCCGGCACGATCGGCGTTGCGCTCCTTGCGCTGACGCTGCGCTCGCTCGATCAGGCGGCGGGGGGCGCCTCGCTCGGGCTCGGCTCGCCCTATCTGTGGCGGGTGATCGGCTTCACGCTGCTGCAGGCCGGGCTCTCGACGGCGCTCGCCGTGGCGCTCGGCGTGCCGGTGGCGCTGGCGCTGGCGCGACGGCCGGCCTTTCCGGGGCGATCGGCGCTGCTTGCGCTCTTTGCGGTGCCGCTCGCCCTGCCGGCGCTCGTGGCGGTGCTCGGTATCGTCGTCGTCTTCGGGGCGAACGGATGGCTCGGGCGGCTGGCAGCGGCGCTGGGCCTCGGGCCGCCGCCCTCGATCTACGGGCTCTCCGGCATCCTCATCGCGCATGTCTTCTTCAATCTGCCGCTGGTGGCGCGACTCGCGCTCGCCGAGCTCGAGCGCATCCCGGGCGAGAGCTGGCGGCTGGCGGCCGAGCTCGGCCTCACGCGCCTCGGCGTCCTGCGCTTCATCGAGGGGCCGGTCCTGGTGGCCGTGCTGCCGGGCATCGCCGGACTGGTCGCGATGCTGTGCGTGGCGAGCTTCACGGTGGTGCTGACGCTCGGCGGGGGACCGCGCGCGACGACGGTCGAGGTCGCGGTCTATCAGGCTCTCCGCTTCGATTTCGCACCTGCACTCGCCGTGCGGCTGGCGCTCGCCCAGATCGCCATCTGCGCGGTGCTGGTGGCGCTGCTCGGCCGGCTCGCGACGCCCGAGGCGGTCGGTTGGGGGCCGGGGCGGCGGATCATGCGGCTCGACGGGCGGGGGCGTGCCGGGCTGATCGGCGATCACCTGGTGATCTGGCTGGCGGCGGCCTTCGTGCTGCTGCCGCTTCTCTCGGTCGTCACCGCCGGGCTCGGTGCCCCGATCGGACGGCTCGTCGCCGATCCGGAGTTCCTCAGGGCCCTTGCGACGTCGCTCCTCGTCGCGGTCTCGGCGGGCCTCCTGTCGCTCGCCATCGCCTGGCCCATTCTCGAGGTGCGAGCACGGCTCGGTGCCCGACGCGACGGCCGACAGGCGGCCCGCCGCCTGCTCGAACAGGTGCTCAGCCTGTCGATCGTGGTGCCGCCGGTGGTGGTCAGGGCCGGCTGGTTCGTGCTCCTGCTGCCGCTCGGCGATCCGGCGCGCTTCGCCCCGGCGATCGTCGTCGCGCTCAATGCCATCATGGCCCTGCCTTTCGTCGCGCGGGTACTCGGACCGGCGCTCGAGGCGCATCTCAACCGTCACGACCGGCTCGCCGCCTCGCTCGGGATCGAAGGGCTCGACCGGCTGCGGCTCGTCGACTGGCCGGTGCTGAGGCGGCCGGTGCTGCTCGCGCTGGTGATGGCGGGGCTCGTCTCGCTCGGCGATCTCGGCGCCATCGCGCTGTTCGGCAGCGACCGGCTGACGACGCTGCCCTTCCTGCTCTATCAGCGCATGGGCAGCTACCGGACGAACGATGCGGCGGGCATTGCCTTGCTGCTGCTCGCGGCCGCGCTGGCGATCACGCTTCTCAGTGGCCAACTCGGGCGGGAGAGGCGGCGGTGAGCGGACAGAGGATCGCGCTTCAGGACGTGCGGTTCGCCTATCGCGGCGGCCGGGCCATGCAGTTCGAGCTCGACGTTGCGGCCGCAGAGCGGCTCGCCGTGATGGGACCGAGCGGGTCGGGGAAGTCGACGCTGATCGCTCTCATCGCCGGCTTCGAGCAGCCGGATGCGGGACGCATCCTGATCGGCGAGGCCGATGTCACCGACCTGCCGCCGGCCGCCCGGCCGGTGACGACGATCTTCCAGGACAACAATCTGTTCGCCCATCTCGATGTCCGCACCAATGTGGCGCTCGGCCTGTCGCCGTCCTTGCGGCTGTCCCGGGCCGAGTGGATGCGGATCGACGGCGCGCTCGAAGAGGTCGGGCTCGCGGACCACGGCGCGCGGCTGCCGCGGGAGATCTCGGGCGGGGAAGCGAGCCGGGCGGCGATCGCCCGCGGTCTGGTCAGGGACCGCCCGGTCATGCTGCTCGACGAGCCGTTCGGCGCGCTCGGTCCGAGCCTTCGGCAGGATATCATCGGGCTGATCGTTGGGCTGCAGAAGCGCACCGGCACGAGCATGGTGATCGTCACGCACGATCCGGCCGATGCCGCGGCGGTGGCGACGCATCTCGCTTTCCTCGAGGACGGGCGGATCGCAGCGCGTGGCCCGGTCATGGACATGCTGAGGGGCGAGAACCCGGCGGTCGGGCGTTATCTGGGGACCCTCGGTCGAGGGGCGGCATAGCCGGCCCGTCGCCGTACCACAGGCCGGCACGCTCGCGAGGGCGTAGGCCGGCCGGCGGCGCTGCCGGGCGGAGACGGCCGGCTACAGTTGGACGGATCCGTCCAGCCGGTCGCCCCGCCCGGTGCGGCGTGGCCTTCGACGCGCAACGAACCAGCCGCGCCCGCCGACATTCGGCAAGGTTCGCGGCGGCGGCAAGGCAAGTGCGCGGAATTCGTCAACGAAGCCGTATCGCCGCTCCGGCAAATTCGAGGGATCGGCGGCCGGCGCCAGGCGACATGCCTCGAGCGACAGGCCACGGGCGACAGGCGATGCTCACCCGGCCGTCACGCGCCGTTCCAGCCAACGGCCGAGAAAGGCGTCGAGCCAGCTTGCGACGGCGGCCTGATAGCGGACATGGCCTTCCATCTGCAGCACGTGCGACTGGGCGCCGGTGAGGCCGAGCCGCTCGCGCGCGACGACCGACCAGCGGTTGACCAGAGTATAGGTGATCTCGGGGTGGAACTGCACGCCGATGGCCGCGCGGCCGTAGGCATAGGCCTGGTTGGGGAAGCCGCTATGGCCGCTGGCGAGAAGCGTCGACCCGGCCGGCAGCTCGAAACCCTCGCGATGCCAGTGATAGACCTTCTCGGGCCAGGGACCGAGCAGACGGCCGGCCTCGGTCGGCATGACGTCGTAATAGCCGATCTCGACGCGGGTCTCCGGGTGGAAGGCGACGGCCGCGCCGAGGTGACGGGCGAGCATCTGCGCGCCGAGGCAGACGCCGAGATAGGGCTTCTCCTCCTTCAGTGCGACGCCGATCCAGTCGATCTCGCGGCGGATATAGTCGTCGGGATCGTTGGCGCTCATCGGGCCGCCGAAGACGATGGCACCGGCATGCTCCGCCAGCGTCTCGGGGAGCGCCGAGCCGAAGCGCGGCTTGCGGATGTCGAGCCGGTAGCCGCGGCGTTTCAGGAGCTGGCCGATGCGGCCGGCGCAGGAGTGCTCGCCATGCATGACGACGAGGATGCGGTCGAGCTCGGGACGGCCGCAGGGCAGGGCGGGGGGCGAGGCCGCGCCACGCAGACGCTTCGGGTGCGGCGCGACCACGGCTCTCGCCTTCATCGGCTGCGCCGGGGTGCGCTCGATCTCGGGGCGTCTCTCACCGTCCGAACGCGCATCATAGGTCATGGTCGTCCGCTCGCCGTTTCTTCAGCATCCAGCCGATCAGGGGGACAGCTATCGGATGAGGGGTGAATCGGAGTGCAATCCAATAAAGATGGTCCAGTACGCCCGGCACGATCAAGGTCCTTCCCCAAAAAAAGCCGCGGACCGCCGCGCGCGCCACACGGGCGGGGTCGGCCCTGCCGAAGAGCGGCAGGTAATAGGAGCCCTCCGCACCCATGCGGCGGTGGAACCCGGTGTCGACGGGACCGGGCAGCACGGCCGCGACGCGAATGCCGAGCCCCGCCGTCTCCGAGGCGACCGCCTCGGTCAGCGAGACCACGAAGGCCTTGGCCGCGTAGTAGGCCGCCTGATTGGGGCCCGGCACGAGGCCGGCGAGCGAAGCGACATTGAGGATGCCGCCCTCGCCACGCGCGATCATGCCGGGCAGGAATCGTGCCATCAGGTCGGCGAGGGCGCGGACATCGAGGTCGACGAGCCGGCGGATGGCCGCGGGCGGATCTTCGGCGAAGGGGCCGGCAAGGCCGATGGCGGCGTTGTTGACGAGAATGTCGACATGGCCGCCGGCCGCGGCGATCGCCGCCTCCACCCGGTCGAGGCCCTCGACTGTCGCAAGGTCGGCTGCGACGACGAGGGGTTCCTTGCCATGCTCGCGGGCGATGGCGGCGGCAGTCTCGGCGAGGCGGTCGGGCGCACGCGCGACGAGGGCGAGCGGGAAGCCGCGCCGTGCGAACTCGCGCGCGATCTCGCGGCCGATGCCACGGCTCGCGCCGGTGACGAGAACGAAGGGCGTGGAGCCTTCCGGTAGATCCGAACCGGGGCGGAGCGAATCGAGGCGTGGATCGGCGACCCTCCCGTCCCCATCTGCCCGGGTCGGCCCGCGCAGCCGTCGGCGATGGCGGTTCCGCCACAGCCATGCCAGACGCCCGATCGCATTGCCCATCGCTCGCCATCCGCCCCGCTCCGACCGCGGGGCCTCTGCCATCCCTCGACGATGAGGCGGGAGAATGACCGGGCAGCGCTTCTGCCGCGGCGCCGGCCGCCGTAATGTCGCGGTTCGTTCCGACACATCAGGTGGGCAATCGCTCCGGCCTGTCCATCGTTCAAACGCTCGCGGAGGCCCCATGAGTGCCGAGATCCTGATCGCCCCTTCCATCCTCTCGTGCGACTTCGCGCGGCTCGGCGAGGAGGTCCGGGCGATCGACGCGGCCGGTTGCGACTGGGTGCATGTCGATGTCATGGACGGCCATTTCGTGCCCAACATCACCATCGGGCCGATGATCGTCGAGGCGATCCGGCCGGTGACGGGAAAGCCGCTCGATGTGCATCTGATGATCGCACCCGCCGACCCCTATATCGAGGCTTTCGCGCGGGCGGGCTCCGACATCATCACGGTCCATGCCGAGGCCGGGCCCCATCTCGACCGGACGCTCGACCTGATCCGGCGGCTCGGCAAGCAGGCCGGCGTCTCGATCACGCCGGCGACACCGGAGAGTGCCATCGCCTATGTGCTCGACCGGCTCGATCTGGTGCTGGTCATGACGGTCAATCCCGGCTTCGGCGGCCAGGCGTTCATCCCGGCGATGACGCAGAAGATCGCTCGCATTCGCCAGATGATCGGGACCCGGCCGATCCGGCTCGAGGTCGACGGCGGCATCAATCGCGAAACGGTGGCGATGGTGGCGGCGGCCGGGGCGGACACGATCGTCGCCGGGAACGGGGTGTTCAAAGGGGCCCCCTATGCCGAGAACATCGCCGCGCTGCGGGCGGCCGCCACGGCGGCCGTCAAGCGCTGAGGTGGCCGGCGGGTCTGCGGTCGGCGCGGATGCAAGGACGATGCGAGGGCGCGGCGGACGGGAGAAAAATCGACGGAAAGGATGGAAAGGCACTTGCGATCGTACGTGATTTGTTCTAGTTTGTTCTCAGTTGTTCGCGGGTGGCGTTCGCGTCTTTCGGGAGGTGTCAGGGAAGGCAATGCGCGGGCCGGATGGGCGGCCGCGCCAGGAGGTAAGCGACGATGACGATCCAGGAATCGATCCAGCCGAACGTTGGAACGGGACCGAATTGGACGGTCGTGGTGCAGCGCCCCGGCGAGACGCCCGAGGAATACGAGCGGTTCATCAGGGTGGAGCAGGCGGCGGCCTGCATCGCCATGCTCGAACGCAGCGAGCCGACCTGGAAGGTCTGGCGGGCGTGATGCGATCCGTGTCAGATTCCCCTGCTCGATGACATCGCCGTCCGATCGGGTCGGACACGGCAGGCAGGGGGAGAACGGGTATGGGCCGGCTCGAAGGGAAGATCGCCTTCATCACTGCAGCGGGACAGGGCATCGGCCGGGCGACGGCGGTCGCCTATCTGGCGGAAGGGGCGAGGGTGCATGCGACCGACATCAGCGCGCGGCTGATGGACGAGTTGAAGGACGAGCATCCCGCCATCGAGACAGCGGTGCTCGATGTGCGCGACAGCAACGCGGTGCGCCAGGCGGCGGCAAGGACCGGGGCTGTCGACGTGCTTTTCAATTGTGCGGGCTATGTCCATGCCGGCACCATCCTCGACTGCGACGAGGAGGCCTGGGACCGCTCTTTCGATATCAACGTCAAGAGCATGTGGCGGACGGCGCAGGCCTTCCTGCCGGCCATGCTGGCGGCGGGCGGCGGCTCGGTGATCAACATGTCGTCCTGCGCCTCCTCGATCAAGGGGGCGCCCAACCGGGCGGTCTACAGCGCGACCAAGGCGGCCGTGCTCGGGCTGACGAAATCGATCGCCGCCGATTTCTGCGAGAGGGGCATACGCTGCAACGCGATCTGCCCCGGAACCGTCGATACACCCTCGCTCGAGGAGCGCATCAGGGCGCTTGCAGGAGACTATCAGGACAATCGCTCGGCCTTCGTCGCCCGGCAGAAGATGGGACGACTGGCGACGGCCGAGGAGATCGCGCATCTTGCGGTCTATCTCGGGTCCGACGAGTCTGCCTTCTGCACCGGCGGCGCCTATGTGATCGACGGCGGCTGGTCGCTCTGACGGCGTGCCTCAGGCCCTTGCGCCTTGCGCCGTGCTGTCGGCCTGCACGCGCGCGTCGACCCAAGTTCAGATGGCGCGGCCGGCCATATAGCCCTCATAGACCGCCTCCTCGGCGGTGCGTGGGGCGAGGCAATCGCCGACGGGCTCGACGATGATGCCGGCAAGTCCGGAAAGCTCCTGCTCGAGCGTCGTCACCGGCTCGTGGCCGAGCGCGAGCACGACGGTATCGACCGCCTCGGCGACGATCGGATCGCCGGTGACGATGTGGGTCAGATAGGCGGTGTCGCGGTCGGCGCCGTAGAGGCGGGCGTAGGGGATCACCTCGACGCCGAGCCGGGCGAGCTTACCGACCCAGTGGTCGCGGAGATAGATTTGCAGGTTCTGGCCGGCCGAGACGCCGTTGACCGCGAGGCGGACGTGATGGCCGTCGCGGGCCAGCTTCTCGGCGAGCCCCATGCCGACCCAGTCGCAGCGCCAGTCGGCGATCAGGACGCGCGTGCCCGGATTGGCATTGGCCTGCAGAACCGACCAGGCGTCGACCATATGCGCCTCCTCGCGGCCCTCGATCTCAGGGCTGTAGGGGCGGGCACCGGTGGCGACGACGACGACATCTGGCGCCTCGGCCTCGACGAGGGCGCGTGTCACCGGCGTCCGCAACCTGACATCGACGCCGGCGGTCGCCAGCTCGCGGGCGAGATTGGTTGCAAGCCCGCCGAACTCGGCACGCTCGGGCAGCCGCTCGGCGAGCAGCACCTGGCCACCGAGACGGGGTGCGGCCTCGCACAAGACGACATGATGGCCGCGCTCGGCGGCGACGGCGGCCGCCTTCATGCCGGCGGGGCCGCCACCTGCGACGAGCACCCGGCGCGCCCGGGTCGCCTTCGCCGGCGGGCCGAGCCGCGCCTCGCGGCCGGTCAGCGGGTTCTGGATGCAGGAGATGCCGACGCCCTGATGGTAGTGGCCGATGCAGGCCTGATTGCAGCCGATGCAGGCGCGGATGTCGTCGAGCCGGCCGGCCATCGCCTTGTTGGCCATCTCGGGGTCGGCGATCATGGCGCGCGTCATGCCGCACATGTCGGCCTCGCCGCGTCGCAGCACCTCCTCGGCGATCTGCGGCTGGTTGATCCGGCCGGCGACGAAGACCGGCAAGCCGAGCGCGGCGCGCAGCGTGCCCGCCTTCGGCGCGACATAGGCGTGGCCGAGCTCCATCGGCGGCACGACATGGACCGAGCCGCCGAGACCGGCCATGGAGCCGAGCGTGGTGTTCACATAGTCGATGAGGCCGCGGTCCCTCAGTGCCGTGCAGATGGCGAGCACCTCGTCGGCCTGGAGCCCGTCCGCCTCCACCTCCTCGGCGGAGATGCGGATGCCGATCACCATGTCCTCGGAGGTGGCGCGACGGATGGCGGCGAGCGCGTCGGCGAGCGGCCTGAGGCGGTTGTCGAAGCTGCCGCCATAGGCGTCGGTCCGCCGGTTGGTGCGCGGATTGAGGAATTGCGAGAAGAGCAGGCCATGGCTCGCCAGCACCTCGATGCCGTCGAGCCGGGCCTCGGCGAAGCGCCGGGCGGCGCTGCCGGCGGCTTCGACGATCTCGGCGACGAGGTCGGTCGGCATCTCGCGCGGCATGGTGTGGAAGCGGTTGTCGGGAATGGCGGAGGCCGAATAGGCGACGCCGCGCAAGCCCGCGAGCGAGCGCTTCGAGCAGCGCCCGGAATGGGAGATCTGGCCAAAGAGCCTGGCGCCATGGCGATGTACCGCATCGGCGACGGCGCGGTAGCCGGGGATGCAGTCGTCGGTGGTGACGATGACCTCCGGGCTGTCGGAGAAGCCGGTCTCGTGGATGCGGGCGGCCTCGAGCACGATGAGGCCGGCGCCGCCCCTGGCGCGGGCCTCGTGATAGGCGACGAAATCCTCGCCCGCCCTGTTGCCCTTCGTCAGATAGGTCTGGTGGCCGGTCGAGAGAATGCGGTTGCGGATCGGCGTGCGGCGCAGCGTGATCGGCGAGAACAGCAGCGGGAAAGTGGTCATGGGCGGGTCATCCGTTGTGCGCTCGGCCGGCCGGCAGCAAGGCATCGACCATAAAGCCTAGCGGTTCG
>JAWKWA010000010.1:0-166191 GCA_041397765.1 Hyphomicrobiaceae bacterium | reverse complement strand
GCTATTGTCCGTGCGGCCGTCCCTTCGCCGGCGTCGAGATCGGCAGCGTCTCGCGCATCGACGACATGAAGAAGGTTAAAGGCATCAACATCTGGCCGCAGGCGGTCGACGAGGCGGTGTTCCGCCATGGCGGCGTCGACGAGTACCAGGTCGTGCTGACGCGCGACGCCCATGCCGCCGATGTCGCGACGATCCGCGTGATGGCCAAGCCCGACGTGGCGGAGACCGATCGCGTCCCGCTCTGCGAGGCGATCGCCGCCGAGGCGCGGCGCCGCATCGGCATTCGCTTCGAGGTCGAGAGCGTGCCGCCGGGCGGCCTGCCGCGCAGCGAGTACAAGGCGCGGCGCTGGCTCGACCGGCGCAACGAGAGCTGAGCAGTCGAGAATCGGGGAAGGGAGCGCGATGAGCGGAGTTCGCACCAGCCGTGACGGCCATGTCGTCGAGATCACCATCGACCGGCCGAAGGCCAATGCCATCGACCGGGCGACGAGCGTCGAGCTCGGGCGCATCTTCGCCGGCTTCCGCGACGATCCGCAGTTGCGCGTCGCCATCGTCACGGGCGCCGGCGAGCGATTCTTCTCGGCCGGCTTCGACCTGAAGGACGCGAGCGACGACGGCTCGCACAACGACCTCAGGCCGGGCGGTCCGTTCGGCGTCGGCGGCTTCGCCGGTCTGACGGAGCTCCCCGGCCTCTACAAGCCGGTGATCGCGGCGGTGAATGGCGGGGCCTATGGTGGCGGCACCGAGATCGCGCTGGCGAGCGACGTCGTCATCGCCGCGGACCATGCGACCTTCGCCGTGCCCGAGGTCAAGGTCGGGCTCCTCGCCGATGCCGGCGGCGTGCAGCGTCTCGCGCTCCGCCTGCCGCGTAACATCGCCATGGAGATGCTGATCTCCGGTCGCCGCCTGACCGCCGAGGAGGGGCTGCGTTGGGGCCTCGTCAACTGGGTGGTGCCGGCCGCCGAGCTGATGGCGAAGGCGCGCGAGGTGGCGCAATCGATCGCCGAGGGCGCGCCGCTCGCCGTGCAGGCGGTGAAAGAGGTGCTGAGCGAGAGCGAGTGCCAGCACCCGATCGAGACCTTCGACCGCATGCGCCGCGGACGCTATCGGGTCTATACGCGCGCCCTCGCCTCCGAGGACGCCAAGGAAGGCCCGCGAGCCTTCGCCGAGAAGCGAAAGCCCGATTTCAAGGGCCGCTGAGCCTTGCTCAGAACCACGGGCTGGCCGGCACCTTGACGGTCGGCTCGGCGCCGAAGGCGGTCTTCCAGGCATCGACCACGAAGCCCGTCGCGTGCAGCTTGTGCAGCACCACGTTCAGCACGTCGCGCAGCGCGACATTGCCCTTCGCCACGCCGATGCAGTCCCAGTTCACGTCGATATGGTCGTCGAGCACCTTCCAGGCGATGTCGGAATGCGTCGCCGCCGCGGCCATGAAGAAGTCGACCATCTCGACGAGCGCCTGCGCCTTGCCCGACGCGATCATGTCGATCGCCGCCTGGGGCGAATCGACCGTTTCCATCTTCGCCTTCGGCAGGTTCTGTTTCGCCCAGTCGATAGTCCATGCCCCCTTGATGTCGACGAGCGTGAAGCGCTCGTCGTCGAGCTGCTTCCACCTGTCGATGGCGAGCCGGCCGGTCGTCAGCACGCCCATCACCTCGGCATGGAGCGGCACGGTGAAGGCGATCTGCATGGCCCGCTCGGGCGTGCGCGTCAGCCCGCCGAGCGAGATGTCGATCTTGCCGGCATTGAGGAAGTCGATGCGCTCGGCCGTCTCGGTCGGCACCAGCTCGGCCTTCAGCTTGAGGTCCTCGGCGATCCGCTGACCGATCGTGACATCGAAACCGCTCCAGGCGCCGGCCTGATCGCGCCAGGAGAACGGCGGCGAGTTCGGATGGACGCCGATCCTGAGCGTGCCGTCCTTCATGATCTCCTCGGCGGTCTTGGCGGCGGCAATCGTCGACACCGCGCTCGCGGCGACAGCGCCGGTGGCGACGCCCGCAAGCGCGCGGCGCGAGATGGTGAAGCTCATTTCGGTTCCTCCCTGGGGTCCATGACCGTGTGTGTCGGGGCCGCGCCCGCGGTGCAGCCGCGTATCGGGTCGCCTCCGGGCACTGACCCGGCGGGGCCGAGTGCCGGCGGACGCGGTAATCTCAGTCGGCGATCGCCTGATGGATCAGCGTGCGCAGCTCCTTGCGAAGGGGATAGGCGTCGGAGGGAACGAGCTGGGTGAGGAACACCACGCTCATCTCCTCGCGCGGATCGACGATGAAGACCGTGCTCGCCATGCCGCCCCAGCCGAAATCGCCGGGCGAGCCCGCCATCACCGCCTTGACGGGATCGAGCATCACCGAGACGCCGAGCCCGAAGCCGACGCCCTCGAAGGAGGTCTCGCACCAGGTCTTCGGGCCCATGCTGGCGAGATCGCCCGGCAGATGGTTGGCCGTCATGAAAGCGAGCGTCCGCGGCCCGATGAGCCGCTCGGCGCCGGCCCGCCCGCCGAGGCGAAGCATCTCGGCAAAGCGCATATAGTCGGCGGCCGTCGAGACGAGCCCGGCGCCGCCGAGATGGGTGTCGACCCGCCCGGCGCGCTGCGCGCTGTCGGTCTGGCCCTCCAGGCGCTTCAGGCCGCCCTCCTCGCCCCGCCCGTAAAGGGCGGCGAAGCGATCGAGCCGGGTGTCCGGGACCTCGAACGCGGTATCGCGCATGCCGAGCGGCGCGAAGACGCGCCCGGCGAGAAACTCCGGAAGCGACTGTCCCGACACCACCTCGACGATGCGGCCGACGACATCGCTCGCCACGCTGTAGTGCCAGCGCGTTCCCGGCTCGAACTCGAGCGGCAGGGCGGCGATGCGGCGGACCATGCGGTCGAGCCCGCCATAGGCCATGTCGGTGCCGAGCTTCTCCTGCCGGTAGACATCGGCGACCGGCCCGGCATTCATGCCGTAGCTGAGCCCCGCCGTATGGGTCAGGAGGTGGTGGATGGTCGGCTGTATCTTCGCCGGCACCGTTTCATCGAGGCTTCCGGCGCCGGGCCGCAGCACGCGGGCATTGGCGAATTCCGGCAGGATCGCCGACACCCTATCGTCGAGATGGAACAACCCCTCCTCGTAGAGCATCATGAGGGCGAGTGCGGTGACCGGCTTGGTCATCGAATAGATGCGGGCGACCGTGTCGGCCTGCCAGGGCGTTCCGGCCTCGAGATCCCTGAACCCGACCGTCCGTGCGAAGGCGAGGGCGCCGCGCCGCCACAGGAGCGTCTGCGCGCCGGCCAACCGGCCGTCGCCGACATATCTCGCCATCCAGTCGCCGATCCGCTCGAGGCGCCGGGCATCGAACCCGGCGAGCGTCCCATCGCGACCGTGCCGCCCCGTCTCCATTCGAGCTCCCCGTTCAGACCGCCGTGACCCTGCAAGAGAGGCCCTCGCCCCCGGGCCACCCGCGCGAGGGCCTCATTGACAGAGCCCGGAGACGGCATTGTGGCCCGTTTCGGACCGCAATCCGGCCACGCCTCCTGAGATAGCACTTGCCTCGGCCGGCCAAAACCGGGGGTCCGCTGAAAACCGGGGAAGGTGGCGGCCTAGGTTCCCGCCCCTTCCGGCCCCGCCCCTTCCGGCCCCGCCCCTTCCGTGCCCGACCTCTCCCAGGCAGCGAGCCGGACCTGCGGCCGCCTCCCGCGCGTACCGCGCGATTACGCTTTGCACGCCACGAACCTCTGCTATCGATGAAGCTGGCGGTGCGGAGGATCGCCGGCCGGGCGGGCCGCCGACCTCCGGGCACCGTCCCGCCGATCGAGCCGGTCCTATCCCTTGGGAGGGGAAGTGGGGCGGACGGACGAACGGCCGACGACAGGGGAGAAACCGCATGACCATCACACCCGAGATCCATTTCGACAGCATCGACGCTTCCGAGGCCGTCGCCGAGCGGATCCGCCAGAAGACGGCGCGGCTCGCCAAGCGGTTCGACCGCCTGACGCATCTGCGCGCCACCATCGCCGCCCCCCACAAGCACGGCCAGAAGGACAAGGTCTATCAGGTGAAGCTGCTGATCGGTGTCCCCGGCCGCTCCGATCTCGCGGTGTCCAGCGAAGGTTCGGGCGACCATGCCCACGAGGACGTGCATCTGGCGGTCAGGGACGCCTTCGAGACCGCCGAACGGCGGCTGTCGGAGCTGTTCGACAAGATGCGCGGCGACGTCAAGTCGCGCGGTGGCTGACGGCTGACGAGCGTCGGGGCCGGCGCGGGCGGCGGGCCGGCCTCAGCCGGTCTTGCCGCTCTCGGGCAAGGGCTCGGGCGTGATCCGGCAGTAGCGCCCGCCGTGGAAGACCAGCGGCGCGACCAGGGGGTCGAAGGCGGCTTTCTGCACCTCGCCGACGAAGATCACATGGTCGCCGCCGACATGGGTGTGGCTGGTCTTGCACTCGAAGGCGGCCGACACGCCCTTGAGGACCGGACAGCCGGAATCCCAGAACTCGTGCGGGACACCCTCCCATTTGTCGCCGCCGGCCTTGGCGAAGCGGTTCGACAGCTCGATCTGATGGGCGCCGAGAATGTTCACCACGAACTGGTCGATCGAGAGATAGGATTTGAGGCTGAGTGCGTGCCGGCCCATGCACCAGAGGATCATCGGCGGATCGAGCGAGACCGAGGTGAAGGAGTTCACCGTGTTGCCGAGGAACTCGCCGCGGGGCCCGAGCGCCGAGATCACCGTGACCCCGGTCGCAAAGCAGCCGAGCGCGTGACGGAACTCCCTGTCGCCGAGCTTGACCTGCCGCACGCTGACCTCCTCTGCCTGTCGCCTGCCTCAGCGAGCCGACCGTCGAGCAACCGCTCTGCGCCGGCCTATCGAGGGGCTCGCCCTCGCCGGTCGCGGCCCGTCTCGATCCTGATGGCCGAAATCCGGCCCCGGGGCAAGGGTGCGCCCGGTCCGGACCCGTGTGTTGCAGGCGCCAGCACCTCGGCCCCCGGCCCGCTGACGGGGACCCGAGGCCGGCCGCACCTTCACAAGTACCGGGCAGTCGGCTAAGAGTGGCCGGATGCGGCACGCGCCGGCTCGACCGGCCGGGGCGGCGCGGCGATTTCCGCCGCATGCGCACAGGTCGCGTCGATCAGGTCGCGTCGATCAGGTCCCGTAGCTCAGCTGGATAGAGCATCGGTTTCCTAAACCGAGGGTCGCAGGTTCAAGTCCTGCCGGGATCGCCAATATCGCGTTTGGCCGACCGCAGCGGTCACGGCGCTGTCGACACCATTCCCCGTCAAGCGGTTCCGGCCCTCGCCGGGCAATCGCCACGCGGTCAGTCGAGGCTGTCCCTGACGAGCGGCGAGGTCGAGCAGTGCAGGCCGCCGCCATTGAGCTGCATCTTGTCGTAGGGGACGATGCGCAGCGACACGTTGCGCCGCGCGAGCTGATCGAGCGTGCGGTTGGACGCTCCCTCCGGCATGATCACCCGTCCCGGCGCGATGGCGAGCGCGTTGACGATCCAGCCATTGTCGGCCGGGGTGATCTCGATCGTCTCGATACCGAGCGCCTTCAGCTTCTCGAGGAACCAATAGGGAAGCTGCGAGGGATCGACGAGCGCAAGGTCGCGGTCGATCATCAGGAACGCGCCGTCGATATGGATGAGATAGCCGCACAGGTCGACCATCAGCGTCTCGACGCCCTGCCAGCGCAGCACCTCCGCCACCTGCGCCGCCCCCTCGTTGTTGCAGCGGATCGAGCGGCCGATGACAGCGGTGCGGGAATTGATCCAGGCGAAGCTGCCGCCTTCCATCATCGCCGTGCCGTTGAGCGTCCTGAGAACGGGCATGCCGATGCGGGCGAGCGTGCGTGTGGCATTGAGCTCCTCGCCGCGGCGCACCCGCGGCGCCATCCGGCAGACGATCGCCCCGCCCTTGACCGCGATGACCGGATCGCGCGTGTAGCAGGACTTGAGGCGGCCAGCCGTCTCGCCGTCCATGAAGACGATCTCGACCCCTTCCTCGCGCAGGGCGGCGACGAAGGCATCGTGCTGGGATTGCATGGCCGCGACGGGCGGGATGGTATCGGACTGCCAGTACCAGCCGGCCTCGACATCGCCGAACGAGCCGATCTCCTCGATGCGCTTCGAAGGATCGACGACGCCGAGCTCGGGTCCCGGCCGGTGCATGAGCACGACGCGCAGACGGCCGACATCGTTGTCGCAGCCCCAGCGCCGTCCCCAGCCGGCGGTCTGCTCGCTTTCGCTCTCGAAGGCCGGCTCGGCGGCGGTGCCGAACATCTTCATGGTGGCATTGTAGATGTAGGCGGCCTCGGCACTCTCGCTCATCGGACGGCTCTCCTCATGCCTTCGTGCGCAGAGACTGCCCGAGCGGCGGCGGGCTGACAACGCCGGCGGCCGGCTGCATGGCGGCTATGCCTCGCCCGTCCCGCGTCCGGTATCGGCACGGCCTGCCCCCCGCGCCGTCGTCGAGGGGCGGTTCACCAGCCAGATGCCGAGCGATGTCAGCGCCAGGGCGGCAATCAGCTTCACCGAGACCGGCTCGCCGAGCATCAGCGCCGCCGTCGCCACGCCGAAGATCGGCGAAAGGAAAATGAAGGCGCCGAAGAAGGTCGCCGGATAGTGCTTGATGAACCAGATGAACAGCACATAGCTGAGGAACGACACCACGATCGCGGTATAGGCGAAGGCGGCGAGCGGCCGCGGCGCGAGGACGATCTCGAACGGCTCGCCGAAGAGCTGCGAGGCGCCGGTGAGGAGCACGGCCGAGATGGCGAGCGCGTAGAACAGCACCTGCTCGGAGGGCACCTCGCGCAGCGGCGTCACCTTGATGTTGATCATGTCGAGGCCCCACAGCACGCCCATCGTCAGGCATAGCAGGTCGCCGACGATCTGGCCGGGCTTGGGCGCGACGAGCCCATCGGAGAAGACCAGCACGACGCCCGCGAAAGCGGCGAGCAGCCCGAGCAGCTTGCTCGTGTCGAGCCGCTCGCCGGGCGCGAGGAAATGCGCGCCGATCGCGGTCACGAAGGGCGAGACATAGATGAAGATCGCCCCGCGCGAGACATCGGTCAGCGTCAGCCCGACATAGAGCGCGAGGAACTCGCCGGTGAACAGCAGCCCGGCCAGCAGGCCCCATGGCAGTGTGCGGTCGAGGCGGAAGAACGGCGTGCCTTTGACGAGGCACCAGACGACGAGGCAGAGCGCACTCGCCGCCGAGCGAAGTCCCGCCTGCAGGATCGGCGGGAAGCCCTCGTTGGCGATCTTGATCGCCGTCTGGTTGGTGCCCCAGACCGCGCAGATGAGGACGAGGAGCACGAAGGCGGCAGGCGTGAGCGGTCGCTGTGAGATCATGGCACCGGCGGGGATCGTATGGGGAGACAAGCGTCCGGGACTATCGCCTGGCGAGGCCACGGACAAGGCGGTCGAGGGTCTCGCGTGTCGAGGGATCGGCGCGGCCGTCGACCAGCGAGGGGCGGAAATGGCGCTGGAAGGCCGACACCACGACCTCGGTCTCGCGGTCATAGACGCGCGTCGGCTCCGATCCCGTAGCCATAGATCGCGAGCATCCGCTGCAGCCGCCCGACCTCGGGCCCCGCCGCGCCGCGCTGCAAGGTCTCGCCGGGGGTCGGCGGCGCCTCCGGCACGAAGCGGCCGATGCCAGCCCGCGCCATGCGCTGCCAGGGGAATTTCTCGCCCGGGTCGATCTTGCGGAAGGGCGCGATGTCGGAATGGGCGAGCACGCGCTCGGGCGGGATGGCATTGCGGGCGATGATGCCGAGCGACAATTCCTCGACGGCGCGCAGCTGGGGCTCGGGAAAGTCCGGATAGCCGCGCTCGGGCCCGACATTGTGGATCTCGATGCCGATCGAGCAACTGTTGAGATCGGTCTCGCCGGCCCAATGGGATACCGGCATGCCAGGGCGCTCCGCCTCCGGCACCATGGCGACGATCGTGCCGTCCTCGTCGACCAGATAGTGGCAGGACACTTTCGACACCGGGTTGCACAGCCAGTCGACCGCCTTCTCCGCGGACTGCATGGCGGTGTAGTGCATGATGAGCATGTCCGGCCGTCGGCCCTGCCGGCGCGGTTCCCTGTTGGGCGACAGCCGCTCGATCCGGCGCCATGCCATCAGCCGCCGGCCTCCCTGCTCTGACTGTCCGTCCGTCCGGTCGCGACGGCCCGCTGACTGCGGCGCCCCTCGCGAATGGTGATGACGAGCACGCCGGTCAGCGTCATCGCGCCCCCGATCACCATCCGCCAGGTCAGCTGGTCGCCGAACACGACGACACCGAGGAAGGAGGCAAAGAGGGGTGCGATCAAGAGGAACGGCGCCATCTTCGGGATCGGATAGCGCTGCAGCATGTAGTTGAAGCCGACATGGCCGATGAGGCTCGAGCCGAAGGCGATGTAGCCGAGGGCGAGAAGCGCCGGCCAGCTCGCATGCATGAGCGAGCCGAACGGATCCTTCTCGATCGCGAAGGAGAAGACGATGAGGGGCGGAAAGGCGAGCGCGGCGATCCATCCCTGCATGTCGAAGACCGAGAGATGCTTCAGCCGCCGCATGTAGATGGCGCCGATCGCCCAGCACGAGCTGGCGAGGATCACCAGCCCCACCGCATGGATATAGCCGAGCACGCGCGGATCGAAGGAGACCACCATCGAGCCACCGAAGGCGAGCGCCAGCGCGCCGCCGCGCCATACACCGATGCGGTCGCCGAGAAAAAGCGCCGACATCAGCGTGGCGAAGGGCACGCCGAGCTGGCCGACGACGGCGAGCGGCGCGATGTCGCCGCCGAGCGACAGCCCCCAGAACAGAAGGCCGAAATGAATGGCGCCGTTGGTCAGCGCCGCGACCGCGATCTCCCACATGCCCCGGCCATGCCAGCGCATGAACGGCATGAAGACGAAGACCAGCATGGCGAAACGGGCCGCCATCAGCATGAGCGGCGGCACCTCGGCGACGCCGATCTTGGCGGCCACCCAGTTGGCGCCCCAGATGAGCTGGATCGCCACCATGAAAAGCAGGTCGCGCGTCGTCCAGCGCGCCTCGGCCTCGCCACTCGCCACGATGGTCGCCATTCCTAGAGGCCCCGGCTTCGCCGGATCTCGTCATAGGCCTCGTTGATGGCGGCGATCTTCTCGTTGGCGATCTTGATGAACTCAGGCGGCATGCCGCGCGCGATCGCCCGGTCGGGATGGCTTTCCAGCACCAGACGGCGATAATGCGCCTTCAGCTCGTCGTCTGAGATGTCGGAGGCAACACCGAGCACCCGATAGGGGCTTCTCTGGTCCTCCGGCAGGAAGCGGGCGCGCACGGACTTGTACTCGTCCTTGGTGAAGCCGAAGCGCTTGGCCACCTGCTTCAGGTAGTCCTCCTCCTTCTCGTGCAGCACGCCGTCGGCGGTGGCGATATGGAAGAGGCCCTCCAGCACGTCCTCGAGGAGCTGGCGGTTGTCCTTGAACATTTCCGCGAGCTGGCGCGCATAGGCCTCGTAGCCCGCGACGTCCTGCTTGGCGAGATTGAAGATCCGCGCGACGTTCTCGATCTCGCCCTGCGGCACCTTGAAGACGTCCTTGAAGGCCTCGATCTCGTCGGGCGTGACGAGGCCGTCGGCCTTGGCCATCTTGGCGCCGAGCGCGATGACGCCGACAGTGAAGGCGACCTCGCTCTGGGAGGGCTGCTCGCCATCGCCCTTGCGGCCGCGATCGAGCGCGAAATGCCCGGCAAGGCCGCCGAGCATCGCACCGATCGGCCCGCCGATCGCCAGGCCGGCGGCCGCGCCGGCAAGCTTTCCCCATAGCGACATCGAGATCCTCGCATCGGCCGGCACACCCGCCGCCCAGTCCGGCGCAACCTATCGCAGATCGCATGCGCCCGCATGAATTGATTTGCATTGCAGATAGGACGCTCCCAAACCGCATGGAGCCCTCCATGGCCCATCCGGCCTTTGGCGATCCGCTCACCGCCTTTCCCGATCAGGACGACAGCTTCATGGCCGCTCCCCTTCCCGGCGCCCGGCTCGGCGACGAGTCGAAAGGACTCCTCTATGGCCTCGTCGGCGTCGTCATCTTCGGCCTGACCCTACCGGCGATGCGGATCGCCGTGGCCGAGCTCGATCCCCTCTTCGTCGGTCTCGGCCGCTCGCTGATAGCCGCCGTCATCGCTGCTGCGAGCCTCGCCGCCGCCCGGGCACCCTGGCCGAAGCGGGACGATCTGCCGCTTCTCGCGATCACGGCCGCCGGCGTCGTCTTCGGCTTTCCCGCGCTTTCGGCGATCGCCATGGTCCATGCACCGGCCGGCCATGGCGGTGTCGTCCTCGCCATCCTTCCGCTCGCCACCGCCCTGGCGAGCGTCGTCTTCGCCGGCGAGCGGCCCTCCCTCGGCTTCTGGCTGTCGGCGGTCGCCGGCTCGGGGGCGGTCGCGGCCTTTGCGGTTCTCGACGGCGCCTTCGCGCGGGCCGGCATCGGTGCCGCCGACCTTGCGCTTGTCGTCGCGGTCGTCGCGGCCGCCATCGGCTATGCGACGGGTGCAGTGCTGACGCGGCGGCTCGGCGGCTGGCAGACCATATCCTGGACCCTCGTCCTGTCGTTTCCGGTGCTCGCCGTCGTCGTGCCGCTGGTGTCGGGGCCGATCGCCTGGCACGCCTCCACCGCCGCCTGGTCCGCCTTCGGCTATGTGGCCGTGATGAGCCAGTACCTCGGTTTCTTTTTCTGGAACAAGGGGCTCGCCCTCGGCGGGGTCGCCCGGGTCGGCCAGGTCCAGCTCCTCCAGACCTTCGTCACGCTCGGCGGCGCCGGGCTTGTCGTCGGCGAGCCGATCGGTCCGCTCGAGATCGGCTTCGCCGCCGTGGTGGTCGCCATCGTCGCCATCGGCCGACGCATGCGTGTCGCGGGCTATGCGCCGCCGAGGAGTTGACGCAGAATGGCCGCGCTCCGGCGTTAGGTCCATCGGCCGGCTTACGAAGCCCCGGCGGAATCGCAAGGGGCCAGGGGAGGGATCGATCCATGTCGAACAATCAGCTGAGCGTCCGCCTGACCGCCATCGCGCTCGGTGGCGCGCTGCTCTCGGCTCTCATGCTCACGCCGGCGCTCGCGGCCGACCCCGTCGGCGTCTGGAAGCGCCCCTCGACCGGCACAGTGGTCGAGTTCTACGGCTGCGGCAGCCGCCTGTGCGCCAAGATCGTCGGCGTCGCCGATGCGAGCCGGCAATCGACGGTCGGCACGGTCATCATGTCGGGCGCCGACCAGAAGGGCGACGGCGTCTGGAAGGGCGACCTGCTCAATACCGAGGACGGCAAGACCTATTCGGGGGTCGTCACGATGATCGACGACGGCCATCTGAAGCTCGAAGGCTGCGCATTGCTCGGCATCGTCTGCAAGGGCGAGGTCTGGGACCGCCAGCCCGCGCAGCAATAGCGATCGGGCGGCACGACCGCCTCAGGGCGCAATGTCCAGCTTCACCGTCTGGCCCACGCCGACGACCTCGATGCCGCGGCGGCCGAGGTAGCCGGCGAGGCCGAACGTGACCTCGGGGACGGTGCCAGCGACCGCGCCGTCGTCCCCGTCGCAATGAACGACGCCGATCGCCCAGTAGTCCGGCTGCATCACATAGACATAGGGCTCGAGATGGACGCCGCGGGTGTCGGCCGGGAGCGTGACGACGAGCAGGCGCGCGCCCCCCTCGCCGACGACGATCCGCGCCTGGCTGAACGGAACGGCGCTGCAGACCCCATGCTCGGTGCCGCCCGCGATTTCACCGGCCGCGCCCGGCTCGGGCACCACCGCATCGTCCGCAAGCGCATGGGACGCCCAGAGCGTGCCCGCCGCGAGCATCGCCAGTGCCGACAGGAAGGCCGTAGCAGCCGGTCGCTTCGTCGTTCGCATCCAAGAGATCCCGCTTTGGCGGTCGATCCGCCGGCGCCAGGCTATCGGGCGCTTCCATGTCGGATTGATGGCCTCGCAGCCGCCGGCGGGGAGCACGTCCGGCGACGGCCTATTTGCAGTAGCGGCCATCCCCCCGGCGGCCGTGCCGCGCGAGGTCGAGATGGAAATGATCGCGGTGGAAGGCATTGGCGTCCGGCCCGAGCACCGTGGTGAAGTAGCGGCAGGCCGCCTTGTGGATGTCGCGCAGGAAGCCGCGCTCCTGAGCGCTGCCCTTCCAGCCCGACTTGACGCTGACCGTCCGGCCGTCGACCAGCGTGAAGCGGCCGATGTCGATGGCATTGGCATGGCCGTGCTCGGAGAGCTTGTCGCCGGCGACCCCGTTGCGCGGCCGGCAGGAATAGGAGGACAGCACCTTCGCCTCCTTGACGCCCATGCCGAAATAGTGGTGCGCCGCCGGAATGACCGCCTCGCGCATCCAGCGCTCGACCGCCGGCACCATGGCGCATTGCAGGATCGCCGCCGGCTTCAACTCGACGGCCCCATCCGCCGCCGCCGCCATCTGCAGGGGATGGAGCGCGCCGCACACGCTCGGCCCGCCGAGCGACTGGCGTGTCTCGACGAGGAACGGCGACTGGCTCACCGCCCCCGAGCGCAGGCAGGCCATCTCGGCTTCCTTGCGCCACGGCTCGTCCTCGGCGACGAAATAGGGTGACTGCGAGCAGCCGGATGCCAGCACCGCGGAGGCGCCGACGATCAACGCGACGAGACAGATACGCTTGTGCCACATGGGACCGGTAGTTAGACGCAAGTTCGCCAACACTCCGTAAAGAGTGTCTTCCTACCGGCGAAAGTCGCCGGGGCTTTGGCCGAACCGGGCCGAAGCTGTGGCATTGCGACGTTCGAAAACCGGATCGACGACGAAAAAGCGCCGGGAGCCTCGTCGGCGCCCGGCGCAAGTTGGGGTTTCGATCGGGGAGATCGGGAGACTTCAGGTACCTGTCACGCGAAAACTCGAGTTGGTGGCGCGGCGATGAGGTCGAGGGGACCCTCACCGCGCCGAACCAGACGTTCAGCCGCTCGTCGCACCGCTCGCCGCCGCGCGGCGCTCGGTCATGAAGCGATCGAACTCTTCCTTGTCCTTGGCAAAGCGCAGGCGGTCGACGAAATCGCGGAACTCGCGAGCCTCCTCGTCGAGGCGCTTCAGCGTCTCCTCGCGATAGGCATCGAATGCGCTGTTGCCGGTCGAGCCGAAGCCGGAACGGGCCTTGAAGCCCTGCCAGTCACGCCGCCTGCCGCACATCATTTTGCCGCTCCAGATCATATAGCCGAGGATGAGAAGGCCGATGGGCCAGAAGATGATGAATCCGACGATCATCATCCCGATCCAGACCGGACGGGGGATGTCGTCGAGATTGATGGTCGAGGACATATGGGTTCCTCTGCTGTGTTGCTGCATGAGCGATACATGGTGGCGTTCATCGGCCATTCAAGATGGTGAACCGGTCGATTGGGGATCCTGGCGCTGGACGCACGCCTCACCACGGTGAGGAGGCAGGCCGAGCATGGCGGGCGGGCTGGGAGGCGGGCGCCGCTCCCTGTCCCCGCCGCGAAAGCCTTGGATAAACTCGTCCACCAGATTGCCCCGGACCGGGGCCGTCGCTAGTTTTCCCGGCCGTTGAGCAGGTGAGCGGCGCGGGGCCGGGCCCCGGGCCGAGCCTATCGCGATCGCGGCCGAGCCGGGCCGATCGCGCGAGCGGCCGACCGGTGCCCCCGGAGGGGCTGGAAGAGCGCCAGCCAGGCGCATGTCTCACACTTTTCGTCTCGAAGGGCAGCGCGCCATGCAGCAGGACGTCCAGCAGTCGACCAATCAGCAGCTCAAATCGGTCGTCGAGCGCATCGAGCGGCTCGAGGAGGAGAAGGCGGCCATCGCCTCGGACATCAAGGACGTCTATGCCGAGGCGAAGGCCAACGGCTTCGATACCAAGGCGCTGCGCAAGGTCATCAGCCTCAGGCGCAAGAACATGAACGAGCGCAAGGAGGAGGAGGCGATCCTCGCCACCTATATGGCCGCGCTCGGCATGATCGAATAGGCGGCCGCGCGGCCGTCTCCCCGACAGGGGCCATAGCGAAGGGAGAGGCTGGCCGCGCTGCGGCGCCCTCGCCGGCCTGCGTTTACTCGCCCGTCGCGGATGTATGCGCTGCAGACGAGGCTATTGGCTCGCCGTCCGCACCGGACGGCCCTGTCTCCGGGTATCGCCAGCGGCCGCGAGCAGCTTCGCCACGTCGTGGTCGGAGAAGCTGTCGGCCCACAGCATCTCGGCAAATTGCAGCCCCGGCTTGAACTGCAGCCGGATCGCCCCGCCGTCGCCGCCGATCAGCGCATGCGCCGCCCGCAGATTGGGATGCGACAGTCGCGCCAGCACCGGATCGTCGATGTCGGGCCGCTCTGTCAGCAAGGGGCCGATCGGGAAGGCCCGGTAGCTGAGCTCGCTGGGATGATCGTCGTCATATTCGGGGGCGGTTGCCCAGCCCTTGCGATTGATGAAGGCTTCGCCCGTCTCCTCGCGCGGCACCGGCGGCAGCATTTCCCCGCTCGCGCGCTCGGCCGAGGTCGCGGCGAGCTCGACCTCGGGGCTGGCGCTGCCGTCGTCCATGGCGAGGAGAGCCGTGGTGATGAGCCCGGTCAGCGAGCCGAACGGGCTCGGCGTGGCCGAGGCGGCGACGCTGCCGCCCCCCGTCAGCCCGACCGCGGCCGTCGCCGGCCGGCGCGCCGTGACCGGAACAGGCGGCACGATGTCCGTGAGACTGGCGAGCCTGATCCCGCCCCCCTCCGCGGCCGGCTTCAGCACCGGCCCGTCGAGCATGGGCATGTCGTCGTCGGCCGCCAGCAGCGCCGCCCCGGACGTCTCAGGGACTTTGGCACGCGCGACCCTCGAGGCGCTCGCAACGCGCACCGCCGCCTTCGGCTCGGGTGCGACGACAGTCGCCTTCGGCTCGGCTGCGACAAGGGTCGCCTTCGGCTCGGGTGTCGCGCCGCCTGCATCCTGATCGAGGCTGGCGACCAGCACGCGATCATGGGCCGTCGCGCGGAACTGATGGAAGGCCTCGATCGACTGCGCCAGCTCGGTGTATTTCTTGCGCGCCCGCTCCACATCCGAGAGCGTGATCGGCCGGCCGTCATCTGGCACGTATTTCGAATGGCCCGAGGGGAAGAGGAGCGCCAGCTCGTGGCGTGCCATGCGCGGCCACATGCGCACGCGGCCGGTGTCGATGTGGACGAAGGGGATCGCCGAGGTCGGATAATAGCCGACGCCGCCGCGCTCGCGCACCAGCGCCGAGTAGCGCAGCTTCTTCACCGGCACGTCGGGGAAGCTGACGTCGAGCGCCTTGCCGAGAATGTGCTGGCTGTGCTTGGCCTGCCCGCCGCCGGACTTGCGCAGACGCTCGTTGGTGCGCGATGAGCGATAGCCCGAGATGATGCTGATCGGCTCCTTCGAACCGAGCTCGGTATAGACCTCCCAGAGGATGTCGTAAGCCTGCGGATCCATCTTCGTCGCCTCGTTCAGGCGCCAGTCGCGAAAGATCCAGTTGAGCTTCTCGAGAGCCTCGGGGACATAGGCGCCGTCGCGCTTGTAGACGACGCTCAGGCGCTCGCCATTGTGGATGTTGTAGAGGCTGAGCACGCGCTCGCTCTCGGTGCCGGCGCGGCCGGTCGAGACGATATGGGCATGGCCGGCGAGGGCGCCGACGACGAGAACGACGGCCGCGAGCAGGCGGAATCGACTGTGCACGATCAGTACCCCTGTCGACGAGTTCGGTCAGGACCGCGCTCCCCGCCGGCGCGGCGCTGCGGCGGCCCGGAACGGGGCGCCGGCTAAGGGTCCGTAGACTCTGCCGCCGGTCCAAGACGGCACCATCGACCCACATCGTTAAAGTTCAGTAAGGAATGCAATTGCGTAGTGAGTTTGGCCCCATGCCGGCGAAATCAGGGCAGACGATGAATCGATCCGGAAATGGTTGCTGCCGTCTCAACCGTTGTGCCGAAATGATACGGGGCGCCGCTCGCCGCCGGCGCCCCGTTGTTTCTCTTTCGCGATAAGGGTGACAGGCCAGCCTTACTGCTGCTCGGCGCCCTCGCCATAGCGCTTGGCGCATTTCTTCTGGACGAACTCGTTGATCTCCTCGACGAGCTGGCCCTGGAACAGGCCGAAGTACTCCTCGACCTTGGCCACCGACCAGATGGCGCCCTTCAGCACCGCCGGCGCCTCGACATTGCCGATGCCGAGGCTGGCCTTGGTCGCCTGGCCGTTCTCGAAGGTGAGCTTGGGGGCGAGCGTCATCGAAACGGTGGTGATGCCGTCGTCGCCCTCGATCTCGCACTTCACCTGATGCTCGGGGATCGTCAGCTCGTAGCTCGGCTCGCTGAGCGCCTTGAGGAGCACGTCGCGCTGCACCGAGAGCTCGACGCCGCAGCGCGCATCGCCGAGCGACCAGTCGATGCTCTTGGCCGAAACGCCATCCTTGATCTTGTCCTTCGCCCAGGTCTTGGACAGCGAGCAGGCGAGATCGGCGCCCTGGTCCTTCTTGAGGATGATCTCGCAGAGATCCTTCTCGCAGGCCTTCAGCCGGTCCTTCTCGTCGGCGGGCACCTCGAAGGCGCCGGCAACGGTTGCCGAGATCATGAGAGCTGCGGCCACTCCCGCGGCGGCAGACGGCAGGGCGAGCTTGAGCGCGGCGGCAAAGCGCATCGTTTACCTCTCAAAGGAAGGGGCGATTGACGGGAGGTTCCACAGGCGGCCGCTCCCCTACGGCCCGCCCGGGAAACGCAAGCGTTCTAGCGAATGGTTAACGCCGGTCAAGGCGACCGAATGCGAAGATCGTGGCGGGAATCTGTCGGCGGTCGCGGCCATCAACAGATGACGCCGGGCGGCGCTGCAGGTGCGGCATTCTGACCACGGCGGGCCGTCGCATCGGGCCTTCGGGGCGGGGCTTGCGGCATTTCGTTCGAAACCGCAGCCGGAGATTGCCCGCCCGCGACGAATTGTCTACATGGGCCGGGTGAGGAAGGCTCCGGTTTCGGGGTCGCGGAAGCAGGAGCCGGTCCGGCGCGCGCCACGCCCGCCGACGGAGGCTCGTCGCGAGGGGAGGCAGCAATGTCGGTCGACACGTCGAATGGCCATTCCGCCATGGATTATGCCGAGCATCAGCGCACCTATAGTGGCTTCATCAGGCTCGTGCAGGTGAGCACCGTGGCACTCGTCGTGCTGATGGTCCTGCTCGCCGCCTTCGTCGCCTGAGCACCGACCGGGTCGTCCCAGGCATCGGGCAGGCATCGCAATCTCGGACGAACCCCTGATGCCGATGTCCGCCGCGGCGGTGAGACGGGCTCCTCGCTGCGGCCAGCGGCTCACCTTTGCCGGTCATCGAAGCCAACAAGCCTGAAGCGAGGAAGCCGACGATGGTGACGATCGCAGCGACGGCGGAGCGGAGCGACGAGCCCCGCGTGGGCCTTACGCCCGAGACCGCCAAGAAATATGCCGGCAAGGGCGCCCGTGTCGTGGTCGAGCGTGGCGCGGGGCTGCGCTCGCGCTTCTCCGACGAGGCCTATGTGGCCGCCGGCTGCACCGTCGCTCCCGACCTCGCCGCGACCCTCCAGGGCGCCGACCTCGTGCTCAAGGTGCGCCGCCCGGCCGCCGAGGAGGTGGCGCTCATGAAATCCGGCAGCATGGTGCTCGCCATGCTCGAGCCGTTCGGCGACCGCGCCGGCCTCGAGGCGATCGCCGGACGGGGCATCACCTCTTTTGCCATGGAGATGATGCCACGCATCACCCGCGCCCAGTCGATGGACGTGCTTTCGTCGCAGTCGAACCTCGCCGGATACAAGGCCGTGCTCGACGCCGCCGCCGCCTTCGACCGGGCGCTGCCGATGATGATGACGGCGGCCGGCACCGTTCCCGCTGCCCGCGTCTTCGTAATGGGCGCCGGCGTCGCCGGGTTGCAGGCGATCGCCACCGCCCGCCGGCTCGGCGCCGTCGTCACCGCGACCGATGTGCGCCCCGCCGCCAAGGAGCAGGTCGCCTCGCTCGGCGCCAAGTTCATCGCCGTCGAGGACGAGGAATTCCGCCAGGCCGAGACCGCCGCCGGCTATGCCAAGCCGATGTCGGCGGAATACCAGCAGAAGCAGCAGGCCCTCGTCGCCGAGCATCTGAAGACGCAGGACATCGTCATCACCACCGCGCTCATTCCCGGTCGGCCCGCGCCGCGCCTCATCTCCAAGGAGATGGTCGCCAGCATGAAGCCCGGCGCGATCGTTCTCGACATGGCGGTCGAGCGTGGCCGCAATTGCGAGCTGGCGAAGGCCGGCGAGACCGTCGAGGTCAACGGCGTGCGCATCATCGGGCCGCTGAACCTCGCCGGCGAGGTCGCGGTCAATGCCTCCAGCCTCTATGCGAAGAACCTCTTCAACTTCCTCGATCCCCTCCTGGAGAAGGGCTCCGAGGCGCTGAAGATCAATTGGGACGACGAGATCATCAAGGGCACGCTGGTGACGAAGGACGGTGCCATCGTCCACCCGGCCCTCGAGAAGAAGGGATGACAGCCATGCGGCTCGCCTCGAGGATTGCCAGCCTTTCGGCGCTGGCCGGCTTGCTCGCCCTGTCCCTCGGCACGCCGGCGCTCGCCTCGGGCGGGGTCGGCGGTGCGGTCGATCCCTTCGTCTACCGCCTCGCGATCTTCGTGCTGGCGATCTTCGTCGGCTACTACGTGGTGTGGAGCGTGACGCCGGCGCTGCACACCCCCTTGATGAGCGTCACCAACGCGATCTCATCGGTCATCATCGTCGGCGCGCTACTCGCGGTCGGCGTCGGTCTCGTCGGCTCCGGCTCGATCCTCGCCAAAGTCTTCGGTTTCCTCGCCCTCGTCATGGCCTCGGTCAACATCTTCGGCGGCTTCCTCGTCACCAGCCGCATGCTCGCCATGTACAAGAAGAAAGAGAAGAAGTGAGCGGCATCATGCGTCTGCCCAGCTCCGCACAACCCTTCGTGTTCGGCGCGCTGCTCTCCGGCTTCATGTCGCTCGTCGTCTCCGGGGTGGCGACCGTCAAGGCGATCGGGCTCGTCGAAGGTCTTGCCGACCAGTGGCTGACGGCATGGCTCGCCTCCTGGGCCGTCGCCTTTCCCGTCGTGCTCGTCGTCGCTCCCGTCGTCCGCCGCCTCACCGCCCGCATCGTCGCACCGGCCGCCGGTACCCGCTCCGGAGCCTGAACCCAACGCCTTCATCCCCGCGGAGCCGCCGCCCATGGACGCCAATCTCGTCGCCCTTCTCTATCTAGCCGCCGGCGTGCTCTTCATCCTGGCGCTGCGCGGACTTTCGAGCCCGGAATCGAGCCGCGGCGGCAACCGCTACGGCATGATCGGCATGGGCGTCGCCATCGCAACGACGCTCGGGCTCGTCAGCGACCAGAGCCCGGCGACCTGGGGCCTCATCGCCGCCGGCATCGCGATCGGCGGCGGCATCGGCGCGGTGACGGCCAAGAAGATCCCGATGACGGCGATGCCCGAGCTCGTCGCCGCCTTCCATTCGCTCGTCGGCCTCGCCGCCGTGTTCGTCGCCGCCGGCGCGGTCTATGCTCCGGACGCCTTCGGCATCGGTGAACCGGGCGCGATCCATACCGCCAGCCTCGTCGAGATGGCGCTCGGCGTCGCCATCGGCGCCATCACCTTCACCGGCTCGGTGATCGCCTTCGCCAAGCTGTCGGGGCGCATGTCCGGCAAGCCGATCATTCTACCGCTTCGCCATCTCATCAATCTGGCGCTGTTCGCCGGCATCGTGGCGCTGATCTATCTGTTCTGCCTGTCGGGCGGCTCCGATCTGCTCTTCTGGGCGATCGTCGCGGCGTCGCTCCTGTTCGGCATCCTGATCATCGTGCCGATCGGCGGCGCCGACATGCCGGTCGTCGTCTCGATGCTCAACTCCTATTCGGGCTGGGCAGCAGCCGGCATCGGCTTCACGCTCGGCAATGTGGCGCTCATCATCACCGGCGCGCTCGTCGGCTCGTCGGGCGCCATCCTCTCCTACATCATGTGCCGCGGCATGAACCGCAACTTCGTCTCGGTGATCCTCGGTGGCTTCGGTGGCGAGACGGCGGGCCCGGCGGCGGGGGCCGAGCAGCGTCCCGTCAAGCTCGGCTCGGCGGAGGATGCCGCCTACATCATGCAGAACGCCTCCAAGGTCATCATCGTGCCGGGCTATGGCATGGCGGTCGCCCAGGCCCAGCACGCCGTGCGCGAGATGGCCGACAATCTGAAGAAGGCCGGCGTCGAGGTGAAATACGCGATCCATCCGGTGGCGGGCCGCATGCCCGGGCACATGAACGTGCTGCTTGCCGAGGCGAACGTGCCCTATGACGAGGTCTTCGAGCTCGAGGACATCAACAACGAGTTCGCCCAGGCCGACATCGCCTATGTGATCGGCGCCAACGACGTGACCAACCCGGCCGCCAAGGAGGACCCGCAATCGCCGATCTTCGGCATGCCGGTGCTCGAGGTCTGGAAGGCCGGCACGGTCATGTTCGTCAAGCGCTCGCTGGCGTCGGGCTATGCCGGCATCGACAACACGCTGTTCTACCGCGACAATACGATGATGCTGCTCGGCGATGCCAAGAAGATGACCGAGGGCATCGTCAAGTCGATGGCGGGCGGCGGCCACTGATCGGAGCGGGCCCCTTTCGCCCCGATGGGCCCGACATGGGCATCGGGACCAAAGCCGGCGCAGGATGGTGCATGCGACGACGCCGGGCGGGCGCCATGTTTCGACCATGCCGGGGACTATGATCTTCGCGCTTCCGGCAGGGGGAGCAACCTTTTGAAATCGCGACAGGCCGGCCGCGCGCTGGCCCGCTCTGCTGCCTGCTGCGCCCCGCCTGCCCCGTCGAGAGGGACCGACATGACCCGCTTCTTCTTCTTCCTCTTCGTGATCTGCCTCATCGCCTCGGGCGCGTCCTACTACTGGCGCACCTACATGCCGCAGGACACCGTGATGGTGACGGAATCGGCGCCCGGCGCCTCCCTCTCCACCACCTCGAAGGACCGCTCCTCCACCCGCGACGCCACGTCCCGCGCCGAGCGCAAGGCCGCCCGCGCCGAGAAGCGGGCTTCGCGCACGCAGGATATGGCGAGCTATCTCAGCATCGGCTGCTCGGTCTTCTCGGCGCTCGGCGCCGTCTTCTCGGCCTTCTTCAACTGGCGGCGATATCGTCTCGCGGCCCGCCTGCGCTGACGGGCCGGTCGATGGGAGCGCTCTGGCCCGTCGCCTGGAAGGGGCTCGCGGCGCTCGCCTGCCTCTATCTCATCGTCGTTCTGGGCATGTATCTCGCCCAGCGCCGCTTCCTCTATTTCCCCGACGCGCGCCATATCTCTCCTGCCGAGATCGGCCTTGCCGGCATCGAGGAGGTGCGGCTCGAGACGCCTGACGGCGAGACGCTGATCGCCTGGTGGGGTCCGCCGCGGAAGGGCCAGAAGACCCTTCTCTACCTGCACGGCAATGCCGGCCATCTCGCCGACCGCGACGACCGCGTGAAGGCCTATCACGGCGTCGGCTTCGGCATCCTGATCCTCGCCTATCGCGGCTATTCGGGCTCGAGCGGCTCGCCCAGCGAGCGGGCGAATGTCGCCGATGCCGGGCTCGCCCATGACTGGCTGATGCAGCACGGCGTCGCCCCGCGCGATGTCGTGCTCTATGGCGAGTCGCTCGGCAGCGGCATCGCCGTGCAGCTTGCAGCGGCGCGCGAGGTCGGCGGCTTGATCCTCGATGCGCCCTATACTTCGATCGCAGATCTCGCCCAGGCGTCCTATCCGCTGTTGCCTGCGCGCCTGCTCTTGAAGGATTCCTATCGGAGCATGGACTTCATCGGCCGGGTGAAGGCGCCGCTCCTCGTCATCCACGGCGGGCGGGACGACATCGTGCCCGTCGAGATGGGCCGCGCCGTCTTCGCGGCGGCGACGGCGGCCGAGCCGAAGCGCCTCGTCGTCTATCCCGAGGCCGGCCACGTCTATCATGCCGATTTCGGCTCGCGCGAGCTGGTGCGCGACTGGGTGAAGGCATTGCCCTGAGGCTCGGCGGCACGCCCGGCGGGCGCCGGCCCGCCGTCACTCCCAGGGCTCGAACCGGCCCTCCGCCGCCAGTTCGTCGAAGCTGCCCGACAACCGCTCCATGACGCCGAGCCGGCTGCCCGGCCAGCGGAAGCGCTTCCCGACCAGCACGTCGCAGAAGAACGGGACCGGGATCCAGCTTCCCTTCGGCAGCGCCTTGCCGAGCCCGTGCAGGTAGACCGGCGTCACCCAGACCGATCGTGCCTGGCTGACGAGCCGCGCCACTCCAGCCTTCAGCTCCTTGCGCGTCTCCGGCGCGCCGCGCGTGCCCTCGGGATAGATGATGATGATGTCGCCTCGCTGCAGCGCCCTCACCGGCTCGGCGAACGGGTCCTTGACCGCGCCGGTCGCCACGTCCCGCGCCACCTGACGCTCGAGCGGGATGATGCCGATGACGTTCCGCACGAACCAGGAGCGTGCCGGCGTCGCGAGGAAGTAGTCGGCCGCCGCCACCGGGCGGACCCTATGGATCATCGTCAGGGGAAACAGCGACATCAGCACCATGGTGTCGAGATGGCTGTTGTGGTTTGCGGCGATGATCGCCGGCCCCGTCCGCGGCAGGCTCTTGCGCCGCGTGATGTTGAGCCCGATGACGACGAGCACGACCGGCTTCACGAGAAGGCCGAAGAACAGCACCTTGAGAACGCGCGCGAGCATGGTCTCCGCCTCACCAATAGGGCGCGTGGAAGTAGCGCAGGACATGCAGGAACAGCGGCGCGGTGAAGATCAGGCTGTCGATGCGATCGAGGATGCCGCCGTGCCCGGGTATCCAGCTGCCTGAATCCTTGCGGCCGAGATCGCGTTTCAGCGCCGATTCCGTGAGATCGCCGAAGAAGCCGGCGATGGCGATCAGCCCGCCCGTCAGCGCGCCCCCCGCCGCATCGAACGGCGTCAGCACCGGCATCAGCACCGCCGCGAGGGCAGCCGTCGCGACGAGCCCGCCGAGAAAGCCGCCCCATGTCTTGCCGGGGCTCACTTTCGGCACGATCTTGCGGCGGCCGAAGCTCTTGCCGGCGATGTACTGCGCGACGTCGTTGGCCTCCGTCAGCACGAGCAGCGCGACGACGAGCCCCGCACCTTCCGCGATCCCGCCCGTCTCCTTCGGCAGCACCAGCAGATAGCCGACATGACCGACGCTGTAGACCGTCGTCATCAGCCCCCAGTGCAGCGTACCGACCGAGGCGAGGAATCCCTTCGTCTCGCCCGACAGCACGAGCGCGGTCGGCAGCACGATGAACATGTAGACCGGCACGAAGATGACGAAGAGTCCGTACCAGGCGGTGTAGGTGAGCCAGCCCTGGATCGGGATCGCGGCATAGACGAGCAGCAGGACGAGGCGATAGGCCCGCGGCGTCCTGGTGATCGACAGATATTCCTTCAGCGCCAGGAAGCTGATGAAGGCGAAGAAGGCGACGGCCCAGCAGCGGCCCGATGCGAGCGCCAGCGTGATGAGGAGGATCATCCACCACCAGGACGACACGCGCCGCTCGAGCTCCGTCTCGCCCTCGTCCGGCCGCCCCTTCATCATCGCCGCCGAGACGACGGTCGCAACGACAAGGAGCGCATAGACGAGGCCAAGCACGACGACCGTCGCGGGCGTCAGGCCGCCGAGGCCAGCGAGCCAATCGACGAGAGGATGCCCGTTCATTCTCAGGCCTCCCCGATCTCGGCGAGCGCACCCCGGACGCGGTTCCAGATGGTGAGACAAAGGAGCACGGCCATGAGCGCGAGCGCGACGGCGACGAAGGTCCAGCCGATCAGGCCGAGCGCGCTGAACGTGCCGAGCGCCCCGAAGGCGAGGGCGCGGTCGCTCTTGCCCATCGGTCCGTCGTAGCGCCGGCTGGCCCCGATCGACTGCGCGGCGAGGCCGGCCGCCTCGCCGACGAGCGCGAGCACGACGATGCCTGCAACGAGCAGTCCGGAGAAATCGGGATGGAGCGCCAGCGGCAGATAGAGCGCCGCATCAGAGACCATGTCGCTGAGCTCGTTGAGGAAGAGGCCGAGCTTGGAGGCCTGGTCATGCTCGCGCGCCAGCATGCCGTCGACCGCATTGAGCGCCATCCTGACGAGAAGCACGACGGGCAGCAGCAGGAGCGGCAGCGTCGCGCCGGCAAAGAGGTAGAGCAGCACGCCCTCGGCAAGCGACAGGCCGAGCGCGGCGAGCGTCACCTCGTTCGCCGTCACCCCGGCCTCGGCGAGCTGCTCGACACGGGGTCGCAGCAGTGCCTGGAAACGCGGCTTGATGTCATAGAGGCTGGCCACGACGTATCGCTCCCGGTCTTTCAGACGTCCTGACTGGTCGCGAGCCCCGCGACATAGTTCGTGATGAGGTTGTCGATCATGTCGCGTGCTGGAACGCGCGTGATGATCGTCAGCTTGTCGGCGACCGACAGCGAGGCGATGCCGTGCACGCCCGCCCACAACACCCGCGCGGCCTCGCCGATACGCGCCTGATCGCCATGCGCGAACAACGGCGCGATCGCCGTCTCGACACGCGCGAGCAGCCGGTCGAGCCGCATGCGATACCAATCCGGGATCTCGGCACCATCCGGCAGCGTATGCTCGAACAGCATGCTCCAGAGCCGCGCATTGGCATGCGTGAAGGCGAGATAGGCGCGGCCGAGACGGACGAGGTCGTCCCGCGGGCGCCCGGCCGGCGCGGTCGCGCCAAGCTCGGCATCGAGCCGGTCGAGCACGCCCGCCTCGATGCGCAGCACGACCTCGTCGAGATTGTCGAACACATTGTAGATCGTGCCCGGCGAATAGCCGATGCGCCGCGCGATCTCGCGGGCGCTGAGGCCCTTCAGCCCGGCCTCGGCGACGATCTCCTCGCCCGCGGCAAGAATGATCTCGCCGAGCGCCTTCGATCCCTGCTCCTGACGACGTGCCATGGCCTGCACTGCCCCGTTTCTGGCGGACAGAGTCGCAGCAAGTCATGAACGATGTTCAAATGGCCGTATTCGGGCGGCGATCCGAGCACCTCCGGAGCGGAACGCGAAGCGCCCGCCGCGATGCTGCGCGACGGGCGTTGTGCACGCGAGAGAGTGCACGCGAAAGACCTTGGCGAGCGTGGTCTGCGCTCAGACCCGGTTGACGGTGTTGTGGCGCGGCCGGAGGTAGAACGTCTCCGACAGGTTGATCCGCCCGGTGATGAAGTGCGAGATCTTCGGCGTGAAACGGTAGGTGACCGTCGAGACGATCACGCTCTCGTTGTTGGCGAGCAGGCCGACGGGAAGATCGGAATAGCTGGAGCCGGTGGCGACAGGATTGTCCTGGCGGTTGCCGTAGCTCCAGTCGACCGTGACATTGCCTTCGTCGTCGGACGAGACGGAGATGATCGTCACGCGCAGGTCGGCGACGTCGCCGACGCCGTTCAGCAGTGAATTGGCGATCTGCATGATGTCCTGCAGGTCGCTGGTCGAGACCTCCTCGCTCTGCGCGACGAGATCGGCGGTGGCACTGGCGATCGCCGTGACACGGCGGTCGACCGACAGGGCTTCGGTGAACTCGACCGAGCCGAGGAACATCACCACCATGATCGGCACGATCATCGCGAACTCGACGGCGGCGAAACCCTCGCGATCGCGGCCGAGCCGCTTGACGGGCAGAAGCGCGCGGCAGAGACGCTTCGAGAGCTTTGACTTGACGGACATGACGCGGAACCTCTGAGGCGATGTGTGCGGTCTTTGCGATGGCGCGGAGACGGCCAACTCAATCGGCGCTGAACGGCTCGTTGCGGAAGGCCGTGGAGGCGATGATCACGCGGTTGCCCTGATGGCGACCGGCTTTCACATTGCCGAGACCGAGGCCGAGATTGGGAAACGAGGCGAAGAGCTGCCAGTTGTAGTAGACGGTGACGAGAACCACCTCGCTGCCGTCGCCCATCGAGAAGTTCTGCGAGCCGGGCCGGAACTCGCCCTCGTCGTCGATCGGATTGAGTGGCACAGCCGCCGCGCTGGCGAAATCGTCGAACGAGCGCACATCGACGAAGAGCCGCGAGTCGCAATCCATGAAGGCCGGCAGCTTCGAGCAGACCTCGTCCTTGAAGTCGGAGGTATTGAAGCCGGCGGTCTGCGCCTCGCCGGTGCGGATCTTGCGCGCGGCCTGCTCCATGGCGTTCTCGACCGAGAAGGTGCCGAAATAGAGCAGCGCCACCTCCATGATGGCGAACAGGAGCGCGAGGAACGGACCGATCACCATCGCGAACTCGACGGCCGTGAAGCCGTTGTCGTCACGCTTCAGCGCTGCGAGCTTGCGCGCGACGAACGATCGAGCGATGGCGGGTCTTGCGGGATGCGGGCCACGCATGACTTGATGCCTCTCTGGTTTCTGCCGGACGTGCTGGACGCGCGCCTCGACCTTTCTTACCCCACGACAATCGGAAATAAACACTACCGGCGAATTAACTTCAACGAACCCGACGGTATTTGGTGAAAATTGCGTTTATTACCATCCGCATGCTTGCTCGCCCGCGGAGAACAATGCGCCTGCTTCATTGACGGACCGTAACGGGGAGGGACTGCGCCGAAGCGCCTCCTCACAGCCATTGACGCGCCGCGCCGCGCCCGCCACATCATGGCGCGCGTTCTCCAGCGACAGGTGCGCCATGATCTACGACTTCGGTATCGTCGGCGGCGGCATCGTCGGCCTCGCCACCGCACTCAGCCTCATCGAGCTGAGGCCGGGCGCGCGTCTCGTCCTCATCGAAAAGGAGAACCGGCTCGCCGCGCACCAGACCGGCCACAACAGCGGCGTCATCCATGCCGGCATCTACTACCAGCCGGGCAGCCTGAAGGCCGAGCTCTGCCGCAAGGGTGCGGCGGCCACCAAGGAGTTCTGCGCCGCCCACGGCATACGCCACGAGGTGTGCGGCAAGCTGATCGTCGCAACCGACGATGCCGAGCTTGCGCGCATGAAGGCGCTCGTCGGCCGCGCCAGCGACAACCGCATCGACATCGACGTGCTCGACGCCGCCGAGCTCCGCCGCCTGGAGCCCGCGATCACCGGAAAGGGTGCGATCCTCGTGCCCTCGACCGGCATCGCCGACTATCCGGCCATCTGTCGCGTGATGGGCGAGCTCGTCGAGAAGGCGGGCGGCGAGATCGTGCTCGGCGAGGCGGTGACCGCCATTCGCGAGACCGGCGATGCCGTCGCGATCGAGACGTCCGCACGCCGCATCAGCGCGCGCCGCCTCGTCTGCTGCGGCGGCCTGCAGTCCGACCGGCTCGCACGCATGGCCGGGCTCGCGACCGACTTCCGCATCGTGCCGTTCCGCGGCGAATACTACCGCCTGCCGGCGCACCGCAACGACGTCGTCCGACACCTCATCTACCCGGTGCCCGATCCGGCGCTTCCCTTCCTCGGCATCCATCTGACGCGCATGGTCGATGGCGGCGTGACCGTCGGCCCGAACGCCGTACTCGGCTTTGCGCGCGAGGGCTATGGCAAGGGCTCGCTCGACATCGCCGATGCGCTCGCGACCTTTGGTCATCGCGGCTTCTGGCGGCTCGCCGCCGCGCATTGGCGCTCGGGGATCGTCGAGATGGGCAATTCGCTGTCGCGCCGCCGCTATCTGGAGGCCTGCCGGAAATACTGTCCGGACCTCACGCTCGCGGATCTGCAGCCCGAGGAGGCCGGCATCCGCGCCCAGGCGGTGACGTCGGACGGCACCATGGTGCACGACTTCCTGTTCGCCGAGACGGCGCGGATGCTGCACGTCTGCAACGCGCCCTCGCCGGCAGCGACCTCCGCACTGCCGATCGGGCGCATGATCGCCGAGCGCAGCCTCGCCCGCAACGAGCCGTGAGCGGGGCCGCGGGACGCGCTCACGACCATTCGGGCTCAGATGACGCCGCGCGCCTCGAGATCCTTCACGATGCGCTCCATCAGCGCCTCGGCCGCCTCGTGTCCGCCGTCGAGCCGGATCTCGGCGTGCTCCGGCGGCTCGTAGGGCGAGCTGATGCCGGTGAAGTTGCTGATGTCGCCGGCGCGCGCCTTCTTGTAGAGGCCCTTGGGGTCGCGCTGCTCGCAGATCTCGATCGGCGTATCGACGAACACCTCGAGGAACTCGCCCTCGGGGAACAGATCGCGTGCCATGCGCCGCTCGGCGCGGAACGGCGAGATGAAGGAGACGAGGACGATGAGGCCGGCATCGGCCATCAGCCGCGCCACCTCGCCGACACGCCGGATGTTCTCAACGCGGTCGACATCGGTGAAGCCGAGATCGCGGTTGAGCCCATGACGGACATTGTCGCCATCGAGAATGTAGGTGTGCCGGCCGAGCGCGTGCAGCCGCTTCTCGAGCAGATTGGCGACCGTCGACTTGCCCGATCCCGAAAGCCCGGTGAACCAGAGGCAGCAGGCCTTCTGTCCCTTCTGCGAGGCGCGCGCCTGCCGATCGACCGAAAGCGCCTGCCAGTGGATGTTGGTCGCACGCCGCAACGGGAACTGCAGCATGCCGGCGCCGACCGTGTTGTAGCTGATCCGGTCGACGAGAATGAAACCGCCCATGTCGCGGTTCTGCTCGTAGGGATCGAACACCATCGGCTTGGAGAACGACAGATTGACGACACCGACCTCGTTCAGCGCCAGCTCCTTGCCGGCGATGTGATCGAGATTGTCGACGTTGATCTTATGCTTCAGCGCCGTCACCGTCGCCGTCGCCCATTGCGTGCCGCACTTGATGAGATAGGGGCGGCCCGGGAAGAGGTGCTCCTCGGACATCCAGATGAGGTTGGCGGCCGCCTGGTCGGCGACGTCGGGGCGCGACTCCATCCCGGCGATGACATCGCCGCGGCTGATGTCGACCTCGTCGGCGAGCGTCAGCGTGACGGCGTCGCCCGCTCGCGCCTCGTCGAGATTGCCGTCCTGCGTGACGACGCCGGTGACACGGCTGGTGCGCGCCGAGGGCAGCACCACGATCTCGTCGCCGGGCTTCACCGAGCCGCCGACGAGCGTGCCCGAGAAGCCGCGGAAATTCTGGTGCGGACGGTTGACCCACTGCACGGGGAAGCGCAGAGGGCCGGGCGCGCGCCCGCCCTCGACGTCGACCGTCTCGAGATGGTCGAGCAGCGTCGGCCCGGCATACCAGGGCATGCGCTCGCCGCGTCCGATGACATTGTCGCCGTTGCGCGCCGAGACCGGGATGCAAATGATGTTCTGCAGACCGAGCTGGCCGGCAAAGGCGCGATAGTCGCGCTCGATCTCGGCGAACCGCTCGCTCGAATAGTCGACCAGATCCATCTTGTTGACGGCGACGACGACCTGGGGAATGCCGAGCAGATGCACGATGCACGAATGCCGGCGCGTCTGCGTCAGCACACCTTTGCGGGCGTCGATCAGGATGATCGCGAGATCGGAGACCGAGGCGCCCGTCGCCATGTTGCGCGTGTACTGCTCGTGGCCGGGCGTGTCGGCGACGATGAACTTGCGCTTGGCGGTCTGGAAATAGCGGAACGCCACGTCGATGGTGATGCCCTGCTCGCGCTCGGCCTGCAGACCGTCGACGAGCAGCGCAAGATCGATGTCCTCGCCGGTCGTGCCGAACTTGCGGCTGTCGGTCTTGAGGCCGGCGAGCTGGTCCTCCATGACATTCTGCGCATCATAGAGAAGCCGCCCGATCAGCGTGCTCTTGCCGTCGTCGACGCTGCCGCAGGTGAGGAATTTGAGCAGCCCCTGGCTGCTCTCGGCCTCGGCGCCCGAAGGTCCGCCCATCGCCTCCGCCATGTCGTCTCCGTCGCTGGCCATCTGCAGATTGGAGCGGGTCATCAGAAATACCCCTCCTGCTTCTTCTTCTCCATGGAGCCGCTGGAATCCTTGTCGATCACCCGGCCCTGACGCTCGCTGACGCGCGAGGTGATGAGCTCGTGGATCACCTCGGAGAGCGTCGTTGCGGCCGAATCGATGGCGCCCGTCAGCGGATAGCAGCCGAGCGTGCGGAAGCGGATGCGGCGAAGCATCGGCGTCTCGCCCGGCTCCATCGGCAGGCGCTCGTCGTCGACCATCAGCAGCATGCCGTCACGCTCGACGACCGGGCGCTCCTTGGCGAAATAGAGCGGCACGATGGGGATTTGCTCGAGCTCGATATAGTGCCAGACGTCGAGCTCGGTCCAGTTCGAGAGCGGAAACACGCGCATCGTCTCGCCCTTGGCGAGACGGCCGTTGTAGAGGTTCCACAGCTCCGGCCGCTGGCGCTTGGGATCCCAGCGGTGGCCGGCCGAGCGGTGCGAGAACACCCGCTCCTTGGCCCGGCTCTTCTCCTCGTCGCGCCGCGCCCCGCCGATCGCCGCATCGAACTTGTACTTGTCGAGCGCCTGCCGCAGTCCTTGCGTCTTCATGACGTCGGTGTGCAGCGCCGAGCCGTGCGAGATCGGGCCGATGCCCTGGGCGAGGCCGTCCTCGTTGATGTGCACGATGAGGTCGAGCCCCAGACGCTTGGCCGTCTCGTCGCGGAAGGCGATCATCTCGCGAAACTTCCAGGTCGTGTCGACATGGAGAAGCGGGAATGGCGGGCGGGAGGGGAAGAACGCCTTCATGGCGAGGTGCAGGAGGACGGAGGAATCCTTGCCGATCGAGTAGAGCACCACCGGATTCTCGAACTCGGCCGCGACCTCGCGGAAAATATGGATGCTCTCGGCCTCGAGGCGCCTGAGATGGCTGATGCGGCTCGACATCGGAATTTCCCGGATGGTTGAAGGAATTGTGATGGCTTCTAGTCGGATCGACCGGCGCGTGCAATGCGGCATAGCCCCTGTTCCACGGGGTTTACCGGCTTGGCCGTGGCCCGGACCGCCCCGGCGCGGTCGCCATGGCGATGCCCATCGGCGCAGGCAAAATGGCGAGAGCCAGCGAAGCGGCCATCACGGCAAGACCCCGCAAAGCCCGATCGGCCTTGCCACGGCCGGTGCCCGACCCCACACTCCGGAAGATCGAGCTCAACCCAGCGGCTTGTCGAGGCGGAGGCCAGAGATCCCTCAGGCCGGCGCCAGCCTCGGCCGGCGACCGGCGAGGGGACGCCGCCCCGGACGGCGCGCCAGCACATCGTCATAGAGCCTGATCAGCGTCTCCTCCTGGCGATGCCAGCCATAGCGATCGCGCAGAGATTTGAGGCCATCGGCATCGGGACGGTAGCGGCCGATATCGAGCGCGAGCTTCTCGATCGCATGGATGCAGTCGTCGGGATCGGCATGGCGGAACACGACGCCGATGCCGTTCTCGCTGACATAGCGCGCCGTCTCCTGGGCGTCCGAGTTGACGATGGCAAGGCCCGCCAGGCTCATCTCGAAGATCTTGTTCGGCATGGCGTAGTTGTAGGAGAGCGTCACCGGCTTCAGCGGATTGATGCCGAAATCGGCGCCGGAGATGAACTCCACCACGCTGTCGGGATGGACGGCGGGCAGGATCGAGAAGCGGTCGGCGACGCCGAGCGACTCGGCCCGCTCGACGAGCGTCCGCGCGAAGGCCTCGTTCCGCGGCCCGACGGCCGCGAACCACACATTGGGCAGGCGCGGCAGCACGTCGATCATCGTCTCGATGCCGCGATTGATCGTGACGAGACCGACATAGATGCCGAGAATGCCGTCGGCCGGCACCCCCGCCTCGCGACGGATGTCCCGGTTCTCCTGGACATTCGCCTTCCAGCCCTGCGGCGGGGCGACGCCATCCTCGCCAACCTGCACGGGCGGCGCGTTGTAGACGACAAAGGGCCGGGCGATCCGATATTCGGCCTTCAGATGATCGGCGATCGGCTCGCAGACCGTGATGACGGCGTCGGCGTGCCGGATATTGCGGGCCTCGACGGCACGATAATGGCGCTTCAGGAAATAGGGCAGCGGCGGATTGCGATGGGTCTCGAGCTCGTGGCTGTCATAGACGAGCCGCGCGCCGACCGCCTTGGCCACCTGCCGGCCGCAGGGCAGGCAGATCAGGTCGTGCGCATGCACCACATCCGGGTCGAAGGCGATGATCGAGGGCGCGAAGGTGCGGGCGAGGATGCCGAACTTCGCCCGCTTGACGACCGGACCGCTCTTCAGGGGATGGAGCACCGTGCGCACCGCGGTCGCGGCGAGGGACTGCCCACCGCGACCGGCGGCAGCTCCGACCGGGGCCGCCACACCGATCAGCCGCGCGGCAGCCCGGCCAGGAAGCGAAAGGCCGTGACGCGCGGCTCGGCCCACGCTGCGGCGGACCCGCCTCAATTTGCGGCCGGCGAAGTCGGTCGTCAGGTGGACCGCCCGGACAGGATGGCGGGCGTGATCGATGAGCTTGCCCGCGAGCCCCTCGGGACGCGGCAGGGCCGCAGGCTTGCCCGCTGCCTCGCGATCCGGCGACACGGCGGCGGCGGCCGGCACCGCGGCATCTGCGGACGTCGTGGCGGACGCCGCGGCCGAGGTTGCACGATCAGCGGCCTCGATTGCGCGCGCGGGTGCGGCGAGGACGACGGCAGGCGCGGCATTGGGGCTCTTCAAGTTCGAGCGGCGCAGGATCTTCAGCTCGAACCGCAGCGGAATGCGCTGGTAGGACACACCGTTGACGGTCTCCTCGTCGGGCACGCCCTTGCGCGCCGTGCAGAAGATCCGCACCTCGTGGCCGTGCCGGACGAGCGATTCCGCCTCCTTGATGACCCGATAGTCCGGGTTGCACGGATTGGAGACGATCATCGCGATCCTGGCCATGGTCCCCGCTTCCCCGTTGATTGTGCCCGCTGACGATTCTGCCTGGAACCGCCACCGGTCTCGGCGATCCGGGCCCGCCATGCCCCGGCGACATGGGAGCGGTCGCCGGCGCGGCGCTTGCCTGAACAGCCGGCCGCTGCCCGAATCGGGCCGTTCGACGATCATGATGCCGACCGAAGATGGGCAGGCAAGCGTTCGGCGGCCGCCAATCGACCGATTTCGGTGCATAGTGGCGCTTGCGCGCGCCGGAGGGGCATCCGGGCCTCAGTGTCGCTGACCGGAAAGACCGCAGCGACCAACTGCCGGCTCCCTGTCCGGCTGACCTCGGGATGCGCAAACGGGCACGGAAATCCGTGCCCGTCACTCCGTCCGGCGTGGCGTGACGGCCTCGCGGCCGCAACCGGCTCAGACCGCGTCGGCCGCCTGGGCCGCCTTGGTCACAGCCTTCTGCACTTTCTCGAAGGCGCGGACCTCGATCTGCCGAATGCGCTCGCGGCTGACGCCGAACCGCTCCGAAAGCTCCTCGAGCGTCGCCGGCGTCTCCGCCAGCCGCCGCGCCGTGAAGATCTCCATCTCACGCTCGTTGAGCGCGCCGAGCGCGTCCTTCAGGAAGGCGCGACGGCGCTCCGTCTCCTCCTGGTTGACGAGGATGGATTCCTGGTCGTCCTGGTCGTCGACCAGCCAGTCCTGCCATTCCCCGCCGTCGGCGTCGCTGCGCAAGGGCGCGTTCAGCGAGGAATCGCCGGAGAGGCGCCGGTTCATCGAGACGACGTCCTCCTCGGACACGCCGAGCTTGGTCGCGATCGCCTTCACCTGATCGGGGCGCAGATCGCCGTCCTCGAGCGCCTGGATCTCGCCCTTGGCCCGCCGCAGGTTGAAGAACAGCTTCTTCTGCGAGGCGGTGGTGCCCATCTTGACGAGGCTCCACGACCTCAGGATGTACTCCTGGATCGCCGCCCGGATCCACCACATCGCATAGGTCGCCAGCCGGAAACCCTTGTCCGGCTCGAAGCGCTTCACGGCCTGCATGAGCCCGACATTGCCTTCGGAGATGACCTCCCCGATCGGCAGGCCATAGCCGCGATAGCCCATGGCGATGCGTGCCACGAGCCGCAGATGCGAGGTGACGAGCTTGTGGGCCGCGTCGGAATCGGCATGCTCCTGCCAACGCTTGGCGAGCATGTACTCCTCGTCCGGCTCGAGCATGGGGAAGCGGCGTATCTCCTCGAGATAGCGCGCAAGCCCGGCACCGCCGGATTGGATGGTCGGGAGATAGTTTGAAGCCATGTCGCTACGCCCCGAATGCCTGTGGCGTCCGGAGCTCCCTCATGGGTTTCCGTGATCGCCGATCAGTCTAGCTGCTGCCTACTACGACCGCAACGAAACCCGACTGCTGCGGTTAGCTTTCCATGCCATGCCCGTGGCCTCGCTCCTGCATTCCTCGCAGGAGCGACCGGTAGCCGGCCCGGAACCTCGGCTCTGCCTCCCGGGAAAACTCCTTCTCCAAATCGCATAAACACTCTTTTCACATCTCCGGCGCAATTCTGGCGGTGTTCAGGTCTCGTGGCTCCAGCTCGTGCGAGTCCATCCGATGTATGGCATCTCTTTCCAACAATATGCGCTCGTCCTCCAGCGTGTCCTCGTCGAAGAGGAGCATGAAGCGTCGGCACCCGACGGTTTCACCGATCTTTCGGCGGCGATAGACGACAGCACCTTCCTGCTTCGCGCGGCGCCGGAGTCCATTCCCAGCGACATCGACCATCTGCTCCCCGATGCGGACGACTACTCGTCCATGATCAGGGACCTGCAGTCGATCGCCGACCTCATCTCGGACGAGCGTCAGCGCTCGCGCTGACCCTTGGCCAATTGGCGCCGGGAGCCGCCCCAGATCACGATAGCACACGGATTTCGTCATCTGGGGCGTCACGCCTGACCTTTCAAGAGGTGCGGCGCAGATTTTGTTCCTGAGGGCCCCGTCACCACTATTTGACGATCAGCCCGAGCTCGGCCTTCGAGAGGGATTCCGACCCCTTCCTCGTCACCAGCGACGAGCGGCCGAGTGTCGCCGCGACACCCTCATGGCTGTCGAAGATGATGATGTGGATGAAGAAGATCATCCCCGGCTCGGCCACTACCGGATTGCCGTTGTAGAGCATCGGCCAGTCCATCCAGTTGGGCGGATAGGTCGTGCCCATCGAATAGCCGCAGGCGTTCAGCCGGTGCTCCGAGAGGCCGGCGGCGTCGAGAACGCGGGCATGGGCATCGAACACCTCGCCGATCGGCCGGCCGGGCTTCAGTGCTGCCTCGCAGGCGAGGAGCGCATCCTCGGCCGCCTTCATCATCTCGACCTGCCGCGCCGGCGGCTTGCCGATCGACAGCGTGCGCATCATCGCGGCGTGATACCAGCGATAGGCGCCGGCCCATTCGAGGGTGAGCTGGTCCTTGCGATCGAGCGTGCGCCGGCCCGAATAGTAGCGGCACATCAGCGCGCCCGGTCCCGAGCCGACGATGAAGGAGTTGCCCGGATAGTCGCCGCCGGCCTTGAAGATGGCATTGTGCATGGCGGCGAGGATGTCGCCCTCGAAGGCGCCCGGCTTGGCGGTCTTGACGGCCGCGTCCCAGGCGGCGTCGGCGAGCTCGGCCGCCTTCCTTGCATATTCGATCTCGGCCGCGCTCTTGACGAGACGGATGCGGCTGACGAGGTGGGAAGCGTCCTCGAGCTTGGCGAAGCCCTTCATTGACGCTTCGAGCCGGCGGCTGTTGTTGGCCGTTAGGCCATAGGCCTCGTATTCGACGCCGAGCCTGGCGCCCTTCAGCCCCTTCTCCTTCAGGATCGCCTTCAGATCGTCGGCGGGGTTGGCGCCCTCGCGGTCGCGCCAGATGCGCACGTCTTCGATCACGGAGGTGTAGTGCGCCTGACGCAGATCGGGCGCGCGCGTCAGCAGCGTCATGCCGCCGTCGGCCGTCAGCACCAGGCACTGGAAATAGACGAAGCCGAACGTGTCGTAACCGGTCAGGTAGAACATGCTCTCCTGCCGGAAGACGAGGAGGGCCTCGAGACCCGCCTCGGCCATCGCCTTGGTCGCCTTGCGCCGCCGGTCGGCGAGCTCCCTCGTCGTGAAATGCAGATGCTTGTCCATGGCGGTGGCCCCTCCCGTCGGCCTCCTTCCGGCGCGGTCGATGTCCGATCCGCCCCTCGAGCGCCCGCAGAAAGTGTCGCGGAACGCGTGGCGCTTCAAGCCGTCAGTGCGAGGCTGCGACCTGCGTCGCCGGCATGCCGGTCGCGGGTGCGGGTCGAAGTGCGTTCGATCGAGGGTCGCGGGGCTCTTCGCGGCGGCGGCGGCATTCGCTATGGTCCGCGGGCATGCCGGGGGCTGCCCGGCGTCGATGATCAGCAACTGACCGGGATGACCAGAATGGCATGGTTCAGGGGCGGGCCGACCGTGCCCGTCTTGCGTTTCTCCGGGCCGATCGGCATGGCGGCGCCCTTCCGCCCCGGCCTGTCGATGGCATCGGTGGCCGGCGCCATCGAGCGGGCCTTCGGCATGAAGCGCGCGCCCGCCGTCGCGGTCGTCGTCAACTCGCCGGGCGGCAGCCCCGTGCAGTCGCGCCTCATCTTCAAGCGCATCCGCGCCCTTGCCGAGGAGACATCGAAGCCGGTCTACGTCTTCTGCGAGGACGTGGCGGCCTCCGGCGGCTATCTGATCGCGCTCTCGGGCGACGAGATCTATGCCGACGAGAGTTCGATCGTCGGCTCGATCGGTGTCGTCACCGCCGGTTTCGGCTTCGTCGAGCTCCTGGCGAAGCTCGGCGTCGAGCGGCGCGTCTACACGGCCGGGACCAACAAGATGTCGCTCGATCCCTTCCAGCCCGAGAAGGCCGACGACGTCGAGCGACTGAAGAGCCTGCAACGCGAGGTGCACGAGACCTTCAAGAGCCTCGTTCGCGAGCGGCGGGGATCGCGGCTCGCCGAGGGCGAGGATCTGTTCACCGGCGAGATCTGGTCGGGCACGCGCGCCGCCGCGCTCGGCCTCGTCGATGGCGTCACGGATCTGCGCTCGAAGATGCGCGAGCTCTATGGCGAGAAGGTCCAGCTGAAGGTCGTGTCGCAGGAGACGAGCTGGCTGCGTCGGCGTCTCGGGCTCGGCTCCCAGGCGGCCGGCGGCATGGCGAGCGGCCGTGCCGCGCCGGCGCTCCCTCAGAGCGCACTCGCGTCCCTTGGCCCGGCCGGCCATTTTCCCCCCGGCCTTGCCGACGACATTCTCGCCGCCCTCGAGGAACGCCTGATGTGGGGCCGCTTCGGGCTGTGAGATCTGTCGGCCGAAACTTTCGAGCGGCCGGATCGTTCTTCACTGAAGCCCCGGCGCGCCCTGCGTGGCTCGCCGCATCGAGGAGCGGAGGTGATGGCGAGACTGACCCGGCCCGACCCGTTGGACAAGCACGTCCACACTGACGAGCATCCCGCCGAGCTGACCGGCCGCGAAGCCCGTCAGGGCGATCGTCGCACCACGACCATGTATGTCCTGACGATCGGCACAACCCTCGCGATCATCGCCGGCATCGCCATCTGGCTCGCCTACTGGCCGACCCCTTGAGCCCTCGCCTATCGGATGTCGGGAACCGTCTCGCCGGCGGCGCCGAGCCCGACGGCGATGGCGCGCAGATCGACGACACTTTCATCCTCGGATGTGAGACGGTTCCTCCCTCTCAAGGCATCGAGAAATGAGCGGGCGCGCGACCAGGTGATGTGGGCCTCGTTCCTGGCGCCGGCCGGCCGCTCGCTGCCGCTTGGAGCAACGCAGCAGGCGAGAAGGTAGGACCTGTCCTGCTTGCGCGCCGAGAAGTCCCAGCCGTGATCCTCGGGCCAGATGTCGCTGACCTCATAGCCGCGCATCGCGAGTGCGCGCGCGACATGCACGGCAAGCGCCTTGCCGTGGACGCCGTTGACGGTCTCGGCAACCGTTTCCTCGGGGTCCTCGAACCCGTCCAGGTCGAATGCCAGATGTGCGTGTGCCATCGTCTCAAGAACTCTCTGCTATCCGGTATCCGGTTCGATCGGCAGCCCTGGTCAAGGAATGGCGCTATTGGCCGAGAATGGCATCGAGGTTGTGGATGATCGCCCCGATGACGATGGCACCTGCCACGATCAGAATGGCCCAGGTGAAGGCCTGAAACGCGATGGCACTCGCACCGAGAGCCATTCCCGCGACGGCCGGCCGCCAGCTTTCCCGCCTGATGAGGGCTGCACCACCGGCTATCAATGCAAGGCCGGCAATGAGGGCTTTGACGAGATCGAGGATCCGGTCGCTCGTCCACGGCCTGGACGTTGCGATGGCCACAGGCGGCTGTTCGCCCTTCAGCCTGCGCACGGCCGCCTGTCGCATGTCCGCTGCAATCTCGCCGATGGTAACGCCGACCCGCTGCTGCGGTGCCAGCGGACCGACCCAGAAATGCGCGAGCACCATCAGCAGGGCCAGCGAGCCGAGAACGAATGCGCTCATGCCGGCGATCGGTCTGGTTTGCAGGCTTGCCATCACCGTCATATCGCGGGTCCCCGGTAGCCGCAGAATTGCGACCTGTCGCAACGGGCACCATGTCTGCGACACTGTTGCGGAGGGCCTAAGCTCGCGGTTGCGGAGGGCCTAAGCTCGCGCGGCCGTTTCATTCATGGTCAACGAAGGCTCAAGACGATTGCGATTGCGGGTCGCTCGCGCGGCCCCACGCACCCCCCCTACCATTTCATCGCGATCATGAAGATGTGGATGTAGTCCATGCCGTGGCCCTTGGGGCTCGCGGCGACGCGGCGCTCGTAGCGGCCGTAGAACTCGTCGAGAATGCCCATGCGCTCTTCGGCCGGGCGGCTGGGCGAGAGGCCGGCGGCGAAGGTCGGCTCGCTCCAGGAGCGCAAGGTCGGGATGTATTCGCGGGCAAAACGCGCGGCATCGCCGTGGCTCTCGAAGTCGCGCGCATAGGGGCAGCGCGTCAGCCGGCTCTCGACATGCTCGAGACGGAGCCCGGCCTCGTGCACCGGGCTCTTGGTGCTCTGAAGCGGCGCGACGAACTCCGCCTCGGTCCGGTAGACCTGCGGGAAATTGGTGCGCTGCACCTCCTCGCCCGTGATGATGCCATCGTCGGCGAGGCCCTGCCAGAGCTCGGCGAAGGTGTCGAACATCGAGACCCCACCCGTCGCGCCGAGATAGCGGCCCTCCCCGTCGATGCCGAAATTGAGCAGGCAGAGGCGTCCGCCCGAGACGAGCTCGCGCGTGCGGTTGAGGAGCATGCGTTCCCAGTCGCGTGCGCCCTGGTCGATGAAAGCCTGCCGCTCGGCACCCTTGGCGCCGACCATATGGACATGGCCGGTGATCGTGCCCGGCGTCTCCGAGACATAGTGCGAGGCGGTCGCCGAAAAGCCGAGATCGAGGCTTTCCTTGGGGAAGATGGCGTCGTGGAACGAGGTGCCCGAGGCGTAGACGTAAAGATCCTCGATCTCGCGATAATAGCTCTTGATGTCGGTCTGGCCGTGGATCATGCGGAAGACCTGGGCGAAGTCGTTGCGCGGCAGGTCGGTGTAGACCATCTCGATCGGCCGGCGCGGCGCCCTTGCGCGCACATCCTTCAGCACGCGCCGCCACATGTCGACCGAGGTGCCACCGTCGGCCGCGCCCATGTCGGTCGCCCGGAAGGCGCGCGAGCCGTTGGCCGGCGCCATGCGGTCGATCGCCTCGAGGATCTGCGGCGTCACGGCGTCGATGGCATCGCGCGCGCCGGTCGTCGCCTTGAGTAGTAGCCCGCCCCCTTCATCGCCATGAAGGTCGCCGTCTCGGCCTTGGTCACCGGTGCCGTCATGTCCCCGTCGTCTCCTCGTCCCTGATCGTTCTTCTTGTTGGCCCGGGCCGATCGTCGGTCCCGATCGGTCCGGCCTCATCAGTCAGTCCCTTTCAGTCGGCCACGTCGTCAGCCGGCGAGCGCCGTCACCTTGTCGTAGACGGATCTGTCGACCTTGACGCCGTCGCGTGCGGTGCGCTCGCGGGCAGCCTTGCGGCGATCGCCCGGCAGATGGGCGCCGGGCTCGGCCGTCAGCCCCTCGATGAGGCCGGCGATCCGCTCGGCATAGAAACCGCCCGAGCTTGCGACCGGATCGATGGCGATGAAGAACTGGCCGGTGCGGCGGCGGCCGCCGGCGGTCCCCGAGAAGGGGCTGGCGTCGCGGCCGAGCATGGCGCCGGTGAGACAGGCGGCCATCAGCTCGACGAGTATCGCCTGGCCGACGCCCTTGTAGCCGCCGGACGGCGCCATCGAGCCCTTGAGCCCCTCGGCGGCATCGCGGGTCGGCCGGCCTCGGCATCGAGCGCCCAGCCCTCGGGAATCTCATGGCCCTCGCGGGCGGCGCGCATCACCTCGCTCTTGGCGACGACACTCGCCGACTGGTCGATGACGAGGGCGACGCCGCCCCGCCCGTCGGGCGCGGCAACCGACCAGGGATTGGTGCCGACCACGGGCTTCTTGCCGCCGTGCGGGGCGATCGACTTCGGCGCGTTGGTGAAGCCGAGGCCGAGCAGGCCGGCCTGCGCGATCCGCTCGGTATGGAGACCAAGCGTGCCGCAATTGTAAGAGTTGGAGACGGCGAGCCCGGCCATACCGTGGCGGCCCGCGAGCGGGATCAGGTCGTTGAGGCCGGCCTCGATGGCTGGATGGGCAAAGCCCATGGCCGCATCCATGAGGATGAGCCCGGGTGCCGGCCGCGACTGCACCGGAACCGCGCCCCCGACCACCTTGCCGCAGGTCAGATGCTCGCAGAAGGTCGGCAGATAGGCGAGCCCGTGCGAGACGAGGCCGATCGCCTCGGTCTCGCGCAGCGCGCGCGCCATGATGTCTGCGCTCTCGGCTCGCGCGCCGGCCTTGACGAGCGCCTTCCGGGCAATCGTCTCGACCTCGTCGAGCGTGATGGTGATGGTCGTCATCGCGTCAGGCCCCTCTGCTCGCCCCGGCCGGCCCGAAGCTCTCGGCAAAGAACCGGTACCAGTTGCCGCCCATGATCCGGCCGACCTCGGCCTCGCTGAAGCCGACCGCCCTGAGGCCCGCCGCGATGCCGGGAAAGGCGCGATTGTCGGCGAACCAGCCCGGCTGGGGCGGGAAAACCGCCCGGCCGAGCCCCGGCGTCTCGGCCCCTTTCGTCCAGCGGCCGTTGCGCATCCATTCGACGACGCTGTCGGGCTGGTCCTGGCAGAAATCGGAGCCGATACCGATGCGATCGACGCTCATCAGCTCCGCCGTGCGGGCGATCATGGCGCAGAGCTCCTCGAGAGAGCAATCCGGGCCGCCCTTCAGATGGTGGGGATAGAAGGAGAAGCCGAGCATGCCCCCGGTCTCGGCTAGCGCCTTCAAGACGGTGTCCGACTTGTTGCGCGCAACCGGATGCCAGGAATGGGGATTGGCGTGGGTGACGGCGATCGGCCGGCGCGACAGGGCGATGGCGTCGAGGGTCGTCCGCTCGGCCGAATGCGACATGTCGATCACGAGGCCGACCCGGTTCATCTCCGCGATCACCTCGCGGCCCATGCGGGTGATGCCGGCGTCCTCCGCCTCGTAGCAGCCGGCGCCCAGCAGCGACTGGTTGTTGTAGGTGAGCTGCATGAAGCGGGCGCCGAGCTGATGGCAGATCTCGACGAGACCGATATCGTCCTCGATCGGCGCCGGCGTCTGGAAGCCGAAGAAGACGGCAGTCCGGCCGGTGCGACGCGCCTCGTCGATGTCGCTGGCCGTCCGGCCGGGCATGATCAGATCGGCGTGGCGCTCGAACAGCCGGTTCCAATCGACGATGTTCTCGACCGTCTCCTTGAAGTCCTCGTGATAGGCGATGGTCGCATGGATGGCGTCGACCCCGCCCTCGCGCCACTGGCGGAAGATCTTCTCCGACCAGTTGCCGTATTGCAGGCAGTCGATCAACGGCGGGCGGTTCTGCTCCGTGTCCGAAGCGCTCATGTCGGGGACCCCTTCGAAGCGTCCTGGCCGCTCGACTGCTCGGCGCCCTCGAAGGTGCGGCCGCAGCGCAGGTCGCGCAGCCGGCCATTGCCGAGGCCGTAGATCCAGCCGTGGATGCTCACCATCTGCCCGCGGTCCCAGGCCCGTTGCAGGATCGGCGAATGGGCGAGCTGGCGCACCTGGGCGGCCACGTTGAGCTCGCACAGGCGGTCGACGCGCGCCTCGGCATCCACGAGCTTCTCGAGCTCGGCCCGGCTGTCGCGGGCGATCTCGCGGATCGGCTCCAGCCAGTGATCGATGAGGCCGTTGGAGTGCTCGCCGATCGCCGCCCTGACGCCGCCGCAGCCATAGTGGCCGCACAGGATGATGTAGCGGACCTTCAGCGTGTCGACGGCGAACTGCAGCACCGACATGCAATTGAGATCGGCGGCATAGACCAGATTGGCGACATTGCGGTGCACGAACACCTCGCCCGGATCGAGCCCGGTGATGACGTTGGCCGGCACCCGGCTGTCGGCACAGCCGATCCAGAGGAATTGCGGCGCCTGGAGCTGCGCCAGCCGCGAGAAATATCCCGGGTCGGAGGCCTCGCGCTCGCGGGCCCACTCAACATTGCGCTCGAGGAGGGTCAGAGGAGTTTTTTGCATGGCAGCGGACTATGTAGCGGTTCGCCCGCTCCGATCAAGCGTGCGACGCCTCGGCGCATGGCCGCCCGGCCTCGAGGGCGGGCGAGGTCGCGGAATGGAGGATGCTGACAATTGGCTGACGGCCAAGGTCAGGCCGGCGTCAGCGGCGGCTCGCTAGGGTCCCTCGTAAGAAGACGTCGCCGACACGGGCGACAGAACCAACGAGGGGTCGAATGTTCAGAACCACCACCATGGCCGCCGTCGCCGCCTGCATGCTGGCCATCGCCGGCCCGGCATCGGCCGATTCCAACATCACCTGCACGGATCTGCCGAAGGACCAGTGGAAGTCCGCCGAGGAGATCAAGGCCATCGCCGAAGGTCTCGGCTACGAGGTCACCAAGGTCGAGGCCAAGGAGGCCTGCTACGAGATCTATGGCTTCGACAAGGACAAGAAGAAGGTCGAGGTCTACATGAGCGGCGCCGACGGCAGTGTCGTCGAGGTCGAGTTCGACTGATCCAAGGCGCGGCATCTCCCGGCCGCCCGCCCATTCCCCGCCCTGCCCTTGCCTAGGAGAACCGGCCTCGTACCGTTTCCTCCCGGCGGGGCGGGGAACCCTCACGCAATGCGCCATGCGCTGTCTTGCGGATGTCCGGATGGCAGGTCGCGGCCTGCCCCTGCCATTCGCTGCCTGAGGCGGCCAGGTCCTCAATCGCGGGTAGCGTCATGACGAGGATCAAGGATCAAGAACCGGCCACCGCCGCGAACGCGCCCGACGCGGATGCGCCCGGGGTGACGCCCTCCCTCGCCGCCGATCGCGTGCGCGTCTGGGACCTCTTCGTCCGGCTGTTTCACTGGTCGCTCGTCTCATTGGTGCTCGTCGCCTGGCTGTCGAGCGAGGGGCTCGGCCGGCTCCATCGCCTCGCCGGCTATACGATCGCGGCGCTCGTCGTCCTGCGCATCATCTGGGGCTTCGCCGGCTCGAGACATGCCCGCTTCGGCGACTTCGTACGCGGCCCGGGGGCCATCGCCGCCCATCTCAACCAGATGCTGTTTGCGTCCGCCCCCCGGCATATCGGCCACAATCCGCCGGGCGGCGCGATGATCATGGCGCTCATCGCCACCATTCTCGTCGCCTGCGTCAGCGGTCACCTGCAGACGACCGATGCCTTCTGGGGCAATTCCACCGTGGCGCTCGTGCACTATGCCGCCGTGCACGCCATGCTCGGCCTCGCCGTGCTGCATGTCGCGGGCGTCCTGTTCTCCAGCATGGAGCATCGCGAGAACCTCATCGCGGCGATGGTGACCGGCCTGAAACGGGCTGCCGACGCGGCGCCGCCGGGGTCCACCGCACGCCTGACCATTGCGATCGGTGCGAGCATCCTGTCGGTGGCTGCCGTCCTCACCCTGCTGGCCGGCGTCTTCAACGCGACGACGCTGGATGCCGCGCACCTCACCCGCGAATGGGCTCGGGCCGTGGAGCGCCAGACCGGCGCGAAGGTGGCATTCGCCGGGCCGGCCGGCTTCCGGCTCCTGCCCTCGCCACGGATCGTTGCGGAAGGCGTGCGCATCCGGTTTGCCGGACGGGAAGTCGCCGGGAGGGCCCTCGAGCTCTCGCTCGGCCACATCTCGGCATCGCTCGACCCGATCGCGCTCCTGACGGGCGAAGCCCGGGTGACGGCGCTCTCGGTCGAGGGTGGCGATCTCTCCGCCCTCGCCGACCTCCAAGCCGCCGGGTTCACCCGCCCCGCCCTGGCGCGGCGGATCCCCCGGCCCTCGCCCGCCGATGTGCTCCAGACCGTCTTCCAGCACGCCCGTACCCTTGCCGTTCGCGACCTCGTGCTGCGCGGGCTGCTCGGTCGGCCGGATGCGATCACGGTCGTCCGGCAGGGGCTGGTCGAGCTCGGCGGGAAGGGCTCGGCTGCGCGGATCAGCCTGACAGGGCTGCACGGCACGGCCGATCTCGCCCTCACCGGCAGCTTCCTGCCGGGACGCAGCATCGACGAGGGCTGGGCGCATGCCTTCGACCTCGCCGGCACGCTCGGGGAGCTGAAACTCTCCCTCTCCGGTCAATGGCGCATCAAGGCCGATCCTGCCGCCTCCGACACCCCCCTTCTGCTGGCGCTGTCGCTGGAGGCCCCCGGCCCCGAAGCGCTCGCACCGCTCGCGGGAACGCGCTTTGCCGAAGGGGCCGGCGACCTGCGGCTGACCACGGCCGCCGAGATCGACGCCGGCGGCGCCCGACTGGGCGACCTGGTGCTCGCGCTCGGCGAGGACCGCTACACGGGTGCCTTGTCGCTCACGCCCGGCAGCGATGGTGCCGCGCTGTCCGGCGAGCTTGCGACCGGCGTCGTCGATCTGACGGGGCAGACCTCCGGAGAGGTGCCGTCGGACGGGACCGGCAGGGCCAGCACGTCGCTGGAGGAAACGCCCTCGCGTGGCCTCGCACTCGCCGCCGCACTCGCATCCACCTCCTCGTCGGTCGAGCTTCGCGCTGGGCGTCTCATCATCGGCTCGCGGGTCATCGAGGACGCTCGTCTGCAAGTGGTGTCCGGCGAGGCGCGCCTTCGCCTCGATCCCGACAGCGATGTCGCAAGGCCGGCCTTGCCGCTTCCCGAGCCGCGTCGACTGGCGCTCGAGAGCCTGTCCGAACCGACCATCGTGCCGGCGAGCGAGCCCGTTGCCGTCGCGGACGGTGCAGATGCGCCGCTCACCGTCACGGACATTGCGGCGAGGCTCGCCGCAGATGCGGATGGATCGACATCTCCGCAGGCCGGCATCGCCGACGCCACGGCCAGCGACGGCGAGACGCGGACGCGGCCCGCCGCGGTGATCTCGAGGCGGACTGCCCGAACGAGAGTCCCGGCAAGCGTCGAGCGCAGAGCAAAGCCCCGTGTCGTCGCCGCGGCACCCGCCCGCCGAAAGGCCGTCGCCGGGCAGCATCGGCGCGACCGCCGCCCCGGTGTCGTCGTCCGCAAGACGCGAGAGGCGAGCGCCCGCTCCGGCGGCCGCAAGAAGCACGCCGGACGGTCCGGCCGCCTGAAGAAGCTGCGGCTCCTCGGCTTCGTCTCGCGCTCGGACGGACTGTCGTCGAGCCACTCGGGCAAGAGCGGCAAGGGGCGCGGCCGCGGCCGAAGCGGATCGGGCAAGGGCGGTGGCGGCAAGGGTGGCGGCGGCAAAGGTGGCGGCGGCAGCGGCAGCGGCAAGGACTGACCGGCCAAGGGGCGACAGGCCTCGCCCCCTCGTCACTTCACTCCGTCGGCAGCTCACCCAGCGCCTCGAGCACCAGGCTGTGGAAGTGATGCAGCCCGTGCTCGCTGATGAAGGTGCGGTCCTTGTCGACGATGAAGCGGCCCTGCGTGTAGCCGCGCGAATGCAGGCCGCGCTGGACGCTCTCGACGAGGCCGATGTCCTCGGGCTGCAGCACCTCGTCGAGATAGCGGATCGCCTCCTCCTCGCCAGCCGTCGGCGTCCGGTCGAGGAAGAAGAAGTCGAAATGCTCGAGCGTCGTTTCGGGTCCCGTCGGGATGATGTGCAGGACGCCGAGATTGGCACGGCCGGGAAACACGTTCATCGCCACGTTCGGCCAGAGATAGAGCCCGGCGAACTCGCCTTCCTCGCCACTCGGCAGCGTGTAGGCCGTGTTCTGCGTGCGCCCGGGCGGCGAGATATGCGTCGAGTAGATGCCGTAGGTCCGCGTCCGGTAGCATTTGATGTCGACGAGATCGACGAAGGCGGGATGGGCAACCGTGCAGTGGTAGCACTCGAGATAGTTGTCGACGACGTTCTTCCAGTTGGCCTTCAGCTCGTAGGTGATGCGCCGTGAGAAGACCAGCTTGTCGATGTCGGGGCAGTGATGCCTCACCTCCGCCTCGAAGCCGTCCGCCAGCCCCGCGAGCGCCGGCGCCTGCGGATCGAGATTGACGAAGACGAAGCCGGCATGGGTCTCGACGCGCACCTCGCGCAGCGCGAACTCGCGGGCGTCGAAATCGGCGACCTTCTTCTGCCCGACCGCCGAGCGGAGCCGGCCGTCGGTCTGATAGGTCCAGGCGTGGTAGGGACAGGTGATGAGCCGGGCGTTGCCACAGCCCTTCAAGAGCTCATGCGCCCGGTGCGAGCATACGTTGTAGAAGCCGCGCAGCACGCCGTCCCGGCCGCGGATGACGACGATGCCCTGATCGGCGACGGGCACGGTGACGAAGTCGCCGGGCTGCGCCACCTGGCTCAGATGACAGGCATAATTCCAGGAGCGGTAGAAGATCGCCTCGCGCTCGCGCCGGTAGATGTCGGGATCGAAATAATAGCTGGCGGGCAGGGTGTAGGACCGTTCGGGATCGCGGCGGAAGCGGCCGGCCGGCCGTGCGGGGCCCTTGTCCATCACGTTCATGACGCGCTCGCTCCCTTGCTGCTCAGATGCTGCTGAGACACTTGCTGCTCAGGCAGTTGCTGCTCAGGCCTTCGGCAAGGCTAGCCGAGGATGCCGAGAGCTGACAACCGGCGTCGGCCTCATCCGTCCTGCACCGATCGCCGGGCCGCCATGCCCGGTGGGCTCGGGCCCTCCGCATGGCAGCCTGTCGGGGTCCGCGATTGGTGCGCCACGGCCGATCGCCTATAGAGTGGACCCGGTCAGGCCTTGCGCGCCTTGCGCTTCCTCAAGGGAGATCCGCCGTGTTGCCCACCGACCGTTTCGTCGGCCCCGAGCGCGACTTCGTCGGCTACGGCCGGCACGCCCCGCGCGCCGTCTGGCCGCGCGGCGCCCATTGCGCGGTCAACATGGTGATCTGCTACGAGGAAGGCTCGGAATATTCTCTCCTCGAAGGCGACGGCCGCAACGAGGGTTGGGGCGAGTACGCGACCCAGATGGGACCGGAGGTGCGCGACCTCGGCACCGAGACCCATTTCGAATACGGCAGCCGCGCCGGCATCTGGCGCCTCGCCCGCATCTTCGAGCGCCTGCAGGTGCCGGTGACGCTGTCGGCCTGCGCCCGCGCCCTCGAGCGCAATCGCGAGGTCGCCGCCTGGATCGTCGAGAAGGGCCACGACATTCTCGGCCATGGCCTCAGATGGTCGGAATACTGGACGATGCCGCGCGAGGAGGAGCGCCGCCAGCTCCATGCCGCCATCGCGCTCTACCGCGATTTGACCGGCATGCGGCCCGAGGGCTGGAACTGCCGCTCGATCCCGAGCGTCAACACCCGGGACCTGATCGTCGAGGAGGGTGGCTTCCTCTATTATTCCGATCCTTGCAACGACGATCTGCCCTATTTCGTGCCGATGGGCGACAAGCCGCTGCTCGTCGTTCCTTATTCCAAGACGCTGAACGACAGCCGTTATCTGGTGAGCCCGGGCTATGCCGAACCCGGCGATTTCGTCGCCTGCTGCAAGGCGGCCGTCGACCATGTGCTCTGGGAGGCGCCCGAGATCGGTGGCCGCATGCTGACCATCGCCCTCCACGCCCGCTGGAGCGGCCAGCCGAGCCGGGCCGATGCCGTGCGTCGCATCCTCGACTACGGATTGTCGCGCGATGGCGTGATCTTCATGCATCGCAACGCCATCGCCCGGCACTGGCTCGATCACCATGCCGGCTTCGCCCGCGGCTGAAGGGACGAGGTGGGACGAGAGAGACGAGAAAGGACGAGGAGCCGATGACCAGCAAGCTCGACGGCCGGACCGCGATCGTGACGGGGGCCGGCAGCGGCATCGGCCGCGGCATCGCCCGGCTGTTCGCATCCGAAGGCGCCGCCGTCGCCTGCCTCGACCAGAGGAAGCCCCAGGCGGAGGCCGCCGCCGCCGAGATCGAGAAGGCCGGCGGCCGGGCCATCGCCGTGCAGGCCGATGTCAGCGATGGCCGCCGCGTCGAGACCGTGGTGCAGTCGATCGCCGAACGACTCGAGCGCCTCGACATCCTCGTCAATGCGGCGGCCCATTTCATCGCCGATGCCAGCGTCGTCACCCTCGACGAGGACGACTGGGAGCGCTCCTTTGCAGTCAATGTCGGCGGCTGCTTCCTGATGAGCAAGCACGCCGTGCCGCATATGGTCGCCGCCGGCGGCGGCAGCATCATCCATGTCTCGTCGCAGATGGCGCTGGTCGGCCGGCCGGGACAATCGGCCTATTGCGCGACAAAGAGCGCGCTCTGCGGCCTGACCAAGGCCATGGCCCTCGATCACGCCGCCGAGCGCATCCGCGTCAACACGCTCTCTCCCGGCGGGGTCGCCACCGAGAGCATGATCGAGAAGTGGGGATCGCGTGAGAAGGCGGAGAAGGAATGGGGCGCGCCCATGCATCCGCTCGGCCGGCTCGCCCATGTCGAGGAGATCGCGCGGGCGGCGCTGTTCCTCGCAAGCGACGATTCGAGCTTCATGACAGGCGCCGATCTTCTGGTCGACGGCGGCTACACGGCGCGGTGAAAGAGGTCGCCCCTGGTGGAGCGAATTCGACACTCGAGGGGACGGGGAGGTCTCGCATGAGGGTTGCGGTACTTGGCGCCGGCATCATCGGCGTGACGACGGCCTGGCAACTGCTGAAGGACGGCCATGACGTCACGATCATCGAGCGCAACGACGACGCGGCGGCCTTCACCAGCTTCGCCAATGCCGGGCTGATCGCGCCGGCCCACGCCTATGCCTGGGCGTCCCCCGCGGCACCGGGCATGATGTGGCGCTCGATGATCAACGCCGACCAGGCGATCCGCTTCAAGCCGCGCCCCGACCCGCGTCAATGGTCGTGGGTGATGTCGTTCCTCAAGGAGTGCACCGCCGAGCGCGCCCGCATCAACACGCTCAACAAGGCGCGGCTGTGCATCTATTCCCAGCAGGTGCTGGGCGAGGTCGCCGCCGAAACGAGGATCGCCTATGACCGCAATACCGGCGGGCTCATGTACTGGTACCGCTCGCCGGCGAGCTTCCGCACAGCCTCGGCCAAGGCCGACATCCTGCGCTCGGTCGGCCTCGCGATCGAGGAGATGACGCCCGAGGCCGTCGCCGGCCGCGATCCGGGCCTTGTCGCCGCGCGCGCGCAGATCGCCGGCGGGCTCTTTGCCCCTCCGACGAAAGCGGCGACTGCATGCTGTTCGCCCGCGGCCTCTTGGAGGCCTGCCGTCAGCGCGGCGCAACCGTCCTGACCGGCCGGGCCGTCCGCGCCCTGAAAGCCGGCGCCGACGGCATCACCCACGCCGAGACCGATGCCGGCCCCCTCGCAGCCGACGCCTTCGTCGTCTGCCTCGGCATCGCCGCGCCGGCGCTGGTGAAGCCTTTCGGCATCGCCCTGCCGATCTATCCGGTGAAGGGCTATTCGATGACGCTGCCGATCACGGATCCGTCGCGGGCGCCGCGCATGGGCGGCGTCGATGAGAACAACCTGCTCGCCTATTGCCCGATGGGACAGCGGCTGCGCATCACGGCGACGGCCGAGATCGCCGGTTATGACGACAGCCACAGGCCGGCGGATTTCACCCGCATGCTGGAGCGCACCCGCGCGGTGTTCCCGGCGGGGATCGACTATGGTCGCGCCGAGATGTGGGCGGGCCTGCGCCCGATGACCCCGACAGGCATGCCGGTGATCGACCGCACGCACATTGCCAATCTCTTTCTCAATGCTGGCCACGGTCACGTCGGCTGGACCATGTCCAACGGCTCGGCCCGCGTGCTCGCCGATCTTGTCGGCCAGCGCCAGCCCGCCATCGCCATGGACGGCATGCGGCTCTGATACCTGCAAGAGATGGACGGAAGCCCCGTCGGAATGTCGGAATTCACCATACAACCAGCTTGGCGAGACGCTTGGGCGAGGAGTGCAGGTAGATGACGGTCATCGATATCCATACCCACATGTACAGCAAGGAGTGGATGGAGCTGCTGCGCGCCAGCGGAGCGCCCTATCATGTCGGCGAGGCGGCCAATGGCCGGCCGTGCATCTATCGCGGCGATGCGCCGGTCTCGATTCCGACGCCCGGTCATTTCGACTACGCGCTACGAATCAAGGACATGGATGAGGCGAGGGTCGACATGGCGGTCGTCTCGCTGACCTGCCCGAACGTCTATTGGGGCGGACGGGAGGTGAGCCTGAAGGCCGCCCGCCTCGTCAACGACGACATGGCGGCGGCCCAGCGCAGCTACCCCGACCGCATCCGCTGGATGGCTTCGCTGCCATGGGAGTATCCCGAGGACGCCGTCGCCGAGCTGAAGCGCGCCCATGCCAACGGCGCAGTCGGCGTCATGGTGCTCGCCAATATCGCCGGCCGGCGTCTGACCGAGCCGGAGTTCGCGCCGATCTGGCGGCTGATCGACGATCTCGAGCTACCGGTGCTGGTGCATCCGACCGATCCCCCCGGCGTCGATGCCCTGAAGATGCGTGAGTACGACATGACCTGGAGCGTCGGCTTCATCTTCGACACCACGCTCGCCGTCGCCCGGCTGATCCTCGACGGCTTCCTCGATCGTCACCAGAAGCTGAAGATCATCGCTTCGCACGGCGGCGGCGCGCTGCCCTATCTGGTCGGCAGGTTCAACCGTGGCTACGAGATCTCGACCTTCGAGGATCAGGCGACCGAGCACGAGCCCTACGAATATCTGCAGCGTATCTACTACGACTCGATCGTCTACAATTACGAGGCGCTGAAATACTGCCTCTCGATCGGCGGTACCGGCAATGTGCTGTTCGGCTCCGACTACCCCCACATCGTCGGCGACATGAAGGGCATCCTCGCCCAGGTCGACCGCCTGCCGCCCGACCAGCGCCGGGCCGTGCGCTCGAAGAACGTCGAGCGGATCTTCCGGATCTGAAGAAGGACCTTCGGGCTGGCGACCGCCTGCTTCCCGGGGGCGCAAGCTCTTGGGCCGTACCATGGGCGAGGTGATGCACTTCTTCTTCTACACCGTCGTGCCATTGGGGATCTTCGTGATGGGTTCGTCTTCGACCTGCGCCTATCGAAACACAGCACCCGCGGGCCCGGCATACCGGCGGAGCCGCGGGCTCCGCCCTCAAACCCGGCGCGACAGGCGCTCCACCAATTCCCGGTCGCGCGGACGCCTGGCGAGGTCCTGCAGAAACCGCGCCCGCCAGGCCTCGTTGACCTCGTCGCGCTGGATCACGTTCGAGGCCGTAAGGCCGACGGCCGCGGCGCTATCGAGGCCGAGATGGCCGAGCACCTGCCCAATCACCCCCGGCGTGTCCTCCACCAGATCCTCGTAGTAGATCGTCAGGCTCGGGAGTTCGTTCAGCTCGGCGAATTCCGCGAGTAAATCGTTCACAGTGCCGATGGTCCTGACGTGCCCGAGGATCTGGTGAAAATCATAGGCGGACCGGTCAACTTCGAGCTTCTTTCGGACCTTCTCCCGCGCCGTCAATGTGAACTTGCGCTGAAGCCTCGCCTTGTGCAGCGAGATCGCCTGCATGGCGACGTCCTCGCGTCTGAGGAGAACGACGCGGAAGTTGTCGCGATAGCTGGAGAAGGCACAACTGAGGATGAACGGCACCAGCGCGGCGATGCCACCCTTGAAACCGAATCTGCCGTTGGCGGCCTTGTCGGCCATCATCCCGGCGGCGACCGCGGCAAGGTCACTCTCGCCCATCTGCTTGGCCTTACGGGTGAGAAGTGCCGGTCTCATCCATTCGCGCACGTCGTTGACGAGGCCGGTGCTGCCCAGAAGCTGCCCGAGCCAGGTGCTGCCGCTGCGCGAGGCAAACAGGATGGCAAACACCTCATCGACGCCGTCCGGCTTGACGAAGGGCTGCTCTGCGACGAGCCCGAGCTCGGCCCTGATCGCCTCGAGCCGACCGGGCGGCACGCGCAATCTTGCCCCATCGAAAATCCAGATGCCGGCGGCGGTTCTGTGTGCGCTTGCAGATCGATTGGCGTATCTGCTTGCCCTCCTCCACAGATCGCGAAAAACCACCACCCTCTCCTTCCGACCGCCTCGATGTGGCGACCATCGCGCCGGAGCCGCCTCCTCGAGTCGCGTGCTGCGAAATAACGCTTCTCCCGCCACCTCTTATAGGTCGCTCCTCCCTCGATGCAACCGCACATGGACGAAGCTGGTGGTTCGATTCCGACATTTGCATCCCGTTTCAGAGCCCGCGAGAGCAAATGTCGGGATCATGATAATCACTAGAACGCCAATAGATCCTGGTGGAACTATTGAACTTGACACTTGAGAACGCACGTCGCGGCAACCGGGACCGAAGTGTCGAATTCGCTCCACTTGGCCAAGCGGCTACCAGCAGAGTCGACGCGCCATTCAGCAAGAAAATCCCGGCCGGTTCTCGACCGACCGGGAACAGCACTCGCTTCGACCGGCGCTCATGGCAGTCGCCATGAACCCGTTACTTCGGCAGAACCTCCGCCGTCGGCTTGGGTGTCGTCGCCGTCTCGGCCGGCAACACCGGATAGACGATCTCGGGCATCCGGCCGGTCAACGCGTGCAGGAAGGCGGTGATCTGGCCGACCTCCTCCTCGTTCAACTCCTCGCCGAGCTGCGATGAGCCCATGATCGCGACCGCCTGGGAGAGGTCCCAGACCTTGCCGGAATGGAAATAGGGCGCAGTCAGCGCGATGTTGCGCAAGGGCGCCGCCCGGAACACATAGGCGTCGTCCGCCGTCTTGGTGACGGCGAAGCGGCCGCGATCGGTCTCGGGCAGGACATCGGCGCCGGGTTTCTCGACGACGCCGAAGGGATAATAGCCGTGCCCGCCGACATTGACGCCGGAATGGCAGGCCGCGCAGCCCTTGTCCATGAACAGGGCGAGCCCCTTCTTCTGCTCGTCGCTGAGCGCCGTCTCGTCGCCGTTCAGATAGGCATCGAAGGGCGCGGGGGTGATCAGCGTCGCCTCGAAGGCCTCGATCGCCTTGGCCATGTTCTGGAAACTGACGGGATCGGCCTCGTCGGGGAACGCCGCTTTGAACCATTCGACATACTGCGGCATGCTGGTCAGTGTGGCGACGACATTGCCGGGCGTGTTGGCCATCTCGACGCTCGCCTGGATCGGGCCCGTCGCCTGGGCCTTCAGGTCTTCCGCCCGGCCATCCCAGAACTGGGCCTCGTTCAGCACGGCGTCGAGCACGGTCGGCGCATTGCGCGGTCCCTTCTGCCAGCCATGGCCGATCGAGGTCTCGAGATTGTCGTCGCCGCCCGTCCCGAGATTGTGGCACGAGTTGCAGCTGAATACGCCCGAAGCCGACAGCCGGGGATCGAAGAACAGAGCCTTGCCGAGCTCGATCTTCTCCGGCGTGATCTTGTTTCCCTTGACCGCCGGAATAGTGGACGGCAACGGTTTGAACGTCTCCATTGCGCGATCGTGAAGCTCGTCCGCCCCGGCGGCAGTCGCGAGTGCCGAGCTGATCATCAGCGCGGCCATTAGGCGTTTCATGGTCGACCCCATTGCTGCATTCATTCTAATGCTTCCAAACTGCAGCAAGATGGTCGGCTCGATTTGATCCCAGTCAATTCGGCGGCCGAAGGTCGCATGCTTCGCGGGTGTCGGGAGGTCGCGGGGGCGAACGGCCCGGCCATCGCCGCTCGTGGCGAGAGGCACTCGCCCCGCTCCCTGAGGCACGCCGCCTCGAAGCCGAGTGCGCACGGCGCCGCGAGCTCGGTCGCCATGTCCGCAAACGATCAATTTTGGCGAAGTTGCCCTGGCCGGCCGTGCGCCGCCCGCGGCCGCGACCGTCCTCCAGCCTTGCATGTCCCGCCCCCCGGCTGCTAATCGACGTCGCGACCGGCAGAGGATCGCTGCCCTGCACGATGCGGCACCGCCCATCGGCCCGGCCGGCGCGCCCCGCATTTCAATTCTGGCCGACCGCGGGTCCACAAGGACGAGTACCATGTCTCTGAAGGCGTTCTACGAAGGCACGACCGTCGCGGTCACCGGTGCGGCCGGCACGGTCGGCAAGGCCCTCGTCAAGATGCTGCTCGGCCTTGGCTGCGAGCGTGTCTTCGGTCTCGACAACAACGAAGGCGACCTGTTCTATCTGAGCGGGCAGCTCAAGGACGAGCCGCGTTTCGAAAGCTTTCTCTGCGACATCACCGATATCGAGCCGCTGAAATACTTCCTGACCGGCGTCGATTTCGTCTTCCACGCCGCCGCCTACAAGAACGTGCCGGTGTGCGAGCGCTCGCCGTCGCTGGCGGTCAGCGCCAATATCATCGGCACACAGAACGTCATTCTGGCGGCCCGGCAGAACGGCGTCCGCCGCGTGCTTTTCACTTCCTCCGACAAGGCGGTCAATCCGACCAACGTGATGGGCACCACCAAGCTGATGGGCGAGCGGCTGATCACCGCCGCCAACTCGCTGCACAAGGGCGACGGCACCATCTTCAGCTCGACGCGCTTCGGCAATGTCGCCGGCTCGCGCGGCTCGGTCGTTCCGGTCTTCATCCAGCAGATCGCCGCCGGCGGCCCGCTCACACTGACCGACCGGCGCATGACCCGCTTCATCATGACGCTCGAGGAAGCGACCGGCCTCGTCCTGCAATCGATGATGGCGGCTCGGGGCGGCGAGGCCTTCGTCACAAAGATGCCGGTCTTCCGCATCACCGATCTCGCCCAGGTGATGATCGAGGAGCTCGCTCCGCGCTTCGGCCACGAGCCCCAGAGCATCGAGATCCGCGAGATCGGCTGCCGGCCCGGCGAGAAGCTCTATGAGGAGCTGATCACCGACGAGGAGATCGGCCGAACCTACGAGCAGGAGCAGTTGCTCGCCGTGCTGCCGGCTTTCCGCAACATCTACAACCAGATCGACTATTCCGAGCACATGAGCCGCGGCAAGCCGATGAGCCATGCCTACAACTCCGCCAACGAGGCACCGGCGGACATCGAGGAAGTGCGCCGCTTCGTCCGCAGCCTCGACGAGATCCGCTCGATATCGGGAGGTGTCGAGAAAGCCGATCACCTGACCGCGCAGAAAGCGGCGTTCGGCTGATTTATGGCGCGGCGTCGCGGCCCGTGCGACGGTCGACACTTGGCCCTCGGCCGGCGCGGCGACATCTCTCCTGATGGTCCGTCGCCGGGTTGCGGGCAGCGGTCAACCGCGATCCCGAGGAGCGCAACGGCTCCCCAATGCCCTTCCGCTCGACGAGGTCCGCCGATACGATCATCGGAAAACTGCAGCTTCTGAACAAGTCAGTCCATGAGGGAGCGAGCCCGATGTCCCAACCGATCACCGACATGGCGGAGGTCTCGATCGACTTCCCCGAGAAGTTCTACATGGGCTCGTTCGGACGCGGCAGCCGCTTCGACGTCACGGCCGATGCGGAAGGCCTGCACCTCCATCTCGACCGTCAGGACGGTCAGAAGCGCCACGTCGGATTCCACATCCACTACTATCTGCTGGCCGACATTCTGGCGGCCGCAGCCGACGCCGTCAGTGGCGTCGATGAGCTCGAGCCGCATCATCGCGCCCGGCTCGCCGAGGCACTCGGCCATTGGCGGTGCCTCGCATCGACCGGGACTTGCGAAAGGGCCGGGACCGGCGAAGGGACCGGGACCGGCGGAAAGACTGGCGAAGGCGGCGGCGTCTGACCGTGCTCAGCCCTTCGGGCGGGCCCGCTCCGCCGTGCTCGTCATCAGGCGCGTCAGCTCCTGCGCCTGCTCGGCGAAGATCTCCATCTGGCGGCGGGCATAGGCCTGCTGGAGGTCCAGCGCCTCCTTCAGATCGCGGGCGCGGGCCAGATCGCGGGCAAAGCTGAAGCTCGCCTCCATGTTCGAGGCGGTATATTGCATGGCCTTGTCCTGCAGCTCGCGGACGCCTGTGGTCATGGCGTCGGACGAGCGCGACACCACGTCCTGGGCCTTGGTCGCGGCATCAATGAACTGGGAGTAGGCGCTGCGCGCCTGCTCGACATTGCGCTCGGCGAGCTCGCGGATGGCGGGCGGAATCTCGAACTGGGGTGCATCGCTCATGGCATGGCCTCCACCTGTGATGCCGCGATCATGAGACGGATTGCCGTCCGGTGTCCACACCTGAGCGGCCGGGCTGGGTTGCTCATGCACAATAGCTGAAGTTGAATGCCGACCATCCGCGCACTGGGCCGTATCGAGGCCGGCGCGTGGCGGAAAAGTCGTGCAAGCGGCTGGACTTCCCCAGGCTTTTGCCCCATGCCGCCCTTGGAGCTGGTTCAGGCGAATCTCTGCGCCGAAGATGCAGGTGACGGGTTCCTGCTCCCCTCGCGCAATTCGCCCGAGGTCAACCGGTTGAAGCGGCGTTCCATTTGCGATCGAATCGAGCCTGCTTCAAGACGGCGAAGAAGGACGCGGAGCGCCATGGCGGCGGAAGCCTACAGCCGCGACGACGAGCCAGATCCGGGGCCGCCCGCCGTGGACCGCGCACGAGCCGAGCCCGCCGCCTCTCCCGATCCGGCCGATCCCGACGTGACGCTCGCGCGCATCGGCCACGAGCTGAGGACGCCTCTGAACGCCATCATCGGCTTCACCGAGCTGATGCTGACGGAGCCTTTCGGCCCGGTCGGCCATCCCCGCTATGCCGGCTATCTCGGCGACATCCTGGAAAGCGCCCGCCACGCCCTCGCGGTGATCGAGGGACTTGCCGGTCAGAGCCATTCGCGCGACCCAGCGGCGCTGGCCGCCGGCCCTCTCCTCGAGGAGGTCGATGTCAACGCCCTGGTCAGCCGTACCGTCAGCAGCCTGTCGCTGCTCGCCGCCGAACGGGGGCTGGTTCTGGAGACCTGTCTTGCGCCCGATCTGGGCAACTGGCGTGCAGCGCCACTCGGCCTCAGGCAGATGCTGATCAACCTGCTCGCCAACTCCATGCGCTTCACCGGGGCGGGCGGGCGTATCGTCGTCTCGACCGGGCGGACCGCCACGGGCGAGCTTGCCATCGAGGTCACCGACGACGGCCCGGGCATCGAGGACTGGGCGATCCGCCATGCCATGGAGGCGCCGCCACTGCCGCAGCGTCCTGCCGGAGGGGGCGGCAGCGGCCTCGGCCTGCCGCTGACGCGCAGCCTCGCCGAGATGCAGGGCGGCCGGCTCGAGATCGAGCGGCGGCCGGGCCGGGGCACGCTGGCGCGGATCGTGCTTGGCGGCCGCGATACCGTCTGACCCCAAGCCAGAGGCCGCGGGCGCCACTGTCGCGGGCCACGCGGCCCGGCGACGACACGTCGACGCAGGCGAGGGTCAGGTCAGGTCAGGTCAGGTCAAACGGAACCATGAACCCGCTCCAATCCCAGCGAGCGAAAGGGCTGACATTCGCGGGGTGGAATGCGCGCCGGGTTGGTATGTGCGCCGGCATACGCCATTGATTTTGCATATGTTCTGGGCGAGCCGGTTGCCACTTCGCCGGAACCTGCCCGAAGGCTCCGATCGACCGAACCCTGCTGCGACAGCGCTCATCTGCCTGCGAATGAAACACCTGTCGTGCCCGGCGTCACGACGCCCAATACTTCAATCCGGCAGCAGATCTGCTGCAATATAGAGCAATTCCAGTCTGGAGGCATTCCAGTCTGCTGGCGAATACGTGGCGCCGATGTCGCGACCGCTGTTGACAGCCGAAATCGCACTCCCGATAACTCGACCTGCCGGGTGCCCCCTCATCCGGCACCCCTCTTTGCCGATGACGGGACCTTGAATCCCGCCGATTGGAGATTGCAACGATGACCACTCCCCCTCGCTCGCGCCGGCCGCTCAGGGCGCTCCTCCTCCGCAAGCTAGGTCCGGCTCTCGCGGGCCTTGCTCTCGCCGCCGGCCTTGCCCCCACCATCCCTGCCGCCGCGGCCGAGATCAACGTCTACAGCTACCGCGAGCCGAGCCTGATCGAGCCGCTGATCGACGCCTTCCGCAAGCAGACCGGCATCGACATCACCGTGGTCTATGCCAAGGACGGCCTGATCGAGCGCATCGCCGCCGAGGACCGGCTGAGCCCGGCCGACGTCCTGCTCACCAACGAGTTCGGCCTGCTGATCGAGGCCAAGCGCGCCGGCATCACCCAGCCGGTCGAATCCGAGGCGCTGTGGGCCGACATTCCCGCCGGCCTGCGCGACCCGGAGAATCACTGGTTCGGGCTCACCCGCCGCGCCCGCATCGTCTATGCCTCCAAGGCGCGGGTCGCCGAGGAGGCCATCACCTACGAGGATCTGGCCGATCCGAAATGGAAGGGTCGCATCTGCGTGCGCTCGGGCCAGCACACCTACAACATCGCGCTCATCGCCTCGATGATCGCCCATCATGGCCGCGAGGCGACCAAGACCTGGCTGACGGCGGTGCGCGACAATCTCGCCCGCCGGCCGGCCGGCGGCGATCGCGATCAGGTGAAGGCCATCTATGCCGGCGAATGCGACATCGCACTCGGCAATACCTATTACATGGGTGCGATGCTGACGAACACGAAGGAGCCCGAGCAGAAGGTCTGGGCCGACTCGGTCAAGCTGCTCTTTCCCAATGCCGACGAGCGCGGCACCCACGTGAACATATCCGGCGCGGCCCTCCTGAAGTTTGCCCCGCACCGCGACGAGGCGATCCGTCTCCTCGAATTCCTCGCCTCGCCCGAGGCGCAGAGCATCTATGCCTCGGTGAACAACGAGTATCCGATCGACGATGCCAATCCGCCGTCCGAACCGGTCGCGAGCTGGGGGACGCTGAAGCCCGATCCCTTGCCGCTCGCCGAGATCGCCGATCATCGAAAGGAAGCTTCCGAGCTCGTCGACGAGGTCGGTTTCGACGAGGGGCCGGGCTCGTGAGCGCTCGGAGAGACCTGTCGAGGCCGGGACCTTGGGCACCTGCCGGGACGTATTGCCCCGGACCGGCCCCGTGCCCGGGGGACGCTTGAGGAGCGCCGGGCCAAGCGGCCGGATCGGGAGCCACGGCCCCCGCCGGCCACCTACTCCCTCGCGTCTCCTGGCGGGTCTCAGACGCTGGCGGGCGCGCCGGCGCATCTCGCCCGGCTGGACCATCGCCACCGCCCTCATCCTGCTCGTCATCCTGTTCCCGCTCGCCTCGATCCTCGTCATCGCGCTCGGGCCGGCGGGCGGGGTCTGGCGGCATCTGGCGACGACCATCCTGCCGGCGACGGTCGGGCGGACGCTCATCCTGCTCGGCGGAGTGGGGGTGGTGACGCTGGTGATCGGCACCGCGACCGCCTGGCTCGTCGCGCTCTACCGGTTTCCCGGTCGCGACCTCGTCGGCTGGCTGCTGCTCGTGCCGCTCGCCATGCCGACCTACATCATCGCCTATTGCTACATGGACCTGCTCGACGCCGCCGGTCCGATCCAGACCTTCGTCAGGTGGCTGCTCGGCTTCGAGACGCGGCGGCAGTACTGGGTCCCCGAGCTGCGCTCGATCGGCGGCGCCGTCTTCGTGCTCTCGGCCGTGCTCTATCCCTATGTCTACATGTCGGCACGGGCGAGCTTCATGCAGCAGTCGGTCGGAACCCTCGAGGTCGCCCGCACGCTCGGCCGCTCGGCGCTCGCCACCTTCTTCGAGATCGCCCTGCCGCTCGCCCGTCCGGCCCTCGCCGCCGGCCTCGCGCTCGTCCTGATGGAATGCCTCAACGACATCGGCGCCACGGAATATCTCGGCGTGCGCACGCTGACCGTGACCGCCTATCAGACCTGGCTGCAGCGCTCGAGCCTGGCGGGTGCCGCGCAGATCGCCTCGGTCATGCTGCTGTTCGTGCTCGTGCTGTTCTGGCTGGAGCACCAGACCCGCCGCGGCGGCACGCACGAGAATGCCCGCCGCATCCGCACCGTGCCCGAGCGCGACCTCACCGGCTGGCGCGGCCATGGCGCGCTCGCCGTCTGCCTCATGCCGTTCCTGATCGGCTTCGTGCTGCCGATGACCGTTCTCGCCTCGACGGCGCTCCGCCATCTCGGGGACGCCCTCGGCGGCGCCTTCCTCGAGGCGGCCGTCTCGAGCCTCGTCCTCGCGCTCGCGGCGGCCTTCGTCACCGCGCTCGTCGCCCTCGTCGTCGCCTATGCGCGCCGCGTCGCCCCGAACGGCCTCACGCGGCCGGCGGTCGCGCTCGCCGGGGTCGGCTATGCGCTGCCCGGCACCGTGCTCGCCATCGGCCTGCTCGTGCCGCTCGCTGCTTTCGACAACCGGCTCGACCTGTTGATGTCGAGCCGACTCGGCATCTCGACCGGTCTTCTACTGTCGGGCAGCGTCTTCGCGGTGATCCTCGCCTATGCGATCCGCTTTGCCGCCGTCGCCGTCGGCGCCATCGATTCCGGGCTCAGGCGGATCTCGCCGAGCCTCGACGCCGCCGCCCGCACTCTGGGCGAGAGCGCCGTCACCACCTTCCGCCGCCTTCATTTCCCGCTGCTGAAACCGACCATCGGCGTCGCCCTCGTGCTCGTCTTCGTCGACACCATGAAGGAGCTGCCGGCGACCTTGCTGCTGCGCCCCTTCGGGCTCCAGACGCTCGCCACCCGCGTCTACGAGCTCGCCGCCCTCGAGCGCTTCGAGGAGGCGGCGCTGTCGGCGCTGCTGATCGTGCTCGTCGGTCTCGTGCCCGTCATCCTCGTCGACCGCGCCGTGATCAGGCGCCGGCAGACGCCGGTCGCGCCCCAATAGCCGGCGAAAGCGCGGCCGAGACCCACGGCGACAGGGCGGACGCTCAGACGATCTCGTCCTCGTCGAACAGGGATCGCTGCCCACCTCGCTGCTGACCGGTGCGATCGGGCCGCCGCGTCCGCTGACGTCCTTGGTCCAGGCGATATGGAACAGCGCATCGCCGAGATTGACCACCGGCAGCTTGGTGCGGCCGATGATGATGCCGCGCTTGGAGGCGCGCACCGGCGTCTCAGGAATCCTCATAGGCATTGGCGATGGCGCCGATCACCTCGTCGGGCTCCACCGTATCGCCGGTCGACTTGTAGCTGAGCAGCACGCCCCCTCCGGCGCCCGCACCCAGCTCGAGGAGGTCGCCTCGATCGAGCGCTCGGCCGGCCCCGGATCGACCTTCAGCGAGATCATGCCGGCTGCCGTCATCACGCCGAGAATGCCGCGCACGCCGGCGCGGATCGCGAACTCGTCGAAACGCAGCCCCTCGCCGCCCTCATAGACGACGACCGGAACCCCGATCCGCCCCGCCGCCTCGCGCAGCGAGCCCTCGCGCTCGGGCGAGCGCAGCGTCACCGGCGCGGCGAAGGCCGCCGCCACACGCCGCGCCTCCTCGGTCGCGAGGCTCGACCTGATCTGCGGCAGGTTCGTGCGATGCGCCGCCGCGGTGTGGAGGTCGACACCGAAATTGGACTTCGCCACCACCTCGCTCATCAGGATGTTGGCGAGACGCGAGGCGAGGGGGCCGGTCGAGTTACCCGGGAATGAGCGGTTGAGATCACGCGAATCGGGCAAATAGCGCGAGCGCGAGATGAAGCCGAAGGCGTTGACGACGGGAATGCAGAGGAGCGTGCCGCGAATGTCGGCGAGCTCCTCGACCCTGAGCAGCCGACGGATGATCTCGACGCCGTTGATCTCGTCGCCATGCACGCAGGCCGAGATGAAAAGCGTCGGTCCCGCCTCGCGGCCATGCAGCACATGCACCGGCAGCGAGACCGGGATGTGATTCGACAGCCGCGAGACCGGCAGATCGACGAGGCGGCGCTCGCCGGCCGCGACCGTCTCCGAGCCGATCCTCAATCCCTGCCGCATGGCACACTCCTCCCCCGCAACGGGCAGCCGGCGGGGCCCGCACAGCCTGCCGGTCGAATGCCGCATGGCTGCCCGCCCGACCCCGGGGCAGCTCGCTGCGGGGTTGCGGGAACGATGCGATCGCCGGCATGTTAACCTCCGTCCGTCGGCAAATCAGCACGCCGACACTGCGACGTTTCGCATGGCCTCTCCGCCCCATCCATCCCGCAGCAGCGATGCGACCGGATCGCGCGGTGCGAGGCGCCCGATCGCGACAGCCTGCCACCGCCCCGTCCCTGGACGGGGCGGTAGCGCGCCCGTCCGCGTTGGAAGGAAGCAATGATGGAAGGGTCCGCTGGCGCGCTCGATCACGGCACGGGCGGCGAGGAGCGTCGCAGACGCCTTCTCGTCTGCCTCGTGGTCGCTGCCGCGCTCTTCATGGAGAACATGGATTCGACCGTGATCGCCACCTCGCTGCCGGCGATCGCCGTCGACCTCCACGAGGACCCGGTGATCCTGAAGCTCGCCTTCACCGCCTATCTGCTCAGCCTCGCCGTGTTCATCCCCGCCTCCGGCTGGCTCGCCGACCGGTTCGGCACGCGCCTCGTGTTCCGCTCCGCGATCATCGTCTTCGTTCTCGGCTCGATCGCCTGCGGGCTGGCGACGAGCCTGGAGACGCTGGTCGCCGCCCGCATCCTCCAGGGGCTCGGCGGCGCGCTGATGGTTCCGGTCGGGCGCCTCGTCCTGGTGCGCACGGTGCCCAAATCCGAGCTCGTCGGCGCCCTCGCCTTCGTCACCATGCCGGCGCTGATCGGCCCGGTCGTCGGCCCGCCGGTCGGCGGCTTCCTCACCACCTATTTCCACTGGCGGCTGATCTTCTGGATCAATGTGCCGGTCGGCATTCTCGGCCTCGTCGCGGCGACCCTGCTCATTCCCGACATCCGCGAGCCCGAGAGCCCGCCGCTCGACGTCAAGGGCTTCATCCTCTCGGGGCTGGCACTGTCGCTCCTGATCTTCGGGGCGACGCTGATCGGCCGGGACATCGCCTCCGCCTGGCTGGTCCTTGGAATGCTGGCTGGTGGCGTCCTGCTCGCGCTCGCCTATGTCCGTCACGCCCGGCGCGTCGTCCGCCCGATCATCGATCTGAACCTGCTCGGCATCGACACCTTCCGGACCTCGATCCTGTCAGGCTTCCTCTTTCGCGCCAGCATCGGCTCGGTGCCGTTCCTGCTGCCGCTGCTGTTCCAGCTCCAGTTCGGTCTGACGGCCTTCCAGTCCGGCTCACTCACCTTCGCCGGCGCGCTCGGCGCGATCCTGATGAAGGCCTCGGCGCGGCGCATCCTCGGCGCGACGGGTTTCCGTCCCGTGCTGATCGGCTCGGCGCTGCTCAGCAGCGCCTTCATGGCCGCCAACACGCTGTTCACGCCGACGACGCCGCACCTCGTGATCGTCGCCGTCCTGCTGGTCGGCGGCTTCATCCGCTCGCTCCATTTCACCAGCCTCGCGGCGCTCACCTTCGCCGATATCGGCCAGTCGGATGCGAGCCGGGCGACGAGCTTCTCGGGCGTCGCCCAGCAACTGGCCATCTCGACGGGCGTGGTGATCGCCGCGCTCGCGCTGGAGATCTCACGCGGCCTGCGCGGCGAGACCGCGCTGACCATCGCCGATTTCGACGCGGCGTTCCTGGTCGTCGCCTGCCTGTCGGTCGGCTCGGCCGTCCTCTATCTGGCGATGCGCGCCGATGCCGGGGCCGAGCTGATCGGCAGGCAGGAGAGCAAGCGATAGTCTCGCCGTCGCTTGCGGCGAGCCGGTAGCGGCTTCGTCCGGCGATGCTGGCGCGCAGGTGCGGCGAGGGGGGAGCGCGGCCGGTCAGAACTTGGTCGCGATCGCCTTGTCGTCGGGGCCTCCGCCGAGCGCCGGCTCAAGGCCCCGCAGCTTCGGCACGACCTCGGTCGCATCCCTGACGACATGGAAATCGACCGGCAGGCTCGCGCGGATGAAGGCCTCGGCGCGCATATGGTCGAGCAGCTTCAGGAGCGGCTCCCAGAACCCCTCGACATCGACGAGCACGATCGGCTTGCGGTGCTGGCCGAGCTGCGACCAGGTGAGCTGCTCGACGAGTTCCTCGAGCGTGCCGATGCCGCCGGGCAGCGCGACGAACGCATCCGACTTCTCGAACATCAGGCGCTTGCGCTCGTGCATGTCCTTGGTGACGATGAGCTCCTGGGCGTCCTTCAGCATCTGCTCGCGCTCGGTGAGGAAGGTCGGAATGATGCCGGTGACACGCCCGCCGGCCTTCAGCACCGCCTTGGCGCTCTCGCCCATGAGGCCGAGGCTGCCGCCGCCGTAGACGAGGCCGATATCGGCTTTGGCCATCGTGCGGCCCAGTGCGCGGGCGGCCTTGGCGTAGGCCGGGTTGACGCCTTTGCCCGAGCCGCAGAACACGCAGATATTCATGATGCGCGCCCCGCTGATGTCCCTGATCTCCCTGCTGCGTCCGTTGACCTTCGCCACGCTCTGTTCCTTCGCTCCTCGCCGGGGCCGCTCGCCCGGGGCTCCGCTCCTGCCGGTCGCCCCCAATGGGCATGTTACCGGCCGAGCCTTTCATCAGTCTCAACCCCGATTGCGGCACCTTCGCGTATGACCCGCGAGGCTATCCGTTAACCATGCGGCGCGGCAAGCGCCATGCCCGACGCCCCCTCCCCTGGCAGAAACGGGGATTGCGGAATACGCTGAAGGGCGAGTAGACGTTCGGTTTGAGCCGGGCGCGACAAGTCGCGTCAGGCTCAGCATGTTCGCGAACAGTCGGGCGACCGGTTGGCGTGCACGGCCGATCCGCCGACGAGGGCTGGTCGGGCAGGGGCGGGCAAGGCTGCGCCCGGCACGCAGGCCTCACGGCGACCGGACTTCGCCGATGGGCGGAACGCTTGCCGAAGGGCAACGGTCGCCGTGTTTCGATGGTGGGCGGAGCGTAGCAGGATCTCATGAGCAAGTCCCGGTTCGCAGCCGCCCTGCTCGGCCTGATGGGGGCCATCGCAGGCGGCGGCTACACGATCGATCACTGGCAGGAGATCGCCGAAGGCGCGCCGCCCTGGCTGAAGCCGATCATGCTGGCGTCCTCCGGCGGCGAAAGCATCCGCGCCAGCGATGCCGATGGCACCGGCACCGCCGGGACCTCGGTCGCTCGATCCGCCGGGGCGACGTCCGATTCCACCAGCGCGAGCGCCAAGGGCGCGGCGAGCGGCACGGCGACGTCGGACGCCGATGCCACGGCCAGAAGCCGCTCGGCCGAGATCGCCGCCGCCGACACCGGTTTCGACGCGGTCGAGCTCGCCATCGACGGCGTTTCCATCCTCGCCGGTCGTGCCGCCCCCGGCAGCTCCATCGAGGTGACGGCGAACGGGCTCATCCTTGGCCGCACCATCGCCGACGCCGCGGGGGCCTGGACCATCGCCTCGGCGCAGAAGCTGCCCGCCGGCGCCTACCGGCTCGAGCTGATCGTGCGCGAAACCGAGGACGGCGCCCCGATCCTCACCCGTACGATCGAGGCACGGCTCGGCACGCCAAGCGGGGAGACCGTCGTCGCCGATGCCGGCACGGCGACGGCGCCCACCGGGAGCGAAGAGGCGGCCACCGCCGCCGCCGAGGGCGCAGCAAGCGGGAGCGCCGCGGGCGACGTCGGCGAGAGTGCGGGCACGAGCACCGCGACGGCGACCGACGAAGCGGTTGCGACCGGGATCGGCGAAGCCTCCGCACCCACCGCCTCGGGTGAAGGCGCGACCGCCGCGGGCGCAACCGACGCGGCGGGCGAGGCGGCCAAGGACGGCTCGACGGCTGGCAGGCCGACGACGGTGAGCCGACGACTGGTGAGACAGTGGCAGGGGGGGCCGAGGTTGACGGCTCTGCAGCCGGCGGCTCGGCCGCAAGCGGGCCGGAGACGGCCGCCGGGGCCGGGAGCGGTGGCGGCACCGTCGGCGATGCCACGACCCGCGGTTCCACGGACAGCGAAGGCCAGACAGGCGGGACCCAGGCTGGCAAGCCAACGACGACGACGGACGGCACCGCGACCGTCCCGGCCGGCGATGCGACCTCCGCCGATGACACGGCCGCCGGCGCGAAGACCGGCGAAGCGGCGACGGACGAGACGGGCGCGGGCGAGGACGGCATTCCGGAGCCTTCCTCCAGTCTCATCGAGAAGGCCGGCGAGATGGCCGCCGAGGTCAGCCGGCGGTTCTCCAACTGGTTCGGCACGGAGGCCGACAAGGCCGACGCGCTCGCCATCTCCACCGTCAGCTATCGCCTGCTCGGCCCGCGTGCCGGCGAGGCCACGATCTCGGGACGCGCACCGCTCGGTCTCGAGGTGCGTCTCGCCATCGACGGCACCGATGTCGGCATCACGCGCGCCGGCGAGAACGGACGCTTCCTCTACGAGGCGACCTACTGGCTGTCGCCCGGGCCCCATACGGCGACGGCGGAGGCGGTGGATTCGGCCGGTCGCACCGTGCTCGAGACGGAGTTCTCCTTCGATCGCGAGCGCCAGCAGGCCGACGATGCGGTCGTCGCCGATGCCGACGCCGGCGGCAAGACCGCAGCGCCCGGTGAAGCTGACGGAAGCGGGAGCGCCGCCGGCGCCGGCACGGCCCGACCGGTGCCCTCGGCCGACGGTTTCGCGATCCGCTCGATCCTCTATGAGTCGCTCGGCCAGAAGCGCGGCCGCGTCACCGTGTCGGGCTCGGGCGCGCCCGACGCCGACGTCCGCGTCGTCATCGACGACGACGATATCGGCATGACCCGCTCCGATGCGACAGGAGCCTGGGTACTCGATTCCGACTATTGGGTGCGCCCCGGCACCCACGGCGTGCGCGCCGAGCTGCTCGCCCCCAATGGCGATACCATCGCCGGGCTCGACCAGGAGTTCCGCCGCGAGGCAGCCATGGCGGATGCTGGGGCGGCTGGCGGGAGCTTGGCCTCGGCCGATGACGCGGCCGGCTCCCCCGCCCTCACCGGCGAGAGCCAGAAGGCGGACGGCGAGGCGGCGGCGAGCGACGCTCCGCTCGAGATCGCTGGTGCGACGACTTCCGCCCGCCAGCTTCGCAAGCCCGGCCGCAAGAGCTTCAAACGCAGGACGCTGAAGGCCGGCACCGTCGCAGCAGCACGCCGTCATGCATCCCGCCGCGCCACCCGGGCCGGCTGGTCGCAGAAGCGCCGTCGTGCCGCGGCCGTCGCGGCCCGCCATTCGACGCACAAGACGGTCCGTATCCTGCGCGGGACGAAGCGCGAGGTGGTCCGCGTTCCGGTCGGCCGCCGGCTGTGGTCCCGTCGGCACGGCTTCCTGTCCGAGGGCGGCCGGCGCTACCACCGGGTTCGGCGCGGCGACACGCTCTGGGGCATCGCGCGACGGTATTACGGCCGGGGCAGCCGCTATCCCCGCATCTATGGCGCCAACCGCCGCCGCATCCGCAATCCGGACCTCATCTACCCGCGGCAGCGCCTGCTGATCCCCTGATCCTCGCCCTCCCGCTCCCGCGATGGAGCCGGCCCCCAATCTGCCCCCCTTGTTCCAGAGCCTGCCCCTCCGCTATGGTGCGCCGCCGGGCGCCCTCCGGGTCTTGCCGCAGGTCACGGCCGCCCGTACAGCCGTCATCGCGGCGCCAGACACGGCGGCTAGGGGCCTCGACCGGCCGGCGCCACCCGAGCCATCCTCGCGGGAGCGGCACCGACCTCGCCGGCTGCAGACGATTTTCGCGGGACAGGCACCGCAGGCGGCGCGCATGGAATCGCGCCGCGACGACGGCGCCCGAACCTTCCCGCCGACGATGTCCGGTGCTTTCGAGGCACGGGCGCCCGACGACCGAGACCGGCGAGCCGCCACCCATCAGAGCTGAGCCATGAACCCTCCAGCCGCCGGTTCCTCCGGCAAGCCGCCCAACGACCTGATGAACGCACGCGCCGACCACCTGTCGGTCGCCCGCGGCCTGCTTCCCTATATCTGGCCGGCGGCAAGACCGGACCTGCGCCGTCAGGTCGCCTTCGGCGCCGTCGTGCTCGTCCTCGCCAAGATCATCACCGTGCTGGTGCCGCTCGCCTACAAGGCGGCGGTGGACTGGCTGACGGCCGCCGGCCCCCAGTCCGGCCACGAGATCGCGAGCGGCACGACGCTCGCCCTGGTGCCGGCCATGCTCGTGCTCGCCTATGGCGTCGGCCGCGTCCTGATGATGGGGTTGCAGCAGCTCCGCGACGTGCTCTTCACGCGCGTCTCGCTGCACGCCATGCGCGAGATCACCACCGAGGCCTTCACCCATCTCCACCGCCTGTCGCTGCGCTTCCATCTCGAGCGCCGGACCGGCGCGCTGTCGCGGGTCATGGAGCGCGGCACCGCCGCCATCGAGACCATCATCCGCATGGGCATCATGAACTCGGTGCCGACCGCCCTCGAGCTGCTGCTCGTCTGCGGCATGCTGGTCTGGTACTTCGGCATCGAGTTCGTCGTCGTCGTGCTGCTGACCATCGCCGCCTATATGTGGTTCACCGTGAAGGCCAGCGACTGGCGCATCGGCATCCGCCGCGAGATGAACGAGAGCGACCGGGACGCCAATGCCAAGGCCGTCGACAGCCTGCTCAACTTCGAGACGGTCAAATATTTCGGCAACGAGGACATGGAGAGCCGGCGCTACGACGGCTCGATGGCGCGCTTCGAGCGGGCAACCGTCAAGACCTACTACTCGCTCGCCGTGCTCAATTTCGGCCAGGCGCTGATCTTCACCATAGGCCTCACCATCTGCATGCTGCTCTCGGCCGAGGGCGTGATGCGTGGCACTCAGACCGTCGGCGATTTCGTGATGGTCAACGCCATGCTGATCCAGCTCTATCTGCCGCTGAACTTCATGGGCATGGTGTATCGCGAGATCAAGCAGGGCCTCGTCGATCTCGAGACCATGTTCGCGCTGATCGCCGAGAACCCGGAGATCGTCGACCGGCCGGGCGCGCCCGATCTCGAGGCCCGCGAGGGGGCGATCCGCTTCGAGAACGTGGTGTTCGGCTACGAGCCGGCCCGCACGATCCTCAAAGGCATCTCCTTCGAGGTGCCGGCCGGCCGCATGGTCGCGATCGTCGGCCCCTCCGGCGCCGGCAAGTCGACGCTGAGCCGCATCCTCTTCCGCTTCTACGACGTCTCCGGCGGTCGCGTGCTGATCGATGGCCAGGACATCCGCGACGTGACGCAGCGCTCGCTCCGGGCCGCGATCGGCGTCGTGCCGCAGGACACCGTGCTCTTCAACGACACCGTCTTCTACAACATCGCCTATGGCCGGCCCTCAGCGAGCGAGGAGGAGGTGAAGGAGGCGGCCCGTCAGGCGCGGATCCACGACTTCGTCATGCAGATGCCGAACGGCTACGACACCATGGTCGGCGAGCGCGGGCTGAAGCTCTCGGGCGGCGAGAAGCAGCGTGTCGCCATCGCCCGCACCATCCTGAAGGCACCGCCGATCCTCGTGCTCGACGAGGCGACATCCGCGCTCGACAGCCACACCGAGAAGGAAATCCAGGACGAGCTCGAGCGCGTCGCGCGAGACCGCACCACCCTCGTCATCGCCCACCGCCTCTCGACCATCGTCCATGCCGACAACATCATCGTGCTGCGCGACGGGGAGATCGCCGAGGAGGGGACCCATGCCGAGCTCATGGTGAAGGGCGGCCTCTATGCCAGCATGTGGAACCGCCAGCGCGAGGCCGAGCAGGCCCGCGAGCGGCTGGCACTCGCGCTCGAGGAAGAGGCCGGCATCCTCGGCACCGGCGCGCCGAACCGCAAGACACTTCTCGGCGCGGACGGCTGAGGCATGGGTGGACAAAGTTTCATCGACTGGCTGGCCGACTTCTTCGTGCCGGTCCATCGCGAGGGGCATGCGCTCGTCGGCCTCGCCGCGCTGGCGACACTCGGCCTCTTCTTCCTGTGGAGCCCGGCGGGCTGGCTCGGCGCGCTCATCACCTTCCTCATCGCCTATGCCTTCCGCGACCCCGACCGGGTCGTGCCATTGCGCGAGGGACTCGTGCTCGCGCCCGCCGACGGCCGTGTCGCCGCCATCGAGCGGCACACCCCGCCCGCCGAAGCCGGGCTCGGCAGCGTGGAGCGCACGCGCCTGTCGATCGCACTCTCGCCGCTCGACGTGCCGATCGCCCGGGCCCCCCTCGCCGGCTCGCTGGGGCGCGCCCTCTATGTGCCCGGACGCTTCTCGAGCCCGCTGTCGGATCGCGCGGGGGAGGAGAACGAGCGGCGGATTTCGGTGATCAGGACGCCGGCGGGTACCGAGCTCGGGCTCGTCCAGATCGCCGGCCCCGCCTCGCGCCGGGTCGTCGCTTTCTGCGAGGAGGGACAGAGCCTCGGGGCCGGCGAGCGCATCGGTCTCGGTCCCTTCGGCAGCCGCGTCGACCTCTACCTGCCTCCCGGCCGCGAGGTCCTCGTCGCCATCGGCCAGCGCCTCATCGCCGGCGAGACGGTCGTTGCCGATCTCGCCTCGGACGAGCCCGAGCGGCTCGCGCGGAAGGTCTGAGCGTCATGCGACCGATCGACCCTGCGTTCCACCGTTCAAATTCGCGCCGCATTGACCGGCTATCGCCACGCTTCCATACTCGCGTCCGTCCTGCCTCCGCCACCGGAGGCCGACGGGCGGAGCCGTGCGGCTTGATCGGAACGGCGGCCAGACGTGCCGCCGATGGGCGCCTTGAGACATGACCAGAGTCCTCTCCAGCCTCCGCCATTCAGTTCGGGGACGTGCGACTGGCCGGCTGATGGCGGCGTTGCTGGTCGTCCTGCCGTTGCTCGCCCTATGGCCGGCCGGCCTGTCGGCACAGTCCGAGGGCGACATCAATCCCCAGACCGGTCAGCCCTTCACCCAGCGCGAGCTCTATTGCCGCCGGCTCGAGCAGCAACTGGCGACCGACTGGCAGCTCGCCAGCCAGGGCCGCGATCTGCTGCCGCAGATCGAGCGCGACATCCGCAAATACGACCGCATCTATCAGCAGCGCCAGGCCGAGCTCGAGCAGCGCGACTGCTATGAGTATTTCTTCTTCTCCAAGACCTTGCGCAACAATCGGGTCTGCCTCGGCCTGCAGCGCGACATGGACGATGCCCGCGCGCGCCTCGCCTCGCTCGAGCAGCAGCGCGCCGCCGCCACCCAGTCGCGCCAGGGCGGCAGCACGGGTGGCCGCCGCGACGATCTCATCAACGAGCTCGCCCGCTATGGCTGTGGCGCCCAGTATCAGCAGGAGGCCCAGCGCCGGGCCAGCAAGGGGCCGTTCTCGTTCTGGAGCGACGGCGAGGAGGCCGATCCGGGCCTTGCGCCCATGGATGGCCAGATCCTGCCCTATGCCACCTATCGCACCGTCTGCGTCAGGCTTTGCGACGGCTACTATTTCCCCATCAGCTACGCGACGCTGCCGACGAGCTTCCAGAAGGATGCCTCGCAATGCGTCTCGCAATGCGCCGCCCCGACCGAGCTGTTCGTCTACCAGAATCCGGGCTCGGAGGTCGAGGCGGCGGTCTCGCTGGAGGGCGTGCCCTATTCCGAGCTGCCCAACGCCTGGCGCTATCGCAAGGAATATGTCTACGGCTGCTCGTGCAAGCTGGCCGAGTACAAGCCCGACGAGATCCCCGCGCCCGGCAAGAAGAGGAAGAGCAGCTCCGCCGCCGCGACATCGACCACGGCGGATGCCTCGGCTGCCAAGAAGGCGGTCGACCCGGACGCGATCCAGGCCCTGCTCGACGAGGAGAGCAAGGCGGGCGAGGCCTCGTCGGGCCAGTAGGCTGAGAACCCGCCGATGGGAGGGCGGGGGCGCCGCGCCCGTCTCCCGATTGGTAACCGGTTCCTTACGAATGCTCCGCACTATGAGCGCCAGGGTACCTGGGCGCCGACCGCATATCGCCGCCCGGGAGTTCGGGGCGACGCGAGCCCGGCCGATCCGATCGGCCGGGCCGCGTCTGGAGGTGTGCCGGTGATCGAGCAGCGTCGCTTGCGTTTTGCATCCATCGAAGGTCTCGAGCGCAGCGATCTGCCGATCGCCAGCGAAATCTGGCAGCGGGACATCATGGCGAGCGCCTGGACCACCCGCGAGGTCAACAAGCTCGTCGTCCACTTCGTGCGCTACATGCTGGAGCCCAATGTCGCCGCGCTGGCCCTGCGCGAGATCGAGGCGCAATGCCAGCTCAGCCGCGACGAGGTCCAGAAAGCCCTCACGCTGATGCGCGGCTATGGCGCGGTGACCGACTTCCTGATCGACGGCGGCGAGCTGCGCGTCGCTCTCAACCTCACCTTTCTCCAGCGGCTCGACGTGCTCGTCACGGTCCAGCGTTTCAGCGATCTGCAGGGCCTGCGCGGTGCCGATCCCCGGCCCTGGACCTCGGCGCGGCGCGAGGCCGCCTGGCTGCCCTCGCGCGCCATTCGCCCGGGTACGGCCGCCTGACGAGGTGGCAGCGGCGCCCCACTCGGGCCCGAGCGGCTTTTGAATACGGGCCTCCCTGTGCTAAGGCCTCGCCAGGGGCCCGGCTCGCATGCGCGGTCGCCCCGGCGACCGGCCCCGCGGAGCCCCATGCGGCCGGCAAGCCCCGATAAGGAGAGCGCCATGCCGTCATTGAGGGATCTTCTTGCCGAGAAGGGTGTCCTGCTCGCCGACGGTGCGACCGGCACCAACTATTTCGACATGGGCCTGCAGTCCGGCGATCCGCCCGAGATGTGGACGCTCGACCATCCCGACCGCGTGGCGAAGCTGCATGCCGATTTCGTCGCGGCCGGCGCCGACATCATCCTCACCAACACTTTCGGCTGCAATCGCCACCGCCTTAAGCTGCACAAGCTCGAGGACCGGACGGCCGAGCTCAATCGCCGGGCCGCCGGGATCGCCCGCGAGGTCGCCGACAAGGCCGGCCGGCCGGTGGTCGTCGCCGGCTCCGTCGGGCCGACGGGCGAGCTGTTCGTGCCGCTCGGCAAGCTCACCCACGAGGAGGCCGTCGCGGCCTTCAAGGAGCAGATCGAGGGGCTGAAGGAGGGCGGTGCCGACGTCGCCTGGATCGAGACCATGTCGGCCCCCGAGGAGATGCGCGCCGCCATCGAGGCGGCCATCGCCTGCGCCATGCCCTATGTCTATACGGCGAGCTTCGACACCGCCGGCCGCACCATGATGGGCCTCGAGCCATCCGCGCTCGGCACGGTCGCCGGCGACATGGCCGAGCCGCCGATCGCGATCGGTGCCAATTGCGGTGTCGGCGCCTCCGACCTGCTCGTGTCCGTGCTCGCCATGACCGGGGCGGCTCCCGAGGCGGTGGTCGTCGCCAAGGCCAATTGCGGCATCCCGCAGGTGCACGGCGACCATGTGCACTATTCGGGCACGCCCGAGCTGATGGCCGACTATGCGGGTCTCGCGATCGATGCGGGCGTGCGCATCATCGGCGGCTGCTGCGGCACCTCGCCGGTACATCTCGCCGCCATGCGCCGGGCGATCGACAGTCACGTCGCGGGCGCGCGGCCCGACCGCGCCGTCATCGAGGAGCGCATCGGCCCGCTCGTCGCGCCGCCCCGCGATGCGGCCGCAGGCGAGGGCCGGCGCACGCGCCGCAGCCGCAGCTAGTGGGTCGATTCCGACATATGCATCTTGTTCCAGAGCCCGCGCGAGCAGATGCCTGAATGGTGGCGCTCTTCAATTTGACACTTGAGAGCCCACCTCGCGGCATCCGGGACTGAAGTGTCAAATTCGCTCCGATAGAGCGTCTCCACGGCGTCGAACATGCTCTGACTTCCGACCCCGGCGTCCCGATCACGCCTTCGATGCGCGCGCAGGCGCTCGCATCTCAACAACGAGGAGCGAAGCGTGAAGATCTACATCAGCGCCGACATCGAAGGTTGTGCCGGCATCTCACACTGGGACGAGGCCGAGAAGGGCCATCCCGCCTATGACGAGTTCCGCCGCCAGATGACGCGCGAGACGGTCGCGGCCTGCGAGGGGGCGGGCGCGGCCGGCGCCACCGAGATCTGGGTGAAAGACGCGCATGACAGCGGTCGCAACCTGCTGATCGACGCCTTTCCCGACGAGGTCCGTCTCATCCGCGGCTGGTCGGGCGATCCGATGTCGATGGTGCAGGAGCTCGACCGCTCGTTCGATGCCGTGGTGATGATCGGCTATCACGCCACCGCCGGCAGCGAGGCCAATCCGCTCGCCCATTCGCTGTCGTCGAAGGCGCCGCGCATCCTCCTGAACGGCCAGTCGCTGTCCGAGTTCCGCTGCTTCGGCCTTGCCGCCGCCTTGCATGAGGTGCCGGTCGCCTTCCTGTCGGGTGATGCCGGCATCTGCGCGGAGGTGCAGCGCATCAACGAGCGCATCCCGACACTGGCGGTGAAGACGGGCTACGGCGATTCGGTGAACTCGCTCGCGGCCAATCTCGCCGTCGACCGCATCCGCTCGGGCGTCAAATCGGCGCTCGAGGGCGCCCTGTCGGAACGCCGCCTCGCGCTCGCCGAGGCCTATGAGCTCGAGGTCTATTACAGCGATCCCGTCACCGCGACGCGCATGTCGTTCTTTCCCGGCGTCGAGCGGGCCGGCGAGCGGACGCTGCGCTTCTCCTCGCGGGACTATTACGAGGTCTTGCGCACCATCCAGTTCATCGCCGGCTGAGGCGGCGGCCCGCCCGCTCGCTCGTCCAAGGCGGGCGCTATTGCTCGCGCGCGCCGTGCAGCACCATGTCGTGAATCGGCCGCGTGACATATTCGAACAGCGTGCGCTCGCCGGTCTTGACGAATATCTCGGCCGGCATGCCGGGCGCGACCTTCTGCGTGCCGAGCTTGTCGAGCTCTGATTGCGGCAGCTCGATGCGCGCGAGATAGACATATTCGCCAGGCTGCTTCGTCTCCAGCTTGTCAGCCGAGACATAGGTGACCTCGCCGACCAGCACCGGCGTCGTGCGGTGGTTGAGCGCGGAGAGATTGACCTCCGCCATCATGCCGGCATGCACGCTGTCGATGTCCTGGGGACGCACCTGCGCCTCGACCAGCAGCCTCTCGTCGGTCGGCAGGATCTCGAGGATCGCCTGGCCGCTGCCGACGACGGCGCCCTTCGTATAGTAGTAGAGCTTGACGATGACGCCGCGCGCGGGCGCCGTCACAACCGTTCGCCGCAGGATGTCGCGCGCCGCGTTCAGCGCTTCCTCGGCGTCGAGCCGGTCCGAGCTCGACTGCCGGTAGAGCTCGACCGCGGTCTCGACGAATTGCGAACGCAGATGCGCCAGCTCGCTCTCGCTCTTCAGGATCGCCTGGCGCACCTGGCCGATCTGCGAGGTGAGATCGCCGATGTCGCCCTCGAGCTTCGCCTTGGAGCGCTTCAGCGCCAGCAGGCGCGACATTTCCGTCAGCCCCTTCTGGAACAGCGCCTCCGAGGCTGCCGTCTCCTCGACGATCAGCCGGAGCTGCTCGTTGGTCGCCGCGCGCTGCGCCTCGAGGCCGCCGATCTGCTCCTCGCTGGCCTTGATCTGGCGCTCGGTGATGCGCGCCTTGGCGAGGAACTCCTCGCGGCGCGCCTTGAACAGTGATTCCTGCGCGGCGATGATCTTGCCGATCTCCGTATCGGCCTTCGCCCTTTCCAGGTCCTCGGGCCAGGAGATCACCTCCGCACCCTCACGCTCGGCGTCGATCCGCGCCATGGTCGCCGCCAGCATGGCGCGCTTGATCTCGAGCCGGCGCACCGTGGCGCGCGCCGCTGTCTGGTCCATCTCGACGAGCGGCTGGCCGGCTTCCACGAGCTCGCCTTCCTTGACGAGGATGCGCGAGATGATGCCGCCTTCCAGATGCTGGACGACCTTGTTCTGGCCGGTCGCGACGAAGGTACCGCGGGCGATGACGGCACTCGCCAGCGGTGCCGTCGACGCCCACACGCCGAAGCCGCCGAAGAGCAGCGTGAAGAGCGCAATGCCGATGATCGCAGGCTTGCGGATGCTCTTGTCGAGAGGCGCGTGCCAGGACTGAGACGAGCGTGCCATGGATGCCTCCCGATCAACCGTTTGCGGCGCGGGCGATGCCCGGCTGCCGTTTGCCCGCGGCCTTCGGCGTCCGCTTGCGTCCGCCCGTCGCCGCGCCGGCGACCTGAGGGGTGGGTGCAACCGAGGCGGCCGGCGCGCTCGACGGCTCGGCCTTCGCGGCCGCCTCCGTGCTCGCGGCCGTGGCCGTCAGCGGCTCATGCCCAGTCCGCGTCGGCGCAGCGACGCCCGCCTTCGCCGGCACCGCGCCGGCGAGCCGCTCGAGCACCGCGTCGCGCGGACCATAGAGATCGATGAGGCCGTCCTTCATGACGATGATGCGGTCGACGATGTTGAGGAGCGCGGTGCGCTGCGTCGTGACGATGACCGTTGCGCCGGCCTTCTTTGCATTGGCCAGCGCCTTCACCAGCGATGCCTCGCCGTCGCGGTCGAGCGCGGCGTCGGGTTCGTCGAGCACGAGCAGCTTCGGCGCGCCGAAGAAGGCGCGAGCGAGCGCCACGCGCTGGCGCTGACCGCCCGAGAGCGGCGCGCCGCGCTCGTAGACGACGGTCTCGTAGCCCGATTTGAGGCGCGAGATGAGCTCGTGCACCTCGGCGGCCTCGGCCGCCTTCACGACATCCTCCGAGGAAACGTCGGCCCGCAGGCGCGAGATGTTCTCGGCGATCGTGCCGGGAAACAGCTCGACATCCTGCGGCAGGAAGCCGATCGAGCGGCCGAACTGCGTCGGATCCCAGTTGGCGATGTCGTAGCCGTCTAGACGCACGCAGCCTGCCGAGGGAGACAGCGCACCGGCCAGCATCTTGACCAGCGTCGACTTGCCCGCACCCGTCTGGCCGATGATCGCCACCGATTGGCCGGCGGGAATGCGGAAGCCGATCTGCTTGATGATCGGATCGCGGGTCTGCGGCGAGAGATAGACGAGCTTCTCGACGACGATCTCGCCGCGCGGCTCGGGCAGCCAGGTGCGCTCCTTCAGCCTGACACCCTCCGCGCCGAGCAGCTTTTTCAGCCGTCCGTAGCATTCCTTCGTCTGGATCACGGTCTTCCAGCTCTCGATCGCGCCTTCGACGGGTGCGAGCGCGCGCGCGCCGATGATCGAGGCGGAGATCGCCATGCCCGAGGTGATGTCGCCCTTCAGCGTCAGATAAGCGCCCCAGCCGAGGATGGCGATCTGCAGCACGAGACGGAAGAACTTCGAGCAGGCGGAGATGATGCCGTTGCGGTCGCCGGCCTCGATCTGCAGCTTGATCGAGCGCACATTCTCGACACCCCAGAGCCGGATGCAGTCGTCGAGCATGCCCATGGCGCGCACGCTGTCGGCATTGCGCGTCTGCGACTGGGCGCGCGAGAGCGCCTGCAGCCCGGCCTTGCTCGCCTCCTCGTGGGCCTTGTGGGTCAGCCGCTGATTGGCGAGCGCAAAGCCTGCGAGCACGACGGCGCCCGCCAGCATGATCATGCCGAGGTCGGGATGCACCATCCAGACGAGCGCGATATAGAACGGCGCGACCGGCAGGTCGAAAAGCTGCGGCACGATCGGTCCGGACAGGAAGCTGCGGAGCTGTCCGAGATCGCGCAGGCCCTGCACCTCGGGAGACTGGCCGCCGAGCGTCCGCTCCATCGACTTGGCGAGGATCTCGCCGCCGAGCATCGCCTCGAGCCTGACGCCGAGACGCGAGAGGATACGCTTGCGCAGAAGGTCGAAGGCGGCGAGCACGACGAGCGCCATGACCGCGCCGATCGTCAGCATGGTCAGCGTGTCGAGCGAGCGGCTGACGAGAACCCGGTCGGAGATCTGCATCAGATAGACCGAGGTCGTCAGCATCAGCACGTTGACGACGACGCTGAACGCGCCGACGAGGATGAGCCCCCGTCGCATGGTGCGGACGGCGCGGTCGAGGGGGCATTCCATGGCGGCCTGGATGGCGCTTGCCGAGACCAGCCGGCCATCGGGGCCGGCACCAGCCGGTCCTGCCGGGCGTTCATTGTCAGTGGACATGTGTGTCGTCGGTCCGGTTGGCGACCCAAGCGAAGCTGACGCGCCAGGCCGTCGATGGTGCGGCCGACGCGGCATCCCCCCTTCGCAAGGGACGAATCGATCTGAACTCGCACGAAGTATCCGCGCCAATGGCGAACCAAATGTAAATTCCGCCACTCCGGCGACAGGAGAAAAATTCGTAAAATCAGTGGTATATCCAGTTTTTCGCGATCATCATGGCATCCCGAACGGATAAGCCACGCATTCTTCTCTCGCTCGCCGCCACGTCGCCGCCGGCCGGTCGATCGGCGGCCAATGACGGCCGTCGGGACCGCTCGGTCGCGCCGGTCGGGTCGGCCTTGCAGGTCTGATAGCCGGCGCTTGCCAGTACCCTCGGGCTCCGGCATGTGCTCGAATGGAGTGCCGGTTCGCCGGGCTGGCCGATCCTCGAGCGACGGCCGCCGGGCGGATCCGGGCGGCATCTGGAGCTTCTTATCGGCGGGATGGCGATGACGGGATCGGCGATCAGGGGCTCGGGCTACCTCCTCGGCGTCACGCTGGTGATGACGGCCGGCTTGCTCTGGTCCTTCATGGGGCTCGGCGTCCGCCTGATCTCGGATGCCTCCGTGTTGCAGATCCTGCTCTTCCGCTCGGTCGGCCTCGTCATCGCCCTCGTCATCTATATGACGGTGCTGACGCGCGGCCGCCCGCTCGGTCTCGTGCTCGGCTCGGGCAATGCCGCCATCATCGGTGGACTGTGCCTCGTCACCGCCTTCGCCGGCAGCGTCGTCTCGCTGAAGGAGACCACGGTCGCGAATGCGGTATTCCTGCTCTCCTCCTCGCCCTTCTTCGCCGCCCTGCTCGGCCGCTTCATCCTCGGCGAGCGGGTCGGCCTCGCCACCTGGGCGACCATGGCGGTCGGTGGCACCGGCGTCGCGCTGATGGTGTGGGAAGGCTTTGCCCTCGGCCATATGATCGGCAATATCGGCGGCATCGTCTGCGCCATCTCCTTCGCCAGTTTCGCCATTGCGCTGCGCTCGGAGAAGGGCGCGAGCAGCGTCACGGTGGTGTTCTTCGGGGCGTTGCTGTCGATCCTCGCGGCCGCGATCGCGCTCATCGTCTCCGGCCAGCCGATCGCCCCACCGGCCGTCGACATCGCGATTGCGGTCGCGCTCGGCGTGCTGGTGCTGGCCGGCGGCATGATCACATTCGCGGCCGGCTCGCGCTATGTCCCGGCGGTGCAGGCCACCCTGCTGTCGCTGATCGAGGTCGTGCTCGGGCCGTTCTGGGTCTGGCTGGTCGTCGGCGAGGAGGTCGGCTTCTATACCCTCGTCGGTGGCAGCATCCTGGTGACCGCGCTCGTCGTCAACACGCTGATCAATCTGAGCGGGGAGCGGCCGGCCGGCGCGCCCGCCCGCGAGGCCGCGCGCAACCCTCGCCACGCGATGCCGCAGGCCGCCGTCGAGGAGGAGCGGTTTCGTCCGCCCCGCACCACCGGCGGCATCGGCCATGGCAGCCAGGGCTCTGCGGTCCAGCACGCCGCACCGATGCCGACGCGAGCCGGCTCGGCTTACCCGCCGCGCGATCACATGCCACCGGCCCCCGCCTGGCATGGTCGGGCGCCCGGGGCCAGGGGGCCGAACGACGACACATGGACGCCGGCTCCCGGCAGGGCCGGTCGCTCCAGAAGCTGAGACAAGGATCCGACATCATGACGAAGCGCGCGCCCGGCCCCGCCATGGCCGCCATTCTCGATGAGATCGCCAAAGGCGGCATCGTCGTTCTCGACGGCGGCACCGGCACGGAGATCGAACGGCGCGGTGCCCCGATGAGCGAGGAGAGCTGGTGCGCGCCCGCAACCCTCAGCCACGGCGACATCGTCCGCGAGGTGCACCGCGACTACATCCTCGCCGGCGCGCGCATCGTCACCGCCAACACCTACGGCTCGAGCCCCTTCATCCTCGACCACCATGGCAAGCTCGCCGACCTGCCGTTGATCGACGGCACCGCCGTCCGCCTCGCCCGCGAGGCCATCGACATCGCCGGCCGGCCCGGCGTCGCCGTCGCCGGCTCCTTCTCGGTCATGCGGCCGGCCGTCGTCGGCACCGACCGGACCGCCGACCGCAACTGGAGCGAGCAGGACGCACGCGACATCCTGATGCGCAAGGCCGAGGCGCTCGCCGAGGCGGGCGTCGACCTCATCATGATGGAGATGATGCGCGACACCGACTACTCGCTCTGGGCGACCGAGGCGGCCGTCGCGACCGGGCTGCCCGTCTGGGTCGGGCTCAGCGCCGAGCGCGACGCGGATGGGCGTCTGCGGTCCTATGCGCGCCACGAATTCTCGGTCGCCGAGGTCGCCGCTGCGCTGATGTCGACGGGCGCGGCGCTCCTCAGCGTCATGCATTCGCCGACCGACCTCACCGGACCCGCCCTCGCCGAGGTGCGCACGGTGTGGCCGGGCCCGCTCGGCGCCTATCCCGAGCACGGCCATTTCGAGATGCCGCACTGGCGGTTCGTCGAGGTGAGCCCCGAGGCCTTCGCGCAGCAATGTCTCGGCTGGATCGACGACTACGGCGTGCAGATGGTCGGGGGCTGCTGCGGCACCGGGCCCGAGCATATCCGCGCCCTCGCGGATGCTCTCGCCGCCCGGCAGCGCTGAAGCGAGGCGGCGCGGCTGCCGCTCGCAGGAGCCCGCTCACCCCGCGATTGGCGCGCCCTTGAGGAAGCGCTCGATCCAGACCGAGCGGTAGCCGTCCCGGCGCCACAGCACCGGGAAGAATCCCTCGTCCATCTCGAGCGACGAGGCCCGCCGATAGCGCGAATAGATGTAGCCGATGTTGGTCGGATGAAATCGGACATCGGCCGGCATGCAGTGCGACACCACCGATCGGCGCGGATTGACGCCGCGATTGTCGCGCGAGCCGTGCCATGTCCGGCCATGGTGGATGACGGCGGTGCCGGCCTTCACGACGATCGGCACGATCTCGTAGTCGCCGACGCCCGCCGCCTCGGCCGCCGGTCGCAAATCCTCCAACGGATCGTCGGGGGCGTGGAACTGCTTGATCCGTCCCGCCAGCGGCCATTTGTGCGAGCCGGGCACATATTCGATCGTGCCCTGGTCGGCGCGCGTGTCGTCGAGCGTGATCCAGCAGGTCATCATCTCGCCGGGCACGTAATAGTCCTGATAGCTCTCGTCCTGGTGGAAGCCGAGCGGCTTGGTCCCCGGTGGCTTCCAGATGATGTTGTCCTGGTTGATGCGCGCACCCGACCAGCCGCGCAGCTCCGCGCAGGCCCGCCCGACATCCTCGCGCAGCACGATCGAGGCGATGGTCCGGTCCGATTTCCAGCCGTTGCAGATCTGGCGCGTGACGTCGGGCCGGTCCTTTCCCGTCTTCCAGTTCCACTCGTCGGGATAGAGCCCGGTCTCGAAGCGTCCCGAGAAGAGCGGCTCGAAATGCGCGCGCGCCGCTTCCAGCATGTCCTCGTCGAGCACGTTTTCGACGATGAGAAAGCCGTCGCGGTCGAAGGTCTCGAAATCCTTGTCGATGAGCGTGATCATATAGGTCGCGATCCTCCCCGGCATGGCGGCTGGCGTCGACTGTCGCCGAGGCCATTGCCGTTGACAAGGCGATGGAGAAGGCGAACCCGTGCGCGCCCGTGCAGACCACGCCTGCAAGGGCGTCATGCATGTGCGGGCGGTGCGCTTGCAAGGGCCCGCGCGTCGGGGCAGGCTCTGGGGCGCGGGGCGGCGAGGCCGTCAGGACGGGAGTGGCGAGAATGCGGTTTCAAGGGCGGCGCGCATTGGTGACGGGGGCAACGGCTGGCATCGGCGCGGCGATCGCGCGCGAATTCGCCCGCGAGGGCGCCCGGCTGATGCTGACCGGCCGCAGCGAGACGCGCGCCAAGGCCATCGCCGACGCCATCGAAGGCCATGGGGGCGAGGCGCATGTGCTCGCCGCCGACATCACCGCCCCCGGCGTGCCCGACCGCCTGGTGGCCGAGACGATCGACCGGCTCGGCGGCATCGACATCCTCGTCAACAATGCCGGCATCCTCTATCGCGGCAATGCCCTCGCCTGCACCGACGAGCAATGGGACAGCCTGATGGCGGTCAACGTCACGAGCGTGTTCCGCACCTCGCGCGCCGCGCTCCGCCACATGGTGCCGGCCCGCCGCGGCGCCATCGTCAACATCGCCTCGGACTGGGCCCTGGTCGGCGCGGTCGGCGCGCTCGCCTACGGCACGAGCAAGGGCGCGGTCGCGCAGATGACCCGCTCGATGGCGATCGATCACGCCCGCGATGGCATCCGCGTCAACGCGGTCTGCCCCGGCGATACCGATACCGCCATGCTCGACATCGGCGCTCCGGAAGGCGACCGCGCCGCCCGCCTCGCCGAACAGGGCGGCGCCATCCCGCTCGGCCGCGTCGGACGGCCCGAGGAGGTGGCGCGCCTCGTCGCCTTCCTCGCCTCGGACGACGCCTCCTTCATGACCGGCGCGCTGGTGCCGGTCGACGGCGGCAACTCGGCCGCCTGAGCCGGATCCCGACCGGCCCAAGGTCCAAGACCGACGTCACGCGAGCCGACTTGACTTCGGCCATGCCAGTGGAGCGAATTCGACCCTCGAGTCCCGGTTGCTGCGAAGTGCGTTCACAAGTGTCACACCAGACTGCCGCCTGTCCGATCCGATCCGGTCCGACCCGCCCCAAGCCCCGCACCAAGGAGAGCGCCCTCGCATGGCCGACGTGAAGATCCCCGACGGCGTCATCGCCCCGAACCTCACGCCCTTCAATGACGATCTTTCCATCGCGACCGATCTCTATGTGGCGAATGCGCGGCGCCTGCTCGAGGGCGGCTGCGTCGCGCTCGCCCCGTTCGGCACGACCGGGGAGGCCCTCTCGGTCGGCATCGAGGAGCGGCTGAAGGCGATGGATGCGCTGATCGAGGCGGGCATCGAGCCGCGGCGCCTCGTGCCGGGAACGGGTCTCACCAATTTACCCGATACCGCGCTCCTCACCCGGCGGGCGATGGAGGTGGGCTGCGCCGGCGCGATGACGCTGCCGCCCTTCTACTTCAAGGGGGTCGCGGACGAGGGACTGTTCGCCTATTTCGCCCGGCTGATCGAGATGGTCGGACGCGACGATCTGCGGCTCTATCTCTACCACATTCCCCAGGTCGCCGGCGTCGGCATCCCGGTTGCCGTCGTCCGCCGGCTGCGCGAGGCCTTTCCGCGCCAGATCGTCGGCATCAAGGATTCGTCCGGCGACTGGCAGAACACCCGCCAGCTCTTCGAGATCGAGGGGCTCATCGTCTATCCGGGCGCCGAATTGCCGCTCCTGGACGCGCTCGCCCTCGGGGGTCCTGGCTGCATTTCCGCGACCGCGAACCTCAACGCCCATGGCATTGCCGAGGTCATCCGGCTCTATCGTGCCGGCGAGATCGCGGCGGCAAGGGACCTCCACGAGCGGGTGAAGCGCTTCCGCCTCGTCGTGCAGGACTATGCGCCGATCCCGGCGCAGAAGCGGCTGATCGCGCTTTCGACGGGCGAAGCCCGCTGGGCCAATGTCCGCCCGCCGCTCCTGCCGATGTCGGTGGAGAAGGGCCGCGAGCTGGCCGCCAAGGTCGCCGGTCTCACCTGACGATGAGCGGACCTTCGCAAGAGGCCGACATCGGGAAATCGCCGACAGCCGCCGGTGCGTCGCGGCCGATCCGATCGGCCATGGCGCTCCGGCGGCTGTCGCGTCTTCGCTCCTGCGGGCGATCGGCACCGATCGGCCGTCCCGCCCGCATACGCCTCGTCAGTAGGTGATGACGATCTTGGTCGCGCCGGCGCCGTGCTGCTTCACCAGCGAGTAGAACGCCGCGGCGGCGGCGGGTGCGAGGCGGACGCAGCCATGGCTCGCCGGGCGGCCGAGGCTCTTCACATAGCCGGTGCCGTGGATCGCATAGCCGCCACGGAAGAACACCGAATGGGGCATCGGCGAGTTGTTGTACTTGGAGGAATAGTGCATCCGCTTGACGACGGTCGGGCGGAAGGTGCCGACGGGCGTGCGATAGCCCTTGCGCGCCGTCGAGACCGGCCAGCTATGGGCGAGCGAGCCATTCACATAGACCCGCATGGTCTGGGACGAGATGTCGATTTTGGCGACGACGGCCGCGAAGGCACCGCTCGACGTCGCAAGGAAAAGCGCGATGGCCGCGCCGAGAAGCTTGAGAGTACGCATTACCAACCCCTTGGCTCACTGACAGACCCCCGCAAACTATCGCACAGATGCTAATCTGAAGTAAGCCAATCCTTACCAACTCATTGTTCAGATTGGGATTTTAATTCTACGTCACCGCGCCGGCGCCCGCTTGCCCAAGATGCCTTGGTCATGCCACCGAATCGGCCGATTCTGACGCTCGAGAGCCTCTCGCCCAGGCGAGAGTCGAAGGCAGTCTCCAAGGAATCGGGACGCACAGCCATGGCAGCGCGCTTGAGGAGCAGCGAGGGACGCACCGGCCGCGATGCCGGTGGCGGTCCCGGCAACGACGGCCGGCCGCACGGCCAGCGCTCGCGCACGGACAAGCCCGCCCCGGCCCTCAAACGCACCATCGCGCTCGTCTATGATTTCGACGGCACGCTCTCGCCCCGCCCCATGCAGGAATACACCTTCCTGCCCAAGATCGGCGAGGACGCCGCCGCCTTCTGGGCCGAGGTCGCCGAGGTGGCGCGGCGCGAGGAGGCCGACGGCCTCATCACCTACATGCACCTCATGTACAAGAAAGCGAAGGCGCGCGGCGTGCGGATCGACCGCGAGGAGCTCGTCGCGCTCGGCCGCGACGTCGAGCTGTTCGAGGGCGTCACCGATTGGTTCGACGCCATCGGCGACTATGTCCAGCTCGCCGCCGGTACGGAGGTCGAGCTTCGCCACTACCTCGTTTCCTCGGGCCTGAAGGAGATCATCGAGGGCACGCCGATCTATCCGCGCTTCCACAATGTCTTCGCCTCGGAATATTTCTTCGAGGCCTACGAGCTGCCCTATCCCAAGCGCGTCATCACCGACACCGGCAAGACGCAATATCTCTTCCGCATCAACAAGGGCATCGAGGATCTCGGCGCCTCGATCAACAGCCACATGCCCGAGGCCGACCGGCCGGTACCCTTCGAGAACATGATCTATTTCGGCGATGGCGACACCGACGTGCCATCGATGACGGTGATGCGCAAGAATGGCGGCCATGCCATCGCGGTGCATCCGCCGGGCAAGAGCCGGCGCAAATGCGTCGATCTCTACCGGGCCGGGCGTGTCGATTTCCTCGCCCCGGCCGACTACCGGCGCGGCTCGGACCTCTTCCGACGCACCTGCCTGCTGATCGACCGCATGATCGCCGGCGTCCGCATCGCCGAGGAGCAGCGCCGTCTGGAGCGCAGCTTCCGCGACCGCTGAGCTTCACGGGATGAGGTCGGGCCTGTAGGGTGCGGGCGACCGCCGCCCGGACCCATCCGATCCGATCCGCCGAAAAAACGGCACATGGCTGACGAAGATGGCCGGATGGCCGATCGAGCGAGGAGGTCCCGATGAGCTCACGCGAAACCCTGGCGGCCGCGATGGCCGCGCTCGCAATCGCCTTGGCAATCGCCGCCCCGTCCGCCGGCGCCGCCGGCAAGAAGCATGAGGCGCGCCCGGCCAAGGAGCAGTTCGGCTTCGTGCTCGGCCCGGCCGGGGCGAAGGCCGCACCCATCGGCGGCTATGCCCGTGGCTGCCTGTCGGGGGGCGTGGCGCTGCCGATCAACGGCGCCGGCTATCAGGTCATGCGCCTGTCGCGGAACCGCAATTGGGGCCATCCGGCGCTGATCGACTTCCTGACGCGCTTCTCGGCCGAGTTGAAGAGCGAGGAGAACTGGCCGGGTCTGCTGATCGGCGACATGTCGCAGCCGCGCGGCGGCCCCATGCTGACCGGCCACAAGAGCCATCAGATCGGGCTCGACGCGGACATCTGGTTCAAGCCGATGCCCTCCGAGGTGCCGCTCAGTCTCGAGGATCGCGAGAACATCGAGCCGCTGCTGCTCGCCGAGGAAAAGGGCACCGAGGTGGTCGCCGGCAACTGGTCGGAGGATTTCGCCCGCATCCTGAAGCGCGCCGCGCTTCATCCCGAGGTCGAGCGCATCTTCGTGCATCCGGCGATCAAGAAGGCGCTCTGTGCCTCGGCAGGTGAGGACCGGGCCTGGCTCAGCAAGGTCCGCCCGCTGTTCGGCCACAACTACCATTTCCATGTGCGGCTGAGCTGCCCGGCGGGCATGGCCGGCTGCGTGCCGCAGAAGGAGCCGGCCGACGACGACGGCTGCGGCAAGGAGCTCGAGAGCTGGCTGAAGACGGTCAGCCGGCCGGCCAAGGCCGAGCCCGCGGAGACGAAGAAGGATTCGACCAAGCAGGTCCGCCGCCGCGAGCTGATGGTCTCCTCGCTGCCGGCGACCTGTGCCGCGATCCTGAAGGATGGCTCCGAGCCCACCCTCACCGGCGATGCCGCTCCCGAGACGGCGGAGATTCCGCTGCCCGAGCCGCGCCGCGCCGTGACCCAGCTCGCCAGCCCCTGAGATAGGCCGGGCTGGCGGAAAGTTGCCTCAGCTCGAGCATGTCCGACTTGTTTGGAATCGGGTCGGCCGTGTCGGGCATGCTCCAACTCTTTGAGTTGGAGTCTACGCCTCGATGCTCGCCCGGACGCTCGCATCTCGACCGATCAGGCTCTCCCTTTCTGAGTCGATTCACGCTCTCGATGCTCGCCCGGAGGCTCGCATCTCGACCGATCAGGCTCTAGCCACGTGCGGGCTTCAGCCGGTGATGGCTCGCCAGCGAGATCGTGCTCATCGCCACGAGGGCCAGCGCGCCGGCGAGGAAGACGTGGTTGGCGGCCCAGTCCGGCCGCATCGCCTGGAGCTTGCCAGACCTTGCCAGATAGATGGCGATGCCCGCCATCACGAGGCCCTGGAACACCGCGAGAGCCGGTCCGGTCCGCAAGGGACGCGTGCGCCCTGCAATGTCGATGGCAGCGATCCGACCCGCCATGGCGAGACAGAGGGCGCCGAGCGCCGCCATATAGATCGCGTATTGATAGGCGTGATACCAGGAAAGGTCGGTGAGATAGTACATGCCGGCCATGGCGAGGCCGCCCCAGAAATAGGCGACCGCCATCAGTCGCCCATTGAGCACGGCCGCCGCGCGCATCGGCGCGATGCCGGCCCCCGCCCGCCAGAGAGCCAGATTGGCGCCAAGAGCGATGAGCGCGAGTGCGCCGCCCGTCGCGACGGCCGCCACGGCATTGGCTCCGGCGAGCTCCGGGCTCGCCGTCGCGATCATGGCGAGCATCCCGGCGAGCGCCGCGAGGCCCGCAAATGTCAGCCAGCTCATGCTCAGCCTCTCTCGCTCCCTTGACGGGCGAATCACCGGTCGGAAGCGAGACTAGAGCCTGATCGATCGAGATGCGAGCGGACGCGCGAGCATCGAGGTCGTGAATCAGACTCTTGGAAAAGACCTCGCGCCTGATCGATCGAGATGCGAGCGGACGCGCGAATGCCCGCGCGCGAGGGCTTCCTCAGACCCGGCGACGGACCGCGCTGGCGGCCGGGGCCGGGCTCTTGTCCGCAAGGGCCCGGTTGTAGGAGCCGAGCGCGACGGCGCTGATCGCCGCGAGCGCCAGCGCGCCGAAGAAGAAGACATGGCTACCGACCCAGGACGGATCGCCGTGCCAGTCGCGCCCGTTGATGAGGCTCGGCATGCCGAGGAAGGCGAGCTTGCCGTCGATCGCAAGTCCTGCCACCGCGACGAGCGCCCCGACGAGCTGGATGACCGCAAGGATGCGCGACAGCTTGAGCACCCGCTCGCCCGGGACATCGCCCTTGGCGGCCGCCTCGAGCAGGTTGGCGAAGACGAGGCAGAGCGCCGCAGCCGCCGCGAAGGCGATCACGAAGTGCCACCACTCCGGCCATTTGAGGATGGCATTGTAGACGAGCACCAGCGAGACGGCGCCCCAGGCCCAGACGAGGCCCATATAGCGCGCATTGGTCGCCGAGAGCTGGTAGGCGCCGGCGCCGCCGCCCGCCGCGGCCTGGTTCTCCCGCACCGCGAGGATGGCGATGACGAGGCTGATCATGGCCGCCACCAGCGCATTGAGGCCGACCGCACCGATGGCCGAGGTGATGACAATGAGCGCGACGCCAAGGGCGACGATGACGATCCAGATGATCATGGCGGCCATTGCGCTTGGTTCCCTTCCTACAATGTGGCGTCCCCTCGATGAGAGCCTGTCCGTCTGCCTTCCGGCGGTGTGGCGGCGCATCATCGTTCGGATCGGGAAAGAAAGAGAGCAATACTTACTTAGACTTTGTAAAAACTTCGATACCAATCGGCGAACCGGGCAATCCCCTCTTCGATCGGTGTGCTCGGCCGGAAGCCGACCGCATCGGCGAGACGATCCACATCGGCATAGGTCTTCACGACATCGCCCGGCTGCAACGGCAGATAATTGCGTTTCGCCGCGACGCCGAGTGCCTTCTCCAGGCATTCGATGAAATGGACGAGTTCGACCGGCTGGTTGTTGCCAATATTGTAGACCCGGTGCGGCGCCGAGGAGGTCGCCGGCAGCGGTGCATCGCCGTCGAACGCCGTATCGGGCGCGGCGACGTGGTCGAGCGTCCGCACCACGCCCTCGACGATGTCGTCGATATAGGTGAAGTCGCGGGCGTGATTGCCGTTGTTGAAGACGTCGATCGGCTCGCCGGCGAGGATCTTTTTCGTGAACAGGAACAGCGACATGTCGGGCCGGCCCCAGGGGCCGTAGACCGTGAAGAACCTCAGCCCCGTCGCCGGCAGGCGATAGAGATGGGCATAGGAATGCGCCATCAGCTCGTTGGCCTTCTTGGTCGCACCATAGAGGCTGACCGGATGGTCGGCATTCTGCTCGACGCTGAAGGGCATATGCGTGTTGAGGCCGTAGACCGAGCTCGACGAGGCATAGACGAGATGGCCGACCCCGTTGTGCCGGCAGCCCTCGAGCACGTTGACGAAGCCGGTGAGATTGGAATCGACATAGGCGTGCGGATTGGTGAAGGCGTAGCGGACGCCCGCCTGGGCCGCGAGGTGCACGACCCTGTCGGGCCGCTCGCGGCCGAACAGCTCGGCCGTCTCAGGCCGTCCGGCGAGATCGTGGCGGATGAAGCGATAGCCCGGGCGCCCCTCGAGCCGGGCCAGCCGCGCCTCCTTCAGCGCCACGTCGTAGTAATCATTGACGCTGTCGACGCCGATCACCTCGTCGCCACGCCGAAGGAGCGCTTCGGCCGTGTGGTAGCCGATGAAACCGGCGACGCCGGTGAGCAGGATCCGCATGCCTCATTCCCCAGAGCAATTTTCCGACGAGGTGGCTACCGGCTCGCCGAAAGAAAATGCGGCCAACGACAAGCTGGAGCGCCGACCCGATCGCATCGACGGCGCTCAGCGGGGCCGCCTCACACGCGGGCGTGGCTGTCCTCGCGGGCGAGCACGCCCTTCAGGTCATAGATCGTACCGTCCGGCTTCAGCATCGCCTTGATGCCGGCGGTCCCCAGCCCCGCGATCTCGTCATGCTTGACGGCGAGCACGGCGGCGTCGAACGGTCCCTTCGGCATGTCGCGGCTGACGGCGATGCCGTATTCGTGCATCGCCTCCTCGACATCGGCGAGCGGGTCGTAGACCGCGACCTCGCGCGCGAACTCGGCGAGCTCCTTGACGAGATCGGCGACCTTGGTGTTGCGCGTGTCCGGGCAGTTCTCCTTGAAGGTGAAGCCCATGACCAGGATGCGCGCGTCGTCGACCCGCTGCTTGCGCTTCACCATGGTCTTGATGACGTCGTGGGCGACCCATTGCGCCATGCCGTCGTTGATGCGCCGGCCGGCAAGGATCATCTCGGGATGAAAGCCGATCGATTGGGCCTTATGCGTCAGATAATAGGGGTCGACGCCGATGCAATGGCCGCCGACGAGGCCCGGCATGTAGCCGTGGAAGTTCCATTTGGTGCCGGCCGCCGCCAGCACCTCGCGCGTCTCGAGGCCCATCTGCTTGAAGAGCTGGGCGAGCTCGTTGACGAGCGCGATGTTGACGTCGCGCTGGATGTTCTCGATGACCTTGGCGGCCTCCGCGACGCGGATCGAGCTCGCCTTGTGCGTGCCCGCCGTGATGACCCGGCCATAGACCGCATTGACGAGCTCGGCAACCTCGGGCGTCGAGCCCGACGTGACCTTCAGGATGTCGGGCAGGCGGTGCTTGGCGTCACCCGGATTGATGCGCTCGGGGCTGTAGCCGGCGAAGAAATCCCGGTTGAACTTCAATCCCGAGAGCTTCTCGAGGATCGGCACGCAGACCTCCTCGGTCACGCCCGGGTAGACGGTCGATTCGTAGACCACCACGTCGCCCGCCTTGAGCACGCCGCCGACCGTGGTCGATGCCTTCTCGAGCGGCGTCAGGTCGGGCCGCCGCGCCTCGTCGATCGGTGTCGGCACGGTGACGATGAAGAAGTTGCACGATTTGAGATCGGCGGTGTCGGCGGAGTAGGAGATGCGCCGCGCCGCGGCGAACTCCTCCTCGGTCACCTCGTGGGTGCGATCCTCGCCGGCCTTCAGCTCGGCGATGCGCTGCCGGTTGATGTCGAAGCCGGTGACCGGGAAGTGGCGGGCCATGTAGACGGCGAGCGGCAGGCCCACATAGCCGAGGCCGATGATGGCGATACGGACGTTGTCGACGGTCGGCACGCTGGCCATGGTCTTTCCTCAAGCTCTCCAGTGCATTCCCCGACGAGAAGACGCCCGGCTCGTCGAAACGAAACGCGCCAACACAGTGGCCTTGAGCGCCGGCTCGATCGCATCCGGCCAGGCGCCGCGGCGGTTCCTCACGGCAGCATGCCGGGCGGCAGCCTGCATGGGTCCTGCCCCACTCGATCCAGCCCCACTCGATCCTGCCGCGGCACGAGCCGTGCCCGCGCCTCTGCGGCCGGCGCGGAATCGGAGCCGCCGAAATCGGCGAACAGCCCCGGAATCACGAGCGGTGTCTAGCATCGGCCGGGATGAGAGACCAGCGGCCGGACGATGGCGGACGGGGACAGGAGGACGCAAGGAGACAAAGCCCGCCCGGGCGATCGTGCATCGGCGAATCGGAAGGGTCGCGGGGCGGGCCCATATCCGGGCGGGCGGTATGCGGCTGGTCCCGGTCGGCGGGCCCCGGTCGGCGGAGGCCAACTCGGCGGGACCCGGTCGCGGGACCTCGCCCGACAGCCCCGGGAGCTCGCATCCGCGTCAACCGATCCGTGGACAGGCCATCGGCGGGGGGCAGGCCTCGATGAGGTGGCGGCAGACGGTCTCCCGGCGACGACGCCGACCTGTCCGGCCTCAGGCCGCGCTCGGCTCGCCGGCCCGCTCGCCCGCGCGGTCGCCGGCGCCTTCGCTGGCTTCTCCCGCCCCGGTTGCAGTCGCCCGCTCGCACCACTTCTCGAGCATCTCCTCGAGCTCGGGCCGCTCGAAGGGCTTTGCCAGATAGTCGTCCATACCCGCCTTGAGGCAGCGTTGGCGATCCTCGGCAAAGGCGTTGGCAGTGAGCGCGACGATCGGCGGCCGGACCCAGCCCTCGCCCCCGAGCGCGCGGATCGCGCCCGCCGCGGCGAGCCCGTCCATCTCCGGCATCTGCACATCCATGAGGATGAGGTCGAAGGGCTGCAGCCCGCCCTTGCGCGTCGCATCGACCGCCTCGACCGCCTCGCGCCCGTTCTGCACCCGGACGACCTTGGCGCCGGCCATCTTCAGCATCCGCTCGGCGAGAAGCGCATTGATGTCGTTGTCCTCCGCCAGCAGCACACGGCGGCCGATGCCCGGCCTCGGCAGTGCGCTTCCTGCCGCCCGCCGGTCGATCGGGCCGGGGGCACCGGCCGCATTGCCCGCTGCCGAGGCCGGACGGATCTGGTGCAGCAGGGAGGACGGCCTGACCGGCCGGATCAGATAGGCAGGATAGCCGTGGCGGGCGAAATCCTTGAGGAGACCCCGCTCCGAGGCATCGATCAGCACGACACCCGACGGTGCCGCCGCCCCGCTGCCGGCGAGGAGCTGTCCGGCCTCGTCCGCCGCGAGGGTCGTGTCGGCGATGACGACGTCAACCGGCCGCTCGCCGGCGAGCCGGCCGATCCCCTCGCGCCAGCCCGCATTCATGTCGAGCACATCGACATCGTGGCCGAGTGCCCGCAGCGTCCGCGCGATCATCCCGCCCTCGATCGGCCGACCGAGAGCGACGAGGACGCGCCGCCGGGGACCGTCCGGCCACACCTCCAGGAGGCTCGGCGAGCGGTCCTGCGCCTTCAATTTCAGCGTCACCGTGAACACGGCCCCGGCGCCGGGCGTGCTCTCGACCACGATGTCGCCGCTCATCGCCTGGGCGAGACGGTGCGAGATGGCGAGGCCGAGCCCGGTGCCGCCATGGCGCCGTGCGCTCGTCGAATCAGCCTGCACGAACTCGCCGAAGACGCGCCGCCGATCGCTCTCCGAAAGGCCGATCCCGGTATCGCGCACCGTGATCGTGAGTGCGCAATGGCCGGCACCGGGCTCGCCCGTGCGCGCGCCGGTGACCTCGACGCCGACGCCGCCCTGGTCGGTGAACTTGATGGCGTTGCCGACCAGATTGATGAGGATCTGGCGAATGCGCACCTCATCGCCGATCAGGCGCCGCGGCAGCGCCGGATCGATCGCCCAGGCGATCTCGAGGCCCTTGTCGTGGCAGCGCGGCGCCAGCAGCTCGACCACTCCCTGCACCACCTCGTCGAGCGCGAAGGGCGCCTCGGCGAGGCTGACGCGGCCGGCCTCGATCTTGGAGAAGTCGAGGATCTCGTCGATCAGCGAGAGCAGGGTCTTGGCCGATTGCTTGATGGCGCGGGCATAGGTGCCCTGCTCGGGCGTCAGCTCGGTGTCGAGCAGGAGACTCGTCATGCCCATGATGCCGTTCATCGGCGTGCGGATCTCGTGGCTCATGACCGCGAGGAAGCGCGATTTGGCCCGGTTGGCCGCTTCCGACTGGTCGCGCGCCTCCTGGAGCTGGGCCTCGGCCTCGCGCTGCTCGGTGACGTCGCGCCCGACCGTCTGGATCTCGACGGAGGAGGGCCGGTCGCCGGGAATTGCATAGTCCTCCCAGGCGAACCAGCGGGCGCCCGAGCTCGTCTCGATGCGCTCCAGATAGGTGCGGCGGCGCTCGCCCGCGCGCGGGAAGTCGGGATCGGGCTCGGCGCCCTCGATATGGACCGGGCGGAAGACGCGGCCGAGGACATGCGCGGCCTCGACGTCGAACGCCTTGCAGAAGGCGTTGTTGACGAAGGTCAGACGCCCCTCGCCGTCGCGTCTCAGGATGACGTCCTGCTGGCTGTCGAGCAGGTCCCGGTAGCGCGCCTCGTTCTCGCGCAGCTCCCACTGCATGTCCTTCAGCGATTCGAGGCCGCGCTCGAGCCGCTCGGCGAGCGGGCCGACGAGATGGGGCTCGTCGCTCGGCGCCTCACCGCGCGGCTGGCCGGTGGAGAGGCTGATGGCGGCGAGCACGATCGAGAGCACGCCCGTGATGACGATGATGTGGGCCGGCGTCAGCAGGGCCGGGCCGGGCAGGGCCGAAAGACCGGCGAGCGTCAGCGCCAGACCGATGGTGAAGATGACGGTGCGCCAGGCCTCGATGCGGCCGCGGGTCGCCGACAGGGCGTCGCGCCCACGCGCGGCCAGCCGGCCGAGCGGCTGGGTGTCGCCGACAGATGTCGAATCGTCGCTCCGCGATCGCGGGCGGCAAGCGCCGACGCGCGGGCGGAGGCCGCGTCCAGGTCTATTATCCACGTCTGCTCGGCGCCTCGTTCCGGTCGGGGTGCATCCCCGTTTCTTTGGACGCGAGACTAGCCGCCCGCGGTTGAGGAACGGCTAATGGCGGCCCGGGCGGGTTCTCTCCCTCTCGTCAAACGACCGGCTCTCGTGCAGAGACTGGCGTTCAGGCCGAGGCTGGGCAGGCCCCCCATGCAGCGAGCGGACCGGCGCGCCAGCGAGTGGGCCAGCGCGCGGGTGTTCGCGCAGCCCCCGTCCCAGCCCCTCCGGCAGGATTGGAACGGGACGAGGATGCGGGCACCCGAGCGCTCGCCGATCCAATGCAATCGGAGCCGCGCGCTTGAGGCTGGTCCCTTCCGGCATGGTCTTTCGACGGGCCGGCCGCCATCCCCCGTGCTCTCGGGGGGAGACATGCCTTGCCCGTCGATGCCCTATCGGCGGCCGATCTCGGCGGCCCGGCGGAGCACTTCGCGGCGGATGCGCTCGAGCCGGTAGTCGGCAAGCCAGATGATGTCGGCGGGCTTGTTGCGGACGGGTGCCGGCCCGTCGCGCTCGATCCTGACGAAGGCACCGACGATCACCTCGGCGGTCGCGGCACCGGACAGGCCGGATTCTGATCTCGTCTCGCTCATGACACCACCTCCCTGGGGTCCCGGGCACATGCTGGCGCCCCGCCCCTGCTCGGGCCGCCCGGGCGATCCGGTCGGCGCCTTGCGTGTTCAGTCTCCTCTGCAACCCGTGCCCTCATGAGGTGTGCGGGCACTGCACCGGTTTCAAGAACGTAACGGCCCGATGACGGCCGACGTCACGGTCGGAATCGTTGCCCTGGGGAACAGCCCGCCACGGTTCGGCCGACCATCCAAGGCCCGTTCGGGCGCTCAGGCGGCCTTGCGCTGGCGCAGCTGCTCGCCCCGGTAGCTCAAGGCCTCCGCGATCTGCCCGCGTCCGACCCGATCGACGTCGGCGAGATCGGCGAGTGTCAGCGCGACACGCAAGGTGCGGTGATAACCGCGCGCCGAGAGCTGCAGCCGGGCGGAAGCATCCGACAGCAGCGCCATGCCCGCCTCGTCCGGCCGCGAAGCCTCCTCGAGCGCCGCCCCCTTCAGATCGGCATTGGTGCGGACGCCGGAAAGACCAAGCCGGCGGACGCGCAGGTGTTGGCGCTCGCGTGCGCGGACCACCCGCTCGCGGACCGTGGCACTATCCTCACCGCTCGCCGGCAGCGCCAGATCGGCGGCGGTGACGGCCGGCACCTCGATCTGCAGGTCGATGCGGTCGAGCAGCGGTCCCGAAAGCCGGGCCTGATAGTGCTCGGCGCAGTCGCGGCCGCGGGCGCAGGCAAAGCCCGGCTCGCCCGCCCGCCCGCAGCGACAGGGGTTCATGGCCGCGACGAGCTGGATGCGCGAGGGATAGGCGATGCGGTGATTGGCCCGGGCAATCACGGTCTCGCCGGCCTCGAGCGGCTGGCGGAGGGCATCGAGCACGGGCGGCGAAAACTCGGGCAACTCGTCGAGGAAGAGGACGCCGAGATGAGCGAGCGCGACCTCGCCCGGACGCGGCCGCGAGCCGCCGCCGACGAGCGCGGCCATGCTCGCGGAATGATGCGGCTGGCGGAACGGTCGCCGTCGCCCGATCCGCCCGCCGGCGAGTTCTCCCGCGAGGCTGTGGATCTGGCTGACCTCGAGCATCTCCTCGGGTGTCAGGGGCGGCAGGATCGAGGGCAGGCGCGCCGCCAGCATCGTCTTGCCCGAACCGGGCGGCCCGACCATCAGCAGATTGTGGCCGCCCGCCGCCGCCACCTCGAGGGCGCGGCGGGCGCTTTCCTGGCCCTTGATGTCGCGCATGTCGGGCATCGGATTACCTTCGTCGCGCATGCTCGGCTCCGGCGCGGCGAGCGTCTGCAGGCCCTTGAAGTGATTGACGAGCGAGAGGAGGTGCGGCGCCGCCAGGATCGACATCTCCCCCGACGCCCAGGCGGCCTCCGGCCCCGATGCGGCCGGGCAGATCAGCCCCCGGCCCATGGCATTGGCCCCGACCGCCGCCGGCAGCGCGCCGATGACGGGCGCTATCGAGCCGTCGAGCGCGAGCTCGCCGATCGCGCAATAGTCGTCGAGCTGGCTCTGCAGGATGGCGCCGCAAGCGACCATCATCGCCAGCGCGATCGCCAGGTCGAAATGGCTGCCCTCCTTGGGCAGATCCGCCGGCGCCAGATTGACGGTGATGTGCTTCCTCGGCAGGCCGAGCCCGATGGCGTGCAGCGCGCCGCGCACCCGCTCCCGGCTCTCTGCCACCGCCTTGTCCGGCAGACCGACCACCGCGAATACCGGCAGGCCCGGCGAGATCTGCACCTGGACCTGCACGGGCCGCGCCTCGATGCCGACGAACGCCACTGTCGAGATCTGACCGAACATCCCCCGCCCCATCGCTCACATGACGGAGGAAGCTTACCCGCGTTGCATCGCCCATTCAAGAACAAAAAGAGAACTCCCACTCCCCGAACCAAGTCCGCCCCGCCTCCGGGGCCGCCGGCTCAGTCCACCGTCCGGCCGAGCACATAGGCGGCGGAATTGACCAGGACAAAGAGGATGGCGATGTCGAGATAGCCGAAGCGGGCGACGAAATGCGGGACCTCTCCGATCCGCGGCGCAAGGCGGATCAGCCAGACGCTCCCCATCGCCACCCAGGCGCCGACGAACAGGCTGGCGATCAGTGCACCAGCGGATCGTTGCTCTGGATCGCGAAGGCGAAGGCGAGCACGGCGCCGATGATCGCATAGACGAGGAATATGACGAGGGCACCGAGGCTGCGCAGCACGAGGCCGATCGACATACCCGGCAGATGACGGGCGTTCCAGGCGATGCGGACGCCGAGTATGGCCGTCAGCAGCGTCATGGCGATGACGGCCGCCTCGGGATAGGACGCCTCGGCATGCATGTCGATCTCACTCCCCTCGCCGACCGCAATCTCTCAAGGCCGCAGCCTCGCGCGCCCGAGCTGGCGAAGAGAGCACAGATGGCAAACGCCGTGAAGCAAGGTCGGTGCCGGGGCCATCGCACTTGCATGGTCAAGCGGGGGCATTGTCAGGCGGGGGCGCCACCTAGGCGGGAACATTGTCAGGCTGGGCACCGTCAGGCGGGGGCGCCACCTGGGCGGCGGTTGTTCGCGACTTGAGCTGAAGCGCGAAATTGCCTAGACGATCCCCCGGGACGCTGCGGCGGGACGGCGCCACATCCCGCGGCCCGGCAACCTAATCTGGCCACATTGCCCGTCAGTATGGCGCCGTTGAGCGGGGTATCTCATCGGATGACGGGCAGGACCGGCGATGGCGCGGGCGATCGCCACCTGCGCTGCTGTCCGGCCTCGTCACGATGGCCGCGCGGCCGCCGCCGGGCTCATGCGCCGATGCCCTGACCGATGCCCTGACAAGCCTGTTGCCGAGATCGATCCGAAGCGCTGCCAATGAACCCTGTCGAAGTCGTCACACAAAGCCCAGTCGCGGCACCGGGATTCTCGTTCCTCGAGCTTTTCCTCCAGGCGCATATCGTCGTTCAGATCGTGATGGTCGGGCTGATGCTCGCATCGGTCTGGTCCTGGGCGATCATCATCGAGAAGCTGATCTCCTTCCGCCGCGCCCGCCGCGAGACCAACCGCTTCGAGCAGCTCTTCTGGTCCGGCCAGTCGCTGGAAGAGCTCTATGCCGGCCTCTCGCGCGGCAAGACCGAGGCGATGAGCGCGCTTTTCGTCGCCGCCATGCGCGAGTGGAAGCGCTCGGTCGAGCTCAGCCCGAAGACGCTGCGGGGCATCCAGCTGCGCGTCGAGAAGGTGATGGACGTGACCATCGGCCGCGAGCTCGACCGGCTCGAGAACCGCCTGCTGTTCCTTGCGACGGTCGGCTCGACCGCCCCGTTCATCGGCCTGTTCGGCACCGTCTGGGGCATCATGACGAGCTTCCAGGCGATCGCCGCCAGCAAGAATACCAGCCTCGCGGTGGTGGCGCCGGGCATCGCCGAGGCGCTGTTCGCGACCGCGCTCGGCCTGCTCGCGGCGATCCCCTCGGTGATCTTCTACAACAAGTTCTCGACCGAGGCCGGCCGGCTCGGGCAGCGGCTCGAAGGCTTCGCCGACGAGTTCGCGGCGATCGTCTCGCGCCAGGTCGACCAGCGGACGTGAGGGCGCGCCGATGGGCATGAGCACGAAGTCGTCGGGTGGCGGTGGGCGCCGGCGCGGCGGGCGCAGGCGCCAGCAGCCGATGGCCGAGATCAACGTCACCCCCTTCGTCGACGTCATGCTGGTGCTGCTCATCATCTTCATGGTGGCCGCGCCGCTGCTCTCGGTCGGGGTGCCGATCGAGCTGCCCAAATCCTCTGCCCAGCAGCTCGGCCAGAGCAACAAGGCCCCACTCACCATCACTGTCGCCAAGGACGGCAAGCTGTTCCTCATGGAGACGCCGGTCGACCTCTCGGAGATCCGCTTGCGGCTGTCCAAGATGCCGCCCGAGACCGCCGCCGACCCGATCTATATCCGTGGCGACAAGGACGTCGACTACGGCATGGTCATGCGGGTGATGGGCGAGCTGAGCGCGGCCGGCTTCGGCAAGATCTCGCTGGTGACCGACGTCGAGCCGAAGACCTGACGGTCACAGTGCGGCGCCGGGCGGCCGGATCGCAGCGCCGCCGCCTCGCCTTCGCCACGACCCGATGGCAGGAAGCCTCCTTCGCCCGCCGGATCAGGGCGCCGGCCATGGCTCATCGGCCGCGGTCGCTCGGGGCTTGACAATCGGGGCGGATGATGACGGGTGAGACGGAAACGCCAGAGCGGACGGACGAACCGGCCCCGCGTCCTGCGGGCGGATCCGTCGTTCCGGTAACCACACCGGCCCCACTCGCCATGCGCATCGGCCTCGTCATCTCCATCGCGCTGCACGCCACGCTGATCGGCTGGGCGCTGTTCTCGATCACCGCCACCCGGCCGCTCGGCAAGCCGACCGAGGTGCCGCTGGCCGTCGAGATGCTGACCGTCGCCGAGTTCGAGAACATGCGCCGGGGCGATACCCGGGCGAAGACGGTGGAATCCGCCGCCAAGGCCCCCGAGAAGAAGCTCCCCAAGGACAAGGCGCAGACGACGAGCGTCGCCGCCCTTCCGCCCAAGAAGGAGGAGCCCAAAAAGGAGGAGCCGAAGAAGGAGGAACCCAAGAAGGAGGAGAAGAAAGCCGAGCCGAAGAAGGAGGAGCCCAAGAAGGAGCCCGATCCGATCGCCGAGGTGCTGAAGAAGGAGGAGCCGAAGAAAGAGGAGAAAAAGAAAGAGGAACCCAAGAAAGAGGAGAAAAAGGAAGCCAAGAAGGAAGAACCGAAAAAGAAGGACGAGCCGAAGAAGAAGGCACCCGAGAAGAAGGCCGCCAAGAAAGAAAAGAAGAAGGACGTGGTCGACGAGATCGAGAAGGCGCTACTCAATCTCGATCCCAATGCCACGGACGCGCCCGAGGGCAAGAAAAAGACCGCCGATGCTTCGCCGAGCAAGAAATCGGCCACCACCATCGGCACCTCCAGCGGCGAGGGCAGCGCCCTCACCACGACCGAGGCCAACATGCTGATCGGCATGATCACCGGCAAGATCCGCGCCATGGGCTGCTGGAACATCAATGCGGGCGGCGTCGGCGCCGGCGATATCGTCGTGCGCCTGAAGTTCAGCCTGTCGCGGACCGGCGACATCGAGGGCGAGCCCTATGTGCTCAATCCGGAGAATTCGGCCGAGTTCCAGCGCGCCGCCATGGCCGCCGTGATCGCCATCAAGCAGTGCGCGCCCTATGACATGCTGCCGCCCGACAAATACGAGAACGGCTGGCGCCAGGTGACGCTGAACTTCGACCCGACGCGTTTCGCAGCCGGCGGCTTTTGATGAACCCGGACGATCGTGCCGGCGCGAAAGCCCGTCCTCCTTGGCAATGCCCGATTTTTCCGACATTCAATGGCCGAACGCGCGAGGGGACGGGCGCGGCCCACTCCATCGCCGCCCCGCCCCGCCGCCGCCATGATCCGCCGAGAACCGAGACCGAACACCCCATGACCCCGAGCCTCGACCGCCGATCGGCCCGCCCCGTCCGCCGCCTCCTGGCCGGTCTGTGGCTTCTGCTCGCGCTCGCCGTCGCGCAAGGCCGGCCCGCCTTTGCCCAGATCGAGGGGACGGTCGACGCACCGACTTTCGAGCCGGTGAAGATCGCCGTCACCGAGTTCGCCGGCGGCAGCGAGCCCGATTTCGAGCTCGGGCGCGAGATGACCGAGGTGATCTCGGCCGACCTGGAGCGCTCGGGGCTCATTCTCCCGCTCGACCGCGGCTCCTTCATCGAGCGCGTCTCGGACCCGCGCCGCGCCCCCCGCTTCGCCGACTGGCAGGCGATCGGCGCCCAGTTCATGGCCCATGGCGGCGTCTCGCGCCGCGCCGACGGCAAGCTCCATGCCGAGTTCCGGCTGTGGAACGTTTATACGGGCAAGGCTCTCGCCGGCCAGCAGTTCACCACCGAGGCCGACAATTGGCGCCGTATCGCCCACATCATCGCCGACCAGATCTATGAGAGACTGACCGGCGAGAAGGGCTATTTCGACACGCGCATCGTCTTCGTCGACGAGACCGGGCCGAAGGACCACCGGGTCAAGCGGCTCGCAATCATGGACCAGGACGGCTTCAATGTCCGCATGCTGTCCTCGGGCCAGTCGCTGGTGCTCACCCCCCGCTTCAGCCCGACGCAGCAACTCATCACCTTCACCTCCTATGAGGGCGGCAATCCGCGGGTTTTCGTCCAGGACCTCAATACCGGCCGCAAGGAGCTGATCGCCGACCTGCCTTCGATGAGCTTTGCCCCGCGCTTCTCGCCGGACGGACGCCGCGTCGTGCTCAGCCTGCAGAACGACGGCTACACCACCATTCACGAGCTCGATCTTGCGACACGCGGCCTGCGTACGCTGACCGACGGACGCGCCATCGACACCGCGCCTTGCTACTCGCCCGACGGCCGCCAGGTGGTGTTCGAATCGGATCGCGAGGGCACCCAGCAGATCTATGTGATGAACGCCGACGGCTCCGGCCAGCGCCGCATCAGCTATGGCGACGGCCGCTACTCGACCCCGGTGTGGTCGCCGCGTGGCGACCTCATCGCCTTCACCAAGGTGGTGGCCGGCGGCTTCCAGATCGGCGTCATGCACCCCGATGGTTCCGGCGAGCGCATTCTGACGGGCGGATTTCACAATGAAGGGCCGACCTGGGCGCCGAACGGCCGCGTGATCATGTTCTTCCGCGATCAGGGGAATGGTCCCCACCTCTATTCCATCGACCTGTCGGGCTATAACGAGCGCGAGGTGCCGACGCCGTCCTTCGCCTCCGACCCGGCCTGGTCGCCGGCCCTGAACTGAGCCATCGTTTCTCGGGGCGGCTGCGCTCTGTCATCGGGGTCGCTCGCTCGGGTGGCGCCGGGGCCGAGATACGGACGGCTCGCCGTGACGCCCGCGCCGGCGCGGGCGGTCCGGCGAGACCGCCGATGAAGGGGTTGTCCGGGAATCGCGGCTCAACGAATGGGTGTCCTCGACCAGGCCGCGGCCCGTACCTACGCCCGGTCGGGGCTCACTCCACGGGTTTTCCACAAGGCACCCCGCTTTCGCCCCGGATGGTCCCGATCCGCCGCGCCGGGCGCCTCGTGAACCTCATCGCGCCGGCGCTCGGCTCGCCGCAGGCCGTCGGTCGAAGCGGCTAGCCCACTGGACTCGCGAGCGCATTTGCCCTCTCGACCTCGAAGCATCACACCCCGCCGCGGCTCGCCGGACCTGCCAGCGGGTCCTGATCGCTCCTTCCTTGCCGCCGTCCCGGCCGCCGCCGCGTTGCCCGGTGGCAACACCAACCGCCCACCTCTGTCACCAGCGGCATTGCTGCGCCTTGCACGCTCGTCACGCGCTAGCTAACGTCCGAGGTGTTGGGACTGAGATACGGCGTTGCATTTCAGCACCTCTCGGGTGGAAATCAGGGTCACCGATCCGTTGGAAACTTGATCTGGTGACTGGGCGCCGGTAATCGACAATACGGCTAATGCCGTTGAAGCAGAGGAGAGAAGACATGAAGGGCGTTATCATCGTCGCCGCGATCATTGCGACCGCCGCCGCTCTCGGCGCGTGCCGTAAGGAAGTCGCTCACACCCCGATGAAGCTGGGTGCCGACGTCGTCGTCGAGCAGGTCGCTCAGTAAGCGAACTGTTCTCACGGGTGGATTGGGGAGACTGAACCATGAAGAGTGCCATCATCGTGCTCGCGATCGTCGCCACGGCAGCCACCATCGGTGCTTGCCGCCGCGAGGTCGCTCATACCCCGATGAAGCTTGGTGCCGACATCGTGATCGAGAAGGTCGCCCAGTAAGGCACTTTTCGTAATCGATCCAAGAGATCTACGACACTTCCTTCTCGGGGCGATGTCCAGATTTCTGATCTAGAAGCCGCGCAGCCGCAGTGAAAACTCGGCGCGCGGCTTTGTGCTGTGTTGGGGCACGACCGGCAGCGAATGCCTTGGGACCGTGGTCAGAGCATGGCGCGGTGTCCGGGCCGCCAGAGATGGCGGGGCTGCTCGAGGCTGGCCGGACTGCCTGAGATGGCCGGGCTGCATAAGATGGCCGGCTGCCTGTCGGGGTCGAGCTGCGTGATGGCTGGACTAGCCGCGATGGCCGGGCCGTTCGAGATGCTGGCCTCACATGCAGGTCTCGGAGTGGTGCGGGTCGCGGAGTGGTGCAGGACTCGGACCGGTGCGTGTCGCGGACCGGTCGGGTGACCGATCGGCGGGGCGAGATGGCCAGAGATCGGCCTTGAAAGATCGGCCTTGAGACGTACGCACGCGAAGGCAGCGTCGAGAGAGGTCGCAGCGATCTCGAGGGAGCTACTCTCTCGCGGTGAAGAGGCCTCGCAGCGGCAGCAGCGGCCATAGACGCGGGATCGACCACGTCGCCTTCGGCCTCACAGGCGATGGCGCGGTCGCGCCGCAAGACCTCATTGGTGGCGTCCCCGCTGAGCGAGGGCGCTCAATGGATCGCTCGGGCGGGTGAGACCCCCGCGGAGCCGCGAGGGGCAAGATGGCACCTCTGAGGGGTGCAGCACGGCCACAGGAACCGGGATAACGAAGACATCCAACTGCGGCCACCCGGTCGTCACATTTTCGGACGAACGCTGAGCTAGCAAGAGATTCACGTCGAGGCGGCTGCACGGGTGCTAGGCGGGCCGGCTCATATCAGGGACGGCGCGCGACGACGACGCCCATCGCGACGTTGGCGGGACCTGCGAGGTCCAAGGACATCCCGGCGGAGCCGAAGCCGAGCATGCCCGGGCAAAAAATGGCATTGGCTCGCTGCTGGAATTGTCCGGGGCAGACACGGGAAGTGCCCGAGGCAGGCGCGGGAGCGGCCCAAGGCAGACAGGAGAGTGCGGGGTCGCGATAGCGGTGGACCTGACCGGCCCTGACGAACGAGGTCGATGGCGTGCGTCGATGGCGCCAACGGACGCGTCGCAGACAAGACCGGCATCGCCACCGGGGCGTGGGCGATACGGAACCGCCGGCAGGAAGTCGGGCGCCAACCATCGCGGGCGGGCGACCACTGCGAAGCGGTTCGCGCGATGGACGCGAGTGGGTTATTCTGGGATCGGCAGAACGGGCGCGAATCGGCGCCGGCCGATCGGGACTTGGACGCTTCGGGCCGTCACGGCGCGGAGCAGGATGCGGACGCCAGAGGCGGCCGCAAACTTCGAGGGCCGCGGGGCCCAGTCGGCGCCGAGGGGCGCCTGAAATTGGACGGCGAAACTGAGCTGTCCAGGACGAGGGACGGGATCATGATGGGTGCGACTTGGACCGGCAGGGCGCTCGGCCTTCTCGCGTTGGCCGCGGTCGCCTTCGGCATGGCGGGCTGCGCCAGCCAGGTGCCGACGCCGAATGCAGCCCTCGGCACCGGCGCGGACGGGGGACCGGTGGTCCCCGGTACCGAGCGCGACTTCAGCGTCAATGTCGGCAATACGATCTATTTCACGACCGATAGCTGGGACCTCACGCCGGACGCCCAGCAGACCCTGCGCGGTCAGGCCGGCTGGCTCAACCAGTACGGCCAGTTCACCATCCTGATCGAAGGCCATGCCGACGAGCGGGGCACCCGCGAGTACAACATCGCCCTCGGTGCCCGTCGTGCCGCCGTCGTTCGCGATTTCCTTGCCCAGCAGGGTGTGAACCCGGCGCGGATGCGGACGATATCCTACGGCAAGGAGCGGCCGGTCGCGGTCTGCAACGACATCTCCTGCTGGTCGCAGAACCGCCGCGCCGTCACCGTGCTGAACCAGCGGGCCGGGTCCTGACGGCGAGCGGCCGATGGGCCGGCGCGCCGAGCACCGGCCAGCGGCGCTGGCGCGCCGAGCCGCATGGCCCAGCCGTCCTCGGGAAACGCGCGAGGGGCGCTTCGGCATTCCTGCGCGCCGCGAGGCGTGCGTGGCCGCAGTGGGTCGCCTTGCCAGCCTGAACCGACAATGACGTGCGACGGGGATACCTCATGCATGGCTTTCCGAGACTGCCGGCCGCCATTCTGGCTCTGGGCATCCTCGCCCTCGGCACACTGGCGGGGCCGGCCGCCTCGAGCGCCCAGACCGCGGGCGGCGGCAGCGATGCCGAGCAGCGCATCCAGCATCTCGAAGAGCAGATGGTCGATCTGCAGGTCGTGACGGGAACGCTCGAATCGCTCGCCCGCGGCGGCACGCCCTCGGGCGGCCGCACCACCTCCGGCGCCGGTGGCGATCTCGACGGCCGGCTGTCGGCGCTCGAGACGCAGATCCGCGCACTCGCCGGTCAGTTGTCGCAGATGTCCGCCGATATCGAGGCCCTGAAATCCGGCCGCGCCGGCTCGCTACGGTCCGGCTCGGCTTCCTTCGGCGATGCCGGGACGTCGCTCGGCGGCAGCTCGGCAGGCGGGTCGGAGCCGCTCGATGCCGGCAGCGGCGGTGGCTGGTCGACCGGTCTCGACACGCCGACCGAAGGCGCCAGTGGTGGCGATGCGGGCCTTGGCGGCGGCATCGCCTCGCTCGGCGGCGGCGACACGCCCGAACAGGCCTATGAGGAGGCCTATGGCTATGTCCTCCAGCAGGACTATGTCTCGGCCGAGCAGGCCTTCCGCGACTTCCTCGGCCGCTACCCGAAGAGCCAGCTCGCCGGCAATGCCCAGTACTGGCTCGGCGAGACCTACTATGTCCGCGGCCAGTACAAAGAAGCTGCCGACGCCTTCCTGACCGGCTACAAGAGCTATCGCAAAGGCCAGAAGGCCCCGGAGAGCCTGTTGCGGCTCGCCATGTCGCTCAACCGGCTGAACCAGTCGAAGACGGCCTGCACCGCGCTTCAGGCGCTCGCCAGCGAGTTCCCCGATGCCCCGGCACGAGTCCGCCAGACGGCCGACAAGGAGCGTTCGCGGGCCGGCTGCTGACGGGCCGGCTGCTGACGGGCCGGCTCCGGGCAGGTGCGCAACCGACGATCGCGCCCGCATGCCGGCGGAGCCTGAGCTTCGACCATCGGAGCGCACGCCCGCGCCGCGCAAGCGGCCTGATCCGCCTCGCTTCGGCGAGGCCGAGCTCGCCGCGATCTTCTCTGACCTTGCCCCCCATCGGCATATCCTGCTCGCCGTCTCCGGTGGTCCGGACAGTACCGCGCTGATGGCACTCGCGCGTGACTGGCAGTCCGCCGGCGCACCCGGGGCGGTCGAGCCGCCAGCGCTCTCAGTCGCGACCGTCGACCACGGCCTCAGAGCCGGATCGGCCGAGGAAGCCGCGGCAGTCGCCGCACTCGCCGCCCGCCTCGGTCTTTCCCATGCGACCCTCCGCTGGGACGAGACGAAGCCCTCCACCGGGCTTCAGGCCGCCGCCCGCACGGCCCGCTACCGCCTGCTCGCCGCCCATGCCCGCACCGTCGGCGCCACGGCCATCGCTACCGCGCACACCTGCGACGATCAGGCCGAGACGCTGCTGATGCGGCTCGCCCGGGGAAGCGGCATCGATGGCTTGGCCGCCATGTCTGTCGTCTCGTCGCGTGAGGGTATCCTCCTCGTCAGGCCCTTGCTCACCATCCCCAAGGCCCGGCTGGTCGCCGAGCTGGCGGTGCGGAACCTGCCTGCCATCGCCGATCCCAGCAATGAGCGCACCGAGTTCGAGCGCGTGCGCATCCGCCGCGAACAGGATGCGCTCGAGCGGCTCGGCCTCTCGGCCAGGGCGCTCGGCGAGAGCGCACGCCGGATCGGCCGGGCCCGCCACGCGCTCGAGCGCATCGCCGGAGAGGCCCTGCGCGCCATCGCCGAGGCCGATTCCCTCGGCATCGTCCGGATCGATCGTGCCGCCCTCGGCGCCCATCCCGGCGAAATCCGGTTGCGCATGCTCGCCTCGATCCTTGCCCATGCCGGCGGCACCGCCACCCTTCCCGAGCTGCGCGCCCTGGAAGCGCTCGAGGCACTGATCGCCAGCGGGGCCAGCTTCCGCCGCACGCTCGGCGGTTGCATGGTCCTCGCACGCAGCCGCGCGCTTCTCGTCCACCGCGAGCCGGGCCGCATGGCGGTGGTGCCGACGCGGCTCGAGCGGGGCGCCTCCATGGAGTTCGACGCCCGCTTCCGCCTGTCGCTGTCGCCGGACGCGCCGGCAGCGCTGACGATCGGCCCGACGACGACGCCCTGGAGCCCCGCCCTCGCCGCTTCGGCCGTCCTGCCGAAGGGCACGCCGGCGCTGGCGCTTCGGACCCTGCCGGCGGTCCTCGACGGCGGGCGCGCGATCGCCATGGCGGCGCCCGGTTCGACGGCCCGTCCGGGCGTCGGCGAAGCTCTCGGGCTCACCGTCGTCGCCATCGCTCCGCCATGGCTCGAAACGGCAACGGACGCATGAGCCTCGGCTGGTCCGCCGGCCACCGGGCATGCTGGCAGCAAATCGGTCGGCAGGCCGTGGGATGAGAGCCGGGGGCTGGAACAGCCGCCGATCCCGTTCGTTATCGATAGAGCCCGATCGGTTGAGATGCGAGCGTCCGCGCGAGCATGGAGAGCGTGAATCAGGCTCGAAAACAATGGATTACAGCACTGTCGACACGGTCCGACCGATTCCATCCCGAGCGGACATGCGTCAGTGCCGGCGCGGCCATGCGACAGCGCGCCGGTGGCCCGGCGCCCCCAGGCCTCGCAGCCCATCTGATCGCCCACCGCTCAGGAATGCCGGCCACGCCGATGGTCAAACTTTCACCCCGTCCGGCAGATAGCGTCGCCAGCGAGCGACGGCGTTTCGGTGTCGCAGAGGCCGCGCGGCCGCGGCCGCGACACGCCCCTTGCGACCGACCGGGTGTGCCGGCTGGCCGCGGCTTTCCGTGTCCCGCCTGCGGCATGTGGAACGCCTGCCCGTCACCTTGGCAAGGAGCTTGCAGATACCTATGTTAGGGCCGTGTTGACCTCGTCTATGCCCCTATCAGCTTCCGCCACCCGGTCCCCCGCCGGGACGGGGGCCGAATTCATTTGAGGGCCAGGTCTTGCCGTGGTGTCGTGGGGCACCCAGAAACCGGGAACGGGAATGAACGCGAACTTCCGCAACTTCGCCATCTGGGTCATCATCGCAGTGGTGCTGATCGCCCTGTTCCAGCTCTTCCAGGGCCCCAATCAGCGCGGCGCCCATGCCAATGAGATGAGCTATTCGGAGTTCCGCTCCAACGTCGACAACCAGTCGGTGAAGGAGGTGACGATCGCCGGCAGCCGCATCACCGGCACGCTCGACAACGGCTCGACCTTCACCACCTACGCGCCCTACGACCCCGAGCTCATCGACCAGCTCTATTCCAAGAACGTGAAGATCGTGGCGCGTCCCTCCGACGACGAGACGCCCTCGCTCTTTGCGATCCTGATCAACTGGTTCCCGATGCTGCTGCTGATCGCGGTGTGGATCTACCTGATGCGGCAGATGCAGTCGGGCGGCGGCCGTGCCATGGGCTTCGGCAAGTCGAAGGCCAAGCTGCTCACCGAGCGACAGGGCCGTGTCACCTTCGACGACGTCGCCGGCGTCGACGAGGCGAAGGAGGACCTGGAGGAGATCGTCGAGTTCCTGCGCGATCCCCAGAAATTCCAGCGGCTCGGCGGCAAGATCCCGCGTGGCGCGCTGCTGGTCGGCCCGCCCGGTACCGGCAAGACGCTGCTCGCCCGCGCCATCGCCGGCGAGGCGAACGTGCCCTTCTTCACCATCTCGGGTTCCGACTTCGTCGAGATGTTCGTCGGCGTCGGCGCCAGCCGCGTCCGCGACATGTTCGACCAGGCCAAGAAGAACGCGCCCTGCATCATCTTCATCGACGAGATCGACGCGGTCGGCCGTCATCGTGGCGCCGGCCTCGGCGGCGGCAACGACGAGCGCGAGCAGACGCTCAACCAGCTCCTCGTCGAGATGGACGGCTTCGAGGCCAATGAGGGCATCATCCTCATCGCCGCGACCAACCGGCCCGACGTGCTCGATCCGGCGCTCTTGCGCCCCGGCCGCTTCGACCGGCAGATCACCGTACCCAATCCCGACGTGGTCGGACGCGAGAAGATCCTGCGCGTGCACATGAAGAAGGTGCCGCTCGCCCCCGATGTCGACGCCAAGGTGCTGGCGCGCGGCACGCCCGGCTTCTCGGGCGCCGACCTCGCCAATCTCGTCAACGAGGCGGCGCTGCTCGCAGCGCGGCGCAACAAGCGGCTCGTCACCCAGCGCGAGTTCGAGGACGCCAAAGACAAGGTCATGATGGGCGCCGAGCGCAAGTCCATGGTCATGTCCGAGGAGGAGAAGCGCAACACCGCCTATCATGAGGCGGGGCACGCCATCGTCGGCCTGTCGGTGCCCTATGATCCGCTGCACAAGGTGACCATCATCCCGCGTGGCCGCGCGCTCGGCGTGACGATGAACCTGCCGGAGGGCGACCGCTACAGTCGCACCCGCAAATGGTGCGATGCCCGACTCGCGGTGCTGTTCGGCGGCCGCGAGGCCGAGATCATCCTCGGCGGCGAGAGCAATGTGACGAACGGTGCGACGGGCGACATCCAGATGGCGACGGCGCTCGCACGCGCCATGGTCATGGAATGGGGCATGTCCGACAAGCTCGGCCGCGTGCGCTACGCCAGCAACGAGCAGGAGGTCTTCCTCGGCCATTCGGTGACGCAGACCACCAACATGTCGGGCGCGACCGCCAAGCTGATCGACGAGGAGATCCGCGATCTGGTCGCCTCCGGCGAGGCCAAGGCGCGCCAGATCCTGACCGAGACTGTCGACAAGCTGCATGCCGTCGCCAAGGCGCTGCTCGAGTTCGAGACGCTGTCGGGCGACGAGGTCAAGCAGGTGATGAACGGCCAGCCGATCGTGCGCGACGGCGGCGAGGCGCCCAAGGGACCGACCGGCTCGGCCGTGCCGGTGGCCGGCCGCCGGCCCAAGAGCGGCGAGGAGCCCTCCGGCGGCATGGAGCCGCAGCCGACCTGACGGCGGGCCGCGGTGCCTGCGTGAGACATGCCCGACCGGGGCGGAGGGGCCTGACGGCACTTCGCCCCGGTCGCTTTTTTCGAGTGGATCGACGGGAGCCCGCCCGATGCCGCGGCGCTGCTATCTGAGACCCTTGACAGAGCGGCGGACGCCGCCCCGGCACGGCTCGGCCGATACGCCTGCGACCTGCGGCCTCGCCGGCTCCGACCTCGTCGGCTTCTCGGCGATGGAGTTGCTCATCCGCCGCGACGACGGCGGGATCTCCGTCTCGAAACTGTCCTGCGACACGTTCGAGAGCCAGGATTGGGGACATCCGCCGTTCGACCACGAGGAGATCTGGCGGACCTATGAGCGGCTCTGCTGCGACGCGCTCAGCCGCCCGCCAGCGAAGTTTGCGGGCCTTCCGCCGGGCCGCCCCGCCCTCGTCGGCCGGCTCGATGTACCGGGCGTCGCCGCGACGCTGGACCCCAGGGTCTGCCTCGCGGAAGCCGCCACCCTCGTCGCCGGTGGTGCCGACGCGCTCATTCTCGACGGACCGATCGGGGCGGCCTTGACGGTGCTGCCGCTCTGCAGGGCCGAGGGCTACGCCCCGATCTGCGTGACGGCGGCGGATATCGGAGAGATCGGCCTTGCCGTCGCCGCGGAGGTGGAGATCGTCCGCATCGGCGTCGCCCTCGCCGGCGAGAAGGGCGCCCTGGCCGAACTGGTCGCGGCCGGCGGTTGTCTCGTTTTGCACGACGATGCGGCCGCGTCTGCGCTGGCAACGAGCGAGCGCACGTTGCGCCCCCTGCTCGACGGGTTCGATCGCTTCGAGGCTGCCATCGGCCATCTCGAGGCGGCGGGCCTTGCCGCCGACCGTATCGCTCTCGACCCGGGCTTCTACCCCGCCGCGACCGGCCTCCTCGACCGCCTCGCCATCCTGCACGGGCTCGGCGCCCGCCTCTGCGCGAGGCTCGGCCCGGCGGCGGACCAGCAGCCTCGCGCCGACGAAGTCGCCATCGCTGCCGGCCAGGCTGCGCAACTGCTGCTCACGCCCGATCCCGCATTCGTCCGCTTCGCACTCGAGCACTGGGCGAGCGAAGCGCCGTCCTAGTGGAGCAAATTTGACACTTCGTGTCCCGGTGGCCGCGAGTGTCAGATCCCGGCCGTCGGGGCTTGCGCCCTGCCTGCCCTCGCCCGATCATGGTGCAGCGAGCGATTTTCACGGCGACAGGCGGAGCGGCCCGATATGGACGGCATCCACGACATGGGCGGCATGCACGGCTTCGGCTCCGTCATGCAGGACGAGGACGACATCGTCTTTCACGATCCCTCAGAGGGCCGGATGTTCGCCTTATCGCGGGTGCTGCGTCGGACGCTGCCCTTCGGCGGCGACCATGTCCGGCGCGAGATCGAGCGGATGGCGCCGGCCCACTATCTGCGCTCGGGCTATTACGAGAAATGGCTGGAGGGCAATCTCGCCATGCTGAAGGAGCTTGGCGTCATCGACGAGGCCGAGCTTGCCGGATCGCCGCTCAGGCCGCTGCCCGCCTCGCTTGGAACACCGCGCGCCATGCCGCCGGCCGAGGCCGCGATGCTCATCGTCAGCGGCATGCCGGGCGATACCACCGCGCGAGCCGGCGACGCCCTCGCCCGCTTTTCGCCGGGCGAGCGCGTGACGACGCTCGCCCACGGCCATGCCGGCCACACGCGCCTGCCGCGCTATGCGCGCAACAGGACCGGCACCGTTCTCGCCCTGCGCGGCCATTTCGGCCTCGCCGATGCCATCGCCGCCGGCATGCCCCGGCGCGAGCCGCTCTACACGGTTGCCTTCAAGGCCCGCGATCTGTGGGGCGAGGAGGCGGCCGAGGCCGACGAGGTCACGCTCGACCTCTGGGACAGCTATCTGCTGCCGCCGCCTCCGGCATGACGGCTACCCGCCGACGCCCTCTTTTCAGGACCGTTCCGGACTGTAGGCTGTGCCGGCGAGCAAGCCCCGGAAACGGCGGGGATCGCGAGGGGGAGGGACCACTATGACATGCGGTTGCACCAGCGAGGGATCGCAGACAGCGGTCCCCGGCATCCACCCGCTCGAGCCTCTCACGGCCGCCGAGCTGAGCCATGCCGCCGCCATCGTGCGGCGCGATCTCGACCTCGGTCCTGGCCAGCGCTTCGAGACCATCGACCTCTTCGAGCCGGAGGCTGCCGAGCGCGATGCGGCCGCAGCCGAGGACCGTGCGCTGCCGCGACGCGCCTTCGTGTCCACCTACGACACCGCCTCGGACCGTCTCGTCGAGCTCATCGTCTCGCTCGACGACGAGCGGATCGAGAGCCGCACCGAGCGCGGCAATGCCCGCCCACGCATCGGCCCGGACGAGTTCCTCGAGGCCGAGCGCATCGTGCTCGCCGACCCGCGCTTCGTCGCCGCCCTCGCGCGCCGGGGCATCACCGATCTGTCGCTCGTCTGCGCCGACGGCTGGTCGGTCGGCAGCGGCTTTCCCGGCGGCGAGGAGCGACGTCTGGTCCAGGCGATCGTCTGGGTACGCAGCTTTGCCGAGGACAACCAGTTCGCCCATCCGCTCGAGGGGCTCTCGGCCGTCATCGACATCAATCGCGGCGAAGTGCTCTCGGTCAGCGACGAGGGGCCGGCCGAGGCGCCGCCGACACCCGGCAACTACCACGAGCGCTTCCAGACCCGCTGGCGCACCGACATGAAGCCGATCGAGGTGGTGCAGCCCGAAGGCGCGAGCTTCACCGTCGCAGGGCACGCCGTCACCTGGTGCGGCTGGCGCTTCCGCATCGGCTTCAACGCCCGCGAGGGGCTGACGCTGCACGACATCGAGATCCGCGACGGCGACAGCTACCGCATGGTCATGCGGCGGGCCTCGATCGCCGAGATGATCGTGCCCTATGGCAGTCCCTATGGCCTGCATCCGCGCAAGAACGCCTTCGACTGCGGCGAATACGGCATCGGCGCCATGGCGAACAGCCTGAAGCTCGGCTGCGACTGCCTCGGTGCCATCCGCTATTTCGACGCGGTCTATGCCGGCATCGACGGACGCGCCGTCGTCATCGAGCAGGCGATCTGCATGCACGAGGAGGATACCGGCGTCCTTTGGAAGCACACCGACTTCCGCACCGGCATCGCCGACACGCGCCGCAACCGCCGCCTCGTGATCTCCTTCATCGCCACTGTCGGCAACTACGAGTACATGTTCTATTGGTATCTGCACCTCGACGGCGCCATCTCGCTGGAGGTGAAGGCGACCGGCATCGTCAACACGGCCGGCATCGAGCCGCCCGACGCCGCCCGCTACGGGACCGAGGTGCTGCCCGGCGTGCTCGCGCAGATCCACCAGCACATCTTCTGCGCGCGCCTGGAGATGGCGCTCGACCGCTCGGCGAACCTCGTCACCGAGGTCGACACCGTCCTCGACCCGGAAGGACCTGAGAATCCGCACGGCAACGCCTTCCATATCGTCGAGACCGTGCTCGCCTCGGAGAAGGCGGCGCAGCGCTCGATCTCAGCCGAGAGGCTGCGCTACTGGCGGGTGGTCAATCCGGAGCTGAAACGCCGCGGCGGCCAGCTCGGCGGCTACCGCCTCACCCCGACGAGCGCCATAACCGCGCTCGGCCATCCCCGCTCCCAGCTCGGCCAGCGCGCCGGCTTCACCCGCCACCATGTCTGGGCGACGCCGACCCGCGCCGACGAGCGCTGGCCGGCCGGCGATTTCGTCAATCAGAGCGGCCGCGACGAGGGACTGCCGCGCTGGACCGGTGCCGACCGCTCACTGCTCGGCACGTCCGTCACGCTCTGGCACGTCTTCGGCCTGCATCACATGCCGCGGCTGGAGGACTTCCCCGTCCAGCCCTCGGTCTCCTGCGGCTTCATGATGATGCCGGACGGCTTCTTCACGCAGAACCCGACGCTCGACGTCCCCCCGGCACGGAGCAGCCATAGCTGCTGCGCCTGACCGGGCCAGCCAGGAAGGTCGAGGCCTGCCGCCGGCGAGCGCCGGCCCGCGAGCGCGTTCGCGCGCCGGGTTGGCGGGGCGGCCGCGCGCAAACAGAATACGCGCGGGGTTGGCGGGCGGGCGCGCGTAAACAAAGGAGATACCGGCGCGCATCCAACTGGATCACGAGTCGAAACTCGTGCGCGCCGGTATCACCGGTGCTTCAGGCGCATCTCGCGATAGATGATGAAAAGCCCGGCGCCGACGATGAAGAGGATGCCGGCGATACCGTTCGCCCCCGGCAGCGTGCCCCAGAACAGCCAGCCCCAGAGGATGCCCCACAGCAGCGCCGAATATTCGAACGGCGCGACGATGTTGGGCTCGGTCCGGCGATAGGCCTCCGCGAGGCAGTACATGCCAAGCGTCGCGATGATCCCGGTCGCCGCCATCAGCGCGAGATCGACCTGGCTCGGCCAGGACCAGGCGCGGAACATGAATCCCATGGTCGGGTGGGCCGACAGGTCCATGCGTCCGTCGCCGAGGACGAGGCCGATGAGGCCGCCGATCACCAGGAAGACGATGGTCAGATTGAAGGCCATGGCGGTGGCGCTGAACTCGGCGGCGGTCTTGCGTGACAGGAGTTGCGCCACGCCATAGGTCACCGCCGTCAGGAGGGCGAGCAGGCCAGCCGGCTCGAACACCGACGAGCCCGGTGCCAACAGCACGATGCAGCCGATGAAACCGACGATCACCGCCGCGATGCGCCGCGGCCCGACCGGCTCGCCGAGCACCGGCCAGGAGAGCGCAGTGATGAACAGGGGCGCCGACATGGCAAGCGCCACCGCATCCGCCATCGGCATGGCGGCGAGCGCCAGATAGTAGGACGAGTAGCCGACGAACATGAAGAGCGAGCGCAGGAGCAGGAAGGACGTCCATCCCCTTGCCACCGCGCCGAGCTCGCCGGTGCGCCAGAGTGCGACGGTGAGGATCGGCAGCGCGACGAGGCTGCGGATGAACACGATCTCATGGACCGTGTAGGCGCCGCTGAGCCCCTTGAGGACGATGTCCTGCACCGAGAAAATGACGACACCGACGCTGAGCAGAGCGATCGCCGAAAGGCTGCGGTCGCGGCTCTCGGCCTGCCTCGGCTCTGCGATGCCCGTTCCCGACGTCGTCGTCATCTCGACCGTCCCGTTCTATGCGGCCGACCGGCCATGGCTGCACAATGGCTGCGCGCCGGGCTGTTGGGTAGAGCGGGACCGGCGGAGCGCCATGCTGTTCCGCCATGGCTCGGCGAGCGTCGCGGCGGCCGGGGCGCCCCAGCGCCGGCAGGTCGGCTCCCACGCAATCAGCACAAGATCACTCCACTCGGAGTTGCATTGGCGCCTCGGCAGTGCCAATGTCATGGTTTGGCCTGCCCAAGATTGGACCGCTCGGCAATACTTGTCGGCGACGGTCTAGACTTCACTGGTGGCGGTCCATGAAGTGGTGCGGCAGACGTCGGGGGCGCACCACTCGACGTTGAGAGGGCTCGCGGGCGCCCAGTACCGTCAGGCGAAACGGAGCCGACCGAGGTGACCGAATCCATTCCGGCGCGCGAACTGCGCCGCCCGATGCCCGTGCGAAGCGCGGTCTGGCGCCTTGCCGACCTGTTCGCCGCGCCCCGCCTCGTTCCAGCCGCGATCCAGCGCGGCATCGAATGGGAGCCGGCCGACAGCACCAGCCTGCTGCGCGAACTCGACGTCGTATTCAGCGAACTGATCGACGAGGGCGCGTTGGAGGACGACGGCGGCGAGGCGGAGGAGGATCCGCCCAAGACGCCCCGCGAGGACACCGAGTACGCCGGGGACCCCGAGGATGCCGAGGAAACCGAGGACGCTCCCGATCCCCTCGGCCGCAGGCCGGACACCATCGCGGCCTTCGAGGCACTCGGCTGGTTCTTCTTCGGCACCATGGTGCTGATGACGGACACCGACGGGACGCTGATCATCTATGACGGCCAGCAGCGGACGACCGTTCTCACCATCCTCTTCTCGGTGCTGCGCGATCTGGAGCCGGAGGCGGCGGGGAAGGACGAGATCGACCGGCTGATCTGGGCCGACGCGCAAACGCCGCGCCTGCATCTCGACGGACGCGACCCGACCCTGCGCCGCGACATCCAGGAGCGCAACGACCGGCCCCGCCCGCGCCGGGGCCATTCCCGGCGCGACACCGGCCAGCGGATCCTGAGGATCCGCACCTCGCTCCACGACCGGCTGAAGGAGTGGAGCCTCGAGCGGCGCCGGGCCTTCTTCACTTTTCTCGTCGAGCGCGTGGCAATCAACGTGCTCTTTCCCGACGACAGCCGCCTCGCCCGCCAGATCTTCGTCTCGACCAATCTCTACGGCAAGCGCATCAGCCGCCTCGCCATCCTCAAGGGCCTGATCGTGGAATGTGCGAGGTCCGACGAGGAGGCCACCACGCTCGCCGCGCTGTGGAGCGAGACCGCCGAGGTGACGGGCGACGGACTCGAGCGCTTCATGCGCGCCGTCGATGTGATCGAGCGGGCGGTCGTCGATGCGAACGGCCGGGTCGAGACGCAGAAGGAGCACTGGCATACCGACCTTGGCGAGCATCTGGCGGCTCGAGCGCTCGAGACCGGCCTCGTCGACTGGATGAATGGGGTGCGCAATCTCGCTCACCGCTGGCGCGAGATGGAGACCCTGCGAACGCAAGGGGGCGAGGATGCCATAGCCCGCAATATCTGCCGCCTCGACGTCATACCCTGGACGGATTGGCAGCCGCTCGCACTCTATCATTGGAGCAGGCTCAGCCATGCCCTGCACCGGAACCGGCTGCGCGCCGCGGAGCGGGCGTTCTACGAGGAGCTGTTCGATGCGCTGCCGCGGCGTTGCATGGCGATCACGCTCGGCCAGTCGGACGTGGCGCCCCAGGCGATCTTCGCAAGGGCGGTGGCGCAATCCAAGGCCGGCCTCAACCCGCTGCGCTATCGCAGCGCCGGCAGCGCCGGCCAGGTCGGGGCTCTGCACATCTTCAAAGAGACCCGGCAGCGCATCGACCGGGTGCTGCGCTCGCAGATCAAGAGCCCCGACATCGCGCCGCCGCTGCTCAAATGGCTGGAGTCGCGCAACTGGCGCCCGGAGCTGACGAGGCTGCTGCGCGACGGCTCGGTCGAGCATGTGATGCCGCGCAACCCGCAATTCGGCATCATCATCGATTCCGTCGCCTATGACGCTGCCTGCTACGCCCTCGGCAATCTGGCTCTGCTCGACCGGCGCGTGAACAAGGAGCTCACGAACAAGCCGTTCCCCGAAAAGCTGCCGCGGCTGAGGGAACAGGCCGGGCTCTACGAGACGCTGAGATCGGTGATCGGCGAGGACGATTGGGACGCCGCCCGGATCGAGCGGCGGAGCGAGACCCTGCGCACGCTGATCTGGGACGAGCTGAGGTTGAAGCCGCCGGAATGAGGACGGGCACGATGGCGGGCGAATGGCAGCGCGAAGGGACCGGCAATCGCAGAGAGCCGCCCCTCCACGAAGACGTGACCCGGCGGGCCTGACCGTTTCGATACTGCCCCCCGCGTTCATCGATCGAGGGCGACAGGGGGCGGCACGAGGCGGCCACGGTGAAGACCAGATCGAGCCACCCCGGCAACGAATTCAGTCGTCTCAACCGGGCACGTTGCTCTCACGGGCCCTCGCCGATACCGCATCGAGGCCCAAGTGTCGCGGAACGGCCGATCTCAGCGCGGGGCCAGGATCATCACCACCTGACGGCCCTCGAAGCGCGGCTCCGATTCGATCTTGGCGATGCTCTCGCAGTCCGCCTTCACCCGCTGCAGCACCTGGAAGCCGATCTCCTGGTGCGCCATCTCGCGGCCGCGGAAGCGCAACGTCACCTTGACCTTGTCGCCCTCCTCGAAGAACCGCTTCATGTTGCGCAGCTTCACATCGTAGTCGTGATCGTCGATGTTCGGTCGCATCTTGATCTCTTTGACCTCGACGACCTTCTGCTTCTTGCGCGCCTCGGCGGCCTTCTTCTGGGACTGGTACTTGAATTTGCCGTAGTCGAGAATCTTGCAGACGGGCGGCTCGGAGTTCGGCGCGATCTCGACGAGGTCCAGCCCGGCCTCCACGGCCAGCCGCAGCCCCTCGTCCCGGTCGACGACGCCGATATTGGTGCCTGTGGTGTCGATCAGCTGGATCTGCCGGGCCCTGATCGCTCCATTGATGCGCGGGCCCTCTGTCTCACGCTCCTGCGTGGCTCTCATCGGTCGGCGGGGGATGTGTCAGTCTCCTTCGTGTCTCGTCCGGATCGCGGGGTCTGCATCCGTGGATGCGCGACCGTACTTCTCACCGTTCTTCTCGTGGAAGCACGGGGCCGCCCGGCTCGGTCGTCCCGTCCCGCAATGGGGAAAGGGTCGAGAGGCGCAACCTCGTCGGCTCGGACGCTCGCTGGTTTATCGCATGGGATAGCACCGAATGCTCCTGCCTCCTTGAACCTCAGAGACAAGAGCCGGAAGTGCCCCGCAACGCTATACATGGGCAGAATCGATAAGACTGGCGCCCTTGTCAAGCGCGCGGCGCCGGGCGGCCACGCTCGCCGGCAGGGTTTTCCCCCATGCCAGCCAGCAACTCCCGATAGACGTCGAGCGTGGCGCCCTGAAGCTGCGCGACCGTGAAATGCGCGCGGACATGGGCGAGGGCACGATCGGCAAGCGCCGCGCGCTCGCTTTGCGACAGCGCCAGTGCCTCGGCGATGCGGGCCGCAAGCCCCGCCGCATCGCCCGGCTCGGCCAGCCAGCCGACATGGGAGCCCTCCGGCACCCGTCCCTTTACCAGCAGCGTCTCGGGCGGCGCTCCCAGATCCGTCGCCACCACCGGGCAGCCGACCGCGAGCGCTTCGGCCGTCGCCCGCCCGAACGCCTCCGGCTCGGTCGAGGCGATGACCGCCAGATCGGCAAGGGCGAAGGCGGCCGGCATGTCGGCGCAATGGCCGACCAGCCGGACAAGAGTGCCAAGGCCGGCGGCCTCGATCCGCGCCAGCAGCTCCTCGCGATAGCCGTCCCGCCCCTGGGCGTCGCCCGCCATGACGACGACGGCATCGCCGAGCCGACCGGACGATGCGAGCAGCCGCGCCGCCTCGATGAGCACGCGCTGGCCCTTCCAGCCGGTCAGACGCGCCGCCTGCAGCACGACCCGGTCGCCGGGCGCGAGGCCCCATTCCTCTCGCAAGGCGCTGATGCGCTCGGGCGCGATCGCCGCCCGGTCGAAGCGCGCCACATCGACGCCGCGATGGATGACGCGGATGCGCGTCTCGGGCGTCCCGTGGCGCTCGGCGATCAGCCGCGCGGTATAGGCCGAGTTGGCGATGACGAGGTCGCCGCGCGCCATCACGCCATTGTACCAGGTCTTGAGGGCACCCCGCCCGCCATAGGCACCGTGATAGGTGGTGACGAACGGCCGCCCCGTGCGACGGGCGGCGATGAGCGCGCTCCAGGCCGGCGCGCGGCTGCGGGCATGGACGATGTCGACCTTCTCGGCCTCGATGAGGCGTGCGAGACGGCGGGCATTGGCGAGGATGCGGAGAGGGTTCTTGGTCGCGGCCGGAAAGGCGACGAGCTCGCCGCCGAGCCGGGCGATCTCCCCCGCCATGCGCCCGCCTTCGCTGGCAACGAGTGCCCGTCCGCCGGCCTTGACGATCGCCTCGGTGACCTCGATGGTCGACAGCTCGGCCCCGCCGGTATCGAGCCGCGGGATGATCTGAAGCACGGTTGCGAAAGCGGCGGGCACAAGACGGCTCCTTCCCTCTTTGTCGGACCGGGCTGTGTCGGACCGTGCTGTGTCGGACCGTGCCGGATCCGTCCCGCGATCCGGCGTCTCCCGACGGGGAGCGGCAGCTGACCAGGAGTGACTTCAATTGACCGCCGAAGAACCACGATTCCTCGAGCTGGGCGATGCGGCTTCGGGCCACTCGCGCCGGATCGCCGTGATCGCCGAGCCCGCCGTGCGCCCCGACGGCCGCCCCGGTCTCGTCTGGCTGCCTGGCTTCAAGTCCGACATGGCGAGCACCAAGGCGAGCGTGATCGCCGACTGGGCGCGAGCCGAAGGCCTCGCCATGACGCGCCTCGACTATTCCGGCCACGGCCGCTCATCCGGCCGGATCGAGGACATGACCATCGGCGACTGGGCGGCCGAGGCACGCACCGTGATCGAGCAGCTCGCCGAGGGGCCACAGGTGCTGATCGGCTCCAGCATGGGCGGCTGGATCGCCCTCGTCCTCGCCCGGGCCCTCGCCGGCACCGGCCGCATCGCCGGGCTCGTGCTGATCGCCCCGGCCTGGGACATGACCGAGCGGCTGATGTGGCAGGAGATGGGCGAGGCCGAGCGTCGCGACGTCATGGAGAGGGGCGTCTGGATGCGCCCGTCCGCCTATGGCGACGAGGGCTATCCGATCACGCGCCGGCTGATCGAGGAGGGGCGGAGCCATCTCATCGCCGGGCGGCCCTTCGACCCGGCCTGCCCGGTGCGGATCATCCAGGGCATGGCCGACCCGGACGTGCCCTGGCAGGGTTCGATCGAGCTCACCGGTCTCCTCGAGGCGCCCGACATCCGCCTGACCCTCGTCAAGGACGGCGAGCACCGCCTGTCGCGGCCGGCCGATCTCGATCTGCTGATCCGCACCATCGCCGAGACGCTCGGCGCCGCCGGAGCGGCCGGCCCGATCTGATATCAGGCGCGGTCTGCCATGCGCCAGGCTCGTGCCGGCTTCACCCGTGCGCGGCGGCGCCCTATCTGATAGGAAAGAGCCAAACGCGAAACGGTCCCTGTCCGTCCGGCGAAACCGCGCGACCGGCCGGGACCGCCAGGAGCTTGCCGAAATGAACGCTGACACGCCTCATGATCGGCCACGGCCGATGATCGACCCGTTCGGGCGGCACGTCACCTATCTGCGCGTCTCGGTCACCGACCGCTGCGACTTCCGCTGCGTGTACTGCATGGCCGAGCACATGACCTTCCTGCCCAAGAAGGAGCTGCTGACGCTCGAGGAGCTCGACCGCCTGTGCTCCGCCTTCGTCGCCAAGGGCGTGCGCAAGCTGCGCCTCACGGGCGGCGAGCCGCTGGTGCGCAAGAACATCATGTGGCTGATCGAGCGCCTCTCGCGCCACCTCGGCAGCGGCGCCCTCGACGAGCTGACGCTGACGACCAACGGCAGCCAGCTCGCCCGCTTCGCCCCGGAGCTCGCCGCCCATGGCATCCGGCGCATCAATGTCTCGCTCGACACGCTCGATCCGGCCAAGTTCCGCCAGATCACCCGCTGGGGCGAGCTCGACAAGGTGCTGGCCGGCATCGATGCGGCGCAAAAGGCCGGCATCGCCGTCAAGCTCAATGCCGTCGCGCTCAAGGACTTCAACGAGGACGAGATCGAGCCGATGCTGCGCTTTGCGCATGGCCGGGGCATGGACCTGACCCTGATCGAGACCATGCCGATGGGCGAGATCGAGGAGGACCGCACCGATCGCTATCTGCCGCTCTCGGTGGTGCGCGCGCGCCTCATGGACCGCTTCACGCTGACCGACATTCCCTATCGCACCGGCGGTCCCGCCCGCTATGTCGAGATTGCCGAAACCGGCGGCCGGCTCGGCTTCATCACCCCACTCACCCATAATTTCTGCGAGAGCTGCAACCGCGTGCGCATCACCTGCACCGGCATGCTGTACATGTGCCTCGGCCAGAACGACGACGCCGATCTTCGGGCCCCGTTGCGCGCCTCGCCCGACGACGACGGCCCGCTCTCCGCCGCCATCGACGAGGCGATCGGCAGGAAACCCAAGGGCCACGATTTCGTCATCGACCGCCGCTCGCGCCGCCCGGCCGTTCAGCGTCACATGTCGGTGACGGGCGGCTGAGCCGGGCGGCCGGATCGCGTTCGGCGCCCCTCTCAATCGCCCGGCCGGAAACCGGAGAGTCAAGGATCGTGAGCTCGCAGAGCGCTGCGGCACCGGCAAGGCCGGCCGGCCGCCTCTCCCCCAACATGCTCGGCATCCTCGCGATGATCGCCGGCATGGGTGCGTTCGTCACCAATGACGGCTTTGCCAAGGTCGCCGGCGACACGCTGCCGATCGGCGAGATCATGGCCGTCAGGGGCGTCTTCGCCATCGCTTTCGTGATGCTGCTCGCCTGGTGGTTCGGTGCGCTGAGGCCGATCCGCCAGATGATGTCCTGGCCGGTCGGCGGCCGCATCGCCGGCGAGGTGCTTTCGACGGTGCTGTTCCTCACCGGCCTCATGCACCTGCCCTTCGCCGAGACCAACGCGATCATGCAGTTCACACCGCTGGCGGTGACGGCGGCCTCCGCCGTGTTCTTCCGCGAGCAGGTCGGCTGGCGACGCTGGACCGCGGCGCTCGTCGGCTTCATCGGCGTGCTGCTCATCGTCAAGCCGGGCACCGCCGCCTTCTCCTGGTGGTCGCTGCCGCTCATCTTCTGCGTGCTCGCAGTCGTCCTGCGCGACCTCTCGACCCGCCGCATCGACCGCGACATCCCCACGCTGATGATCACGGTGATGTCGGCGGCCTCGGTCACCGTGGCTGGCTTCGTCATGGGGCTGACGGAGGTGTGGGTGGTGCCCGAGCCGCTGGTCGCGCTGCGCCTCGCCGCCGCCGCCATAGCGATCGTGGTCGGCTATTTCTGCGTCACGGTCTCGCTGCGCTCGGGCGAGATGGCGGTGATCGCGCCATTCCGCTACTCGGTGGTGCTGTTCGCCATCACCGGCGGCTATCTCGTCTGGGGCCAGGTGCCCGACAGCCTCACGCTCCTTGGCATCGCCATCGTCATCGCCGCCGGCATCTACACCTTCTACCGCGAGCGGTTGCGCATGATGACGGCGGCCCGCGCCAAGGCCTGATGCCGGGGACGGCGCAGGGGCCGCGTCCTCGCTCTCAGCGCCCTTGCCGGTAGGCGTCCGCAGCCGCCGCCGTGCTGACGAGGCCGTTCGCGACGTCGCGGTCGAGCGCCGCCCGATCGCGTCTGGCGGGATCGCCAATGCCACCGCCACCTGGCGTGCGCACGACGAGATGCCGGCCCGGCGGGATCTCCTGCAGGCCCTTGCCGCGCAGCCGCTCGCCGGTTCCCGCGATCAGCACCTCGCCCGGCAGGCCGTCGGCGCCGCCGTCGCGTCCGCGCGGGGGGAACTTGATGCGGTCGAAGGCGGCGAGCAGCTCGAGCGGCCATTCGGAGCGGTTCTCGATCTCGATCTCGACGCCGTGGCCGCCGCGGTACTGCCCGGCCCCGCCCGAGTCGGCGCGGAACTCCTTGCGCCAGAACACCAGCGGCACCATGGTCTCGACCACCTCGATCGGCGTGCCCTTGACGCCGGAGGGAAAAGCCGTGCTCGACAGCCCGTCTCTGTCCGGGCGCGCGCCGGTGCCGCCATTCGACACGAAGGTCATGGCGAAGCGCCGCCGCTCGGCACCCTCAAAGCCGCGCACATTGACCGTGTAGAGGCAGGACGTCCCCTCGGCAGGCACGCGCTCGGGGATCGCTTGCTTCAGACAGCCGAACACCACCGCCGGCAGCATCTGGCCGACGACGTGGCGCAGCGCGACCGGCGCCGGCGGCAACGCGTTGACGATCGAATTGGCCGGCGCCGTCGTGCGGTAGACCGACAGTGAGCCATGATTGTTGGGCACGCGTGGCGCGATCGCGGTGGCGAGGCCGAAGGTCGTATAGGCCCGCGTGTAGGTCAGCGGACAATTGATGCCGAAACGCGCGATGCCCGACGTGCCCTGGTAGTCGACCGAGATGCCCGAGGCATCGACCCGCGTCGTCGCCTTCAGCGTGATCGGCTCGTCATAGCCGTCGATCGTCATCGCGTAGGACCAGGCGCCATGCGGCAGCTTCGCCACCTCGCTCGCCACCGCGTCGCGCGAGCTGTCGCAGATGTGGTCGGCGAGTGCCTGGAGATCGGTGAGCCCGAACTCCTCCATCATCGCCGAGAGCCGGCGCGCACCGATCTCGTTGCAGTTGACGAGCGAGTAGATGTCGCCCTCGGTCTCGATCGGCAGGCGGGTATTGGCCTTCATCAGCGCCATCAGCGTGTCGTTGATGCGGCCGCGGTCGACCAGCTTGAGGAACGGCACATAGATGCCTTCCATCTGCACGTCGCGGCCGTCCGGGACGAAGCCGAGCCCGCCGATATCGGTGAGGTGGCTGGTGCAGGAGAAGAGCCCGACCAGCTTGCCGCGATGGAAGGCGGGCGTGGTGACAACGAGGTCGTTGAGATGGCCCGTGCCCTTCCAGGGATCGTTCGTCACATAGACGTCGCCCTCGGCCATGGTTTCGATAGGGAAGGCCGCGATGAAATGGCCGACCGATTCCGCCATCGAGTTGACATGTCCCGGCGTGCCGGTGACCGCTTGTGCGATCATGCGGCCCTCAAGGTCGAAGACGCCCGCCGAGAGATCGCCGGCCTCGTGCACGAAGGTCGAGAAGGCGGTGCGGATCAGCGTCTGCGCCTGCTCTTCGACGACCGCGATCAGCCGGCTCCACATGATCTGGCGATGGATCGCCGAAAGGCCGGCATCGGCTGGGGCACTCATGGTCTTGCCGCTCATTGCGCGTCCTCCTTCCCCGTGCCGGCCCGATCGAGCACGAGCGCGCCATTGCGGTCGACGAGGCCTGTGAAGCCGGCGGGCACGAATGTCGTCGTGTCGTTCTCGGCGACGAGCGCGGGACCGGCCAGCGCCTTGCAGCCGGCGAGCGACGCGCGCCAGTAGACCTTGACCTCGCGCGTGCCACCCGACGCCGGATCATAGAGCATCCGCGTGCCGACAGGCTCCGCCGCCGACGCCCCGCCGGGCGCCGCGCCGTCCGCCGTGGCGGGCGCCGCGCCGGATGGTCCCGCCGTCGCCAGCGAGAGCGTCCAGCTCAGGATCTCGATCTCGGCACCCGGAATGATCCGCGAGAAGAGTTGCGCGTATTCGCGCTCGAAGGCGGCCCTGAGGTTCCGGGCGCTCTGCGCATCGAGCTCAGAGCGCGGCAGCGCCACCACGACCTCGTGCCCCTGCCCGACATAGCGCATGAAGGCCTGGCGAACCTCCTCGAGTGGCCGCTCGCCTGCACCGGCCCTCACCACCTCCTCGGCCTCGGCACGCATCTCCGCGACGATGCGGTTGGCGAGCGCGGCATCGAAAGCGGCGAGGCGCATATGCCGGCTGCGCACCACCTCGAAGGCGATCGGCGCCCGCAGGAAGCCGACCGCCGAGCCGACGCCCGCATTGCGCGGCACGATCACCCGGGCGATGCCGAGCTTCTCGGCGAGGCGTCCGGCATGGAGCGGCGCCGCGCCGCCGAAGGCGATGATGGTGTGGTCGGCGATGATCCGCCCGCGCTCGACCGCATGGACGCGCGCCGCATTCGCCATGTTCTCGTCGACGATCTCGGCGACTCCATAGGCGGCGACCGGCGTCGTCAGGCCGAGCGGCCCGCCGATATCGGTATCGAGCGCCTGGCGTGCCGCCCTTTCCTCGAGCGGCAGACGGCCGGCGGCAAAGCGGGCCGGATCGATGCGGCCGAGCACGAGATCGGCGTCGGTGACGGTCGGGTGCGTGCCGCCGCGGCCGTAGCTCGCGGGGCCCGGCTCCGAGCCTGCGCTTTCCGGCCCGACGGTGATGCGGCGCATCGCATCGACATGGGCGATCGAGCCGCCACCGGCACCGATCTCGACCATCTCGATGACCGGAATGCGCAAGGGCAGCCCGCTCCCCTTCAGGAACCGCGCCGCCCGATCGACCTCGAACGAGCGCGAGGCCTGCGGCTTCATGTCCTCGATGAGGCAGATCTTCGCCGTCGTGCCGCCCATGTCGAAGGACAGCACCTTCGACTCGCCCGCAAGACCGGCGATATGGGTGGCGAGAATGGCTCCGCCCGCCGGACCACTTTCGACGAGACGGATGGGGAAGCGCCGCGCCGTCTCGAGCGTGGTGAGCCCGCCGCCCGAGGTCATCAGATAGAGCGGGCAGCGGAAACCCTTCTCCGCCAGCTCGTCGCGCAGGCGTCCGAGATAGCCCGCCATCAGCGGCTGCACATAGGCATTGGCGACCGCCGTCGAGGTGCGCTCGTACTCCCTGAGCTCCGGGCACACCTCGCTCGACAGCGTGACCGAGACGCCGGGCAGCTCCGCCTGAAGGATCGCCCGTGTCCACTGCTCGTGGGCGGGGTTCGCATAGGCATGCATGTAGGCGACGGCGATGCTGGCGATGCCGCGTCGGCCAAGCTCGGTCGCGAGCCGGCGGACGGCGGTCTCATCGAGTGGCAGCAGCACGTCGCCGCGCGCGTCGACCCGCTCGGGCACCGTGAATCGCAGCGCCCGCGGCACCAGCGGCACCGGCTTCTCGATGAAGATGTCGTACTGGTCGAAGCGGCTCTCGTCGCCGATGTCGAGCGTGTCGCGGAAGCCTTCCGTCGCGATCAGCGCCGTCTGCGCGCCCTTGCGCTCGATGATGGCGTTGGTCGCGAGCGTCGTGCCGTGGATGAAGAGCGAGAGATCTGCGGGCGACAGGCCGGTCTCGGCCATCAGCTCGAGCGTGCCGTCGATCACCGCGCGCTCGGGCGCCCGTGGCGTCGTCAGCACCTTGCGCGTCGCGGTATCGCCACCGTGCTCGATGACGATGTCGGTGAACGTACCGCCGATGTCTACGGCGAGGCGGATGCCCTCAATGTCGGATGCTGATGGAGACATGTCACCCCTTCGGCAAGCCGGACGGTCTGCCGGCAGGTCCAGCGACCGCACCCGGCCGGGCGGTGCAAGATCGGAAACCGGCGCGCCTCTTACCATGCGGCACCGGCAAGCGCATCCCAATCCGCAGGAAAGATGGCCCGTCAGCCGCGTGCGGGATGCCGCCCGGCGGGCGTTCGCCGCCAGACCGGCTCGGCTGCTGCCGCCGGTCGCGGCTCTCCCCCTGGCCGGACCGCGGCCTGCCGGACCGCCGCCCTTTCCACATCCTCGTGCAGCCCGGCCGCCGCGCCCCGGCGAGGAGACGGAACGGCCATGCGCGGCGGAGGCGCAGCGTCCCCGGCCGTGCGCCGCGCGGCAGGCGCGCGGCCGCGCTCTGCGACGCCCGATCGCTCCGCGGCCTGGCCACCTGCCCGGTGGGCGAGCCACTGCGAGGCGAAGACCGCACCGACGACGATGGCGGCGCCGACGGCCCTCAGCAAGGTGATGCGCTCGGCGAGCACGACGGCGGCGAACGCCATGGTGAAGACCGGCTCGAGATTCATGACCGCCGCCGCCCGCGTCGCGCCGGCGAGCTGGATCGCCTTGAACATGGCGATGAAGGCCGCGACTCCGCCGGCGACCGCGACGCCGAAAGCGATCCAGGCGAGCGTCGGCACGCCGAGCGCGACGCCGTTGCCCGAGCCGAGCGCAAAGCCGAGGGCGATGGCGAGCGCGGCGATCGACATGGTGACAGTGACGAGATTGGAATCCTTGTGCGGCAGCGCGTGGCCGCTCCATACGAAGGCTCCGGCGATGCCGAAGGCGCCGCCGAGCGCCATGACGAGCCCGACCGGATCGTAGGCGACCTCGCCGATCTCGAGCGCGAGCCCGATACCCGCCAGCGCGGCGAGGAGGCAGCCGAGTTGGCCGGGCGAGGGCATGCGCCGGTCGAGCGGCGCCTGCATCAGGGTGGTCAGGATCGGGAAGGTGAAGAAGATCAGGATCGCCAGCGAGACCGGGATGAGCGCGATCGAGCCGAGCACGAGGAGACTCCCCGCACCATAGACGATCCCCGAGCCCAGCCCCGACCAGAGCTCGCCCGCCGTCAGGCTGAGCGACGCGCGACGCGCGACGAGGATGGCGAGGCAGATCGCCACCGAGATGGCATAGCGCGCGGCGAGGAAGGTCTCCACATTGCCGCCGCGGCCGTAGTAGAGCGGCAGCGATACGTTGCTGACGCTGATCGCCAGCGCCGCGAGAGCCGCGATCACGATGCCGGCGATCGCCCCCCGCGAGGCACCTGCCGCCCCATTCGCACTCATGGCGTCGCCCCCGGCTGTGCCGTCACCCGACCATCCCGCCCGAGCATCTGCGAGACCGCGACGGCCCCGATGACGAGCGCGCCGCCGCACGCGCGGGCCGGTGTCAGCGTCTCGCCGATAAACAGGATCGCGAAGGTGATGGTGAGGATCGGCTCGAGATTCATGATCATCGCCGCCGGCGCCCCGCCGATCAGCTCGACGCCCTTGAACATGCCGAAAAAGGCAAGCGTGAAGCCGACGGCGCAGACGAGGAAGGCGCCCCAGCCGACAGGGCTCGCCCCCGGCATGGCATAGCTTCCCGAGAAGGCGACGGCCCCGGCGAGCGCCACGAGGCCGGCGATCGACATGTAGAAGCTGGAGATGGTCGATTCGATGCCGCGCAGCGCCGCTCCGTTCCACACGAAGGACCCGGCAAAGCCGATGGCGCCGACCGCGGCGAGCAGGAGCCCGATCGGCTCGGGCCGCCATTCGCCCGGTCCGATCGCCAGCGTCACGCCGGCGAGCGCGACCACGAGCGCGGCGATCTCGACGAGGCCGGGAGGCCGCCGCTCGAGTACGCTCTGCATGACGGAGGTGAGGATCGGATAGGTGTAGACGACGACGATGGCGAGGCTGACCGGGATGTAGGCATAGGAGCCGAGCAGGCCGAGCGAGCCGATCGCCGTCGCAAGGCCGCTGCCGAAGGCATGCCACATGCGGTCGCGGGGCATGCGGAAGCCGATGCCGGTCGCCGCCAGTGTCGCGGCGATGGCGAGGATGGCGAAGACGTAGCGCAGGAGCACGACCGACTGGGCATTGGCGCCGTGCGCATAGGTGAAGGGCACGGCCACGTTGTTGACGGCCAGCGCGAGCGCCGCTCCCGCCGTGGCGAGGCCGCCGATGATGGCGACCCTGCGTCCCTCCCTAACCCGCTTCTGCATCGCTCCTCCGACCAGGCGTAACCGCGCGGGTTCAGTTCGAGTGGAACGGCGAACCCGCTCTTTGCTGTTTGTTGCGAGCGCGATCCGACGGCCAACCGGCATCCATCCCCGCCCTGGCAGGGACATGCCCCGCCTGAACGAGCTCCAAGGCCGGCGTCCCGGACCAGGCCCACCGGGCGTCACGCCGCCGGCGCCCGACCGGCCGTGCACTCTCGCACGCCGCATCCGCTCCCGACCAGTGCCGGAAACCACCGGGCGAGGCGCTCGCGCAGGGCGTTGCCGCCGGCCCCCGCCGCCAGTCTTCCTTCCTGCCTCCTGCGCCGGCCACGAAGTTGACGGCGAGATCAGCCAAAGACCAGCCACCTGCAAAGGTCGCGACGCGGGAAGACGACACAGCCCAAAGAAAAAGCCGGGCCCGAGGCCCGGCTTGGAGTTGTTTTCGAGCACCTGTTGGGGGCAGGCGCGCCGCGGCTCGAATGCAAAGCATCGAACCGCGATAGAAGGCACAAAGGGAGGGAACGAGCCTTCAATGCTGTCCGTCACAGCATGTCTAGACTGCGCCCCGGTGCCCTCTGATTCAATTTGCAATGCCGCATGTCAGTCATGCGCGACCATCAAGGCTTCGATGGAACAATTTCGCCGGCCGGACACTGGGCTCGCCGGCTCGGTGCAAAACGCGGGCGGCGATGGGCGCCCAGGTCGTTCCCCTAGCGGGCCGGTGCGCCCTCGCCCGCCGCCTCCCACGGCGACCCGCCCGGCCGCCGATCCGCTCTGCCGTACCCCCCAACCCACGCGCGTCAGCTCTTCCACTGCCGCGCCTTGGCGACCAGGTAGTCGCGGAACACCTGGACGCGCTTGGAGTTCTTCAGCTCCTCGGGGTAGACGAAATAGCAGTGCCATTCGGGAAGCTCGACATTGTCGAGGATCGGCACGAGGTCGACATCGTCATTGGCAAGATAATCAGGGAGCACGGCGATGCCGACGCCCCGACGCACCGCCTGCTTCAGCCCGTAGATGTTGTTGATGGTGAGATAGGAGCGCCGCGGCTCCCGCGCCTCCCGTCCGACCGTCTCCAGCCAGTTGATCTCGCGCGTCTGCGAGGCGAGCGGTCCCCCATAGGTGATGATCCGGTGATTGGCGAGATCGTCGATGCCCTTGGGCTCGCCGAAGCGCTTCAGATAGGTGCTGGAAGCGAAGGCGTGCAGATGCACGGGAAACAGCGGCCGGCGGATCAGATCGTTCTGGCTCGGCTCGCGCAGCCAGATGGCGATGTCGGCCTCGCGCATCGAGAGATCGAGCTCTTCGTCGGAGAAGATGATCCGCAGACTGATGTCGGGATAAAGGTCGATGAACTCGCCGATGCGCGGGGCGAGCCAAGCCGAGCCGAGACCGACCGGCAGCGTGACGCGCAGCTCGCCCGAGGGCTTCGCCTTGGTGTCGGCGAGCTCGGCCGCGGTCGACTGCAGCTTGACGAAGACGTCGTGGGCGGCGCGGAACAGCAACTCGCCCTGCTCGGTCAGCACGAGGCCGCGGGCATGGCGATGGAACAGCGAGACCTTGAGCTCGCGCTCGAGGGCGCTGACCTGCCGGCTGACCGCCGACTGGCTCATATTGAGCACGTCGCCGGCATGGGTGAAACTGCCCGCTTCGGCAGCGGCGTGGAAGATCCGCAACTTGTCCCAGTCCATGGCAAGCGGGCTCGAGAGGTTCTTCATGGCGATGGAGGCTCGCAGGGTGTGACTCGCGGCGGCCGAGGCCGGCCGACTGGGCGAACGAATGGAAGAGGAGGAGGACGCACCGTCCGGTCCCGTGCGATCGCCGGCGGCGCTGACGTCGTTGCCACCCGGGGTCGCCGTCCGGCTTAGGGTGCGGGGAAAACTGGGACGCATCTCGACACTACTCCGCTGCCCGTGTGGTGGCCTGGAACTCGCTCAGATAGCGCTCGGCGTCGAGCGCGGCCATGCAGCCCATGCCCGCCGCCGTCACCGCCTGCCGGTAGGTCTCGTCGGTGACGTCGCCGGCGGCGAAGACGCCCGAGACGCTGGTGGCCGTCGATCCCGGCAGGGTGATGATGTAGCCCGACGGCCGCATCTCGATCTGGCCCTTGAAGAGCTCGGTCGCCGGGGCGTGCCCGATCGCAACGAACACGCCGTCGGCTTTCACCTCGCTCGTCTTGCCGGTCTTGACGTTCTTCAGTCTCGCCCCGGTCACGCCGCGCGGATTGTCGGTGCCGAGCACCTTTTCCAGCACACTGTCCCAGACGACCGTGATCTTCGGATTGGCGAACAGCCGCTTCTGCATGATCTGCTCGGCGCGGAAGCTATCGCGGCGGTGGACGACCGTGACTTTCGATGCGAATTTCGTCAGGAACAGCGCCTCCTCGACGGCCGTATTGCCGCCGCCGATCACCAGCACCTCCTTGTCGCGGTAGAAGAAGCCGTCGCAAGTGGCGCAGGCCGACACGCCGAAGCCCTTGAAATGCTCCTCCGAGGGCAGGCCGATCCAGCGCGCCTGCGCGCCCGTCGCGATGATCAGCGTATCGGCGGTATAAAGCGTGCCGGAATCGCCCTTCAGCCGGAACGGCCGCCGCTTGAAATCGACCTCGACGATCATGTCGCCAATGATCTCGGTGCCCATGTGCTCGGCCTGGGCCCGCATCTGCTCCATCAGCCAGGGGCCCTGGATCACCTCGGCGAAGCCCGGATAATTCTCGACATCGGTGGTGATGGTGAGCTGACCGCCCGGCTGGATGCCCTGGACGAGGATCGGCTTCAGCATGGCGCGCGCGCCATAGACTGCCGCGGTGTAGCCGGCCGGCCCCGAGCCGATGATGAGCAGTCTCGTGTGCTTCTTCGCTTCGGCCATGCCGGCCTCCCCCAATCCTTCCTGGTCCGTCAACGGGCTGCGGGTTCCTTCGCCCCGGCCCGGGACACTACACGGCCGCAAGCTATGCGGTCAACGCATAGGTCGCAATGCAATCCGCCGGCGCCGCGCCGCATGTCGCGTCGAGGCGCGAGGCCGGGCCATGGGACATACGCGTGCCGGCCGAACGGCCTCACGGCTCCCCCTCCCCGGCCAGCGCCACCGCGACGCCGGCCTTGGCGAGCGCCGTGACGAGACGCCCTCCCGGAGGCCTGTCGCAGACGAGCGTCCCGATCGCCGAAAGCGGCGCGATCCTGACCAGCGCCCGGCGCATGAACTTGCTGGAATCGGCGAGCACGATGACCCGCGAGGCCCGCGCGATATAGTCGCCCGCTTCACCTCGGTATCCTCGGGCGAATAATCGAACAGGCCGTCCTCGCTGACGCCCGGAGACGCCGATCACGGCGGTCTGGAACCAGTGCTCGGCGACCTCCGCCACCGCCCGCGCCCCGCCGACCGCCTGCTCGCGCCCGCGCACCCGCCCGCCGAGCACATAGACCTCGATGGACTTGTCGGAGAGCACACCCGCAGCCCGCAGATTGTTGGTGACGACGCGCACATCCTTCCGGCTTCTCAGCGCCCGGGCGAAGGCGAGCGCCGTCGTGCCGACGTCGAGGGCGATGGTCTCGTCCGGCTCGATGAGCCGCGCCGCCCGCGCCGCGATCGCGTCCTTCTGCGTCATGTTCCGCCTGAGACGCGCCTCGAACAGCGGCTCGATCAGATCGAAGGGATCGGCCGAGCGCGGCTGTGTCGGCACCGCCCCGCCATGGGTCCGGCGCAGCACGGCCTCGGCCTCGAGCGCGGCGAGGTCGCGGCGGACCGTGATGATCGAGACCCCGGTCGCATGGGCGATGTCGCCGACGCTCATGAAGCCGGCCCCGGCCACCAGGTCGAGGATGCGCGCGCGGCGGTCGAGCGGCACTGGGAGGGGGCTGCGGGCCTGGCGTTCTGCCATCGGAGCGTAAAGAGCCGGATCGGGTTCCACGAGAGTTGCAGCAGCCATGGCGGCCGAAAGCGCCGGCCCGGTGCGACCGGGTTGCCCGACCCCGGCCAGCGCCGCCGCCCACCACAATGATCGCTATCGATCAATCTTGCATGCCTGATGCGTGAAGTCCACGGGTTTGCCCCTCCGGCGCCTCTGTGCATAATGATCGAAATCGATCATATCGTGACCGCACTTCCTGGGTGCGGGCGCGAGGACCGGCATGGCGGCAGGCGGACGTCCGGTGAGGGGATGATCAGCGATCTTCAGGGGAAAAGGGCGATCGTGACGGGTGGCGCGACCGGCATTGGCGCGGCCATCGTCGCGGCGCTCGCCGATGCCGGCGCCGTCATCGTCGTCGCCGACCTCGACGAGGCCGGCGCCCGTGCGCTCGCCGGGCGGATCGGCCGCGGCGCCTCGGCCATCGCCATGGATGTGCGCCGGCGCGACAGCGTCGAGGCCGGCTTCTCGGCGGCCGCGGCCCGGCTCGGCGGCATCGACATCCTGTGCGCCAATGCCGGCGTCTCCAGCATGCGTCTCGTCGAGGATCTGACGGACGACGACTGGGATTTCAACATGGACGTCAATGCGCGCGGCGTCTTCCTCGCCAATCAGGCGGTGGTGCGTCACTGGCGCGCGACGGGCACGCGGGGAACGATCGTCAATACCGCCTCGCTCGCCGGCAAATGGGGGGCGCCTTGGCTCGCCCACTATTCGGCGTCGAAATTCGCCGTCGTCGGCTTCACGCAAGGGCTCGCCCGCGAGATGGCGCCCTACGGCATCCGCGTCAATTGCGTGTGCCCCGGCTTCGTCAAGACCTCGATGCAGGACCGCGAGGTCAAGTGGGAGGCGGGGCTGCGCGGCATGAGCGAGGAGGCGGTCGTCGCCGAATACATCGCCCAGACCCCGCTCGGACGCCTGGAGACGCCGGAGGACGTGGCCAAGGCGGTGCTGTTCCTCGCCAGCGACCTCTCCGGCTTCATCACGGGCGAGGCACTCAACGTCACCGGCGGCGTGAGGATGGACTGATGGCCAGCCGGGTTCCGCGTGCACTCCGATCAGCCCTGCCTCACATCGTGCTGACGATGTTCTCGCTGATGATCCTGCTGCCGCTTCTGTGGATCGTGCGCGTCTCGCTGACCGACAAGCTGACCGCCTACAAGATCCCGCCGGAGATCGGCACGCTCGGCCTCTTCAACTATGCCGACGTGTTCGTGAAGTACAATTTCCTCATCTGGTTCATGAACTCGGCCGTCGTCGCGCTCGCGGCGACCGCGATCTCGCTGCCGCTGGCGACCGCCCTCGCCTATGCCTTCGCGCGCTTCAACACCGGCGGGGCGTCGCTCCGGCTCGGCCTGCTCGCCAGCCAGATGCTGCCGCCCATCATCCTCGTCCTGCCGCTCTTTGCCATGTTCCTGACGGCGGGCCTGATGCAGAGCCGCATCGCGCTGATCGCCGCCCATCTGACGATCTCGCTGCCGTTCCTCGCCTGGATGCTGGTGTCCTTCTTCGAGGGCGATCTGGCAAGGCTCGAGGAGGCCGCCCGGGTCGACGGCGCGACACGCTGGCAGGCCTTCACGCGCATCTCGGTGCCGGTCGCGGCGCCGGGCATTCTCGCCGCCGGCCTCCTCGGCTTCATCCTCTCCTGGAACGAGTTCCTGTTCGCGCTCGTCCTCTCAGGTCCGCGCACACAGACGCTGCCCGTCGGCCTCGCCAGTCTCGAGACGCATGCCGGCGTCGAGATCGCGCCACTCGCGGCCGCGACCGTGGTGTCGCTGCTTCCGGTGTTCTTGCTGCTGCCATTCCTGCGCAAGCACCTGATCAAGGGTTTATCGCTCGGAGCGCTGAAATGACGTCCGGCCTCCGGCACCACCTGCCAGAAGAACGTGGAGGAAACGCATGAGATCCGCACTGCTGCTCGGCGCCGCGCTGGCGCTCGGCCTCTCCGCCCCGGCGAGCGCCGACACCATCAACATCCTCATGGAGGGCGTGCCCGACACCGAGTACGTCAAGTCGCTGGTGCCCGAGTTCGAGAAGGCGACCGGCCACACCGTCAACCTCGAGGTCGTCAACTACGCGGAGATGCACACCAAGCTGGTGCCGCAGCTCGTCGCGCCGACCGGCTCCTACACCGTCATCGTCGTCGACTTCTACTGGGTCGGCGAGTTCACCAAGGCCGGCTGGCTGCAGCCGCTCGACGGAAGCGGATCACAGACGGCATCGGCACTGGTCTATGTGCCGCCGATGACCCTCGTCATGCAGGTCGACGGCACCACCTACATGCTGCCCTTCTACAATTACGCAATGGGCCTGCTCTACCGGAAGGACCTCATCGAGGATCAGGCCAACAAGGACGCCTTCAAGGCCAAATACGGCATGGAGCTGCGCGCGCCCGAGACCTGGGACGAGTATCTGAAGCAGGTCGAGTTCTTTACGAAGGACGGCAATTACGGCGTCGTCAATCAGGGCCTCAGGCCCGACCCGATCGCCATGGAGTGGTCGAACTACCTCTTCGCCAATGGTGGCGAGTATCACACCGCCGACTGGCAGCCGACGCTCAACACGCCCGCCGGCATCGCCGCGATCGATCAGTACGCGACCAACATCGCCAAATACGGTCCGACGGGCGCGGCGAGCTTCTCGTTCGACGAGGCGTTCAACGTGTTCGCCCAGGGCAAGGCCTACAGCTACATCACCTACAATTTCTTCCGTCCCTCGACCGACGATCCCTCCAAGTCGACGATCGTCGGCAAGGCCGAGATCATGCCCGTGCCCGGTCCGACGCCCGACAAGAAGGGCTCGCTGAACGGCGCCTGGGGCTGGGCCATTCCCAAGTCGAGCCCCAATGCGGATGCCGCCTGGGAGTTCATCAAGTGGGTCGAGTCGAAGGACATCGCCGTCAAGCGCGCGCTTCAGGGCGGCTCGCCGACGCGGACCGACGTCTTCGACGATGCCGAGGTCAACGCCAAATATCCCTATGCGCAGAACCTGAAGGCCATGCTGCTCGGCAGCCACAATTTCCCGGTCTTCACCTACACGCCCCAACTCGTCGAGGTGCTGGGTCGTGAGCTGTCGCTCGTCGTCGCCGGCGAGAAGCCGGCCGCCGATGCGCTTGCCACCGTCGAAAGCGAGATGGCCGATCTCGCCCGCAAGGACGGCAAGCTGAAATAGTCGAGGCCTCGCCATTCCCGAACGGACGGGCGCGTCTGGTGCCCGTCCGACCCCTTTCCAGATTTGCAGCCCTTGCGATGTCCCTGCAAACGATCGACTCCCGCGACCGTGCCTTCGGCTGGCTGCTCTCGCTGCCGGCGCTGCTGGCGCTGTTCGTCGTCATCCTCTTTCCCGTCCTGTGGGCGGGCTGGACGAGCCTGCACGACTACACGCTGATCGCGCCGAACTTCGACACTTTCACCGGCTCGGCCAACTACCAGAAGGCCGTCGCCAGCGGCGAGTTCCGCCACACGCTCTGGCTGACCGCGTTCTTCGTACTCGCCGTCGTCGCGCTCGAGTTCCTGCTCGGCTTCCTCGTCGCCCTCATGCTGAACGAGGTCGAGCGCTTCAAGCCGATCTATTACGGCATCCTGCTCTGCCCGCTGCTGATGAATCCGGTGATCGTCGGCCTCATCTGGCGCATGTTCCTGCATCCCCAGCTCGGCATCGTGAACTACCTGCTCGTCAGCGTCGGCCTGCCGGCGGTCAACTGGCTCGGCGACACCAAGGTCGCGCTGTGGACGATCGTGCTCGTCGACATCTGGCACCAGGTCTCGTTCATGATCGTACTCCTGCTCGCCGGGCTCTCGGCGCTGCCGCGCGAGCCCTACGAAGCGGCGCGTGTCGACGGCGCCTCGGCATTGCAGTGCTTCTGGCACATCACACTGCCGTTGATGCGGCCGGTCATCATCGTCACGCTGCTGATCCGCCTGATCTTCGCGGTCAAGACTTACGACCTCATCTACATCATGACGCGGGGCGGCCCGGGCATCGCCACCGACCTCGTCTCCTACTTCATCTACCGCACCGCCTTCGTCAGCCTCGACATCGGCCTCGCCTCGGCCATGTCGATCGTGCTGCTCGCGGTCATTCTCGGCCTCACGGCCTATCTCTACCGCTACATGCGCTCGCTCGCCTGACAGACGAAACCTGGAGACGACATGGGCCGTATCGAGCTCGACGCCATCACCAAGTCCTATGCCAGCGGCGTCGACGCCGTCCGCGACGTGTCGCTCGACATCAGGGACGGCGAGTTCATGATCCTGCTCGGGCCCTCGGGCTGCGGCAAGTCGACGACATTGCGGATGATCGCCGGCCTCGAATCGATCACCTCCGGCGAGATCCGCATCGACGGCCACCGCGTCAACGAGGTCGACCCGGCCGATCGCAACATCGCCATCGTCTTCCAGAACTATGCGCTCTATCCGCATATGACGGTGCGGGCCAATCTCGGCTTCGGCCTGAAGCTGCGTCACGTGCCGGCCGACGAGATCGAGCGGCGCATCGGCGCCATCGCCGCGACCCTCGGCATCGCCGCGCTGCTCGACAGGAAGCCCGCGCAGCTCTCGGGCGGCCAGCGCCAGCGCGTCGCGCTCGGCCGCGCCCTGGTGCGCGAGCCCCGCGCCTTCCTGCTCGACGAGCCCTTGTCCAATCTCGACGCCAAGCTGCGCGCGGCGATGCGCACCGAGCTCGTCAAGCTGCACAGGAAGCTCGGCACCACCATCGTCCACGTCACCCACGACCAGGTCGAGGCGATGACCATGGGCGAGCGCATCTGCATCATGAAGGACGGCCGCATCGTCCAGGTCGGCCGGCCACTCGAGGTCTACCGCAATCCGGCCGACACCTTCGTCGCCTCCTTCCTCGCCAGCCCGCCCATGAACCTCATCGCCGGCCGGCTCGACAATCTGAAGTGGCGGCCTCGAGGCGTCGGCCGGCGCCGTGACGCTTCTGGCGATGCCGGCGCGGCGGCCTTCGCCGCCCTTGCCGGACGCGAGGTGACGCTCGGCTTCCGGCCGGAGGACTTCCATCGCGCGCCGACCGGCGACACCAGCACGGCCATCTCGGCCCATGTCGTCGCCGTCGAGACGCTCGGCCCCGAGGTGATCCTCGTCGCCGAGCTCGGCGGACGTGGCGGGCCGGAGTTCATGGCCCGCATGCCCGGCGACTTCGAGGCCCGGCCCGACCAGGTGCTCGATCTTCATTTCGATGCCCGCGATCTCCACGTCTTCGACGCCGCGAGCGGGCGCGCACTGCCGCGGCCTGCCCGCGTCTGAACGCTGAGGAGCTCCCATGCTGAACGCCACCTTCGGAGCCAAGAAGCCCATCATCGCGATGGTCCATCTCCCGCCGCTCCCCTCGACACCGCTCTACGACCGCAGCGGCGGCATGGCGATGATCGTCGAGGCGGCCGCCCGCGACATCGAGGCCTTGCAGGCCGGCGGCGTCGATGCCGTCATGTTCGGCAACGAGGGCGACCGGCCCTATGTGACGAAGGCGACGCCCGCGACGCTCGCGGCCATGTCCTTCGTGGTCGGCCAGCTCAAACCGCTCATCAAGGTGCCGTTCGGCGTCAACTATCTGTGGGACCCGGTTGCGACCGTCGCGCTGGCGGTGGCAAGCGGTGCCGGCTTCGCGCGCGAGATCTTCACCGGCGTCTATGCCAGCGACATGGGCTTGTGGGTTCCCAATGCCATGGAGGCGCAGCGGCTCAAGGTGGAATGCGGCCGGCCCGACCTGAAGCTGCTCTACAACATCAACGCCGAGTTCGCCGCCCCGGTCGGCGAGCGCGCCATCACTGCGCGCGCAAAGAGCGCGGTCTTCGCCGGCCTTGCCGACATCGTCCTGGTCTCGGGCCCGATGACGGGCGAAGCGGTCGAGACCGGCGAGTTGAAGCGTGTCAAGGACGTGCTGCCGGCAACGCCCGTCTTCGCCAACACCGGCTGCAACATCGACAATATCGGCGACATCCTGCGCATCGGCGACGGCGCCATCGTCGGCACCCATTTCAAGGTCGACGGCAACACCTGGAATGCCGTCGATTCCTCGCGAGTTGCCCGCTTCATGGACAAGGTGCGCCGGCTCAGATAGGGCTGCGCGATGGACGAGGTCACGCTCTACGGGGCCAGCTACAGCGTCTATGTCCGGATCGCGCGGGCGACGCTCGGGGAAAAGGGCGTGCCCTTCCGGCTGGTCGAGGTCGACATCTTCGGCGATGCCGAAGCCAAGGCCCGCCATCTGGCACGCCACCCCTTCGGCCGCATTCCCGCCTTCCGGCACGGGGCTCTCGAGCTCTACGAGACCTCGGCGATCTGCCGCTATGTCGACGAAGCGTTCGCGGGGCCGCCGCTGCAGCCCTCGACCGCCGCCGCGCGCGCCCGCATGGCCCAGGCGATCTCGATCCTCGACAACTATGCCTATCGCACGCTCGTCTGGGACATCTATGTCGAGCGCGTCGCCCGGCCCGCCGAAGGCGGCGTGGCGGACGAGGCGCGGATTGCCGCCGCGCTTCCGCTTGCCCGCACGACGCTCGCCGCACTCGACCGCCTCGCGCCCGACGCGGCCTGGCTCGCCGGCGCCGATCTGACGCTCGCCGATCTCCATGCCGCACCGATGATCGCCTACTTTCTCGAAGCCAGCGAGGGCCGTATGCTCGGCGACTGGCCGCGCCTCGCAAGCTGGTGGCGCGCCATCTCCGCGCGGCCCGCCGTGGCGGCCACTCTCGGATCGATCCCGGAGGATCGGCAATGACGCATTCCATCGATGACCATGTCGTGCGCGACGAGGCGACCCTCGACGCCCTCTACGGCGAGCCGGTTGCGGTCTCGCGGATGAAGGAGCTCGACCATGTCAGCGATCACTACCGGCTGTTCATCGAAGCATCGCCCTTCGCGATCCTCGCGACCTCGGGTCCCGAGGGGCTCGACTGCTCGCCGCGCGGCGATCCGAAGGGCTTCGTGCGCGTCGTCGATCCGAAAACCCTGATGATCCCCGACCGGCGCGGCAACAACCGCATCGACAGCCTGCGCAACATCGTGCGCGACCCGCGCGTCGCCCTCCTCTTTCTCGTGCCGGGAATCGGCGAGACCATGCGGGTCAACGGCCGGGCCCATATCTCGACCGATCCGACGCTCATCGCCAGCTTTGCGATGGACGGCAAGCTGCCGCGCTCGGTCGTCGTCGTCGCCGTCGAGCAGGTCTATCCGCAATGCCAGAAGGCGCTGGTGCGCAGCCGCCTGTGGGATCCCGCCATCCAGATTCCCCGCACCGATCTTCCCACCGTCGGCGAGATGATGCATGAGATCGCCAACGGTGCGTTCGACGGCCAGGCCTATGACGCCGCCTATCCCGCACGCCTCAAGCAGACGCTGTACTGACGCCATGCCCTATCTCCTCGGCCTCGACATCGGCACGACCTCGACCATCGGCATCCTGATCGACGCCGAGGGCGCCACGCTCGCGGTCGAAAGCCGGCCGGCGACACTCCACTCGGACCATGCCGGCTGGGCCGAGGAGGAGACCGGGGAATGGTGGGGCAATGTCGGCGAGATCGCCCGCGCGCTCCTCTCGCGCAGCGGGCTTTCGCCGCGCGACATCACCGGTGTCGGCATCACCGGCATGCTGCCGACCGTGATCCTCGTCGATCGCGACGGCCGCGCCCTCAGGCGCAGCATCCAGCAGAACGATGCGCGCGCCACCGCCGAGCTCGAAAGTTTCCGGGCGGGGATGCAAGAGGACGAGTTCCTGGCGCTGACGGGCACCGGCTACAGCCAGCAGCTCGTCGGCCCGAAGCTGATGTGGCTGCGCCGCCGCGAGCCCGAGATCTGGCGGCAGACGCAGTGCGTGCTCGGCGCCTCCGATTACATCACCGCAGCGCTCACCGGCACGCGCCAGGTCGAGCACAACTGGGCGCTCGAATCGGGCCTCGTGAACATCTCGACCGGTGCCTATGACGAGCGTCTGCTCGCGCTCGCCGACCTCGATCCTCGGTTCCTCGCGCCGATCCGCAGGAGCCACGAGGTCGTCGGCGGCATCACCGCCGCGGCTGCCGACCATACCGGCCTTGCGCCCGGCACGCCGGTCGTCGCGGGCTGCGCCGACCATGTCGCCTCGGCCTTCGTGTGCGGCGCCTCGCGCAACGGCGATCTCGTCGTCAAGTTCGGCGGCGCCGGCGACATCCTGCTCTCGTCAGACCGACCCGTCGCCGATCGCCGGCTGTTCATCGACCATCACATCGTGCCCGGCCTCTGGTTTCCGAACGGCTGCATGGCGGCATCGGGCTCGCTGCTCAACTGGGTGGTGCGCAACTGGGGTTCGGGCGAGGCGGAAGCGGCGCGCAAGGCCGGTGTCGGCGCGCATCAATGGCTCGACGGGCTCGCCGCCCGCGTGCCGGCGACCTCGCCGCTCCTGATGCTGCCCTATGTGCTCGGCGAGAAGACACCGCTCATGGACCCCTATGCGCGCGGCACGCTCGTCGGCCTCGGCCTCAATCATGGCATGCCGGAAATCTGGCGCGCCGCCCTCGAAGCCGTCGTATTCGGCTTTCGCCATCACACCGAGGTGCTGGGCGAGGCGGGGCTGGAAGTGACACGGATCTTCGCGGCCGACGGCGGTGCCCGCAGCGACCTCTGGCTGCAGATCACCGCCGACGCGCTCGGCCGGCCGGTCACGCGCATCGACCGTCATCCGGGCTCCTGCCTTGGGGCGGCCTTCGTCGCCGGCATCGGCATCGGCGCCATCGCCGACTGGACCGCCATCTCGAAATATGTCCGCCAGGGCCGCACATTCGAGCCCGAGCCGGCGGCCGCGTCGGCGCTCGATCGGAAATATGCACTCTGGCGCGACACCTATCGCCGGCTGAAGGATCTGTTCCCGAGCCTCGCCGCCCTCGAGGGGGCGTAGTCGCGAACGGCGCACCGCTCAGATCTGCGTGTGCATCCGGTAGCCCGGAGCGAAGACGAGGCGCACCGACGTGATCACCTGGTCGCCCGACCATGTCATCCGCTCGATCACGAACAGACCGTCGCCCGGACGGCAGTCGAGAATGCGGGCTTCCTCCGCGCTCGCCGACGTCGCCGAGAATGCGATGTCGCCGCCCTCGAACGGCACATGCGTGACCAGCCACTCGTTGGGGCTGATCGCCTCGAAATCGACCGCCTCGACCTCCGGCACGACCCGCGGATTGATCCAGCGACCTTCGAGCACATAGGGCCGGGCGCCCGCGAGGTGGAGCCCGCTGAGTTGGAGCAGGCGCTCACCGGCGTCCGCCTTCATGCGTATCGCCATCTCGGCGGGCGGGGCGCAGAGCCGGCGCGCGAGCAGCCGATAGCAATAGGCGAGGCCCTTGGCCTCGATCTCGTTGCGCAAGACCGGAATGTCCAGCGTCGCCTTGCGCACCGGATGCAGCGCGACACGGCTGCCGGCCTTGCGCCGGCGGTCGAGCAGGCCGGCCTCGGCGAGGCCGCGCAACGCCCGGTTGACGGTCGCCCGCGCGCAACCGAACTCCGCGGCGAGCTCGGCCTCGCTCGGGATCATCTCGCCCGGCCGCCACTCGCGCGCCTTGATGCGGCGCCGCACCTCCTGCTGCACCGACTGCCAGCTCCTGATCTGCCGGGCCGCCACCTTGGCCTACCTCCGCCATGCGCAACCGCCCGCACCTCGCGCGCTCACCATGCCGGTGCGCGGGGGTGGGCCGGCCGCATTGATAGGACACTCTCTTCAGCCTTGCACCGGATTGCAGCACATCGAGGCCCGTGATGCGCACCGGCAGGCCGATCGGGCAGCGTCAGGGCGCATCGTCAGGGCTTCGGCGCCGGCCGCTCAGGCAAGCATCCCTTCCCGGCAACCCTTGCCCGCCGCCCTCGCCCGCCGGCATGCTCTACCGGACCCGTCCGCGAGCACGGGCGATCCGTCCCGGCCTCGTCATTTGGAATGGTTTTCTCATCATTGCCCCTCGCGTTTGAATGTACTGCTTATTTCGCACCGCAAGCACCGCCCAGATAGAAAATTGTTCTTCCAACCGCTAGATTCCCGACCGAAGGCCCGCGCCCGATCGCGTCGGGCGGATACCGGCCGAGGATCGTCCGATGCGCTATTTCCCGCTCTTTCTCGATGTCGCGTCCGAGCGCGTCGTCCTCGTCGGCGAGGGTGAGAAGGCGCTGCAGAAGCTGCGGCTGCTCGTCAGGACCACGGCCCGGATCAGGCTCGTCGCGGCGCGGCCGTCGCGCGATCTCGCCGATCTCGCCGCCGCCCATGGCGTCGAGATCTCGACCAGCCCGTTCGTGCCGGCCGACCTCGACGGCGCCCGCCTCGTCGTCTCCGCCAGCGACGATCCGGCCCTAGACGAGGCGGTCGCCACCGCGGCCGAGGCGCGCGCGATCCCGATCAATATCGTCGACCGTCCGCAACGGAGCAGCTTTCTCGTGCCCGCCATCGTCGACCGCGACCCGATCATCGTCGCGATCGGCAGCGAAGGCACGGCCCCCGTCCTCGCCCGCCGGATCCGTGCGCGCCTCGAGGCGCTCATGCCGGCGCGCCTCGGCGCCGTGGCCCGCCATGCGGGCTCGATCCGCGCCAGGATCGCCGCGGCCGTCGCGGACAGCGTGCTGCGCCGGCGCATCTGGGAGCGGCTGATCACTGGCCCCTGGTATGACCATGTGCTCGGCCGCGACGAGGTCGGTGCCGAGCGCCATCTGGAGGCGGCCATCGCCGAAGCCACCGGGCCGGATGCGCGCCAGGGCTCGGTCGCCCTCGTCGGCGCCGGTCCGGGCGACCCCGATCTCCTGACGCTGCGCGCCCAGCAGCGCCTGCAGGAGGCCGACGTCATCGTCGTCGACGGCCTCGTTCCGGATGCCGTGCTCGACCACGCCCGCCGCGATGCCCGCATCATCCGTGTCGCCAAGGAGGGCTGGGGCCACGCCACGCCGCAAGCCGACATCGACCGCACGCTGGTGCGCGAAGCGGCCAAGGGCCATCGCGTCGTCCGCTTGAAGGGCGGCGATCCGCTGATCTTCGGGCGCGCCGCCGAGGAGATCGCCGCCGTCCGTGCCGCCGGCTTCCCGGTCGAGATCGTGCCCGGCATCACCGCCGCGCTCGGCGCGGCCGCAAGCATCCAGCTGCCGGTGACGCTGCGCCGCAAGGTCAGGCAGTTTTCCATCGTCACCGGCGCGACGGCCGATGGCCTCGCCGATCTCGACTGGCGCGCGCTCGCACGGCCGGGCCATGCCTTCGCGATCTATATGGGTGTCGCAGCCGCACCGGCCATCGCCGCCCGTCTGATCGCCGAAGGGGCGAGCCCGGCTCTTGCCATCGTCGCCGTCGAGAACGCGACGCGGCCCGAGGAGCGCGCCATCCACACCACGCTCGCCGACCTGCCGGCCGCTCTCCATGCCCATGACATCACCGGCCCGGCGGTCATCTTCGCCGGTCTCGATTGGAGCGAGGCAGGCCTCTCCCCGCCCCGGCGGATGGCGCCATACGAGACCTCTCGCCACGCTCCCACCGATGACGACGTCGTACCGGCCGCCGCAAACCTTGCCTCGCCCGAGGACGTCGCACGCCTCACCCACTGGGTCGCCGGCTGAGCCGCGCGCCTGTCCACGAGACCGGACCCACCGGAGCCCACGATGACCGCACTCGCCCCCATTCCAAGCACGGCTCCCTTCTCGGCCGCCGAGATCGGACTGCTCAACTCCGTCGTCGCCCGCTCGAGCCCCGAGCAACGCGCCTGGCTGTCGGGCTTCCTCGCCGGGCTGTCGGCCGGTACGCCCGCCGCACAGGCCGCCCCGCTCGCCCCGCCGAGAAAGCGCACGCCGCTGACGATCCTCTATGCGAGCGAGTCGGGTAACGCCGAGAGCCTCGCGCTCGCTGCCAGGAAGTCGGCCGCCAAGCTCGGTTTCGACGCCCGCGTGCTCGACATGGCCGAGGCCGATCCGGCTGCGCTCCAGAAGGCCGGCCGGCTCCTCGTCTTTGCCGCGACCTGGGGCGAGGGCGATCCGCCCCAGCGCGCCGCCGATTTCTACACGGCCCTGATGGCGGGCGACGCGCCGCGTCTCGACGGCCTGCACTTCTCGGTGCTCGCCCTCGGCGACAGCGCCTATGTCAATTTCTGCGAGACCGGCCGGCGCATCGATGCAAGGCTCGCCGAGCTCGGCGGCGTGCGCGTCGCCGAGCGCATCGACCTCGATCTCGACTTTGCGAAGGCGGCGGCCGCCTGGACGACCGCGACGCTCGAGACCTTGCGGCCGGCGGAAGATGCCGCCTCCACCGTCGTCCATGTCAATTTCCACGCCGACGCCGAGCCCGCCGGCGAGACCGCACCCGCCTTCAGCGCCGAGAGCCCGCTCGAAGCCGAGATCACCGAACTCGTCAATCTGAGCGGCACCGGATCGAGCCGCGAGACCTGGCACGTCGAGTTGCGGACCGACGCGCCGGGCTTCACCTATCAGCCGGGCGACGCCATCGCCGTCATCCCCGAGAACGATCCCGAGCTCGTCGCCGCCGTCATCGAGGCGGCGCGCGTCACGCCGGATGCCGGCTTGCTCGCGCATCTGGAGACGTCCGCCGACATCACCACGCTGTCGCGCCCGCTCGCCGAGCGCTATGGCCGGATCGCCGGCCGGGAGGATGTCGCGAGGCTTGCCGCCGACGCCGCCAGCTTCCAGGCCTTCGCCGCCGACCGCCAGCTCCTCGATCTCTTCAAGACCTATCCGGCAACCTTGATGGGCTCGGATCTGCGGGAGCTGCTGCGGCCGCTGCCGCACCGGCTCTATTCCGTCGCATCGAGTGCGGCGGCCCATGAGGGCGAGACGCATCTGCTCGTCGGTGCCGTGCGCTGGCATGCCCATGGCCTCGACCGCAAGGGCGTCGCCTCGACCTTCCTCGCCGACCGCCGCCGCAAGGGCGACAGCCTGAAACTGTTCGTCAAGCCGAACCGTCACTTCCGCCTGCCCGCCGATCCGGCCCGCCCGGTGGTGATGATCGGCGCGGGCACCGGTGTCGCCCTTCGCGGCTTCGTCGCCGAGCGCGAGGCGATGGGCGCGACGGGCCACAACTGGCTGGTGTTCGGCGAGCGCAATTTCACGCACGACTTCCTCTACCAGCTCGAATGGCAGGAGCACCTGGCGAGCGGCACCCTCGCCCGCCTCGACGTCGCCTTCTCGCGCGACCAGCCCGAGAAGATCTACGTGCAGCACCGGCTCTGGCAGCATCGCGACCAGCTTCTCGGCTGGATCGGGGACGGCGCGCACATCTATGTCTGCGGCGACGAGAAGGGCATGGCACGCGATGTCGACGACACGCTGGCGCGGATCCTCGCCGAGCAGGCGAAGGGGGACGCCGAGGCCGGTCGTGCCGCGTTGAAGGCGCTCGCCAAGGCCGGCCGTTACCAGCGCGACGTCTACTGATCGCGAGGCGGAGCTTCACCGATGACCGACAAGCGCGCACGCAACGAGCATATCAAGGAGGCGAGCCGCCAGCTTCGCGGCACCATCGCCGAGGGCCTCGCCGATCAGGCAACGGGAGCGATCGCCGAGGACGACCAGCAGCTCGTCAAGTTCCACGGCACCTATCTGCAGGACGATCGCGACCTGCGTGGCGAGCGCGCCCGGAAGAAGCTGGAGAAGGCCTATTCCTTCATGATCCGCGTGCGCATTCCCGGCGGCGTGGTGACGCCCGCCCAGTGGCTCGCGCTCGATGCCATCGCCGGCAACTACGCCAACGGTACGCTGAGGCTCACCACCCGCCAGACCTTCCAGTTCCACGGCGTCATCAAGTCCAACATGCGCGCGACCATGCAGGCGATCGACGCGGCACTCCTCGATACGATCGCAGCCTGCGGTGACGTCAACCGCAACGTGCTGGCGACGTCGAACCCGCATCTCTCGCCCGCTCACGAAAGCGCGCTCGAGCTTGCGCGTTCGCTCAGCACCCATCTGCTGCCGCGGACCGGCGCCTATCGCGAGATCTGGCTCGACGGCGAGCGGATCGCCGGCCCGGATGGCGAGGCCGCCGGCGAGGAGGAGCCGCTCTACGGCCGCCACTACCTGCCGAGAAAATTCAAGACCGTCGTCGCCGTGCCGCCCGACAACGACGTCGACATCTTCGCGCACGATCTCGGCTTCATCGCCATCGTCGAGAATGGCGAGGTTTGCGGCTGGAACGTCACCGTCGGCGGCGGCATGGGCATGACGCATGGCGAGCCCGACACGTTCCCGCGTACCGCCGACGTCATGGGCTTCTGCACGCCATCGCAAGCCGTCGACGTCGCCGAGAAGGTCCTGACGGTGCAGCGCGACTGGGGCAATCGCGAGATCCGCAAGCGTGCCCGCCTCAAATACACCATCGAGGATCGCGGTCTCGACGCCTTCCGTGCCGAGGTCGAGCGCCGGCTCGGATACGCGCTATCGCCGCCGCGCGCTTTCGACTTTGCCCGGACCGGCGATCATCTCGGCTGGCAGAAGGGACCGGACGGCCGCTTCCATCTCGGTCTCTTCGTCGAGAATGGCCGCATCGCCGACCGGCCGGGACATGGCTTGCGGACGGCGATGCGGGAGATCGCCGAGATCCACAAGGGCGAGCTCATCTGCACGGCAAACCAGAACGTCATCGTCGCCGGCGTAAGCGCGCGGGCGAAGAAGCGCATCGACGCGATCCTTGCCGCCAACGGCATCCTTGTCGCCACCTCCTCGGGCCTCAGGCGCAACAGCATGGCCTGCGTCGCCCTGCCGACCTGCGGCCTCGCCCTCGCCGAGAGCGAGCGCTATCTTCCAAGCCTCGTCACGCGGCTCGAGGCGCTGCTCGACCGGCACGGCCTGCGCGAGGACGAGATCGTCATCCGCATGACCGGCTGCCCTAACGGCTGCGCGCGGCCCTATCTCGCCGAGATCGGGCTCGTCGGCCGTGGCCCTGGAACCTACAATCTCTATCTCGGCGCCGCCTTCGACGGCTCACGCCTGTCGAAGCTCCATGCCGAGGACGTGCACGAGGCCGAGATCGTCTCCCTGCTCGATCCGCTGTTCGGCCGCTACGCACTGGAGCGCACGGATGGCGAGCGCTTCGGCGATTTCGTGATCCGCGCCGGCGTCGTTGCCCCGACGCTGTCGGGCCGCACCTTCCACGACGACATCCGTCTCGCCGGCCGGCGCTGACAGCCCCTCCTCGACCGCATCCCGCCCTACCATCTTTGCCGCCCGGACCGCCGCAATGGCCGTCCGCGCCCGCCACTCGCCTGCGTCATTCGTGGGAAAATTAAGTATATTTCTGTATATTCACGCCGCTTTATTCTCTCTGTGTTCCCTGGGTTACAGAACATTACTTCCGTATTAAGGATTTGTTAACCGGCGCACCGTGAAAGTCAGCCTCCATCAAAACAGGGCAAATCCAGGAGGCGCACATGACCATCCACACCAAGACGCCTGACGCGTCGAAGAGACTGGCTGTCGAGAACGAGGTTTCGCTCGAGGATCTGAAGCTGGTCCGCGGCGGCTCGGGAGCGACCCCCGTGGCGGGCGGCGAGGACGGCGAGCTGCCGGAGGTCATCGGCGACGTCATAGACAGCAACGCCGACTTCGACGTCGCCAACGGCGGCACGAGCGGATCGACGGGCAACGAGGACACCGGTGCCAGCGGCTCGGTCGGCGGCTTCGTCGGGGCCGGCGGCTCCTCGGACAGCACGAGCGCCAGCGGTGCGGCCGGTGTCGGCGGCGCCGTCGAGGGCGAGGCCCATGCGGACCTCGGCGAAGGTTTCAGCGGCAGCGCCTCGGGCGGCGCGTCGGGTCTTGCCGGCGCCAGCGGCTCGGCGCATGCCGATTCCAACAGCGCCGGCGCGGGTGCCGAGGCGGGCGTCTTCGGCGAGGCCCATGGCGATATCGACGTCACCTTCGGCGACGCGGACGGAACGCACGGGACCGTCGGCGCCGGTGGCCAGGCCTTCGTGGGCGCCGGCGGACATGCCGAGGCCGGGGTGAATTTCGGCGATGGCCAGTTCGGCGCCGAGGGCTCGGTCGGCGGCTTCGCCGGTGCGGGCGCCATGGGCGAGGGCGTGGTCGGCGGCGGCGTCGACAATGTCGGCTCGGGCAGCGTCTCGGGCGGCGGTGGTCGGCAAGATCGGCGGCTCGGCCGACGGCCATGCCGGCTTCACGACGGCAATATCGAATTCGGCCTCGAAGGCGCGCTCGGTCTCGGCCTCAAGATCGGCTTCGACGTCTCGCTCGACACGCACCATGTCCAGGAGGGCGCCAAGGCCGTAGCCGGCGCGGTCGCCGATGGTGCGACCGGATGCGGCAAATGCCGTCGCTGATGGCGCGACCGGGATGCGGCGAACACCGTCGCCGACGGCGCGACCGATGCGCGAATGCGGTCGCGCCGATGGCGTCACCGACGGCGTGAACGAGGCGGTCCATGCCGCCGTCGATGCAGCCAATGCGGCGATCGGTGCGGCCCAGGATGCCGCCCATGCCGCCGAGGATGCCGCCAATGCCGCCAGGGACGTCGCCGAGAGGGTCGCCAGCGAGACCGCCGAGCTCGCCGAGCATGCCTTCAACGAGGCCAAGGACGCCGTCGAGGACGCCGCGAAGGAATCGCTCGAGGCCGCCGGCAAGCTCGTCGATGATGCCGGCGGCGCTGAAGGACGCGACCGACGCCGCCAAGCACGTCGCCGAGGACGTCGCCAAGGCCGTCAACGAGGCCATGGACAAGGCTGTCGACGGCCTGAAGGATGCCGCCGACGCGGTCGCCCACGAACTCGCCGACGCCGCCGCAGCGGCCGCCGACGCGGTCGAGGAGGCCGGAGAGCAGGCCGCGGCCGGCGTGATCATGGCTGGCGAGAAGATGGCCGACTTCGCCGAGGCGGCCGCCGACATGGTCGCCGATGCAGCGGCAGACGCGGCCAGGGAGGCGAGCGAATTCGTCGCCGACATGGGCGAGCAGGCGGGCGAGGCAGCCGGCGAGGCGTTCGACGCCGCCAAGGAGGTCTTCAACGAGGTCGCGGACGGCATGAAGGAGGGCCTCGCAGAGGCCGCTCACGCAGCCCAGGTCGCCTTTGACGTCGCCTCGAAGGCCGCCGATGCGGCCGCGGATGCCGTGCACACGATCGAGGGGCTCGTCAAGGACGCCGGCAAGGCGCTGGAGAGCGCCGCCAAGGAGATCGAGAAGCTCGGTGGCAAGATCGTCGACGGCATCGTCGATTTCGCCGGCAAGGTGGGCGACCTGCTCGACCCGATCCGGAGCATTCTGCCCTTCGCCGCGGTGAAACCCGGTCCGTTCATGCCAGGTCACGGCGCCGGCCCGATCAATGGCGGCATCGAGAAGATGCCGTCGATCGCGCCGTCTCCCGAGGAGATCGCCAAGGCGCACTACGAGCAGGCGCAGGAACTCGCCAAGGCGCTGGCCTCCGAGCAGGCCCAGGCCAAAGCCAAGCTGACCTCGCCGAGGCCGACAAGGCGTCGAAGTTCAAGGCCGCCCAGGATGCGACCGTCAAGCTCGCCGAGCTCGCCGCCACGCCGGCCAGTGTCATCAAGGCCGAGGCCGACCAGAAGATCGCCGACGAGAAGGCCGGCGTCGTGAAAGCGCTGCAGGGCGAGGCGAAGGCGGCGCATGCCTCCGCCGCGGCCGCCGAGGCCCACAAGGCCAGTCTCGAGAACGCCAAGCCCGATGCCGAGAAGAAGGTGGCGGCCGCGTCTTCGAACCTGGAGGCGGCGAAGGCGAAATATTCCGCCGCCCTCGACAAGCTCAAGAAAGTGGGCGGATTTGCAAAGTTCTCGGCCCAGATGGGCGTGATCACAGCCTCGGCCGAGATGGCCAAGGCCGGCATGACGCTCAGCGAGGCCCAGGCTGCGGTGAAGGCGATCAACGACGGCATCGCCGCCGACGCCAAGGCGATCACCTCCGCCGAGGCGAAGGCCCACGCCGCCGAGGAGAAGCTGCCGGCGGCAGAGAAGGCCGCCAAGGCCGCCGCCGATGTCGCCAAGCAGTCCGCCGACATGGCCTCGGTCGACAAGGCGGGCATGCTGAAGGCCAATGTCGACAAGGCGACGGCTGCAAAGGCCGCGGCCGAGGAGGCGGTGAAGAAGGCCGAGGCGAAGGTCGCGTCAGCCCAGTCGATGACAGTCCCGCAAGGCTTCAGGTCGTCGGCGCGTGAACGCCCAACTGGCCGCCGCTCTCCGCCAAGGTAGCCGGCGAGCAACTCTCCGCGGCTCAGAAGGCCCTCGAGCCCGCCGCCGCCGCCGCCAAGGCGTTCACGGAGAAGGAGGCGAGCGACCGGGCTGGAGCGGTCAAGGCCGCTGTCGAGAAGGCCGTTGCCGACGCCAAGACGGTGGCCGATGCCAAGGCGGCCGACAAGGTCGCCGAGGCCAAGGCGAAGGCCGAGAAGATGCAGGCAGACGCCAAGAGCGAGCTCGACAAGCTGGTCGCCGGCCTGTTCGGCGTCCTGGCGGGCGCCACCGAGAAGGCCGAGAAGGCGCACGAGGCCGCCGTGCAGGCTGCTTCCGCGCGCGCCGCTCTCGACGACCCCGAAAATGCCGAGGTCGCCGAGGCGCGGGCCGAGGCCGCAGAGAGCGCCAAGGCCGCCCATGCCGGTGAGGTCGCCGCTGCCGAGGAGCGGGTTGCAGTCGCCCAGGACGGGGTCGAGAAGGCGGTCGCCGCCAAGGCCGCGCTCGAGACCTCGGTCGCCGAACAGGCTCTTGCCGCCGGCCAGGCAGCCGCCGGCCAGGTGATCGCGGAAGGCGAGGCCAAGATCGCCGCGGCCGACACGCGGCGGCGGGCGCTGCGGCCAACGCCGACGTCGCCAAGTCGACGGTACGCCGCGGATCGACGCGCTCGGTGCGCTTCTGAGCGGCCATGCGCCGGCGGCCGCGCCGGTCTCCGAGCCCGAGCCGATCGTGATGGCCGCCATCGCCGGCACGCCGCAGCCGATCATCGTCGATGCGCCGGAGCCGGAGATCCACTACGGCACCAACCCGGTCGTGGAGCAGCCGGTTTCCTCGATCGAAATCGGCGGCCCGGTTCCCGGCCTCACGCCCGGACTGACCAGCGGGTTCGCGCCGGTCGTGGGGGCATCCGAGGCGTCGATCGGGATCGGCAATCCCGCGTGAAGGGCGCGTGCCGACCGTGACGGCGGCCGAATAGGGCCCGAAAGGACGACAGGGGCAGGCGGGGGAGCGATCCGCTGCCTGTCCCGCTCCCTCGACCGGAAAGCCGCATACGGAGCGAAATTCGATCTTAGCCTTTCGGTCGTAGGCTTCCCATCAAAGCAAGAGTTACAATGCGGGGCAGGCGGGTATGTCGAGTAGCGTGGCGGTCGTTGCCGCCGGTCGGGCGCGTGCAAGCAATCCCGACCTCGAAGTTCATTCGGATCTCGAGCCGATCATCGCGCGGCTGCTGTCGAGGGCGCGCATCGCGGTCGTCTATGGCGGCGACAAGACCGCAGGGCGCGCGGTCATCCACCAGTCGGCGAATTTCCGCTCCTGGAAGAGCTACGAGCCGGTGGCGCGCGACATCGCCAATGCACTGAGCCGCATCGGCTGGCGCACCGTGCGCCTCATGCCCGACGACATGACACTTCCCGCGCGCCTGCGCCGCGAGAAGATCGACCTCGTCTGGCTGAACAGCGGCGGCGTGCAGGGCCATGCATCGGTTGCGCATGCGGCCGCGACGCTGGAACTCGCGGGCATTCCCTATGTCGGCCACGACCCGCTGACGGCGGCGCTGCTCGACAACAAACCGGCCTTCAACCGCATGATGCCCGCACTGGGCATCGCCAATGCGCCGTCCTTTGCCTGGCATCCCTTCGACGGCCCCGAGCATCCGGCCGACGATCCGCGCTTTCTTTCCCGCCTTCGCCCGCAAGGCGACCGATGGCTTCATCGTCAAGCCGGCTTCCGGCCGGGCCTCGCTCAACGTTCATTTCGCGCGGAAGGCGAAGGAGGCGGCAGAGTTGGCGCGCGAGGTCCACGATCTGACGCACGGCTCCGTGCTGATCGAGGCCTTCCTGTTGGACGCGAATACCGCATCGCCGTCTGCGGTCCGACCATTGCGCGGACGGCCGCATCATCAGCCGCTCATCGCCCTTCGCCTTCGCTCCCATCGAGCGCGTGCTCGCACCGGACGAGCCGGTCTTCACCTCGATGGACGTGCGCCCGATCACCGGCGACCGCGTGCGCCTGCTCAACGAGCCCGCCGACGAGAGCGTCATCGAGGAGCTGAACCGCATCGCCAAGATGCTCTATCGCCGCCTGCCGCTGCGCAGCCTCGTGCGATTGGATGTGCGGGCGGACGCCAAGGGCGAGCTCAAGGTGCTCGAGGCCAATCCGAAACCCGACCTGAAGGCGCCAGGCGCCGCCTCGACCAGCATCATCGGCGCGGGGCTCGCCCGCCACGGTCTCGCCTATGACGATCTGATCCTGTCCCTGCTCGCCGATCGCATCGCGCAGATGCGCGGATGTCGCCCGAAACGCTGACCCGACTGTTGGGGAAATGAGCGCGGGACCGGGCATCCGCCGCCTTGCGACAGATGCCGCGACCATGCTTGCGGTGGCGACACTCGGCCTCGCCGTGCTGATGGTCGTCGCCTACGGCGCGGCGCTGCGCTCGAGCGAGCAGCTCTTCCTCGCCCGCCTCGCCACCGAGGGCGAGATCGTCAAGGTCTCGGTCGAATCCTTCCTGCGCTCCGGCCTGCCGTTGCGCCAATTCAGCGGCTTCCGGCAGATCGCCGAGCCGATGGTGGCGAATGACGGCGCGCTGCGTGCCATCGAGATCCGTGACCGGGACGGCGCGCGCATCGCCGTGGCGGGTGATGCCGCCATCGGCGACCTTGGCGGCGGCGCCACCTGGCGCACCGTCGATGGCCATCTGGTCACGAGCACGCCCGACCTGCTGCAGATCCCTTTTTCGATCGATCTTGCCGACAAGCTCGGAGACCGCCGGCACCGCCTGGCTGACGCTCGACCGCGCCAACGTGCGCGATCTGGTCGAGCGGCGCTTCATGCCGGTGGCGTCGCTCGCATCCTGGCGGCGCTGGCGCTCGCCGCTGTGACCGCGCCCTTGTGTCGCACCGCTCGGCGCGGACGCGGCGACGCATCGCGCTTGCCTATCTTGCAAGCTTCGCCGCCGTCTCGGCGGCGATCATAACGGCGATGGTCGGGCCTACCGGCGGCGTGCAGTCGAGAGGCCATGCGCTTCGCCGATCTGCTCGCGCAACGTCTCGCCGAGATACCGCGCCTGGATTGTCGCTCGACGATGTCGCCGGCCTCGACCAGGTCGTCGCCGGCTACCGCGCCGCCAATGCGGATGTCGTCGCCGTCGGCATACTGAGCGGCGGCGTCATCGTCGCACATACCGACCCTGATCTGATCGGCCGCCGCTGGCCCTCCTCCGACGACGCCTTCAGCTATCGCGCGCAGATCGCCGCATCCGGTGCTGTGGCCGACATCGAGGCCATCGTCGAGGTGCCGCGACGCGTCGTCTATCTGAAGATCGCCCGTTCGGTGAAGGATTTCGCCGCGCTGCTGCTCGCATCGGCGCTCATCGGCTATCTCGTCATCGGCACGCTCGATTCGCTGCGCAGGCGTGGCGACGCCCCGGCCGAGGGCGATACCGGCACCGGCCTGGTTGCCCCCATCTTCTTTTTCGCCGTTCTCGTCGACAATCTCGGGTACGCCTTCCTGCCCCAACTCGTCGCCGAAGCGGCGCGCGCCGAGCATCTCGCCGGCAGCGCCCTGTCGCTGCCGTTCACGGTCTACTATGTCGCTTTCGCGCTGGTGCTGCTTCCGGCCGCGGCGGCCATCGCGCGGCTCGGCGCTCGCCCGGTCATCCTCGCCGGCCTCGTGACGGTCGCCTCGGGCACGCTGATCCTCGCGCTCTCCGCCGGCTTCGTGCCGATCGCCATCGCACGCCTCTTGTGCGGCCTTGGCCAGGGACTGGTGTTCATCGGCGTGCAGTCCTATGCCCTCGCCATGGCCGGCCGGGTCCAGGCCGGCGCGATGATCGTGTTCGGCTTCCAGGGCGGCATGATCTGCGGCATCTCGCTCGGCTCCCTGCTGGTCGGGCTGATCGCCCCTTTCGGCGTCTTCGTGCTCGGCACCTCGATCGCCATCATGATCGCCGTCTATGGCGCGCTCGCGCTCCTCAGCGAGCCGTCCGAGCCGCGGCGCGAGGCCGTGCCGCGCAAGTTCCGGCACGATCTTGCGATCCTGCTCGGCGACACCGGCTTCGTGCGCGCCTTCCTCGCCGTCGGCATTCCCGCCAAGGCCATGCTGACCGGCGTCGTGTTGTTCGCCGTGCCGTTGACCCTGTCGGCGGCCGGTGTCGACCGGGAGGACATCGGACAGATCATCATGGTCTATGCGGCCATGGTGATGCTGACGAGCCCGAGCGCCAAGGGCGCCGACATGGCCCCTGCCGCGCTCAACGGCATGATCCTGCGTGGCCTCCTGCTGTCGGTCCTCGGCATCGCCTTGGTCGCGGCCGCGCCGGCGCTCGGCGCATCCGGTCTTGCCTCGCCCGCTCTTGCCGCCGCCGTCGCCGGAACGCTGGGGCTTGCGGTGCTCGGCCTCGGCCACGGGCTGATCAACGCTCCCGTGGTCGGCCTCGTGACCGCGACGGAGGCGGCGCAACGGATCGGCACGACGCGGGCCGCCTCGACCTATCGCCTGATCGAGCGCATCGGTCACGCGGCCGGACCGGCGATCGCCGGGCAGGTGCTTCTGCTTGGCGACGGTGGTGCGGGCGCGCTCGTCTGGCTGGGGCTGCCGCTGCTCGTCGGCGCCCTCGCAGTCGCGCGCGGAGCGGCGGGCGCCGGCCAGCGCCGGCCCCTTAGGGAGGACGCGGCATGAACATCCCTCGATGGCCTGCCTGGCTCGTGCCGGAGCCCATGTCGGCGTCACGCCTCGGCGCGCCCCTCCTCGCCGTGTTGCTCTTCGTGGCGACCTCCACCTTCGGTGCCGCCGCCAGACGATGACGAGCCATACCGACTGGTTCTCGGTCGCCGAGGACGGGCCGCCACCTGGACCTTCGCCGTCGCGTCCGACGAGCCAGAGCGTATCGACGTCACACGGTCCGACGCCGCCGCCTCGGCGGATCGGCACATCCTCGTGCTCTACTCCCAGCCCTCCGCCGCCTACGACATCGCGATCACGCGCTTTCTCTCCGTCATCGCCGAGCGGCACTCGGCGCGCGCACTGACGATCGTCAATTACCGCGGCGAGGATGCGCGCGCCCGACGCGCCATCGCCGAGGCGGAGCACGACGGCACCGGTCTCATCCTGTCCATGGGCTCCGACACCACGGCCTGGATCGCCGCCAATTATCGCGGCGGCGCGCTCCCGGTCGTCTCGATCTGCGCCAAGGATCCCGTGCTGCTCGGCGAGGCCTCCAGCTATGACGAAGGCAGCGGCACCAATATCGCCTTCACCTCACTCAACATGCCGATCGAGCAGCAGATGGCCTATGTCACGGCGCTCCGCCCGGACCTGCGCCATCTGGTCGTTCTTGTCGATCGCGACAATGTCAGCGCGCGGCGCACCCAGTCGGAGCCGATGATCGGCTATGCGCGCGAGCAGGGTATCGACGCCCGCGAGATCCTCGTTGAACGCTCGGATACGATCAACGAGGACCTGGCCGGTGAGATCGATGCGGCCGTCGCCGATCTCGTGGCACATGATCCAGATCTCGCGCACAGCCTCATCTGGATCACCGGCAGCACCAGCCTCATCAAGCGCATCGACAGGATCGCCGCCCATGCCGGCCGGGTTCCGGTCCTCAGCACCGTGACCGATGTGGTTCGCGAGGGAGATGCGAGCGCCGTGTTCGCCGTCGGCATCAGCTTCGAGAGCAACGCGCATCTGGCCGCGCTCTATGCGCTCGAAATCCTCGCCGACCCGGCCCGCGCCGCGACGCTGCCGGTCGGCGTCGTGCGCAAGCCGGACATCGCCGTCAGCTTCCGGCGCGCCCGCACCATCGGCCTGCGTATCCCATTCGGACTGCTCGAGGCGGCCACCATCGTCTTCGACAGCGAAGGCCGCCTCGTCCGCACCGATACGACGCGCGCCCCCGCCACCGACTGACGGCGGGGGACCGGCTCGGGCTCAGCCCTGGGGCTTCTTGTAGACCTGCTTCAGCCGCTCGAGGCGGGCGAGTGCATCGTCGAGCGATTGGCGTGCCGACGGCCGCTCGGCCTCAGGCCGCGCGCCCTTCAGTCGCGCTCCGGCTTCCAGGGCGGCGCCGATCGAGCGCGCGAGCGCCTCGGTACGGGAAGCGTCGCCGCTGGCTGCCGCTGGCGGCGGCTGTGGCGACACGGTCTCGGCGACGAGCGGGGTCTCCTGCGCAGGCATCGCGCCGAGCGCCCGCGCGTCGGCCGCGACCATGGCCGCCAGCAGACCGCCTGCGGCCATCAGCGCGTCGTAGCGGCCAGATTCGACGATCCGCCCGTCGTCGAGCACATGGATGCAGTCGCAATGCCTGACCGTGTCGAGCCGATGCGCGACAGCGATCACCGTCGCTTCGAGCGCGCCGAGCGCCGCCGCGACCTTGGCCTCCGTCGCCGGATCGAGCGCGCTCGTCGCCTCGTCGAGCACGAGCACGCGGGGACGATGCGCCACCGCGCGGGCGATCAGGAGCCGCTGCACCTGACCGGTCGAGAGCACCGGATCGGCATCGCCGATCGGCGTCGAGAGACCGAGCGGCATGGCGCGCACCTCGTCGGCGAGGGCGGCGGTCTCGAGCGCTTGCCATGCCTCGTCGCGCCCGAGCGGCACGCCGGCGGAGATATTGTCGAGGATCGTGCCGGGAAAGAGCCGGCCCGATTGGCCGACCACACCGATCTGGCGGCGCACGGCTGCCGCGTCGAGCTGGGCGAGATCGACACCGTCGAGCAGGATGCGTCCATGATCGACACGCCGCAGGCCGAGCAGCGCGTTGATCAGCGTGCTCTTGCCCGATCCCGATGGCCCGACGATGCCGATATGGCTGCGCGGCTCGATCCTGAGGCTGACCCCGTCGAGGATGGGCGGCAGATAGCGGCTCGGCCGCACGACGAGATCGTGCACGACGATCTCACCCCTCAGGCGCTGCGGCGCGCCGCCCACCGAGGCGAGCGCCGGTGTCCCGTTCATGAAGGGCTCGATCATGCGCCGCTGCATGCCGAGCGAGCAGGCCTGCGAGAAGCCACTGACGATCGAGACGGCGGAGCCCGCGACCGTCATGACCGCCATGGCGAATGCAACACTGTCGCCCGATGTGAGCTCGGGACTGAGAATGACGACGGTGGCGATCGCGACACCGACCACGAGCGCCTCGAGGGCGTGCTCGAGTGCGTGGATCACCGCGCCGAGCCGGTCGCTGACGAGGAAGCGGTCCTTGAGGCCGAGAAAGCTCTCGGAGAAAAGCTTGAAGAACCGCTGCTCGGCGCCGAGCGCCCTGACGGTGACGATCTGCGAGAGCGCCTCGAAGGAGAGGCCGATCCAACTCGTCGGCGAACAGGGACCGCTGAACAGGTTGTTGATCTGCGCCCTTGCGACGAGCGACGACACGGCGATCGAGGCCAGCATCACCGCGAGCACCAGAAGGGCCGCGAGCGGTGCCGTGCGCGTCATGACGAGGAGGCTGGGGGCCGCGACGAGCAGGCCGGAGAGGATCGTCAGGCCGAGCTTCCAGACGCCGCGATGCCAGCCCTCGGCCGAGCGGGTGATGAGCGCCGCTGTCGCCGGCGACTGCGGCTTGGCGTCGGCGGCGCGCGAAAGGCGGATCATCCGGTCGGCGGCGGCCGCACGGAGCATCGAGCCGGTACGCCCGTCCATGCGCAACTGGCAGAGCGCCGCCGACAGGCGTGTCGCCAGCGATGCGAGCATCAGCGCCAGGAGCATGGCGACGACATGCTGGAGAAGGGAAACGTCGCGGCCCGGCAGGACGATGTCCGTCACCGCGAAATTCGCCATCGGAATGCAGGCGAGCGCCGCGCCCGCCAGGGCGCTCATCAGGGAATAGGCAGCAAGGTCGCGCCATTTCATCGAGAAGCCGAACGACAGGAGGCCCATCGAGGTGAGCGGCGCGTCGGCGAGCGCCGGGCCGAGCACCCAGGCCCGCTGCTGCAGATCCGCCGCCAGCGCCGCGTCAAGTCCGGCAGGGCGGCGCGGGGCCGCGCCATCCACGAACCGCCAGCCGCCGCCGCGCGGCAGCAAAGCGACGGGCGTGCCGTCCGACACGCGGATCGCGATGACCGGCAACGCGAAGCTGCGCTGCCAATCGGCGCCGAGCACGATCTCGCGGGCGATGAGGCCGGCGCTGCGGGCGATGCGGCCGATGGCGTCGCCCGTCGGCTCGCCCGAACCGGGAGCGCTGCCGGGAGCGGGCTTGCGACCGAAGGCGCGAGCCGCCGCGCGGATGGCGGCTGCGAGCGGCGCCTCGTTCGCCGAGAAGGCCCCGGCCGAGGTCGGCCGCAGCATGGTCTCGAGCCTGTCGAAGATGCCGGTGAGCGGGCCCTGCGGCCGAGCGGCGGTGTCCGTGTCGATGCTCATGCCGCCCTCGTCCGGTCAGCTTCCTGGTAGCGGGCGAGCACGTCCTCGGGCCGGCCGACCTCAGCGATCCCTCCCTCGGCCACGAAGATGGCCCGGTCGCAACGCATGGCCGTGCCCGGCCGATGTGTCACGATGAGCGCGCCGACACCGGCGCCGCGCAGCAGCGCCAGCATCTCCTCCTCGGCGATCGGATCGAGCGCGCTCGTCGTCTCGTCGAGCACCACGAGGAGCGGCCGGCGCACCAATGCGCGGGCGAGCGCGAGGCGCTGCATCTCGCCACCACTGAAATCGGCGTCCGCCCCGTTGATCTTGTGCCGGATGCCCGAGCCGCGGCGCGACAGCGCCTCGGCAAAGCCGGTCTCGCCGAGTATGCGATGGACCGCCTCGCCGTCGATCGCGGGATCCCAAAGCGTCACGTTCTCCTCGACGCTCGCCGAGAAGGCGGCCGGCGCCTGTGAGACATAGACGAGCCGCCGTCGGAGCTCCTCCGGAACGTAGTCCTCGAGCGCGATGCCATCGAGCGTGACCCGCCCCGCGGTCGGATCGATGAGCCCTGCCGCGAGCTTCGCCAGCGTCGACTTTCCGGCGCCCGACCTGCCGAGCACCGCGACGAGTTCGCCACGGGCGATCTCGAGGTCGATCTCCGCAAGCAGTGGTGCGCCGGCGGAATAGCCGAAGCCGACGGCCTCGAGCCGAAGCACGCCCGCCCCGTCCAAGGGCGCCGGCCGGTGCTGCTCGAGCGTATAGGTGCGCGCCCGCGGATGGCTTTCCAGATCGGACAGGCGCATCAGGGCGCCGGCCGATTCCTGGATCTGGGTGAGCCCGCTCGCGAATGATGCGACCGGCGAGTTGAGAAGGCCCGCAAGCATTTGCACCGCGACGAGATCGCCGAGCGTCAGCGAGCCGTCGAGCGCGCGGATCGAGCCCATGACGAGCGCAACGAGCGAGAGCAGAAGTCCCGATGCGGTCGGACCGAGCGCGGCGAAGGCACGCCAGCGGCCCAGTTGCTGATCGGCGTCGAGCGCCTCGTCCTCGGCAGCCGACCAGCGTGACAGCAGGAGGTCCTCCCGGCCGAGCGCGCGATAGGCGCCGAGATTGGCCATGCCCGACGTCGCCGCCGCTGCCGCCCGCCCTTCCGCCACCTGGAGCTCACGTGTCCGGTCGGCGAGCGCGCGCGCCATCAGCGTCAGAACCGCGAGGTTGAGCGCGGCGGCCGCGAAGGCGGCGAGCATGATGAGCGGATCATAGAGCGCGAGGATACCGAGATAGCCGGTGGCGAGCGCCAGTTGCGGCATGGCATCGGCGAGAGGGCCCGCAACCGTGCCGCCGATGTCGGAGCCGAGCCGCACACGCGCGACGATCTCGCCGGCACTGCGCTGCGCGAAGAATGCGAGCGGCAGCGTCAGCGCCCGCCAGAAACCGCTGAGCGCGGAGATCGCACCGATCTTGATCTTCCAGGTGGCGACCGTGCGCTTGTGGATCAGCGTCAGGCCTGCCTTGGCGAGCACGACGGCGGCAAGCACGGCGAGCAGAGCCGGCACCCACGAGGATTGCCGCGCGCCAAGCACATAATCGACGAACGCGCTCGTCGCTCCCGTCATGGCGAGTGCCGGCACGACACCCGTGAGGCCGGTCAGGAACGAGACGAACAGCGCGTCGCGCGAGTTGAGCGCCTCGCGGGTCAGCGCCCGGAGCACCGACGGCGCCTCGCCGCCGGCGGTGAACTCCTCGCCCGGGCTGAAGGCGATGGCGAGGCCGGTGAAGGATTCGCCGAACTCCCTGGCCGAGACGACCCTGCGTCCGCGTGCCGGGTCGAGGATCGTGAAGCGCCCGCCGCGCACCTTCTCGAGCACGACGAAATGATCGAAGCACCAATGCAGGATGAGAGGCATCGGCATGGCGGCGAGCGTCTCGGGCTCGCGCCGGCAGGCGGCCGCCTCCAGACCGAAGCTGCGCGCCGCCGCAACGAGATTTGCCGCATCGACGCCATCACGCGAGGTCGCGCAGCGCTCGCGCGATTCCTCGAGCGTGATCCAGCGACCATGCGCGGCGAGCACCATCGCAAGGCACGCCGCGCCGCATTCGGCACGCTCCATCTGCAGGACGAGCGGGGTGCGCCTCTTGCGCTGAGCCCGGATCATCGACCGGCCCATCCCGTCTCGTCGCGCAGCAGCAGCCGGCGCAGGGCCGGGACTGCCAGCGAGAGCAGCGTCGCCCGCTCGATGGTGATGCGCGCGGTGATCGGCGTGCCGGGCGAGAGACGCAGAACCGGGCCGCTTCCCGACGTCCAGGCATAGCCCGAAGGCGTCGTCTCGTCGCGCACCAGCGAGATCCTCACCGAGAACGGCGCGCCCTGGTCCGAGGCCTTGTCGACGAGCTTGGCATTGCCGAGCACCCGCGTCAGCGCGCGCTCGGAGATCGGCGCATCCGACACGCCTTCCACACGGGCGCGGATCATGCCCTGCTCGGTGTGGGGAAGCGACGCCGGGCGGAGCAGCACCTCGTCGCCCGCCTTCACCAGCTTGCCGTCCGCCATCGAGATATAGGCGACCGCCTCGATGCGGCTCTCGCCGTTGGTCGGGATGATGCTGAGCACCGTCTGACCGCCGGTCACGAGGCCGTTGCGGTCGGCGGAGAGCTCGGCCACCGTGCCCTCGACCGGGCTGTTGAGAACGGTTCCGCGCGCGATCTCGACGCGCAGCGCCGCGATGTCGGCGCGCGCCTGGTCGATCTCGAGCTGCAGACTTAGCCGCTCGCGCTCGCGCCGCCCCTCGGAGACCAGGATGTCGGCGAGTTGCGCCGACAGCTCGCCACGTGCCTCGGCGAGCTGGTCGATGGTCTGCAGCACCGTGCCCTTCGCCTCGATGACATGCGGCATGGTGGTGGCGCCGCGCTCGAGCAGCCGGACCTGCGCGCTTTCGAGGTCGCGGCTCCAGGCGAGCCTCAGCTCGAGGTCGGAGACGCGGTTGTCGAGGCTCTTCACCTTGATCTGGCGCGCCCTGTCCTCGCCGTTGCGCTCCACCTCCTGCAGCGACATGGTGCGTCGGTACTGGTCCTCTAGCGAGGCCAGATTGCGCTCCGCCTTGACGAGCGCCGCCTGCCGGTCGGGAAGCTGCAAGCGTGCGACCGGCTGCCCGGCATGCACCTCGTCACCCTCCGCGACGAGGAATGCCTCGATGACGCCTTCCATCGGCGCGCGCACCGGCTTCAGCAGATCGCCGGAGGGATCGACGAAGAGGCCGCTGCCCTGGACGCGCACGGGCACCTCGACGAAGCCGCTCCAGCCGGTCGCCACGACGAGGCCCAGTCCCAGAAGAGCCAGCGTCGCGCGCGTCAGGGAGCTCGTCACCCGCATCGCCTGAGGAAGCCGATCGATCCGGCTCTGCGCCTCGAGCGCCTCGCTGCGATAGAAACTTTCGTCCATTCAAAGGGCTCCCCAATCCGGCTACGAATATTGGTAAGCACACATACTTAATGGCTTGTTTCCTTTGTTCTGAAATCGTGGCCGCCGAACGGGATGCCGCCCGCCTCCCTCGGGGGCCGGCTATGGCGAGAGGAGGCTGCGACATGGCCCGCACCAGGATCTTCACTGCATTCGCCGCCGCAATCCTGGCGATCCTCTGCGCCGGCCCGCAGGCGCGCGCGGACGCCGGCCGTTTTCCCGAGCACAGGCTCACGCTGATCGTCCCCGCCCAACCCGGCGGTGGACAGACACCTTCGCCCGCGCGCTCGCCCACATCGCCGCCGCAGCACTCGGCCAGGAGATCGTCATCGACAACAAGGACGGCGGCGGCGGCGCGCTCGGCGTCACGCATCTGGTCGCGGCCCGCCCCGACGGCTACACGCTCGCGCTCGTCTGGAACGGGCCGCTGACTGCAACGCCACACAATCTGACCGTGCCCTATGCGCCCACCAACTACCGGCCACTTCTCTCGATCGGCTACTCGTCCTATGTGCTGTGCATGCGCACAGGGCCGGATGTCGCCAACGCCGCTTCCTTCGCTGCCCATCTGAAAGCCAACGATGGCAAGCTGTCCTATGGTCACGACGGCGCCGGCGGCACCATGCAGCTCGCCGCCGAGCGGGTCTTCGATCGGCTCGGCGTGTCGTTGCGCGGCGTGCCGTTCGGTGGCGCTGCCGAGACCGCCGAAGCCCTCGTCGGTGGCATGATCGACGTCTATGGCGGCTCGCTGCCGCCGATCCTGCCCCATGTCGCGGCCGGCCGGGTGGTCTGTCCGCTCTTGACCTCGGCCGGCGGCAACGAGGCGCTGCCCGGCGCCGAAGGGCTCGGCGCCCTCGGGCTCGAGGCCGAAGAGACGGTGCTGTGGTGGGGATTGCTGGTGCCGGCGAATACGCCGGAGGACATCGTCGCGCGGCTGACCGACGCCTTCGCGGCCGCCGTGCGCAGTCCGCAGTTCGAGACGCTTCTGCGCAGGAAGGGCGCCGTGCCGCGCCTGCTCGGCGGCAGCGAAACCGCCGCACTCATCAACGAGGAATTCGCCGCCCTCGCCCAGGTGTCGCGCGCCATTGCCTCGCGCCAGTCCCGCTGAGGCTCGTCAGCCCGTGCGGCGGCCGGCGCCATGCGCGGCCAGGCCGATCAGCGCGGCGTCGTCGGTGGTCACACGCAAGGTCGGGATGCGCGTCGTCAGCCGGTCGAGTGCGGGATTGGCCTCGAAAGCCTGGCGGAAGCCGCAGCTCTCCAGATGCGAGCCGAGCGCGATCGCCACGCCGCCCGCCAGATGCACGCCGCCGGTCGCCTTGAAGACGAGCGCGAGATCGCCGGCGATGCGCCCGAGCAGGCGGACGAAGATCTGAAGCGCCGTGATGGCGATCGGCCGGTCGCCGACGAGGACCAGGCGCTGCGCCGCCGTCGTACCGGCCGATGCGCGGTCCGCCTCACGGGCCCGATCGAGTGCCGCGGCAAGTCTTGCAAGCCCCGGCCCCGAAATGACGCTCTCGAGGGGAACCCGCGCGCCGGGCGGTGCCAGATGCGGCCACAGCGCCATCTCGTCGGCCGTGATCGGGTGGAGATCGATCTGCCCCGCCTCGCTCGCGACGGCATTGATGCCGCACGCCGTCTCGACCAATGCCGCAACGCCGAGGCCCGTGCCGATGCCGATGACGAGCCGTGGACCGCCATCTGCCGCGATCGGCGGACCGATCGGTTGCAGGTGATCGCCCCGAAGATGGGGGATGCCGAGCGCCAGTGCCTGCAGATCGTTGAGCAGTCCGCAGTCCGAGAGCCCGAGATGTGCGGCAATCGTGGCTGGATCGAGCTGCCAGGCCGCATTCGTCAGCTTGATCCGGCCGCCGACGAGCGGTCCCGCGCCGCAGACCATGGCCCTGACGGGACGGGGCCGGAGCGGCGCGATCGCCTGCGCCGCCGCCGCCTCGAAGCTGGCGAATTCGGCGGTTCGCAGGCGCGCCACATGGACGATCGGGCCACCGGCCTCGTGCTGGACGGCAAAGCGCGCATTGGTGCCGCCGGCATCGGCGACGAGCAGGGGATGGGCCGCCGCGGTCGTCATGCCTGCTGGTCTCCTCGTCTGCGATCGGGTCCGCGCCGGGGGCCGCAGACCTCGCGTCCCGCCCGGAAGCGCTCATGGACATTCGTCCCGGTTGCGGTGTGGGCGGCGGCGAGATCAGCGCCGGTGCGCCGATGCCGACCACCCGCTCGCCCAGCTCCGGCCGCGGCCGACTGCCTTCTCAACCGTCCAACTCCCAGGCACTCCTGGAAGGTCAATCCTGCCGGTCTGCCTTGCGATGCCGACATCTGCTTGACCGGCCTCGGCAGCCGGATGCAAATGTCGGATCGGCCCCCCCGCCTCGAGCTCTCGCCCATGTCCGATACCGATCTCGCCTCTCCGCAGCAGCGCCGCAGCGGCCGTGAGGCGCGGCGCGCCGCCCGTGCCAACCCTTTGCCGAGCCATCAGCGTCCCGTCGAGCCCGGCATGCCGTCCGGCCGCTACAGGCCGCTCACCGATGCCGAGGTCCGGCGCATTCATGCCGCCGCCCTCGACATCCTTGAGACCATCGGCCTCGCCGACGCGCCGCCCTCCGGCGTCGCGCTGATGACGGCGGCAGGCGCGGTGCTCCAGCCGAACGGCCGGCTGACATTTCCGCGCGCCCTCGTCGAGGACACCATCGCCCGGGCCGGTCGCCGCTTCGTCGTCTACGGCCAGACGCCCCGCCACGACATCGAGCCGTGGGGAACGCGCGTCTATTTCGGCACCGCGGGCGCCGCCGTACACATGGTCGACGCGCTGACCGGCGAATATCGCAGATCGACGCTCCGCGATCTCTACGACATCGCCCGCGTCGTCGACACGCTCGAGCATCTGCATTTCTTCCAGCGCTCGGTGGTCGCCCGCGACATCGTCGACCCCTTCGAGATGGATTTCAACACCTGCTATGCCGCCGTCGCGGGCACGGCCAAGCATGTCGGCACCAGCTGGGGCGATCCGGCCCATCTGCAGGCCAGCCTGCAGATGCTGCACCTGATCGCCGGCTCGGAGGCGAAATGGCGCGAGCGGCCGTTCGTCTCGCAGTCGAACTGCTTCGTCGTGCCGCCGCTCAAATTCGCCACCGACGCCTGCCGCTGTCTCGAGGTCGCGGTCAGCGCCGGCATGCCGGTCCTGCTCGTCTCGGCCGGCCAGGCGGGCGCGACATCGCCCGCCGCGCTCGCCGGAGCGCTCGCCGTCGAGATGGCCGAGTGCCTCGCCGGTCTCGTCTACATCAATGCCGTGAAGCCCGGCGCTCCGGCCATCTTCTGCCCGATGTGCTTCGTCTCGGATCTGCGGACGGGGGCCATGTCGGGCGGCAGTGCCGAGCAGGCCCTGCTCTCGGCGGCCGCCGGCCAGTTCGCCCAATTCTACGATCTCGTCGGCGCCACCGCGGCCGGCATGACCGACGCCAAGCTGCCCGACATGCAGGCCGGCTACGAGCGCGCCTACAATCATGCGCTGGTCGCCAATGCCGGCGTCAACATGATCTATGAATCGGCGGGCATGATGGCGAGCCTGATGGGCTTCTCGCTCGACAGCCTGATGATCGACAACGACATCATCGGCGCCACGCAACGCACCATCCGCGGCATCGAGGTGAGCGAGGACGCGCTCGACGTGGCCGCCATCCGCGACATCTGCATCGGGGGGCCGGGACATTTCCTCGGCTCTGAACAGACGCTCCAGCGCATGCAGCGCGAATATCTCTACCCGGCGATCGGCGACCGCTCGAGCCCGAAGGAATGGGCCGAGCGCGGCCGCGAAAGCCTGATCGTGCGGGCACGCCGCGAGCTCGAGCAGATCCTCGCCGCCGGCCGGCCGGCGCATATCGCGCGCGCCACCGACGATCTCATCCGCGAGCGCTTTCCCGTGCGCCTCGCGATCTGAGGCCGGCGGGGCGCCGCGCGCTCAGCTTTTGGTGCCGTCGAGCGTGCGGTCGCGATTGAAGGCGCTTTCCAGCGCCCGCTCGAGGTCGATGAGATCGTTCGGCACCGGCATCCCCATCGCTCTCATGCTGGAGATCGCCTCGCGCAGCCTCTGATAGAGCTCGTGCCGGTCGCTCGGCTCGTTCTGCATCTCGGTGAGGAGCAGCGAGATCTCAGCCTCAATCTCGTCGAAGGTCATGGTCGGCATCCTCCGTCTGCATCGAAATCGCAGAGGGAGCTTACGCCCAGGGCGCCACGATGGCGAGCGGCGGATCGGCAGC
>JAWKWA010000009.1:37500-191313 GCA_041397765.1 Hyphomicrobiaceae bacterium | reverse complement strand
CCGGCCTTTTCGCTCGTCGAGCGGACGATGTGGGCGGCCGACGTGCTGAAGGAGGCCGGGCTCGGCTACGACAGCTCGATCTATCCCTTTGCCGGCCGGCGCTATGGCATTGCCGGCACGCCGCGCGCCGGTCATCGCCTGGCGAACGGGCTCGTCGAGCTGCCGATGACGGTGGTCGACTGGCGCGGCCGGGTGCTGCCGGCGGCCGGCGGTGGCTATGTGCGCTACTTCCCCTATCGCTTCTCGCGCTGGGCGATCTCGCAGGTGGCGGCGGCCGGCCGGCCGGCGGTCGCCTATTTCCACCCCTACGAGTTCGAGCCGTCGCGCCCGCAGTTGCCCGCGACCGCCGCGCCGGTCGCCGTGCCGGACCGGCTGCGCCTTGCGAAGTTCAATGCCCTCCAGGGTATCGGTCGCGGCGAGGCGATGCGGCGCAAGCTTCGCCGCCTGATCGGCGATTTCGCCTTCGGTCCGTTGCGTGACATCGCAGCGGCAGTGCCTGAGAGCTCCGAGTTGCCTGAGAGTTCCGAGTTGCCTGAGAGCTCCGATTTGCCTCAGAGTTCGCAGGTGCCTGAGACCTGAGGCCGCTCCAGGCTCGCCGGCGTCCCCCTGCCTCAGAGCAGCTCTTTGGCGATCGCGCTCGCCCGGGCGAAATCCATGCGCCCGGCATGGCGCTCCTTCAAGGCCGCCATGACCCGCCCCATATCCTTGAGGCCGCCGGCATTGAGATCGGCGATCACGTCGATGACGGCCGCCCGCGTCTCCTCCTCGCTCAATTGCTGCGGCAGGAACTCGCGGATGATCGCGATCTCGTCCTGCTCCTGGGTGACGAGGTCGTTGCGGCCGGCCCCGGCATAGGTAGCCGACGCCTCCTGGCGCTGCTTGACCATCTTGGTGAGCAATTCGGCGATCTCGGCGTCGCCGATCCGGTCACGCCCGTCGGAATCGGCGTGCAGAGCCAGGTCGCGATCCTTCACGGCCGCGAGGATCAGGCGGATGGTCGTCGTGCGGCGCCGGTCCTGCGCCTTCATGGCCGACTTCAGCTCCTCGCCCAACCGCTCCCTCAGCATGTGAGATCCCGCCTTTCGCGAATCACTTTGATCACCTGTTGAATAACCGATCCGCCGCATGGCCGCGACCGCCGATGCCGCTGCAAACGCATGGCGACGGCATCGGATCGCCACTGTGGCAGGATGGAGTCAGCCGCCGCCCCTGCATCCGGCTCCGGCGTCGCTCCGCTCGTCCGGTGCGCCGCCGACGTCTGCTGGACCCTCCACCAAAAGAATGGCCGTTGGGCCTTCACAGGCGGGCCCGGCTTGACTAGGTTGCGGCTCGTCCAGCCGGCGGGCCCGGCCGGATCGCGCGCGGCTGCCTTCGAGCGTCCCCTCGCGATCGCGACGGCGCGCCCGCGGGCCTCGAGGCCCGCCTGCCCGTCGTGGTGGCCGGGCGACCACAGGAGCTCCGATGCGTGAGATCGACGAAACGGCCGGCGCGCCGCTGGCTGGAGGCTGGGCGGAGCCGGTGCCGACGGCGCTTCTGGTGCTGGCCGACGGCACGGTGATCGCTGGCAAGGGCCTCGGCGCGACGGGTCGGGCGGTCGGCGAGGTCTGCTTCAACACCGCCATGACCGGCTACCAGGAGATCCTGACCGACCCTTCCTATGCCGGCCAGATCATCACCTTCACCTTCCCCCATATCGGCAATGTCGGCACCAATGCCGAGGACATCGAGACCTCGAACCTCGCGGCCCGCTCGGGTGTCCGCGGCGCCGTCTTGCGCGCGCCCGTCACCGGCCCCTCCAATTATCGCGCCGCCATGCGCCTCGACCGCTGGCTCGCCGAGCGCGGCATCATCGCCATCGCCGGTATCGACACGCGTGCCCTCACCGCGCGCATCCGCGAGCAGGGCATGCCGAACGGCGTCATCGCGCACGAGCCTTCGGGCGAGTTCGACCTTGAGCGGCTGAAGGAGGAGGCGGCGGCCTGGCCGGGCCTCGTCGGCATGGATCTCGTGCCCGACGTGACGGCCGGACAGAGCTATAGCTGGGACGAGACCGCCTGGACCTGGCCTTCGGGCTATGGTCGCCAGCAGACCTCGTCCTTCCATGTCGTCGCCATCGACTACGGGCTGAAGCGCAACATCCTGCGCTGCCTGGCGAGCGCCGGCTGCCGCGTCACCGTGGTTCCCGCGACCGCGACCGCCGAGGAGATCCTCGGGCGGCGGCCCGACGGTATCTTCCTCTCCAACGGCCCCGGCGATCCGGCGGCGACCGGCGCCTATGCCGTGCCGCAGATCCGCAAGCTCGTCGCCTCGGGCCTGCCGGTCTTTGGCATCTGCCTCGGTCACCAGATGCTCGGCCTCGCCCTCGGCGGCCGCACCGCCAAGATGCATCAGGGCCATCACGGCGCCAATCATCCGGTCAAGGACCACACCACCGGCAAGGTCGAGATCACCTCGATGAATCACGGCTTCGCGGTCGATCGCGACAGCCTGCCGGCCGAGGTCGAGGAGACCCATGTCTCGCTGTTCGACGGCTCCAATTGCGGGCTGCGGCTGAAGGACCGGCCGGTCTTCTCGGTGCAGTATCACCCCGAAGCCTCGCCCGGTCCCGAGGACAGCCATTATCTGTTCCGCCGCTTCGTCAATCTGATGCGCGAGCGGGCGGGCGAGCCGGCGGTCGCCGAGCGCTGAGGCGGATGATGGCGCGCATGGGCTCCATCGTGCTTGGGTTTCTCGGCGCCGCCTTGGCGCTCTTTGCCGGAGTGACGGCAATGGCCGGACCTGCTGACTGGAGGACGGCGCCCTGGACGGGTTTCCTCACGCGCCTTGAGGCGGACAACGCGCTCGTCGGCCGCGTCTGGTCGATCGCCGAGGGGCGGGAGATCGCCCCGGACGATCTCGCCGACCGTCTCGGCCGCGCCCGCTTCGTCCTCGTCGGCGAGATCCATGACAATCCCGACCACCATCGGCTGCAGGCCTGGCTGATCGACCGCATCGCCGCGGGCGGCCGCCGGCCGGCGGTCGTCATGGAGATGATCGGCGCCGGCAAGACCGAGGCGCTCGCCGCCTATCTCGCCCGTCCCGACCGCTCCGCCGCAGGGCTCGGTATGGCGCTCGACTGGGCGCAATCGGGTTGGCCCGACTGGCCGAACTACCAGCCGATCGCCGAGGCCGCGCTCGGCCATGACCTCGCCATCCGCCCCGGGGACGCCGAGCGCGACCGCATCCGCGCCGTCAGCCGCGGCGGACGGGCGGCCATGTCGCCCGAGGAGGCGAGGATTCTGCCCCCCGACGGTGTGCTTCCCGACGGGTTGAGGGCCGTGCTGTCGCGCGAGGTCGCCGAGGCCCATTGCGACATGCTGCCCGAGGCGGCGATCCCCGCCATGACGCTCGTCCAGGAGTTCCGCGACGCGACGCTCGCCGCCAGCCTCCTCGCCGCCGATGCCGCCGGCCGGTCCGGTGACGGCGCCGTGCTGATCGCCGGCAACGGCCATGTCCGCGCCGACCGCGCCGTGCCGTTCCACCTCGTCCGCTCGGTCCCGCGCGGCGACATCGCCGTCGTCGCCCTGATGGAGGTGACGGCGAGCGAGGAGGACGCCGCCGTCTACGAGCCCATCGATCCCGAGGGCAGGCCCGCCGCCGACTATCTCTGGTTCACGCCGCGGGCCGAGCGTGGCGACCCTTGCGAGGAGATGCGCGAGCAGATGGAACGGATGAAGGCCAAGGGAAGCGGCAACTGAGCACGGCTCGCCGCTTCGCCGAGTTTGGGGGCGGCGCCGAGACCGCGTTCAGCTCCCGCCGTCCGGTACGCTCTCGGCGACCGGGGCGAGCGGCACGCCCGGCACCGATTTCGACCGCCTGATCTCGAGCGAGGTCTTGACGCTCGCGACATTCGGCGCCGCTGTCAGCGTATGGATGACGAAGTGCTGGAAGGCGGCGAGATCGGGGGCGACGCAACGCAGGATGAAGTCGATCTCGCCCGACAGCATCGAGCACTCGCGCACCAGCGGCCAGGAGCGCACCCGCTCCTCGAAAGCGACGAGATCGGCCTCCGCCTGGCTGGCGAGCCCGACCATGGCATAGGCGGTGAGCCCGAAGCCGACCGCCGCCTCCGCGACGAGCGCCGCGTAGCCGCGGATGATGCCGGCCTCCTCGAGCGCCCGCACCCGCCTGAGGCAGGGGGGCGCCGAGATGCCGACCCGCCGCGCCAGCTCGACATTGGTCATCCGCCCGTCGGCCTGCAGCTCGGCGAGGATGCCAAGATCGGTATCGTCCAGCTTGACTTTCATGAGGGCGGCAGCGAGCAGTCGGTTGGCTGGCGATCGGACGGGTGCGCTGGGGCTGGTGTCCGGCTCCATCACGCATCCGAGCCGCAACAGGAGCCGGAGAATATTACGCGCGACACCGTGTCGTCGGCAAGAATCTTTCGTGCTGGCGCAATCTTATGAAAGCGGCGAGCCACCGGACGAAACCGGCTCCGGGGTACGAGCCGGGGTGGGAGGAGACATCAGCGCATGACGAGGCTCGCAGACGGCGCCGGTCGCGGACATCAGCGGCATTTCGGCGAGGACGGTCGCCGCCACCCGCTCGCCGGTTTGAGCGCCTGGATCATCACCGACGGCAAGATCGGCATGGACGTGCAGTGCATCGGCGTCGCCGACGCGCTCGGCCTCGACTATGAGATGAAGCATGTGACGCCCCAGGGCCTCTCGCGCACGCTGGCGCCCTGGGCGCCGGTCGCGCGCAAGGAAGGCTTTGCCCGGCCCGGCAGCGCCTTCGCCCCGCCATTCCCCGATGTCGCCATCGCGACGGGACGGCTCAGCATCCCCTATATCCGCGCGCTCGGCCGCCACGCCCGCCTCGCCACCTACCGCATCGTGCTGCAGGACCCCAAGACGAGCGCCCGTACCGCCGATCTCATCTGGGTGCCCGAGCACGACCGCCGGCGGGGCGTCAACGTCGTCACCACGCTGACCGCACCGCACTCCTTCTCGCAGGCGCGGCTCGCGAGCCTTAGAAGCGACGTCCCTCCCGCCATCGCCGCCCTTCCCTCGCCGCGCATCGCCGTCATCCTCGGCGGTCCGAGCGGCGCCTACCGCTACACCGAGGCGGCCATCGCCCGCCTCGCCGCCGCGCTCGCCGGGCTCGCCGCCGAAGCCGGCAGCTTCCTCGTCACCCCCTCGCGCCGGACCCCGCGCGAGGTTCTCGCTGCCGTCGAGCAGGCGACCCGCTCGTCCCCGCGCATCCTCTGGGACATGACCGGCGAGAATCCCTATCCGCAGTTCCTCGCCCATGCCGACTGGCTGGTGGTGCCGGCCGATTCGGTGAACATGACGGGCGAGGCCTGTGCCACCGGCCGTCCCGTCCTCGTCTTCGAGCCCGACGGCGGATCGGCGAAGTTCCGCCGTTTCCACGAGGCCTTGCGTCGTTATGGCGCGACGAGACCGCTCGCCGGGACGGTTGGTCGCCTTGAACCCTGGGACTACCAGCCCCTAGATTCCGCCGATGTCATCGCCCGCGCGATCGAAGAGCGGTGGTCGCGGCGGAGACACATGCTCGGTTGAGGCCCGGCGATGGGCCGGGGGCGGCAGTCGGTGGCCGCGCCAGCCGGCATGTTCAGGAGAGATCGGTCGCGTTCGATCCGCTCGCATGACCTCGGCGATCCATCGGGCGACTCTGCGGAGCGGCCCCGGGTGGGCGACCGGAGGCGGTCAACCAGGGACAGGTGCTAGCCCATGGCCTTTCTGAACATCGAGAAGCTCGCGCATGCCGAGCTGAAGACCGATCCGTTCGAGTACGTGATCGTGCCGGGTTTCCTGTCGAAGGACAACCTGCGCCATGTCGTGCAGAACTATCCCAAGCTGAAGGGCGGCTCCTATCCGCTCGACGAGGTGGCGGTGACGCCGACGCTCCAGGCGGTCATCGACGAGCTGAACGGCCCCGCCTTCGAGAAGGCGATCGCCGACAAGTTCCATGTCGATCTCGCCGGGCGGCCGAAGATGTACTCCCTGCGCGGCTATTGCCGCAGCACCGACGGCAAGATCCACACCGATTCCAAGGACAAGATCATCACCGTCCTGCTCTATCTGAACGACGAGTGGTCGGACGGCGGCGGTCGGCTGCGGCTCCTGCGTTCCGGCACCGACCTCGGGGACTTCGCCGCCGAGGTGCCGCCCGACAATGGCACGCTGCTCGTCTTCAAGCGCTCGGACAACTCCTGGCACGGTCACGAATCCTTCGAGGGCGTGCGCCGCTCCATCCAGATGAACTGGATGGTTTCAGAAGGAAAGCTCGGCTTCCACAAAATCCGCCATCAGATCTCGGCCCGCCTGAAGAAGCTGATGGCGGCCTGAGGCCGAAGACTACGCGAGCGCGCCCGCGCCCTCGATTGCGGCTCATCCATCGCCCGGCCCGGACCTCGTCCGGGTCGGTTTGCGTTGGCCCCGCAGGCGCTGGCGACGCGACCGCCGCGCGGCACCGGTTTCGGCCTCGATGGAACAACACTCGCCGACGGGTCGGTGCCCGAGCAGGAGGAGGGCCTTCGATCTCGCCGGAGCGGTGCCGTGGCGATCGTGGACCACAAAGGCCGAGAGTCTGGATGCCGAGCGATTGCGGACCTTTCGCGGCTTCGTCCGCGGCATGTTCCTCTTTGCCCTCCACGTGCTGGTGATCCTGGCGATCCTCGCCATCGTGCTGACCTGATCGCGGTTTCACCGGGCCCTTTTCATCTGCATCGAGACACGATGCCGGGCATCTTCGGACCCGACGGGAGCGGCCGGCCACCTTGGAGGCGGCCGGCCCCGTCTCGCCGATCTCAAACGCCCGCCGGATTGTCGACGTCCCGTCCGATCTGGGCGAGGTCGGAGTAGCGGTCGCCGATGCGGTGATGCGGCCGGCCGCGGGTCGAGGCGCCGAGCGCGACGACGAGCTCGTCGTGACCGGGTGCATCGGGGATGACGAACTGCACCGTCAGATAATGCGAGCGCCGGCCGCCGTCGTGCTTGTCCATCAGCGGCACCTGGATCTGGGTGCCGGCCGGACCGCGCGTATTGGTGAAGCCCAGATAGGTCTTGGCGCCCACCGCCTCGCGATAGAAATTGCCGTAATGCAGCGTGTGGATGAGCGCCGAGCCGTGCTCGAGCTCGCAGTCCGTACCGCAGATCGACGCCTTGCCATAGGCCTCGATGGCGTCGCCCGAGCCGGCGAGCGCGATCAGCCGGTCGGTCAGCAGCTTGCCTAGCACCGGCGCCATGCGCCGGATCTCGGGATTGAGATCTTCGACGAAGCCCCGGCCGTGCCAGGGATTCTTGACGACGGCGGCGACGCCGATGACGCGCAGCACCGGCTCGACCGCCCGCCCGCCATCCTGGACGATGTCCTCGTCATAGGTCACGATCTTGCGCAGTTCCGGCAGCATGGGCTCCTCCTTCAAGGGGCGCGTCGAGGCATCCTCGCGGCCCGTATCTCGTTCCGTCCATTCCTCGATCAGTGCCCGGTCCGCGCCGATGCGCGGTGGCGGCGCCGGTGTCGGCGCCGGATTGGCCGAGAAGCGCAACGGATTGGCGGCGACCCGCCACGGCCGCCGGCCGGGCTCGGCATGGGGCACGGTCGCGATCATGCCGCGAGCGGCGACATGGGGGTCGGCATAGATGTCGGCGACGGTATTGACCGGCCCGAACGGCACCCGGCCGCCGAGCAGCCTCGACAGCTCGGCCTTGGTCAGTGTCGCGGTCCAGGCCGAGACCCGGGCATTGACCTCGCCACGGTTCGCCCGCCGCCCGGCCCGGTTGGCGAGCCGCGGATCGGCTCCAAGCTCCCGCTCCCCCATCGCCGCCGTCAGCGTCCGCCAGAAGGTGTCGTCGACGATGCCGAGCGCCACATGCCCGTCCTTTGCCGGAAAGATGCCGAAGGGGGCGAGCAGCGGATGGCCGTTGCCTTCGGGCCCGGGGACGGAGCCGTCGAAATCGTGCTGGTAGATGGCCCGCTCGCACAGCGAGATCACCGCGTCGTACATGGCGACGTCGACGAATTGACCCCGGCCCGTCGCCTCCGCCGAGCGCAGCGCCGCGACGATGCCGAAGGCCAGCATGAGCCCGGTGAAGACGTCGCCGACGCCGGGCCCGACCTTCATCGGCGTATCGGCATCGGGGCCGGTCAGCCCCATGAGGCCGCCCATGGCCTGCGCCACCACGTCATAGGACGGCCAGTCGGCATAGGGGCTCGCCCCCGAGCGCGGATCGCCGAAGCCGCGCACCGCCGCATAGACGAGACGCGGATTGATTTGGGCGAGGCTCTCGTAGGAAAGGCCGAGCCGCTCCATGACACCCGGCCGGAAATTCTCGACGACGACGTCGGCGACGGCGACGAGGGCGCGGAAGTCGGCCTTGTCCGCCTCCGTCTTCAGGTCGAGCGCGATGCTCTTCTTGGAGCGGTTGAGACTGACGAAATAGCCCGCCCAGTCGTGCCCTTGATCGTCGTCGCGGAAGGGACCGTTGGCCCGGCTCGTATCGCCGGCCCTATCCTCGATCTTGACGACCTCGGCGCCATGATCGGCGAGCATCATGGTGGCGTAGGGCCCCGACAGCATGCGCGTCAGGTCGAGCACGCGGACACCATGGAGGATGCCGGTCATGACGCGCGTCCGAGGAGGACGCGGTCGAGGAAGGCGGCGAGCGGCCGGTTGACGGCGTCCGGCGCCTCCGCGAGCGCCATGTGACGCAGCCCCGGCAGGATCACGAGCTCCGAGCCTTCGATCTCGCCGGCGATCGCCCGGCTCATCTCCGGGCCGTTGCCGTAGTCCTCGTCGCCGGTGACGACGAAGGCCGGACAGGCGATCGGCGGATCGGGCGCGACGATCTCCGCGACGCCCTCGGCGAGAATGCGATAGAGCGCGGGATAGATGGCCGGATCGTTCGCCAGCACCCAGCCGCGGACGAGATCCATCATCTGCGGATGCGTGGCGCGATAGCCGTCCGTGAACCAGCGCACGAGCGCCGCCTCGACGGTGGCCCTCGGCCCCTCGGCGCGCGCCTGATCGACCCGCTTGACGATCGCCGCCTGCGCCTCGGGCGTGCGGGCGTGCGGCGAATGGAGGATGCCGAGCGCGGTGACGCGGGCGGGATGGTCGATCGCGATCCGCCGCGCCACCATGCCCCCGAGCGAGAAGCCGACGACCGCCGCTTTCCCGATGCCGAGATGGTCCATGAGCCCGATGAGCTGCGCGCCAAGCGTGGCAAGCCCCGGCTCGGGCGGCGGTGCCGCACTCTCGCCGTGGCCGAGGAGATCGTAGCTGAGCACAAGGAAGCGGTCGGCGAGCACCGGTACCAGCCACTGCCAGGTCGCGCGGTTGAGGCCGAGGCCGTGCACCAGTGCCACCACCGGGGCGCCGGCCGGCCCGTGCATCTCGTAGGCCGTGCCCTTCGGGCTTCTCGCCATCGCTCAGTCCTTCCCGAGCGGCTTGTAGGCCATCACCTCGACCTCGACCTTGACGTCGACGAGCAGATCGCTGACGACCGCCGAGCGCGCCGGCGGGTCATCGGGGAAATAGTCGCCATAGACGGCATTGAAGCCGGGGAAATCGGCCCGGTCGGTCAGCCACACCATGGCCTTCACCACGTCCTCGCGCGTGCAGCCGGCAAGCGCCAGCGTGGCGGTGATGTCGTCGAGCACGGCGCGGGTCTGCTCCTCGATGCTGCCCTCGGTCATGACGCGGCCGTCCTTCATCGGCACCTGGCCGGTCAGCATCACGAAATCGCCGGCCCTGATCGCGCGTGACAGGGAAAGCCTGCGTCCGCCGATCACGAGCGGCTCACCGATGACCTGCTTTTTCGCCATGGACGCCTCCCTCCTTCTGCTGCGTGCCATCACCTGCGCCGGACCTGCGCTTATTTTTCGCCGGCCTTCGGCGAAAAAACGAAGCGTGCCGCGCTGGGCACGATCACTATAGTCGGCGACCCGGCAGCAGGAGGACACCACCATGGGCGACGTCAAGACCTACCGCATGCTCATCGACGGCGAATGGGTGGGCGCATCCGACGGCCGCACCTTCGACAGCGTCAATCCAGCGACCGGCGAGGTCTGGGCCCGCGTCCCCGAGGCGACCGCCGCCGATGTCGACAGGGCGGTGAAGGCCGCCGACCGCGCCTTCACGTCCGGTCCCTGGGCCGAGATGGTGCCCTCCGCGCGCGGCCGCTGCCTGCGCCGGCTCGGCGACCTCCTCGCCGAGCGCTCCGAGGCGCTGGGACGTACCGAATCGATCGACACCGGCAAGATGCTGAAGGAGACCCGCTGGCAGGCGAAATACATCGCCGAGTTCTTCCACTTCTATGCCGGCTGCGCCGACAAGATCGGTGGCGAGACGCTGCCCATCGACAAGCCGGACCTCTTCGTCTTCACGCGCCGCGAGCCCCTCGGCGTCGTTGCCGCGGTCGTGCCGTGGAATTCGCAGCTCTTCCTCGTCGCGGTCAAGATCGGCCCGGCGCTCGCCGCCGGCAACACGGTCGTGCTGAAGGCCTCGGAACATGCCTCCGCCGCCATGCTGGAGTTCGGCGAGCTGTTCGAGGCGGCCGGCTTTCCCAAAGGTGTCGTCAACATCGTCACCGGCCATGGCGATCCGTGCGGCCGCACCCTCTCCTCGCATCCCCTGGTCGCCCGCATCTCCTTCACCGGCGGGCCCAATGCGGCGCGCCACGTGCTCATCAACTCGGCCGAGAATTTCGCCGAGGTCTCGCTCGAGCTCGGCGGCAAGTCGCCCTTCGTCGTCTTCGAGGACGCCGACATCGAGAGCGCGGTCAACGGCTCGATCGCCGGCATTTTCGGCGCGACCGGCCAGAGCTGCGTCGCCGGCTCGCGGCTCTATCTGCACGAGACGATCGCCGACGAGTTCCTCTCGCGCATGACGGCGCTGGCCGGCCAGATCCGTATCGGCGATCCGCTCGCCGAGGAGACCCAGATGGGCCCGCTCTGCACGACGGGCCAGCTCCACAATATCGAGCGCGAGATCGCCCATGCGGTTGGCGAGGGCGCCAGGGTCCTGTGCGGCGGCAAGCGGCCGGCGGGCCTTGCCGGCAACTATTTCGAGCCGACCATCCTCGAATGCCCGCGCCAGGACCTCAGGATCGTCGACACCGAGCTGTTCGGCCCGGTCCTCGCCGTCCAGCGCTTCCGCACCGAGGAGGAGGCGATCCGCCTCGCCAACGACACGCGGCACGGCCTGGCCGCCGGCGTCTTCACCCGCAACGGCGCCCGCCAGATGCGCATGGCGAAGGCGATCCGTGCCGGCATCGTCTGGATCAACACCTACCGCGTCGTCTCGCCGATCGCCGAGTTCGGTGGCGTCAAGGGCTCGGGCTACGGCCGCGAGAGCGGCTTTCAGGCGATGTACGACTACACGCGGCCGAAGACCGTCTGGGTCAACACCTCCGACATTGCCATGGCCAATCCCTTCGTCATGCGCTGATCTCTCGAGGCGGCGGGTTCCCGCGCGCATGCGGCCCGCCGTGACCCTCCTGGCATCGCAAGCGGGCGGCCGCTGCAGTGGATGGGCGTCGGCTGGGATCGCCGCTCTGCGCGGCGGCGTCGCAGCCGCCCGCCGATGTCGAAATTTCTTCCAGAGCGGCGGATTTCCGAAAGACGCCGCCGCCAAAGCCGTCAGATTGGCTTCGGGCCCCGTGAGCCCTTGGGAGAAACGCTCATGAAATTCCAGCTTGCGATCAACATGGAGCGCATGGACACCGCGCTCGACATGCGCGAGGTCGCCCGCCATACGCTCGAGATGGTGCAGATGGCCGACCGGGGCGGATTCAACATCGTCTGGGCCGCCGAGCACCATGCGCTCGAGATGACGATCGCCCCCAATCCCTTCTCGATCCTCACCTGGTGGGCCGAGCACACCGACCGCATCCGCCTCGGCACTGCCGTCGCCGTCGCACCCTACTGGCACCCGATCAAGATCGCCGGAGAGGCGGCCTTCGTCGACCTGATCTCGGGCGGAAGGCTCGATTTCGGCATCGGCTCCGGCGCCTATCAGCGCGAGTTCGACCGTATGGCCCCGGGCCTGAAGCAGACCGAGGGCTGGCGCTACATGCAGGAGATGCTGCCGGCCGTGCGCGCCCTCTGGCAGGGCGACTACGAGCACAAGGGCGAGTTCTGGTCGTTCCCGGTCTCGACCTCGGTGCCCAAGCCCATCCAGAAGGAGGTGCCGGTCTGGGTCGCCGCCCGCGCCCCGATCACCTACGACTATGCGGTCAAGAACGGCTGCCACATCCTTTCCTGGCCGCTGACGCGCGGCATGGACGAGGCGCAGACCTACATGCAGCGGCTCGAGGATGCGATGAAGGCCAATCCGGGCGCCCGCCGCCCGATCATGGCGATGATGCGCCACACCGCCCTTTACGATCGCAAGGACGACTGGATGGTGCCGGTGCGGGCCGCGCAGCGCCAGCTCTCGCAGTTCGAGAACCTCTTCAAGAATCTCGGCGACGTGAAGCTCGGCTTCCCCAAGGAGATCCCGCTCGCCGAACTCGGCAACCGCGCCGAGTACGACCCGAAAATGCTGTCCGAGAACCTGATGTTCGGCACGCCCGACGAGGTGATCGCCAAGCTGAAGACCTATGAGCAGATCGGCGTCGACGAGTTCGTCTATTACGCCAGCCTCGGCCTCGGCCTGAAGGAGCAGAAGCGCTCGCTGGAGCTGTTCTGCAAGGAGGTCATCCCGGCCTTCGCCTGACCGACCCGCTCGCCCGTCCCCGGCTGCGGCCGTCTCGTCGTTGCGCCCGCCCCGCCCCGCACCTGCCGACCCCGATGGTGCGGAGCGAGGCGGCGATCCGCGGTCGGCCATGGTCGCTCGCGGGTGCGGCCGGTGGCAAGGCACGAGGAGTCGGCATCCAGGCGGGAGCCGGCGACGAGCCCCGAGACGCCCGGAAGCCCCTCGTCCTCACCCGTCGAGATCGGCGATCTCGGCCAGCTTGGCGATGTCGCAGGTGAAGACGTTGCCGTCGCGCTTGATCGCCCCCTCGGTCTCGAGCGCCTGCAGCGCCAGATTGACCTTCGGCCGGCTCGCGCCGATGAGCAGCGCGATCTCGGTCTGCGAGATGCCGATGTCGAAGGTGATGGTGCCGCTCTCGGGCGGCGCGCCGCGCAGCTTGATCGCCGACATCAGGAACCGCGCGATGCGCACCTCGAGGCGGTGCAGCGCCACCGCCTCCACCGTCTCATTGGTCGCCCTGAGACGCGTGCACAGGAATGCGATGGCCGCCACCGCGATCGAGGGCACAGTCTCGATCAGCCGCTGCAGGGCCGCGCGCGGCAGCACCATCGCCTCGACGCGGGCGAGCGCGCGCGCATCGGTCGTGCGGCAGCCGCCGTCGAGCGCGGCGATCTCGCCGAAGATCTCGCCCGGTCCCGCGTTGAGGAAGGCGAACTCCTTGCCCTCGCCCGAATAGACCGAGAGGCGGACCCGGCCGCTGATCACGAGATAGACGTCGCCCCCCGCCTCGCCGCGCGAGAAGATGCGCTTGCCGCGGTCGAAGACGATGCTGCGCATCTCGCGCGCGACCCGGGCGCGATCGGCCTCCGGCACCGGTCCGAACAGCGCCGTCCGGCCGAGCTGGGCGAGGATGTCGTTGGGCTTCGTCATCTTGTCTATCCGGTGAGCAGGCGGCTGGCGGATAGAACCACCACCCGCCGTCCGCGTCCAGACGCGGGCGTGTAACGCAAGTTCCGTCGCGCCATTCGATCGGCCGGCAGGACCTTAGTGGTTCGATTCCGACATCTGCATCCCGTTTCAGAACCCGTGAGAGAGGGGTCGCATATCGGAATATGGGGGCGGCGAGCGCGAATGCCATGCCTTGCACGCATCCCGCGGGCGACGGCTTATGATTCTAGTGGAGTTTTTGAATTTGACACTTGAGAACGCACTTCGCAGCATCCGGGACTGAAGTGTCAAATTCGCTTCCCTAGGCGCCCGCCGCAACGGGGGGGTGAGAATTTCTGCGATTGCAGTCGGCTCCACCTTCGGCTAGCCGGAGCGGTCGAATGCGAGCGCCAGAGCGTATGGCGCGGCCCTGGACTTGGATGCCTGTTCGAAGCCGTTCGACCGTCCTCGACCCGGTCGCTGTCACTCCACCCCACTCGTGCATGCTCTAGCCGGAGAAGCCCATGAAGCCCGAGGATTTCGCAGAGCTTGGCCGCGTGGTCGGTCCCGTCAACGCCGCGCATGGGCTGCCGAACGCCTTCTACACCGATCCGGCCGTGTTCGAGGAGGAGAAGCGGCGCCTGTTCGTGCCCGGCTGGGCGGCGATCGGCTTTGGCAAGGACGTGCCCGAGCCCGGCGACGCACGCCCGGTCAGTCTCTACGGCATCCCGCTCCTCATGGTGCGCGACCGGACCGGCGCGCTGCACGTCTTCCAGAATGTCTGCCGGCACCGCGGCATGGTGCTGGTCGACCAGCCGACCCGGCTGAAGGGGGTGATCCGCTGCCCCTATCATGCCTGGTGCTACGAGCTCGACGGTGCCCTGCGCGCCACGCCCCATGTCGGCGGCGCCGGCCACAACACCCATGCCGATGTCGACCGCGACCGCCTCGGCCTCTTTGAGGTGAGGAGCCACGTCTTCATGGATGTGGTCTTCGTCAACATCTCGGGCGATGCGGCACCCTTCGAGCAGCATGCCGCCGATCTGGTGGCGCGGGCCGGCGAGTTCGCAACCGCAAGGCTCCATCATGGCGGCCCCGACAGCTCCTTTACCCTCGAGGTCCGGACCAACTGGAAGCTCGCCGTCGAGAATTATCTGGAGAGCTATCACCTGCCCTGGGTGCATCCCGGCCTCAACAGCTATTCGCGCCTCGAAGACCACTACAACGTCGTCGAGACCAGCTTCGCCGGCCAAGGCACCCTCGCCTACACGCCGGGCTTCGGCCCGAACGGCGAGCGTTTTGCGCGCTTTCCCGGCCTCGCGGCGAAGTGGGACAAGGGGGCGGAGTATCCCTCCTTCTTCCCCAACGTCCTCTTCGGCTTCCAGAACGATCATTGCTTCGCCATCATCGTCGAGCCGCTCGCCCACGACCGCTCGCTGGAGCGCATCGAGATCTACTATGCCTCCGAGGCGATGACCGGGCCCGACTTCGCCGCGATGCGCGAGAGGAACGCCGCCATGTGGAAATCGATCTTCGTCGAGGATATCGGCGTGGTCGAGGGCATGCAGAGGGGCCGCAGCGCCCCCGGTTTCGACGGCGGCAAGTTTTCGCCCGTCATGGATACCTGTACGCACCGCTTCCATGCCTGGGTGGCCGAGCGCTTCCTGGCGGCGGCATGAGCGCTCGGGATGCCGCATCGCCGACGCGGGCGACAGACGATCCGGCGGCGCGTTTACGCGAACTCGACCGCGAGGTGCTCGATCGCCACGCCCTCGGCGATCGGCGCGCGCTCGCCCCGCTCTATGGCGAGGCCGGCCGCATCCGCGAGGCAGAGGGCCTGATCGACGAGGCGGCCTTTCTCTATACCCAGGCCTATGTCTACGCGCTGGAGACCGGCGACACGGCCCTTTCGCGTGAGATGCACGGCCGCCTGAAGCACCACGGCCGCGAGCGTTGAGAGCGCGGGCCGGCATCTCGCCCGCGCGCCGTGGACGGACGCGCCTGCCACTGCCGGCCTCGCTGCTGCATCTGCGAAAAAGGGATGAGGGACTGCGAAATTGCGCCGCCCGGCCGGTCGCCACGCTGGACACGGGCCCACCGATCGGCTAGTCATCCGCCTCGGCCGCGCGCATTGCCCTTGTGAGGCAATTCCTGCGCCGGCCGCCAGCCACGACATCGCCGACAGGCGTGAGACGCGGGTGTGGAAATAGGGGCGCGTAGCTCAGCGGTAGAGCACTACGTTGACATCGTAGGGGTCACAAGTTCGATCCTTGTCGCGCCCACCATTCCTTCGCCACCTCGTCCTCGAAACGGTTCATTGACGCCGGCTGTGCATTGGAATTCTGGGAAAGGCCGGTGGGCGAGCCGTGATGCGGCGCCAGCCGGCGGGAACTGGTCTGCGGTGCGTGGGGCGCCGTCGACCCAAGGATGAACGGTTCACTGCGATGAAAATCAGGAATTCGATCAAATCGCTCCGCAAGCGCCATCGCGACAACCGCGTCGTGCGCCGGCGTGGTCGCCTCTACGTCATCAACAAAACGATGAAGCGCTACAAGGCGCGCCAGGGCTGACGGCCGGGCGACCGCCCCTGCCCGCCGGCAGGGTGATGGACGGTCGCCGGCGCACGCCTGCGAAGGCATTCCTGTCATGTGCCGCCGCGTCGGGCTTCCCGGCGCGGCCGATTGATTTTGTGTGGGTCCCTGAACGGTGCCATGAACGGTGCGGGCCCGTGATACCGCCTCGCGAAACCTCTGACTTTCGCGAGGTGGTATGCGCGCGCGGGGTTGGTGGGGCGGCCGCGCGCAGGCAAAGGACATACCGGCGCGCATCCATCTCGATCACGAGTCGAAACTCATGCGTGCCGGTATGAGCCCCGTGGATGCCCGCTGAGCCTTGTGGATGCCCAGTTCTGGTGTAGCATCGCCGCCATGCGACATCCGATCTCCCGAGACGCGATCTCCCTAAGCGGGCGTTTTCCGGCAAGGCATCGGCCGGTTCGTCGACATGGAGCGCGTCATGCCGTTGGTCCGGACCGCCCGGCCGCTGCCCCTGGACCGGTCACTCCCCACAAGGCTCGAGGTCTGCGGGCGTCGCTGTTTGCCGAGCGGCCGGAGCGATTGGCTGGCGCTCTGCCCGTCGTCACAGCCGGTCTTGTGCTCGCGGCCGTCCTTGCCGGCTCGCTGCCGGCGAAAGCCGAGTGGCCGCGCGACAATGGCTGGCAGACCGCCGCCGGCGAGGCGGGTGAGCCCGATGCCGGCGCCGTCGAGGCCCTGCCGGATCCCGAAGCCGGGGACGTGCCCGGCCTGATCGGTCCGAACGGCGAGCGCCCGGTCGGCCGGCCGCGCCTCAAGGGCGACGGCGGCGTCGCCGCCAAGCCCGCCGCCCCCATCGACCGCGCGACCCTGCTCGACGACCTCTTCGCCCGGCTGAAGGTCGCCCCGACATCCGAGACCGCCGCTCCCCTCGTCGAGGCCATAGACCGGCTGATGTTCGCCTCCGGCAGCGATACCGTCGATCTCCTGATGACCAATGCCATGATCGCCCTCGCCGAGGTGACACCGGCTGGCGATGACCGCGACACCATTCCCGCGCCCGCCCCCGATGGCGAGGAGGCGACGCCCACCCCCGACGGCGCCGGCGACAGTGCCGCCGTCGCCCGCCAGATCCTCGATTCGGTGCTGATGCTCGCGCCGCACTATGCCGAGGGCTGGCATCGCCGCGCGGTTCTGCAATTCCGTCAGAAGCGCTACGGCGAGGCGATCGGCGACCTCAACCAGGCGCTGGCCCTCGAGCCGCGCAATTTCCATGCGCTGGAGGGTCTCGGCCGGCTGCTGCAGACCATCGGCCGCAAGGAACTGGCGCTCGATGCCTTGCGCCGCTCGCTCGCCATCTATCCCGCCAACGAGGATCTGCGCACCGTCGTCGACGCACTCGCCCGTGAGGTCGAGGGCGAGCCGATCTGACGAGGGCCGTCATCGCCGGGCATCAGCCGCCCCGAGTGGGACTGAAGGCCCCGATGTGCCTGGACATGGAGACCGACCGCGACATGACTGCCAGTGCTTCGCCCAGCAGCCGGTACCCCGCGCCCGACCTCGCCGGTCTGCCCGACGACATCCGTGCCCGCATCCTCGCGGTTGAGGAGAAGTCCGGCTTCGTGCCGAACGTTTTCCTCGTGCTCGCCCGCCGTCCCGACGAGTTCCGCGCCTTCTTCGCCTATCACGACGCGCTGATGGAGAAGCCCGGCAATCTGACGAAGGCCGAGCGCGAGATGATCGTCGTTGCGACCAGCGGCCTCAACCAGTGCCAGTATTGCGTCGTCGCGCATGGCGCCATCCTGCGCATCCGCGCCAAGAACGCGCTCATCGCCGATCAGGTGGCGATCAACTACCGCAAGGCCGACATCACCCCGCGCCAGAAGGCGATGCTCGATTTCGCGGTGAAGGTGTCGCAGGCCGCGCAAGAGGTCGGCGATGCCGATTTCGAGGCCCTGGCGGCGCACGGCTTCACGCCCGAGGATGCCTGGGACATCGCCGCCATCTCGTCCTTCTTCGCCATGTCGAACCGGCTCGCCAACGCAACGAGCATGCGCCCGAACGACGAGTTCTACGCGCTCGGCCGCTGACCTTTAGGGGGCGGCCGGAGTGGAGCCTGCAGGGGCCGGCGGCGCGGGCCGATGCGACCGACCCGCGCATCAGGATCAGAGCAGGAAGTCCGCGGCCGAGAGCACCGCGACGCCCTTCACCAGGATCTCGAAATCGGCCTTGGCATCGCCATTGACGTCGCCGGCGACGATCACATTGGCGCCGGCCTTGGTGTAGTGCAACTCGCCGGCCTTGTGGTGGAAGGGCTGCTTGGCGATGAAGCGGAAAGCCTGGTTGCCGCCGACGGTCGTCTTGGCGTCGATCGTTCTGAGGTCGATATCGTCGCCCGTCGTCGCCGAGCCGCGATGGAAATCCATGATGATGTCGCGCTGGCCGCCGACCCGCGTGTCGAGACGATTGTCGAAATCGAAATCGTCGGCGCCGGACCCGCCCCACATCAGGTCGCGGCCTCGCCCGCCGTTCAGCACGTCATTGCCGAGATCGCCGATCAGGCGGTCATTGCCGTTGTCGCCATAGATGATGTCGCGGCCGGCCGCGCCGTAGACCGAGTCGTTACCACTATAGGCGTGGAACTTGCCGCCAGATGCCGGCAGATGCGTGAAGTCGCTGCCCGTCGTGAAATAGTGCGGCTTGTCCACCACGCTGAGGCGATAGGAGCCAGTGTGCGTCGTATAGGCCTGGGCGTCGAGAAAGTAGGTTCCACTCGTCGACGGCGTATAGGTGATCTGCGCGTTGAGCCCGGTTCCCGAGTCGTCGTCGGTATCGATTTGCGCTCCCGACGAGTTCCTCAGCACCAGAAACGCATCGGAGAGCGTTCCCTCGTTCGACGGACTGCCCCCCATGTCGAACTGATAGGTGTGTCCGGCGGTCAGCGTGACACGGAACCAGTCCTCGTCGTTGGCCGTCTCGATCCAGCCCGAGGCTTTGCCGCCGACCGAGATGGCGCCGGTTGTCGCCGTGCTCGACGCCAGATCGTCGCGCAGCGAATAGGCGTTGGCCTGGGCGTAATTGACCGTGTATCCGAGATCCTGCAGCGCCCCGATGGTCGTACGACTGATCGGATTGCCCGAGCCGAAGCCGCCGAGATAGCCGGTCATCAGCTCGTTGTCGAAGAGCTGCTCCTCCCAATGGCTGTACGCGGTGCCGGGGCCGCCGCCGTTTTCGAGTGGTACGAAGGTGGCGCCCGAATCCCCGGTCAGCGATCGGTATTCGGTGAGGGCATGCGCGCCCGTATAGCGAATGCCGCTGGAAAGGCCGAGATAGGACCAGAGTGTGCCGAAGCCGAGCACATGGCCCATCTCGTGCAGCACAACGTCGGTCAGCGTGCCGCCGCTGTGCATGCTGGCGACGTCGGCGCTGTCGAAGAACATGACGCCGTGATAGGGCAGCTTCGAGCTCGTCCGTATCCAGTCGGGTCCCGCCTGGCCAAGAATGCCGCCTGGGCCGTCGATCGGCGTGACCACCGCCCGGATCAGCAGGTCGTCGATGAAGCCGAAATTGCCGCTTCCCGGCCCGCTGTTCACATCGGGGATGTCGCCGATGATGATCTGCGACCAGCGCGCCGCAGCATTCGTGAACGCATATTGGTAAGTCGCGCTTCCCGAATAGCTGATCGCGATGTCGAACTGGCCGTTGGCATTGACGAGCGAGCTGCCGGAGCCCGTGCCGGCGATACCGATCGGCGCCGAATGGATCGGACCGGCTCCAGTGAAATAGCCCCGGATGTCCTGAGGCTGTCATATCCTCGATATGGATCCCATCTGTGATCGACGCGGCCTGGTTTCCGCGGTGCGAACCATCCCCTGAGCTCTCGTGCATCGCCTGTCCCCTGTCGAGGTTGCCCCGACGCCCGACAGCCATGCCGCACGCCGACACGGGTTTGATCAATCTCCAGCTTCTGAGGCCGCCAGTCTAACGCCCCCACATTTGACGGGGCAAGGCGCAATTGCGAGGAAGCCACCGCCGCTGCATACAGCAGCGGTCGATCGGACGAGCGGCACCCGCTCCGACGTCGAGATCGGCGACGCTACAGCAGGAAATCGCCAGCCGAGAGCACCGCGACACCCTTCACCAGGATCTCGAAATCGGCCTTGGCATCGCCATTGACGTCGCCGGCGACGATCACATTGGCGCCGGCCTTGGTGTAGTGCAACTCGCCGGCCTTGTGGTGGAAGGGCTGCTTGGCGATGAAGCGGAAAGCCTGGTTGCCGCCGATTTTCGTGTTCGCATCGATCGTTCTGAGGTCGATGTCGTCGCCCGTCGCCGCCGAGCCGCGCTGGAAATCCATGATGATGTCGCGCTGGGCGCCCTTGCGGCTCTCGCCCCAATTGTTGAAATCGAAGTCGTCGGCGCCGAGCCCACCCCACATGATGTCGCGGCCATTGCCGCCGACCAGCACGTCGTTGCCGAGGTCGCCGTCGAGCCGGTCGTTGCCGTTGTCGCCATAGAGGATATCGATGGCATGCGTGCCATAGACGGTATCGTTGCCGCCGAAGGCATGGAACACGCCGCCTGAAACCGGGCGGTGAACGAAGTCGTTGCCGCCGGTCGCGGCAACGGGCGACCTCTCGACGCTGATGGTGTAGGTGCCCGTGTTGGAGCCGAAGGCCTGGGCGTCGATGTAATAGGTGCCGCTGGTCGAGGGCGTATAGGTGATCTGCGAGTTGAGGCCGGTGCCGCCGTCGTCGTCGCTGTCGACCTGCGTGCCCGAGGCGTCGCGGAGCCGCAGATAGGGGTCGGAGAGGGTTCCCTCGTTGGTGCGGCTGCCGGCGAGATCGATCTGGTATGTCTGCCCCGCGCTGAGCGACACGGCGAACCAGTCGGCGTCCCCGCCCGTTTCGAGCGAGCCGCTCGCTCGGCCGCCGACGGTCACGACGCCTGTCGTGCCGGTGTCGCCGGCAAAATCGTCGCTGGCGCCGCCGGGAAGCGCATAGGCGTCCGCCGCCGAATAGTTGACCGTGTAGCCGATGTCCTGGAGCGTTGCGATGGTCAGCCGGCTGATCGGATTGCCGGGCCGCGAGCCGCCGAGATAGCCCGTCATCAGCTCGTTGTCGAAGATGCTCTCTTCCCAGTGACTGAAAGCCGTGCCCGAACCGCCGCCGTCCTCGAGCGGCACATAACTCGCAGACGGGTTGCCAGAAAGCGTGCGGTATTCGGCGAGCGCATGGGCGCCGGTGTACTGGATACTCGAGCTGGCGGCGAGCCCCAGCGCGGTCCACACCGTGCCGATGCCGAGCACATGCCCCATCTCGTGCAGGATGACGTCGGTGAGGTCACCGGCCGCGTGCATGCCGGCGATATCGGCGCTGTCGAACTCCATGCTGCCGTGATAGGGCAGATAGGACGGCAGGCGGACCCAGTCGGGACCGGCGCGGCCGAGCACGCCACCCGCCCCGTCGATCGGGGCGATGCTGGCATCGATCAAGAGATCGTCGACGATGCCGAAATCGCCTGAGCCGGTGCTGTCGATGTCGGGAATATCGGCGGTGATGATCTGCGACCAGCGCGCTGCCGCTTGTGTGAACGCGTACTCGTAGGTCGAGGGACCCGAGTAGTTGACGATGATGTCGAACTGGCCGTTGGCGTTGGCGAGCTTGGCGCTCTCTTCGCCGTTGACGAGGCTCGCGGGACCAGTATGGATCGGGCCGATCCCGGTGAAATAGCCATCGCCCGTTGTCAGATTGCCCATGAGGCTGCGGTTGAGGGCACCCGCTCCAAGGCCCCGACCCACCATGTGGCTCGCGCCGTCGGCCCCGTTACTCTCACGCATGGTGCTCCCCCGGTACTTTGAAACTCCGCCGCCGCGTAATGCGGCGCGCGCGCGAAGGCAAGAACAAGCTCGAAATTAGGGCCTTGATTGGGCGCCGGCAAGACTAACAGCTCTCGATACCATCGGCATGACAGTCGCGCGACGGGAGTGTGCCGAATGGCTTCTTGCCGCAGCGCCCATACCATGGCTCATCAAACGTCGAGCACCTCGTCGCCGATGAACTCGGCGCGCTCCTGGATGAAGCGGAAGCGGGCCTCCGGCTTGCCACCCATCAGCGCGTTGACGGCACTGTCGGTCGCCTCGCGCGCATCCTCGGCGATGGCGACGCGCAGGAGACGGCGGTTGCGGATGTTCATCGTCGTCTCTTTCAGCTCGGCGGCATTCATCTCGCCGAGGCCCTTGAAGCGCTGGATCTCGACCTTGCCGCGGCCGGAGAACTCGCCTTTCAGCAATTCCTCCTTGTGCCGGTCGTCGAGCGCATAGGCGTGCCTCGAGCCCTGGCTCAGCTTGTAGAGCGGCGGCACCGCCAGATGGAGATGGCCGTTGTCGATCAGTTTCGGCATCTCCTGGTAGAAGAACGTGATCAGCAGCGAGGCGATATGGGCGCCGTCGACATCGGCGTCCGTCATGATGATCACCTTCTCGTAGCGCAGATCCTCCTCGCGGTAGCTCTTGCCGGTGCCGCAGCCGAGCGCGAGGATGAGATCGGCGATGAGCTGGTTCTGCGACAGCTTCTGCGACGAGGCATTGGCGACATTGAGGATCTTGCCGCGCAGCGGCAGCACCGCCTGGATCTCGCGGTCGCGCGCAGACTTCGCCGAGCCGCCCGCCGAGTCGCCCTCGACGATGAAGATCTCCGAGCCCGCCATGCCCGCGCTCGTGCAGTCGGTGAGCTTGCCGGGCAGCCGCAGCTTCTTCGTCGCCGATTTGCGCGAGATCTCCTTCTCGGCCCGCCGCTTCAGCCGCTCCTCGGCCCGCTCGATGACGAAGGCGAGCAACTGATTGGCCTGCTGCGGGCTCTCCGCCAGCCAATGGTCGAAGGCGTCCTTCACCGTCGTCTCGACGATGCGCGCGGCTTCCTGCGTCGCCAGCTTGTCCTTGGTCTGGCCCTGGAACTCTGGCTCGCGGATGAACACCGAGAGCATGCCGGCGGCACCCGCGAACACGTCGTCGGCGGTGATCTGGGCGGCCTTCTTGCTGCTCGTCAGCTCGCCATAGGCCTTGAGGCCCTTCGACAGCGCCGCCCTGAGGCCTGCTTCATGCGTGCCGCCCTCGGGCGTCGGCACCGTGTTGCAGTAGGAGGAGAGAAAGCCGTCGTCGTCGGAAACCCAGCCGACCGCCCATTCGACCGAGCCGTGCCCGCCCTCGCGCTCGATGCGGCCGGTGAACATGTCCTTGGTGACGAGCGTCAGCCCCTCGATGCGCGAGGAGAGGAAGTCCTTGAGCCCGCCGGGGAAGTGGAACACGGCCTCCGCCGGCGTGTCGTCGCGGATGAGCTCGGGCGCGCAGAACCAGCGGATCTCCACGCCCCCGAACAGATAGGCCTTGGAGCGCGCCATCTTGAACAGCCGCGCCGGCTTGAACTCCGCACCCTTGCCGAAGATCTGCTGGTCGGGATGAAAGCGCACGCGGGTGCCGCGGCGGTTCATGATCTGCCCGAGGCTTTCCAGCTTGGTCTGCGGCTGGCCACGCGAATAGACCTGCCGGTAGAGCTGCTGGCCGCGCGCGACCTCGACCTCCAGATGGTCGGAAAGCGCGTTGACGACCGAGACGCCGACGCCATGCAGGCCGCCCGAGGTGTTGTAGACCTTGCTGTCGAACTTTCCCCCCGAATGCAGCGTGGTCATGATGACCTCGAGCGCCGATTTGGAGCGGAATTTCGGATGCGGATCGACCGGGATGCCGCGGCCGTTGTCGGCGACCGAGAGAAAGCCGTCGGCTTCGAGCCGGACCTCGATCCAGCTGGCATGGCCGGCGACCGCCTCGTCCATCGAGTTGTCGATCACCTCGGCGAACAGATGGTGCAGCGCCTTCTCGTCGGTGCCGCCGATATACATGCCCGGCCGCCGCCGCACCGGCTCGAGGCCTTCCAGCACTTCGATGTCGGCGGCGGTGTAGTTGTCCTCCGCGGCCGCGGCCCGTGCGGGCTTGGCCTTGGCCGGCTTGCCCGAGAAGGCGCTCTCGATCTTGGCGAAGAGGTCGCGCGAACTGGCCATGGGTGCTCCGATATCTCGAGAAGTCCCGGTCGCTCCGGCCTTGCCGGGCAGGGCACTCCGAATCTGTTTTTCGTCCCGTTCCTTGGGTGGTCGCACGGGCCACGGCCGGCTGGCAAGTGGGCGGGTGTCGCGGACGTTCCCATTTCGTTCACGAAGGGCGGCGGCACTCACGCCCGGGCCTCGATCCCATCCGTCGCGACAGTGCCCGGTTCGCTCCCGTGCCCGACTTTTCAGGGCCCACCGTCCCGTGCATGCCACCCCGGCCCGGACCATGCTGGTGCTCGCCCGCCGATGCTTCTTCAATGCCGATTGCGGCGGAACGTGGCGCCGGCGATCTGTCATGAACAGGATGTGGCGATGGGCGAGACGAGGAGCGGGATCTCCCGCGCGGAGTATGAGGGCAGGCGCGCGCGTGCCGCGGCGGCCGCCAGGACTGCGGGCCTCAAGGGGCTGCTGGTCGTCTCGCGCGGCGGCGGCACGCTCGACCGCTACGGCGACGTCATGTACCTGACCGGCTTCTATACGCTCTTTCCCTATATCCCCGACCTCGCCGGCAACTGGAGCGCCCGGGCCCATACCTTCGCCCTCCTCACCGCCGAGGGCGAGACGCGGCTGATCGTCGATTGCGCGGCCGAGGCGGACGTCGCGCTCGACGCCGGCGAGATCGTCAGGGCCGATCTCGTCGTCGAGGCGGTGATCGCCGAGATGCGCCGGCTCGGCCTCGATGAGGGGCCGATCGGCCTCGTCGGCGAGGACGTGCTGCCGCTCGGCGTCTACCGGCAGATCGCCGGGGCGCTCGACAGGGTCGACTGGCGGAACGGCGCGCCGATCCTCGCCTCGCTGCGTGCCGTCAAGAGCCCGGCCGAGATCGCGCTCCTGAAGCGGGCCTCCGCCCTCGGCTCGCGCATGATCGACGCCATGATGGCCCGCGCCGAGCCCGGCGCCACCCATGGCGATGTGGTGGCGGCCGGCATGGACGTGCTCGTACCTGCGCGCGGCATGCTCTACAACTCGTTCATGGCCTCGGGCCGGGGCGGCGACAGTCCGACGGTCACCCGCGCCAATTTCCCGACCTGGGGCTCGCCGACGCCGCTTGCCAAAGGCGAGTGGTTCCGCATCGGCATCTCCGGCGTGCTCGATGGCTATTTCTTCGACCTGTCGCGCTCGAAGCCCATCGGCCCGCCCTCCAACCGGCAGATCGACCTCTTCGAGGCGGCGATCTCCTGCGTCGAGACCGGCATCGCCGCGGTGCGCCCGGGCACGACGGCCGAGGCGGTGGCGGCGGCGGGCCTCGGGCGCCAGGCCGAGCTCGGCTATCCGCTGACCAGCGTCTTCTCCGGTCTCGGCCACGGCGTCGGGCTCGGCTGGGACAGCCCCTGGCTCGCACCCGGCGACCTGACCGTGCTCGCGCCGGGCATGTCGCTGTGCTTCGAGCGCACCGTCACCAAGGACGGCTATCTCGGTGACTTCGAGGAGACGGTGATCGTGACCGGGGAGGGCGCCGAGAAGATCACCGACGCGCGGATGCGGTACTGGTAGCCACCGAGCCGAGGAACGCACGTCGGGATAGCGGCTCCACGCCGGTCCATGGCGGGCCGATCTGCGGTCGCCCGCGGATAGCGAGCCGCGGTCCGCCCGCGCCATGCCGTCAGCCGCCGAACAGCACCTGATGCATGATGCGGCCGGGCATGAAAGTGAAGAAGCCGGCGATCACCAGGCCGCCGATGAAGACGCCGAGCATCGCCTTGCGATGACCGTCGACATTGTGTCGGCGGGCCCGTGTCACGCCGAGCCACAGCGAGACGAGCACGAAGATCGAGAGGAGGTGGATGGGGCTCCAGGGGCCCCAGAGCCTCAGCTCGTGGATGAAGAAGCTCGCCCCCGCCACCGCCGCCATGAGGGCGACCCAGATCCAGCCGAGCGTCCGATGCGGCAGCGTGCCCTTCGGCGCGACGATCTGGACGAGACCGAGCCCGAAGGCGGCCATGGCTGCAAAAGTGTGCACACGGATCACCAGATCCGCATCGAGCAGCGGCTGCAGCGTCATGTGCCTGTACCCCCTCGATCGCACCGAGCTTGCCGACCGTCCGCTCGCTTCATCGTCGGCGAGATCCCGGCGGCCGTTCGCGTTCGCGATCGCCCTGGCGCGAGCCGATGCCCGCCGTCCGCGCGAAACCGGGCATCGCAGCGATGAGAAGGCTGCCGGCCAAGCCTCGCTCAGATGAGGGCGCCGTCCGGCTTCTTGTCGTTGCCGCCGCCCTCGCCGTCACGACGCTGCGGTTCGCCGAAATCAGCAGCCGAGGTCTCGGCCGGACGCAGGTCCGGTTGCGGTCCGGTGCCCTGCGCCGCGCCGCCGCCCTGAGCGTGGCGCTGCGGTCGGCCGCCATTGCCCTCGTGGCGCTGCCGCCGGCGATTGCCGCGCCCGTCGCGGCCTGCGGCATGCTCGCGGCCTTCGCGCCCCTCACGGGGTTCGCGGCTCTCGCGCGGCTCGCGGCCTTCGCGAGGCTCGTAATTGCCATGGCCGCCATGCCGCTCGCCGCGATGCGGCCGTCGCTCGAAGTTGCGCGGCTCGCCGCCGCCCTCGTGCCCGCCCGCGGCCTGGACCCGCTCGACGATGCGTGGCTGCTCTGCGAGGCCGAGCGCCTCGGCCGACATCTCGCCGTCGAGATCCTCGTCGCCGTCATAGCCCTCCGCCATGTCGGCGTCGGTCATGCCGCCCATCTCCATGTCGGGACGGCGCGGACGCTGTCCGTTCATCTCGTCGGCGCGGAACTGCGGCTGTGCCGCCATGATGATGCGATTGTAGTGCTCGGCGTGCTGGAGGTAGTTCTCCGCCATCACGAGGTCGCCCGAGGACATCGCATCGCGCGCGAGCGCCATGTATTTCTCGGCGATGTGGTTCGCCGTGCCGCGGATCTTCACGTCCGGACCGTTCGATTCGAAAGTCCGGCTGAGCGGCGACTGACCCTTGCGGCCGCGGCCGCGATTCCGGCGGTTCTGCTGACCTTGCCTCATGAAGCTCCGTTCCGCTTCCTAGTCGAAGGAATTTCCATCATCGGGCGGAGGCATCCCTCGAAGACCTCCGTCCCGGTTCCATGAGCATGCGCTCTCCGGGGCCCATGGCGACCCGGCGCGAGGACACGGTCACGGCAAGCGGCTTTCAGGCGCGTGAGCCCTTCCACGAAATCAGCGCGCCCTGCATTGCCGGCTCATCGCCGGCCGCATCCTCACCCTCGGGCCTGCGCCCATGAGGCAGGATGCCGTCCCGGCGGCGACGGGACCAAAGGGTCCGGTCTGGCCGTCCGGGATAATTCGGTTGTCGGCGTTCGTCCTCATGGGCCAGCGGCCAGAGACCCGGCATCCCCATGACGGGCGCCATCTGCGCCCGCCCGGAATGGCGGCTGTCTACCGGCCAAACGGCCGACCGGGCCCCCCCGAGCCCGTCCTCTCGTCACGGACCCTGCCAAGCTGGCCGCGCTTGGGCCCGGCTTGGCATGTCCATCTCAGGATTCGCGTGCGCGAACACGTCCCCGCTCAGATCGCTGCATCCTATTGCGTGGAGATCGCCCGCCAGACTCGCTTGGCGGTCCACGGCGACCGGCTCGGCCTGGATCGAGATCTGGCGCCGGATCGCGAACGGATGCATCGATGTTCATGTGCATAGCCAAGGAGCGCTGGCCGGTTCGGCCTCTGGCTTCCCGGAGCCGCCACTGGCGACCCCCAACTCGGCTTGCCCCAATGATTCCACTTCTCGCACGCTAGCGCGATGCGACGGGTTTTCCAACTCCTTTTTGATTGTGCAACGCATCAAACGCTGTCATGCCCACCACCCGTTCGATCCCGCAAGCATCTCTGCGGACGAGGATTTCGCGCGGGGCGCTGTCGCCCGCCGTCTCGGCCAGCATCGCCGCGACCTCGCCTGCCTGACCGATCCCGACCTCGAGAGCCGCAAGCCCGCCCGCCTCGAGGAGACCGTTCAGCCTCGGCACGATCGCACGATAGGCATCGAGCCCGTCGGCGCCGCCATCGAGGGCGAGGAGCGGATCGTGGCAACGGACCTCCGGTGCGAGCCCGGCAATGACGGTTCCTGGAATGTAAGGCGGATTCGAGACGATGATGTCGAAGGTCCCGCGCGGGAACCTGGCATAGTCGCCGATCGCGAAACGGGCGCGGTCGGCAAGACCGAGCGCTGCGGCGTTCCGCGCGGCGGTCGCGACGGCTCCCTGCGCGATGTCGATGCCAAGCCCGGTCGCCTTCGGCAACGCGGCGAGCAGGGCGAGCACGAGGCAGCCCGTGCCGGTGCCGAGGTCGAGGATCGACGGCCCGGCGCCTCCCTGCCACGGGATGCCGGACCCCTCCCGGGTTTTTACCCAGTCGAGCACGGTATCGACCAGCGTCTCGCTGTCGGGCCGCGGCTCCAGCGTCTCTGGCGAAAGCGCGAGACTGAGCCCGTGGAACTCGCGCGACCCGATGATCCGCCCGACCGGTTCGCGGTCGAGCCGGCGCCCGGCGAGGGCGGCGATCGTAGCGTCCTCGGCCTCGCTGAGCCGCCGGGCCCGGTCCGTGACGAGCCGGTGGCGAGGAAGGCCGAGTGCGTGGCCGATCAGCAGGCTCGCATCGAGCCGCGCCGTCTCGATTCCTGCGCCCCGGAAGGCTGCCGTCCAGTGGTCGATCGCGCTGCCGAGCGAGGCGCCCCACATGCCCACCGCAGCCCCGGCAGCCGCATGCGCACCCTCCGCCCCCACACTCGGCTTTGCTCTCTCCGGCTGTCCCGTCACCGGCTCAATCCCCTTCCGCCATGGCGGCGAGTGCCTTCGTCTGGTCGTCGGTGACGAGCGCATCGACGAGCTCGTCGAGCGCCCCGCCCTCCAGCACCTCGGCGAGATTGTAGAGCGTCAGGTTGATGCGGTGGTCGGTGACGCGCCCTTGCGGGAAATTGTAGGTGCGGATGCGCTGCGACCTGTCGCCCGAGCCGACCTGGCTCTTGCGTGCGCTCGCCCGCTCCGTCTCCGCGCGCTGGCGCTCGATGTCGTAGAGCCGTGCCTTCAGCACCTGCATGGCGCGGGCGCGGTTCTGGTGCTGCGACTTCTCGTTCGAGGTGACGACGAGGCCGGTCGGCAGATGGGTGATGCGCACGGCCGAATCCGTGGTGTTGACGTGCTGTCCCCCCGCACCCGAGGAGCGCATGGTGTCGATCCTGAGGTCCTCGGGCCGGATCTCGATGTCGATGTCCTCCGCCTCGGGCAGCACGGCCACCGTGGCGGCCGAGGTGTGGATGCGCCCGCTGCCTTCGGTCTCGGGCACGCGCTGGACGCGGTGGACGCCCGATTCGAATTTGAGCCGCGCGAACACGCCCCGGCCGGAGATGTTGGCGATCGCCTCTTTGATGCCGCCGAGATCGCTCTCCGACAGGCTGATCACCTCCGTCCGCCAGCCCTTCACGGCCGCATAGCGCTCGTACATCCGCAGCAGCTCGGCGGCAAACAGCGCCGCCTCCTCCCCGCCCGTCCCGGCGCGCACCTCGAGGATGGCGCTGCCTTCGTCGGCGGCGTCGCGTGGCAGCAGCTTCAGCCGGACCTCGTGGGCGAGCGCCTCGATGCGCGTGCCGAGCGGCTCGATCTCCGCCTCGGCGAGCTCGCGCATCTCGGCGTCCGAGGCGGGATCGGCGAGGATGGCCTCGAGCCCTGCCCGCTCACCTTCGGCAGCACGCAGGCCGCGGATCGCCGCCACGATCGGATCGAGCTCGGCGAACTCCTTCGACAGGCGCACGAAGGCGGTCTGGTCCTTGAGGCCGCTCGCCAGCTCGGCTTGCACCACCTCCCAGCGGTCGACGAGACTGTCGAGCTTTTCCTCGGGGATGTCGGTCATGGCTGGTCGTCTCTGCTGGCGCCGGAGAATGTGGCCGGCGCACCTGATTAGAGGGAAGCGCCCGCTCTTAGAAGCGCGAAATGGCGATCGGCCGGGGATGGCCCGCCGCGGGCGATCGGGGTGCCGTGCCTCGCCCTCAGGCCGGCCGGCGCTCCCGCGGCGGCCGCGCCATGTCGTCGATCTCGACGCCACTGTCGAGGGCAAAGCCCGCCAGCTCGTCGCGCAGCGAGGCCCGCTCGCCCGGCTCGTCGATCAGTCGTCTGACGAGCCCGGTCGCCCGCCCCGCGTCGAGCGAGAGCACCATGGCCTTGACCGGGCCGATGCTCGCCGGGGCCATCGAGATCGACCGGAAGCCGAGCGCGATGAGCGCGAGTGCCTCGAGCGGACGGCTCGCCATCTCCCCGCACAGCGCGAGCGGCTTGTCGTGCCGCCGGGCCGCCGCCGCCACCAGATCGAGCGCGCGCATCATCGGCATTCCGAGCGTGTCGTAGCGCCCGGCGAGGCGCGCATTGTTGCGGTCGCTCGCATAGATGAACTGGCACAGATCGTTCGAGCCGACCGACACGAAATCGGCGCGCGCGAACAGCCGGTCGATGTCGAAGAGGAGCGAGGGCACCTCCAGCATGGCGCCGATGCGGACGCGCTCGGGCTGCGGCCAGCCGCGCCCCCTCGACCAGTCGAGGTCGGCCTCGATCAGCGCGCGGGCCCGGTCGTACTCGTCGATGGTCGTCACCATCGGCAGCATGAAATCGAGATCGCGGCCCGCCGCCGCCTTGATGAGTGCGCGCACCTGGGTGCGGAACAGCGCCTGGCTGTCGAGCGACATCCGCAGCGCCCGCCAGCCGAGCGAGGGATTTTCCTCCTTCTCCTGGGCGAGATAGGGGAGCAGCTTGTCGCCGCCGATGTCGAGCGTGCGGAACACCACGGGCCGGCCGCCGGCCGCATCGAGGATCCGCTTGTAGATGGCCGCCTGCCGGTCCCGCAGAAGCAGCGAGGGGGCGATCATGAACTCGATCTCGGTGCGGAACAGGCCGATACCGTCGGCGCCCGACTGGGCGAGATGGGGCATGTCGACCGTGAGGCCGGCATTGATGTTGAGCCGTACCCGCTCGCCGTCGCGTGTCACCGCCGGATCGGTGCGCAGCCCCGCATAGCGCTTCTGACGGCGCGCCCGGAACCGCACCTTGTCGGAATAGGCGGCGATGACGTCGGCGGTCGGGCGGATATGCACCTCGCCCTCGAGCGCATCGACGATCGCAGCGTCGCCCGCCTCCACCGCCTCGATGATGCGGCGCGCCTGGCCGATCGCGGGGATGCCGAGCGCCTTGGCGACGATCGCCACATGGCTGGCGAGCCCGCCCTCCTCGATGACGAGGCCGCGCAGCCGCTCGCGGTCGTAGTCGAGCAGCTCGGCCGGCCCCATGGTCCGGGCGACGAGGATGGTATCCTCCGGCAGCGCCTCGCCGGCCGCCGTCGCCTCCCGGCCGGCCAGATGGCGCAGCAGCCGGTCGGAAAGGTCGTCGAGGTCGCGGAAGCGCTCGCGCCAGAAGGCGTCGGCATGGCGCATCATGCGCACCCGCGTATCGTTGCGCACCCGCTCGACCGCGCCCTCGGCGGTGAGCCCCTTCTCGATCGCCTCGCGCATCTTGCCGATCCAGCCCGAATCGCGCGCGAACATGCGGTAGGTGTCGAGCACGTCGCGATGCTCGCCGGGGCCGGCGATGTCGCGCCGCTGCAGCATGCGGTCGATGTCCTGCCGGAGCGTCCGGATCGCCCGGGCGAGGCGGCGGCGCTCGAGCTTCAGGTCGTCGCCGAACAGGTTGCGCACGACGACGCGCGGCTCGTGCAGCACGACATGGCCGAGCGCGATGCCGTCGGAGAGCGGCTGGCCCTTGACGATCGGCGAGCGGCCGCGGGCGGCGGCATAGCCCGAGACGCCCTGCACGTCGCCGGAGGCGAGATGCTCCGCCAGCACCATGGCGATGGTCTGGAGTGCCTCCTCCTCGTCGCTCGCATAGTGGCGCTGGGTGCGGTTCTGCACGACGAGCACGCCGAGCACGATGCCGCCGCGCTGCACCGGCACGCCGAGGAACGAATGATAGCTCTCCTCGCCCGTCTCGGGCCGGTAGGAGAAGGAGGGATGCGAGCGGGCGTCCGGCAGGTTCACCGTCTCGCCGTTCTCCGCGATCATGCCGACGAGGCCCTCGTTGCGGGCCATGTGGGTATTGTGCACGGCGGCGGGGTTGAGGCCTTCCGTCGCGAACAGCTCGAGCGATCCGTCCTGGCGGCGGATGTAGATCGAGCATACCTCCGCGACCATCAGATTGGCGATCTGACGGACGATCTTGTCGAGGCGCTCCTGGCCGCTGCCCGGCTCCGCCATGATCTGGCGGAGGCGTCGGAGCAGGATGCGCGGGCCGGCATCTGACAAAGGCATCGGCAGCGGTCCTCGCCCGCAACGGGGCGTGAGATCGGCCGGCTGATCCTGTCAGCCCGCCGAGGCGATCGGCAGGGGCCGGTGCCGACCTGGTGATGGGTCCCCGGTGCTGCGGGGCGGCTGCAGGCGCCGCCACCGGCACGAGGCGTCGGGCTCAGGCGGCGTCGAGGCCGTAGAGCGTGTGCAGCGTCCTCACCGCGAGCTCGGTGTAGTCGGCGTTGATGAGCACGCTGATCTTGATCTCCGACGTCGAGATGGCCTCGATGTTGACGCCCTTCTCGGCGAGCGCCTTGAACATGCTCGAGGCGACGCCGGCATGGCTTCGCATGCCGATGCCGATGACCGAGACCTTGACGACGTCGGTCGCAGCTTTCAGCTCGCGAAAGCCGATCCGCTCGCGCGCCTTGGCGAGCACCGCGCTCGAGCGCTCCAGGTCGGCCGCCGGCACCGTGAAGGTCATGGCCGTGTAGCCGTCCTCCGAGACGTTCTGCACGATCATGTCGACATTGATATTGGCTTCGGCGAGCGGACCGAAGATGGCCGCGGCGACGCCCGGCTTGTCGCGGATATGGAACAGCGTGACCTTGGCCTCGTCCTTGGCGTAGGCGATACCGCTGACGACCTGCTTTTCCACGATCTCATCCTCATCGCAAACAATCGTGCCGATGCGGTCGTTGGCGTCGAGCCGGACCGCGGGCACGGAGTCGGGGGCGGCGAAGCTCGAGCGCACGCGAAGCCTGACGCCCTGCACCATGGCGAGCTCGACCGAGCGGATCTGCAGCACCTTGGCGCCGAGCGAGGCCATCTCGAGCATCTCCTCATAGGAGATGCGATCCAGCCGCCGCGCCTTGGGCACCATCCTCGGATCGGTGGTGTAGACGCCGTCGACATCGGTATAGATGTCGCACAGATCGGCGCCGAGGGCGGCGGCGACGGCGACCGCGCTGGTGTCCGATCCCCCGCGCCCGAGCGTGGTGATGCGGTTGTCGGGGCCGATGCCCTGGAAACCCGTCACCACCGCCACCTGTCCGCGCTCCATGCGCTGAAGGAGTTCGGCGGCAGGTATGTCCTGCATGCGTGCCGAGCCATGCGCGCCGTCGGTCTTGATCGGGATCTGCCAGCCGTGCCAGGAGCGCGCGTCGATGCCGATCGTCTGCAGCACCACGGCGAGCAGGCCCGCCGTCACCGTCTCGCCCGAGGCGACCACGGCATCGTATTCGCGGGCGTCGTAGAGGCTCGGGCCGTCGGTGCGCCGCGCTGCCTCGTTGACCCAGGCGACGAGCTGGTTGGTCACGCCGGACATCGCGGACACCACAACCGCCACGCGATTGCCGGCATCGACTTCGCGTTTGACGTGTAGCGCAACGTTGCGAATGCGCTCGACATTGGCGACGGAGGTGCCGCCGAATTTCATCACAACGAGTGCCATGAGCCCAATCCCGGCCGGAAACGTACGCCGGCCTCCCTCGGTCGCGGATCTGGACCGGGTGCGGTGCCGGCGCGTCGGGGAGACATCCTAAGGTCCGTCCAGGCCTGACGCTTAGCCGTCCCCGACCGGGGAGGCAAGTGGCATCGGCCGCGCCCACCTTTCCTGCCTTGACAAGGGGCAGTGCTGCCCGGTTTATCGGCAGCCATGCGCCAGACCGGCCCTGATCCTGCCATGATCGACGAGAGCGAAGTCGCCCGTTTCCGCGCCATCGCCGCCGAGTGGTGGGACGAGCACGGAAAATTCCGGCCCCTCCATCAGCTCGCCCCGGCCCGCATGGCCTTCATCCGCGATGGGCTCGCCCGCCATTTCGATCGCGATCCGACCCGGCTTCGGCCCCTGGCCGGCCTTTCGCTCCTCGATGTCGGCTGTGGCGGCGGCCTCGTCGCCGAGCCGCTCGCCCGCCTCGGCGCCACCGTCACCGGCATCGACCCCGGCGAGGAGACGATCGCCGTGGCGCGCGCCCATGCCGCCGCGTCCGGCCTCCTCATCGACTACCGGGCCGAGACCGCCGAGGCGGTGCTGGCGAGCGGCCGCCGCTTCGATGCCGTGACCTGTCTGGAGGTCGTCGAGCACGTGCCCGATCCCGAGGGCTTCGTCCGTGTCCTCGCCGGCCTCGTCCGCCCGGGCGGACTGCTCGTGCTCTCGACCCTCAACCGGACCGCACGGGCCTATCTGCTGGCCATCGTCGGGGCGGAATATGTGCTCGGATGGCTGCCGACCGGCACCCATCGCTACGACCGTTTCATCACGCCTGCCGAGCTTGAGGCCATGGTCGAGGGGGCCGGCCTCGAGGCCGGCGAGACCAAGGGCATCGCCTACGACCTGCTGTCCGGTACCTGGTCTCTCGGCGACGACACTGCCGTCAACTACATGACGAGCGCCGTGCGGCCGGATCGCGACGCGCCGACGCCGGGCTGAGCGGTCGTTGCCGAGGTTCAGAACAGGCTGCCATAGGCGGTGCCGTCGCCATCGAGCACGACCGCCTCGGAGAGATGCGCCGCAAAGCTCGCCACCGTCCAGCCCTCGAGAATGATGGTGCTGACCGCGCCATAGCGGATATTGAGCCCGGCCGCATCGTCGGTGAGCTGCAGGCTCGCGATCGAGGCGGGCGTGCCGGCCCCCGACAGCACCAGCCGGTCGCCCTCGCCCGGGTCGAAATCGGTGATCGTGTCGTAGTTGTCGCCGAGCTGGAAGAGGAAGAGGTCGCCGCCGCCATTGCCGGTCAGCAGATCCTTGGCGAGCCCGCCGATGATGATGTCGTCGCCCGCCCCGCCGATCAGGATGTCGCCGCTGCCGCGCCCGGCGATGAGCGCGCCATCCTCGTCCGCGTAGATCGTGTCCTCGTCGTCGAAGCCGTAGGCGACGTCGAAGACCACGCTGTTGGCGGCATAGAAATCGGTATTGGCGTGCATCGAGCCGCCGGGCCCGACGATCGGCCAGAAGCCGTTCTCGGGGCCGGTGTTCTGCGAGGGGTCGTAGGAGAGGACCGCGCTCTCGACACGCACGAAGTTGCCGGTGTCGGGGCTGCCGTGGAAGTTGATGTCGCGGTTCGTGCTGGCGACGGTGACCGTGTTGCCGACCTCCGCGCTCCAGGACGAGAACAGCACGGCGTGGCGCACGTCGACGAGCGTCAGGCCGGTCAGCGTGCTGTCGAACGCCTCGTAGAGCTGCACGCCGTAGCCATTGCCGTCCTTGCCCTTGTTGTGGGCGCCCTCGACGGTCAGATCCTCGCCGGTGAGGTCGAGGATGGAGCGCAGATCGAAGCCGTGGCTCGGTGCGTCGAGGATCGAGATATGCGCGAGCGCCGCCCCGACCGCTCCCTCGACATAGACCGCCCCGACGCCGAGATAGGCCGGCAAGGTGTTGGCGAAGTCGTTCGGATTGGCGGGCCCGAGGTCATAGGTGACGGTGAAATCCGACAGCGTCACGTCGCTGAGGAGATCGGCGCGCGCGACGATGGTGTCGCCGGCCGCCATGTCGTAGCCGAGCGCGCGGCTGAGCGTGACGGTGTCGCCATCGACCGCCGTGACGAGGGCGAGTGCTTCGCGGAACGGGTGGTCCTCGGCATCCGCCCAGTCGACATTGCTCCAGCCATTGTCGTCGAGATAGCCTTGCGTGTTCGGCTGCCAGACATGCACCGCATCGCCGGCCTGCAGTCCGTGGCCCGGCGAAAGCGTGATGGCGCGCTCGCCGGCCGCCGCATCGGCCGCGAGCGTGCCGACCTCCGCCTCCTTGCCGCCGAGAACGGCGATCGCATGCGTCTCCTCGCCGGGCGCAAGATCGAAATGGAGCGTCGTCTCGCCCTCGCCCGCCCCTCTCAGCCAGACATCGTCGCGCGCGACGAGGAGGCCGGCATCGAGCACATGGTCGCCGGCGGCGAGCCGGACGATGCTGCCGGGCGCGGCACTGGCGATCAGCGCATTGATCTCGGCCGCACTCGTGCCGAGCGCGATGTCGATCACCGGCCGCGCGAGGGTGAGCGTGAAGTCGTCCGAGGCGGTGAGCCCGGCCGCGTCGCGCGCCGTCACGCGGATGTCGAGCGCACCGAGCTCGCCGCGTCCGGGTGTGCCGCTGAACGTGCCCGTCGTCGCATCGAAATCGAGCCAGTCCGGCAGCGGCGAGCCATCGGCGAGGCGCGCCGACAATGCGAGCGCCGCATCGTCGACATCGCTGAACGTGCCGGCTGCCAGGGTGATCGAAAAGGGCTCGTAGAGAACGACGGTCTCATCGCCGATCGGGACGGCGAGCACCGGCGCATCGTTCACCGCCGCGACCGTCAGCGTGAAGCTGTCGGACGCCACAAGGCCGGCCGCATCCCGCGCCGTGACGGTGATCTGAAGGGGGCCCGTGTCGTCATTGCCGGGCGTTCCGGAGAAGGTGGCGGTGCCGGCATCGAAGCCGAGCCAGCCGGGCAGACCCGCACCGCCCGGTCCCTTCGCCGTCAGCGTGAGCGTCTGATCGTCGACGTCGGTGAAGGTGCCCCCGGGCAGCGCGAACGAGAAGGGCGCATCCTCGCTGGCATTCTGGTCGGCGATGGCGGCGGCGAGCACCGGCGCGTCGTTCACAGCAGCGACATTGAGCGTGAAGCTGTCGGCGGCCGACTTGCCATGCCCGTCCGTGGCGGTCACGGTGATGTCGAGCGTGCCGGTATCGCCGTCGTCGGGCGTGCCCGAGAAGGTCGCCGTGTCCGCATCGAAGGACAGCCAGTCCGGCAGGGCGCCGCCCCCCGCGAGCGATGCCGCGAGGTCGAGCACCGGATCGTCGGCATCGGTGAAGGTGGCCGGATCGAGGGTGAGCGTGAAATGGCTCTCCTCGGTTGCGCTCGCATCGGGGATGGCGAGCGCGACGGCGGGCGCGGCATCCCGCGCCGCGATCGCCCGCCCGTTGACGATGAAATTGTCCTGATCGAGCCGCGAGGGGGCGACGCCGCGCAGCACCAGGATGTCGCCGTCGCCGAGATTGACGAGTGTATTGCCGCCCGACACCGAGATGCGGGCGTCGAGATCGTCCATGCCGGCGGCCGTGATCCCCCACAGGACGATGATGTCCTTGTAGGGATTGAAGCCGGTGACCGCATCATAGCCATAGCCATTGGCGAACACGATCCGGTCGATGCCGCTCGAGGCGAAGAGCTTGTCGTTGCCGCCGCGCCCGTCGAGCCGGCTGCCGTCCCGGGCAGCGTGGATCGTGTCCCGTCCAGTGCCGCCGATCACATTGACCGAGGCATGGCGGGCGATGTGCACCTCGTTGGCGACGCCGTTCGCCAGATTGACCGTGCCGCGGCCGTCGAGCGTCACTTTGCCCGGCAACCGGGCGGAGGCCTCCAGCCGGTCGATGCCGGCCCGTCCCGAGACGATCGTGAGCTCGTGCCCGTCGCTCTGCTTGACGAGGCGGGCCGTCACCTCGATCGCGAGCTTGCCGGAGCGGTGATTGGCGACATCGAGGATCTCGATGCCGTCGAGCTTTCCTGCATGCCGGTCCGTGAAGGCGTAGCGGCCGCGATCGGTGACGACGAGCCTGTCCTCGCCCCGGCCGCCGCTGACGCCCGCGCCGAGCTGCGCGAGCTTCAGCTTGAAGATGTCGTCGCCGGTGGTTCCCCACTCGCCCGTCTTGCGTGGTTTCTTGCGGTGAGCCATCAGGCGCCAGATCCCGGGAGAGGCCGCGATGCGAAGAGGCAGCCGGGGGCCACACTGACGGCTGTTGGTTACTATTCCATACCGCCGAAACTGTATTTTCGATCGAGCTGCAAATGCAGCATGCGGCGGATCGGCGTCCTCGTGTCGGGGATCTTGCCGCGCGAGGGGTTGCGATCAATGGCCAGCGCGGCATCGGGTTGCGTAAGGCTTTCGGCCCGTCACAGCACGGGACGGGCGGGGCGCCGGCCGGTCGATCGGCAGGGCTTTCGGTTGAAAGACCGGCGGCTCGTGCGCCGCCGACCTTGGTTTTCACATTTTTCCGCCCATTCTGTAGAATATGCTCCGTCGCGATCGAAGCCGGTCGCAAGACAGGATCGGGACTATCCGCGAACCGGTTTCGAGGGATGGTCGGCCTCCCCTGCCTGGGAGGGAGTTCTGGAAGAGAGGGTCTGCGCCCGTGCCAATGTCCATCCTCGCCCGGCGCATCGTCGCTGCGGTCACCGCGGTGGCGATGCTGCTCGGCCCGGCCCTTCCGGCCGTGCGGGCTGAGACCGCGGCCGGGCCCGCCCTCTCCCAGGCCTGCGAGGTCTCCGACGAGCTGCAGTTCCGCGCCGGCATCGAACGGCTTGTCCGTTCCGCTCTCGATGAGGGCGTGGCGGGCGTCGATTTCGAGGCCGTGGTGCGCGCCGAGTGGCTGAAGCTCGGTCTCGATTCCGCCGTCGACGCGCGCGTCGACAAGACCGTCGAGGAGGTCAAGGACCAGTCGAGCTGGGGCACGCTGCTCTCCACGCTCGCCTCGCGCGAGGCCTCCCAGAAGCTCGCAACCGAGGTTGCCGAGCGCACCTACCGCTCGGACGAGATGAAGGCCGCGATCGAGGGCCTCGCCACCGCCGTCGGCCGCGAGATCGGCACCCGCATCGAGCTGGCGACGCTCGACGCCGCGCTGCCGGCCGTCGCCTGCGTGCGCTCCTTCCTCGGCCCCCGCTACGGCTCGACGGTGTCGCTCATCGTCTCCGACGACACCGGGCGGACCTTCGAGGTCGATGCGGCCAACGCCTCGGCGAGCGTCGGCACGAGCGACGTGGTGCTGTCGGGCAAGGGTCTCATCGCCGGCGCCGTCATCCTCATCGTCCGCCGCAGCCTGTCCAACATGGCCCGCCGCATCGGCCAGCGCGTCGTCGGCGCCGTGCTCGGCCGGCTCGTCTCGGTGGTCGCCGGCGGCATCGGCCTCGTCCTGATCGCCAAGGACATCTGGGACATGCGCCATGGCGTCCTGCCGATCATCGAGGAGGAGATGAAGTCGGAGGACATGAAGGAGAAGATCCGCGTCGAGATCGCCGCCGCCATCTCCGAACAGCTCGGCACGCATCTGGGCGAGATCGCCTCGGAGACCGCCGACCGCATCCTCGGCGTCTGGCGCCAGTTCAAGGAGGCCCATGCCAAGGTCGTCGACCTCGCCGCCCGCTCGCAGGCTTTCCGCGCCTTCCTCGACACCGTCGACCGAAAGGGCCTGCCGCGCGCCGATCGGGTGGTGGCGCTGGTGCTCGGCTCGGAGGGCGAGGCGGGTGTGATGAAGCGCCTCGAGGACGGCACCCTCGACGAGGCGGTGAAGCGCTTGCCCGACGGAGCACTCGGCATCGCCACCGACCGGGGCTCGCTGGCGGCGGGCCTCGCCTGGGCCCGGCTCGCCGGCACCGATGTCGGGAAGGTCGAGGCGCTCGAGCTCCATCGTGTCCTTGATCCCGCCGGCCTGACGGCGGCGACGCTGTCGCGCCTTCTCGCCCTGCCCGACGAGACGGCGGTGCGCCGGATCGCCCGCCTCGGGCCGGCCGACCGCGACGCGCTACTGGCGGCCGATCCAGCCCGGGTCTCTGCCATCGTGCGGACGCTGCCCGACGACGAGACCGCCGCCTTCGCCGGCTTTCTCCGCCGTCTCGCCCCGATCACCCGCGAGCGCCTGGTCGAGGCGGTTGCCGCCGATCCCGGCCTCATGCGGCGCCTGGCGCGCCCAGCGGCCTCCTATGGACTGACGGAAAGCCGAGACCAGCAGGTCGCGCTCGACATGCTGATGCGCAACGCGCCGATGCTCGATCCCGTCCATCTTCTGCCGGACATCCAGCACGTCACCGATGGGAAGGTTCACCCGGTGCTGCTCTGGGAGCGCCATCCGGCCGCCATTCTGCTGGCGGGCTTCCTCATCCTCGTGCTCTTGCTCGTGCTGCGCCGCATCCTGTTCTCGCGGCCGAGATCCGCCCCCGCCTGAAGCTCGCCGGACATGGCCTCGCGACCCGCCCTGTCCAGCCACTGCCCCGGCCTTCGAGGACCGCTCGGAGCGCCTGACGAGGAGCACGCCCGCCATGCCGCTCATCACCATCGAAAGGCCGGCCCGGCCCGTCGCCGAGGGGGGAGTGGTCCACGCCGTCGTCTTCCGTGCCGCCAATATCGTCCGCGACGTCCGCGAGCACATCACCAACACCTTCGGCGGCCGCATGCGCCGCTACGAGGCGCTGACCGAGGAGGCCATTGCCGAGGCGCTGGCGGCGCTCGAGGAGAAGGCGCGCGCGGCCGGCTATGACGGCGTGATGGGGGTCCGCATCGAGCATCCGCGCATCGTGGACGGCGGCGTCGGCGTGGTTGCCTACGGCACCGGCTTCCACTACGTCAGTCCGGGCCCGGCGGAATGACGGCGAGACCGGCGGCCCGCATCCCGGTCTCCGGCCGGCGGCCCTGAGAAGACCAGACGGGCAGACTTTGCCCGACCGACATTTGTGAGGGAGAGGGATCATGCGCCTGACTGCACCGACGCCGATCACGTTCTGGGTCTCGGCCGCCCTGGCCGTCGCGGCCGTCGCCGTGAAGTATTTCGGCATCAATGTGCCGTTCGTCAGCGAGAACGTCTTTCTCGGCCTGCTCGTCGCCTATGTGGTGCTGGTGCTCGGCAATATCGTCAGGGGCATGTAGGCGACCGCCCGCAGAGCGCCCCCCGCTTCGTTGCGGGGGCGCTGGCGGGAGGCCGGAAGTCGGCTGGCGCTACTGCGCCGTCCAGCCGCCGTCGATCGAGATATTGGCGCCGGTGATCTGCTTGGCATCGTCCGAGCACAGGAACAGCGCCACCGCCGCCACCTGCTCGACCGTCACGAACTCCTTGGTCGGCTGCGCCGCCAGCATGACCTCGTTCTTCACCTGCTCCTCGGTCATGTGTCGCGCCTTCATCGTGTCGGGGATCTGCTTCTCGACGAGAGGCGTCCAGACATAGCCGGGCGAAATGGCGTTGCAGGTGATGCCGTCCTTCGCCACCTCGAGAGCGATGGTCTTGGTGAGGCCGGCGAGGCCATGCTTGGCCGACACATAGGCCGACTTGAAGGGCGAAGCGACCAGCGAATGGGCCGACGCCGTCTGGATGATCCGCCCGAAGCCGCGCTTCTTCATCCCCGGCACCGCCGCCGCGATGGTGTGGAACGACGCCGTCAGATTGATGCCGATGATCTGGTTCCACTTCTCGATCGGGAAATCCTCGACCGGGGCGACGTGCTGGATGCCGGCATTGTTGACGAGCACGTCGACCGCGCCGAGCTCCTTCTCGGCCGTCGCGATCATGGCGCGGATCTCATCGGGATTCAGCATATTGGCCGGCGAGAACATGACCTTGCGCCCGGTCTCGCGCACCTCCTCGATCGCCGCGCGGTTGTCGCTCTCCGAGCCGAGGCCGTTCAGCATCACGTCGCAGCCGGCCTTGGCGAGCGCGAGCGCGATGGCATGGCCGATGCCCGACGTCGATCCGGTGACGACAGCGCGCCGTCCCTGGAGTGAAATGGCAGTCATGTTCGATCTCCGCTTGTGGCGTGCCCGGCCGCTTGCAAGGACACCGGGCCGGCTCGGGGCGCTCAGATAGCAGGAGCACGAGGGGTGTCGGAAGAGGCCATGGATCAAAGGTCCGGCCCGCCCGATGATGAAGCGGGTCGATGGCGAGGATGACGGAGCAACGTCGGCTGACCTCGGCAGGTTCCCCGGTATGGGCCGCGGCAAACTCGCCGATCGGTCGCAGCGCCTGCCGCCCGATGGCCGACGGGGTCGAAGCCATTGCGGCGGCCGCGCCGCCCCCGTTCCCGGTCCCGACCTGGTGCTCAGCGGCCCCGGTAGCCTTCGAGCCGGAAGAAATGCATCGTGCGATTGGCGAACGGCCCCGTGCCGACCAGCGCCGAGCCGAGTTGGTCGACCCGGTCGAAGCGCTCGGCGATGCCGGTGATCTCGGCGGTCGGACTGACCAGCAGCACCGGCTCGCGCAGCGCCGAGGTAAAGGGCCGCGTCAGCTCGTAATGATCCTTTGCCACCTCGCCCTCCCGCCAGGCCGCGATCGTCAGCGGACTGTCGGCATAATAGTAGAGCAGCTCGGCGAGCGTCCCCCGGTCGTCGACGAGGATCGTGCCGAAGGGGTCGCGGTCGTAGTCGGCATTGTCGACCCGCCGCCGCGTCTCGTCCGCCGTCTCGCGCCAGCCGAGCATGCGGCTGAAGGGCTCGGCGCCTGCCGGCAGCATGCCCCGGCCTGCGGTCAGGACCAGCACACCGATGAGGAGCGCAAGGGCCGCATTGATCGCGAAGGAGGTGGCGAACCAGCGCCGGTCGGCGCCGCGGAACATCTCCGCCGTCACCAGGACCGTCGCCGAGACATAGGCGACGGCCGCCCAGTTGGCATGGGCCCGCGAGACGAACGCCTGTATGGCGATGACGACGAGAACGGGAAGCGAGAAGGCGAGCAGCGTCCGCTCGTCGCCGCGCCCCTGGCCATCGTGCCTGACAAGCCGCCAGGACAGGACGAGCAGCGCCGCGAAAAGGATCGGTCCGAACACCCCGAACTGTGCGCCGATGAACTCCAGCAGCTTCAGCGGATGGACGAGGCTGCCCGTCCATTTGGCGTTGTCGGCGGTGTGCGAGAAGGTGGCAAAGCCGTTTTCGAGGTTCCACAGGAGGTTCGGCGAGGCGACGAGTGCCGCGACGGCAAGCGCGATGAGAGGCGAAAGCACGCCCATCCGCCGGGCCCGGTCGCGGTCGGCGAGGAGCGCGAGCGCGGCGAGCGGCACGAAGAACGCCATCGCATATTTCGCCAGCAGGCCGAGCCCGAGCGCGAGCCCGAGCATGAAGGCGTTGGCGAGGCTGCCACCGTCGGTCAGGCGCAGGAAGAAGAGCAGCGCCAGCGCCCAGAAGAGCAGCAGTGGCACATCGGTCGAGACGATCCCCGACGACAGCGAGACCGCCGGCAGCGTCGCATAGACGAGCGCCGACCAGAAGCCGACGCGCCGGTCATAGAGATGCTCGCCGATCAGATAGACGATGCCGGCCGTGGCGATGTGCAGGACCGGCGAGGACAGCCGGATGCAGGCCTCGCCGGTGCCGCAGACCCAGGTCGTGCCGGCGATCAGCCAGGCGATCAGCGGCGGCTTCGAGTAGTAGCCTGCCGCCGGATTCTGTGCCCAGGACCAGTATTGCGCCTCGTCGAAGAACAACTCGGTGCGATTGAAATAGAGCAGTGCCAGCCTTGCGATCAGCAGGGCTGCGAGAATGGCGACGAGGAGCGGGACGGTGTCGGTCGCCGCGGCCGCGCGATGGGTCGCTACGTGTCTCGTCACGGGCTGGCTTTCCTCCCCGGCAAGGTTTTGCAAGTCCTTGCTTCACATGCGTCATCTACAGGCTTGAGAGCGGCGGCGGAAGCCTGATATGGCTCCCGCGGCTGCTTCAAGGGGCCGTTCCGCCGGGGCCGGTGGCCAGGCGGCTGGTGGGGAGGATCGGCGGGCCGTCGCGCGACTGTCGCGGTTCGGGCGCAATTCTCCGGCTCCTCCCCGGCCGGACCATGCAAGTTGGATGCCGATTCGTCTGAAGGCCCGGCGCCGACATCCCCGAAAGGACCGTGATGCGCATTTCCGTCGTCATTCCCGCCTTCAACGAGGCCGGCAATATCGGCCGGCTCGTCGAGGAGACCTACCGGGCGGTGCCGGCAGACATGCTCGGCGAGGTGATCGTCGTCGATGACGGCTCGGCCGACGCCACGCCGGCCGAGATCGAGGCGCTGATCGGCCGCCTGAAGGGCCTCAGGCTGCTGCGCCACGACCGGACGAGCGGCCAGAGCACGGGCCTGCGGACCGGCATCGCCGCCGCCCGCTTCCCCGTCATCGCCACCATGGACGGCGATGGCCAGAACGATCCCGCCGACATTCCCGCGCTCGTCGGCCTGCTCGCGCCGGAGGGCGGCGCTGGGCCGCGCCTCGTCGGCGGCGTCAGGACCAGCCGCAAGGCGGTCGGCTCGCGGCGCATCGCCTCGCGCTTCGCCAACTGGCTGCGCGACCGCGTGCTGAAGGACGAGTGCCCCGACACCGGCTGCGGCATCAAGGCCTACTACCGCGACGATTTCCTGAGGCTGCCTTTTTTCACCAGCATGCACAGATACCTGCCTGCCCTGTTCCAGACCTACCGGCTGCAGGTCGCTTACCATCCGGTCAATGATCGGCCGCGACAGGCCGGCCAGTCGAAGTATACCAATCTCGGTCGCGCCCTCGTCGGCATCTATGATCTCGTCGGCGTGACCTGGCTGAGGCGCCGGACCAAGGTGCCGGGCGTGAGGGAGGTGGGCGTCGAGGCCGGCCGAAAGGCGGGCTGAGCGATCTGCCGGCGGCTCGCCCGGCTGGGCGGCGGCCATTTGGGGACTGTGCTGATGGATTTCGCCAAGCTGGCCTCATGGTGGGCGACCACCTCGACGACGGAGATCGTCTGGCTGATGGTGGGCTTTCTCGCCCAGGCCATGTTCTCCATGCGCTTCATCATCCAGTGGATCGCCAGCGAGCGGGCGCGCCGCAGCATCGTGCCGGAAACCTTCTGGTATTTCAGTTTTCTCGGCGGCGCCATGCTGTTCGCCTATGCCATCTACCGGCTCGATCCGGTCTTCATCCTCGGCCAGGGCACCGGGCTTCTCATCTATGCCCGCAACATCCAGATGATCTGGCGCGGCAAGCGCGAGGAAGAGGCCGCCGCTCTCGGCGTCGCCTCCGAATAGCCCGCGATCAGGCGTGCTCCCGCGCGTCGCGGCATCGGCGCAATGCTGCCAGTCCGCCGATGCCGGTAGGCGCTGCGCTCCCATCCGGCTAGCTTCAGGCCTCGGCAGCGGCAGTGGAGGGCGCGATGCGGGTCGTCACGGGCGATGAGGTCCACAGGATCTGCGACTGGCGCGCGCTCGTCACGGCCTTGAAGGCGGCGCATGGCGAGGGGCCCCCGCTCGTCGCCCGCGAGATGATCCAGTCCGCGACGCCCGACGGTCAGACCGACACCTATATCAACCTCGCCGCCTGGCAACCCGGCCGCGCCATGGGCTCCAAGCTCATCACCGTCCTCCCCGACAATCCCGACCGCAACCCCGATCTGCCGGCCATCCAGGCGGTGTTCGTGCTGTTCGACGGGGCGACCGGCAGCCCGCGCGCCGTCATCGACGGCACCGCGCTCACCTACCGCAAGACCGCGGCCGACAGTGCGCTCGGCAGCGACCTCCTCGCCGGCCGGGATGCGCGGGTGATGGCGATGATCGGCGCCGGCGGCCTCGCCCCCTATCTGGTCGAGGCCCATCGCGCGGTCCGGCCGGGTATCTCACAGGTGCGGGTCTGGAACCGCCGGCCGGCCAAGGCCGAGGCGCTCGCCGCCCAGCTTCGCGCCCGGGGCGTCGACGCCCGTGCCGAAGCCGATGCCGAGGCGGCCGTCCGCGGCGCCGATCTCGTTTCCTGCGCCACCTCGGCGACGGAGCCGATCGTCCGGGGCGGCTGGCTGAAGGCGGGGGCCCATATCGATCTCGTCGGCGGCTATCTTCCCCAGATGCGCGAATGCGACGACGAGACGGTGCTGAGGGCGCGGCTCTTCGTCGATTCCCGCATGTTCGCCGTCGACAAGCCCGGCGACCTCGCCGATCCGATCGCCCGCGGCGTCATCGGCGCCGACAAGGTCGAGGCCGACCTGTTCGAGCTCTGTGCGCCCGGCGCGCAAACGGTCGATCGGCGGCCCGGGGACGTGACGCTCTTCAAGAATGGCGGCGGCGCCCATCTCGATCTCTTCACCGCGCTCTTCATCGCCGGCGCCTGCGGCGCCTGACGCCCGCCGCGATGAAGCCGGCCCTCAGGCGAGGATCCGCCGCATGGTTCGCGAGAACCGCGCGCGGATCGGCTCGCGGTCGACATGCCGTCCCTCGGCGACGACCTTCCGGCCCGCCACCCAGACCGCCGAGACCGCGGTCTGATCGCCGGCGAAGATCCAGCCGTCGATGATGCGGTCGCCCCGGGCGGCGACGAGGGCCCGGTGCTCGGGATCGAGCGCGACGATGTCGGCGACCGCCCCGGTCTCGATGGCCCCGGACGGCCGTTGCAGTGCCTTCGCTCCGCCGGCAAGTGCGGCCTCGAGCAGCAGCCGCCCGCTCGACTGGCCCTCCCGGCCGAACACGTTGCGCGAGCGGTCCCTCAGTCGCTGCCCGTATTCGAGAAGCCGCAGTTCTTCCGCGAGATCGACCCGGACATGGCTGTCCGAGCCGACGCCGAGCGCGCCGCCCGCGCCCAAATAGGCCGTGCCGGGAAAGATGCCGTCGCCGAGATTGGCCTCGGTGATCGGACAGAGCCCGGCCACCGCCCCCGAGCCGGCGAGCGCCACCGTCTCGGCCTCCGTCATGTGCGTCGCATGGATGAGGCACCAGCGCGGACCGACCCCGGCATGCTCGATCAGCCATTCGACCGGGCGCCGGCCCGACCAGGCGAGGCAGTCCTCGACCTCCTTGGTCTGCTCGGCGGCATGGATGTGGATCGGGCCATCGGCGAAGGCGCCCGTCACCGCGCCGAGGCTCTCGGGCGTCACCGCGCGGATCGAATGGGGCGCGATGCCGAGCCTCGCATGGGGAAGCCCGGCCAGATGCCGGCGCGCACCCTCGACCAGTCGTCCGAAGCTGTCGGCGCTCGAGGCGAAGCGGCGCTGCTGGTGCTCGGTCGGCTTTCCGCCGAGCCCGCCCTGGCCATAGAACACCGGCAGCAGCGTCAGGCCGATGCCGGTCTTGAGTGCGGCGGTGGCGATGCGGCCGGCCATCTCGGCGGGATCGTCGTACCAGCCACCATCGGGAGCATGATGGAGGTAGTGGAACTCGCCGACCGAGGTGAACCCCGCCTCGAGCATCTCGACATAGAGTTCGGCGGCAATCGCCTCCACATCCTCCGGCGTCAGCCGGTCGAGGAAGCGGTACATCACCTGCCGCCACGTCCAGAAACTGTCCTTCGAGGGCCCGGCCACCTCGGCGAGCCCCGCCATGCCGCGCTGGAAGGCATGGCTGTGCAGATTGGCGAGGCCGGGGAGCCCGATCGCCTGACGCTCGGCGCCGGCCGGCGGCGTCGTGCCGCCCCTGACGGCCGAGATGGTCCCGTCCGACGCGATGTCGACGGTCACGCCGTCTGTCCAGCCGGTCGGCAGCAGCAGGGTGTCGAAATGCAGCGTCGTCATGGCGGGCTCTCCTCTCGGATTATGTATAGACAAAAGCATCTGGTTATGGATAGACAAAAGCAGCCTGCCGGCCTCGATCCGGTTTTACGGCGGCATCCGATGGCGTGCGAAGCCTCGCACGGCGTCGCCCGATCGGCATAGACTGGTCGGCGGCCCGACATCGAGGGGCCCATCACCGGGGCGGGGCTGCGGCCGCGTCCGGAACAAGCCGGGTGAAGGACATGCAAGCCGATCGTCTCATCGTCAACGGGCGCATCTGGACCGGCGAGCCGGGTGCCGACGCCCGCCCGCCCGCCGAAGGCCTCGCCATCGCCGAGCGCTCCGGCCGCATCGTCTTCCTCGGCCCGGCCGGTGACGCGCCGACCGCCCGCGAGACCCTCGATGCCGAAGGGCGGCTGGTGACGCCCGGCCTCGTCGACTGCCACACCCACATCGTCCACGCCGGCAATCGGGCCGGCGAATGGCAGATGCGGCTCGAGGGACGCAGCTACGAGGAGGTGGCGCGCGCCGGCGGCGGCATCGTCTCGACGGTAAGGTCGGTCCGGGCGGCGAGCGAGGATCGTCTCGTCGCCGAGACATTGCCGCGCCTCGACCGGCTGATCGCCGAGGGCGTCACCACCATCGAGGTGAAATCGGGCTACGGGCTCGACGCCGAGAACGAGGCGAAGATGCTGCGGGCGGCCCGCCGTCTGGAGCGCACGCGTAATGTCACGGTGCGCGCGACCCATCTGGGTGCGCATGCCATGCCGCCCGGCGCCACCGACAAGGACGCCTATATCGCCGACGTGATCGAGCGCCAGCTCCCCCTCGCCGTCGGCGAATCGCTGGTCGATGCGGTCGATGCCTTCTGCGAGGGGATCGCCTTTTCGCCCGACCAGGTGCGGCGCGTATTCGCCGCCGCCCGCGCCGCCGGCATTCCCGTCAAGATCCACGCCGAGCAGCTCTCGAACCTTGGTGGCGCGGCCATGGCGGCGGCCGAATTCGCGGCGCTCTCGGCCGATCACGTCGAGTTTCTCGACGAGGCCGGCATCGCGGCGATGGCGAAGGCCGGCACCGTCGCGGTGCTGCTGCCGGGCGCATTCTATTTCATCAAGGAGACGCGCAAGCCTCCGGTCGCGGGCCTTCGAGCGGCCGGTGTGCCGATGGCGGGCGCGACCGACTGCAATCCCGGCTCGTCGCCCCTGACCTCGCTGCTGCTCGCCATGAACATGGCATGCACGTTCTTCGGCCTGACACCGCTCGAGGCCCTCGCCGGCACGACGCGCGAAGCCGCGCGCGCGCTCGGCATCCTCGATCATTCGGGCACCGTCGCGCCGACCAAATGGTGCGATCTGGCCATCTGGAACGTCGGGGAGCCGGCCGAGATCGTCTACGGCATCGGTCACAACCCCTTGTGGAAGCGCGTGTGGAGGGGCCATGTCTGAGGCGATCGTGCTCGTGCCGGGCGAGGTCAAGCTCGGGGATCTGGAGCGCATCTACCGGGAAGGGCTGGCCGCGCGCCTCGACACTGCGGCCGAGGCGGCGATCATGCGCGCGGCCAAGACCGTAAGCCGCGCCGCCGACGGCGATGTCGCCGTCTATGGCGTCAATACCGGCTTTGGCAAGAACGCGCAGATCAAGATCCCGCCGGGCGACACCGCCACCCTGCAGCGCAATCTCATCCTCTCGCACAGTTGCGGCATGGGACCCGACACGCCCGTCGCGATCGTCCGGCTGATGATGGCGCTGAAGCTCGTCTCGCTCGGCCGCGGCGCTTCTGGCGTCCGCCTCGAGATCATCCGGCTGATCGAGGCGATGCTCGAGAAGGGCATTCACCCGGTCGTGCCGCAGCAGGGCTCGGTCGGAGCCTCCGGCGATCTGGCGCCGCTCGCCCATATGACGGCCGCCATGCTCGGCGAGGGCGAGGTCGATTTTGCCGGCAAGCGTATGCGTGCGGCCAAGGCGCTCGCCAAGGCCGGGCTCGCGCCGGCCGTGCTCGGCCCGAAGGAAGGTCTCGCCCTCATCAACGGCACCCAGTTCTCGACCGCCTATGCCCTCGCCGGCCTCTTCGACGCCTGGCGGCTGGCGCTCTCCGCGCTGGTGACGGGAGCGCTCTCGGTCGATGCGCTGATGGGCTCGACGACGCCGTTCCGCCCCGAGATCCATGCGCTACGCGGTCACAAGGGCCAGATCGCGGCGGCCGGCGCGCTGGTCGCGCTGCTCGAAGGCAGCGTCATCCGCACCGCGCATCTGGAGGGCGACGAGCGCGTGCAGGATCCCTATTGCTTCCGTTGCCAGCCGCAGGTGATGGGCGCCTGTCTCGATCTCCTGACGTCGGCCGCGCGCACGCTCGCCATCGAGGCGAATGCCGTCACCGACAACCCGCTGGTGCTGACGGCGAGCGGCGACATCGTCTCGGGCGGCAACTTCCACGCCGAGCCCGTCGCCTTCGCCGCCGACCAGATCGCGATCGCACTGTCCGAGATCGGCGCCATCACCGAGCGTCGCATCGCGACGCTCGTCGATCCCGCGCTCAATTTCGATCTGCCGGCCTTTCTCTCGCCCGCGCCGGGCCTCAACTCCGGCTATATGGTCGCCGAGGTGACGGCGGCGGCGATCTTTGCCGAGAACAAGCAGCGCGCGACACCGGCCTCGATCGATTCGACCCCGACGAGCGCCAACCAGGAGGATCACGTCTCCATGGCGGCCCACGGCGCCCGCCGGTTGATGGAGATGAACGCCAATCTCGCGCGCATCGTCGGCATCGAGCTGCTGGTCGCCGCCCAAGGCGTCGACTTGCGCAAGGACGGACGCGGCTTCTCGCGGCTGAAGGGCGGCAAGCCGCGCGATCTCAGGACGAGCCCCGAGCTCGAGGCGGTGATCGTGCTCCTGCGCACGGACGTGCCGATGCTGGAGGAGGACCGCATGATGGCTGGCGAACTGGCGATCGCCGCCGATCTCGTCGCCAGCGGTGCCGTGGTGGCCACGGCCGGCGCCGACGCGCTGCCGGCGCTGGAGGTCGCGCCATGAGCGGGATCTGCAACCTGAGAGTTGGTGCCTCGCCGCTCATCCTGTCGATCCCCCATTGCGGCCGCGAGCTGACCGAGGGTCTTTCCGAGCGCATGACGCCCGCCGGCCGCTCGCTCGTCGATACCGACTGGTGGCTGGAGCGGCTTTATGATTTCGGCGTCGCCATGGACGCGACGATCCTGTCGGCCAGGCTCTCGCGCTATGTCATCGACCTCAACCGTGACCCCTCCGGCGTCTCGCTCTATCCGGGCCAGGCGACGACCGAACTGGTGCCGACGACGACCTTCGACGGCGAGCCGATCTATCGGTCGGGCAAGGAGCCATCGCCCGACGAGATCGCCGAGCGCCGCGAGCGCTATTTCAGGCCCTATCATGCAACGCTCGAGGCCGAGATCGCGCGGGTGAAGGCCGCCCATGGGCAGGTCCTTCTCTACGACTGCCATTCGATCCGCTCGGTGATCCCGCGGCTCTTCCCGGGCGAATTGCCGGTCATGAATCTCGGCACCAATTCGGGCGCTTCCTGTGCGCCCGCCCTTGAGGCGGAGATCGCGCGGACCATGGCCGAGGCGGGCAGCTTCAGCCATGTCGTCAACGGCCGCTTCAAGGGCGGCTGGATCACGCGCCACTACGGGCGTCCGGACGAGAATGTGCACGCCGTGCAGATGGAACTCGCCTGCCGCGCCTACATGCAGGAGGAGCCGCCCTTCGCTTATGACGAGGCGAAGGCGCCAGCGATCCGGATCGTGTTGATGGCGATCCTCGGCCGCATGCTGCGCTATGCCGGGGACGCGGGAAAGAAAGGGTGAGTGCGATGACGAAGACGAGCCGCCTCGACAACGAGCGCCGCATCAGGGCTCCGCGCGGTCCGCAGATCACCGCCCGGAGCTGGCTGACCGAAGCGCCGATGCGCATGCTCATGAACAATCTCGACGCCGAGGTCGCCGAGAAGCCCCAGGAGCTCGTCGTTTATGGCGGCATCGGCCGCGCCGCGCGCGACTGGCCGAGCTTCGACCGCATCGTCGCGACACTGAAGACGCTCGGCGACGACGAGACGCTGCTCGTGCAGTCCGGCAAGCCCGTCGGCGTGTTCCGCACCCACAAGGATGCCCCGCGCGTCCTCATCGCCAACTCCAATCTGGTGCCCGGCTGGGCCAACTGGGAGCATTTCAACGAGCTCGATCGCAAGGGCCTGATGATGTACGGCCAGATGACGGCCGGCTCCTGGATCTATATCGGCTCGCAAGGCATCGTGCAGGGCACCTACGAGACCTTCGCCGAGATGGGGCGCCAGCATTTCGGCGGCTCGCTGAAGGGCAAATGGATCCTGACCGGCGGGCTCGGCGGCATGGGCGGCGCCCAGCCGCTCGCCGCCACCATGGCCGGCGCCTCAATGCTCGCCGTCGAATGCCGGCCGAGCAGCATCGAGTTCCGCCTGAAGACCCGCTATCTCGACACCAGGGCCGCGACCATCGACGAGGCGCTCGAGATCATCGAGCGCGCGCACAAGGCGGGCAAGCCCGTCTCCGTCGGCCTGCTCGGCAATGCGGCAGAGGTCTTCCCCGAGCTCGTCCGGCGCGGCATCCGCCCCGACGCCGTCACCGATCAGACGTCCGCGCACGATCCCCTGAACGGCTATCTGCCGGCCGGCTGGACCCTCGCAGAATGGGAGGAGCGCCGCCAGAAGGACCCCAAGGGCACCGTGCACGCCGCCAAGCAGTCGATGCGCGTGCAGGTCGCTGCCATGCTCGACATGTGGGACATGAAGATCCCCGTCGTCGACTACGGCAACAATATCCGCCAGATGGCCAAGGACGAGGGGTTGGCGCGCGCCTTCGACTTCCCCGGCTTCGTGCCGGCCTATGTGCGCCCGCTGTTCTGCCGCGGCATCGGCCCGTTCCGCTGGGCGGCGCTGTCTGGCGATCCTGAGGACATCTACCGCACCGATCAGCGCGTGCGCGAGCTCTTCCCCGACAACAGCCACCTCATCAACTGGCTCGACATGGCGCGCGAGCGCATCGCCTTCCAGGGCCTGCCGGCGCGCATCTGCTGGCTCGGTCTCGGCGATCGTCACAAGGCGGGCCTCGCCTTCAACGAGATGGTGGCGAAAGGCGAGCTGAAGGCGCCGGTCGTGATCGGCCGCGACCACCTCGATTCCGGCTCCGTCGCCTCGCCCAACCGCGAGACCGAGGCGATGATGGACGGCTCGGATGCGGTCGCCGACTGGCCGCTCCTCAATGCGCTGCTCAATTGCGCATCCGGCGCCACCTGGGTCTCGATCCATCACGGCGGCGGCGTCGGCATGGGCTATTCGATCCATTCCGGCCAGGTGGTGGTGTGCGACGGCACCGAGGATGCCGCGCGCCGTGTCGAGCGCGTGCTCTGGAACGATCCGGCCTCCGGTGTCATGCGCCATGCCGATGCCGGCTACCAGATCGCCATCGACTGCGCGCGCGAGCATCAGTTGAGCCTGCCGGGCATTCTTTAGCCGAGCGATCGAGGTCTGGCGCGGCGGGCCAGATGGTCCCCGCGCCTGTCTCCGCACTGGAATCCAGATCCTGATCGCTCGAAACGCGGGCGTCCGTGCGCATCGAAGCCGTGACTCTGACATTGAGACAAACAGTTCGAGCATGTCCGACACGCTCGAACCGATTCCAAGCAAGTCGGACATGCTCCAAGGTGCGGCCTCCTCCCGGCGCATATCGCGCGGGGGCCGGCTCGGCTATTTCTCGCGGGACTTGTGGACGGGTGTCGCTGCAGCTCCCGCCTCGGCCTCGGTCATGCCGTTGCCGCCGGACCCGAGCTCATCGAAGATCGCCGAAAAGGCGATCGAATCCGGCTTCTTCATATGCACGTCGATCCGCTCGTCGAGCGTCCTCAAGAGCTCGGCCGCGGTCCGCTTCTGTACGACCGGATTGCGGTAGTAGCCGCCACGCTCGAAGAAGTTCGCCGTCGGCATGTCCTGGGCGATCGCCGACATCATCTCGAGGCCCGATGAGGGGCCGGCGAGGTTCATGAGCTCGAGCTGGCCGCCGGTCAGGTTCTCGAAGCCGTAGCGCGTCGCCGTCTCCTTCAGGTCCGCCAGCTTGTTGACCTGCAGCCACGGCCCGATATCGCCGTCGAGATTGAGCGCATGGATGCCGAGGCCCCGCCCGGTCCGCGCATAGGCGACGTGCCGCGGCCAGGTGCTGCCCGCCGAGCGCGCGTCGAGCACCATGCGCGTCAGGATACCGGCCTTCCGCATCAGTCGCTCGGCCCGCTGCGGATCGACGCCCTCCGTGCTCGCCATCGCTTCCAGTCGCTTCACATAGTCCGCCCCGCGCTTGCCGATCTCGCCGATCGAATTGGCGCCGAGCAGCTGGGCATAGCCGATCGCGGTCGAGATCGGCCGGCCCTTGCGCGTCACCGGATTGATGCCCGACTGCATGTCGAACGTGCCGCGCCCGCCCGTCTCGAGCGCGAAGACGCGGACGATCTGCTCGCGCGTCAGTCCGACCGCCAGCGCCTCGATGGCATAGCGCCGCCGGAACTCCGCCTCCTCGACGAGGTCGGGCTGAAAGCCGTAGTGCTTCTTCGCGGCGGCGAGAAACGCATCGACCCCCGGGATCGCCTCCCGCGGTTCGAGGTCGGTCGGGCCGGGCTTCTTCTCGCCGCCCTCGGCAGCGACGAGGCGATCGATGAGGGTGGCCAGATCCTTGCTGAGCTCGGGGCCCTTGTACTCGGGCGGCTGCTCGGTGACGAAGTTCTCGCTCGACAATGCGAGCCCTTTCTTGATCCGCGCGCGCCGCTCGGTTCTGAGCCGCGTCGCGGTCGACCAGTAGCTGTCGAGGGCGGCACGGAACGCCGCCTTCGCTTTCTCGACCGTTGCGACCTCCTTGCGCTGCGCCTCGGTCAGGGCTGCGAGCACGCGCTTGGAATAGGCGGCCGCCGGCGTTGCGAGCAAGGGCGCAGCCAGCACCAGAAGTGCGAGCACTGCGAGCGCGGCGGGCCTCGTGAAACGTCTCGTCATGCGGGCGCTCCTCATCTCGTCTCCGCTTCGGGCGCCTTCCGGCCGCTGCGGCTGGGCTCTTTTCCCGCTCGCCCGGGCGTGGCATCGCTCATCACCGATGCCGTGGGAATCCGGCGTTTTTCCGCGGGCTCGACCGTCTGCCCCGGCTCGGCAGCCTCGCCGCGCGCCCAGTCCGGCCGGTGGCGCAGGATGAAATCCGCGGCGATGATCTGTACCGCCGCACGCTCGCGCGAGGACGGCCAGACGAGATGATAGCCGAATCGTGTCGCCATGCGCGCTTCGAGCGCTGGGACGAGCCGGCCTTCGGCCAAGTCGCGGTCGACCAGCCCCTGCCAGCCGAGGGCGATGCCAAGGCCCTCCCGCGCCGCCGCGATGACGGCGGGATAGCTGTCGGCCGTGAATGCGCGCGGACCGGCCGGGCCGACACCGTGCGCCGTCAGCCAGATCCGCCAGTTGAGCCAGCTCCCGTGCTCGTCCTCCAGGTCGATCAGCCGCTCGGCCGCCAGGTCCGCCGGGCCCGCGAGCGGGGCCCGCGACGCGAGATAGCCGGGGCTTGCGACCGGAAAGACCCGCTCGGGGAAAACGAGCGCGCTCTCGTGCCCGCGAAACGGCGGCGCCCCGTGCAGGATGGCGAGGTCGAGATCGTCCGACAGCAGCCGGTCGTCGTCATCCGAGATGACGAGGCGCAGCGTGATCTGGGGGGCGCGTGCGCAGAAGGCGGCGAGCACCGGCATCAGCCAGAGCCGCGCCGCCGACTGGTCGGCACCGATGGTGAGCCGGGGATGGCTGTCGCTCGCCTTCAACTCCCGGCTGGCATCGGCGATATGGGTGAGGGCCGCGGTGACGGTGTGCAGGAAATCGCGGCCCTCCCGCGTCAGCGCCACCGCCCGGTGCGCCCTGACGAACAGGCGATGGCCGAGATGGTCCTCGAGCTGGCGGATCTGCCGGCTGACGGCAGCCTGCGTGACATGCAGCTCGGCGGCCGCCGCCGTGAAGCTCGAATGCCTCGCCGCGGCCTCGAAGGTGGCGAGAGTCGCCAGCGGGGGGAGCGAGGATTTGAGATTATCCATGACGGTATCTCATGGATTTGCCCGAGCAATGGTCGTTTGAGCGGGGCTCTGCCATGCGGCAAGCTTATGCGTCGAGCCTTCGCGCGTCAAAGGGACGCGGGAAGCTCGACGACACCAGCCGATCCTTCTCCAGGAGGAACTGACGCCATGAACATTCCGGTCCTGCGACTGGGCAAGGGCGACCAGCCGTTCTGTGCCGACCCCGCGCGCTCCTTCACCATGCCGGCCCGCTTCTATACCGATCCCGCGATCTACGAGGCCGAGAAAGAGGCGGTGTTCTACAAGAGCTGGTGGTGCGCCGGCCACAAGAGCCAGCTCGCCAAAGCCGGCGACTACATCACCGCCGAGATCCACGAGCAGGACCTGTTCGTCGTGCGCGGCCGGGACGGCGAGCTGCGGGGCTTCTACAACGTCTGCCAGCATCGCGGCCACGAGCTCGTCAAGGGCAGCGGCAACGCCAAGCTGATCGTCTGCCCCTATCACGCCTGGGCCTACAATCTCGACGGCAGCCTGAAGACCTCGCGCCTGACCAAGGGCATGGCCGATTTCAAGGCCTGCGACTTCGCGCTGAAGCCGATCCGGGTCGAGGAGTTCTGTGGCTTCGTCTTCGTCAATCTCGATCCCGACGCCAGGCCCTTCGCCGAGCAGGCGCCCGGCCTCGAGGCCGAGATCCGCAAATACTGCCCGCGCATCGACGACGTCGTCTACGCCCACCGTCACGACTACGACGTCAAGGCCAACTGGAAGGTGCTGATCGACAACTTCCTCGAATGCTACCACTGCCACCCGGCGCACAAGGACTTCGTCGATCTCGTCGACATGGACAGCTACCGCAACGTGCCGAACGGGCTCTATGTCAGCCAGATCTCGGACGCCGCGCGCTCGGTGAAGAACGCCGCCTATGAGTTCAAGAAGGGCGAGGTCGATTTCGGCTATGCCGGCTGGTTCATCTGGCCGAACCTGACGATCTGGATCTATCCCGGCGATCCCAACATCTCGACGCTGCTGATCATTCCGGCAGGCCCCGAGCGCACCATCGAGCATCTCGACTGGTACCTGCCGCCCGGTAAGCCCTCGAAGCAGATCGAGGCGGCCATGGTCTATATGGACGAGACGCTGCAGCCCGAGGACATCGCCCTGTGCGAGAGCGTGCAGAAGGGCCTGCGCTCCAAGGGCTACAACCAGGGGCGCTTCGTCGTCGACAGCCGCCAGATGGCCCTCAGCGAGCACGGCGTCCACCATTTCCAGCGCATGTGGATGGAGGCCATGGGCCACGATGTGAGCTGACCATAGTGGTTCGATTCCGACATTTGCATCCCGTTTCAGATCCCGTGAGAGCAAATGTCGGAATCATGAGAACCACCAGCAAGCTTATGATTCAGTTGAGCTCTTGAATTTGACACTTGAGAACGCGCTTCGCAGCAACCGGGACACGAAGTGTCAAATTCGCTCCACTAGCCAGATTGCCGGAGATGCGGGCGTCCGCACGCATCGGGTGCATGAATCAGCCTCGCCCGAAAAGAGTCTGATCGCCCGATGCGGCCTGACTGGGCGCCCGCCTGCGCGGGCGTGACGGGAGTTGGTGGGATGCCGAGTGCCGCCATCGCGGACGGATCGAAGCAGCGGCGGCCCGGCAACATGACCCGGCCCGCGACCGGCACCACGCCGATCCCACTTGCAGCGCCACGCTTCCCCAGAAGGAACTTCACGCCCGCGCAGGCGGGCGCCCAGCCACGTCAGGGATCTTGCAGCTTACGCAGGCTCGGCTGCATCGCCTGTCCGCGCCGCAAGATACCGGCTCTGCGCAGGCCGACGCCCGCTTCGGACGGGATGCCGGGTGGGCGATGGATGGAACGGCTCGCAGTCTGATCGCCCGAGATAGCGCATCCGGCTGGCCGGGTGCGTCCACGCGCGATTCCACGATTGCCCTTAGGGCGGTGTTAGGGACGGCGGTGCGAGGATGGTCGTCCGGCCGTCAGGGCCGCGGTCTCGTTGCGCGTGGCGGTACGGATGGCGGATCAACGATTGCTCGAGGGGAAGGCCGACCGCCTTCACCATCTCGACGGCCTACGCGGCGTCGCGGCGCTCGTGGTCGCGTTCAGCCATTTCCTCACCTGCTTCTACCCGGCCTGCTATTTCGGCCCGGTCGACCGCGCGAGCCCGGCCTGGGCGCACTTCGCCACACTGCCGCAGGGCTCGGCCCGCGACCTGGCGACGCTCGTTTCGTCGACGCCGCTCTTCGTCGCCGTCAACGGCTCCTTCGCCGTCTACATCTTCTTCGTGCTGAGCGGCTATGTCCTTGCCGCCGCCAACCGGCGCATCGGCTCGCTCGCCTTCACGGCTGCTGCCCGCTATCTGCGCCTGACGCTGCCTTGCGGCGCGGCCATCCTGTTGACCGGCCTCCTGATCGGGACCGGGGCCATGGCCCTTCCCGACATCGCTGGCACGGTCGGGCACGGCTGGGTGGCGAAGTGGTATCAGGCGCCGCTCGGCTGGCCGCGCATCGGCTATGAGGCGGTCGCCGGCCTCTATGTCGGCGGCGCGACCAACATCAATCCGGTGCTCTGGACCATGCAGCGCGAGCTGATCGGCTCGCTGATGATCTTCTCGGTCGCCTGGAGCGTGAGCGGCGGGCGCCGCCGCCTCCTCGCCTATGCCGCGCTGGCCGCGCTCATCCTCGCCTGCGGGCTCGAGCCCTCGCGCTATCTCGCCTTCGTCGCCGGCGCGGTGCTGTTCGAGCTGAAGGCCGGCGAGCAGCGCATCGGCGCTCTTGCGGCGGCACTCATGCTCGGCACCGGGCTCCTGCTCGGCGGCGCGCCCTTCTTTGCACCCGAGCCCGGCGACCTCTATGGGCCGCTTGCCGCTCCGCTCGCCCACTTCGGCGAGGACGCGCGTCTCTTCCTCTGGCTCGCCGGCTCCATTCTCGTCGTCGGCACCGCGCTCGTCTCGGCGCCGGTCCGATCCTTCTTCTCGCTCGCTCCCTGCCGCTATCTCGGGCGCATCAGCTTTTCGCTCTATCTCCTGCACTTCCCGCTGATGGCATCGCTGCTCGCCCGGCCTATGTCCGCACCGGCCTCGACGATCCCGTCGTCGTCGGCGCGGTGCTGACAGCCTATCTCGCGGTGCTGCTCCTCGTCTCCGACCTCTTCGAGCGGCTCGTCGACCGGCCGGCCTTGCGGCTGTCGCGCAAGGTGCGGCGGGAGGGACCCTCGCTCGCGCGCGACCTCGTCGTCTCGTGGCGCGCTGCGGGTCGGACGGAGCTGAGCACCGCCGCCGCGCGCAAGGCCTGATCCTCAGCCGCGCCAGTCCTCGCGGATCATGTCGGCCGCCTTCTCCGCGATCATGATGACCGGCGAGTTGGTGTTGCCCGAGGTGATCCGCGGCATCACCGAGGCGTCGGCGATGCGCAGCCCCTCGATGCCGTTCGCCCTGAGGCGGGGGTCGACGATGGCCTGTGGATCGCTGCCCATCCGGCAGGTGCCGACCGGATGGAAGATCGTCGTGCCGATATCGCCGGCCGCCTTCGCCAGCTCCTCATCGCCATCCTCGACCACGGGCCCGGGGCGGAACCTCCGGCCGGTAGCGGGCGAGCGCGGGGCTGCGGGCGATCCGGCGCGTCAGGCGGATGGCGGCGGCGGCCGTGCGCCGGTCGCTCTCGCTCGAGAGATAGTTGGGGCGGATCTCGGGCGCCTTCGCCGGATCGGGCGAGACGATGCGGATCGTGCCGCGGCTGTCGGGTCTGAGATTGCAGACGCTCGCGGTGAAGGCCGGGAAGGGATGCAGCGGATCGCCGAACTTGTCGAGCGAGAGCGGCTGCACATGATATTCGAGGTCGGGCGTCTCGATCTCCGGGCCCGAGCGCGTGAAGGCACCGAGCGTCGAGGGCGCCATCGACATCGGCCCGGAGCGGAACAGCGCATATTCGAGCGCGATCGCCGCCTTGCCGAGGAGGTGGCTGGCGCGGCGGTTGAGCGTCGGCACCCCTTCGACCTTGTAGACGCAGCGGATCTGCAGATGGTCCTGCAGATTGGCGCCGATCCCGGGCCTTTCGTGCCGCACGGCGATCCCATGGCTCTGCAGGAGGTCGGCGGGGCCGACGCCCGAGAGCTGCAGGATCTGCGGCGAGCCGATGGCCCCGGCCGCAAGGACGACCTCGCGCTTGGCCCTCACGACGGCGCTCGAGCCGTCCGGGCGTCTGATCCGGACGCCATCGACGCGCCGGCCTTCCCCGCCATGTGAGCCCGAGCGCGAGCGCGCCTGTCGTCACTTCCAGATTGGAGCGGTGCTCGATGGGCCTGAGGAAGGCCTTCGCCGTGCTGACGCGCACGCCCCGGCGCTGATTGACGTGGAAATAGCCGCAGCCCTCGTTGTCGCCGCGATTGAAGTCGTCGACCGGGGGGATGCCGGCCTCGGCGGCGGCGGCACGGAATGCATCGAGGATCTCCCAGGAGACGCGCGGTCGCTCGACCCGCCACTCGCCGCCGCGGGCGTGAAGGGCGCCGGGTTCTGTCGCCCATTGGTCCTCGGACTTCAGGAAATAGGGCAGCACCTCGTCCCAGCCCCAACCCGGATTGCCGAGCTGCCGCCAGCCGTCGTAGTCGCGCGCCTGCCCCCGCATATAGATCATGCCGTTGATCGCCGAGGAGCCACCGAGCACGCGCCCGCGCGGATAGCCGAGGCTGCGGCCGTTGAGGCCGGGCTCGGCCGCCGTCCGGTAGCACCAGTCGGCGCGCGGATTGCCCATGCAGAAGAGGTAGCCGACCGGGATGTGGAACCAGATCCAGTCGTCGCGCCCGCCCGCCTCGAGCAGCAGCACCCGGACCGAAGGATCGGCCGACAGACGATTGGCGAGGACACAGCCGGCCGAGCCCGCGCCCACGATCACATAGTCATAGGCATCGCCCGCATCGCCGCCCTCGGCCCTCGTGTCGACCATCACTCTCTCCCGCTCCCTGAGGAATGCGAGGCTAGCGCATGCCAGACCGGGGCAGAAGCGCGCGTCGTCGCATGCCCAACGAGCGCAAATTCATACTCATTGACCAAGCCAGAGCGATCCATTTGATCTTATTCGTTTCGCCTCATTGTGCATGAGAGAATGATTTTCCATTATCTCGACCGTTCGATGCCGTCGTCCAAAGCCCGGAGCCAGGAGTGTTATGGACCTCACTCGTCTGACGATCGATCAGGGCCGGGCGGCGCCCCTGTCGCCGGAGCACGCGCTCGCCGCACGCTTCGAGAGCTATTCGGCCGAATGCCTGCTCTCGGTCCTCGTCCGCGACGTGTTTCGCGGCGGCATCGCCCTCGTCTCCTCCTTCGGCGCCGATGCGGCCGTGCTGCTCCACATGGTCGGGCGGATCGATCCCGGCCTGCCGGTGCTCTTCCTCGACACCGGCAAGCATTTCGCCGAGACCATCGCCTATCGCGACCGGCTGGCCGCGACGCTCGGCCTCACCGGCATCCGCACGGTCGCACCCGCCGCCGCCGCGCTCGGCCTCCGCGATGCCGGTGGCGATCTCCATGCCCTGGCGCCCGACGCCTGCTGCGAGTTGCGCAAGGTCGAGCCGCTCGCCGGGGCGCTGGCCGGCTTTCGCGCCTGGATCACCGGCCGCAAGCGCTTCCAGTCCTCCTCGCGCGAGCACCTGCCCCGCATCGAGGCGACGCCCGGCGGTTTCAAGATCAATCCGCTCGCCGACTGGACCGGGGCCGACATCGCCCGCTACTTCGCCGCGCACGACCTGCCGCCCCATCCGCTCGCCGCCGCCGGCTACGCCTCGATCGGCTGCGCCCCCTGCACGACGCCCGTCGCGGCGGGCGAGGACGTCCGCGCCGGACGCTGGCGCGGCCATCTGAAGCACGAATGCGGCATCCATATCGAGAACGGCCGCGTCGTGCGCGGCGGCGGTGGGCCGGCCTGAGGAAGCCGGCCGTCAGTGCGCCAGCCAGAGCGCGGCGAGGCCGAGAAAGGCGAAGAAGCCGACGACGTCGGTCACCGTCGTCACGAACACGCCCGACGACACGGCCGGGTCGAGCTTCAGCCGGTCGAGCGCGATCGGCACCAGGATGCCGGCGAGCGCGGCGGCGACGTGATTGACGATCATCGCCGCGCCGATCACCAGGCCGAGCGGCCGCGAGCCGAACCAGACGACCGCAACCACGCCCATCAGAATGGCGAACAGCAGGCCGTTGATGAGACCGACCGTCGTCTCTCGCACGATCACGCGGAAGGCGTTGACGGCGGTGAGGTCGCGCGTGGCGAGCGCGCGCACCGCCACCGTCATGGTCTGCGTGCCGGCATTGCCGCCCATCGAGGCGACGATCGGCATCAGCACGGCGAGCGCCACCATCTGCTCGATCGTCGCGTCGAACTGCTTGATGACCGCTGAGGCGAGGATGGCCGTGCCGAGATTGACGAGCAGCCACAGGAACCGGCTGCGCGTGATCGACAGCACCGCGTCCGACACCTCCTCGTCGCCGACGCCGCCGAGGCGCATGATGTCCTCCTCGGCTTCCTCCTGGATGATCTCGACCACGTCGTCGGCGGTCACCACGCCGACCAGCCGGCCATTGGCGTCGACCACGGCCATCGACATCAGATTGTAGCGCTCGAACTGGCGGCCGACCTCCTCCTGGTCGAGCGTCGCGGCGATGCTGTCGGGCTCGGCATCCATGATCTCGGCGACCGTCACCGGCCGTTTGGTGCGCAGGAGCCGGTCGAGCTGCACGACGCCGATCAGGTGATAGGTCGGGTCGACGACGAAGATCTCGGTGAAGCTGTCGGGCAGATCCTCGGTCTCGCGCATGTGGTCGATGGTCTGACCGACTGTCCAGAACGGCGCCACGGCGATGAACTCCGAGCGCATCAGGCGGCCGGCCGAATCCTCGGGATATTCGAGGCTGCGCTCGATGGTGGCGCGCTCGTCGGCGGGAAGGTGGGCAAGAATCTCCTTCTTGTCCGCGTCCTCCATGTCCTCGATGAGGTACACCGCGTCGGCCGTGTCGAGCTCGCGCACCGCCTCGGCGATCTGCTCGTTGGGCAGCGCCTCGACGATCTGCTCCTTGACGTGCCAGTCGAGCTCGGAAAGCACCGACGGCCGGAAATCGGCGCCGAGCAGCCCGATGAGGCCGGTGCGCTCGTCGGGCTGCAGGAGCGCGATGAGGTCGGCGAGATCGGGATCGTCCAGCTCGCCGACGAGTGCCTTCAGCGTCTCAGCGTCGCCCGCCTCGATCGCCGTCTCGGCGGCCGCAAAGAGCGCGCGGTCGATCTCGGTCTCGGTATCGTCCCGCTCGTTGGCCGCCTCGCGGTCCTTGTCCCCGTCCTCACGGCCTGAAGGGTCCAGCTCGGTCATGTGCTCATCCAGTCCTGGCGGGGCTGCGGCGCAGATGGTCACCTCAATACACAGCGCGCCCGCATTCGCCCATAGCACCTGTGGCAAAAACGTCTCACGCGGACGATTGCGCGCAGGTCTTCACCAACCGATAGCCTGCCGATGCGAAGCTGAGGTAAAAGGGAACCGAGGCCGGCCGATCCGGCAGAGGGCAATTTTTCATGATCCGTCAGAAGCATGCCCTTGCGGGCTTCGCACTTGGAATACTGCTCGCGGCAAGCGCGGGCGGCGAGGCCGGGGCCGTCGCGCCGCGTCGCGTCACCTGCTCGGCCGCCACCGATCTCGGCGTGTCGCGGATCATCGAGATCGACACCTCGGCGGGCGTCGCCTTCGGCAACCAGTACGAGAGCGCCTCCTCCCTCCTCAAGGATCGCGAGGTCGCTCTGACCTTCGACGACGGGCCGAGCCCGGCGACCACCACCTCGATCCTCGACACGCTCGACCGCTTCTGCACCAAGGCGGTTTTCTTCAGCGTCGGACGCATGGCCCTCGCCTATCCCGACACGCTGCGCGACGTCGCCCGCCGCGGCCACACCATCGGCGGCCACACCTGGTCGCACCCCTTCCTTCATCGCCTGTCGCAGGACAAGGCCGAGCTCGAGGTCGAGAAGGGGCTGAGCACCGTCGCCGCCATGGTCGGCAAGCCGATCGCGCCGTTCTTCCGCTTCCCCTATCTCGACGATCCCAAGGCCATGGTCGCCTATGTGAAGGGACGCGGCATCGGCATTTTCGGCATCGACGTCGATTCGCGCGACACCCGCGGCTATGGTCCGGCCCGCATCACCAGCTACACGCTCGACAGCCTGAAGAAGCTCGGCCACGGCATCGTGCTGTTCCACGACATCAAGTCGAACACCGCCAAGGCCTTGCCCGACGTTCTCGCCGGTCTGAAGCGCGAGGGCTTCCGGATCGTGCTGCTGGTGCCCAAGAAGCCGCTCGAGACCAAGCCTGCGATCGACCAGGCCCTCGCCCTCTATCTCGAGCAGCGCAAGGCCAAGCGCGCGGCGGTGGCGGACAAGAAGGCGGGTAGCGCCGGTGGTGGCGCGACCGTCGAGAAGGCGGCCTACACCGTCGACAATGTCTTCGCGGGTGGCTCGTCCGACAAGCCGAGCCGGGCGAAGAAGGGCGGCCGCAAGGCGGTCAGCCCGACGAGCCATCGCAAGAAGTCGGAGCGGCGATCCCGCCGCAAGAGCGCCAGTGCCTCCGGCCAGACGTCGAGCCGCAAGCGGCGCTGACATCGCCGCCCGAGCCGCCAGTGGCGCGAATCGTCGCCAATGCGGAGATCCGGACGCGTCGCCGCAGCACCTGACGCGCCGCAGCAGCAAACGAGAAAGAGCGGTACGTCGCCGGACGCGTCGACAGGAATTGTCTCGGCGCGCTCGTTCGGCGAGAGAGAGCCTCGGCGCTATTTCCGTGAGGCCAGCCAGCGCCTGAGGCCGTCGGCGATCGCCCCCTTCTGCCGCGCCTCGGTGGCGTCGGCGGCCTTCTTCGCCAGCTCGCGCTGGCTGGGCGGGCGCTCGCTCGCAGCCTCGTCCGTGGCGTCCTTGGCCGCTATGCCCTCGCCCGCCTTCCCGGCCTTGTCCCGCGCCTCTTTCTTGGCCCCACCCTTTTCTGATTTGCCACCCGGGCTCTTACCCGCCTTGCCCCCCTCGTCCCGCTCGGGCTCCTCGCCCGTGAGGTTGAGGATCTGCGAGACGAAGCGTGAGGCATCGCCGCGCGCCAGATGGGGGGCAGACGCCGCCATGGCATCGAGCAGGGGATCGAGCCAGACCGCCTCGGCCTTGGCGAAGTCGTTGAGGACATAGTGGTGAACGAGCTCGCGGGCGCCGGGATGGCCGATGCCGATCCTGACCCGCTGATACTCGTTGCCGATATGGGCGCTGATCGAGCGCAGGCCATTGTGGCCGGCATTGCCGCCGCCGGTCTTCACCTTGACCTTGCCCGGCACCAGATCGAGCTCGTCGTGCAGGACGACGACATCGGCGACGTCGATCTTCAGGAACCGCACCGCCTCGCCGACGGCCCGGCCGGATTCGTTCATATAGGTCAGCGGCTTCAGGAGGAGGCACTTCTCGCCGGCGATCTCGCCGTCGGCCGCCTCCCCCTGGAAGCGCTTCCGCCACCCGGCAAATCCGTGCCGGGCATGGATCGCCTCGAGAGCCATGAAGCCGACATTGTGCCGGTTCCGGGCGTATTTCGCCCCCGGATTGCCGAGCCCGACCAGCAGCTTCATGGCACGCGACCTTCACTCGCCAGGGACCTGTCGGCCCTGCGCTACTTCTTGGCCTTGGCGTCGGCGGCAGCCGGTGCGGCAGCGGCCGTGGCCTCGCCCTCGCCCGCCTTCGCCTCGTCGTCCTTGGCCGAGGCGCCGGCAATGGTCGCGACCGTGAAGTCGCGGTCCTGGATGACGGGCTTCGTACCCTCCGGCAGCTTGATGGCGGAGATGTGGATCGAGGTGCCGATCTCCAGGCCGTCCAGATCGACGACGAGCGCCTTGGGAATGGCATTGGCCGGGCAGAACATCTCGACCTCGTGCCGCACCACGTTGAGCACGCCGCCACGCTTGAGGCCCGGCGACTTGTCGTCGTTGATGAAGGTCACCGGAATGCCGACGCGCACCGCCGTCGTCTCGGAGATCCGCAGGAAGTCGACATGGGTGAGGAAGTCGCGCACCGGATCGAGCTGCACGTCGCGTGGAATGACCGTGGTCTTGCTGCCATCGATGGAGATGTCCATGACGGTCGTCAGCAGCCGGCCGGTGCTGTAGTGCTTCCACAGATCGGCATAGGGGACATTGATCGGCTCGGGCGCGCGGCCGTCGCCATAGATCACTGCGGGGATCTGACCATTGCGGCGTGCGTCCCGTGCGGCCCCCTTGCCGACACGCGGGCGCGCCGTGGCCTTCAGCTCGATATGCTCAGCCATGACACGTCGTCTTTCCGTTGGATTGAAATGAAAAAGGGGCCACGCGGGCCCGGTCGGGATGCGTCGCGCCACCTCCAGGGGTGTCGGAGCGCTGCGCATGCCCGCGCTTTCTATGTGAAATGTCCCGGGAAATCAACGATCCCGCGTCAGCGCGTGGTCAGCCGCCACTGCGTCTTCTTCTTGCGGCCGGCCGATTTCTCGCGTTTCGACCGGCGCTTGCCCGAGCGCGTCGCCGCCTCGCCGTCGCGTGCGGCGACCGCCTCCACCCGCCCCGATCCCCCGCACGAGCCGCGGATGCGGGCAAGCAGCCCCGCCGATGGTGCCGTCGCCTCCGGCCGCTGCCGGCACAGGTCGCCGGCCGCCCCCGCCTCGGTCTCGGCACCGGCCGCGCAATAGAGCCCCCGCCCGTCGGCGAGCGTCGTGAACCGGAGGCCTTTCGCACCCGCCGCCGGATCGTCGAGCAGGGCGGACAGGTAGTTGAGCACGGCCACACGCACCCCCGCCTCCGCCGCCGGCAGGCGCCGCGTCTGGCGATTGGTCGCGGTGACCGGCAGGGCCTCGATGGCGCGGATGGCGAGCCGTCCGTCGGCGCCGGGCAGCAGGTGCAGCCGCGCGACGAGCCCGAAATCGCGGCAGATGCCCTTGCCCGCCATATCGGCCGTGCCCGGATGCAGGAAGTTGCCGAGGCCATAGAAGATCACCCGGCCGCCCACCTCCTCCGCGCCCATCGCCACATGGGTATGATGGCCGAGCACGAGATCGATGCTCCAGGGCTTGGCGAGCGCCGAGCGGAGCACCCGCTTCTGATCGTCTTCGGCGCGCACCTGCAACTCGGCGCCATGATGGACCGAGAGAATGCGGAAATCGGCCGGCGTCCAGGCGATGCGCTTTACGACCTCGCGGAAATCCTCGTCGTTGAGCCCTGCCTGCCCGGGATGGCCGCGTCCGGCCCGATGCCCGCCAAAGCCGCGCGTGATGATGCCGAGCGCGCCGAACGCGAAGCGGCTGCCCTTGATCTCGAACACGTCCGGCCGCGTCGCCCGCTCGCGGTCGAGACCGAGGCCGGCCGCCGCCACCAGCCCCTCGCCCCGCAGCCGCGCGACATGGGTGAGGGTGTCGCGAAGTCCCGCCTCGCCGAAATCCATCGAATGGTTGTTGGCGAGCGAGAACATGTTGAAGCCGAGCCTGACCATCTCGGCGACGCCGTCGGGATGCGAGCGGAAGTTGAACTGCTTGGGCTCGGGCCTCAGCCCGTTGTCGGCCGAGACCACGGTCTCGAGATTGGCGAAGTTGAGATCGCCGTCGATCTCTGGCGCGATGCGCGCGGCCAACTCCTGCCAGGTGAGGAGCGGTCCGAACTTGCGCACGCCGTCCGCCTCGACCCTGAGGCCGGAGCCGTTGAGGCCGAGATCGCCGGCGACGACGATCGTGACGGGCCCGGCGACCGGCCGCGTCGTCGTCGCGCCAGCCGCACCGGCCGCCTCGGCGGCGGTTTCCGACGCACTCCCGGCGGCCTCGGTGGATGGGCTCGTCGATGCCGAAAGGCCAGTATTCGCGATGGCGCTGTCCGTGCCGGTGCTGTCGGTGGCGGCGCTGTCGGTGGCAGTCCGGTCGCCGGCTTCTCCGCCTCCTTCTCCCTCGGCGCCATCGTCGGCAAGGCGCGCCGCTTCGCCGGAGGGTGTCGTGTCGGACGGCGACGACACGGCGCCGCTGTCGCTTGCGGCCGGCGACACGGCGGTGCGCCCGCCCTGAGCGGCCCTGGCGTCGGCGGCGCCCCGCGTCTCGATCAGCATGGCGACCTGCGCGCCGGCATCGACGTCATCCGGTGCGAGGGCGAGCGCGGCGAGAAGGAGGCCGAGGACCGCCCGAGCCGACGCCCGTCCGGCTCGGTCTGACCCTGCCAGCGATCCCTCGCCCCTCGATGGCCGCCCCATCCCTCGCGCCTCCCCGCTTCGCCGTCCCGCGCGACTATCCGGTGCGTCGGCGGAGGCGGGCAAGCCTGCGACCGCCCCGTGCCCGGGATGGTGGGCGAGTGGTGCGGCAAGGACACGGGGGGGCGCTGAACGGGGCGCGCCGGCGGGACGCGCGCGTCCAACAGCAAAGGGGGCCGCCGGCCGCGTTGCGGAGCCCGCCTCAGCGTGCGCAGGAGGCGGCGATGCTGCCCTTGAGGCCGGCCGGGATCGGCGGTGCAGGCTTCCAGCCGGCGCACAGCGAGGCGATCGGCTCGGGATCGTCGGTGGCGCCCGGCATGCAAAAAAGGCCGGTGCCGTCGGGCATCGGCGTGAAGCGCACGCCCTCCGCGCCATCCTGTCCGTCGTCGAGCAGGCTCGCCAGATAATTGAGCACATGAATGCGCTGGGCGGCCTTCTCGGGGGCCATCGGCACCGGATGGATGTGCATGGCGGTGAGCGGGATCGCCTCGAGGGCGCGCATGTGCAGCCGGCCGTCGCTGCCCGGAGCGAGGTGGACGCGCGCGACGAGACCGTAGTCCTTGCAGATGCCCTTGCCCGACATGTCCGCCGTGCCGTGATGCAGGAAATTGCCGAGCCCGTAGAAGATCAGCCGGTCGCCGACCCGTTCGACGCCGCGCACCACATGGGCGTGATGGCCGATGACGAGGTCGATACCCTGCCGCATCACCGCATTGCGCCGGTAGTCGGCGATCTGCTGGCCGTCGGTGCGCACCTGGCCCTCGATGCCGTAGTGGATCGACAGCATGCGGTAGTCGGCAGCCGTGGCGGCGAGCCGGCCGGTCGACAGCGCGAAGTCGTCGGCGAAGCGATAGGCGATCTGGCCGGGCTTGCTCTCGCCCGCCCGGTGCCGCTCGAGATTGTTGGTGACGATGCCGATCGCCGAAAAGGCGATGTTGCGGCCCCGCAAGGCGATGACCTCCGGCGCGCTCGCCTGATCGCGATCCTCGCCGATGCCGGCTGCCGCCAACAGTCCCGCCGCCCTCAGCCCCTTCACATGTGCCAGCGTCTCGCGCAGTCCCGGCACGCCGTAGTCCATCGAATGATTGTTGGCGAGCGAGAACACGTTGAATCCGAGATCGACCATGGTGCGCATGGCGAGCGGATGGGTGCGGAAGTTGAACGGCCCGCCCTGTCCCTTGGTGTCGCGCGGCAGGTCGTTGCGGTCGGTCACCACCGTCTCGACATTGATGAAGTTGAGATCGCGCGTGACGAGCGGGGCGATGCCACGCGCCGCTTCCGCGAAGGTCTGGAATCGGCCGCCCTTGCTGACGCCCTTGGGCGAGACGGGCGAATTGTTGGTCGAGAAGCCGGTGTCGCCGGCGAGCAGGATCGAGACGACGCTCGGGTCGGCCGCGCCCGCCGATGCCTTGGCAGGTGTCGCGCCGGCGGCACCCGGCACGATCGGCAGCGCGCCCGCGCTCGCCACCTTGACAGGCGCCCTCAGCACCGGACCATCGAGCACCGGCGCTTCCTCCTCGGCGGTCTCGGCGAGTTCGGCCTCCGGCGCTGCGGGATCCGCGGATGAAGCCGTGTCCGTGTCCGAACCCCGATCGGCAAGGCGCGGACGGATCGCCTCGACCGGCACCGGCACGTCGTCGCTGGTGATCTCGTTGTCCGAGGCCTGCAGCGCCGGATCCTCGTCGTCGAGGGTCGATGCGGCCGCGACCACCGAAGGCGCCGTCGCGTCCGCTGCATCGGCGATGGTCTCGATGGCCGATGTGGCGGACGCGGCCCCGGCCGGCGCGATCACCAGATCGGGCGCGGTCACCGGGCTCGGCCACGGCTTCAGATAGTCGAGATAGGGCGCCTCGGTGCCGACCAGCTCGCCGGTCTCGGCGATGAGCGAGGGCATGCAGTCGAGCGAGAAGGGCAACTGGCGGCTGACCGGATCGGCCTCGCCGGCGCTCGCCCCGGCGGCACCGGCCGCGAGCGCCAGCATCGTCGCGGCGGCGAGCGTCATCTTGCGATCGATCGCCCGCATCTGCCAGGCCTTCAGCGCACGCATCGGATGACCGGCCTCTTCTTTTCCGGATCTCTTTGGGATGGTTCCGCTCACCTGCCACCCGATCATGACCGCCCGAGGGCAGAACGGCTCGCGGTGAGCCGAAAAACCATTTCCCTCCATTCATGCGTCGACAGGGTTAATGGCGCGCTAAGCATGTCCGTGCGATGGCGGCCTCACGGCTTGCGCCCGGTGATCTCGCGGCGCCGGCGCTCGGCATAGTCCCCGAGCGCCTCGTCGACCGCCGGATCGAGCGGCGGCTGCTCGTAGCTGGCGACCAGCTCCTTCCAGATCTGATTGGCCCGCTGCTCGGCCGTCACCTGGCCGCGCTCGCGCCAATTGTCGTAATTGTCCCAATTGGAGAGCAGCGGCTGGTAGAACGCCGTCTCGTAGCGCGCGATGGTGTGCTTTGTGCCGAAATAGTGGCCGGCCGGTCCGACCTCCTTGATCGCATCGAGCGCGAGTGTGCCGTCGTCGACCGCGAACGGCTCGAGCCAGGCGGCCATCATCTGCAGCATCTCCGCATCGATGATGAGCTTCTCGAACGAGCCCGTGAGCCCGCCGCCGACCCAGCCCGCCGCATGCTTGATCATGTTGGCCTGGCCGAGCATAGCCCCCCACAGCGCCATCTGGCTCTCATAGGCGGCCTGCGCGTCGGTCGTGTTGGCGCTCGTGACATTGCTCGAGCGATAGGGCAGGCCGAGCCGGCGGGCGAGCTGGCCCGAGACCTGCGCGGCCTGGGTGTATTCCGGCGTGCCGAAGGCGGGCGAGCCGGTCTTCATGTCGACATTGGAGGTGAAGCCGCCATAGACGACGGGCACGCCCTTCCTGACGATCTGTGCGAGCGCGATGCCGGCGATCGCCTCGGCATGCTGCTGGGCGAGCGCGCCCGCGAGCGTCACGGGTGCCATGGCGCCGGCGAGCGTGAATGGCGTCACCACGTTCACCTGGCCATATTCGGCGAGCGTCATCAGGCCCTCGGCCATCGGCACGTCGAGCTGGAGCGGCGAATTGGTGTTGATGATACCCGAGAACATCGGCGTCTCGACCATCTCCTCGAGCGATTTGCCGAGCACGATCGCGCCCATCTCGATGGCGTCGAGCGTCTGCGCGCGCCCGAGCGTCCAGGGCACCCAGCATTTGTCGAGCAGCCGCATGCAAGAGAGATAGATGTCGAGATGGCGCGTCTCGGGCGGCAGGTCGAGCGGCTCGAAACCGCCGCCGCCCTCCTGGTGCAGGATGTCGAGGCTCTGCACCACCTTCATGAAATCCTGCATCGCCGCGAACGAGCCGTCGCGCCGGCCGTGCTCGAGATCCATCGAGAACGCCGGACCGCCGACCGAGCAGAACACCGCATGGCCGTCACCCATGCGGATGCTCTTGCTGGGATTGCGTGCCGTCAGCAGGAAGGAGGACGGCGCGTGGGCGACGAGCCCCATCGCACCCGCACGATCGAAGCGCACGCGCTGCTCGGCCTCGTCGACAGAGAAACCCGCCGCCCGATAGGCCGCGCGCGCCGGCCCCGACAGCACCTTCATGCCGACTTCCTCGAGGATGGTGAGGCCCATCTCGTGGATGGCCTCGACCTCGTCGGCGGAGATGATCTCGATCGGGGGGTAGCGGTAGACGAGCTGCTTGAACGGCCGTTGCGGCAGGCCGCCCGATTTCCTCTCCAGGCGCTGGCGGCGCGACCCGCGCCGTCCCTCGGTCTCGGCTCTCGACATGTCGTCTCCTGTCAGGCTTCGGGCCGCTCGCGGCGGGGTGGGGCGTCGGGAGCAAACCCGGCATCGAGCTCGCGCGCATAGCGATGGCCACGCCACACCGCGTCCGCGATCGAGGATGGCACGAGGCAATCGCCGATGCGCGTGACACTGGAGATGCCGGCAGCGGCGAGACGTCCGGCATCGGCCGTGAGCGCGCGGTGAAGGTCGTCGTCGGGCAACCGCCCGGTGACGAGCACGAGCGTGCCGAAGGTGATCTCCTGCGGACGTCCCGTATAGACCGAGGCGAGCGTCGCCGTGCCATCGCGCGCCGCGGTGAGGTGATGGGAGAGCACGAGCCGCGCCCCCTGCTCCATCAGGCGTTGCTGCACGAAGGCCTGCTCGTCGGTCATCGCCGTCCAGCTCGAGACGGTGGCGGCGGGCGTTGCCAGCGTCACGTCGAGACCGGCCGCGAGGAACCGCTCGGCGAGCGCCCCGCCCATGAAATAGTGCTCGTCGTCATAGACGAGCACCGGACCGGCAGGCGCGGCACCGGCGAGCACGTCGTCGGGCGTCAGGATGCGGGTCGGATCGGCGGCGGCAAGATCGGCCGCCTCGCCATGGGCGCCAAGACCGTCGCGCCGCCACCGACTGCCGGTGGCGATCACGACATGCTCGACGCCCGTCTCCACGATGTCGCCGGCCGACATCGGACTGGCAAGGAACACCTCGACATTCGCCAGGCGCGACAGGAGACCCGTCCGGTAGTCGGCGACGCGCATCCAGGTCGAGAGCCCCGGCAGCCGCGATTCCCTGATGAGCCGACCGCCGAGCCGATCGCCGGCCTCCGCCAGCATGACGCCATAGCCACGCCGGCCGAGCGCGGTTGCGCATTCGAGCCCCGCCGGTCCGCCGCCGACGACGAGCACGCGCGCCTCCGACGCCTTCGGCGCGATCACTTCGGGATGCCAGCCGCGCCGCCACTCCTCGCCCATCGTCGGGTTCTGCGTGCAGCGCAGCGGCACGCCTTCGTTGTTGGCGGCCCGGCAGATGTTGCAGCCGATGCATTCGCGGATCTCGTCCTCGCGCCCCTCGCGGATCTTCGCCGGCAGGAACGGATCGGCGATCGAGGGCCGCGCCGCGCCGATGAAATCCTGAACGCCCCGGCGGATCTGACCGGCCATGCGGTCGGGCGAGGTGAAGCGGCCGACCGAGACCACCGGCTTCGTCGTCACCGACTTGACGAAGGAGACGTAGCGCTCCTGGAAGCCTTCCTCCGAGAAACGCGCGCTGCAGGAATCGTTGCCGAGCGCGCCGGCGATGTTGACATCCCACAGGTCCGGCAGCTCGGCGAGAAGCTCGACGATCTCGCGGCCCTCGCCATCCGCTGCGATGCCGGCGGGCCCGTGCAACTCGTCGACCGCGAGACGCACCGCGACGGCCGCGCGCCCCGCCACCGCTTCCTTCGTTTCCTCGATCAGCTCTCGCAGCAGCCGCGTGCGATTGGCGAGTGATCCGCCATAGTCATCGCCGCGTGTATTGGTGCGCCGCGACAGGAACTGGAACGGCAGATAGTCGTGGCCCGCATAGCAGTAGACGATGTCGAAGCCGGCATTGAGCGCCCGCTCCGCGGCCTTCCGGTGGGCGCGGCGCAGAGCCTTGAGATCCTCGTTGTCGAGCGCGCGCACATGTGCCGGCTGCAGGTAATGCGACGGTCGCGTCACCGGACCGACGAGCGGCTCGCGCGTCAGGCGGTTGGCGGCGTGCGCGCCGCCGTGCCACAGCTCGACCGCCGCGAGGCTGCCATGGGCGTGGATCGCTTCCGCCGTTCGCGCCAGCGCCCTGACATCGTCCTCGTCCCACAATGTGAGGAAGCCGAACGGCGAATCGTCCGACGAGGGATGGATCGAGCAGTATTCGGTCGAGACGACGCCCCAGCCGCCCTCGGCCTTGATGCCGCGCAGCGCCGCCTCGGCCTTCGGCTTCGTGTAGCCCATGCCGGTCGCGTGCGGCGTCTGGTAGAAGCGGTTCGGCGCGGTGACGGGACCGATCGGGACCGGCTCGAACAGGATGTCGTAGCGGGGATTGCGCGCCATCGGGCGGTCAGCTCCCGCTTGGTCTTGCCGGCGCCGCGCGCCGCGACGGCTTCACCACCTCGCGGCGGAACGGCAGGGCATCGCCGAGCGGCGCCATGTCGAGCTCTTCCCCATAGCGGCGCCCCGCATAGGTCGCCCATGCGATGGCCGCCGGCGCCGCCGCATCGCCGATCACCTTGACCGATCTGATGCCGGCGTCCGCCCATGCGCTCTCGCGGGTCTTGAGGTCGAGATAGAGCGCATCGTTCGGTAAGCGCGCGGTGACGAGCACGACGGCGTCGAAGCTCTCGACCGTCTCGCGGCCCGTATAGCTGCAGGCGAGCGTCGCTTCGCTCTTGCCGATGTTCGAAAGAACGCGATTGGTCATGATCGCGACATCCGCCTCGATCAGCCGCGCCTGGATGAAGCCCTGCTCGAGCGTGTTGAACGTCCAGTCGGAGACGCGCGCCGCAGGAGTTGCGATCGTCACCTCGCAGCCTTGCGCGCCGAGCAGCTCGGCGAGCACGCCGCCCATATAGTAGTGGTCGTCGTCATAGACGAGCACGCGTCCGCCCGCCGGCATCCTGCCCGCCATCACGTCGTCGGGCGTGAACAGCGGCATCGCCGGATCGATCGCGATCGGCAGCGTATTGGCCCGCGCGACGCCGTCGCGCCGCCATGTGGCGCCGGTCGCGATGGCGACATGCTCGAAGCCGAAACCGATGACATCGTCGGCCGTGAGGCTCGAGTCGAAATAGGTCTCGACATTGGTCATGCGCCCGATCTGCTGCGTGCGGTAATCGCGCACGCGCCCCCAGGCGGAAAGCCCTGGTAGCCTGCACTCACGCGCAACGCGGCCGCCGAGCTCGGTGCCACTCTCGGCGAGCGCGACCTCGTAGCCCCTGACGCCGAGTGCACGCGCGGCCTCGAGCCCGGCAGGTCCCCCGCCGACGATCAGTACCTTTGCGCTTTCGCCCTTCGGCCTGATCCGCTCGGGATGCCAGCCCTTGCGCCATTCCTCCATGAAGGATGGGTTCTGCGTGCAGCGCGACAGCGACATCGTCATGTCGCCGGTCACGCAGATATTGCAGCCGATGCACTCGCGGATGTCGTCGAGGCGGCCTTCCGCGATCTTCGCCGGCAGGAACGGATCGGCGATCGAGGGACGCGCCGCGCCGATGAAATCGAGGATGCCCTGCTTCACCTGCCTGACCATCGCGTCGGGCGAGGTGAAGCGGCCGACACCGACGACGGGCTTGTCGGTGAGCTGCTTCATGCCGCGCACCAGGTCCTCCTGCGCGCCCTCCGGCTTGAAGCGCGACGTGCCCGAGCAGCTCTCCCAGCTGCCATGCGCGAAATCCCACAGGTCGGGGAGATCCTTGTGCATCTCGACGATCTCGCGCAGCTCGGCATTCGACAGGCCGTTCGCCGCCATCTCGTCGAGCGAGAGGCGCAGCGAGACCGCGCAGGTGTCGCCGACCGTCTCCTTGGCATCCTCGACGAGCTCGCGCATCAGCCGCGTGCGGTTCAGAAGCGATCCGCCATATTCGTCGCTGCGGTGATTGGTGCGTCGCGACAGGAAGTGCTGGATCACGCCGAACCCATGCGCGCCATAGAGGCAGAGGATATCGTAGCCGGCCTGCTTGGCGCGACGGAAGGCGAGGCGGTGCCAGTGGCGCAGATTGCGCAGGTCCTCGCGGTCCATGGCGCGCGCTTGCACCGGATCGGACGTGAAGGTGAGGATCGGCAGGTTGGAGGGACCGAGCGGCACCTCGCGCGTGTAGAGATTGGGCCCGTTGGTGCCGGAGTAGGCGAGCTCGATGCCGGCGAGCGCGCCATGCTCGTGGATGGCGTCCGCCATGTTGGCGAGGGCGGGGATGTCGTCGTCGTCCCAGATCCTCAGCTCGATGAACGGCGTGATCTCGGACGTATGGTGGATCTCGACCTGCTCGGTGAAGATCACGCCCCAGCCGCCTTCCGACTTCACGCGCCGCATCTCGGCGACGGCCGATGGGTCGCGATAGCCCCCGCCATTGCAGTGCGGCACCTGGAAGAAGCGGTTCTTCGCCGTGACCGGGCCGATCCGCACCGGCTCGAACAGGACGGCGTAGCGGTTGGCTTCCGCGCTCCGAGGCGCGTCCTTTCCGGGCTTGTCTTGCATGGGGGCACCGCCGGTCGCAATGGGGCGCGAGCTCTATCCGCGCTCGGGGAGGATCGAATGAAGGAGTGACAGTAGGCGCGGGGGCTCGTCCGGGCAACCGGCGCCGGTCCGCCGGCCGCGCATTTCAGATCCAGCGCCGGACCCGTTCGCGATAGGCGGCGAATTCCTCGCCGAAACGGTGCGCGAGATGGGCCTCCTCCCGCGCGATGGCGAGGCGGTCGATGAGGACGACGGTGACGGGCACGAGCGCGAGCAGCACCGGCCAGTCGAGCGCGAGGCCGAGGCCGGCGAGCGCCAGCGTGTTGCCGAGATAGATCGGATTGCGGGTCAGCCGGTAGGGGCCGCCGGTGACGAGGGCGCTCGAGCCGCGATGCGGCAGGAAGGTGGTGCGAGCCCGCCGGAGTGTCAGGATCGCGGCCAGATCGAGCACCATGCCGAGGCCGAGGCACACGGCCCCGGCGATACGGACTGGGACCGGGAAGCCGGCCGAGAGCGGCATCGCGATTTGCACAGCCGCCGCGATGGCGATCGCCCCCAGATAGATCATCGGTGGAACCGGCAGCCGGTTCGGCCTCTCGGCCGCCGCCGCGGACGCCTTGGTCACGACCGGCCCGCGCGATCGCCGAATGCGACGATGGTGCTCTCGTCGGGCTCGCTCTCATCGCCGCGCAGCACCGCCAGCACCCGGCGGAGCTGGTCGCGCCGGCCGGCATTGCGGTGGATCGCATAGGGCGACTGCTCGGAGGCCTGGTCGAGGCGCAGCATCTGCTCGCTGACCTCCAGATCGAGGTCGTGGCGCACGAGACCGGCGACCCTCAGATCGAGCTCGCGCGCTGCGATCTCGATCTCGCGCACCGCCATCTCGTCGCCGGCCTGCCATTTGAGGGCCCGCACCGCCTGGGCGATCTCCTGCCGGCGCCGCTCGGCCGTCTCGGCCGCCCGCCGCGAAAGATCGCCGTCGAGCGAGGCGAGCCTGCGCACCAGCCGGTCGGTGGCGGTCGGCTCCTCGGTCGGATAGCTGTCGAGATCGGTCACCATCATGCCCATCCGCCCGAGGATCTGCATCTGGATGTCCCGGCGCTCCGGCATCGGATGGCCGTGGTCCTGGTCGACGTCGTCGAGCACGACGGCGGAGCCGCCGCCATGCTGCGGGTTCTCGTCCAGCCCCTCCTCGCGCGCTTCGTGGGCGACCGGGCTCTCGAGTTGGGGATGGCGGAATTTCGTACCGGTGACCTCGCCGTCGCCCGTCATCTCGGCATCCTGCTGCTCGAGCCTGAGGCGCGTCTGGTGCCCGATCGCGCCTGCCGCCGGCTCGCGCACCGCGGCCGGGCGCGCCTCGTGCACATGCTTGAGACGCAACCGGCCGATCGCCATCGCGAATTCGGGCCTGAGCAGGTAACGCTCGACATCGCTGTCCCGGCTCGCATTCTTCTGCGCGAGCTGCACCGCGCCATAGGCCGATCCGACCGAGAGCGCGCGCTTCAGCGTCTTCAGCTCCGAGGTCGACAGCCCGTTCTGGCGCCCGAGCAGGATCTCGTTGCTGAACAGCACATTGTCCTCGAGCGGCCGCATCTGCTCGAACACCATGGTCGAGCCCTCGAACACCTCGGGCACGAAGGCCGCTTTCAGCTCCTCCGCGAGGCTGTGCGACTTGTGGCGCGCGGCATCGCGATGCGCGGCGATGGCGTGCGGATTGCCCTTGGTGAGGTCGATGCCCGATCCCCGCTTCAACTCGCGGTCGCGCACCGTCTGCAGGTAGTTCAGCAGCTCCGCCTTGACGAGATAGACGTCGGGATCGCGTTCGTCGTGCTTGACGAGATGAAGGTTCGAGCCGGCCGTCAGCACATTGCTGATGCGCGTCCTGATCTCCGGCATCGTCTCGGAGAGATCGACCTCGCCGACGAAGCCGTCGCGATTGCTGACGGCACGGTTGGCCTCGAGCACGATCGAGGCGTTGGCATAGCGGTTGGGCAGGAGGGCCGCGTCGATCACCGCCTCCATCTGCGAGACCGTGAGCAGGCCGCCCGTCAGCGGCGAGCGCACCGCATTGGCGCCGAACAGGCCCGACATGAAGACGAGGCCGTCCATGGCGATGGCGATGGCGAGCGCCAGATAGGCGAGGCGGTTGCCGTCGAGGAAGGCGTTCCAGGTGACGACGAAGCGGTGGGCCTTGTCGTCGCGGTTGAGCGCGGCGCGGGCGATGAGGTCGCGGAACTGGGCGGTGTCGTCGCCCGCGAGCCCGGCGCCCTGCACGCAGCGCTCGCCGAACTGCAGGACGTCGTCGGTCCCCGTGCGCGGAATGCTGTCGTCCTTCGCACAGGTCTCCTTGAAGCGGACCCGCCCCTCGTTGAGTGCGAACAGGCGATTGGTGAGGTCGGCGATGCGCGTCGTGTCGCAGCCGGCATTGCGCGTGGCCGCGCTCTGGCGCAGCCGGTCGACCTTGTCGAAGGCGCGCAACAGCTCGATGCAGCGCGCCTGCAGCGCCTCGAAGGCACCGGTGTCGCCGGTCAGGCGGAAGCGCGCGCGCGCCGCCGTCAGCGCATCGGGCCCGATGGAGAGGCTCTCATTGCCGGTGCCGCCCGATTTGCTGGCCTCCGTCTGCAATTCCATCTGCCGCTCGACGAGCGCGATCTGTCCGCCGATCTTGCCGAGCTCGCCGTCGATCTGGGCGAGCTCGCCCTCGGCGGTGGCGATCTCGTCGGACTTGGTCTGGCGCCGGGCATCGAACTCGCGAAGCTGAAGACCGAGATTGTCCTTCTCGGCCTCGAGCCGTTTCAGCTCCTTGGAGATCTCGGCGAAGCGTGGCCCCCGCCCGGCCTTGCCGGTGGTGCCGATGCCTGTCGCCTCGGCCTCCGCCTCGGCGGTCTTGGCGACGATCTCGCGGTCCTTGGCGAAGATCGCCGCCTTCAGCCGCTCGACCTCGCCGGCGATCGCCGGCAACTCGCCCTTCAGCCGCGCCAATTCGTCGTTGAGCTCGTCCTTGCGCTTGGCGAGCCGCGACCGCTGGCTCTCCGCCGACGCCCGGCTCTCCTGCAGGCCTTCATTGGTTTCCTGCTGGCGCTGCAACTCGTCGATGATGGTCTGGCGGATCACGCCCTCGGCCGATTTGGCGATGTCGACGACCTGGTCGATGCCCTCGTTGAAGCCGGCCCATTCCGTGCTTCGCGTCAGGCGGTCGAAAGCCTCGGTCCGCCGCCGCTCGATGGCGACGCCGAGATCGTCGACGATGCGGCCGACCTGCTTGGCCGTGCGCACATCGGCGGCCCGCGCCCGCTCCTCCGGCGGGAAGATGGTCGAGAACAGGCTGTCGAAGGAGAAGAACACCGAGGTTGCCATGCAGGCGAGGAACATCGCCCAGAGCGGCAGGTTGGAAAGAACGATCCGCCCGCCGCGCAGATAGGGCCCGACGATCTCGTGCTGCGTCATGGCGAAGCCGACGGCGAGCAGGAGGCCGGTCACGATCGCCGCGATGGTGATCGGCCCGCGCCAGGTCGCGATGCCCTCGGCGATGCCCTGCCCGATCATGTTGGGGCTCGCCGACAGCCAGACCAGCAGCAGCGCCGCCGCGAGCACGCCTGCCAGCGCCAGGAACACCATGGAGACGACATTGCGCCCGATCCGCTCGACGAGCCCGCCGGCCGCTGCGGCCTGCGGCTTGTCGAGGCGCAGTCCCTGCGCGAAGCTCTCGCCAATCAGCCAGGCGGTGATCAGCATGATCCCCTGGATGCCCACGGTGATGAGCAGGCTGAGGATCATCGGACCAAAGCACGAGCCCGTCTCCGCCTGTCGCGCCGGGCAGGTGAAATTGGTCATGCCGTCCCAGGTGGTGTAGCCCGAGGCGAGTGACAGCAGGATGCCGGTCATGCCGAGCACCGCGAGCTGCCAGTTGGTCAGCACGTCGTTGGTGATGGTCGCCAGCAGGCGGCGCCACAGCTCGGTGCGCATGAAGCGGCGAAAGGCAAAGCCAGCCATCGTCGCGAGCGCGAGGTAGGTCCAGAACTGCGGGCCCTGGGTGTCGAGCGCTTCGAGGGTGATCGCCACCATTCGCCTGAAGCGCTCGCCGATCAACTCGACGATCGAGGGCGTCCGCCCGGTTGCCGCCGTGCCGGCCGTCGCACCGTCGCTGCCGCCAACTTCGTCGCCGGCCGCCACCGCCGGCGCGCTCGCTCCGATGGCGGCTGTGCCCGCGGCATCCTCGGCAAGGCTCGGACTTGTGCGTGCGACCGGCTCGAGCGCAGGCTCGGCACTCGCGCCCGCTTTGTCGACGGCGTCCGCATCCGCCTCGGCGGGGACCGCTACCGAGCCCGAGATCTCGCCCGCAGCTGTGCCCGTGCCCGGATCTCTGTCCGTCACGGTCGCCGTCGCCGGCTCCGCCGCGACCGTCGTGCTCCCGGCCGTGGTCGCCGCCGCATCCTCGGCGCCTGCCGGCATACCGCCGAGCGAGAGCACGCCGAGCCAGAGCACCAGGAGGAGCGCGAGAAGGCCGGCCTTGAGCAGCGCGCGAATTGACATGCGACCCATCGGATTCAGGAGCCCCTTCGACAGCGCCACGGGCGGCGCCGGGCCTCGTCTCCGCGAACGGCTGCCCGCCGTCCACGGAACTTCTAGCATATTCGCCGGTCCGCCCCCAACGAAGGACGGCCACACGCCGGGCGATCACTTTCGCCGATGATACCGGCAGGTTTGCGGCAGCGTTACCGGCATCGCCCGGCTCTCCACACCCCACGGGCGGGAAAGGGTGCGCACGCCCGGCGAGGAGGGAACCGGAGGAGTGCCGCGCCAGTTCCCCCCGCTCGGCCGATGGTGGGCGGCGGGCCCGGTGGCGGCGCAGCGCGCCTCATCCGCCGGCCGGCGTCAGGCAGCAAAGAACGTGCCGCCCGATCCGGCGATCTTGCCGTCGGGCCGGCCGATCACGGACGCGTCCCGGCCCTCGTACTCGACCGCCGACAGCACGACCTGGATGGCCGCCAGACGTGCCCTCAGCTTGTCGTTGGCGAGGATCACCGTCCAGGGGGCCGCCTCGCTGTGGGTGCGGGTGAGCATCTCCTCCTGCGCGATCGAATAGTCCTGCCACTTCTTCATCGCCGCGAGGTCGATCTCCGTCAGCTTCCAGCGCTTCAGCGGATCATGATAGCGGGTGTGGAAACGCTTGAGCTGAGTCTCGCGGCCGATCTTCAGATAGATCTTTACCAGCCGGATGCCGTCGCGCACGATCAGGCTCTCGAAGGCCGGCACGTCGCGAAAGAAGGTCTCGAGCTGCGCCTGGGTACAGAAGCCCATGACCCGCTCGACGCCCGCCCGATTGTACCAGGACCGATCGAACAGCACCATGTCACCGGCGGTCGGCAGCCTCTCGATGTAGCGCTGGAAGTACCACTCGCCGCGCTCGGCCTCGGTCGGCTTGGCGAGGGCGACGACATGGGCATGGCGCGGGTTCAGATGCTCGCTGAACACCGAGATGGCGCCGCCCTTCCCGGCGGCGTCGCGCCCCTCGAACACGACGACCAGCCGCTCGCCGCTCTTCTGCATGGCGCTCTGCAGCTTGAGGAGCTCGATCTGCAGTGGCCGCAGCATCTCCTCGAAGCGTGAGCCCTTCAGCCGCTTGTCGTAGGGGAAGCTGCCGCTCGTCAGTGCGCCCTCGTCGATCGCCTTGGGCAGCACCGGATCGTCGATGTCGAAGGCATCGAGGTCGATCGGCCCTGCTGCGGCGGTCTCCCTGCGCGCCTCCTTGTCCTTCTTCGTCTTCATGGCCTATGCCGGACCTTCGCCGTCCGGCCCTTTCGCTGGAGCTGCATGCGCCCGCGCGTCGCTGTCCGGCGCGCGGCTCGCTCCGGACCGTTATCGAAGCGTGATGAGGCTCGTGCAAGATGGATCGACAGGCATGACCAACGATGGCGGGGATCGTGCCGCCGACGACAGCCCTGCTCCCCTGGAGGACGATGTGAGATTTGGACCGGGTGACCTGGCCGGGCGGCCGTCTGCGGGCCGTCCCCTCTCGGCCCTCTCGCCCATCCTGCGCGAGTTGCGCGAGCGGCTCGGCCTGCGCCGGCTGCCGCTCCTCGCCGGTGTCGCGATCATTCTCGCCCTCGTCCCCGTGGCGGCATTGCCGCTGCCGGCGGCCCTCGCCGCGGCGGCCCTGTCCGCTCTCGCCCTCCTGGCCATGCCCTGGCCGGGCCGGACGGGCCCGGCCTCAACGACCGCGAGCCGGGCGCGGGTCGGACCGACCGGGGCGGCCGGCTGGGCCGAGGTCGTGGAGGCGATGCCCGACGGCGCCATCCTCGTCAGGCGGGACGGCATCGTCGTCGCCAGCAATGCGGCGGCCCGCGAGATCCTCGACCATATCGCTCCAGGTAGCCGCATTGCCGGCATCCTGCGCAATCCCGAAGTGCTCGCCGCCATCGACGAGGCGCTCGAGACCGGCGAGATGCGCCAGGTGCGCTATGACGAGCGTGTGCCCGTCGAGCGTCATCTGGAGGCGGTCGCCTCGCTGCTCGGTCCCTTGCGGCCGGCCGACGGCACGCCCCAGCTCCTGCTCGTCCTGCGCGATCTGACCGCCACCGAGCGGCTCGACGTCATGCGCACCGATTTCATCGCCAATGCCAGCCACGAGCTGCGGACCCCGCTGACCTCGCTGATCGGCTTCATCGAGACCCTGCAGGGCCCCGCGCGCGAGGATGCCGAGGCCCGTCGCAAGTTCCTCGGCGTCATGGCCACCCAGGCCCAGCGCATGAAGCGGCTGATCGACGACATGCTCGTCCTCACCCGCGTCGAGAGCCATGCCCATCTGCGCCCGCGCGAGCGGGTCGATGCGAGCCGGGTGGTCGAGCAGGTGGTGGAATCCCTCGTGCCGGTCGCCGAGGCGGCCGGCCAGACCCTGACGCTCGCCGTGCCGCCGGCCCCGACCCATGTCCGCGGCGACCGCGACGAGCTGGCCCAGGTGCTGCAGAACCTCGTCCACAATGCCATCCGCTACGGCCGCAGCGGCGGCCATGTCACGGTGACGGTCTCCCGGCGCGAGGCCGATGCCGGCGGCTCGGGCGAGCGCATCCTCATGGCTATCGCCGATGATGGCATCGGCATCCCGGCCCGCCACCTGCCGCGCCTCACCGAGCGCTTCTACCGCGTCGACACCGCGGCGAGCCGCGATCGCGGCGGCACCGGCCTCGGGCTCGCCATCGTCAAGCACATCGTCGCCCGCCATCGCGGCGAGTTGCGCATCCGCTCGCGCGAAGGCGAGGGATCGACGTTCACCGTCGAGCTCCCTGCCGAGCAGGGCCCCCTATCCGGGGATTGAGCCGGAATGCCGTCTCAGCCCTTGGCCGGCCGGCCGCGGCGCGCCGCATCGGCGGCGCCCTCGCTCAGCCACTGGGCGTCCGACCCGATGGTCACGACCTGCCAGCCGGCCGCGATCAGCGGCATGGCGAAGTCGAGATCGTTGGCATAGATGCCGGCGATGACCTCGTGGCGCCGGCAGCCGTCGAGGATCCGGCCGATCGCCCGGCTGGTCACCTCGCCGGCGATGTCGCGGCTCTGTCCGCCGGTCAGCGATATGGTGAGATCGTTGGGCCCGACATAGACCATGTCGATGCCCTCGACGGCGAGGATGGCGTCGAGATTGTCGAGCGCCTCGGCGGTCTCGATCTGTGCGCAGGCGAGCGTCGTCCGGTTGGCCTCGGCGAAATAGTCGCCCTTGCCGGTCGCTCGGGCCCTGTAGGGACCCCAGCTCCGCGCTCCGAGCGGGGGATATTTGGCGGCGTCCACCAGGCGCTGGGCATCGGCGACCGTGTTGACCATCGGGCAGATGATCCCGCTCGCCCCCGCATCGAGCGCGCGTCCGATGAGGCCGGGATCGTTCACTGCGACACGCACCAGCGCCGGCAGGCCGGCCGAGCGCGCCCCGACGAGGCAATCCACCAGCCGGTCCGGCCCGCCGAGGCCGTGCTGCTGGTCGATGGTCGCCAGATCCCAGCCCGCCGCTCCGACCATCTCGATGGCGAGCGGCAGACCGAGCGTGATCCAGGCGTTGAGCAGGGTCGGCTTCTTGGCAAGCGCGGCACGCACCGGATCGCTCGTCATGGCGGGAGCTCGCAACGTGGACAGCGGCCGAGGCGGCCGCAGAGCCCTTCAAATGGACGACCAGCGAGGCAGCAAAGCGAGACAGGGCGGCCCTGCCCGATCGGATCGGACGCGGCGCCGGGCCCTACTTCTTCACCTCGGTCATGATCTGGTCCTTCGCCTTGACCAGCAGCTCGGCCATCATCCGGCGGATGTCGTCGTCCGGCCGGCCGACGCCCTTGTCGTTCAGATCCTGCCGGATCTTGCGCACGACGTCCTCCTCGCCCGGCTCCTCGAAATCGGCCTTCACCACCGATTTCGCATAGTCGTCGGCTTCCTTGGAGGACAGTCCCATGAGCCCTGCCGCCCACAGGCCGAGCAGCTTGTTGCGCCGCGCCTGCGCCTTGAACTGCATCTCCTGGTCATGGGCGAACTTCTTCTCGAAGGCCTTTTCCCGCTCGTCGAAAGTCGTCATGCCCCGATCGTCTCCAAATGAGTTCAAGCACCGTACGGAAAGTGCGATCTGCTCGCCCTGCCGACTTGTCCTTCGAGGGATATGGGAATTGGCGGCCGGCTTCGTCAAGCGGCAATTGCCCGTGTCTCCTCCCCTGACGGGAAGTGGGCGGAGAAAGGGCGGCCGGCCGTCACGGCAGGGATGCACGGGGAACGCGCATTGTTTCGTCGGGGCCGATCGGCTAGCTTCGGCCCCGATGAGCGGTCACGATTCCCCGCCGATCCCCTGGGGGCGTCCCTGGATGGGCAGATGGGGCATCGCACAGGCCGCGCCGGCGGTTGGCTCGGCCAGGCGGATCGCAGCTTGAAGCGGCAGCTTGAAGCGGCGGGTCCCGGCGAGCGCTTCCCCGGGCGTATCGGAAAGTTCCCTTTTTTCAAGGACAACCCCCATGAACCGGCGGCGTCTCGTATATGACGGCAAGGCCAAGACCCTCTACGAGGGGCCCGAGCCCGGCACGCTGATCCAGCATTTCAAGGACGACGCCACCGCCTTCAACAAGAAGAAGCACGCCGTCATCGAGGGCAAGGGCGTGCTCAACAACCGCATCTCCGAATATCTGTTCATGCGCCTCGGCGAGGTCGGCGTGCCGAACCATTTCATCCGCCGCCTCAACATGCGCGAGCAGCTCATCCGCGAGGTCGAGATCATCCCCCTCGAGGTGGTGGTGCGCAATGTCGCGGCCGGCTCGCTCTCGGCGCGGCTCGGCCTCGAGGAAGGGCTCCAGCTCCCCCGCTCGATCATCGAATTCTATTACAAGAACGACGAGCTGAACGACCCGATGGTGTGCGAGGAGCACATCACCGCCTTCGGCTGGGCGACCCCGGCCGAGCTCGACGAGATCATGGCGCTGGCGCTGCGCATCAACGACTTCCTCTCCGGCCTCTTCCTCGGCATCGGCATCCGTCTCGTCGACTTCAAGGTCGAGTTCGGCCGGCTCTGGGAGAACGATCTCGTGCGCATCGTGCTCGCCGACGAGATCAGCCCCGATTCCTGCCGTTTGTGGGACATGAAGACCGACGACCGGCTCGACAAGGATCGCTTCCGCAAGGACATGGGCGGGCTGGTCGAGGCCTATCAGGAGGTCGCGCGCCGCCTCGGCGTTCTGGTCGAGAGCCGGCCGGCCAAGCACAAGGGGCCGCGCCTCGTCTCCTCCAACGAGGGGGGCGGTGGGGCGGCCAATGGCGGCGCCTCGGCGGAGTGAGGCCGGCGTCGGCGACTGACGCGGAGCGGGAAGCCGCGATTGAGGCGTTCCGGGCAGGTGCCCGGCATGCGAGGCTCGGGCGCAAGGGGCATCGAAGGCATGAAGGCGCTGATCAGGGTGACGTTGAAGCCGGGCGTGCTCGACCCGCAGGGCAAGGCCATCGAGGGGGCGCTGGGCTCGCTCGGCTTTTCCGGGGTCGGCGGTGTCCGCCTCGGCAAGCTCATCGAGGTCGAGCTCGAGGAGAGCGACCGCGCCCGTGCCGGCGAGGCGATCGAGCGCATGTGCAAGGCCCTGCTCGCCAACACCGTGATCGAGAACTACGCCTACGAGATCGTCTGAAGCGCCGGACGCCGTAACGGAGAGAACCCTCAGGATGAAGGCAGCGGTCGTCGTCTTCCCCGGCTCCAACTGCGACCGCGACGTCGCCGTCGCCCTCGAGCGCTCGATCGGCCGGCCGGCGGCCATGGTCTGGCATGGCGATGCCGAGGTGCCGAAGGTTGATCTCATCGTCCTTCCCGGCGGTTTCTCCTATGGCGACTATCTGCGCTGCGGCGCCATGGCCGCCCATTCGCCGATCATGCGCGACGTGGTGGCGAAGGCCAAGGCCGGCACGCCGGTGCTCGGCATCTGCAACGGCTTCCAGATTCTGTGCGAGGCGGGCCTGCTGCCCGGCGTCCTCATGCGCAACCGCTCGATGCGCTTCATCTGCCGCGACGTCCATCTGCGCATCGAGCGCCGCGACACCATCTTCACCCGCGGCTATCGCAACCGGGGCGTCGCGACCATGCCGATCGCCCATGCCGAGGGCAACTACTTCGTCGATGCCGAGACGCTCGCCCGTCTCGAGGGCGAGGGGCTCGTCGCCTTCCGCTATGCCGATGCCGATGGCGAGGTGACGCCGGCGGCCAATCCCAACGGCGCGATCGCGGGCATCGCCGGCATCTACGACAGCCGCCTCAAGGTGCTCGGCCTGATGCCGCACCCTGAGCGCCTCGCCGATCCGCTGCTCGGCGGCACCGACGGCCGGGTGCTGTTCGACAGTCTGGCCGGCGCTCTCGCCGCGGCCTGAGCGGCCTGAGCGGCAGGGTGCGGCGTGGCCCTCGCGCCCGGGGGCAAGTGAGGCCCGCCCGGCCACAGCCGGCTTGTGGATCGCGTGGACGGCGACGCGCTGCCGATTGATTTCCGTCCGCCGCCCGCCTACCCGCCATGGCACGGGGTGCGCCGGCCCGATTCGCTCGGACGGCCTGCCCGAGGAGATCGAGCACGAGGGGCCGCCACCGCGAGGTGCGGGCCGAGAGAAGGGCGACACCCATGGCGAGCCTGCCGTTCATCGACCTGAAGGCCCAGTACCAGCGGCTGAAGCCGCGGATCGACCAGGCGATCCACGACGTGCTCGATCACGGGCAATACATCATGGGCCCCGAGGTGCAGCGCCTCGAGGCCGAGCTTGCCGCCTATACCGGCGCCCGCCACGCCCTCACCTGCGCGAGCGGCACCGATGCGCTGCTGATCCCGCTGCTCGCCTACGGCATCGGGCCGGGCGACGCTGTCTTCGTGCCCGCCTTCACCTATACGGCGACCGCCGAGGTGATCCTCCTGGCCGGCGCCTCGCCGGTCTATGCCGAGGTCGATCCGGCGACCTTCAACATCGATCTCGCCGATCTCGAGCGCCGGATCGCGGCGGTCAGGGCCGGGGGGCGCTTGAAGCCGGCGGCGATCCTCGCGGTCGATCTCTTCGGCCTCCCCGCCGACATGGATGGCTTGAGGGCGATCGCCGCCCGCGAGGGGCTGCGGCTGATCGAGGACGCCGCCCAGTCCTTCGGTGCAAGCATCGCCGGCCGCAAGGTCGGCAGCCTCGCGCCCGTCACCGCCACGAGCTTCTTTCCCGCCAAGCCGCTCGGCTGCTATGGCGACGGCGGCGCCATCTTCACCGACGACGACGATCTGGCCGCGGCCATGCGCTCGATCCGCGTGCACGGCACCGGCACCCACAAATACGAGGTGGTCCGTGTCGGCCTCAACGGCCGGCTCGACACGATGCAGGCCGCCATCCTCTCGGTGAAGCTGTCCGTCTTCGACGAGGAATTGGCTGCCCGCGAGCGCATCTCGCGCATCTATGACGCCGGGCTCGCCGATCTGGTGACGGTGCCCGGCCGCCCCGCCGCCATGACCTCGGCCTGGGCGCAGTATACGGTCCGCGTCGCCGGCCGCGAGGAGCTGATGGGGCGTCTGAAGTCGGCCGGCATCCCGACCATGGTCTACTATCCGACGCCCATGCACCTGCAGGCGCCTTACCGGCCCTATGGCGGCGGCGAGGGCTCGCTGCCGGTCAGCGAGGCGCTCTGCGGCGAGGTCATGAGCCTGCCCATGCATCCCTATCTGACCGATGTCGATGCCCGCCGCATCGTCGACGAGGTCCGTAGCGCCCTGATCGCCAGAGCCGCCTGACCGGCTCGGCTGCCTCAGACCGCAAGGATCGCGGCCGCCTCCACGAGGGGCGACCGTGCACCTTTCAGCGAGCCGCCGCGAGAAAGGCCTCGAGCGCCGTCCGCTGATCGGGAAGCGCGCCGATGCCGGTCGGCGGCGGCATCGGCCGGCGCACGCCCTCGCCCTTCATCGCATGCACGATCAGCCAGCCGGCCGGATCGCCCGCGTCCGCCCAGCCGACCGCCGTGACTGCCTGCCAGGCCTCGTCGGCCGTGCCGCCGAACACCTCCTTGTGGCATTGCACGCAGCTCCGCGACAAAACGCGCGCATGCAACTCGGACCATCCCGCCGGCACCTTCCGGGCGACTGCAGGGCCATCGCCGTCGCTCTTGTCTCCACCCCCGCCGTCCAGGCCATCGCTGCCGCCGGATCGCCTCAGCACCAGCACCGTCCGGCTCTTGTCCTCGGTCAGCCACAGGCTGCCGTCGCTGGCCGCCGCGAGCCCGACCGGACTGCCGAGCGGGCGTGTTCCCGGCCGTGCCCCCCAGTTCGACACGATGTCCTCGCAGCGCGCCATCCCGCTCTTCTCCTTGGCCACCGGCCGGCCTTCCCCGTCGGTCTCGCAGGCGATGACGCGATGCCCGCTCTCGCGATAGCCGTGCAGCGTGATCAGCAGCCGTCCATCGAGCCCCGCGAGCGCCTGCGGACCCGAACCCGCCCGGTAGTAGAGCATCGTCAGCGGTGCCGAATGGGCCGGCAGGAGCGCGACCGGTCTCTCGTAGCGCCCGCAATCGACACGGGGCCGACGCCGGTAGTCGGGCAGCACATCGCCCATCCCCGTGCAATAGGGCCAGCCATAGTGGCGGCCGGGCTCGATGACGTTCAGCTCCTCGGGCGGGCGATCGGGATCGGACAGGTCGACATTGTTCTCGCCCTGCAAGACGAGCCCCGAGCCCGGATGGACCGCGAGCGCCATCGAGTTCCTGAGCCCGCGCGCGAGCGGCTGAAAGCCTTTCACCCGGTGCGCGGCGTCCGGCGAGAAGCCGATCGCCCACAGCGCCGCCTCCTTGGCGCCCGGATCGTCCGCCGGGCAAGGCAGCATCGGCCGGCCCTTGCCGCCCTTCTCGCAGCGGTCGGTGAAGGCGCCGAGATTGACGATCAGCCGGCCGGTGTCGTCGAAGACGAGCTGCTTCAGCCGGTGCAGACCCTCGGCGGGGAAATCGGTCGAGACCGTCTCGCGCGTCGTCGCCGGATGGGCGGGGTCGAAGCGCCAGATCTCATCCCTGCTCGCCCACATAGACGCGGCCGTCCACGCTGGCTGACACCAGCCCGTGCGGCACATCGAGCCGCTCGAACAGCGTCTCGAAATGCGGTTTGCCGTCAGTGTCGAGCGTCATCTGGATGAGCCGGCCGGCCTTGTGGCCCCAATTGCCCATGTCGGTGACGAGGAAGCGGCGCGGCGATACCTCGAGGATGGCGCGGCATCCTGAAGGCCATCGGCCGGCCCGGCGACGAGGCCGACACAGAGCCCCTCCGGCGTCTCGACCGGCAGCCGCGGATAGGGCCCGCAGCGCCCGTCCGCCCGGTAGGCCGATCCGCGCATGTCCGCGCCGGCCGCACCCGAGGTCAGGCCCGTGAGCACGGTGAGAAGCAGGGCGAGAAGCGGCAGCAGGTGCAGGCCCCTCGCGCGCCCGCCGCATCGGCGAGGGAGCGCCGGCACCGCCGCCTGCGTCCGGCGCACCGGCCTGGCGGATGCGGTCATGCTCGCTCCCTCCCGTCCCTCGTTGAGGCCCTCCGGCCGTGGCGGCGATGGCTGCATGGGCCGCCCCGCATGTCAATCTCGCGGGCCGGATCCGAGGGGCGCTCGCCCTCCGGCCCCCTGTCCGCGCCCCGCGGCGGGCCCCCTGCCATGCGGCGGCGGTCGCGGTTTGCGGGAGGTGAGGGCGCCCTCCGCCTATAAGCACCGTCGGCGCGTGCCGGCGCCACCTGGATGCTCAGATGCAGAACGACGACAAGCGCCTCTCCACCGGGCCGGCCGTTGCGGCGAACGACGCCGAGGTCCGGCTCGGCCTCCTCATGGCGCTCATCGCCTATGTCTCCTGGGGCTTCGTCACCATCTTCTGGCGCGAGCTCGCCCATGTGCCGGTCTACGAGACGATCTGCCACCGTTCGCTCTGGTCGGTGGTGCTGGTCGGGCTCTATCTGGCCGTGCAGGGCCGGCTCGGCGAGGTTGCGACCGTCGTCGCCGATCGCCGCACGCTGCGCATCCTCGCCGTCTCGGCCTTCTTCCTCTTCATCAATTGGGGTGGCTTCGTCTGGGCGGTCTCATCGGGCCATGTGCTCGAGGTCAGCTTCGGCTATTTCATCAATCCGCTGATGTCGGTGGTGCTCGGTCTCGTCGTGCTCGGCGAGCGGCTGACCGGCGCCCAGAAGGTCGCCATCGCACTGGCGCTCGTGGCGGTCGGTGTCGAGCTCGTGCTGCTCGGCCGCTTCCCGGTGATCGCCCTCTATCTGGCGAGCACTTTCGCGCTCTACGGCTATATCAGGAAGACGCTGCCGGCCCGACCGACACCCGCCTATCTGGTCGAGAGCATGATGCATCTGACGGTGGCGCTGCCGGTGCTCGTCTATCTGGAGACCCATGGCGAGGGGCATTTCTTCCTCGACCTCAGAACCTCGGCGCTGCTCGTGCTGACAGGGCCGGTGACGGCCATTCCGCTCATCCTGTTCGCGGGCGCCGCGCGGCGCCTCAATCTCGCGACCCTCGGGCTCATGCAGTATTTCGTGCCGAGCATCCAGTTCGTGCTCGCCTTCGCCTATTTCGGCGAGGAATTGCGCCCCGAAAAGCTCGTCGCCTTCGTCATCATCTGGGTGGCGCTCGCCATCCTGACGGTCGATGCGATCCGGCGCGAGCGGGCGCGCAAGGCCGCGGCCGTCTCCTGAAGGCATGCCGGGCCCGACCGGACGGGCCCGCCCGAACGCCCCGACCGATGCCCTCGCGCAACCGTTACCAATGCGCAACCGCGAGGCAGCACGATGCCGTGGTAGTATTGCCTTCAAGCGCATGCGGGGCGCGCGAGGAGGCCAGCCGGTCTCCGGCCCGCCCGGACAGCCAAGGAGTGAACAGGGATGTTCAGATCATTTTCCCGGCCCGTGACGATGCTCGGGGCTGCGGCAGTGCTGCTGGCCTTCGCCGGCGCAGCGGATGCCGGCAATGCCGGTCGCCGGCCCTATGTGTTCCTCGGCCAGGACTACGACCGCGTCACGGTGACGAAGAAGCCGATCCGCGGCTATTCCGGCTCGGCGCTCAATTCCTCGCCCGCCGGCGGCACCTTCATCCACTGCGACTATCACCGCATCCCGATCCGCAAATGCAATGCCTCGGGGCGCTGCCGGGCGGTCGCCTGGGAGCTGCACGAATACTGCTACTGACCGGGCACGGCGTCGTCTCCGGGCAATGACACGGCGTCATCGCGGGTTCCCGCGCCGCGAGCCTCGGCCTTGCCTCAGGCGAGCCCCCTGAGCAGCCAGCCGACCGCATAGGCGACGACGGCCGCCGCCGTGCCGATCGAGAACGTCTCCATTGCCGACTGCCACCATGGCTGCAACGACCAGCGGCTCTTGAACGAGCCGATGCCGAGGAAGGTAAGGCCGGTGGCGATGGCGGCGAGCGTGAACGACTGCGGCATGCCGGCGACATAGGGGACGAGCGGCACCGCCCCGCATAGCGCGAAGGCCATGAACGTCGCTGCCGCCGCCCTGACCGGTGAGCGCTGGGTGGTCGCGAGCCCGTATTCCTCGGTCAGCATGAAGGCGGTCCAGATGTCGCGGTCGCGCGTGATGGCGGCGACCGCCTCCTCCAGCGCATGGCCGGACAGCCCCTTGGCCGCGAGGATCTGGCGCACCTCCTCCCGCTCGCCCTCCGGCGCCACCGCGATGTGGCGGTGCTCGATCTGGCGGATGCGCTCGAAGTCGTCGATCTCGGTCTTGGTGCCCGAATAGTTGCTCGCCGCCATGGAAAGCCCGTCGGCGAGCAGATTGGCGAGCCCCATGATCACGACGATGCCGGCCGGCAGCTCCGCGCCCTGAACGCCGGCGACGACGGCAAATGTCGTGACCGCACCGTCGATGCCGCCATAGACGAAATCGCGGGCATAGTTCGGCCGGTTCTCCGCGGCGAGCCGCTCGCGGATGGCCTTGCGGGTGTGGTCGTGCTCGAGCTCCATGGGCGGGGCCATAGAGCGCTTCGGCCATGCTGGGAAGGACTTTCGGCGGACGGGCCGCGGCCGTCCCCGACCATGAGGCCGAGGGCCGCTCCTGAAGTCCTCCGCAGACCCGTCCTGGTGCTGCCGTCAGCCGACCGCGAACGCCTTGCAGGTCTCGAAGGCGGCTTGCGACTTCCACGCCCGGACGATCGGCTCGCCCTCGAGCCGGTCGATCAGCTCGCGCGTCTTCTCCCGGTCGCCGGCGAGGCAGGCGAGATAGGCGAAGCTGTTGACGTTCCAGGGGTCGGGATAGCGCGCGAGCACATCGTCGATGCCCTGCCTGAGGCGTGGCCAGTCGGCCGCCGAGCGCTTGAACAGCGATGCGCCGAAATGGCTGTTCGCCGCATACCAGTAGAGCCGGGCATAGACGCCGAGCCCGTCGGTCGCCGCGGTGCGGGCGACGGCGGTATTGGCGAGCGTCTCGATGTCGCGGGCGAGCGCCTCGTCGCGGCTCGATGTGAAATAGTCGAGCGCGGCGAAATAGAGCTGGTAATAGCCGGGCTCGCGGGCGAACCCCTCCTCCACCTCGGCGATGAAGCTGTCGGGATCCGTGCCGGTGGCGGCGGCGAGCTCGGCCCAGACCACATAGTAGTGCGGATCGTGCGAGGCCGTCTGCTTGCGGGCCTCGAGGAAGTCGAGCGTCGAGCGCAGCGCATCCTTATAGGGGTCGGAGGCGCCGAGCGAGGCCTGCAGCAGATAGCCCGACGGCTTCAGCCTGAGTGCCGAGCGCCTGAGCACGATCGCCTCGGCGATGATCGCGGTCGGCGACTGGGGATGGGCGGCGAGCCAGCTTTCCATGCCGTGGGCGATGCGCCGCCAGCCGGCCTCGTCGCCGAGCGGCGTCGCGGCGAGCCGGCCGAATGCCGAATAGAGTACGGTGAGCTGCCATACGCCGCTGGCGGTGCGGGCGCGGGAGTCGCGCAGACGTGTTGCGAGCACCTCGATCTCGTCGAACCGCCCCGTCTCGAACAGCTCGGCGATCTCGGTGCGCAGCCGGTCACGCTCGGCGAGTTCCCGGCTTTCGCCGGAGGTCCGCAGCCATGCCCATGAGAGTGCGGCAAGTCCGGTTGCGAGCAAGAGCGCAAGGCCGATCAGCACAGGGCGTCGCGCCAGGCGGCGGAGCGGGCGGCGGGCGAGGTCTGTCGAGGGCTGCGATTGTGTCACGGGCGATCCGGAGCGATGGTCGGGAGGGCTGTCGCCGCCATCATCATCGAGGCCCGGATCGGCCGCCACCTTAAGCTTTGATTAGGATTAACGCAGCAGCGCCGCGACCACGATCAGCATGGCGATCTCGGCGATCTGCTCGGCCGCGCCGATGGTGTCGCCCGTATAGCCGCCGACCTGGACCCGTGCGACGAGGGTGACGAGGGCGACGGCCGCGGCCCCGGCCGCGAGCGCTGCGAGCGCCGGCACCAGCGGAAGCAGCAGCAGGGCGAGCGCGGCGGCGATCGCGAGACCCGCCACCATCGCCACCGCCGGTGGCCGCCCCGCGCCGGCGGCGAGCCCGTCCGGCCGTGCCGGTCCGGCCAGCAGATAGACGATGCCGATCAGTCCGCGCGCCCCGCCGTGGCAGAGGATGAGCGCCGGCGCCACATAGTTCGGCAGGGCCAGCATCTGCAGGGCCGACCAGCGCAGGCCGAGCGACAGGAACAGCGCGAGCGCCCCGTAGCTGCCGATGCGGCTGTCGCGCATGATCTCGAGCTTGCGCTCGCGCGTCCGTCCGCCGCCGATGCCGTCGCAGAAATCGGCGAGCCCGTCCTCGTGGAAGGCCCCGGTGGCGATGATCGTGACGGCGAGCGCGACGACGGCCGAGACCGTCGCATCGAGCCCGGCCGCATAGGCGAGCGAGTAGGCGATGGCGCCGAGCATGCCGACGAGGGCGCCGGCGAGCGGGAAGGCCCAGACAGAGCGGCCGATCTCGGTGGCGGCGACGGCCTCGAGCGTCGGGACCGGGATGCGCGTCAGGAGGCCGAAGGCGAGCGCGATCTCGCGCAGTCGTGCCCTGGCGAAGTCGGGCTCCCCGGGCGGCCCGGACGGCGAACCGCCGTCGCCCTTAACGCCAGGCGCTGGCGCCGCAGCGCTCTGCCGCAGCGTGTCGTGCCGCTCGTCGCCCCGTCGCTCCGCGCTTCCGCGTTCCTCGCCCGCTCGCTCGCCCGCTCGCTCGTCGGCCCGATGGGCGTTGCCCGGTCCGGCTGATCGCCGGGTGTCACCCGATCCGCCACCGGCCATGTGGTCGGGCGAGGTGGCGCGGCCGGCTTTCAGCGCCCCCGGCCGGCGGTCGAAGCCGCGGCGCGGCGGCTCGCGCTCCTCGTCGCCCGTCCCCGCCACCGCTCAACCCGCGTCGCTGCCGCTGACGCCCGCTTCGGCGAAGGTCGCCATGTCCGATTGCGTTGCCGCCGCCGCCCTGAGCACCTGCACGGCGAGCGCAGCGCCCGTGCCCTCGCCGAGCCTCATCCCCAGGTCGAGCAGCGGCGCCATGCCGAGCCGGTCGAGCAGCCGGCGATGGCCGCGCTCGGCCGAGACATGGCCGGCGATGCAATGGCTGAGCGCGCCCGGCGCGGCGAGCGTGAGTGGCGCGGCTGCCGCCGTCGCGACGAAACCGTCGAGCACCACCGGAATGCCTTTCGCCCGCGCGGCCGCCACGGCGCCGGCGATGGCGGCGAGCTCGCGGCCGCCGAGCCGCCTCAGGATCTCGAAAGCGCTCCGCGCCTCCCGGCGGTGAAGGGCGAGGGCATCATCGATCACAACGGCCTTCCGGGCGATGCCGCGGGCGTCGAGACCCGTGCCGGCACCCGCCCAGTCCGTGCCCGAGCCCCCGAAGGTCGCCGCCGCGACAGCCGCCGCCGAAGTGGTGTTGGCGATGCCCATCTCGCCGAAGACGTGGATCGCCCAGTCGCCCCCGATCGCCTCGGCTCCGGCATTCAGCGCCGCGAGGCATTCGGCCTCGCTCATCGCCGGGCCGCGCACGAAGGACTGCGTCGGTTGGTCGAGATCGAGCGCGACGACGTCGAGCGCGAGCCCGAAGGCGCGCGACAGCGCGTTGATGGCCGCCCCGCCCCGCTCGAAATTCGCCACCATCTGCCGCGTCACCTCGGCGGGATAGGGCGAGACCCCTTCGGCCGCGACGCCGTGATTGCCGGCGAAGACGGTGACCTTGACCGGCTCGGCATGGGGCCGGTCGGTGCCCTGCCAGCCCGCCAGCCAGATGCCGATCTCCTCCAGCCGTCCGAGCGCACCCGGCGGCTTCGTCAGCTCCGACTGGCGCTTGCGTGCGGCCGAAAGCGCGCGCTCGTCGGCACTCGGGCCGGCGGCGAGCACGCGCGCGAGATCGTCGGGCGAACGGAACAGGGGCATGGGCGTCACTCCTCGTGGCCGGCCATGAGCACCGCCGAAGCGTCGGCCAGCCGGCGGACCGAGCCTTACGCCTCGCAGGGTGAGCCATGCCGCCCCCATTGCGACAGCCGGGAGCCCGTCTGACGACATCGGCCGCCGACGACCGGGCGCCGCCGGGGTGAAGACCGGGCGTCGATCAGGTGGGGAGGGGTCGGTGGGACGGTTCGGGATCAGGACGCCGGCAGGCCGTGATCGGTCGGGCCGCCCTGCTTCACCCAGCGGCGTGCCTCGTCCGCCTCGCTCATCGGGTAGCTGCGCATCTCGCCGGGAAACAGCAGCTGGAAGGCCGACATGCACCAGCTCATCCATGCCGGCCCGCCGGCGACGGCGACCCGATCGAAGCGCCTGCGGTTCCTGAGCCCGTAGGTCAGGTCGTCCCAGGCCGCGTTCAGCGCCCAGCCCGAGAAGTCGTCGTCCATCAGCACCAGCACCTCGAGCTTCGGGTGCCGCTCGAGCGCCGCGTCGAAGCGGGGCAGCACCTTCTCGTAGTCGGCACCGGTGAGCCGGCCCGCGGCCCGGACCGCGAGGAACTCGTTCTCGCTCTCAGGAAGGATCTCGAGCATCGTCATTGTCCTTTCTCGCCCGATGCGATCAGGAATCGATCTCCGCGACCCAGCGATTGATCGTCTGCTTCAAGGCCTCCACCTCGGCGGCGAGCGTCGCGTCCTGCTGGGGATGCGCCGAGCCTGCCTGACGGGCCGCGGCAAGGGCCTCCAGACGCCTGTGCTCGACCTGGAGATCGGCCGCCTTCAGACGCTCGGTGGCATGGCTGATGCCGCCCTCGTGCAGTTCCTTCAGCTTGCCGTCGATGCGCCGCCCGAGATCCTCGAGCTTCGCTTTGAGTTCGCCGGACTCCTCGTTCATGACGCCATTTCTCCTCGGGCTGCTGATGGTATGAAGAGTGAATATGAGAGCGTGCCGGTCGGCACGCCCCGGGCCTCCGCAGGCAGGCCGACGGTGCAACAGGGGACGTTGAAACCGTTCCGGAATGTCTCGATACTTGTGGAACGCCACGGGAGATGGTGGGTTCCCGCGGCACCGCGGCCCATTGGTCGCAGTGAGGCCAAGAGACCTGGGGGTTCGATTCCGACATTTGCATCCCTTTTCAGAACCCGTGAGAGCAAATGTCGGAATCATGAGAACCACCCGCCCCCTTCGCCCTTGACGGTCGGGGCGTCTGTCGCCGAACCTCCGGCCCGGATCGAGACACAGTGAGCAGCAAGGAGGCACGGGTGACGGGCAACGCGAACTTCATGCGATCGGTTGGCGGGTCATGGCGGTCCGGCGGCCTCTCCCGCGCCTGGCGAGCCGGTGTCCTGGCGCTCGCATGCGTATTCCCGCTCGCCGGCTCGCCATCGGCCGGCCGCGCCGAGACACCGCCCTCCACTGGCGACTACAACTGTCGCAACACCGGCAGCTTCCAGCGCTGGCTCGCCGACTTCGAGGCGGAGGCGGCGGCCGAGGGCATCCCGCAGCGCGTCATCGATGCGGCCCTCGGCGGCATGGAGCTCGACAAGGGCATCATCGCCCGCGACCGCAAGCAGAGCGTCTTCTCCCAGACCTTCCTCGAATTCTCCGGCCGCATGGTCGCCAAATACCGGCTCGACCACGGCGCCATCCGCCTGAAGAAATACCGCGACATCTTCCAGCGGGTGGAGAAGGAGTTTGGCGTTCCTGGACCCGTCATCACCGCCTTCTGGGGCCTCGAGAGCGATTTCGGCGCCAATATGGGCGATCTCTCCTCGCTGCGCTCGCTGGCGACGCTCGCCTATGACTGCCGCCGCCCCGAGCGCTTCCGGCCGGAGCTGAAAGCCGCGCTGCGGATCATCGAGCGCGGCGACCTGAAACCCGCCGACATGATCGGCTCCTGGGCCGGCGAGCTGGGCCAGACCCAGTTCCTGCCGACGCACTATTTCAACTATGCGGTCGACTACGACGGCGACGGCCGGCGCGATCTGCTGAAATCGACGCCCGACGTGCTCGCCTCCACCGGAGCCTTCCTCAAGCATCTCGGCTGGCGGGCCGGCGAGCCCTGGCTGGAGGAGGTGCGCGTGCCGGCCGACCTCGACTGGAAGGAGGCCGACCTTGCCATCACCCACAGCCGCGCCGACTGGGCAAAAGCGGGCGTCACCCGCGCCGACGGCAAGCCGCTGCCGGCCGACGGTGCCGAGGCATCGCTGCTCTTGCTGATGGGCCGCAATGGCCCGGCCTTCCTCGCCTATCGCAATTTCCGCATCTATCTCGAATGGAACCAGTCGCTGGTCTATGCGACGACCGCGGCCTATTTCGCCACCCGCCTCGCCGGTGCGCCGCCGGTCTCCAAGGGCCGCGCCGCCGTCGCGCCTTTCGGCTACCAGGAGATCAAGGAGCTGCAGCGCCTCCTGCAGAAGCGCGGCTTTGCCATCACCGATGTCGACGGCAAGCTCGGCGCCGAGACGCGGGCGGCCGTCAAGGCGGCGCAGTTGAAGCTCGGCCTGCCGGCCGATTCCTATCCGAGCCCGGAGCTGCTGCAGCGGCTGCGGTAGAGTGAGCGACGGGCAGGCGGGAAAATCCCCCGCCTGCGACCGTGCTCCGTTGGCCGGACGGGCTTTGCGCGGCCATCATGGTCCTCCGATTCGACGGCCGGCAGCGGGCCGGGCCATTGATTGGGGGAGAGCGATGTCACAGGCAGCCCGCGCCATGTACGATGCCGGGGCCGCCCCCGGTTCCGACCTGCCGGCCCGCGAGCGCGCCGAGGCCGTTCTGCGGTCGGTGTTCGGCTATTCGGCCTTCCGCTCCTTCCAGGCCGGCGCCGTCGAGGCGCTGATCGAGGGCCGCGACGTCCTGGCCCTGATGCCGACCGGCGGCGGCAAGTCACTTATTTACCAGGTGCCAGCGCTCGTCAGGTCCGGCTGCGGCATCGTCGTCTCGCCGCTCATCGCGCTGATGCAGGACCAGGTCGACGCGCTCGCCGAGCTCGGCGTCCGCGCCGCCTTCCTCAACTCATCCCAGTCGCCCGACGAGCAGCGCGCCACCGAGCGGGCCCTCGCCGAGGGGCGCCTCGACCTGCTCTATGTCGCGCCCGAGCGCCTCTTGACCGAGCGCTGCCTCGCCATGCTGCGCGCCGCCGATCTGGCGCTCTTTGCCATCGACGAGGCCCATTGCGTCTCCCAATGGGGCCACGACTTCCGTCCCGACTACCGTCAGCTCTCCCAGCTCGCCGATCTCTTCCCGCATGTGCCGCGCGTCGCGCTGACCGCGACGGCCGACGAGCGCACTCGCGCCGAGATCGTCGCCGAGCTCGGCCTCGAGCGTGCCGATCGCTTCATCGCGAGCTTCGACCGGCCGAACATCCGCTACATGATCGAGCCCGGTGGCGAGGGCAGCGCCCGCGAGCGGCTATGGCGTTTCATCGCCGACGAGCATGGCGCCGATGCCGGCATCGTCTATTGCCTGTCGCGGCGCCAGGTCGAGGAGACGGCGGCCTGGCTGACCGGCAAGGGCCGCGTGGCGCTGCCCTATCATGCCGGGCTCGATCCCGCGCTCCGGCGCACCAACCAGCAGCGTTTCCTGGCCGAGGACGGCGTCATCGTCGTCGCGACCATCGCCTTCGGCATGGGCATCGACAAGCCGGATGTGCGTTTCGTCGCCCACCTCTCGCTGCCCAAATCGATCGAGGCCTACTACCAGGAGACCGGCCGGGCCGGCCGCGACGGCGAGCCCTCCGACGCCTGGATGGCCTACGGCCTCAAGGACGTGGTGATGCTGCGCCAGTGGATCGAGGGCTCGGAGGCGGGCGAGGAGAGAAAGCGCGTCGAACGCCAGAAGCTCGACCAGCTGCTCGGGCTCGCCGAGCACACCGGTTGCCGGCGCGCGGCGCTGCTCGGCTATTTCGGCGAGAAGCGCGAGGCAGGTTGCGGCAATTGCGACAACTGCCTGTCGCCGCCCTCGACGATCGACGGCACCGAGGCGGCACGCAAGGCGCTCTCGGCCGTCTACCGCACCGGCGAGCGCTTCGGCGTCAACTATGTGATCGACGTGCTGCGCGGCAAGTCGGAGAAGCGCATCGTCGACAACGGCCACGACAGGCTCTCGACCTTCGGCATCGGCGCCGACCTCGCCGACCAGGAATGGCGCTCGCTGTTCCGCCAGCTCGCCGTGCGCGGCATGATCGATGTCGATACCGAGCGCTACGGCGCGGTGCGCCTGGCCGCGGCCTGCCGTCCGCTGCTGCGCGGCGAGACGAAGTTTCCCCTGAGGCGCGAGCCGGTCGTTGAGCGCGAGCGTGCCGAGCGGCGCGACAAGCGCAAGGCCGGCACTCTCAAGATCGAAGCGGCCGACAAGCCGCTCGCCGAAGCCTTGCGCAATCTGCGAGCCACGATCGCGGCCGAGGCCCACGTGCCGCCCTATGTCATCTTCCACGACCGCACGCTGATCGAGCTGGCGAGCATTCGGCCCCAACGCATCGACGATCTCTCGCTCATCACCGGTCTCGGCGAGAAGAAGATTGCGCGCTATGGCCGGGCGATCCTCGATGAGATCGCCGCCAATCCGCGCGCGGGCGGGTGAGGGGCCGTCAGCCCCGCATCCGCACCCGCTCGATGAGGCTGATCACCGTGTCGTGCGCGCTCTCGCCGTTCTCCGTGTCCGGCCAGCGCGCGCCACCGTTCCCGGCGACGTGACCCGCCCCGCCTGCCCCCTGGCCCGCCTGCACGGGCGTGCCCTCGGCAGCCGCGACGCGCGCGGCCGCGAGTTGGCGCATCGCCTCGGTGCGGCGCGACGAGCGTCCCGACAGCACCAGGCGCGCCACCTCCTCGGTGTAGTCGCGCGATGCGAACAGGGCGAGGATCATGCTGGAGAGCACATGCGTGTTGTGATGAACGACCTTCGCCATCTGGTCGATCAGCGCGATCGTCTCCTCGGGCCGCCGCGTGCCGTCGCGGAGCTTGTAGGCGACGAGCTTCTCCAGCGAGATCAGCGTCAGGTCGACGCCCATGGTGCGGTCCTCGCCATCGTCGAGCTCGACGAAGCGGACCTCGAAGCGGGCGTCGCGCAGGAGATTGACGTGCCGCTCGTCGAGCCGGTTGATGATGACCCGGACGTGATCGGCGAGCGCGCGCAGGGCCCGCTCGACCTTGTCGTAGTCGACCGGCTCGCCACGCGCCTTCAGGATCTCGATCTGGCCGCGCGCCTGCGAAAGCTTCTCCTCGATGGAATCGAGCGCCGTGACGGCGGCGGCGACACCGAAGATGTTCTGCTCGATATTCTGGATGGACCCTTCGTACTGCTCGTGGAGGGCGCTCGTCATGTCGCCGGGCTGGGGCCGGTAGGGCGCGATGCCGGCGGCGGCGCGGGCCGTCTCGTGGACGGGCGCGTCATAGGCCTCGCCGGCGGCGGGCTCGTGGCGCCAGACGGGGCGCGGCGGCTCGATCGGATGACGTTGCGTGGGCTCGGGCGCGGACATCTCCACCCGCGGCCGCTCGTCCTCGATCGCGAATGTTGCCTCCCCCGGTCTCAGCATGTCGCGGATGCGGAAGTGGTCGCCGGCGAGATTGTCCTTCCTTGCGAAGGACCAGGCACTCTCGGACTTCTGGTACACGATACCCCTCCAGACGCAGCACTCGTCCACCCACACTGGGACTGAAACGACACGATCAAGGCATTTTTTGGGGAAGAAGGCGACAGCCTGTCGGCAACGCCAGTGCATGGCGCCCTTGCCGCTCGGATTGGCCGAGCCGGGGAATATCGCGAGGTCTCAGACGTTTGCGGGTGAGCGGGCAAAGGCTTTGCCGGCCCCGGGCAAGGCGGCAGGGCCGGGACGACGGCCGATCGGCTGCGCCATAATGTCTTCACCGTTCCTGCGCAATCGTGCTTGCAGCCCTGCCAACCGGTCCATGGCGGGCCCGGCTGCATGGTCCTTCCCGCATCTGCGGTCGGATGGAGAGCCCTTGGATGTCTGCTGACAGCCGCGATGACGGCGATGGCGAGCACGGCGCCGGCTCGGACGGCAGGCAGGGCGCGCAAGCGGCCGGCGACCGGCAGGCCGCGGCCCGATCCGAGCGCGACAGCGCCATTCCCGAGCCGCGCACGCTCGCCCGCCTCGTCGGCACCCTGTCGGACCCCGAGGCCCGCCGCGACGGTCCGCAGATCGGCGATCTGCAGACGAGGCTGATGAGCGCGGTGCGTAGCGCCATCTCAGACACCATGGCGCCCCATGCGCCCGACCTCGCCGCGCCCGATATCGATCTCGATTTCTCCCTCGCCCCCGATCCTTCGACGACGGCCGATGCGCGGGATCTGCCTCTCGGCGCGGTCCGTCCCGCCCGCTCCGACCCGCCGGTCGATCCCTTTGCCGGTCCAAGGCCGGCCGAAGCAAGCCCCACGGTCCTGGTCGCAAGGACGGCCGACGCGGCACCGCGCGGAGCTCCGGGCGGCGCCCGCGCGGCATGGGCCGGTGCCCTCGGCGGCGGCGTCGTGGCCGGTCTCATCGTCGCCGGCACGCTCTACGCGGACCGCCTCCCGGCGCTTCTCGGCGAACGGTCCGAGACGCGGCCGACGGTGGCGAGCATGGATGTACCGGCTGCGCGCATCGAGGCGGCGGCACCCGTCGCATCGAGCGATGGCAAGGAGGCGACGGTGGCGCCGATTGCCGCCGCTGGAGCATCTTCCGACGAAGCCGATAGCGGTTCGTCGAAAGAAAGTGCGGACCAGGCCCTCGACGGTACATCGGCACGCGATGCCATGACCCGGCTCGTCGCCAAGGCGGCCGGCGAGGCGGTTCCGGGCCTCGATGCGGCCGGCCGGGCGGCGGTGCCGGGGACCAGGGTCGCGGCAAGGACCGGGGTCGCGACGGCTCCGGGCAAGCCCGCCATCGAGGAGGCCCTGCGGCTCCTCAACGACGGCGATGTGACCGGCGCCCGCGCCATGCTCGGCGAATTGTCGGGCGACCTGGAGCGCGCCGATTTCGCCCTCGCCATGGCGCGCAGCTTCGATCCGAATTTCCTGGCTTCGCTGCCGCGCCGCAACGCCGAGGGCAGCCGCGAGGACGCCGAGATCTGGTATCGCCGCTGGTACGACCTCGCGGTCGCGGAAGGCATGGTGTCGGACCGTGCCCGTCTCGAGCGCCTGATCCAGTCGCTGCAATAAAGGCTGATCGGTCGAGATGCGCGCGTCCTGGCGCGCCTGAAGCGCGCCAATCAGCCGCCCGCGTCGGCGCCCCCCGACAGCACGGCCGCGAGCCGCGTCCTGATCTCTGCCTCGCGTGCGTCGCCCGATACTTTGCGCTGCGCAAGATCGGTCACGTAGAAGACGTCGACCGCCTTCTCGCCATAGGTGGTGATGTGCGCAGAGTTGATGTCGAGGCCGAGATCGGAGAGAGCGCTCGTCAGCTCGTAGAGCAGTCCCGGCCGGTCGAGGCCCGACACCTCGACGACGGTCAGCGCGTCCGACAGCGTGTTGTTGACGACGACCTCGGCATCGAGGGTGAAGGCCTTGGGCAGGGCGCGCCGCCGCCGGCGTGACATCAGCTTGTCGAGCGTCGTGCGGCCGGTGATCAGCTTCTCGATGCTGTCGGCGATGCGGCCCGCGCGGCGGCGCTCGTCGGCCTCGTCGAGCACGCGCTCGAGCAGGAAGGTGTCGAGCGCGAGCCCGTCCTTGGTCGTCGAGATATGGGCGCCGAGAATATTGGCGCCCATGGCCGCGCAGTGCCGATGAACATGGCGAGCAGGCGCGGCACGTTGGGCGCGAGCACGGTGAGCTCGGTGATCGCCGTGAAGGCGTCGGTCTTCACCTGGGTCGCCACCTTGGCGCCCTGCTGCTCCGCCTTGCGCATCAGATGGGCGTGCTCGACCTGGTGGTCGAGATCGGTGCGCAGCCAGTAGGCGGCCGGCAGTCGCGCGACGAAACGCTCGACATCCGGCCGCGGCCAGTCCGCCAGCCGCTCCTTGAGCGCTGCCTCCGCGCCGGCGATGCGCTCGCCATGGCTGAGCCGCGAATGGCCGCCCGCCAGCACCGGCTCGGTCTCGTAGTAGAGCGTGCGCAACAACTGCCCTTTCCAGCCGTTCCATACGCCGGGCCCGACCGCACGGATGTCGGCGACGGTCAGGATCAGCAGCAGGCGGAGGCGCTCGGGCGACTGCACGATGTCGGCGAAGTCGCGGATCGTCTTGGGGTCCGACAGGTCGCGCGACTGCGCGAACGTGCTCATGACGAGATGGTTCTCGATCAGCCAGGCGACGGTCTCGCTCTCCGAGCGCGACAGGCCGAGACGCGGGCAGACATTGCGTGCGAGCCTGGCGCCGACGATCGAATGATCCTCGCGCCGGCCCTTGCCGACATCGTGCAGGAACTGCGCGACATAGAGCGCGCGACGGTTCTGCACGTCGTGGATGATCTGGGTGGCGAGCGGATGCTCCTCCTCCAGCCGGCCGACCTCGATCTCGTTGAGGATGCCGACCGAGCGGATCAGGTGCTCGTCGACCGTGTAATGGTGGTACATGTTGAACTGCATCATCGCCACGACGCGGCCGAACTCCGGCACGAAGCGGCCGAGCACGCCCGCCTCGCTCATGCGCCTCAGCGTGCGCTCGACGCCGGTGCGCGCGGTGAGCAGATCGAGGAAGATGCGGTTCGCCTCGATGTCGTGTCTCAGCCTGTCGTCGATGAGGCGCAGCGAATGGCGCGCCAGGCGCAAGGCTTCCGGATGGAACGCGACCTCGTACTCCTCCGCGAGCTTGAAGATGCGGATGAGATTGACCGGATTGACGCGGAAGGCGTCGGCGCGCGCCACGTTGAGCCGGCCGTTGTCGATGCGGAAATCGGTGCGTCGCCTGAGCAGCGCCCGATCGTGCCAGGTCAGCGGCGCGAGCAGCCGCTCGAGCACCGGCTCGGCCTTGAGCTGGCGCATCTCGAGCGCCGCGCAGGCGATCAGCGTCAGGTCGCCGACTTCCTTGGCGACGAGGAAATAGTGCTTCATGAAACGCTCGACGCCGCGCAGGCCGCCATGCGCCGTATAGCCGAGCCGCTCCGACATCATCGGCTGCATGTCGAAGGTCAGCCGCTCCTCCGCCCGGTTGGCGAGGAAATGCAGATGGCAGCGGACGGTCCACAGGAAGTCCTCGCACTTCCGGTACATGTGGTACTCGGCCGCCGTGAAGAGGCCGGTCTCGACCGCCTCCTCGCCGGGCTCGGCGTCGTGCAGATATTTCATCAGCCAGTGCAGCGTGTGCAGGTCGCGCAGGCCGCCCTTGCCGTCCTTCACGTTCGGCTCGACCCGGTAGCGCGACTCGCCCGACCGCCGGTAGCGCTCGTCGCGCTCGGCGAGCTTGGCGGCGATGAACGGCTTCTCCGAGCCGCGCACCACCTCGCGGCGGAATCGCCGGTCGAGCTCGGCGAACAGCTCTGCATCGCCGATCAGGATGCGGCTGTCGAGCAGCGCCGTGCGGATCGTCATGTCCTCGCCCGAGAGGCGGATGCACTGCTCGACATTGCGCGTCGCGTGGCCGACCTTGAGGCCCGTGTCCCACAGCAGATAGAGCATCGCCTCGACGACGCTCTCCCCCCACGGCGTCTGCTTGTAGGGCAGCAGGAACAGCAGATCGATGTCGGAGCGTGGCGCCATCAGCCCGCGGCCGTAGCCGCCCGTCGCGACCACCGCGAGGCGCTCGGATGTCGAGGGATTGGCCGCCCTGTAGAGCTTGCCGGTCACATAGTCGTAGATGAGCCGGACGAGCGTATCGGTGAAGAGCGTCAGCCCCTCCGCGCAGCGCCGGCCGTCGCCGTCGGCCTCGAGCCGGACGCGCGCCGCCGCATGAGCACGCTTGATGAGCGCGCGCAGGTGCTCGACCACCGCACGCCGGACGGCGGCCTCGTCGCCCGCGACCGTCTCGTGCAGGCTGGCGAGCTCGGCGCCGACGGCGATGGGATCGAAGTAGGGCGCGGCAGGTGCGGTCAGCTTGTCCATGGGCGTCAGCCGATCTCGGCGCTGGTGAACCGGTAGCTGGTGTTGCAGTACTCGCAGGTCGCCGTCACGGTGCCGTCCTCGGCTGCCATGTCACGGCGCTCGGCGGCGGTGAAGCTGCGCAGGATGCCGCCGAGCCGCTCGCGCGAGCAGCCGCAGCGCGCCTGGAGCGGCCGGCGTTCGAAGGCGCGCACGCCCTCCTCGTGGAACAGCCGGTAGAGCAGCCGGTCGGGCGCGAGCGAGGGATCGGTCAGCTCGTGATCCTCCACCGTCGCCGCGAGGATGCGCGTCCGCTCCCAATGCTCGTCGTACTCATAGCCCGTGCCGTCGCCCTTCAGCCGGTCGAATGCCGGCGGACGATTGCCGCCTTCCTCGGTGAGGTGCTGGATGAGCAGGCCGCCCGCTCGCCAGTGCCAGCCGTCGCCAGGGCCACCATGTACGCGCCCGACGGCGAGCCGGATGAAGGTCGGAAGCTGCTCGGACTGGCGGAAATAGTCGAGCGCCGCCTCCGCGATCGAGCCGCCGTCGAGGGCGACGATGCCCTGGTAGCGCTCCATTCCCCCGCCCGGATCGATGGTCATGGCGAGCTGGCCGCTGCCGATCAGGCGGCCGTCGTCCGGCCCGGCGGCAGCCTTCCCGCGCGCCGCGAGCTGGGCCTCGTCGAAGGCCGCATAGGCACGCAGATGCCCCGGGCTGTCGAAATTGACGACGATGAGCCCGATCGGTCCGTCGCTGCGGGTCTGCAGGATGAACTTGCTGTCGGCCTTGTCGAATTTGAGGGCGGCGCCGAGCATGGCGGTGAGCGCCACCGCCTCGCCGAGCACCATGGCGACGGCATCCGGATAGGCGTGGCGCGTGAGAATGTGATCGACGGCCGGTCCAAGACGCACGAGCCGGCCCATCACGCCCGAGGCCTCGGCCCGGAACGGCACTACGATGTCGTCGTCGGTCATGGGACGCGCCACTCCTCGGGGCGGCGGCGCAGACGCTGCAAAGCCTGCCGCCCGTCCCTCATATAGGGCGCTTCCGGCCCGGTCACACGCTTTCGACGCCGAGACACCAGGCAAGGATCGCCTTCTGCGCGTGCAGGCGGTTCTCGGCCTCGTCGAATACGACCGATTGCGGTCCGTCGATGACGCCGGCAGTGACCTCGTTGCCGCGATAGGCCGGCAGGCAGTGGAGGAAGACCGCATTGCCGGCGGCGCGCGCCATCAGCGCCTCGTCGACCCGGTAGGGTCCGAGCAGCTCCATGCGCCGCTCGACATCGGTGTCGCCGATCGAGACCCAGGTGTCGGCGATGACGCAGGTCGCGCCTTCGACGGCGGCGACCGGATCGGCGCTGACGGTCACGCGCCCGCCTTCGCGCGTCATCCAGGCGGCGAGGTCGGGATGCGGCTGCAGGCTCGGCGGCGAGGCGATCCGCAGCTCGAAGCCGAGCCGGACCGCGGCATGGATCCACGAGGTCGCGACATTGTTGCAGTCGCCGACCCAGGCGACCTTGGCCGTCTCGATCGGCCCGACCGCTTCCTCGACGGTCTGCAGGTCGGCGATGATCTGGCAGGGATGGCTGTGATTGGTGAGGCCGTTGATGACGGGCACGCTGGCATGGCGCGCGAGTTCCAGCAGCGTGCCGTGGTCGACCGTGCGCAACAGGATGATGTCGCCATAGCGCGACAGCACGCGCGCGGTGTCCTCGATGCTCTCGCGCTTGCCGACCATGATCTCCTGGCCGCTGAGGAACAGCGCCTCGCCGCCGAGCTGGCGCATGCCCAGGTCGAACGAGACCCGCGTCCGCATCGACGGTTTCTCGAAGATCATCAACAGCGTCGCCCCCTCGAGCGCCTTCGGGCGCACCATGGCGGGCCCGCGCCGGCCGCCGCGCTTCATGGCGTGGGCCATGTCGAGGAGGCGGCGGAGCGAGGCGGAATCGAGCTGATCGACGTCGAGGAAATGCCGGGGTGGCATGGCAATCACCAATCGGTTCGGGGTCTTGAAATGGCGCCCGGCGGCCGGAGCTTCAGGCGGAGCGGAAAAGCGGTTGGGGTCAACTGGATGCGCGTGCCGCAAGGCGGCGGCCCGGCAAGGGCTCGACGGGGTCAGGATCGCGATCGCGCCGACAGCTTCTCGGCGGCGCGGGCCATGGCCTCGCTCGCCTGCTGGAGATCGCCGTCGGAGACGATCAGCGGCGGCAGCAGGCGGACCACGTTGTCGCCGGCCGGCACCGCCAGCAGCTTCTCCTCGAGGAAGGCCGATATCACCTCGCCGAGCGGCACGCGGCATTTGAGGCCCATCATCAGGCCCTCGCCGCGCACCTCCTCGAAGATCGCCGAATGACCGTCGACGAGACCCGCGAGGAGCTGGCGCAGGCGCAGGCCCCGCGCCCGGACCCCCTCGAGGAAGCCTGGCGCCAGGATCTCGTCGAGCACCGCATTGCCGACCGCCATGGCGAGCGGATTGCCGCCGAAGGTGGAGCCGTGCGTCCCCGCCGTCATGCCCACCGCCGCCGCCTCGCTCGCCAGGCAGGCGCCGACCGGGAAGCCGCCGCCGAGGCCCTTGGCGATCGCCATGATGTCCGGCGTGATGCCGGCCATCTCGTGGGCGAACAGCCGGCCGGTGCGCCCCATGCCGGTCTGGATCTCGTCGAGAATGAGCAGGATGCCCGCCTCGTCGGCGAGACGGCGCAGTCCCTGGAGGAAGGCGGCCGGCACCACGCGGATGCCGCCCTCGCCCTGGATCGGCTCGATCAGGAGGCCGGCGGTCTCGCGGCCGATCGCTTGCGCGACGAGGTCGAGGTCGAGCTCGGGCAGATTGTCGAAGCCCTCGACCTTCGGCCCGAAGCCGTCGAGATGCTTGGGCTGGTTGGCCGCCGCGATGGTCGCCAGCGTCCGGCCATGGAAGGCGCCGGCGAAGGTGATGATGCGGTAGCGGGCCGGATCGCCCTTCACATGATGGTAGCGCCGCGCCATCTTGATCGCGCACTCGACCGCCTCGGCGCCCGAGTTGCCGAAGAACACCCGGTCGGCGAAGGTCGCCGCGCACAGCCGCTCGGCGAGGCGCTCCTGCCCCTCGATGCGATAGAGGTTTGAGGTGTGCCAGACCCGGCCGGCCTGTTCGGTCAGGGCCTTGACGAGGCGGGGATGGGCATGGCCGAGCGCCGAGACGGCGACGCCGCCGGCGAAATCGAGATAGCGCTCGCCCGAGGCCGTCACGAGATGGACGCCCTCGCCCCGTTCGAAGGCGATGCTCTGGCGTGCATAGGTCGGAAGGAGTGCGCTCATCAGCCGCCCCGGCCGGTTGGCAGCATCTGGGTTGGCGCGTCGCCCCGAAGGCGGCTGCGGCACCCTGCCGCTGCTCTGTTCAAAACCACCGGCAGGTTTCGCTGCCGGACCTCGGAAGGCGAGCCCGGCGCCCCCCGAAAAACGACGATGCCGCCCTTTGCGGGCGGCCGGGAAGCGTTGTGTGATACGTCTGCGTCATGGGGTTGTCAACGCGGCGAGCGGCCGGGGCGAGCGGCTGCCGCTTCTGGAAAACCTGCTGAAAAGCCGCTGGAATCCCGGGCCCGCGTTAACCGTCCAGTGACAGTTTTGCCACGCACGCACCCCCAAGGCGGAAGCACTGAGTCGGCCCGGCTTGCACCCCGGAGTCCCCTGAGTGTATCTTCCCGGCCGTCGAGCCAAGGCGCGCTGCGAGTTTGCTTGCGCCCTGTTGTACTTCCAAGTAGGCCGACTGAGTTCCCCAAGTAGGCGTCGAGTACCGGGCCCTGTCGTGGCCGGGCGTGTCAAGCTGCGTGCTTGCGCGTTCGGGCGGCAGTATCGGCCTGCGGGCGGCTGTGCGGATTGGTCCGCGCCGGCCTGGAGAGTTTCGTTGCCGGAACGACAGTCGATCGAACGGCAGTGCATTTTCAGAGGTTTGACGAGGAGGTAGGCCGTATGAGCTGGTCCGATGAGCGGGTCGAGATGCTGAAGAAGCTCTGGAGCGAGGGTCTGAGCGCAAGCCAGATCGCGAGCCGGCTCGGCGAGGTTACCCGCAATGCCGTGATCGGCAAGGTGCACCGCCTCGGCCTGTCCGGCCGCGCCACCACCTCGCGCATCAAGACCATGCGGCCGAGAAAGAGCGTGGCCAGGGCCAAGCGCCACCGTCCGGTTCGCTTCCCCCAGACGCCCGGCGTGCCGCGCCGCGATCCCTTCGCCGAGATGGTCGCCGAGGGCGCGCTCGAGCCCGTGTTCCGTCAGGTCGAGGAGCTGGTGATCCCGCTCGAGGAGCGCAAGACCATCCAGACGCTGAAGGAGTGCAATTGCCGCTGGCCGATCGGCGATCCCCAGGCGGAGGATTTCCACTTCTGCGGCCGCGACAAGGAGCCGGGCCGACCCTATTGCAGCTTCCACGCCGCGCGCGCCTACCAGCCGGTTCAGCCGCGTCGCCGCGACAATCACCGCTCGGTCATCCGCCAGCTTCTGCGCGAGGCGGGCGAGACGGCCGACAGCAAGATCGCCAATGCCGGCTGAGCACGCTGGCCGGTCCTTCGGGGATCGGCAGTGTCGCCGGTGAGCTGGACTTTCGGGGGCGTTGGTCTGGCGGGGGGCGCCGGATGCCGCTGCGGGGCGGTATCCGGCGTCGTTTTCTTTGATGTGCGCGGGTGTCGCGATCGCGCCAGATGCGGCCTGCCTGGCATGACCGGCCCGCTGCGGCGCGAGCACGGGCATCGGCCTGCCCGGCTCAACTCCCGGGCTTCCGCTCGCCGATCGCGTAGCCGGCACCGCGCACCGTGCGGATCGGATCGCCTTCGCGGCCGCGGATGAGCGCCTTGCGCAGCCGCCCGATATGGACGTCGACCGTGCGCTCGTCGACATAGACGTCGCGACCCCAGACACCGTCGAGTAGTTGGGTGCGGCTCAGCACCCGGCCCTGGCTCGTCATCAGGAACTCGAGCAGACGGAACTCGGTCGGCCCCAGATGGACCTCGCGGCCGCCGCGCGTCACGCGATGGGCCTCGCGGTCGAGCTCGATGTCGCCGGCGACCAGCCGCGGCGACACGCTCTGCGGCCGCGCACGCCTGAGGATGGCGCGGATGCGCGCGATGAGCTCGGGCAGCGAGAACGGCTTCGTCACATAGTCGTCGGCGCCGGCGGCAAGGCCACGCACCCGGTCGCCCTCCTCCGCCCGCGCCGTCAGCATGAGGATCGGGATGGCGCTGCCGGCACGGCCCGAGCGGAGCTGGCGCAGCAGCTCGAAGCCGGACGTCTCCGGCAGCATCCAGTCGAGCACGATGAGATCGGGCGGATCGTCGGCGATCACATGCGCCGCTTCCTCCGCCGTCGTCGCGACAGAGACACGGAAGCCTTCAGACTCGAGGTTGTAGCGCAGGAGCATCGCGATCGGCTCCTCGTCCTCGACGACCAGGACTCGTGCGTTCATCGCCTCCTCACCAATCCCTGCATCACCATCGACCCTCGAGGGATCGGGCATGTCGTTGATCCTGGCTTCCGGCCGGTGGCTGCGAGCCTGAAGCAGCCGCCCTGCACGCGAGCCGGGCGGCCGGCATGTGCATTCTCGCGCCCATTGCAGGATCGGCGAGCTCCCTGGCGCAGCGCACGCCCCCTCAAACCTCGTCGGGCGTGAAGCGCGTCGTGCTCGTCGTGTCGCCCTTCGGACGGTCCTCGCCGAGCTTCACGCCTTTGACGAGGAAATGCACGGTCTCGGCGATATTGGTCGCGTGGTCGCCGATGCGCTCGATGTTCTTGGCACCGAACAGGAGATGCGTGCACAGGCCGATGTTGCGCGGATCTTCCATCATGTAGGTGAGCAGCTCGCGGAACAGCGAATTGTACATCGCGTCGATCTCGTCGTCGCGGCGCCAGATCTCGATCGCGCGGGCGGCGTTGCGGCTGGCATAGGCGTCGAGCACCTCCTTCAGCTCGCGCTGCACCAGCTCGACCATGTGGCGAAGCCCGAGCATCAGCGTCTTCGGATGGTTCTCGCCCGACACGGCCAGCGCCCGCTTGGCGATGTTCTTGGCGAGATCGCCGATCCGCTCGAGGTCGCTGGCGATGCGCATCGCCGTCATGATCTGCCGCAGGTCGAGCGCCATCGGCTGACGGCGCGCGATCAGCGAGATGCAGGCGTCCTCGATCTCGCGCTCGAGCGCGTCGATCGCCTTGTCGGTCCTGATCGCCGCCTCGGCGAGATCTGGATCGCGCCGCTCGAGGGCGTCGAAGGCACGGGCGAGCTGCAGCTCGGCCATGCCGCCCATCCGCGCGACCATCTGGTCGAGACCGGCGAGCTCGTCCTCGAAGGAGGTGACGATGTGGCTGTGTGGACCTTTGTCGGGCATGGCGTCTCTCGCGGGAATGCGGGAAGGGCGGTGGACGGCGATCCTTGCAAGATGCGGGATCAGCCGTAGCGGCCGGTGATGTAGTCCTGCGTGCGCTGGTTCTTCGGATTGGTGAAGATGCCGGTCGTCGGGCCTTCCTCGATCAGCCGGCCGAGATGGAAGAACGCCGTGCGCTGCGAGACGCGGGCCGCCTGCTGCATGGAATGCGTGACGATGATGATGGTGAGATTCTGCCTGAGCTCGTCCATCAGCTCCTCGATGCGCGCCGTCGCGATCGGATCGAGCGCCGAGCAGGGCTCGTCCATCAGCAGCACCTCCGGGCTCGTCGCGATCGCACGGGCGATGCACAGCCGCTGCTGCTGGCCGCCGGAAAGCCCGGTGCCGGGCTCGGCGAGACGGTCCTTCACCTCCTCGAACAGGCCCGCGCGCTGCAGCGACTTGACGACGATCTCCTCGGCCTCGGCCTTCGTCTTGACGAGGCCGTGGATGCGCGGGCCATAGGCGATGTTGTCGAAGATCGACTTGGGGAACGGATTGGGCTTCTGGAACACCATGCCGACCCGGGCCCTGAGCTCGACGACGTCGAGCGCCCGATCATAGACGTCGACGCCGTCCACCTTGATCTCGCCGGTGACGCGCGCGATCGCGATGGTGTCGTTCATACGGTTGATGCAACGCAGGAACGTCGATTTGCCGCAGCCCGACGGGCCGATGAACGCGGTGATGCCGTTCCCCGGGATGTCGACGTCGACATCGAACAGCGCCTGCTTCTCGCCATAGAAGACGCACGTCTTGCGGGCGGTGATCTTCGGCTTCGCCGGCTCGGCGACGGCGGCGCTCTCGCTCAGGTCCTTGACTGACATGTCTACCATTTCTTCTGATACCTCCGGCGCAGCAGCACGGCAGCGGCGTTCATGACGAACAGGAACAGGAGCAGGATGATGGTCGCGCCGGCCGTGCGCTCGACGAAGCCGCGCTCCGCCGAGGTGGCCCACATGTAGATCTGCACCGGTAGCGCCGTCGAGGGCTCGAGCGGCGTCGCGGGATGATCGATGACGAAGGCGACCATGCCGATCATCAGCAAGGGCGCCGTCTCGCCGAGCGCCTGCACGAGACCGATGATGGTGCCGGTCATGATGCCGGGCAGCGCCAGCGGCAGCACGTGATGGGTGATCGTCTGCATCTTGGAGGCGCCGACGCCGAGCGCCGCCTCGCGGATCGAGGGCGGTACGGCGCGGATCGCCGCCCGCGTCGCGATGATGATGGTCGGCAGCGTCATCAGCGTCAGCACGAGGCCGCCGACCAGCGAGGCCGAGCGCGGCAGACCGGCGAAGTTGATGAAGACGGCAAGCCCGAGCAGGCCGAACACGATCGAGGGGACGGCCGCCAGATTGTTGATGTTGATCTCGATGAGGTCGGTCCAACGGTTGGTCGGTGCGAACTCTTCCAGATAGACCGCCGCCATGGCGCCGAGCGGAACCGCCAGCAACACCACCGTCAGCATCATGAAGAAGGAGCCGATCAGCGCGACGCCGACGCCGGCCGATTCCGGCTGGCTCGAGGCGCCGGCCGTGAACAGCGGCCAGTTGAAGCGCCGGGCGACCTCACCCGTCGCCACCATGGCGTCGATCCAGGCGAGCTGGCGGTCCGAGAGCTGGCGCCGGCTCTCGGGGATCGAGCGGTCGATCCGGCCCTTGAGGAGCTGATCGACATTGCCTTGCGCGTTCACCCAGAAGACCCGTGTCGTGCCGATGATCGAGGGATCGGCGAGCACGGCATCGCGGATCTGCGTGTCGACATTGGCCGACAAGAGGCCGTTCATCTGATTGCGCTCTTTGCGGTCGGCCGGGCGGCCGCCGAGCCTTGCATAGAGCGCCTCGCGGGCGAGTTTCGTGTAGTCGGCGGTCTGCAGCGTCCGCCGCTCGCCCCGGCCGGCGGGGTCGATGACGGACTTGTCGAGCGCGATCTCGAGCCTGATGCCGGTCTGCAGGAACGCCGACCAGCCATTGCCGATGATCGAGCCGAACAGGAAGACGAGGAAGCCGAGGCCGAACAGGATGGCGGCGAGGCCATAGGCCTGGTAGCGCCGCTCGGCGGCATAGCGGCGCCTGAGGCGCGCCGGATCGTGGAGCGTCGGCCGAACGGCGTCGTGTTTGCCGGCCCGATCGCCGGCAGGGATGGCCTGATCGGTCATTCGTACTGCTCCCGGTACTTCCTGACGATGTAGAGCGCGAGGATGTTGAGGCCGAGCGTGACGACGAAGAGCGTCAGGCCGAGCGCGAAGGCGACCAGCGTCTGCGGACTGTCGAACTCGAGGTCGCCCGTGAGCTGCGAGACGATCTTGACCGTCATCGTCGTCACCGGCTCGAAGGGATTGAGCGTCAGATTGGCGGCAATGCCGGCCGCCAGCACCACGATCATGGTCTCGCCGATGGCGCGCGAGGCGGCGAGCAGCACCGCGCCGACGATGCCCGGCAGCGCCGCCGGCAGCACCACCTGGCGGATCGTCTCAGACTTGGTGGCGCCAAGCCCGAGCGAGCCCTCGCGCAGCGACTGCGGCACCGCCGAGATGATGTCGTCGGAGAGCGACGAGACGAACGGGATGATCATCACGCCCATGACGACGCCGGCCGACAGCGCGCTCGTCGCCGCGATGTCGAGCCCGATCGCGGCACCCGCATCCCGCAGCATCGGCCCGAAGGTGATGAGCGCGAAGAAGCCGTAGACGATGGTCGGAATGCCGGCCAGCACCTCGAGCAGCGGCTTGGCGACGTCGCGCAGCCTCGGCGATGCATATTCCGACATGTAGATCGCGGCGTAGAGGCCGACCGGCACGGCGACGAGAAGCGCGATGATCGAGATGAAGACGGTGCCCCAGGCGAGCGGCAGCAGGCCGAACTGCCCGCTCTCCCCGCCGCTGCCGGCCGCCGAGAAGCGCGGGTCCCACACCGTGCCGAAGAAGAAGGTCGAGGGCGCGACGCGCTGGAAGAAGGCGATCGTCTCGAACAACACCGAGAAGACGATGCCGGCGGTCGTCAGGATGGCGACCGACGATGCGGCGATCAGCAGCCCCGTCACGACCTGCTCGACGATGTTGCGGGCCCGCATGCGCGGCGCGATGCGCAGATAGCCCCAAAGGAAGCCGCCGAGGGCGAGCGCTCCGGCGATCCCCGTGGAGAGCCAGCGGCTCCAGTCGAGATAGACGAGCCGGTCATAGGCGGCACCGATCACGAACTGCGAGGGCGCGGCGCCGAGCACGACGCCGTGACGGGCGAGCACGGCGCGGGCCTCCTCGGCGGTCACGAAACCGTAGCGCGCCTTCCTGATCTGTCCGAGCGCGTCTGGCGAGAGCCTCGGCAGCCCTTCGGCGACCGAGTCGATGATGCTCATGGTGAGCGTGCGCTCGCTCGGCTTCTGGTCCTGGATCTCCTGCGGCAGACTCCTGAGGATCATGCCGTCGATCACCGGTCCCGACAGGCCCGACCAGACGAGCGTCACGAGGATCGGCAGAAGCCCCGTCGCAAGCGCGAGGAAGGCTCCGTAATAGCCGGGCCGCGAATGGACCTTGAGGTCGGGCGCCCGCCCCGCCGTCGCACGCAGCCTGGCGAGGCCGATGCCATAGGCGATCAGCGAGGCGGCGATCAGCGCCAGCAGCAGATACCCGCTCGTCACATCGAACTCCTTGGCTTCGAGCTGCGGATCGAATGCTGGCGCGCCGCGCCGGCGTTCCCCGCTCCTGGTCGGTCGCGCCACGCAAGCGGGGAGCCGAGACCTTGAATGCCCGGCTCCCCAACTGTCGTGTCGATGACCCCGCGCCGCCCGTCGAAGGCCAAGCGCGGGCGACCATTACATGGTCTTGTCGCCCTTCACGACCTCCTGGAGGGCGTCGAACTCCGCCTTCGGCAGCGGCACGAGGCCGTAGGCCGCGAGCGGGCCGTCCTCGCCGATCATCTTCTCGGAGGCGAAGAACTCCATGTACTCCTGGATGCCGGGGACCACGCCGATATGCGCCTTCTTGACGTAGAAGAACAGCGGGCGGGAGACCGGATACTCGCCGGCGGCGATCGTCTCGACCGACGGGGTGATGCCCGACATCGTCGCGACCTTCAGCTTGTCGGTGTTGTTCTCGTAGAAGGCGAGACCGAACACGCCGATGCCGGTCTGGTTCGACTGCAGGCGGCCGAGCGTCTCGGTGTAGTCGCCGTCGATGTCGACCGCGACGCCGTCCTTGCGGACCTTCATGCAGGCCTTGTCGGCGGCCTTGGCATCCATGCCCGAGGCGACGAAGGCATCGAGCGCACCCGAGGCCTTGCAGCCGGCGTGCAGCACCTTCTCCTCGAACACTTCACGCGTGCCGTGCTTCTCGCCCGGGATGTAGGCGGCGATGTCCCAGTCGGGGAACGCCGGGTTCACCTGGTTCCACTTCTTGTTCGGGTTGTCGACCAGCTTGCCGTCGACGACGATCTGCGGGGCGAGCGCGAGGAACCAGTCCTTCGGCTCGAAGGCGAAGTCGGGGCCGCCGGCCGCCGAGGCGAAGACGATGCCGTCGTAGCCGAAGCGGACCTCGACGATCTCGGTCACGCCGGCATCGGCGCAGGCCTTGACCTCGGCGTCCTTGATCTTGCGCGAGGCATTGGCGATGTCGATGGTCGCCTCGCCGACGCCCTGGCAGAACTGCTTGAGGCCGGCCGACGAGCCGCCCGACTCGACGACCGGGGCCTTCATGTCCGGATAGGTCTTGGCGAACTGCTCGGCAACGATCTGCGCGTAGGGCAGAACGGTCGAGGAGCCGGCGATCTGGATGTTGTCGCGCGCCATGGCCGGGGCCGAGACGACACCGGCGGCAACGGCTGCCACAGCGAAGATGCGGGTTTTCACCAGAACTCTCCCTGGATGTTGCAAGAGATCGGCCGCTCGCCCGAAGGCAGGGCCGGATGGGACGCCGTTCGCGTCCAAGGTCGTTCTAGCGAAGCCTCGCGAACCTGGTGTGACAGCCTAAACGTTTGAAATAAGATAGATAAATGGAGATTTCGCGCGACTCTGACCATGGCTGCGACGGCGCGTCCGCGATGGGCCCGCCGGCTCCGCGCCGCGACCTGCTCGCCGAGCCGGCCCGTCGTTCGCGAGGTCACGCGAGGTCTCGGGAGGCGGACTTGCGCTGCATCGCAGCATCGGCGCGCCTCGGGAGGTCGCGATCGGGGCAGAGCGAGCCGCGGGCCCGCGATATCCTCGGCGCTCTCCCCGCCGTCTGCTGTAGCCGAAGCGCCGCTGCGTCCCTATACACTTCGGACGATGACCGAATCGAGCGAGCAAGCGCCATCGCGCATCGAGCGTCTGTGCACGGAGCAAGGCCTCAGGATCACCGGCCCGCGCCGCGTCATCGCGCGCGTCCTCTCCGAGGCCCGCGACCATCCCGATGCCGAGGAGGTCTATCGCCGGGCGAGCGCGGTCGATCCGCGCATCTCGCTCTCGACCGTCTACCGCACCGTCAAGCTTCTCGAGGAGAAGGGCATTCTGGAGCGCCACAGCTTCGGTGCCGGCCGCGCCCGCTTCGAGCGGGCGGGCGCGACCCACCACGACCATCTCGTCGATGTCGAGACCGGCCGGGTCATCGAATTCCGCAACGAGGAGATCGAGCGCATCCAGGAGCGCATCGCCCGCGAACTCGGCTACCGCCTCGTCGGCCACCGGCTCGAGCTCTATGGCGTGCCGTTGAAGGGCAGCAAGGAATGAGCCCGCCACGGCTGGCGTCGTCTTGTCTGCCGATGGGGGGTCCTCGATGATCCGCGGCATTCGGGGCTCGGCCATTCTCGCCCTGTTCCTTCTCATGACCCTGCCGCTGATGCCCGTGCAGGCGCTGCTCATCGCCCTGGGCTCGCCGCTCGCCCGCCACCTGCCGACCTGGTATCACCGCCGGGTCTGCCGCCTGCTCGGCATCCGCATCCGCGTCACCGGCCAGCTCCAGGCCGGCCGACCGCTGCTCGTCGTTGCCAATCACGTGTCCTGGCTCGACATTCCCGTGATGAGCACGCTCGGCCCGGTCTCCTTCATCGCCAAGCGCGAGGTCGGCACCTGGCCCTTCATCGGCTGGCTGGCGCGGCTCCAGCGCACCGCCTTCGTCGACCGCGACCGCCGCAGCGCCGCGCGAGACCAGGCCGGCGAAATCGCCCGCCGCCTCGCCGCCGGCGACACCATGATCCTCTTTCCCGAGGGGACGACCGGCGACGGCAACCGGCTGCTGCCCTTCAAGTCGACACTGCTCGGCGCGGCGGTGCCCGGACGCGGCGACAGGATGGTGGCGGCCGAGGGGTCTCCCGGCCGGGCCGCGGCGCTCGCCGATCTCGCTGTGCCCGATCGGCCCCTCGTCCAGACCCTCGCCATCGCCTACACCCACGTCCACGGCATGCCGATCGGCCGGATGCTGCGGCCGGTCTTTGCCTGGTATGGCGACATGGATGTGCCGGGCCATGCCTTCGAGGTGCTGAAATCGGGTCCCATCGACGTGCGGATCGCCATCGGTGAGCCGGTCGCGCTCGACACCATCCCCGACCGCAAGGTGCTCGCCCGCTATGCCGAGAGCCGGATCGCCTCGGATTTCGCGCGCCTCCTGCGCCTCGAAGAGCCGCTGCCACCCCATGTCGACCCGGAGCGCCACGGAGCCGCGGCCGGCCTTTACGTCGCGCGGGGCCGGGAGTAATGAGGCCGCTTTGGCGGTGGGAGTGATGAGCGAGTTGTCGAAAGAAGGTGCCGCGGGCTCGGCCGGGACGGACCCGGCGACGGCCGGACCGGCAGGTGGGGCTATCGGCAGCGCCGCGGAGGCGCCGCCGGCCCGCCGGCCCGGCACGGATAACACCCGCCGCGTCCATATCCGCACCTTCGGCTGCCAGATGAACGTCTATGACAGCGAGCGCATGGCCGATGCGGTCGGACGCGAGGGCTATGTCGAGACCGACCGGCCCGAGGATGCCGATCTCGTCATCCTCAACACCTGCCACATCCGCGAGAAGGCGGCCGAGAAGGTCTATTCCGAGCTCGGCCGGCTGCGCCGCCTGAAGAAGGAGCGCGGTGCCGCAGGACGCGAGACGCTGATCGCCGTCGCCGGCTGCGTCGCCCAGGCCGAGGGCGAGGAGATCGGCCGGCGTGCCCCCGTCGTCGATCTGGTGATCGGCCCCCAGAGCTATCACCGCCTGCCCGAGCTGCTCAGTCGGCATCGTCAGACCGGTCGCCAGATCGTCGAGACCGAGTTCCCGGGCTTCGAGAAATTCGACGCCCTGCCGGCCCGCGCCCCGCGCCGGGCCCCCACCGCCTTCCTCACCATCCAGGAGGGGTGCGACAAGTTCTGCACCTTCTGCGTCGTGCCTTACACGCGCGGCGCCGAGATCTCCCGGCCGCTCGCCCGCATTCTCGATGAGGCGCGCAATCTCGTTGCCGGCGGGGTCCGCGAGATCACCCTGCTCGGCCAGAACGTCAACGCCTATCACGGCGCCGGCGAGGCGGGTGCGGAGGTCTCTCTCGCCGATCTGATCGAGCGCCTCAGCGAAATCGAGGGGCTCGCGCGGCTGCGCTACATGACGAGCCATCCGCGCGACATGGACGAGCCGCTGATCGCCGCCCACGGCCGCAACGGCAAGCTCATGCCCTTCCTGCACCTGCCCGTGCAGTCGGGCTCCGACCGCATCCTGAAGGCCATGAACCGCCACCACACGGCCGACGAGTACCGCGCACTGGTCGCGCGCATCCGTGCGGCCCGACCCGACATCGTGCTCTCGACCGACATCATCGTCGGTTTTCCCGGCGAGACCGACGAGGATTTCGCCGCGACCATGGCCCTGGTGCGCGAGATCGGCTTTCCCCAGGCGTTCAGCTTCAAATATAGCGAAAGGCCCGGCACGCCCGCCGCATCCGCCGGGGCTCAGGTCGAGGAGAGCATCAAGGCCGAGCGCCTCGGGGAGCTCAATGCCGAGCTGATGGCGCAAAGGATCGCCTGTAACCGCTCCATGGTCGGCCGCACGCTCGAGGTGCTGATCGAGCGCCTCGACGACCGCAAGGGGCCGGGGGCCCTGTCGGCCCCCAAGGGGTCCGGGACCAAGGCGCCAGGGAGCAAGGTGCCAGGGATCGTGTCGCCGGGCCGTGTCGCCCTGGTCGGCCGCACCCCCTATCTGCAGGTCGTCCACCTGGAGGGAACGCCCGACATGATCGGGCAGTTGATCGAGGCGCGGATCTCCGAGGCCACCGCCAGCTCGCTGAGGGCTGTCACGGAAGGGGCATGAAGCGCTAATATTGCTTGCGGCGAGGTGACGATTCGTGATGTGCCGCCCAGCCGGCCATGTGTCGGGCGGGGGCGGCGGACGAGGGGAGACCAGCATTTGCCAGCGGTTCGAGGCTCCGCCATCACAGGTGCCGGCAAGTCCGGCAAGCCGCAGAAATCCGATCGGCGCATCACCATTCCCTTCGAGGACAATCGCGCGGCCGCCGAGCTTTTCGGCGAGTACGACGCCAATCTCGCCAAGCTCGAGGAGCGCCTCGGCATCGAGGCCGTCGCGCACGGCAATGTCGTCACGCTGAACGGGCCGGAGGCGAGCTGCGAGCTCGCCCGCGATGTCCTCGAGGAGCTCTACGGCCGGGCCGCGGCCGGCGAGGCGATCCGCCCCGGCGATGTCGACGGCGCCATCCGCCACGCCCTCGGCGAGGCCTTGAGCGAGCCGAAGGCCCGCAGCGACGAAGGGACCGGCGGCGCCCAGGGCAAGGCGCAGATCCGCACCCGCAAGAAGCTCATCACCGCCCGCACGCCCTTGCAGAGCGCCTATATCCGCGCCCTCGAGCAGAAGGATCTCGTCTTTGCCGCCGGCCCGGCCGGCACCGGCAAGACCTATCTGGCGGTCGCCTTCGCCGCCGCCTGCTGGGACCGCGCGCAGATCGACCGGATCATCCTGTCGCGACCGGCGGTCGAGGCGGGCGAGCGGCTCGGCTTCCTGCCCGGCGACATGCGCGAGAAGGTCGACCCCTATCTGCGCCCTCTCTATGATGCGCTCTATGACGTGCTGCCGCCCGAAAAGGTCGAGCGAGGCCTGGAGACCGGCGCCATCGAAATCGCGCCGCTCGCCTTCATGCGCGGCCGCACCCTCGCCAACGCCTTCGTCATCCTCGACGAGGCGCAGAACTGCACCTCGATGCAGATGAAGATGTTCCTGACGAGGCTTGGCGAGGGGTCGCGCATGGTGGTGACCGGCGATCCGACACAGATCGACCTGCCCAATGGCCAGATATCGGGCCTGCCGGAGGCGATCAATCTGCTCGGCGGTATCGACGACATCGCGACCATCCGCTTCACGCAGAAGGACGTGGTCCGGCGCGAACTCGTCGCCAAGATCGTCGCCGCCTATGAGGGAGCGACAGAATGAGAGCGCCCGGCGCCTTGGTGCGCGCGTTCGGCTCCCCTCCATGCGATCGGACCAAGGGGCGTCCGAGTGCGCACCCGGGAGGCGCGAGCGGTGAAGGCCCGCCGGCGGATATCGGCCATGCCTGAGGACGACAGAGGCGGCGCGGCCGGTCGCGCCAGTCCAGCGCCGCCGGACGCTTGTGGCGCTGGCGAGGGCATCGAGATCCTCTGCGAGGCGGAGGGGCTCTGCGATCTGGCGGGGATCGACCGCCTCGCCGCCCTCGTTGCCGCCGCCCGCCGCGCCGGCGCCCCCGGCGCCACCGTGCCAGATCTGACGGCCAGATCCGGCCACCTCACGCTCGTGATCGGCAGCGATCAGGAGAGCCGTGCCCTCAACCGGCAGTTTCGTGGTATCGACAAGCCGACCAATGTGCTGTCCTTCCCGGCCGACGATCTGATGCCCGGCGAGCCAGGCGCCCTGCCGGGCCTCGGCGACATCTTCATCGCCTCCGAGACGGTCGTCCGCGAGGCCGCCGGTCTTGGCATCGCGCCCGTCGATCACCTCGCCCACCTCGTCGTTCACGGCACGCTCCACCTTCTCGGCTACGATCACGAGGAGGATGCCGCCGCCGGGCGCATGGAGGCGCTCGAGGTGGCCGTGCTCGCCGGCTTCGGCATCGCCGATCCTTATGGCGACGCCGCCGCCGGTGCGGGGCAGACGGGCCCGGTCGGCGCGGAATCGAGTGAGACTGGAAAGAGATGAGTGAAAGCGACCCCTTGAGATCCGAAGGCTTCGTGCCCGCGGGCGAGCCCGATGTAGCCGTCCAGAACGGCTCGGCGGGTGCCGGCTGGCTGATGCGGTTGTGGTCCCGGCTCGGCCTCGGCGAGGAGCCGACGGTGCGAGAGGTGCTCGAGCGGGCGCTGAAGGAGGAGGAGCACGGCGCGCAGAACTTCAAGCCGCTCGAGCGGGCGATGCTGCTGCGCATTCTGAAGATCGGCGAGCTGCGCGTCGAGGACGTGATGGTGCCGCGCGCCGACATCACCGCCATCGAGGAGACGGCGACGATCGAGCGGGCGCTCCATCTCTTCCGCCGCGCCGGCCATTCGCGCATCCCCGTCTACGGCGAGACGCTCGACGATCTGCACGGCATGGTCCACATCAAGGACCTCGTCAGCTACATCGTCGACAACGCCACGGTGCCCGAGGAAGGCGCCAACGGCGCCGCCGTGCCCCCGCCGATGCTCGACGAGGAGGACATGCTGCCCGAGGTGCTGCCGCGCATCGACCTGTCGCGGGTCGACCTGTCGCGCACCGTGGCGGCCGCCAAGCTCAACCGGCGCGTGCTGTTCGTGCCGCCCTCGATGCCCGCCCTCAATCTCTTTCTGAGGATGCAGACGACGCGCGTCCACCTCGCCATGGTGATCGACGAATATGGCGGCACCGACGGCCTCGTCTCGATCGAGGATCTCGTCGAGCAGATCGTCGGCGAGATCGAGGACGAGCACGACGACGACGAGCGGCTGATCTTCGAGGACCCGCGCGAGGGGCTGGTGGCACTCGGCCGCGCGCCCATTCCCGACGTCGAGGCCCATCTCGGCCTGAAGCTCGCGGAGCCCGAGGACGCGGAGGATTTCGACACGCTGGGCGGCCTGCTCTTCACCATGCTCGGCCGCGTGCCGGTGCGCGGCGAGATCATCTCCCATCCCGCCGGCGTCGAGTTCGAAGTCCTCGACGCCGATCCGCGGCGGCTGAAGCGGATCAAGATCCATCCGGCACGCCAGGGCGGCACCGGCGTTCCCGAGGGCGAACGTGCCGAAAGATGAGGCCGGCCTACCCGGCCGGCTGGTCGCGCAAGGCTTCCTGCCCGCGCTCGGCCGTCTCGCCGGGACCGTATCCGGCCTGACCGGCTGGCGGCGCCCTGCGGCGGCCTTGTCGGCGGGGGCCGTCTCGGTGCTGGCGATGGCACCGTTCTTCCTCTGGCCGGTGCTCTGGCTGACCTTTCCGACCCTCGTCCTCCTCCTCGACGGCGCCATCGCCGAGGCGGATCGCCGGGCGAGGGCCCGCCCGCTGCTCGCCCGCATCCTTGCGGCCGCGACGGTCGGCTGGTGGTTCGGTTTCGGCTACATGCTGCCCGGCCTCTACTGGATCGGCGAGGCGTTTCTCGTCGAGGCCGACAAGTTCGCCTGGCTGCTGCCCTTCGCCGTCACGCTGATGCCGGCGGGGCTGGCGATCTTCTTTGCGCTCGCCGCCGGCCTCCACGCGCTTTCGGGCGTCATCGGCCCGGCCCGCATCCTGTCGCTCGCCCTCGCCCTCTCGCTCGGCGAGGGGCTGCGCGGCCATGTCCTGACCGGCTTTCCCTGGAACGCCCTCGGCTATGGCCTGACCGGCAGCGACGCGCTCATGCAGATGGCCTCGCTCGTCGGTGTCGAGGGATTGACATTCTGGGCCGTACTCGTCTTTGCGAGCCCCGCCCTTCTCGGCGACGCCCATGCGGGACGGAATGGCGGCACCGCACGATCCCATCACCTGTTGATGCCGGCCGCCATGGCCGTTCTGCTCGCGCTCGCGGCCGTTTGGGGCGCCTGGCGTCTCGCCGCACCGGCCCCCGGCGAGGTCGCGGGCGTCCGTCTGCGGCTGGTGCAGCCCGCCATCCCCCAGGCCGAGAAATGGGAGGGCGCCAATCGCGAGCGCATCTTCTCGACCTTCCTCGACCTCAGCACCCGCGCACCCGACGGGCGGCCCGACGCCCTGGCCGGCATCACCCATGTGGTCTGGCCCGAATCCTCGATCCCCTTTCTCCTGCTTCAGGCCCCCGACGCGCTCGCCCGCATCGCCGACATCCTGCCGCCCGGCCGCGTGCTGATCGCCGGCGCATTGCGAGCCGAGCCCATGTCCGAGGCCGAGGCGGCGGCCAATCCCGTTCAGCCCTTCCGTGTCTACAACAGCCTCGCCGCCATCGACGACGAAGGCCGTCCGCTCGCCGCCTACGACAAGCTGCACCTCGTTCCCTTCGGCGAATATCTGCCGGCCCAGGCGAGCCTGGAGGCGGTCGGGCTCGAGCAACTCACCCATCTGAGGGGCGGCTTCACCGCCGGCCGCGGCCCGCGCCGGCTCGACGTGCCGGGACTGCCGGTTCTGGTGCCGCTGATCTGCTACGAGGCGATCTTTCCCGAGGCCGCCGCGGCCCCCGTCTCCACCCGGGAGCGCCCCGGCTTCATCCTCAACGTCACCAACGATGCCTGGTTCGGCATGAGCGCCGGGCCCTATCAGCACCTCCAGCAGGCCCGCCTCCGCGCGGTCGAGCAGGGGCTGCCGCTCGTCAGGGTGGCCAATACCGGCATCACCGCGCTCTTTGACGCGCACGGGCGAACTCTCGCCCATCTGCCGCTCGGTGCTCGTGGCACGCTCGACGTGGCACTGCCGCTCCCCGCCCCCGCGACGCCATTCGCCCGCTACGGATCCGCTATTCCGCTATCCCAGGTAATCACTGGGTTTCTCATCCTGGTTCTCGTCAGGTCGCGCCGCAGTGGCTAGAGTGGACTGTCGTTGCCGATCGGGCAATGCACCTATGCCCTTGCCGGAGGGAAATGCACACGGCTGGCACGGACATCCCCGCGCATCGAACCCAAGGCCCGCGACCGTGAGACAGAGCAGCTCCGAAGACGACCGGGAGGAAGCCGGTAGCAGTCCCAAGCGCGCCAATCCGATCGACGTCTATGTCGGCAGCCGCATCCGCCTGCGCCGCATGCTGATCGGCATGAGCCAGGAGCGGCTCGGCGAGCTGATGGGACTGACATTCCAGCAGATCCAGAAATACGAGAAGGGCGTCAACCGTGTCGGCGCCAGCCGCCTGCACCGCCTGTCCGGCATCCTGCAGGTGCCGGTGCAGTTCTTCTTCGACGAGTTGCCGGTGGCGGGCGGCCCGTCAGGCCAGCCCGGCTTTGCCGAATCCGCCTCGGAAGCCCACATCCTCGACTTCCTCAACACCCGCGAGGGGCTCGAGCTCAATCGCGCCTTCGTGCAGATCACCGATCCGCAGGTGCGTCGCCGGGTGGTCGATCTCGTCAAGACCCTGGCAGGCGGCGACGATGCCGGCGGGCTCGCCCCGCCCAAAGACGAGGCATGAGGGCTCGCCCCGCCCAAAGACGAGGCATGAGGGCTCGCCCCGCCCAAAGGTGAGGCATGTGGCCTCGACCCGCCCAAAGGTGAGGCATGAGGCTCGCCCCGCCCAAAGACGAGGCGTAAGGGGGCCGCCACCGGCCTGCGCGCTTGTCCCGCCTTCTGGTTTCCCTTGACATGACGGTCCCTTGACCCGGCTGGATTTCGCTGCAACAACACGCGCCGATCAATACCATCCGCAACTTTTTCCGGGGGGTCCGGCGTGTCCCGCAAGTCCTTCGTCTTCACCAGCGAATCCGTGTCCGAGGGCCATCCCGACAAGGTCTGCGACCGTATCTCCGACGAGGTCGTCGACGCCTTCTATCGCGAGGGGGCCAAGGAAGGCCTCGATCCCTGGCAGCTCCGCGCCGCCTGCGAGACCATGGCGACGACCAACCGCGTGATCATCGCCGGCGAGTATCGCGGTCCCCACGGCGTCACCGTCGCCCATATTCAGGACATCGCTCGCAAAGCGATCCGCGATATCGGCTACGAGCAGGAAGGCTTCCACTGGGCCAACGCCAATATCGAGGTGCTGCTGCACGGCCAGTCGTCCGACATCGCCCAGGGCGTCGATGCCCGCCAGCCGACCAATGCCGAGGAAGGCGCCGGCGACCAGGGCATCATGTTCGGCTATGCCTGCAACGAGACGCCCGAGCTGATGCCGGCGCCAATATACTATGCCCACAAGATCCTCGAGGACCTCGCCCGGGCGCGCAAGGCCCGCGAAGGTGACGCCGCCAAGCTCGGCCCCGATTCCAAGAGCCAGGTGACGGTGCGCTACGAGGACGGCAAGCCCGTCGGCGTGACGGCGATCGTCGTCTCGCACCAGCACGTCATCGAGGATCTGTCCTCGCGCCAGGTGCGTGACATCGTCGAGCCCTTCGTCCGCCGCGCCATCCCCGAGGGCTGGATCACCAAGGACACGGTCTGGCACATCAACCCGACCGGCAAGTTCTATATCGGCGGTCCCGACGGCGACTGCGGGCTGACCGGCCGCAAGATCATCGTCGACACCTATGGCGGTGCGGCCCCCCATGGCGGCGGCGCCTTCTCCGGCAAGGACCCGACCAAGGTCGACCGCTCGGCGGCCTATGCCGCGCGCTATCTCGCCAAGAATGTCGTGGCTGTCGGCCTCGCCGAGCGCTGCACGATCCAGCTCTCCTATGCCATCGGCGTCGCCCGGCCGCTGTCGATCAACGTCAATCTGCACGACACCTCGATGACCGACGAAAGCCGGCTCGAGCAGGCGCTGTTCGAGGTCATGGACCTGACGCCGCGCGGCATCCGCCGCCACCTCGATCTCAACAAGCCGATCTACGCGCGCACCTCCGCCTACGGCCATTTCGGCCGCAAGGCCGACGCCGACGGTGGCTTCTCCTGGGAGCGGACCGATCTCGTCGACAAGCTGAAGGGCGTCATGGGCTGAGGCGGGCGCACGGGCGCCGCCTGTCGGAAGCCCGAGGCACTGGATGGCCTTGCGAGGGACGGCCTGCCCCGTGGCACGGCCGTCCCTCGTCGTTTCACAGAGCGCGTGGAGAGAGGCGGAATGGCCGCAGACGGCAGGAGCGATGATGGCGCCACCGGCCGACGGCGGCGCAAAGGGCCGCCACCCGGTCCCGCCCGCCAGTTCTTTGGCCGCATGCGCGGCCACCGCCTGAGCCCGGCGGTCGAGACGGCGTTCGCCGCCGCACTGCCGCGCTACGGGCTCGATCTGTCGCGGTCTCCGCCCTCCTCGCTCGCCGGTCTGTTTCCCCGGCCGGTCCGCGACGCCTGGCTCGAGATCGGCTTCGGCATGGGCGAGCATCTCATCCACCGGGCGGCCGCCGACCCCGGCATCGGCTTTCTCGGCGCCGAGCCTTTCGTCAACGGCTTTGCCGCGACCGTCGTCGCGCTCGCCGAGGCCGGGCTCGACAATGTGCGCCTGCACGACCGCGAGGCCGCCCCCCTCCTCGAATGGCTGCCCGACGGCGCCCTCGGCCGCGTCTATGTGCTGTTCCCCGATCCCTGGCCGAAGGCCCGTCACAGGAAGCGCCGCCTCGTCTCGCCCGTCACGCTTCGCCGCCTCGCCCGCGTCATGCGACCGGGCGCCGAGCTGCGGGTCGCAACCGATATCGGCGACTATGTCCGCACCACGCTCGAGGCCGTCGGCCGCTCCGGCGATTTCCGCTGGCGGGCGGATGGGCCTGCCGACTGGCGGACGCGCTGGCCGGACTGGCCCGAGACGAAGTATGAGAGGAAGGCCATCGCCGCCGGCCGCACGCGCTATTTCCTCACCTTCGAGCGTTGCTGAGCGCCACTGTCGGCGAGCAAGCGGAACGGCCCTCTCGCCCGACCGCGCCGGCAGCCTTCGCCAATTCGGGCGGAACTTTGGCTCCTGCGAGCGGCCTCGTGTTTTCCCTCTTGAATGTGGCTGCCGCGCCGCGTATAGTCCCTTTGCTCATGATCATCTCAACTTCGGGAGTGGGCCTTCGGGTCCGCTCTTTTTGTTTTGGGCACGGCCTTTCCGGCCGCCGCCCGAGGCAATGATCGGGCATGGCCGGCTGAACGGCCCCGGCGCACGGCGCGCAACTTTCGAGCGGATCGCCCGCGGCATGACAGAAGACACTCCGAGCCTCGACCGGACCCGTCGCTTCCATCGCGAGAGCGGCCTCGAAGGCGAGATCGCCGATCTCCTCGAGCCGGCCATCGTCGAGCTTGGTTTCCGCCTCGTTCGCGTCCGATTGAGCGGCCAGAACGGCCAGACGCTGCAGATCATGGCCGAGCGGCCGGACGGCGGCATCACGGTCGGCGAGCTTGCGGACATCTCCCGCGCCATCTCGCCGCTGATCGACGTGCACGACCCGATCCGCGAGCGCTTCCATCTGGAGGTCTCCTCGCCGGGCATCGACAGGCCGCTGGTGCGACCGGAGGATGTCGAGCGCTGGGTCGGCCACGAGGCGCGGGTGGAGCTGAAGGAGATGGTGAGCGGCCGCAGGCGTTTTCGCGGCATCCTCGAGGGCTTCGAGGATGGCGAGATCCGCCTCGTCATCGAGCGGGCGCGGGCCGGCCAGAAGGCCGCCGCCGCAGCAGCCCCCGCCGAGGCCGGCGCGTCCGGTCCCGCGACCGAGGTGATCGGCCTGCCGACCGGCCTCGTGCAGTCGGCACGGCTCGTGCTCACGGATGAATTGCTGAAGCTGGAGGCGGCGCGTCAGGACAGTGATCCCGAGATCGCCGCACTCATCGGAAATATCGCGGGCGCGGACGACACGTCGCCCGAAACGGAAGATGTGGAGGACCGACATGGCCCAGACAGGCGTAAGCGCAAACCGGCTGGAGCTGCTGCAGATCGCGGACGCCGTCGCACGGGAGAAGTCGATCGACCGGCAGGTGGTCATCGCCGCCATGGAAGACGCGATCCAGAAGGCGGCTAAGTCGCGCTATGGCGCGGAGAACGACATCCGTGCCCAGATCGACCCGCGCACCGGCGAGACCCGCCTGACGCGCCTCCTTCACGTCGTCGAGGAGGTCGTCAACGAATCGACCGACATCGACCTCGCCGAGGCGACCCGCCGCAATCCCGAGGCCAAGATCGGCGATTTCATCGCAGAATCGCTGCCGCCGCTCGATTTCGGCCGCGTCGCCGCCCAGAACGCCAAGCAGGTGATCGTCCAGAAGGTCCGCGAGGCCGAGCGCGAGCGCCAGCACGAGGAGTTCAAGGACCGCGTCGGCCAGATCATCAACGGCGTCGTCAAGCGCGAGGAGCATGGCCACATCATCGTCGACCTCGGCCGCGCCGAGGGCATCGTGCGCCGCGACGAGAAGCTGCCGCGCGAGATCTTCAAATACGGCGACCGCATCCGCGCGCTGATCTACGACGTCCGCCGCGAGCAGCGCGGTCCGCAGATCTTCCTTTCGCGCACGCGCCCCGAGTTCATGGCGAAGCTCTTCGCCCAGGAAGTGCCGGAGATCTATTCCGGCATCGTCGAGATCAAGTCGGTCGCCCGCGATCCCGGCAGCCGCGCCAAGATCGCCGTCATCTCCAAGGACAGCGCCATCGATCCGGTCGGCGCCTGCGTCGGCATGCGCGGCGCCCGCGTCCAGGCCGTGGTCGGCGAGCTGCAGGGCGAGAAGATCGACATCATCCAGTGGTCGAACGACGCGCCGACCTTCATCGTCAACGCGCTCGCCCCCGCCGAGGTCTCCAAGGTGGTGCTCGACGAGGACGCCAACCGCATCGAGGTCGTGGTGCCCGACGAGCAGCTCTCGCTCGCCATCGGCCGGCGCGGCCAGAACGTGCGCCTCGCCTCCCAGCTCACCGGCTGGGACATCGACATCCTGACCGAGGCGGCCGAGCAGGAGCGCCGTCAGAAGGAGTTCGCCGAGCGCACCCAGCTCTTCATGGACGCGCTCGATGTCGACGAGGTGATCGGCCAGCTCCTCGCCACCGAAGGCTTCGCCTCGGTCGAGGAGATCGCCTATGTGGAGCTCGGCGAGATCGCAACGATCGAGGGCTTCACCGAGGAGACGGCTGGCGAGATCCAGTCCCGCGCCGTCGAATATCTGGAGCGCAAGGAGGCCGAGCTCGACGAGCGCCGTCGCGAGCTGGGCGTCGAGGACGAGCTGGCCTCGGTGCCCGGCGTCACCACCGCCATGATGGTCGCTTTCGGCGAGCATGGCATCAAGACGGTCGAGGATCTCGCCGATTGCGCGACCGACGACCTGACCGGCTGGTATGAGCGCAAGGACGGCGAGACCAAGCGCCACGCCGGCGCCCTGGAGCAGCTCGAGGTCTCGCGCCAGGAGGCCGAGGACCTCATCATGTCGGCCCGCGTCGTGGCCGGCTGGGTGTCGATCGACGACGTGATGAAGATGCGCGCGCCCGTCGAGCCCGAGGAGGAGCCGGTCGCCGAGGTGAGCGAGGCGGAGGCCCTGTTCGCGGCCCCCGCGAGCGCCAACGTGCTGCCGGGCGATCCGGCCTGACATCCCCTTCCGGTGTCCGCGGCCGGCTCACGGCGGACCTCGGAGAGGATTGGTTCGGATGAGGTCGGGCCAGGGACGCGCTGAAGATCGAGGCAGAGCGGGCGATGCAGTCGCAAGAGGATCGCTCCGAGCGCCCGGAGCACCAGGATCGCCGGGCCGCCGGCACGTCGGGGCAGAGCCTGCGGCTCTGCGCGGTGACGCGCCAGGAGCGGGCGGTCACCTGCCTGCTGCGCTTCGTGGCGGCACCTGACGGTGCCATCATCCCCGATCTCAAGGGAAAGCTGCCGGGGCGTGGCGTCTGGGTCGGCGCGCATCGGCGCCTCGTCGAGACGGCGGTCGCGCGGAACGTCTTCGCGCGCAGCCTGAAGCGGCCGGTTCGGCCCGATGCCGGGCTTGCCGATCTGGTCGCCCGGTTGATCAGGACGCGGTCGCTCGAGCGCCTCGCCATCGCCAACAAGGCGGGCGAGGTGGTCGCGGGCTTCGTCAAGGTCGAGAAGGCAATTGCGGCCGGCGGTGTCGCGGCACTGATCCACGCCCGCGAGGCGGCCGCCGATGGAACTGGCAAGCTCGACCGCGCGTTCCGCCATTTCGAGGCGGCGGCCGCGCGCGAAACGCCCCGCGAGACGCCCGAGGACGGTGCCGAGACGTCTTCGGCGACTTGCGCAGGCGGGCAGAGCGAGACGATCCTCGCTGGAATATTCGCCTCGGAGGAATTGAGTTTGGCACTCGGGCGCGCAAATGTGATACATGCAGCGCTCAGAAACGGTGGCGCGAGCGGGCAATTCCTCCAGGAGGTGGCTCGGCTGCGCATATACGAGAACGCCCCGACATGGCCGAGGGGCTGAATTCCCCTCGATAGGGATGATACGGAACAGGCATGAGTGAAACGAAAGATCCGGGTGACAAGGCGCGTGGCGGCAAGACGCTGAGCCTGAAGCGGACGGTCGATGCCGGCCATGTCCGTCAGAGCTTCAGCCATGGCCGCACCAAGCCGGTGGTCGTGGAGATGAAGCGGGCGCGCAAGCTCACCACGCCCGGCCAGACCGCCGAGGGAGCATCCGAGCACCCGAGGCCGCGCCCGAGCGCGAGACGAAGCCGCGCGTCGCCCCCAGGGCCGGCCGCAGGCATCGACGCCGCCGCGCAAGGCCGGCGGCGGCCAGGGCGGTGCGCCCCGAACCCTCTCCGACAACGAGCGCGATGCCCGCATCAAGGCGCTCGCCGCCGCGCGCGAGCGTGAAGCCCTGGATCGCATCCGGGCCGAGGAGGAGGCCAAGCGTCGCGCCCAGCGCGAGGCCGAATTGAAGCGCGAGCAGGAGGAAGCCCGCCTGCGCGCCGAGGAGGAGGAGCGCCGCAAGGCTGTCGAGGAGGCCGCCGCGAGCGCCAGGGCCGAGCCCGAGGCCACGGCCCCCGCTGCCGAGCCGCGAGCCGAGACCCGGACGAAGGAGCCCCCGCGCGAGCGTGCGGGCACCCCTGCCTCGAGGCCCGCCCATGCGAGGACGACCGACGGTGCGCGCGAGCGTGCGGGTGGCCCGGCCTCCGCGCGGCCAGAGCCCGGCCGCACCGACGCCCCGCGCGGCCGCGAGGACGAGCGGCGCGCGCCCGGTCCCGGCAAGCGGGTCGGCAAGGACGAGGAGAGCGAGGATTCCGCCCGCAAGGGTGGCGTCGGCGCCAAGAAGCCGCCGGTGCGTTCGACCGCCAAGGGCCGCGAGGAGCGGCGCGGCAAGCTGACCGTCCAGACCGTCTTCAACGACGAGCAGCGCGAGCGCTCGCTCGCCTCCCTGCGCCGCCGCCGTGAGCGCGAGCGCATGAAGGAGATGGGTCCCCAGCCTCGCGAGAAGATCCAGCGCGAGGTCATCATTCCCGAGGTGATCACCATCCAGGAGCTGTCGAACCGCATGGCCGAGCGCGGCGTCGACATCATCAAGTTCCTGATGAAGCAGGGCGAGATGCACAAGATCACCGATGTGATCGACGCCGATACCGCCCAGCTGCTCGTCGAGGAGTTCGGCCACACGCCGCGGCGCGTCTCCGAGGCCGACGTCGAGGAAGGCTTCATCGGCCACGACGACATCGACGAGGACATGCATCCGCGCGCCCCGATCGTCACGATCATGGGCCATGTCGACCACGGCAAGACCTCGCTGCTCGACGCCATCCGCAAGACCAACGTCGTCGCCGGCGAGGCCGGCGGCATCACCCAGCATATCGGCGCCTATCAGGTCGAAACGAAGAACGGCGAGAAGATCACCTTCATCGACACGCCCGGCCACGAGGCGTTCACCGCCATGCGTGCCCGCGGTGCCAAGGTGACCGATATCGTCGTGCTGGTCGTCGCCGCCGACGATGGCGTCATGCCCCAGACCGTCGAGGCCATCAATCACGCCAAGGCGGCCGGCGTGCCGATGATCGTCGCCATCAACAAGATGGACAAGCCCTCGGCCGATCCGAGCCGCGTGCGCAACGAGTTGCTGCGCTACGAGGTGGTGGTCGAGCATGTCGGGCGAGGTGCTCGACGTCGAGGTGTCGGCCCTCAAGGGCACCAATCTCGACAAGCTGCTCGAGACCATCGTCCTGCAGTCCGAGGTGCTCGAGCTGAAGGCCAATCCCGACCGCTCCGCCGAAGGTGTCGTCATCGAGGCGAAGCTCGAGGCCGGCCGCGGTCCGGTCGGCACCGTGCTGATCCAGCGCGGCACCCTTCATGTCGGCGACATCATCGTCGCCGGCAGCGCCTGGGGCCGTGTTCGCGCCCTCATCAACGATCGCGGCGAGCAGGTGCGCGAGGCTGGCCCCTCGGTTCCGGTCGAGGTGCTCGGCTTCTCCTCGGCGCCCGAGGCCGGCGACCAGCTCGCCGTCGTCGAGAACGAGGCGCGCGCCCGCGAGATCACCGACTACCGTGTCCGCAAGCGGCGCGAGAAGCAGTCGGTCGGCGTCGGCAGCGGCCGCACGCTCGAGCAGATGATGGCGAATTTGAAGGGCGAGGGCCGCAAGGACTTCCCGCTCGTCATCAAGGGCGACGTGCAGGGCTCGGTGGAGGCCATCTCGGCCGCCCTCGAGAAGCTGGGAACCGACGAGGTCGGTGCGCGTGTCGTCCATTCGGGCGTCGGCGGCATCACCGAGTCCGATATCGCGCTCGCGGCGGCCTCCAACGCGGTCGTCGTCGGCTTCAACGTTCGCGCCAACACCCAGGCGCGCGCCGCGGCCGAGCGCGAGGGCATCGAGATCCGCTACTACGCGATCATCTATGATCTCGTCGACGACGTGAAGAAGGCCATGTCGGGCCTCCTTGCTCCCACATTGCGCGAGATCTTCCTCGGCAATGCCCAGATCAAGGAAGTGTTCAACATCACCAAGGTCGGCAAGGTGGCGGGCTGCCTCGTCACCGACGGCAAGGTCGAGCGTGGTGCCGAGGTTCGCCTCATCCGCGACAACGTCGTCATTCACCGTGGCAAGCTGTCGACGCTGAAGCGCTTCAAGGACGAGGTCAAGGAAGTCCCCGCCGGCCAGGAATGCGGCATGGCCTTCGAGAGCTACCAGGACATCCGTCCGGGCGACACCATCGAGTGTTTCAAGGTGGAGACGATCATCCGCACCCTCTGAGGCCCGGCTGCAGGGCTGACGAGCCAGGAGACCTTCGGTCCCGGGCACTCCGGGACCGGGCATCCTGTGATGAGACAGGGCCTGGAGATGGGGCCCGTGCGAAGCGGGGGCTCTCGTGAGGAGCGGCGCGCCGGGCCGCTCGCCGAAGCCGGAGGGGAGCACGCGGCCGACAGCCGCTTGCCGCCGCTGACGACGGCCGGCCCCGGGCGTCGACCGGCTCTGCATCGGCCCATTCCACGTATCGAAACGGAGCGCCGGTCCGATCCCGGCGCAGGAAGACCATGACCAGACGTCAATCCGATCGCCGCGGCACCGGCCCCTCCCAGCGCCAGTTGAGAGTGGCCGAGCTCGTCCGCCACAAGATTTCCCAGATGCTGACCCGCGCCGAGATCCACGACGAGGTGCTCACCGCCCATGTCGTCACCGTGCCCGAGGTGCGGATGTCGCCCGATCTGAAGCTCGCGACCATCTATGTGCTGCCGCTCGGCGATGTCGATACGGGCCCCGTGCTCGAGGCGCTGAAGCGCCATCGGCGCTACATCCGCGGCGAGATTGCGCACAGTCTCGACCTGAAATTCGCGCCCGACATCCGTTTCCTCCACGACGAGAGCTTCGGCGAGGCGGATCGCATCGAGCGCCTGCTCGCCTCGCCCGAGGTGAAGCGCGACCTCGACTGACCGCGCGGCGGCGTGCTCCGCCACCTCGCTCGTCGCCCCGCCCCCGAGCCTGCGGCCCGTCTTTCCCCCTGGGCCGGCGCCTCTCCATGAAGTTCCCGCCGCCTCATGTCCAAGGCGGCCAGCCGACCGTGAGATCCATGGCAAGACGCAAGCGCGGCCAGCCCGTTCATGGCTGGCTCATCCTCGACAAATCCGAGGGCATGACATCGACCGAGGCGGTCGGCATCGCCAAGCGCCTGTTCGATGCCCGAAAGGCCGGCCACGCCGGCACGCTCGATCCGCTCGCCACCGGCATCCTCCCGCTCGCCTTCGGCGAGGCGACCAAGACCGTCCCCTTCATCGTCGACGGCACCAAGAGCTATCGCTTTCGTGTCCAGTTCGGCGCCGAGACCGACACCGACGATTGCGAGGGCCAGGTCGTCCGCCGGTCCGGCCTGCGCCCCGCCAGGCCGCAAGTGGAGGCCGCCCTGCCGCGTTTCCTCGGCGAGATCGCGCAGGTGCCGCCGCAATATTCGGCGGTCAAGGTCGAGGGCGCCCGCGCCTATGACCTCGCCCGCGACGGCGAGACGGTCGAGTTGAAGCCGCGCCTCGTGCGGATCGATCGCCTGGCGCTGACCGCCTTCACCGATCCCGGCGGAGAAGGACCGGTCGAGGCCACCTTCGAGGCCGAATGCGGCAAGGGCACCTATGTCCGCGCCATCGCCCGCGACCTCGGGCGCATGCTCGGCTGCCTCGGTCACATCGTCGAGCTGCGCCGCACGCGCGTCGGACCCTTCGGCGAGGATGCCGCGATTTCGCTGGATAAACTGAGGCAACTCTGCCATGGTCCCGACGACCGTGAAGGGCCGAGGGTGGCTTTGCTGCCCTTGGAGGCGGCGCTGGACGACATCCTGGCGCTCGCCATGTCCGATCAGGACGCCTTGCGGATCAAGCGGGGACAGCCCGTGCTTCTCAGAGGCGCCGGCGCCCCAATCCATACAGGGCCAGCCTTTGCCACGTCTCGTGGCTCGCCGATCGCGCTCGGAGAGATCCGGCAGGGCGAGTTCCAGCCGACGCGGGTTTTCAACTTTTCCGCCTGATCCGGTGGCCCCCGGCATCCGGCGCATGAGCCGTTCACGAAGGAGCGATGATGTCGATTTCGCCTGACCGCAAGAAGACGCTCGTCACCGACTATGCGACCAAGGAGGGCGACACCGGCTCTCCGGAGGTGCAGGTCGCCATCCTGACCGAGCGCATCACCAACCTGACCGAGCACTTCAAGACCCACGTCAAGGACAACCATTCCCGGCGGGGCCTGCTCAAGATGGTCAGCCAGCGTCGCCGGCTGCTGGACTACGTCAAGTCGAAGGACGAGGCCCGCTATCAGAAGCTCATCGAGCGTCTGGGCATTCGCCGCTGAGACGCATCGTCCAGACTATTTTTCCGGCGGCCAGAGCCCAGGTGGATCTGGCCGCTTTCGGCGTTTCAGCACCGGCATGGGCTGAACGTCGTCGGCTGCCCGCATGGCAGGTGTGACGAGCACCCGCCGGGCGGCCGTTCAGGAAGGGCAGTTGCAGGATCTCTCCCGACCTGTCCGCCGGCGACCGGCGGTATCGGGAACGAGAGGGGCGAGAGGACCGGCTGGTCCCTCCACGCCCCGCAGGATCGGCCGCGGGGAGCCGAACGAGGCTCGCCCGGTCAATGGAAGTCCGACGCATCCTCGATCCTCTCGGGGCACGCGATGCGGCGGCAGCACCGATCGGCACGCGCCGGGGCAATCCGGCCGAGGCGTGTGACGCAGGTGCTATCGGGCCGGGACGACAGGCGTCCCCGGCCGGGTGCGCCTCCATGGGGGAGCCGCACCCTGAAGGCGTGACGGATCACGCCGGAATGGGACTGAAAAACACATGTTCAAGATCGAGAAAGTCGAGATCGAGTGGGCCGGCCGGCCGTTGACGCTCGAGACGGGCCGCATCGCGCGGCAGGCCGATGGCGCGGTGCTCGCCCAGTACGGCCAGACCAGCGTGCTTGCGACCGCCGTCGCCGCGCGCGACGTGCGGCCCGGCATCGATTTCTTCCCGCTCACGGTCAACTACCAGGAGAAGACCTATGCGGCCGGCAAGATCCCCGGCGGCTATTTCAAGCGCGAGGGGCGCCCGACCGAGAAGGAGACGCTGACCTCCCGCCTCATCGACCGGCCGATCCGTCCGCTGTTCGCTCAAGGCTTCAAGCACGAGACCCAGGTGGTCGCGACCGTGCTCAGCCACGATCTCGAGAACGATCCCGACATCGTCGCCATGGTGGCGGCCTCCGCCGCGCTCACCATTTCGGGCGTGCCTTTCCTCGGGCCGATCGGCGCCGCTCGCGTCGGCTTCGTCAATGGCCAGTTCGTGCTCAACCCGATGATCGACGAGATGGCCGAGAGCCGTCTCGACCTCGTCGTCGCCGGCACGGGTGACGCCGTGCTGATGGTCGAGAGCGAGGCCAAGGAGCTGACCGAGGAGGAGATGCTCGAGGCCGTCATGGTCGGCCATCGCGGCTTCCAGCCGGTGATCGACGCCATCGTCCGCCTCGCCGAACGCGCCGCCAAGGAGCCGTGGGAGTTCAAGGCCCCCGACAAGTCGGAGCTGAAGGCCCGCGCCAAGTCGATCGCCGAGGCCGATCTGCGCACCGCCTATGCCATCACCGACAAGCAGAGCCGTCTCGCCAAGGTCGGCGAGGCCCGCGACAAGGTGATGGCCGAGCTCGTGCCCGACGACGACAAGGGCGAGAAGAAGGTGCTCGCCGCCGATGCCTTCAAGTCGCTCGAGAAGGACATCGTCCGCGGCAACATCCTGAAGACCGGCCGGCGCATCGACGAGCGCGATGTGAAGACGGTCCGCCCGATCGTCGCGGAAGTCGGCATCCTGCCGCGCACGCACGGCTCGGCCCTCTTCACCCGCGGCGAGACGCAGGCGATCGTCGTCGCCACGCTCGGCACCGGCGAGGACGAGCAGTACATCGACGCGCTGGAAGGCACCTATAAGGAGTCCTTCCTGCTGCACTACAACTTCCCGCCCTACTCGGTCGGCGAGGTCGGCCGCATGGGCTCGCCGGGCCGTCGCGAGATCGGCCATGGCAAGCTCGCCTGGCGCGCCATCCGTCCGATGCTGCCGAAGTCGGAGGAGTTCCCCTACACGATCCGCGTCGTCTCGGAGATCACCGAGTCGAACGGCTCCTCCTCCATGGCGACGGTGTGCGGCTCCTCGCTCGCCCTCATGGACGCCGGCGTTCCCCTGAAGCGGCCGGTCGCCGGCATCGCCATGGGCCTCATCAAGGAGGGCACCGACTTCGCCGTGCTCTCCGACATTCTGGGTGACGAGGATCATCTCGGCGACATGGACTTCAAGGTCGCCGGCACCGCCGACGGCGTCACCTCGCTGCAGATGGACATCAAGATCACCGGCATCACCGAGGAGATCATGAAGATCGCCCTCGGCCAGGCCAAGGATGGCCGGATGCACATCCTGAACGAGATGTCGAAGGCGCTCACCGGCGCCCGGCCCGAGCTTGGCGAGTTCGCGCCGCGCATCGAGACGATCAAGATCCCGACCGACAAGATCCGCGAGGTGATCGGCTCGGGCGGCTCGGTGATCCGCGGCATCGTCGACGAGACCGGCGCCAAGATCGACATTTCCGACGACGGCACGGTGAAGATCGCCGGCACCCGCCGCGAGTCGATCGAGGGGGCGCTGAAGCGCATCCGCGAGATCGTCTCGGAGCCCGAGGTCGGCCTTGTCTACAAGGGCAAGGTCGTGAAGGTGGTCGAGTTCGGTGCCTTCGTGAACTTCTTCGGCGCCAAGGACGGCCTCGTGCACATCTCGCAGCTCACCCAGGGCCGTCCTCAGACGGTCAACGAGGTGGTGAGCGAGGGCCAGGAGGTCTACGTCAAGCTGCTCGGCTTCGATGATCGCGGCAAGGTCCGCCTGTCGATGAAGGTGGTCAACCAGGAGACCGGCGAGGAGCTGCCGCGCGACGAGAATGCCCCGCCCGAGGACGAGGGTGGCGGCGGCGGCGGACGCCGGCGCGAGGGTGGCGGCGGCCGTGGCGAGCGTCGCGGCGGCGGCGGCGACCGGGAGCGGCGGCGCGATCGCAACTGAGGCCCGTGCGCACGCAAGCTGACGCACGAAATCACATGGATGGGGCGGCCTCGGCCGCCCCATTCGCATGAAGGGGCACAGTTTCTCCTGAGATGGACCGGGAGCATCGACTTGTGCGAAGGCAGTGCCGTGACGTAATATCGCAGCGGATCACGATTTCCGAGCCCCAACGGAGAGCCGTTCCGATGACCGTCACGTCACGCATCCGTCGCCGCGCCGCCGGCTGGGCGATCGCCCCCGCGCTCGGTCTTGCGATCGTGCTCGCACTCCTGCCCCGCCCGGCTCTCGCCGTCTTCACCAGCCCGCCCGATCCGTGTGCGGGGCTGACCGGCAAGAAGCTGAAGAAGTGCCGCGAGCAGAACCCCAAGCGCCTCGACGACGCGGCGCTCATCTATCGCGCCTATGTTCTCGCCCGCGAGGAGCACGACTATCAGGCGGCACTCGACCTGCTGGCGCTCGTCGAGCACCGCGACGATGCCGAGCTGCTGACCTATGTCGGCTATGCAACCCGAAAGCTCGGCCGTGTCGAGGAAGGGCTCGGCTACTATCGCGCCGCGCTCGCGCTCGATCCCGACTATGTCGAGGCCCGCGCTTACATGGGCGAGGCGCTGATCGAGGAGGGCCGTCTCGACGGCGCGACCGCCGAGCTCGCCGAGATCGCCCGTCGTGCCGGGACCACCAGCGAGGCCTATCTGGCGCTCTCGACCGAGCTTCGCCGGGCGGGCTGGACGGCACAGCGCAGCTGAGCTGAGCCTCCGCCTCACCATGGTTGCCCGATCGGTTGGCCCGATCGGTGCTCCAAAGGGCTTTCAGCCGAGCGTCGTCGCGACGATCCACCAGGCCTTGCAGACGGCCGCCAGCCGGGCGGCCGCCGCCTCGCTCGCCGCGGCGTCGCGATAGAGGCCGAAGCACGTCGCGCCGCTCCCCGACATGCGCGCCAGCAGACATCCGGGCGTCCCGGCGATCGCGACGAGCACGTCGGCGATGACCGGCTGAAGCGCGATGGCGGGCGCCTCCAGGTCGTTGCGCGAGCCCCGGGCATGGTCGAGCACCGCCTCGATGCTCGCAAAGCGGGCCTGCCGGCGCGTCGCCGGCCGGATGTCCCCCGACCCGACAGGACGGGCGGCGAGCGCGCGGAAGACATCCGGCGTCGCGAGCTTCAGGCCCGGATTGACGAGCACCGCCGGCAGCCGGGGAAGCTGCCTGACCTCTCTCAGATTGGCGCCGACCCCCGCCATGTAGACCGCCCGCGAAAGGAAGCAGGACGGCACGTCCGAACCGATCTGGCGCGCGATCCCCCACCAGTCGACCATGGCAGGCAACGGTGAGCCCTCGCCATCGCCGGACCGCGGCGAGCGAGCCGGCGGGTTGGCCCGTGCGAGCAGCCGCAAGGCCGCCGCCGCGTCGGCCGAGCCCCCGCCGATGCCGGATGCGACGGGCAGGTTCTTCGTCAGACGGAAGTGGCCGGTGACGCTCCCGGGCGCCGCCGCGAGGACGGACCGCCCGACCCGCTCGATCAGGTTCTCGCCGTCGATCGCCTGGCCATGCGGCCCGCTCGTCTCGACCACGAGCGCGGGTCCCGGCTCGAGCGTCAGCTCGTCGCCCGCGTCGGCGAACACCACGAGGCTTCTGAGCTCGTGATAGCCATCCTTGCGCCGGCCGAGCACCTCGAGCGTCAGATTGACCTTGGCGCGTGCAGGCTCGGCGAGCGGCATCACCACGGCTTCCCCGTCAGCATCGGCGGGCCCCGTCTCCGGGACCGCGGCAGTGCTATCCCTCAATGATCTCGGTGCCGGTGATCTCGACGCCGAAGCCGGCGAGACCGATATACTGGCGCTCCCGCGTGCCGATCACCCGGATCGAGGCGATGCCGAGATCTTTCAGGATCTGCGCGCCGAGGCCGATCTCGCGCCACTGCTCCTCGCGCTTCAGCGCCGGCCGGCTCTCTTCCTCGTCGCGCCGGCCTTCGCTCGAGACGCCGACCGCCCCTTCGCGCAGATAGATGACGACGCCGCGGCCCGCCGCCTTGATGCGCTCGAGCGAGCGGGCGATCGCCGAATGGCCGGCCCAGAACACGTCGCCGATCGTATCCTCCCGGTGCAGCCGCGCGAGCACGTCGCGGCCTCCGCCGATATCGCCGAACAGCACGGCGACATGGTGCGCGGTGTCGAACGGTGTCGCATAGACGATCGCCCGTGCCGGCCCGATCGCCGTCAGCGTGTCGGTCTCGAGCACCCGCGTGATCAGCCGCTCGCGCCGCTGCCGGTAGGCGATGAGATCGTCGATGGAGACGAGCAGGAGACCGTGCTCGCGCGCGAAGGCCTCGATCTGCTCGCCCTTCTTCACGGTGCCGTCGTCGTTGACGAGCTCGCCGATGACGCCGATCGGCGGCAGGTCGGCGAGCCGCGCGAGGTCGACCGCCGCCTCGGTATGGCCGGTGCGGATGAGCACGCCGCCGTCGCGGGCGATCAGCGGAAAGATATGGCCGGGCCTGACGAAATCGCGCGGGCCGCAATTGTTGTTGGCGAGCGCGCGCACGGTCGCCGTGCGCTCCTCCGCCGAGATGCCGGTCGTCACCCCCTCGCGATAGTCGACCGAGACGGTGAAGGCGGTCGCATAGGGCGCGTCGTTGTCGGCCACCATCGGCTGCAGATTGAGCCGTCGGGCCTCGCTCGCCGGCAAGGGCGCGCAGACGATGCCGGAGGTGTGGCGGATGATGAACGCCATCCATTCCGCCGTCGCCTTGGAGGCGGCGATGACGAGGTCGCCCTCGTTCTCGCGGTCCTCGTCGTCGACCACGATGACCGGCCGGCCCTCGGCGATCTGGCTGATCGCGGCGTCGATGTCGTCGAGCTTCATACCCATGAAACGGTCCTGCATCTGTGATCGGGGCGCACCGGGCGGGCGCCGGGGATCGGCTTTCGCCGCAGTGATATCAGAGTGCGCGCTCCCAGAGCTATGCGCGCTCGCACGCGCGCCGGCCGGCCAGCGTCATGGCCGGCCGGCTGGCGTGCGCATCCCGATATGCCCTGTCCGCCTACCACTGCTCCATGTAGCGGACGGTCTTTTCCTTTGGCCAGGACAGCCGATAGGCCAGCGTGATGTCGTGCTCCTCGTCGGGCTCGAGCTTCAGGTCCCAGGCGAGCACGCCGCGCTTGTCCTCGACATTGGTCACGGACGGCTTGGTCGAGGCCGACAACAGCTCGACCTCGATCTGCTGATCGGCCGCCACCGGCACGTGATCGAGCACACGCACGTCGATGGCGCGCTCGTGGAGATTGCGGACCGTCAGCTTGAACTGCCGCGTCTCGGTCCGGGACGACGAGATGATGCCCGTCTCGCCGGTGGTGTGGTCGAGTGCCGCGAACTTGATGCGCACGAGATCATCGACCCCGAAGCCGAGCTCGTGCTCCTCCCCGCCGGCGATTTCCGGCAGCGCGCCGCGTCCGACGAAGACGCCGTCGCGGAACAGCGACACCGGCCCCGGCAGGATGAAGGTGCCGTTCTCGAGCGTCAGACGGGCATAGAGATAGGCCGTCGCCTCGCGCTGTGGCACGGCGCGCACGGTGAGCGTCGGATCGAAGCTGCGGACGTCGATCTGCACGCGCTTCTCGCCCTCGCCGGTCCGGATCGTCTGGCGCTCGGGCACCAGATAGACGGCCTGGAAGGCGGTGTTGATCACCTCCGCCCCGCGCTCGTCGGCGGCGACCACCGCGGGCTCGTCCATCTTCATCGCGGCCTCGGGAGCGGCGGACAACAGCCCTCCCGACGGCGCCTGGTCGTAGGCCGCCCCCTCGCTCTCCGAGACGGCCTTGCGGCGCGCCTTGGCGAGCGGTTTGACCTCCGGCTCGAAATCGACGACGACCGTGCCGATCTCGGGCGCGCTGGTGCCGGCCTGCGGCCGCGTGGTCGAAAGCGAGAGCGCCACGTCGCTCCAATCCTCGCCCGAGCTCTGCGCGATGACCGCGCGGCGGACGAGCTGGAGCTTCGGCGGCTCCTTCTTGTCGCCGGTCTCGAGCCTTGCGTCATAGAGCGGCTGCCAGTAGGCGGCGGGCACCTGGTAGCGGATGCGCAGCGTGCCTTCCAGCTCGCTGTCGGCGCTGAGATGCACGGTGAGCTCGGTCCTGAGGTCCTCCCGGGACGGCGACTTCGCCAGCTCGTTCTGCACCTCCTGGATGCGGCGGTCGACGGCGCGGATGGCGACACGCGCCTCCTGGATGGTCTTGTCGGCGATGGCGACCTTCTCGCCGATCAGCCCGAAGATCTCCGCCCATTCGGCGGGTGTGCGCGAGCCACCGGCGGATTCGCCGGGCGGCGGCAGGCCGGGCAGTCCTGCCAGATTCATCATCAGCGTGCGCTGGGCCTCGGCAGCGGCCTGCTGGTCGGCGAGCATCTGCCGCTTGTCGCCGAGCGCCTCCAGCTCGTCCTCGAGCCGCTTGCGCTCGGAGGCGGCGAACTCGGCATTCTCCTGCTCGGAGAGATAGAGCTGGCGCGTGTCGACGGCACCGATCTGCAGGGCCCCGGTCGCCTCGCCCTGGACGCGGATCGAGTCTGGCACGAGCGCCGCCGGCAGGTCCTTCAGCACCACCGAATGGGCGCCGGCCGGGATCTTCACATTGGCAACGCGCGTGACCTCGGCGCCCTGCGGATAGACCGTCACCGCATCGAGCGTCGAATTGGTCCTGATGGTCTCGGCCAGCGCCGGCTGGGCACAGCAGACGATTGCGAGAGCGAGCACGCGCGGCAAAGATCGCATGGGCGGATGACTCCAAGTGGGGACTGGTCGTGCGGTCCGGACCGTCGATTATCGTCGAAAGCTGGCCGTTCGGTGACCCGGCGGCGCGAGGGGGCGGGCGCGGCTGTCCCGGCCGGGGCGAGGGATCGGCAGGCGGTTCATGGCGTCGTGGCGGAGCTTGCGGTATTGCGGTCGCCCCGTCTCTCGAGGAGGGCAGGTGGGTGGCCGCGGCGGTCCCCCTTCCCGGGGATACGCCTGCCTTCACTTTTGGACCGGATCGATGTCGAATTGCAACAGTCGTCCGCCCGTTCGGCGCTCGGCCGCCGCTCCGGGGCACCGGTCCGCAGGCGGTTGAATGGGCCGGGGCGGACGCTAGTGGTTCGATTCCGACATTTGCATCCCGTTGCAGAACCCGTGAGAGCAAATGTCGGAATCATGAGAACCACTAGCAAGTCTATGATTCTAGTGGAGCTTCTGAATTTGACACTTGAGAACGCACTTCACAGTAACCGGGACACGAAGTGTCAATTTCGCTCCACTAGGGCTCCCCCGACCCGGGTTCCAGCTCGTCTCAGAACTCGAGCGGCTGGGCCTGGACGACATGCTCGAGCGCCCGCACCGCCTCCAGCACCTGTGCCGGCAGCGCCTCGTCGACCTCGACGAGGGCGATGGCGTCCCCGCCGCGCTCGTGGCGGCCGAGATGGAAGGTGGCGATATTGACCCCCGCCTTGCCGAGCGTCGTGCCGAGCGCGCCGATGAAGCCCGGCTTGTCGCGGTTCGTCACATAGAGCATGTGCGGACCGAGCTCGGCCTCCATGTTGATGCCCTTGATCTGGATGATGCGCGGCCGTCCGTCCGAGAACACCGTGCCGCCGACCGAGCGCTCCTGGTTGTCGGTGACCACGTTGACGCGGATGTAGTTGTCGTAGACGCCGCGTTTGGTCTGGGCGGTGACGTCGACCTGCATGCCCCGGTCGCGGGCGATGACGGGGGCCGACACCATGTTCACCTCCGCCAGGAGCGGGCGCATCAGCCCGGCGAGCGCCGCCGAGGTCATGGCCTTGGTGTTCATCTCCGCGAGGCTGCCGGCGAACTCGATCTGCACGCGCCGGATCGGCGAGCGGGTGAGCTGGCCGGCGAACGAGCCGAGCTGCTCGGCGAGCCTGACGAAGGGCCGGATCAGCGGTGCCTCCTCGGCGCTGATCGAGGGGAAGTTGATGGCGTTCTCGATCGCGCCCTTCAGCAGGTAGTCGCACATCTGCTCGGCGACCTGCACGGCGACGTTCTCCTGGGCCTCCGAGGTGGAGGCGCCCAGATGCGGCGTGCAAATGACGTCGTCGCGTCCGAACAGCGCATTGGCCTTGGCCGGCTCCTCGAGGAAGACGTCGAGCGCCGCGCCCGCCACATGGCCCGCCTCGAGCCCCGCGAGCAGCGCCGCCTCGTCGATGAGGCCGCCGCGTGCGCAATTGACGATGCGCACGCCCTTCTTCATCCGCGCGATCGCCGCCTCGTCGATGATGTTGCGGGTCTTGTCGGTGAGCGGCGTGTGCAGCGTGATGAAGTCGGCGCGCGCCAGAAGCTGCTCGAGCTCGACCTTCTCGACACCGAGCTCGACGGCGCGTGCCGCCGTCAGGAACGGATCGAAGGCGATCACGCGCATCCTGAGGCCCTGCGCGCGATCGGCGACGATCGAGCCGATATTGCCGCAGCCGACGATGCCGAGCGTCTTGCCGGTCACCTCGACGCCCATGAAGCGCGATTTTTCCCATTTGCCGGCCTGCGTCGAGCGGTCGGCGGCGGGGATCTGGCGGGCGAGCGCCATCAGGAGCGAGATGGCGTGCTCGGCCGTGGTGATCGAGTTGCCGTGCGGCGTGTTCATCACGATGACGCCGCGCGCGGTCGCAGCGCGGATGTCGATATTGTCGACGCCGATGCCGGCGCGCCCGACCACCTTCAGCCGCCGCGCCGCGCCGATCACCTTCTCCGTCACCTTGGTCGCCGAGCGCACCGCGATGCCGTCATAGTCGGCGACGGCCTCGATGAGCTCGTCCTTCGACAGGCCCGTGCGCACATCCGCCGCGACGCCGCGATCGGAGAAGATCCGCACCGCCGCCGGGCTCAACTCGTCCGCGATCAGCACGCGGACCGCATCCGCGCCTCTGGTCTCTTCAGCCATGACCGATCTCCGCCTTCGCCGTTTCATACGCCCAATCGAGCCAGGGCATCAGCGCCGCCACGTCGTCCGGCTCGACGGTCGAGCCGGTCCAGATCCTGAGGCCGGGCGGCGCGTCGCGATAGGCGCCGATGTCGTAGGCGATCCCCTCCTTCTCGAGGATCGCCACGATCGCCTTCTGCAAGGCGGCCTGACGCTCGGGCGGCACCGCCTCGTTGCGGAAGGCGAGGCAGACCGAGGTGTTGGAGCGCGTCTCCGCCCGCTCCGGCAGCAGCCTCAGCCAGGCCGAGCGCTCGGCGAAGGCCGCAACCGCCCCGGCGCCCTTGTCGGCGCGCGCGACGAGCGACTTCAGGCCGCCGAGCCCTTCCACCCAGTCGAGCGCGTCGGCATAATCCTCGACGCACAGCATGGAGGGCGTGTTGATGGTCTCGCCGGCGAAAATGCCCTCGATCGGCTTGCCGCTCTTGGCGAGGCGGAAGATCTTCGGCACCGGCCATGGCGGCGAATAGGTTTCGAGCCGCTCGAGCGCGCGCGGCGACAGGATGATCATGCCGTGCTGTGCCTCGCCCCCGAGCGCCTTCTGCCAGGAGAAGGTGCCGACATCGATCCTCGCCCAGTCGATCTCCTGGGCGAAGGCGGCCGAGGTCGCATCGCAGAGCACGAGCCCGGCGCGGTCGTCGGGAATGAAGCCGCCGTCCGGCACCCGCACGCCCGAGGTCGTGCCGTTCCAGGTGAGGATCACGTCGCGCGAGAAGTCGATCCCTGAAAGGTCCGGGAGCCGGCCATAGTCGGCCTCGAGGACGCGCACATCGGTCAGCCGCAGCTCCTTCAGCACGTCCTGCGCCCAGCCCTTGCCGAAGCTCTCGAAGGCGACGACGTCGATGCCGCGCGGGCCGAGCAGCGACCACATCGCCGCCTCGAACGCGCCGGTATCGGAGGCCGGCATGATGCCGGCGCGGTAGCCGGCCGGCAGGCCGAGGATCCGGTGCGTGCGATCGATCACGGCCTTCAGCCGCGCCTTGCCGTCCTTGGAGCGATGGGAGCGCCCGACGAGGGCGTTGGCGAGCCCTGCCGCCGACCAGCCGGGGCGCTTGGCGCAGGGACCGGACGAAAAGCAGGGATTGGCCGGGCGAGCCGCCGGCCGCGCGTGGTCTGTCATCTTTGCAACCCTTCCAGATTGGCGCCCCTCGGTGGGGAGGGGTGTCCCGTGGACGGGTCTAGTCCTCGGCCATCTGGCCGTCAATCGGACTTGCGGCTGAGGCGCGGGCAGGCAGATTTCGGAACCGAACCGCCAGAGCCTGATCGGTTGAGATGCTCGCGTGGACGCGGGCATCGAAGCCGTGAATCGAACTCTCAAAGCAAAGAGAGCCTGATCGGTTGAGATGCTCGCGTGGACGCGGGCATCGAAGCCGTGAATCAGACTCTCAAAGCAAAGAGAGCCTGATCGGTTGAGATGCTCGCGTGGACGCGGGCATCGAAGCCGTGAATCAGACTCTCAAAGCAAAGAGAGCCTGATCGGTTGAGATGCTCGCGTGGAAGCGAGGTCCCGCAACGAAAGAAGGGACGAACCTTTCGGTCCGCCCCTCCGGTCGATATGGCGAGCCCGTCGCCGGGCTCAGCCCTGGCTTTCGGTATCAGTAGATGTCGTAGCGCAGACCGACGCGGAACTCGTGCGCATCGAGGTCGTGGACGATCGGATCGCCACCGGCGACGGTGCCGTTCATCAGCATGTCGCCGGTATGGGCATCACCGAGCCACAGATAGCGGTAGCCGACGTCGAGCTTCACGCCGCGGCTGTCCGCGACCGGGCCGTCCTTGATGCTGCCGCCGCCCTCGTGGCCGAAGTCGACCGTGAAGCCGGCCATCAGCGCCGCGGCCATGTCATCGGTGCTCTTGCCCTCGATGGTGCCGTTGCAGCCGCAATTGTCGCCCCACAGGCCATTGCTGGTCTGGTGGTTGACCCAGCCGATGCCGGCGCCGACATAAGGCGTGAAGCCGCCGCCACGGTTGAAGTCGTAATAGAGGTTGGCGAGGACCACGGTGCTCGACAGGTCGAACGAGTAGTCGCGCTGCGTCCAGTCGTCGGCGACGCCGTCGACGCCCGCGTCGGTGCGGTAGTCGATCGTCACGTCACCGCGGAAGTTCTCCGAGAAGTAGACGCCGACGCCGCCGCCGACCGTCCAGGTGTCCTCCATCTCGGCCGTGATGGAGTCGTAGCTGATGCCGCCGATCTCGACCGACACGTCCTCGTCGCCGTGGAAGGCATAGCCGAGGTCGCCGCGCAGGTACCAGCGCGCCATGCTCGGAGCGGCATAGTAGCCGTCCTTGAGGCTGCCCATGCCCGTGTAGAGGTCCGCGGCACCGGCAGGCGCGATTGCTCCGCCGACCGCCAGCGCAAGACCGAGAATGAAGGAACGATTGGTAGTCATGGAAGTCCCCTTGTAGATCCCGACGCGGCGTTCTTTCCTGGAACAGGGCGCGACAGGCTCAAACCCTGATGGGAACCGATATTGCCGGGGACTGATTAAGGATGACTTAAGCGCAGGCTCGAATCGGCACGGTGCCCGCGATCGTCGACTGGCCGCGCCGGCCGGGGCTCCGAGCCGCGACGCAAAAAGGCGCCCGGCGGGGTCGCCGGACGCCTCGTCCGTGCTGTCGATCCGTGCGTGCGCGAAGCCGCCCTGTTCCCGTCAGGCGGCGACCTTCTTCAACGCCTCGACGATCTCGCCGACGACGTTGGAGACCAGCTTCTCGTCGTCGCCTTCCGCCATCACGCGGATCACCGGCTCGGTGCCGGACGGGCGGATGACGAGGCGGCCGGAATTGCCGAGCCGCTGCTTCGCCCCTTCGATCGTCGAGATCACCGACTGGTCCTCGAGCGGCTTGCCTTCGCCGTAGCGCACGTTCTTCAGGATCTGCGGCAAGGGATCGAAGCGCTTGCACACCGCCGAGACCGGCAATTCGCTCTGCACCACGCAGGCGAGCACCTGCAGCGCCGAGACGAGGCCGTCCCCCGTCGTCGCATAGTCGGACAGCACGATATGGCCCGACTGCTCGCCGCCGACATTGTAGCCGTGCTTGCGCATGTACTCGACGACGTAGCGGTCGCCGACCGGCGTGCGCGCCATGGAAAGGCCGAGCCCCTTCAGATAGCGCTCGAGCCCGAGATTGGACATCACCGTCGCCACCACGCCGCCGCCGGCGAGCCGGCCGCGCCGCTTCCATGCGTCGGCGATCACCGCCATGAGCTGGTCGCCGTCGACGATGCGGCCCTGCTCGTCGACGATGATGACGCGGTCGGCATCGCCGTCGAGCGCGATGCCGATGTCGGCGCGCACCTCGCGCACCTTGTCGCAGAGCGCCTCGGGCGCCGTCGATCCGCACTTCTTGTTGATGTTGAAGCCGTCCGGATCGACGCCGATCTTGATGACCTCGGCACCGAGCTCCCACAGCGCCAGCGGCGCGACCTTGTAGCCGGCACCGTTGGCGCAATCGATCACCACGCGCAGGCCGTCGAGCTTCAGGTTGCGCGGCAGCGTGCGCTTGGCGAACTCGATATAGCGCTCCTGCGCGCTCTCCACGCGAGTCGCCCTGCCGATCCGCTCCGGCGCCGCGAGGAGATCGGCGCTGGGTCCGTCCATCATGTCCTCGATGCGCTCCTCCATCTCGTCGGAGAGCTTGTAGCCGTCTGGCCCGAACAGCTTGATGCCGTTGTCGGAATAGGGGTTGTGCGAGGCCGAGATCATGACGCCGAGATCCGCGCGCAGCGAACGCGTCAGCATGGCGACCGCCGGGGTCGGCATCGGGCCGAGAACGAATACGTCCATGCCGACCGCGGTGAAGCCGGAGACGAGGGCGGATTCGATCATGTAGCCGGACAGGCGCGTGTCCTTGCCGATCACCACGCGGTGCCGGTAGTCGCCATTGGTGAACAGCCGGCCGGCGGCCATGCCCACCTTCAAGGCAGTCTCCGAGGTCATCGGCGGCGTGTTGGCAAGACCGCGGATTCCATCAGTGCCGAAATAGCGACGTGACATGTCAGCTCCCCGATTGTGGATGCATCCGGTGTTGCCAGTCCCCGCCGATTCGAGCAACAGACAACGGAAGATATGCCGGTGCACGACCTTCCCGCATCTCAAATTTCATGAGCGAATCTTGCGAGAGCTGCCGCCGCTTCGCCGCCTCCGGGGGCCGCCCCCGGTCCCCTTTCCGGTCGCGGTTTGACAGCACCCGATTCCCTCCATAATCGTGCCCCCCTCGCCGCTGGCGCATTGGTGTCCCCTGTTTCTGCTGCCCGCGGCCGTCGTTGGAACATCCAGGGTCAGGGCATGGCACTCCACATCGCTGTCGCGAACCGCAAGGGCGGCGTCGGCAAGTCTACGGTCTCGATCATGCTCGCCCACGCCTATGCGGCCTGGGGCGGCAAGCGGGTTCTCGTCGTCGACCTCGACACCCAGTGCAACGCTTCGCTGATCCTGCTCGGCGGTGATGGCTGGCTGAAGGCGAAGAACCGCGCGATCACCATCGCCGATTATTTCTTCGACCTCTATGACGGCGCCATGCCCTCGACCAAGGATTTCGTCGTGCCCGGGGCCGGCGACATCGACGCCGCCCCCGGCCGCCCGTTGCCGATCTCGCTGCTGGTCGGCTCGCTGCTCGTCGAGGACGTCCAGGGAGAGCTCTTCGTCCGCGAGGCCCGCCAGAGCTCCGACCCCGAGACCGTCGGCAATCGCGTGCGCGGCAAGTTGAAGCGGCTGCTCACGCGGTTCGATCCCCACGCCGATGTCGTCATCTACGATTGCGCGCCCGGGCTCTCCTTTGCCGCGCTGGCAGCGCTCGACGCGGCCGATCTCGTGCTCGTGCCCTTCCGCCCGGACTATGTGTCGCAGTTCGCCATCGACCGCATCTCGATGCTGATCGAGGATCGCTTCCACATCGATTCCGTGCGCGCCATTCCCCTCGACCAGCGCCGCTACGTGACGCTGCCGAACTTCATCCGCCCGAGCGGTCCCGACCGCATGCTGATGCAGGAGGTCGCCGCCGGCCATCCGATGCTCGGTGTCGAGATGCCGCTCAACGACGACATCGCCCGCGCCTTCGAATGGCAGGGCGAGCGCCAGTCGATCGAGGAAAAATACGGCAGCGGCGTCGGTGCCGTCAGGGCGCTCTACGACGCCTTCAGCACGGCGGCCGAGCGGGCGCGCGAGAGGAGAGGCCGGGAATGAGCCAGAGACCGAGGCTGCGTGGCCGGCGCATGACCGGCTTTCTCGAAGCGGCCTGTGCCGAGGTGCCGGGAGTGGGGGTGAGGCCGCAGACCGGCTCGCGGCCCATCTGACCCGGCGGATCTCCAGCCTGACGGCGCGGCCGGGTCTCCCGGCGCCGTTGCGCGTGCCTGTCGATCGGCCTCGGACCGATGAGCCGCCGGCGACGCCCGATACGCCCGCCGCCGATCCGCCCTTCGACCCCTACGCCATCAGTGCCGTCGCCATCCTCATCAACGAAGGCCGCGCGGCGCTGCAGAGCCGGCTCGCCGCCATCGCCCGCGCCGAGGATCTGCGCGCCTTCGCCAAGGCCCAGCGTCTGACCCTCGATCCCCCGCTCGCCGCCGATGCCGCGCCGGACACCTTGCGCGCCGCCCTTCTCGCCGCCGCCGAGCGGCGTGTCGCCAGTCGCGACAGTGCCTCAGGCTGAGCCCTGTGGCAGGCGCCCGCTGAGCGAGGCCTCGAACATGTCGAGCGCCGCCCGGGTCTCGCGCACGTCGTGGACGCGGACGATCTGCACGCCCTGCGCCGCGCCGGCGAGCGCCGCCCCGATCGAACCGGCGACCCGGGCCGAAGGCTCGCTCTCGCCCGTGATGGTGCCGATGAAGCGCTTGCGCGAGGCGCCGAGCAGAACCGGCGTGCCGAGCCCGTGAAAGAGCCCGAGGCCGGCCATCAGCTCCAGATTGTGCTGAAGCGTCTTGCCGAAGCCGATGCCCGGATCGACGATCAGCCGGTCGCGCCGCAGGCCCGCGGCCTCGCAGGCGGCGATGCGCGCCTCCAGATAGTCGTAGATGTCGGTCTGCACGTCGTCGTAGCGCGGATCGACCTGCATGGTCTTGGGATCGCCGAGCGCATGCATGATGACGACCGGTAGCCCGCTGCCGGCCGCAACCTCGAGCGCCTCGGGATCGTGGCTGAGAGCGGAGATGTCGTTCAGCATGTCGACGCCGGCCGCGATCGCCGCACGCATCACCCCGGCCTTGCGCGTGTCGATCGAGATCAGCCGGTCCGTGCGCGATCTCAGCCCCTCGATCACCGGCAGCACCCGATCGAGCTCGACCCTCAGTGGCGTCGGATCGGAGCCCGGCCGCGTCGATTCCCCGCCGATGTCGAGGATCGCCGCGCCCTCCGCCGCGAGTTTCAGCCCATGCGCGATCGCCGCTTCCGCGCTTGCCAGCCGGCCCCCGTCCGAGAAGCTGTCCGGCGTCACGTTGACGACGCCCATGACGAGCGTGCCGCTCGGCGGCAGCCCGCCGATCCGGCGCCTTTGCCGCGTCAGCCGCTCCAGCACCTCGTCGGCCTCCAGATAGTCGCTGCGCGTGGCATTCTCCCAGACTTCCGCCAGGGCGACCTGCCGGCGCGCCACCGAGGCGCCGCTGCGGACGATGACCTCGAGGCCGGTGAAGTCGAAGGGGCCGTTGCCGGCGAGCGGCAGCGTTCCCGAATAGCCCTCGGCGGGCTTCGAGCGATCGGCGGGTACGAGACCGATCGGGCGCAGATAGACCTTCCGGCTCATGGGCGGGCTCTCGGCTCGGCAGGCAACGGGCGGGGCCGCTCGGCTCTCGCGGCCGGGCAGTGGCTTTGGTCGCCGCTCATCCCTTCTCGCCGATCGAGGCGACCACCGTCGAGACCGGCGCGCGTGTCATCAGATCCTCGATGCGCGCCCGCTCCTTCTGGAACTCGGCGAGCGCACGCCCCGACAGGTGGCGTTCGCGCGGCACCTGCACCTTCATGGGGTCGACATAGCTGTTGTTGACCAGTACCTCGAAATGCAGATGCGGTCCCGACGACAGGCCGGTCGAGCCGACATAGCCGATCACCTGCCCCTGCGTCACCTTCGAGCCGACCGCGAGGCCGGGCGCGAAGCGGGTCTGGTGTGAATAGGTGGTCTGGTAGCCGTTGGCATGGCGGATGCGGATGTAGAGGCCGTTGCCGCCTTTGCGTCCGATCTCCTCGATGACGCCGTTGCCGGCCGCCACGATCGGCGTGCCGGCGCCGGTCGCCCAGTCGATGCCGGTGTGCATCTTCATCTGCTTCAGGAGCGGATGCATGCGCAGGCCGAAGCCCGAGGTGAACCGCACGTCGTTGCCGCGCACCGGCTTCAGGATCAGGAACTTGCGCGCATTGAGACCATTCTCGTCGAAATAATCGACCGAGCCGTCGGGCAGGCGGAAACGGTAGAAGCCGCGCGTCTCGCCGCCGACCGTCAGGCCCATATAGAGCAGGTCGCCGAGCGAGCCCTCCGGCGTCTTGCCGTCCTCGACGAGGTCGAAGAAACCCTCGAACGTATCGCCGGGGCCGACCCGGCGTTTGAAGTCGGTGTCGTTGGCGAAGGTCTTGAGGACGGTCGCGATCAGGTCCTCGGACAGTCCCTCGGCGCGGGCCGTCTGATAGAGGCTCGTATAGAGCGAGGCATGCTGGGTCTGCACGGAGGCGCGCAAGGCGGCCAGAATGTCGTTGCCGACCGGCCGCCGGCTGGCGACGAACTCGCCCGACTTGCGCCGCGTCACCGTGAGGAGATGCTGGTGCCCCTCCGAGAAGATGCTGACGGCCACCGGCTCCATGAGCTGGGCCTTGGTCGGAGATGGCACCAGCGTCAGGCGCAGCAGCGAGCCGGGAACTAGTTCGACACCGCCCGCCGAGCGCGCCGCCTCGCCGATCGAGCGGATCTGC